>CBDCVX010000012.1:0-54746 GCA_965223195.1 Longimicrobiales bacterium
GCGAAGAGGCGCGCGACGCCATGGAGCAATACATGGACGGCGCCCGCGATCGGATGCGTGCCACCCGCGACCGGGTGGAAGACATCCTCTCGGAGGATCAGTTGGACACCCTGCGGGAAAGCACGCGCAGGGCCCGACGCGGCAGGGCCGGAATGCGCGGCAACCGCCGTGGTGCGCGGCCCGGACGGGGGATGATGCGCGGGGGAGGGGCGCAGCTCCGAGGCCTCCGCAGGTAGCATGCGAAAGTGGTGGGCCGCGAGGCACGCGGGGCCCGTCAGGACAATAAAAGCGCCCCCGGAGACCGGAAGTCTCCGGGGGCGCCTTCGTCGGTGAGCGGCAGTGGCCCGGAGGCCTCGCTCGACTCGACTATCCTACTCGGTTGATGACTACCCCACCCGGCGGATGACGATCTTCGCGACCGGATTCTCCCAACCGTGGATCTCGGGCGACAGATCTCCGTTCCCGTACACGCCGGGGTGCATGCGAATCACACCGCCTTCGGCCAGGTCGGGATTGCTGGCTCCCACACCCATCTTGTCGGTCTCCACTCCGGTCAGCGGAGCGCAGGGCGGCACCAGGTCGTAGAAGTCCTCGGTGTTGACCTCGGTCCCCGCGTCATACGCGGACGTGTACGCCTCGGTCTCGTCGCCGACCCGTTTGGGCAGACGGAACGAGTCGGCGCCGGTGAACCCGTCGTTCGTGCAGATGAGCATGCTCACCCAGGAGAACCACTTGGCACCGGGTCCGGCGTTGATCTCGAACGTGCGATATGCGCCGGGCAGGATGGGCGGCGGATCTCCGAGCGCGACGGCGGTCATCGACACGTGCTTGTCCCCGCCCAGGGCCTCGAGCATCGGTCCCAAGTTTCCGTTCTCGGCGATTTCCTTGAGCTCGAAGCTGGCCGCGTCGCCGGTGCTGAACAGATCGGCCGGCCTACGGTGTGTGACTGCCAGCGGCGGCGTGAACGGCTGTCCCCCGGTCAAGTTGTAGACCGTGACTTCGTACGAGCGGTAGGCGGCTTCGACGGATGCTTCCGACTGCGCGGAAGACTGGATGGCAGCGGTGCGATCGAGGGCGGCTTCCGTCGCCGGCATGGATTCGACGGGCGTGTCCCCGCAGCCGACGGCCAGTCCGGCAAAAAGCCCCGTGACGAGGATTCTGCGCATGGGTGTGTTCTCCTCAGGAAAAAACGATGAGTTCCGAGCACGACGTGCGACGTGTGCTCCCACACCGATCCTGGGCAAAAACCGTCACGGGGCGATTTCAGTGATGTGCAATACATCTATTTCGTTACACAGCAGCTAGATACATGCTGTGATCTAACGTCGTTTCCAGATCCTTGCTCTCGTTCCATGAAACGACGTTCCGTTTCCCGAAACGAGGTGCGAAACCCCGTCCGCGGAATTCCTGCGGTCAGACCACGTCGGGGGTCGAATCGCGTTGATGGGCGTCCGGCTCGAAGGCTGCTTGGTGACCGCGATAGCGATCGATCTCCGGACGGGCAAACTTGAGAGCGAACAGCAACACGGCCACGTCATCCGCCAGCCCCAGGGCGCCCATGGCACGATCCGGGATGAGGTCGATCGGGCTCACCAGATAGGCCAGTGCGCCCACGACGGCGTACTTGACCTCTTTCTTCATCTCGAAGGTGTCGTCGAACGCCATGTGATAGAGGGTTTGCACGTCTTCCCAAGAGTCGCCCAGCCGACCCTTTACGTTGGCGAACGCGTCCCCGAACCCGTCTCGTATCGACTGGAGGGTCTCCGAGTCCTCGACCTTGGTTCTGATGTCGGTGCTGCTCAAGAAGTCACGTATCTTCTCGGTGGTCGCGTCGGTCATGGTCCTTCCTCAATCTGTGTGGTTTCGCCTGCACTTCGAAGCTATCCAAACGCCGGAACCATCACCAGCCGAACCCCCCCTTGACCCTTACGTTGCGTGAGGGATTACGGTGCTTTCGCGGAAGACCTACTTCCGCCTGCGGCGCCGGAGGAACGAGCGGAGTCGAACGAAGAATGCGCGACGATGAACCGGCGGGTATGCCGGAGCACGGCCGGGGTCCCTGGTTGACGGTTGGAGCCCTGGCTCGACGGGTCGGCCTTTCCGTCCGCACGCTCCATCACTACGACGCGATCGGGCTTTTGCGACCCGGACGGCGGAGCACGGCGGGCTACCGTCTGTACGGCACCGAGGAGCTGATGCGACTGCAGCACATCGTGTCGCTCAAGCACCTGGGATTGTCGTTGGACGAGATCAAGGAGGCGCTCGAAACGGAGCGCTTCGATCTGGCCTCGGTGCTCGTGCGTCAGATCGAGCTGCTGGATCGTCGTATCACGGCCGCCCGGGCGCTCCGCGACAAGTTGGAGCGCGCCGCGAAACGGATCGCTGCAGAAGAGGGCCTCGACCAGGACGAGGTCTTGAACCTGATCAGGGAGTCGGTGGAAATGGACAAGTACTACACCCCGGAACAGATGGAGCAGCTTCGGCAGCGGCGCGAGGCAGTCGGCGAGGAGCGCATCGCCCAGGTCCAAACGGAGTGGACGGAGCTTTTCGCGGCGCTCCAGGCGCACATGCAGGCGGGCGACGATCCCGGTGACTCGGCCGTTCAAGAGCTGATGGGCAAGGCCCGGGGGCTAATCGGCGAGTTCACCGGCGGGGACCCGGGAATCATGGCGTCGCTGGCCGAAATGTATCGTCAGGAAGGCCCGACACCGATCAACCGCCACGGCGGGAACGTGGACCCGGCCCTGTGGGAGTACTACGGCCGGGCCATGGAGGCGGGCCGGCACCTCGTGAAGCCGGGGTTGCCGCGTGGGAGCCCCCGAGTCGGCAGGAGGACTGCCGGCTCGGGGCCCCCACGGGGCCGGTCCCGGTTGGACGCCCCTCAGCTCGCCGGGGCTCGGGGGCCCAGATACTCCCGCCGGAACTGCGCGTGGCTACGTGCTTCGCCGGGCGAGCCCAACCCGTGGGTGGTGCCCGCGACCATCCAAACCACCTCGTCCGCCAGCGCCATGAGCGGCTCAACCTCGTGCCCGGTCACCAACACCGCACAACCTCGCTCGGCCTCCCCGCGAATGGCGGCCGAAACGACATCCCTGTCCCGGGGGGTAATCCCGGCCAGCGGCTCATCCGCCACGAGGCAGTGAGGCCGGCTGAGCGCGGCGAGCGCCCATTCCATGCGGCGCAGCTCCCCGCCGGAGAGCTGCCAGGCAAAACGGTCGTCGAGGCCCGGCACGCCCAACCGCTCCAGCAACCTCCGCCCGCTGCGCTCCGGTGCCGTGGACACGTTCCATCGCGGCAAGGTGCGTCCCGACCCGCCCCCGCCGCGGAAGGAGATCCCGGTCGGGCAGATAGAACGTCCCCAACCGGGCGAGCCGGTCCAGGCGAGGCCGCGGATAGGCGACCCCGCGGTAGTGGGTGACGCCGTGGTCGGCACGGAGGAGGCCCAGGAAACAGCGGAGTAGCGTGCTCTTGCCGCAGCCGTTCCGGCCGAAGAGCACGGTTACCCTACCGGCGTGGGCCCACACGGCCGCCGATTTGAGCACGGTCATACGACCGAAGCGCTTTCCGAACCCGTCCGCCAGGAGGATCCGCTCGTCCGGGGTCAACGGGAGAGCCTGGCGCCCACGGAAGCGAGAAGCTCCAGTGTGCCCGCCGGGACCAGAACCCACAGGCGCACTGCCGCAGGCGAGACACCGAGGTTCCGAAGCAGGAGGTCTTCTTTGAGGGCGCGCATGTCCACGCGAACGATGACCAACACCACCAGCACCAATACCACCGAGGTCCACACCGCCGGAATGAGCACGCCGCCGCCCAGGAGCACTCCCCGAATCAAGGCCCAGAGGACCACCGCCGAGACCACCAGGCGCACCCGCTGACGAGCCGGCACCCGCCCTATGCCGCCCAGCCGCCCGTTCACGGGTGCGCTCAGGGGACGGCTGTGGACACGCGGCGCGGCGCCGTGAGCTTCCGCTCCAGGAACCCCGCCGTCGCCCGGTAGGCGGCGAGCCAGTTACGGTGGAGCAGAAAGCCGTGTACCTCGTCGGGGAATACGAGCTGCTCCAGGTCGACGCCCCGCGCCCGAAGCTCCTCGACCAGATCCACCGACTCCGAGAACGGCACGTTGCGGTCGTCGTCCCCGTGGATGACGAGCACGGGGGACCGCCATCCGTCAAGGTACGCCATCGGCGAGGACTGATACGCCACCCGCGCCCACTCCGCCCGAGCCTCCGCGTCGTAGTCCGGGACGAAGTTCCGGACCACCACGTTCCAGTCGTGTACGCCGTGGATGTCCACCCCCGCCGCGAAGAGGTCGGAGGCACGCGCCAAACCCAGCGCGGTCAGGTAGCCTCCGTACGAGCCGCCCCACAGCCCGATCCGCTCGGGGTCGACATCCGCCCTACCCGCCAGGTAGAGTCCGGCGCCCATGACGTCGTTGAACTCGCTCGCCCCGCGGGCGCCGTAGTTCTCGGCTTCCCTGAACTCCATGCCGTAGCCGATGCCGCTCCGGTAGTTGACCGACAGGACCACGAATCCGCGACTGGCCAGATACTGGTTCAGCGCATAGGCGTTGTGGTAGTAGCCCCGCATGTGGAATCCGAGGAGCATCTGGCGGCGGGAGCCACCGTGGAAAAAAATCACCGCGGGACGCGGACCGTCGTCCGCACCGGCGCGCGGGAGGAAGAGTTGTCCGTGAATGGGCATCCCGTCCGCGCCCGGGAACACGACGGCCGTTGGCGTGACGAGGCGATCCGCGGGAAACACCGCGGGGATCCCGCCCGGGACCAACGGCCGGGAATCCCCTCCCTCGCCGGTCAGGATCCGGGCGTGGGCCGGTGTGGTCGGTCCGGCCGCGAGGTACGCGACCCCGTGGGAGCCGGCCGGCACGGGTGCCCACTCGATGCCTTCACCGGGCGTCAGGGCATGGGAAGGGCCGCCGGCCACGTCCACGCGCGAGACGTGTCGCCGATCGATGTCGCCCTCGTTCGAAGCGTAGAGCACGGATGCCCGGTCGGCCGACAACGCCGCGTACTCGACCTCGAACGGCCCCGGCGTGAGGACGGTCGCGTCCCCGCCGTCCGCCCGAGACCGCGTAGAGGTTGGTCCACCCGTTCGCCTCCCACGGAAAACACCAGCCGGTCACCCGCGGCCCACAGCACCTGGTTTCGCATGATCAGGCCGCGGAACACGCTCCCCGGCCCGGGATCGGCCGACCAGGCCGTGTGGGTCTCCCCGGTGGCGGCATCGGACACCATGATCGACCAGGGATGGCCCTCCCGCCGGGGCTCGAAGGGCAGCGCCCGTCGAACGTTGGGCCGCCGAACGAACGCGAGGCGGTTCCCGTCGGGCGACCATTCGGGATCGCCGTCCTGGTCCACGGAGGGCGCCAGGTAGTCGACTCGCTCGCGTTCCAGGTCGTATACCCCCACGAACGCATGGTCTCCCCGGCTGCTGACGAACGCGAGGCGGCTCCCGTCGGGCGACCAGCGCAACTGGCTGGCGCTCCCGCGGATGGTCATGAGCGGCCTTCCGCCCGCGGCGCTGTCCGCGTCCGCGGCCAACGACACCGTCCACACCTGCCCACTTTTCACGTACGCGAGCGTGGCGCCGTCCGGCGAGGGCGTGGGTGCCGCCCCTTCCGCCAGGCGACGGGGCGAGGCGCCCTCCAGGCCCACGACGTACACCGCCCGGTCCGGCCACTCCCCCACCCCGGTCGGATGGGGGACCTCACCGGCCCGATTCGGCGCACCACCCCGGACGTAGACGAGCCGGCGCCCGTCCGCGGTCCACGCGAGGTCGGCGATCTCCTGACCTTCGTCCCCGCGGTAGTCGGTCACGCGGGCGGCCCGGTACTCGGGCGGCGTCGCCACCCAGATATTCCGCTCGCCGCGGTCGTTTCGCACCCAGGCCAACGCGCCTTCCCGACTCGCCGTCAGGTGCTCGGGAAACGGCGCGGAGAGCACGTCGTCGAGCGTGAAGGTCTGACCGGACAGCGGGCCGGGGGCGAGGGCCACCAGGAACGGGGCGACGAAAGCAAGGCTGCGGGGAATCATGGCTGGTCGGGCGGATTGTGGACGTATGCCGTTGGGCTACGCGGCCGGGATTTTCGAAGATGCTACTCCGGCTTCCGCTCGGCGAGCCTTGCAAGCCGGCAGCGGATATTCGTGGGCATTCGACCGGACGGCATCCCGCGAGAACGTCGCTGGCGGTTCGAAACTCGATTCTGGTACCCGTCTTGCGGCCCCCGGCAGCGGCGTCGCTTCGGTGTGGCGCCGCATCGTACCCCGACATTCGAGACCGAACATGAAGTGGAAATTGCATTTGGCCCTTGCGCTTCTGGCGTTTGCGGGGCCCTTGGCGGCGCAGGAGGATCGGCCGCAGCCGCCCGTGGAGCCCGAAGTGGCCGAAGCGGCGGCGGACATCCTTGCCGCCCTCAAGCTGCCGCAGGTGGCCGAGCGGGTCCGCGAAGCCGGCGTGCCGCGAGAGGACGTCGAAGACGTCGTGATGGCGGCCAAGGACCGGGGCATGTCGCCCGGAGAGACCGCCGAGATCCTCGAAGCCAGTTCCGAGGCCGTGGATGATCACGGGCCCGTGGACAATTTCGGAGCGTTCGTGCAGGCCCGCTTGGACGAAGGACTGCGTGGCCGCGATCTGGCCGCTGCGATCCGGGCTGAACACGAAGCGCGTGGCATCGGCAAGGGCAAGCGCCTGGAGCGCGCCGATCGTCCCGAGCGTGGCCGACCCGACCGCGGCGCCCATCCGGATGCCCGTGGCGGTACGGACCGTGACGGGAACGCACGCGGGCCCTCGGCCCGTCCGGCCAGACCCGGCGGCGCCCGACCTGGCGGCCCACCGGCCCGCCGCCCGGGCGGAGGAGGTGGATCATGATGCGTCATCTCAAGCTGAAGCGACGGGTTTGGGCGCTCCTACTTGGGGCTTCCCTCACCGCTTGCGGTGCCGGCGAAGCGCCGGCTCCCTCCGAGGATGCCGACGCTCCGGCCGCCGTCATGGTGGAGATCCCGGACTTCGTGATGGAAGCGGCCGACGTGGCCAAGTCCCTCGACTCCGCTCCCGAGCGGGCCATGGAGATTCTGAGCGAGCACGGCTGGAGCGCCGAGCAGTTCAAGTCGGCCATGGTCGAGATCTCGTTGAGCCCCGAGCTGTCTCAGGCCTTCGAATCCGCGCGAGGATCCTGACCATTTCCTAGTTCGGACGAGGGCGGATCCGCCCCTCCGAATCGGGGACGATATCGCTGCGCCCCGGAGCCCGGCTCCGGGGCGCTTTCGTATCGCCTGGCAGTCCGATCCCGAGGCCTGCGCCTCCGTGCGCGTACGTGCAACCGCGAACTGCTTGAGGGAGTCGAACCTACGAAGGGCGTTCGGGCTGGATCGCACGCTGCCGCCGCACTAAGGTTGTTGTCTGAGGCTGCAGGTCGGCCGCACCCCCCTCGGGGTCGGCCCGAATGCGCCCTTCAGCCCTGAGCAACTCGGTCGCCCTTTCAGTGGAGCCAGGCATATGCCTCCAGTGGCCAGACGGATCCTGCTTGCCACCCTCTTGTTCGCGTTCACACCCCTCGTCCTGACGGCCCAAAGCACGCCACCCCCCGATCCCGACCGCGGGCTCCCGCTGGAGCCCGAACGCTGGGCGCGCTTCACGACCGACGAGGGCACCTGGATGTCCGTGGACGTGAGCCCGGACGGACAGCAGATCGTGTTCGACCTGCTGGGTGATCTCTACACCATGCCCATCGCGGGCGGCACGGCCACCCGGCTCACCTCAGGCCTGCCCCACGACATGCAGCCCCGGTTCAGCCCGGACGGCGCGCGCATCGTGTTCCTCTCCGACCGGAGCGGCGACAACAATGTCTGGATCATGCCGGCCGGAGGCGGCGACGCGCACCAGATCAGCAAGGGCATCGGCAGCCGGTTCCTGTCGCCCGAATGGACTCCGGACGGCGACTATCTGGTGGTGTCGAGGGCGGCTCCCCGTCGCGGGCTCGAAAAGCTCTGGCTCTACCACGTGGACGGGGGCACGGGCCTGGAAATGGTGGGCGGCGCCCCCGGCCTCCGCATGATGGGCCCGGCGTTCGGGGACGACCCGCGCTACGTCTGGTACGCACAGCGCGTGGGATCGTGGCAGTACAACTCGATTCTCCCGCAGTACCAGCTCTGGGTCTACGACCGCGAGGCGGGCACCCGAACCCCGCTGACGTCCCGGTACGGTTCGGCTTTCCGACCGGCCGTGTCGCCCGACGGACGCTGGCTCGCATACGGCACTCGTCACGACGCCGAGACCGGGCTTCGCATTCGCGATCTCGAGTCGGGAGAGGAGCGCTGGCTGCTCCATCCCATTCAACGGGACGACCAGGAGTCCATCGCGAACATGGATGTGTTGCCGGGCTACTCGTTCACGCCCGGGTCGGACGCGCTGGTGATCTCCTACGGCGGAAAGATCTGGAACGTGCCGACCGACGGCGCGGATCCGTCACCCATCCCCTTCACCGTGAACGCCGAAGTCGCCGTGGGCCCGGAGGTCGAGTTCGACTATCCGATCGAGGATTCGCCCACATTCACCGTCAAGCAGATACGCGACGCCAAGCCCTCCCCCGGCGGAGACATGGTCGCGTTCAGCGCCTTGGACAAGCTGTACGTGGCCGAGCTTCCGGACGGTACTCCCCGACGCCTCACCAACCAATCCGTGGGCGAGTTTCAACCGGTGTGGTCTCCGGACGGATCGTCCGTGGCATACGTCACGTGGGACGACAACTCGGGAGAGGGCCACATCATGCGTGTGGGCGTCCGAGGCGGGACGCCGACGCAGCTCACACGCGTGTCGGCCTACTACCAGCAGCTAGCCTGGTCCCCCGACGGCGCGCGCATCGTGGCCATGCGGGCCTCCGCCCGGGACCTGCAGGAGTCCATCGACCCGTTCGTCTTCAACGGCCTCGGCGCGGAGTTCGTCTGGGTGCCCTCGGGCGGTGGAGACGTCACGGTCATCGGGCCCACCGGCGGCCGCACCCGCCCACACTTCACCCAGGATCCCGACCGGATCTACACGTACGGCTTCGCCCCCAACTCCGGCCCAACTCCTCCGGGGCAGCCCTCGGGCACGGTGGCGCTGGTCTCCACTCGCTGGGACAACACCGACCTCAAGCGTCACCTCCGGGTGACGTGGCGGTTCCCGGTCGACGCCGGCGGCTATCAGGTCGATCAGTACTCCGATTTGGTCATGCCCCAGGAGTTCGGACCCGAGGGGCAATGGCTGAACGGAACCGAGATGACGGAGCCCCAGGACGCGTGGCGTGAGCCCGGCATCCCGGAGATCTCCGCCGGGCTCGTGATGATGGCGCCCCGGGGCGACCGGGCGCTGGCCCAGGTCAACAACGACGTGTACGTGGTCACGGTGCCCACGATCGGCGCCAGCGTGCCCACGGTCATGGTCACCAAACCCGACTCCGCGTCCATGCCCACCCGGAAGCTCACCGACATCGGTGGAGAATTCGTGGGCTGGGGCGCCGACGGTAGCACGGTGCACTGGTCCATCGGCAACGCATTCGTGCGTTACGACTTGAATGCGGCCGCCGGTAATGACGGCTATACGCCGGACGAACGGCGCATCGAGGTCTCGGCCAATCGGGACATTCCCCAGGGGAACGTGGTGCTGCGGGGGGCCCGTGTAGTGACGATGAACGGCGACGAGGTCATCGAGAACGCCGACGTGGTGGTGACCAACAACCGCATCACGCAGGTCACGGCGGGCCAGGCCGGAAACCTGCCCGCAGACGCGACCGTGATCGACGTAACCGGCACCACGATCGTCCCGGGGTTCGTGGACACGCACGCCCACATGTGGAACTTGTGGGGGCTCCACTGGTCCCGGCCTTGGACCTACCTGGCCAACCTGGCCTACGGCGTCACCACGACCCGTGATCCCCAGACCGCGACCACCGACGTGCTCACCTACGCGGACCGGGTCGACGCGGGCGAGATTCCCGGACCCCGCGTGTACTCGACCGGGCCGGGAGTCTTCCTGACGCACGGAATCCGGGACTTGGACCACGCCCGCACCGTACTCCGGCGCTACAGCGACTACTACGACACCAAGACGTTCAAGATGTACATGTCGGGGAACCGCCGGCAGCGTCAGTGGCTGATCATGGCGTCCCACGAGCTCCAGCTCATGCCCACGACCGAGGGCGGCCTGGACTATCGCCTCAACATGACCCACGCGATGGACGGGTACCCGGGCGTCGAGCACACCATGCCGATCATCCCCGCGTACGGCGACGTCATCGAGCTGTTCAAGACGTCCCGCACCGTGAACTCCCCCACCCTGCTCGTGACCTACGGCGGGCCCTGGGCGGAGAACTACTTCTACACCAACGAAGACGTGGTGGGCGATGAGAAGCTCGCGCACTTCACGCCCAAGGAAGAGCTGAACTACAAGATCCGAAGACGAAATCCCGGCCCCGGGCCGGGCGGGTGGTTCCGTGAGGACGAGTACGTGTTCGATCGGCATTCCGCGTGGCTCAAGGACCTCGTCGAGGCCGGCGGGCGCACCGGAGTGGGCAGCCACGGCCAGTTGCAGGGTCTGGGCTACCATTGGGAGCTCTGGGCCATGCAGAGCGGCGGCATGAGCAACCACGACGCGCTCCGGGCGGCCACGATCATGGGCGCCGAAGCCATCGGGCTGGGCACCGACCTGGGCTCGGTCGAGTCCGGGAAGCTGGCCGACCTGGTGATCCTGGAGAGCAACCCGCTGGACGACATCCGCAACACGAACACCATCCGCTACGTGATGAAGAACGGCAGGCTCTACGACGGTGACACCCTGGATGAGGTCTGGCCGGTGAATCGGCCGGCGCCCGACGAGCCATGGAGGCTGGTGGCCCCGCAAGTGGAAGCCGGAGTCCGGGGAGGTGCACGATGAACCGCCGCGCAAGTGTTGTGACGACGACGGCCATGGCCCTTCTGACCGTGGCGGCAGGCCCGTTGGCCGCCCAGGGCAGGCCCGGAGGGCCCCCGGGGCAGGACAAGCCCCTGCCGCTCAACGCAGCCCGGACGGCCAGCTTCACCGCCACCGAGGCGAGCTGGATGTCGCTGGACGTGAGCCCCGACGGGCAGACCATCGTCTTCGACCTGCTGGGCGACCTCTATACCGTGCCCATCAGCGGCGGAAAGGCCACCCGCCTCACCGACGGTATGGCCTTCGACGCCCAGCCCCGCTTCAGCCCCGACGGCAACACGATCGTGTTCGTCTCCGACCGGAGCGGCGGGGACAACGTCTGGACCATCGAAGCGGACCGCTCGGACACAGCGCAGATCACGCGCGGGAATGGAAGCCTGTACGTGTCGCCCGAGTGGACGCCCGACGGGGAATACATCGTGGTGAGCCGGTCCGGTGGCCTGGGCGGCACCGCCAAGCTCCAGATGTACCACAAGGACCGAAGGAGCCCGCTGCCCGTGATTCGGGGCAACGCTCCGATCAAGACCATCGGGGCCGCGTTCGGGCCCGATGGACGCTACGTATGGTACGCCACGCGTAGGGGAGACTGGCAGTACAACGCCGTGTTCCCGCAGTACCAGATCCAGCGCTACGACCGGGAGACCGGCGCCGCGCTGACCATGACCCGGCGCTACGGCTCCGGATTCCGGCCGGCCATCTCACCCGACGGCAACTGGCTGGTCTACGGCACCCGCGAGGACACGGACACCGGACTGCGCAAGCGGGACCTGCGCACCGGCGAGGAGAGCTGGTTGGCCTACCCGGTCCAGCGGGACGACATGGAGTCCCGCGCCCCTCTGGACGTGCTGCCCGGATACAGCTTCACGCCCGACTCCGAGGCCATCGTCGTCTCCTACGGCGGCAAGATCTGGCGGGTGCCCATGGACGGATCCGCTCCCGCGGAGATCCCGTTCGAGGCGGAGGTCGAGGTGGGGGTGGGGCCCGAGGTCAAGTTCGCGTTCGAGATCGACACCACCGAGACCGTCACCGCCCGGCAGATCCGGAATCCGGTGGCGTCTCCGGACGGGCGTCGCATCGCCTTCACCGCGTTCGATCGGCTCTGGGTGCAAGACCTGCCTGACGGCGAGCCCACGCGGCTCACCGACGCCGACGTGGGTGAGTACCATGCGCAGTGGTCTCCCGACGGCGGATGGATCGCCTACGTGACCTGGGACGATGCCGCGGGCGGGCACATCATGAAGATCCCGGCCGACGGCTCGGGCTCCGCGCAGCAGCTCGACCAGACCGCTGCGCTCTACTACGGACTGGCCTGGTCTCCCGACGGGAATCGCATCGTCGCGTCCCGCGGAGCCGCGCGCGAGCTGCGTGAGGCCTCGGGCATCTTCTTCGGGCCGTTGGGTGGAGACTTCGTATGGGTGCCGGCAGGTGGCGGCGATGTCACCCGGATTGCACCCACCGGCGGCAGGGACGCGGCCCACTTCGCAAACGACGAGCCCGACCGCATCTACGCCTACAGCCCCCGCGAGGGCCTCGTGTCGTTCCGCTGGGACGGCACCGACGTGAAGCGGCACCTGCAGGTTCGCGGCGCGCCGGCCATGGGCGCCGTGGTGTCTCCCCACGGCGGGGAGCCCACGTACCTGCCCCGGCGGGTGTTCCCCGCCGGCTTCACGCCGGATCCCTCCACCGGTGACCTGGAGGGCGGGCCCCAGCCGCCCCCGGCCGGGCTGGTCATGATCTCACCCACCGGCGATCGTGCCTTGGCCCAGGTCGGCCAGGACGTCTACACCGTCGGCATTCCCCAGGTGGGCGGCGTCACTCCTACCGTGATGGTCGCCAATCCGGCCGGCGCTCCCGTGCCGGTGCGGAAGCTGACCGACGTGGGCGGGGAGTTCCCGTCCTGGAGCGCGGACGGCAACCGCATCCACTGGGCGCTCGGCAACGCGCTGTTCTCCTACGACCTGGCGCATGTGGAGGCCCAGGAGGACTCGACCCGCATGACCATGCGCGAAGGGGCACGGAGGAAGCTCCGGGCCATGGCCATCAACGATTCTCTCAAGACGGTCCGAGCCCAGGCCGACAGCATTCGCCGCGCAGACGGTGAGGTGCCCGACTCGGTGCAGAACGAGGTCAACCGCCTCCGGGCCGATTCCGTGCAGGCGGCCGCGGATGAGCTGATCGCCCGAGCCGATTCCATTCGGGCCGCCGCGGCCAAGGTCGCGGAAAAGGCCGACTCCGTACGCGCCGGCCAGGACGATGTGCTCGCGGACACCGCGGGGTACAAGCCGCGCGAGCAGCGAATCGAGGCCACGCTTCCCAGGGACATGCCGGAAGGCACCGTCGTCCTGCGAGGAGGCAGGGTACTCACCATGAAGGACCACGAGATCCTGGAGAACGCGGATGTCGTGGTGACCGACAACCGCATCGTCTACGTGGGTCCGCAAAACGCGGACAGCGTCCCCGAGGGCGCCCGAATCATCGACGCTTCGGGCAAGACGATCATCCCCGGGTTCATCGACACGCACTACCACGCCCAGTGGCTCATCCCGGAGATCCACCCCAAACAGGCATGGCAGTACCTGACGAACCTGGCCTACGGCGTCACCACCACCCGGGACCCCCAGACCGGGTCGACCGACATTCTGAGCTACCAGGACCGGGTCGAGACCGGCGGCATGCTGGGGCCGCGCATCTACTCCACCGGGCCGGGCGTCTTCCTCGGGTCCAACATCCGAAACGCCGAGCACGCCAAGACCATTCTCAAGCGCTACTCGGAGTACTACGACACCAAGACGCTCAAGATGTACATGACGGGCAACCGCCAGCAGCGGCAGTGGATCATCCAGGCCGCCAAGGAGCTGGAGCTCATGCCCACGACCGAGGGCGGCTTGGACTACAAGCTGGACCTGACCCACGCCATCGACGGCTATCCCGGTATCGAGCACGCGCTGCCCATCGCGCCGCTCTACAGCGACGTGGTGGAGCTGTTCAAGGCGTCACAGACCACCAACAGCCCCACGCTGCTGGTGTCCTACGGCGGGCCATTCGGCGAGAACTACTTCTACGCCAAGGAAGAGGTGCACGACGATCCCAAGATGCGCCGCTTCTCACCCGAGGAGAACCTCGACGCCCGCACCCGCCGGCGTGGCCCCGGAGCCGGCGGCAGCCCCGGCGGAGCCGGATGGTTCCTGGACGAGGAATACGTGTTCTCCAAGCACGCCGAGTTCATCAAGGCGCTGGTCGAAGACAGTGCCCGTGCCGGTGTGGGAAGCCACGGCCAGCTCCAGGGCCTGGGCTACCACTGGGAGCTCTGGGCCATGGCCTCGGGCGGACTCTCGAACCATGACGCCCTCCGAGTAGCCACCATCTTCGGCGCCGAGGCCATCGGGTTCGGCAACCAGATCGGCACCGTCGAGTCCGGCAAGCTGGCGGACCTCCTGGTGCTGGACGCCGATCCGTTGGCAGACCTCAGGAACACCACCGCCATCCAGTACGTGATGCTGAACGGCCGGCTCTACGACGCGGACACGCTCAACGAACTGTGGCCCAGGGAGCGGGCGCTGGGCGACCAGCCCTGGCAGCGGCTGGCACCCGAGGGGGTCGCGGGAGGGATTCTGGGAGGGCGGTAGGAGGACGCTACCAACGGTTCTACCCGGTTGTCACGACCTGTGAGGCCCCGCCGCATCGCGGCGGGGCCTCTGGTGTGGTTGCGGTCTCCTGGAAGCCCTGCACCGGTCCGTTATAGCTCCGAATCCTCTGGATCACCAGGCGTATCCATATTTTTCCATATATATATTTCCTTCCCTCCAAATACGGACACAAGTTCGGCCCTCGCCTCCTCAACATCATCTGCTGCGTCGGCAAATACGGTTGTACCCATAGCATCTCCGTCATACTTCATAAGGAGTATGATGCGTCCGGAGGGTAGTTGAACGCCTGCTTCTGCGAACGCGTCGAGGTCGTCACGTTTGCGAGTGAAAACTATGCCATACACGTTTTCAATTTCGTCCGGTTGCTTAGTAAGCACGCCAATCGCCCAACTACGGCCACTCGGCCAACGGCCATCGTTAACTTGTTTGAATGTCATAACCCCTCCTCCTCCGGCCTTACGACGCGAATCACTTCAACCTTAATCTTGGCCCAGTCACCTTCTACCCTAACTCCGGGTCGCGGCCCTGACCATTGCACCCAGCTCGGTGGATGGCCAGGATCGGGATCGGTTTCAGTTGTAAACTCGTACCCCGTATGACCTTCGGGTAATGGTCCCGTATATGCCTTAACGGCGGGCTTGCCTCCACTAAATATATTTCGACGTGGCTGCCCCCACACTTCTTGACTCTCGACGACTAGATCGATTTCATCCGCACCTACCCTTCGATGATATATCGTAGCATCGTCATCGTCCTGATCCAACTCTAAATCGGAAACGTCGTCTGAGCTAATGATCGGCTTATTGAGTGGTTTAGCATCCGGCGCGTCTCGTCCGTCGATCACTTCCGCAGCTCTACCAGCCAACCATTTGCCGCCTTGATACGCGGTGTACCCGATAGCTCCGCCTAGTACGTATCCGGCGACACCCCCGATTACGAATCCGGGTGATCCACCGACCGCCGTGCCGACCGCGGCACCTGCCCGCGCACCGATCTTCTTGCCTTCTTTGCAGGGCGGGCAGGCTGGAGCCTGGCCATCCGGATCAGTCACTGAAACTGGGTTTCCTAGAACATAGCTATAGGTGGACCATTCGGGGAACATGTCCGCGAGCGGATCTGGTCCACTCCATCTTCCGATGGCGGGCATGTAGTGCCTTGCGCCGAAGTAATCGAACCCGGTTTCGAGGTCGCGTTCTTTGCCTGTGAACCCGTCCTTGGTGGCGGCGGTGCCGGTGCTGCGGCCGTCCATGCGAACGCCCCAGGGCCCGTAGTCGGCGCTTTCGACGAGTACGTTCGAGGTGTTGGCGACGGCCCTGACGGTACCGAGCAGGTCCTTGTAGTAGTAGAGCTTGGCGGAAGCGACGGGGTCCCTGCCGAACACCTCACCGGCGGACGTGATCAGGTTGAAGAACTTGTCGGTGACGGTGCCGCCCGAGTTGGTGGTGAACACGGCGACGGTGGTCATGCCGTCGAGGAGGTAGTACTCGACGTCACCGGAGCCGGTCTGCTTACTAATGCGGTTGCCGGCGTCGTCGTAGCGGTACTTGCTCTGCTGGCCGCCCTTCCAGAGCGAGAGCGGGCGGTCCTGGTAGTCGTAGTTGACGCCGCTCACGCCGTAGGGATCGGCCTTGGTCTGCTTTCCGCTCCAGCCGTAGGCGAACGCACCGCTTTCAGCGTCGTCGGGGTTGGTGGTCGGGCTCACGGCATCGGTGACCTGCGTGAGCCGGCTGTTGTAGCCGTAGCTGTAGGTCAGGTCATCGAGCAGGCTGCCGGACTGGCCGTAGCGCTTGAGCGTGAGGATGTTGCCGGCGTCGTCATAGGTGATGTTCGTGACGTCGTGCGCGGCAACGTTCGACCACGAGCTGCCGTTCCAGTACGAGTAGTCGGCGGATTTCAGGCGTTTTGCGCCGTCGTACGCGTAGGCGTAGTGGTAGTGCGCCTGGCTGGATAGCCCGGTGTTGCGTTGCGTCGACCAGGCGATCGTCGAGTTCCAGTTGTAGCCGTATTCGGCGCTGAACTTGGAACTGGTGAGCCAGGGGTTGCCGATGCGGTCGAGCCGTTCGCGGATGTCGTAGCGCAGATCGACCGTAGGTCCGCCGATGTAGTCGAAGCTCGCGCGTGCACCGGACGGCCGGTGCGTGTATTGGACATCGGCCGACGAAGGCTTGGACGTGCTGGTCGAGCCACGCACCTCGTCGAGCAGGCCGCGGTCGTCGTAGTCGTACCAGAGCTTGTACTGGTTGGCACCGACGGCGAGGTGACGGTCGACGAGCTCGTTCCTGAGGTCCCAGGTATAGGAGAACGTCGCGTTGAGCGCCGTGAGCACATTGGTCGTGCCGTTCTGGTGTGTGTAGACGTAGCGCTTGATGATGCGGCCGTCGGCGTCGTAGCTGAACAGCGTTGCCTGCCACGATCCGTTCGAGTAGCTGGCGACGGCTGCGAGCCGGCCGGTCGTGTTCGTGAGTGTGAGCGCGTTGATCTGGCTCGAGAACTTGTCCCACGGGAAGTTCGAGGTCGAGGGCTTGGCGTCGTAGGCACGCACGACCCGCCAGTTCGCGGTCGGCGTTTCAACCGCGTTCGAGCCGTCGGGGTTGAGCGAGCTGAACGTCGCGGCACCGCGCCCAGTGATCAGCGGCCGGTTCGCGAAGTCGTAGGTCGTGAACACGACCTCGGGGCTCGACGCGTGCGAGTGATCCGAGTTCTGCTTGAACCTCAAGTTCCCGTTCTGGTCGTACTTGAACTCGGTCAGGTCCTCTTCCGGGTTGTCTCGGGCGAGCAACTGGCCGCGTGTGTTCCACGTGAAGTCGGTTGTGAGCCCGCGCGGATCCTTGGCCTCGATGCGCCGGCCCACGATGTCGTTCGTGAAGTGCGTGTTCGTCTCGTCCGCGGTCCCGAACCCGAGCGTGCGTTGTACCGTGAACCCGAACCGGTCCTTGTACGTCCGCGTCTTCGTGCCTGCTTCGTCGATCTCCTCCAAGAACGTCCGGCCATTGCCCGGGTTCAGGTAGTACCGGTACTGGAACTCGCCTTGATGTGAGCCGCCGATGTACTCGCGCGTGATCCGGCGTGGTCGCGTGAGTGCGTCCTCCGTGTACCCGTGCTCTTGGTACGGCTTCGCCGCACTCGTACTGTGCAACGTGTTGTAGTAGCTCGTTGCTGCCGAGCCGTAGCTCGACTGGTAGCTCCCGCCGCTCGATGCCGGATAGGGCTTCCACTGCCGCCACATCTGGCCCTGCGCGTCGTACTCGGTCGCCGTGACCACGTACTGGGAGCCGTCTTTGACCTGCGTCTGGACCGAGCGTCCGAGCCCGTCCAGATACTCGATGCCCGTGGTCGTGACCGTCGGGCTCGTCGACAGGTAGGTCGTCGTCGTGACCTTGTTCGGCGAGCTCGCGCTATAGGTCCAGCCGTTGCCGAGCGTGCGCGAGAACGCGTACGCGTACTCCTCGAGCTTTTGGTAGCCGTCGTTCTTGATCGTCTCGAGCCGGCCGAACCCGTCGTACTCGAACCGCCGGTCCGCTCCGCCCTCGTCGCGCATCGACGACATGTAGCCCGACGC
Organism: Longimicrobiales bacterium; assembly: GCA_965223195.1. GTDB lineage: Bacteria > Gemmatimonadota > Gemmatimonadetes > Longimicrobiales > Gaopeijiaceae > CBDCVX01. Next base: position 18,169 of record CBDCVX010000012.1, read on the forward strand.
GTTGTACGTGAACGACGTGGTCAGGTGCGTCGAGCCCGTGCCGTCGTTCACGCGCGTGATCGCCGACAGGAACGCCTCGCCCGACGTGCCGCCGTTGTAGAAGTAGTTCGTGACTTTCGAGCGCGCGTCGCTGTGCTGCGTGATCCGGCCCGACGCATCGTACCCGTGCGCCGTCTCGACCTTCACGTAGTCGCCGTCTTTCGTGAACGCGCCGCCCGTCACACTCGACGGCTGGAACCCGGTGTCCGATGTCGTCTTCTCGAGCGCGAACCGCTGATACGGCAGGAACTGATCCGTGCCGTATTCCTTGAACGTCGTGAGCGTCGCCTCGTAGACCGCGACCGTTGCACTCGAGTCCGCGACCCAACGCTCGATCACCGGCGAGTGCATGTGGGCTGCGCCGCGCATCTCCTCGAGCGCGTCCGCCTCTGCGCCCGTCCCGTTCCCGTAGTCCGCCGGATACTGCATCCGCGTCACGCGCACCGTGCCGTCCCGCTGCTGCTCGCGGACCTTCGTCAACTGCACGTGCGTCGGGTTCCCGTACTCGTAGCGGACCGCCATCGTGTCCGCGTTCGAGCCGTCGTCGTTGTAGACGATCGTCGAGTCCACGCTCTTGTACGTCCACTCCGAGATCACCTCGAACGCGTTCCGCACTTCGACCGCCGAGGTCGGCGCACCCGACCCGCCGAACCGCTGCACCGCCATGCCACGGAACTTGCGGAGCGTCGTCGGCTCCGTGCTCATGAACGCATACTCGGACCGCGACCACCGCTGGTTCTTGCCCAACCGGTTCCGTTCACGCGCCTCGACCGTCTGACCGCGACGCCATCCGTACGTCGTCGACCGTAGGTTCGGCTGGTCGCTCACCGGTAGGATGTCGTCCGCCTTGTCGAGCACGCTCCGGAACGTCGTGCGCGTCGTGCCGTACACGCCGTTCACCCCGTGCTCGACCGTCACCTCGCTGTAGCCGACCGCAGGACCTTCGCCCAACGGCATCTTCGATGTCGACTGCCGCGATGCGTAGTTGCAGCTACCCGCCACGTCGTAGTAAAACCCGTAGCGCGGCTCCGTCGAGACCACGCCACTCGAACGCGTCGGGTCCGACTCGAGCGTATAGTCGAAGGTCCGCGTCTGCGTGTTCCCCATCCCGTCCTTGTTCCGGATCTCTTGGATCCGCAAGCCCCCGCCCAGCTTCTTGTTCTCCGCGTTCAGCTCGCGCCACTTCGCCGTGATCTTCGCCCAGCCGTTCGGCTGATCCGAGTACGCGTACAACTGATACGTCCCCGGCTCGAGCAGCAGCGTGAACACCGTATCCTCCACGAACGGACCGATCTCGTTCACAACTTCCGCAAAGGGGCAACCGATCCCCGAACATGGCTCGGGATCGATCACGATCGAGATCTCGACCGGGATTGCGGTGCCCGCTACACCCCCGATCACGAACGTCTGGTAGACCTGACCCTGGTTGTCCGCCGACTGCGCCGACTTGCTCTCCGGATCGCCGTACCCGTACGGTTGACTACCACTTGGGCCGATCTTGCCGTAGTCGTTGATCTCCCAATCGAACTCCGTTACGCCACCCGTCGGATACGTGATCTTCGTCAGGCTGCCCGCTTTGACCTTGCTCGCATCCGGATCCCGGTCCGCTCCGTCCAGCCACTCGTTCGGATCTTCCGGTGCCGGCATCCCGGGGATCGGCGTGTTGTTGTTCGCGTCGTTGAAGAACCCCCAGTGATCCGTGTCGTACGAGGTCGGCGACGGAAGCGTCGCGTTCGTGTCATACGCGAACGTGTGCGGCGGTAGCTTGGTGCCCGACGCGTCCGTCTCGTACACGTTCTTGAGCGTCAATCGACCGCCCAACGCATAGTCCATATCCAGATCGAACTTCCGGAGCACCGTGCCGCCCGCCGACTTCACCGTGATCTCGTCCAGCTTGTATTCCTGCTGAACGCCCGTCGGCGACTTGAGGTCCGTCCTGAGCGACGTCGCAAAGTGCACCGTCTGCACCGGTGTCTTGATCGAGTCCAACACCTGGATGTCCAGATCGTACGTGTTGTTCATCCACGCTTCGTCCGGCACGCAGTTGTTCGAGTCGTAGCCGTATAACTCCCGGAACCCCACGCCCTGGTGCGTCGTCGAACGCGACGTGTAGTAGAACGTTGCCTCCTCGCCGCCAGGCGTGCGGATCTTCGTCAGGTGCCACGCCGAAGTGTGGTCCAGTCCGAAGTGCGCGGGCAGCACACCGCCCAGGTTCGACGAGCTCTTGTCCGTGTTCACTTCGCGCGCCGCGAACGTGTACTCGGTCCCGTCCTCCGTCGTCACCTCCCACTCGTGGATCCGACCCGCGCTCAGCACCGGCACGATCTTCAGCTTCTGGTACGGGATCGCGCGCACCTCTTTCACCGTCCCCGTCGAGTCCGTCGGACCCATCACGAACTTCCCCGACCGGCCCTGGAAGTTGAAGAAGTACTGGTCCGGCTCACCGTCCAAGAGGCCGTCCGCGATCTTGTCCAACGTCGCGTTCGGCGGGTTCGGCCACATCCCGTTCTTGTAGAACGTCTGTCCGTTCGTGTAGTACCCGTTCGTCAGATCGTCCGCGAGACCGCGTACCGTACGCGTGATCGTGCCGCCCGCGACCAGGCTCCAGCCCAGACCCACCCAGCTCGCCTGCTCCTCGACCCGGACACCGCCGCCGTGGTACGTCAGCGCCAACGGAACCGCCAACGTCCGGCCTTCCACCGTGAACAGCGGGACCGTCACGTTCGGCGTCCCCGTATACAGCGCCACCGGAACGTCCCCGTACTCGCCCAACGACGCCGCCGTCGGTGACTGCGGACGCACGCGCATTGAGCCGTCCTGACCGCTCACAACCGCCGGACTTAGCAACACGCTCGCGCCCGCGACGAACAACAGCAGCACCGTCCACAACATCGAACGCGCACGCGCGCATATACGCGCGCGTGCGTGCGTGGACAGCGACGGGAAACGGGACTGCGAGAACAACCCAATGCGACGGCGTGACGAGTCCATCTACCTGACCTCCGAAGGACACCTGGTTGAGGGTCTTTTCCGAAGGCCTCTTAATGAAAGCCACGCGCCATCGCGTGCCGAAATCGCTAAACGCCTAAAACAAAAAGGCTTACAGCATCACGCTCGCCCTCTACCTCACCTCCGATTCCCAGATCTGACCGATTTGCCCCACTTTTCCACAGGCCTCAGACTGTCAAATCTGGGAATCGCATCCAGCAACATCGCCGTCTCTGTAACTCCCTGTTAACAAACCGGATAGCGTATCGGACGCCTCCCAAACCACCCCGAAATCAGCCCGAAACATCTGTTTTGATACTTTTTTCCCTGTCAAATCTGAGAATTTGTACGATATCGTAGTAATTCTCCCGGACGCCCACGGATCGCCCGTGCTCCCTGCCCTTTCCCCAATTGCCATAGGCGTTTTTAGGGGTTAGGAGACTACTTTCACGGAAACCGCGCTCGTGATGGCACAAAAACGAGTTTCACGGGCAGGGTCTGTACCCCTTCGGGGCCACCACACCGCCGCCCCTCCCCTATATTACGCCCGCCCGGACCCCAACCCACACCCTTCTGACGACGTCGTGACCATCGCTTGATTAGGCGGCATTTGTGGGCTGACGTGGTGATAGTATGACCAGCGCAGCGCGTCCCAGGTCTCTTGCGCCGGAGTTAGCACGCTCTCGGTACTGACGCAGGCTCCGCCCCACCATAGTAACCACAACGTGATAATGCCTAGATTAGGCCGCCGCATTCAGCGCCTCGCATGATGATGAAGTCATGCCCGTTGCCACCAGCCAATGAACCAGTTTCTTCTCCGTGCAGCCTATCGGCTCGTTCGTACTCGCGCACCAGCCTTCCGTTCTTATCTCCAAAGGGGCGTGACAACTAACTCCGGATCCAAATAGTCCACGACACCGTCAGACAGCACGTTTCCGGCCTTGTCAACTGCGATGAGCTCGACGTGACTCGGGTATAAAGGACTGATAGATGGATCATAGCAGGTGGCCGTTCCCGCGACTATATAGAGTGTATCGGCGACAAACACGCGCACACATTCCGTGCGGTGTCTGTATTTAGCACACCAATCCAACGTGGCTGTCGCTACATCAGACGGCGCATCGTCCACGCTGGCCAGTTCCTTGTAAGGAGTACGAGACTCGATCCCCCACATTTGCGCGCTCACAGCACCCAAGGTGATGAATCCCGGAGCGGGCCGTACCGCCTCAGTGACCCGCGATGTACACGATGCAACACATATGACATATACTACGAGAGACACCTGACTCAACATGTTACTTAGTACCATCGCTATCGTTCGGCACACGTGACGCGAACCGCGACCAACCGTTCGTTGCCCGCCCCTCGGCCCGATAGCGTGTCGTGCCGGATTCCCGCAATCCACTCCACCGAACCGTGAACGTCATGATTTATCACCATAATTGAATCTACCGTGATGGGCTTCCAACGAATCCAGGCGCCTCGTCGTCCGTCGGTGCCGACCTCTTCGTGGTATCGGAAGGTTCCTCTTCGCCGTTGGAGTTCGAAACGTCCGTACACCGGCGACCGGTCGGAAGTCTCGTTCATTACGTAGCACCCAACGTAGTTGGCCACAGTCACGGAATCGTCCACAGGCGAGAACGAGATGTCGTCGGCCGTGTTGAGCACGCCATCAGGACCGGCTGACTGCGTAGTGATATCGCCGGACAGCGATTCTATCGCCCATATCGGATGGTCCCAGGCATCTCGAGCGTGTCGCGACAGGTGAGCCTCACAGAGTTGGCCATCTGAACAGTTCTCCTCGAGTCTACGTATGGGCCCTCCGCCGAAGGACATGGATGTCTCGACCTCGAGATAATACGTCTGGCGCAAGGCATCCCACGTCACTTGCGACGGTGTCAGTGCGACATGTGGCGTGACGCATGCCTGAAATCCTGACGCGGAGAGCACGGCCAGGCCGATTTTTATTTTGCTCGGTGTCCTCCGCACGATCACTCCTGGCCAACACGCCGCGGAGAACAGGCTCGATGAAGGTCCGTTTCTCTCTCCACGGCGATCACGCGGTCTGAATATTAGCTGCGCAGGATGACGTAATCATCGTCAACGGAATCGCCATCCGATATCGGCTGGACCGACACGATCTTGCGGTCCACAACAATTATACCGTACCACCGGCCGGGTGCAGCACACGACGTACATGGGGGCCCTAATCCGTAAATCATCACGACCCACGCTTCCGGATTCCCGACATCATTCCCGCCCCACGTTATCGAGTCGCCCATGCGATACTCAACCTGCCAAACGCGGCCGTACCTGAACTGAATATCGATATCTTCGGCATGGCCACAATGGGGACAAACCTGTCGATCATACAGAACGTTGAATGCACCCATAGGCCTGAGCTTCCCTGGCGTCCTGTTTGAGTGGTCCTGTGGACGGTATGCCAGCTCCCGTGCCTGCGGTCGTTTCCAACCGGTGCGGGCGTGATTGCCCTTCTCGTTCACCCGGCGGCTTCCGATCACGGGCCCCAAGCAGTTCAAATCTAGGGATCGACCGGCCCGGTTCGCTAACGATCCCACCACACCGCCGCCCTCCCCTATATTATCCCCGCCCGGACCGACCGAGACCCTCACCTCACCATCCATGGCCGAACCCAAGTTCATCTACCACACGCACCGCCTCACCAAGATCGTTCCGCCGAAACGAAAGGTCCTGGAAGACATCAGCCTCTCGTTCTTCCCCGGTGCCAAGATCGGCGTGGTGGGGCCCAACGGATCGGGGAAGAGCTCGCTTCTCAGGATCATGGCCGGGGTGGACACCGACTTCCTGGGTGAGGCGTGGGCCATGAAAGGCACCCGTATCGGATACCTGCCCCAGGAGCCGGAGCTGGATCCTGCGCTGAGCGTGAAGGGCAACGTGGAGCTGGCGGTCAAGGAGACCCGTGACACGCTGGCCCGCTTCGAGGCGGTCAACCTGGCCTTTGCCGAGGTCACCACGGACGAGGAGATGAACAAGCTTCTGGAGGAACAAGCCGCCCTCCAGGACCGCATCGACGCGGAGGGGGCGTGGGACCTCGACCGCAAAATCGACATCGCCATGGATGCGCTCAGGCTTCCTCCGGGCGACTCCGAGGTCTCGACCCTGTCGGGCGGCGAACAGAGACGTGTGGCCCTTTGCCGCGTGCTCCTGGAACAGCCGGACATGCTGCTCCTGGACGAGCCCACGAACCACCTGGATGCGGAGACCGTGGGCTGGCTGGAACAGCACCTGGCGGCGTTTCCGGGAACGGTCGTGGCCATCACACACGATCGCTACTTCCTGGACAACGTGGCGCAGTGGATTCTGGAACTGGACCGGGGACGCGGGATTCCGTGGAAGGGCAACTACTCGTCCTGGCTCGAGCAGAAGCAGGAGCGGTTTCGGGTCGAAGAGAAGCAGAACAGCGCCCGAGCCAAGACGCTGGCGAGGGAGTTGGACTGGGTTCGCATGGCGCCGCGCGCGAGACACGCCAAGGGCAAGGCCCGCATCAATGCGTACGAGGAGCTACTGGGCGCAGATGAACGCGAACAGGTGCGGACGGCCCAGATCCTGATTCCCAAGGGGGCCCGCCTGGGCAACCTGGTCATCCAGGCCGACCATCTCCGCAAGGGCTATGGCGACCGCCTGCTCATCGAGGACCTGTCGTTCGACGTGCCGCCGGGCGCGATCGTCGGCATCGTGGGGGCGAACGGCGCCGGGAAGACCACGCTGTTCCGAATGATCGTGGGCCAGGAGACGCCCGAGGCTGGCGCCCTACGGGTGGGAGACACGGTGCAGCTCGCGTATGTGGACCAGAGTCGGGACGAGCTCGATGGCAACCGTACGGTGTTCGAGGCAGTCACCGACGGGCACGACCTGCTGCACTTCGGACGGGCCGAGGTGAACGCCCGCGCGTACCTCTCATGGTTCAACTTCCGGGGCGCCGACCAGCAGAAGAAGGTGGGCATCCTGTCGGGCGGCGAGCGCAACCGGCTCCACCTGGCCAAGCTGCTCAAGGAGGGCGGGAACGTGCTGCTCCTGGACGAGCCCACCAACGACCTGGACGTCGACACGCTGCGGGCGTTGGAGGACGCCCTGCTCAGGTTCGCCGGGTGTGTGCTGGTCATCTCCCACGACCGCTGGTTCCTCAACCGGATCGCCACCCACATCCTGGCGTTCGAAGGCGACAGCCGCGTGGTGTGGTATCCCGGGAACTACGACGAGTACGATGCGGACCGCCGGCGCCGCCTGGGCGCGGAGGCCGACCAGCCGCACCGGATCAAGTACAAGAAGCTGGTGCGCACCTGACGGTCCGCCCGAGTCGGGCCTACCTCGGGGCCTACCTCCCCCTGGCCCGGGCCCCCTGAATGGCACCCTTGATCAGCTCCAGGGCGGCGGCGCGGGACACCCCCATGGGATCGGCGCTGCCGGCCGGCGTGGACGCAATCCCCAGCGCCGCAACCGACGGGCGCTTGAACATCTCGGTCAGCGCCGCGCCCAGCTCTACGCCGGTGGGTCCGTTCGGGACGTTCAGCGAGTGGCCGGGCACGTCGGCCGGATCCAGCGCGTCCATGTCGATGTGCACGTAGATCACGTCGGTCTCGGCGGCCAGACGGTCCATCTCCGCCTTCAGGTGATCGGATACCTGGCGGATGTCGTCCACGGAGATCTGCCGCACGTCGTACTCCCGGAACCGGTCGGCCTCCAGTGGATCCAGGTCACGCACGGCACCCCACACGATGTGCTCCATGGGAATGGGCTGCTCCAAGCCGGACTCCAGCCTGAGCCGCTCCAGCGCGTGGCCGGCCGCCACGGCCACGGGCATGCCGCCCAGCATGCCGGACAGGGTGGTCTCGGGCGTGTTGAAGTCACCGTGGGCATCGATGAACACCAGGCCAACCCTGCGCATCTCTCCGTCGGTACCCCGCTGCAGGCCGCCCAGCACACCGGCAAGCGAGCTGCAGTTTCCTTCCAGCGCTACAGTCAAGAGATCGTCGGCGAACTGCTCCGCCACCGCCTCGGCCAGGTGGCCGTTGGCCATTCCCAGCCGGTGCCAAGCGCCATAATCTCTCTGTTGGTCAGCCGTCAGGCGCACGTTGCGGATGGGACCTACGACTTCTCCGCCCCAGGATTCGATCAGACCCTCCAACCCGGCCCCGTGGATGTAGTCGGGGTTGAGGGAGATCTCAGGCACGTTGCGCGCACCCAGATAAGGCTGTTTGACGACGCCCACGCGCACGGCGGGCGATGTGTCCGTGCTTTGCGCGGCCGCAGGCAACGCGGTCAGCAGTACGAGAAAGGCGGCGAGAAGAACGGCGGGACGGGTCATGGTCGGTGGCTCCGGAGGATGGCGCGTTACTTGGCACCCGTACGAGGGTTCCGTGCGGTATTTGAGGCCCGGGCCGGACGTGGTGTCAAGGGACCTCGGGTCCGGAAATGCGAACGGGCCGCCCTGCAGACGCAGGGCGACCCGAACGAGTCCTCAACGACCACGAGGGTCGACGACGGCGATCAGAGCTGCACGACGTTCTCCGCCGCCGGCCCCTTGGCACCCTGGACGAGATCGAACTCCACCGTCGTGCCCTCGGTCAGGCTCTTGAAGCCCTGGCCTTGGATGGCACTGTGGTGGACAAAGCAATCCCTGCTCCCGTCGTCCGGTGTGATGAACCCAAAACCTTTCTGGTCGTCAAACCACTTCACGGTCCCTTTGCTACGCATCCTTTGCGCTCCCTATGGTGTTGCGATCATGGGAGTTCGGATGATCCCGACTTCCTGACCACGTGACATGCGCGGGCACCCCCCGCGCGGGTCGCGTCGCTTTTACGAATGAGCTCCGCAAGAAAAAAGCGGACGCCTTCCGAGGAAGACCCCGCTTCCACTTCGACATCATTCCCGGGCACGCGCGCCTATCCCGGTAGCTTTAGGTTCGCCAAAAACTCCCGCAACGTCAATAGATACGGGCCGGGCCGGGGTTTTGGAGCCCCCACCCGGCCCACCTCGTCAGCGGCCGCCGTCCCCGTCGGTCACCTGCCTGGGGTCCGCGTTCTTCACGTACCGGTCAAACCATCCGATCATCTCGGCCAGGGAGTGGAGCACCGACTCGCGGGCACGGTATCCGTGGCTCTCGCTGGGCAGCATTACCAGCCGCGCGGTCCCGCCCAGCCCCTTGATCGCGTGGTACATGCGTCGCGACTGGACCGGGAAGGTCCCCGAGTTGTTGTCGGCGATCCCGTGGATCATCAGCATGGGCTCGTCGATGTCACCGGCGTGCATGAAGGGCGACATGGCGAAGTAGATTTCCGGAGCCTCCCAAAACGTCCGTCGTTCGCTCTGGAAGCCGAACGGGGTGAGCGTGCGGTTGTACGCGCCGCTCCGCGCAATACCCGCGCGGAAGATGTCCGAGTGGGCCAACAGGTTGGCGGTCATGAACGCGCCATAGCTGTGCCCTCCCACGCCGACGCGTGCCGGATCCGCCACCCCCATCTCCACCACCTTGTCCACGGCGGCCCGGGCGGACGACACCAACTGGTCCACATAGCTGTTGTTCGCCGTGTCCCCACCGATGATGGGCATCGTGGGCCCGTCGAACACGGCGTAGCCCTGGGTCAGGAAGAACAGGTGGGACGGTCCGCTGATGCGGGTGAACCGGTGCGGCGAGCCCCGCACCTGGCCGGCCACGTCGGGATTGACGTACTCCCGCGGATACGCCCACACGACCGTAGGCAGGCGGGTGCCCTCCTGGTAGTCCGGAGGTAGGTAGAGCGTGCCGGAAAGGCGAACGCCGTCGTCCCGTTCGTACACTACAAACTGCTTGGTCACGCCGTTCAGCTCGGGCGCGGGATCTTCGAACGTGGTCAACGCCACTCGCTGGTCTCGATCCAAGTCGCGGAGGTAGTAGTTGGGCGGCTCGGTCTTGGACTCGAAGCGGGTCAGGACGCGGCCTTCGTCCAGCACGGCGACCACGGTCTCGTAGGTCTCGCTGGCCGCCCTCCACAAACGCTCGGTCTCACCGGACCGCAGGTCCAGTCGGTCCAGGAAGGGGCGATCGCCCTCGTCGGACGCGCCCGCCCCGCGCAGGTACACGTGCCGTCCGTCCTGGAGCATGACGCGGTGGCCGGACTCATCGGTGACCATCACGGGCTGGCCGGGGTCGCCGTACCGATCCTCGGCGTTTCGCTCCCAGAGGGCACGCGGCTCTCCCCGCACCCGTCCCCGGTCCAGCTCCACGACCCACGTCCTCAACGTGCGGCTGGGCCGATCGTACTCGTTGAGGAGCGTGGCCCCCTCCGACCCTCGGACCAGTCCCGCGTAGCGGAAGGCGGTCTCGGTGAGCTCGGCAGGCTGGTTGAACGGAGCGCCGGCGGTGAAGATCCGGTCGCGCACCTCGGCCTCGGCCCGCGGATCACCTCCGTCGAGGGCCTCCACCCAGAGCAGGCGATGATCGTCGCCCGCAATCCACCCGTGGCTCCGCGGTCCGGTGCGCACGCCCCCGATGGGCACCGCATCCGCCAACGCGGTGCGAGCGAGCGTGGCCACCGGCTCGCCGGACGCGTCCCGCACGTCCAGCACACGAGGGAAGGAGCGCTCGGTGACCAGGTACGAGTACGGCGGGACGATGCGCTCCGTGAGGAAATACTCTCCGCTGGGCGACGGCGTAAACCGGACGTAGATGGCGGCGGGCCCGACCGGGGTTTGCTCTCCGCCGGGGAAGCTCACCCGCACCGGAACCGACGTGCGGTAGAACTCCCAGAGCGCCACGTCGTGGGGATCTTCCAGAAGGTCCTGATAGGTACGGACCGGCGCGTCCACTCCCATGGTCTCCTGGACCACCGGGCCCTGGGGCACCGCCGGCTCCTGGGGAGGCGCCCCCCGGTTGGGCAGAACGGTTTGACACAGCAGGCCACTCGAGTCCGGCAACCACGTGCAGGCCCCGCTCCGGCTGGCCTCGTTCAGACCCGAAAGGAGCTGGCGCGCCTGCCCGGTCTCGGGATCGGCGGTCCACAGCTCGACGGTAAAGCCGGTCTTGCGGGTGAACACGAATGCTTCGCCGTCCGGCGAGAACTGGGGCAGCCCCCACCCGGTTCCTTCAGGCAGTTGAACACGGACCTCGGCGTCGCCGTCCACTTCCCGGACGGTGTACCCGGTGATCAGACGTGACCCGAACAGGCTGTTGTTCGACGGGTCGATGCGGAGGCCGGCCAGGCGAAGCATGGGCCGGGACTGCTCCTCGATGGACGGCATGGACGCCCGGTGGGACATCACCATCCAATCGCCCGAGGGGCTCACGGACAGGTACGGCTCCGGCGGCGCGTCGAGGATGTCCATCACCACCCCGGGCGGCTCCCGGTAGCGTTCCTGGGCCTCGAGTGAGGCGGTCGACACCAGTAGGGCCACGGCCGCGAGAGTTACGGCGCGGACCGCGGGGCGGAAGCGGAAGCGTCTGTTCATGACGGGCTCCGGAGTTGGTTCACTGAAGAAGCTGGGGGTGAGTGCCGCCGGTAATCTGGCGGGCTGTAACAGCTGCTAGCCGTGACGATCGTGGCTCTGCTCGTACTTGAGCTGCGCCTGCATGCGCTCCTGCCCCTGCTTCGCGTCGCGTTTCTTGGCGGCCCTCAGGCTTCGTTCCCTCGATCCTTCACCTGAGATCTTGGGAAGCGAAAAATGGCGTTCCAGATCGGCGCTCTCGCACTCCGGACAGGCGGGCTGTGCCTCTCCGCGCACGAGGAGCTCGAAGTCGTGGGAGCAGGCGCTGCAGGTATACTCGTAAATCGGCATGAATCGCGGTTTCCCCATGTGGTGCTTGGCGGGTCGGCGGCGCTTTCGACCGGCGGATTCCCACTGTACGATGCCCCGACGAACCCGGGTCCACAAGCGGTCGGCGGGCGGCCGGCCATCGTGAGCCCTAGAATGCGACGGTAAATCCGGACTGAAGCGTTCCTTGAACCCAGACCAATCGACGAGGTGACCATGTCCTCCACCCGCTCGGGGCGCGCCCGCGCTCGACTGTTTCCCCTGTTGGCGTTCCTGGCATTGTCGACCTCGATCGCGCCCGCGACGCTCGGAGCCCAGGAGGAGGGGCCGCCGACGATCGAAGAGAAGACGCGGGACATGACGGCGATGCGGGGCTTCTTCAACCTGTTTTGGGAAGAATCGACCGGGAAGCTCTACTGGGAAATCGCTGAGCTGGACACGGAGTTCTTGTACCAGATCTCGATGGGGTCGGGACTGGGCAGCAACCCGATCGGCATCGACCGCGGCCAGCTTCGCGGGACGCACGTGCTGGAAGCCACCCGGATCGGGCCCCGTGTCCTCCTGATGGAGCCCAACTACCGGTACCGCGCGCGGAGTGACAACCCGACCGAGGTGCAGGCCGTCCGCGACGCGTTCGCCCCGTCGGTACACTGGGGGTTCGACGTAGCCGCGGAAACGGACGGAAGGGTGCTGGTCGACGCCACGTCGTTCTTTCTCAGGGACGCCCGCGGCGTGGCCAACCAGATCGCGCAGCGAAACCAGGGCCGGTTCCAGTTGGACGCCAACCGGAGCGCTCTCCACCTGCCCGCCATCCGCTCGTTCCCGGAGAACACCGAGGTCGAGGCCATCCTCACGTTCACGAGCGACAACCCCGGCGGCCTCGTGCGCGGGGTCGCCGCCACGGGCGGCGCCATCACGCTCCGACAACACCATTCGCTGGTGAGGCTGCCGGACGACGGCTACCGGACTCGCACGGCCGACCCACGCGTGGGCGTGAACGGACCGACGGTCTACGACTACGCCAAGCCGATCGACGAAGACACCCGGCTCCGCTGGGTGGCCCGGCACCGCCTGCAGAAACGTAATCCGGGGCCTGAGCCTTCGGAGGCTGTCGAGCCCATCGTCTACTATGTGGACCCGGGCACGCCCGAGCCGGTGCGGAGCGCGCTGATCGAGGGCGCGAGCTGGTGGAACGACGCCTTCGAGGCGGCGGGGTTCATCGACGCCTTCCGGGTCGAGGTCCTGCCGGACGGCGTGGATCCGCAGGACGTGCGCTACAACATGATCCACTGGACCCACCGCCGGACGCGCGGCTACTCGTATGGGAGCACGGTCACCGACCCACGCACCGGAGAGATCATCCGCGGCGTGGTGAACCTCGGGAGCCTCAGGCTCCGGCAGGACTATCTGCTCGGCAAGGGGATGGTGCCGCCGTTCGCGGGCGGCACGGCCTCGGCCGACGGCCAGCCCGTCTTCGATCAGGGCTGGGACGGGGATGAAGACGCGCCCTACTACGAGTCTTGCGGACTCTCGTTCGCGCCGGATTTCGAGTACCTGTCGCAGGTCGCGAACGAGTCCGACGCGGTCGAGATGGCCTTGGCCCGCGTGCGGCAGCTCTCCGCCCACGAGGTGGGGCACACGCTGGGGTTCCCCCACAACTACATGGCGAGCGCATTCGGGCGGGAGAGCGTGATGGACTACCCGGCCCCGCTGGTCGAGATCGACGGCGCCGGCAACCTCGACCTCTCCAACGCCTACGTGCCCCGGATCGGGGAGTACGACAAGCTCTCGGTGAACTGGCTTTACCGGGACTTTCCGCCCGGGACCAACGAGGAGGAGGCGCTCTATCAGATCGCCCAGGAGGGCGTCGACCGCGGCCTGATCTACATGGGCCACCGCAACAACAACTTCATCGGCGCCGGCCACCAGTTCGCCAGCGTCTGGGACAACGGCTCCAACCTGGTCGATCACCTCAAGCTGGAGATCAGGGTGCGGGAGATCGGCCTGGAGCGGTTCGGCACCGACGTGATCCGTCCGGGTGAGCCGCTCTCGCTCCTCGAATACGTGCTTCTCCCGCTCTACATGCACCACCGGTTCCAGCTTCGCTCGGCCGTCCAGACGCTCGGCGGGGCCGACTACCGCTACGCCGTGAAAGGAGACGGACAGACGCCGTTCACGATCATTTCGGGCGAAGAGCAGCGCGACGCGCTGGAGACGGTGCTGTCCACGCTGACGGTGGACTTCCTGGCATTGCCCGAAGATCTGGTGGCCATGATCCCGCCCCCGGCGTATCGCTATAACGAAGGCGAGGCGTTCCCGGGCCATACGGAGCTGTTGTTCGACCCGCTGGCCGCGGCCGAGGCGGCAGCCAACTTCTCGGTCGGCGAGCTGCTCCATCCCCAACGCATGGCCCGGTTGGTCGTGTACGGCAGCATGGGGGACTATCCCGACCTGGAGGAGGTGGTCGACCGTATCGTCGAGGCCACCTGGAAGGCCCGAGCGCCCGGGAATGCGTACCGTGCGCAGGTGCACCAGGTCATCCAACGGGCCGTGGCGGACCGGCTCATGCTTGAGGCATCCAGCGACCGCAATCCGGCCTCGGTCCGAGCGGTGCTGGCTGACCGGCTGAACCGCCTCGCCGAAGGGATCGAGGCCCAGTCGTCGCGGAGCCCGCACGAGCGGCTCGTCGCCGCCGACGTGCGTCGCTGGCAAGCCCGAATCGAGAACACGGTGCCGGGGGCGCCCATCCAGATGCCCTCCGGAGATCCGATCGGAGGAAGCAACCGCTAGGGAAGATTTGCACGGCCAACCGTGACCGTGGAACCCTCGACCGGGACCCGGCGGGGCCTCCCGCCGTTCGAGCCCTCCGAGCTGCCGGAGCCGCCCCGGCCGCGGGGGCTGGCCTGGATCGGCGTGGTGGGCCCGGGCGTCATCGTGCTGGGCGCTTCCATCGGCAGTGGCGAGTTCCTGCTGGGCCCGGCCGCGTTCGTCCAGTACGGCCTGACGCTCCTGTGGGTAACGCTGGTGGCCGCGTTTCTCCAGACGGTGTTCAACACCGAGCTGATGCGGTACACCATCGCCACGGGCGAGCCCATCTTCACCGGGTTCATGCGCGGGCGCCCGGGCGCAGGGTTCTGGGCGTGGTTCTACGCCGCCCTCTACTTCCTGCAGGTGGGTTGGCCCGGATGGGCCGGCGCCGCGGCGGGCGCAGTGTACTTCCTGTTCGCGCGGGAGCTGGCCGGACCCGAGCACGCAGACGTGGTCTACTGGATCGGCGTCGGCACATTCGTTCTGTGCGTGCTGATCCTGCTGGTCGGCAAGCGAATCGAGCGCACGCTCGAGGTGCTGAACTGGGTGCTCGTGTGTGCGATCCTCCTGGTCACGGTGATCCTGGCCCTCATGTTCGTGCCGGCGGGCACGTGGGGCCGGGCGGCGGCGGGGCTGGTGGGCTTCGATCCGGGCACGGGGGCGTTCCGGTTCTTCCCACCGGGCGCCGACTTTTTCCTCATCGGGGCGTTCGCCGCCTACTCGGGCGCCGGCGGGGTCATCAACCTCAGCCTTTCCAGTTGGGCGCGGGACAAGGGCTACGGGATGGGCCGGGTGGCCGGGTACATCCCGTCGGCCACGGCAGGGGAGAAGGTGCGGCTGGCGCACACCGGATTCCGGTTCGAGCCCACCCCGGAGGCCATGGAGCGGTGGAGGGGCTGGTGGAAAATCGTCCGTGCCGACCAGTGGGGCGTGTATTTCGCCGGCGCCTTGGCGGGCATGGTCCTCCCTGCCCTCCTCTATGTCACGTTCCTGGAGTCCGGCACCGACATCCGGGGACTCGCCGTCGCCGCGGAGCTGGCCGGCGCGATGACGAGCCAGGTGGGCGCCGTGTTCGGCGGTGTGGTGGCGCTCATGGCCGTGTGGGTGCTGTTCAAGACCCAGTTGGACATCCTGGAGGGGATGACCCGCTCGATCACGGACCTGCTGTGGACGGGGAGCCGTCGCATCCGCGCGTGGCGGGGAGGCGACGTGCGGGTGGTCTACTACGCGGTGCTGCTCGTGATTGCCACATGGGGCGTCATCGCGCTGCGCTTGGCCCAGCCGATCGTCCTCCTCCAGTTGGGCGCCAACATGGCGGGCATCGTGTTCGTGATCTCCTCGCTTCACGTGCTGCGCGTCAACACGACCCTGCTTCCCGAGGAGATCCGGCCGCCGCTTTGGCGGCGTGCGGCGCTGGTCGCGATGGCGCTTTTCTACGGCACCTTCGTGGCACTGTGGCTGGGGAGCCTGTAGCGATGGAGCTCGGCCCCGTTGCGTCGGCGTTGCTCGGTGCAGGCCGACACCACCTCTGCCCGGGAGGGTCCGGTGGACCGTAGACGCGCGATCCGGCTGGGCGGACTGGGGTTGATGGCGGCGGCGGGCGGGTGCGCCACGTCCACGCCCGCTGCCGGCCCTCCGAGGGCCGGGCTACGCACCGGCAGGCTGGTGCCCGTGCGGGCTTCGCTGGACCGCGTGATTCGTACAACCGTGGGGCTCCGTCCCTACCGTCCCCAGGGCTTTCGCCTCGAGGTGGAGCGCCTGGACGAGAAAACCGTCATCCACAACTACGGGCACGGTGGCGCCGGCCACTCGCTGGCGTGGGGAACCGCTCAACTCGCCGCGGACTTGGCGGTGCAACACCCCGCCCGCAGGGCGACGGTGCTGGGCTGCGGCGTAGCGGGACTCACGTCCGCGATCGAGCTCCAGCGGCGGGGATTTCGCGTCGCCATCGTGGCCGAGCACGTGCCCCCCGAGACCACGTCGAACAAAGCCTGGGCAGGCTTCACCCCGGGCTCCGGCGTCATTGCCAACGCCGAGCGCACACCCGCTTGGGACGCCCGGTTCCGCCGGGCCGTGGAGCTGGCCTACCACCGGCTCCAGCTCTTGACCGGACGGGGTTACGGAGTGAGCTGGATCGACAGCTACAGCTTCCTGAGCCGCGCTCCCTCGCCCCAGTCCGCACCGAGCGGAAACCCGCTGGTTCCCGCCGGACTCACTCCGGCGGGTGCGGTGCTCGGCCCCGGAGAGCACCCGTTCCCCACCCCATACGCGAGGCAGCGCCCGACCCTGAGGATCGAGCCGGCCATCTACATGGACGCGTTGGTGCGGGACTTCCGGGACGGGGGTGGAACCGTCGCCGTCACCCGCCTGGAGTCGCTGGAGCAGGTCGCGGCCCTGGGCTCACCCCTGATTCTCAACTGCACGGGCCTGGGATCGCGGGAGCTGTTCGGAGATGCCGCCCTCACCCCCGTGAAAGGACAGCTCACGATCCTCATCCCCCAGCGGGACGTACGGTACTCTACGCTGGGCGGGATTCCGGGTCGGGCCGGGGGTGGAGGGCGTTTCCCCCTCCACATGATGCCCCGCAACGACGGCATCGCCCTGGGCGGCACGTCGGAGGAGGGCGTTTGGTCCCTCGACCCTGACGCGGAGGCGATGCGCCGCGTCGTTGCGGGGCACGCGGCCCTGTTCGACGCGATGCGCCTTTGACGCCCGCGCCGGATACCGACCGTACCCCTGCGGGTACGGTCAATCCCTATCCTTCTTCGCGCGTCAGCTCCCGCAGCACCGGCGTGAACGACATGCCCTGGATGCCGGCCGGATTCTCGGGATCACCCTGGATCACGAAGTTCTCGTTGACCGGCGCGTCCACGGTCATCGTGGTCGTGGAGCCGTCGGCCGCCACGAGCAGCCCGTTCAGTTGCACCTTGATGCCCGAGCTGGAGCCCGAAGGCACGGCCAACGCAGCCGTTTGGGACCCGTCCTGGAACTGGTATTCCGGCTTGAGCGTGACCTTGGCCGAATCCACCACGAGCCTAAGCTGCCCGTACGGGCCTTCGGGAATGCTGGTCATCTCGGTCAGCGTCGCCGTCACGCCGTCCTGCAGGGTGAGCAGGTCGTAATGCAGGGGCTCATCCGGATTGTTGAATAGATCGACTCTTCCGGAAGCCGGCCCTTCAGCCTCCTCCTCGCCCTCCATGTCGGTGCCGCCCTGCAGGTAGACGTGTGACACCCAGATTTCGGCACTTTCGACGTAGTCCATGGGCGCATCGGTCAGGCGCAGCTCCAACCGGGCCGTGCCGCTGTCGTCACAGGCGGAAACACCCAGCACCGCCCCGCAGGCCGCCAAGACCCCCAATGCCGTCCTCGTATAGCTCATTTCGCTCTTCAACTCCTGAAGTTCGGATCATGGTCCGTGTTGCATCGAAACCCGGGAACCAGGAGCAAGAAGAAGGCCGACCCGTCAGGGTGACGAGTCGGCCCCAAGCGCTCCAACGCGTTGCAGCGCAATTTGTTACTCAGGCCCGGAGTGGCCTTCGTCTAGTCTTCGCTCCCTAAAGACGCATAGCCGCCTCGAGCCACTCCGTGTGCTGGCCCAGGTTGATAGCCAGGTGTGCTCCGGCACCGCCGGGCGCGGCTCCGTGCCAGTGTTCGTCGTTCGGATCGATGACCACCACGCCGCCGGGTTCCAGCGCACAGCGCTGCCCCCGGCGATTGACGACCTCGCACGACCCCTCGAGCCCGTAGAGCACCTGCACGCCGTCGTGCCAATGCCAATTCGTTCTCGCATCTTGCTCGAACGAGACGCGATACACGCGCACGGGAAGTCCGTCGTCACGGCCGAGTAGGGCCTGAAACAAGCCTTCGCCCGTAAAGTGCTTCGGGTCCACGGGCCCGGGTGGACGGTCGTCACTCGATATCGCGATCACGTCAGCGGGCGATCCGTTCGAGTAGCCGCTCGTTGTCGGGCACGTCCAAGAACGTGTCCCACTCCAGGAAGTACCCCTCCGGGTCGTATCCGACGAACACCCGTACTCGTTCGCTCTCGTCGGTTACCTCCGGGGTGCGCAGCTCGAAGCCGTCTTGGGATCGGGCGCGGGAGAACCAAGCGTCCACATCATCGGTGAAGAACGACACCGTGACCCCCTTCTCCTCGGTGGCGCTGTGAAGGCCGCGGCTACCGTCCACCAATCCCAAGAACCCGGTCTCGGCCAAGCGGTACACCTTGGCCCATCCCTGGTCCACGAGAAGCGGCACATCGAACATGTTCTCGTAAAAGCGCTGTGCTGCGGGCACATCGTCGAAGTAGATCCAGAGCACCGTAGCCTGGATCTCGAGCTCCGGAGGACGCGCTCCGCCGGCGGGTCCCAGCGGCTCGACACGGTCGAGAATCGGGATCAGATCCCGGTTTTCTTCGTGAGGATTAAAGCGTTCGAACTCGAGGAAGTAGCCCTCCGGATCGACCGCCACGAACCCGTCGTGTGGTCTTCCTTCGCGAAGAACGTATTCGGAGTGCATGGCCACCCCGGAGTCCGTGAGGTACTGGTACCAGCCCTCCACCTGCTCGGTCACGACAGCCAGCGTGACGCTCTTTGGCTCGTCTGCCGAGTGCATGCCCGACTGCTCGTCCACGAGCGTCAGGTACGAGGCGGGCGAAACCCGGAGGATCTTGGCGAATCCGTAGTCCACCACCGTCTCCAGCCCGAGCACGTCGCGGTAGAATGCCCAGGCGGCGTCCACGTCGGCGTAGTAGTAGAAGGCGTTGGTCGCCTGGACGCCGGAGACGGGCGGCGAGGCGTCACCGGGGACGGCGGTTTGCTCGGGCTGGGCGTCCTGGGACCCGCAGCCGGCGGACAAGGACACCGTCAGGGCCGCAGTGAGGGCCAATGGCCGGCCCACGATCCCATACTCGCTTCGGCCGCGCCGCACGCGCCTACCCGTCTTCTTCATATTTCTGCTTGAGCCTCAGGATGACGTCCGGATCGGCCAGCGTGGTCGTGTCGCCGACCGCGCGTCCCTCCGCAATGTCGCGGAGCAGCCGTCGCATGATCTTTCCGGACCTGGTTTTGGGAAGGGAAGCCGTGAACAGGATGGTCTCCGGCCGTGCGATCTTGCCGATCTTGTCGGAGACGAACGCCTGCAGCTCCTTCACGGCGTCCCGACCGGGGTCCATTCCCTCCTTCAGTGTGACGAACGCGGCGACCGCCTGGCCTTTGATCTCGTGCGCCTTGCCGACCACGGCGGCCTCCGCCACCCAGGGATGCTCGACCAGCGCGCTCTCCACCTCCATGGTGCCGATGCGGTGGCCGGCCACGTTGAGCACGTCGTCGATGCGCCCCAGCACCCAGAAGTAGCCGTCCTCGTCCACCCGGGCGCCGTCCCCCGGGAAGTACACGTCGGGCCACTTGGACCAATAGGTCTCGCGGAAGCGCTCGTCGTCGCCCCAAACCGTGCGCAGCATGGATGGCCACGGGCGGGTGATGGCCAGGTAGCCGGCATCGACCTCCTCGCCGGCATCGTTCAGGATCTTGGCCTCGATGCCCGGGAAGGGCCGAGTGGCCGAGCCGGGCTTGGTCTCGGTCACGCCGGGCAGCGGCGTGATCATGATGGCCCCGGTCTCGGTCTGCCACCACGTGTCCACAATGGGACAGCGCTCGCCTCCGATCAGCTTGTGATACCACATCCACGCCTCGGGGTTGATGGGCTCCCCCACGGTGCCGATGAGGCGGAGCTTCGAGAGATCGTACTTCTCCGGCCACTGGTCGCCCCAACTCATGAACGCGCGAATGGCCGTCGGCGCGGTGTAGAACACCGTCACTCCGTACTTCTCGCAGATTTCCCAGAACCTGCCTCGGTGAGGCCAATCGGGCGCACCCTCGTACATCAACGCCGTGGCGCCGTTGGCCAGAGGCCCATAGACGATGTAACTGTGGCCGGTCACCCATCCTACGTCTGCGGTGCACCAATAGACGTCGTCGTCTTTCAGGTCGAATACGGTCTTCGTGGTCGCGTAGACTTGCGTGAGGTATCCGCCGGTATGGTGCACTACCCCCTTGGGTTTTCCGGTCGTCCCGGACGTATAGAGGATGTAGAGCACGTCCTCCGAATCCATGGGCTCGGGGGGACAGTCGGCCGACGCTCCGTCCATGAGCTCGTGGTACCAGTGGTCGCGCCCCGCGGTCATGTGGACGCCGGAGACCCTCGAGAGACCGAACCCCCTGCCCACCACCACGCAGCTCTCGATGCTCGGGGTGTTTTCCATGGCGCGGTCGGCCGCGGCCTTGAGCGGGATGACCTGCCCTCGCCTGTAGCCGCCGTCCGCCGTGATCAGGCACTTGGCCCGGGCGTCATTGATGCGATCGGCCAGAGAGTCCGGGCTGAACCCGCCGAACACCACCGAGTGGGGCGCGCCGATGCGGGTACAGGCGAGCATCGCGATGGCGGCCTCCGGAATCATGGGCAGGTAGATGGCCACCCGATCGCCCTTCCCCACGCCGAGCCCCTTCAGCACGTTGGCGAACTGGCACACCTCCCGGTGGAGATCCCAATACGTGTAGACCCTGCGCTCGTCGGTGGGCTCGCCTTCCCAGATCAGCGCGGCCTGGTTCCGCTTGGGCCCGTCCAAATGACGGTCCAGGCAATTGTGCGAGACGTTGAGCTTCCCGCCCGAGAACCACTTGGCGTATGGGGGGCTCCAGTCCAGCACCTCCGTCCAGGGCTCGAACCAGTCCAGCTCCTTCGCCCACGATTCCCAATAGGCCTCGTAGTCGGCGTCCGCATCGGCGTAGGCGGACTCGTCCGATGCGTGGGATCGGGCCCGGAAATCCGCCGGCGGCGGAAAACGGCGGTTTTCGCTGAGCAGGACATCGAAGGCGTCGGCCTTTTCACTCATGCAGGAAACTCCAGGGGAATCAGGTGAACCCGCGGGCGCCCTCGGCGGCTCCGGCGGCTCAGAGTACCCACCTTCGGGAGGGACCGGCAAGGCGATTGCCCGCCGGGTCGGCGCACGGAAATCCGAAGCCGACGTCAGGCCCCCAGGGGACCGAACTCCACGTCGACGACTTCGGCGATGACCCGGTACCCGAGTGTGTGATAGATGTGATTCGAGGTCGGGTTGGCCAGGTCCGTGTAGAGCACGACGAACCGGCGCCCCTCGTCCAGCAGCTTTTGGGTCGCAGCCGCCGTGACCGCTGTCCCGAAGCCGCGGTTCCGATGTTCCGGAGGCGTGTAGACGGGCCCCACCCGTCCGCCGTTCGGTGTGCGCCCCGCACATCCCGCCATTGCCACGGGCCGGTGATCCGCTTCCCAAAGAATCATGTCTCCCACCTCGGCTTTCCGCTGCAGCTCGCCCGCCGTGATGTTCGTGGGCAGGTGGGACTCGCGCGCGAAACCGGCAAACCAGCGCTCCAGCAGCGGCAGGTCTCCCAGGTGAGCCTCGCGTGCCGCTCCGGAAACGGGCTCGGGCCGTGCCAGGCGATCCAGACGGTGCAGGGCCTGCCTCATCCCCTCCTCGTGAGGCTGTCCGCTCAGCTCGGTCCAGGCCCGCGCGAAGGCCGCCGCCGAAGCGTGCACGCCCATGACGGCGGGAAGAGACGTGTACCGGGCGTGGACGTCGCGAGCGACGACGGGCGCGACGGCTTCGTCCACGTCGGAGATCAAGAGCTTGTGGGGCGGAGTGCGCAGCGCGAAGCCCGCGACTTCTCCGGCTTGCTCGACCGACACCATGAGCGGGGGACGCTCGCGACCGGCTGCGTTTCGCATCACTAGGCGGTCGACGAGGCTCAACGGCAGATTGTGGAGATCCTCCCGTGCCAGCAGAAACGCCGCAATGCGTTGGTGGAACGCGAGCGGATCGTTGAACACCACCGTCCGGACGGACATCGGCACTCCCATCGGGCCTTGACGAGCAACCATAAAACAGCGGCAAAGTCGGGTTGACAAGTGATCGGCCGTACTTCGAAACTTCAACGGTACATTCACGCATCACCAACACTCTCGGGGTAAATGGATTCCGCCATAGCCCGCGACCAACGGCTGCGCCGCGCCTTACGCGAACACGGGCACCGCCTCACCGATCAACGGGCGGCGGTGTACCGTTATCTGTGCAGCACGACCAGCCATCCGACGGCTGAGGACGTGTTCGTGGCCCTGCGCCGCGACGTAGCGGAGATTTCTCTGGCGACCGTGTACAAGAGCCTCGAGACCCTGGTCGGGTGCGGGCTGGCGCAGCGGCTCCACTACGGGGAGTCGAGTGCCCGCTACGACGGGTGTACCGATCCGCACTACCACGCGCACTGCGAAGGCTGCGGCCGACTCATCGACGTTCCGGGCAACGTCGAGCTGGAGCCGGTGGTCGCGCTGGCCGAAGCGCAGGCGAACTTCCAGGTCACGGGCGTACGACTGGAGCTGTCGGGACTCTGCGCGGAGTGCCAGCCAGCCCGGTGACCCTCTCGCCGCCGGCGGGCTTCGTCGGGACGTTCCTGACCGACGCCGATCGGGCTGCAGCCTACTCGACCGCCAGCGGGCCCTATCGTCACGACCCCGCCGCCGTGGCCGTGCCCGCCGACGTGGCCGACGTGCAGCGTCTCGTGGAGTGGGCGCGTGAAGACCGGACGGCGTTGATTCCCCGAGGGGCAGGGACCGGGATGCCGGGAGGAAACGTCGGTCCGTTCGTCGTCATGGACCTGGTGACCGGCTTTCGCCGGGCGGACCCGGTGAACCCGGAGTCCCGTACCGTTCGGGTGGAGGCCGGCGTCACCGCCGCCGAAGTGCAGCGGGCGGCGCAGCGTCACGGCTTGGACTTTCCGCCGCTCCCCTCATCGGCGCGGTGGGCAACCGTCGGCGGAATGATCGCGGCCGGCGCGGCGGGGGCCCGCTCGTTCGGGCTCGGGGCGGTGGGAGATTGGGTGGAGTCCGTCGAGGTGGTGCTGTTCAGCGGCGCCGAGGCGTCCTTCGCTCGGGGCACCGGGACCGGGACCGGGTCGGCCGCGGAGCCAGGGCCGTCCACTCCGTTGGCGGCGGCTCCATTGGCGGCGGCGGCCCGGGAAGGGGCCGCGGAGTGGCCCGCGGTGCGGAAGAACTCCAGCGGTTACCGTCTGGACCGTTTTCATGCGTCGGGGGATTGGCTGGACATCATGGTGGCCAGCGAGGGAACGCTCTGCGCCGTCACCGGCGCCACGTTGCGACTGCGAGCTCGTCCGCCCCACCGAACGTTGATCGTGGCGGGTGCGGCAAACCGGGAGTGCGTGTCGGACTGGGCCGACGCGGCCCGTGCCCTGGGCGCAGTCGCGTGCGAGTTCATCGGACCGTGGCTCGTGCTTCACGCCGGGTTGGCGGACGATCCCCGCGTGGGGCCCATCCTGCCCGGCGGAGGCTCGGCCGTCTTGTTGGAGATCGAGGGAGACGCCGACGAGGTGGACCGGGCGCTGGAGCAGGTGCGGGCGGCCGCCCGCGACCTCTCGCCCGGAGGAATTCTCGAGGAGCCATCGGAGGGGTCGACCCTCTGGTCGCTCCGCAAGCGCGCGAGTCCCACCATCGAGGCCGCCTCGGCCCGCGGGCTGCGCTCCATGCAGTTCATCGAGGACTCGGTCGTGCCGCCGAACCGATTGGGCGAGTATTGGCGCGGCGTCGAGCGCATCCTCTCGCGCGCCGACACGGAAGCTGCGCTCTTCGGCCACGCCGGGGACGCCAACGTGCACGTGAATCCGCTGATCGACGTGACCCGCAGCGGCTGGCTCGATCGGGTACGGGGCATCCTCGACGACACGGTCGATCTCGTGGCCGGCCTCGGCGGAACCCTCGCCGGAGAGCACGGCGACGGCCGGGTGCGGTCTCCCTATGTGGACCGAATCTGGTCCGCGGCCCAACGGCACGCCTTCCGCCAGGTGAAGCAGGCATTCGATCCCGACGGAATCGGGAATCCCGGTGTCATCCTGCCGCTTCCCGACCAGGACCCGTTACAGGGGATCTCCGCCGGCCCTTCGATCCGGCTCCCGGGGCACTGACCAGATCAGGTGGGTGCCGAATGTCCGGTAACAGCTAGTCCACGAACGTGAGCCAGCCCCGTTCGTCGGGCACCCTTGCGTTAACGATGTCCAAGAAGCGCCGCTGGATCGCGAGCGTCACCTCACCCGCGCTGCCACCGCCTACCGGGAGTTGGTCGACGCTTCGAATGGGGGTCACCTCCGAAGCCGTCCCGGTAAAGAACAGCTCATCGGCCGCATAGAGCATTTCCCTGGGCACCGGCTGCTCTCGAACCTCGATCCCCAGGTCTCCGGCGATCTCCAACACCGCGTGGCGCGTGATGCCGGAAAGGGACGTTCCGTCCAGGACGGGAGTGATCAGCACTCCGTCGCGCACCGCGAACAGGTTTTGCCCGCTACCCTCGCTGACCAAGCCTCCGGGTCCCAGCGCGATGGCCTCGGCATACCCGTGTTGGATCGCCTCCATCTTGATGAGCTGGGAGCTGTTATAGTGCCCGGCCGCCTTGGCCATGGAGGGATACGTGTTGGGAAACGCCCGATGCCAGCTCGACACGCACACGTCGACGCCTTTCGCCAGACCTTCGGCCCCCAGGTACGCTCCCCAGGGCCAGGATGCCACGTAGGTCTCGACCGGGCTCGGCAGCGGATTCAGCCCCGCGGCTCCGTACCCCCGCAGGACCATGGGACGGATGTAGCAAGCCTTGAGATCGTTGGCTCGCACCACCTCGATGCAGGCCGCTTCCACCTCGGCATGGGTGAAGTTGGGTGGCATGCGGTAGGTGCGACACGATTCGAACAAGCGCCGGATGTGTGCCCGTAGGCGGAAGATCGCGGGGCCGCGGTCCGTGTCGTACGCGCGGATTCCCTCGAATACCGACGAGCCGAACTGCACCGCGGTGCTCAGGAGGTGCACCGTGGCGTCCGCCCATGGGATCAGGTCACCTTCCTTCCAAACGTACGTTGCTTCCGTCAACTTGCCCGACACCCGACGCCTCCGGTCCGTTTCTTGACTGCCACCCACGACGAAGAATGCGTTCGGCGGGCATCGCGAAGTGCCACTCGCCGAACGCGGAACGGCGGAGAGTGTACATCACAACATGACTCTGGTCACTAGGCAGCCGAGCCGACCCGGTCGGAGACCGCGCCGGTTTTGGATCTCCGGCCTCACGCTCACCATAGGGCTCGCGGTGCTCTCGACATCGGCGCGCTCGCTGGTGGGCGCGCCCCAAGCGGAGCAGGCCTCCCAGGGGCCCGCACCTGAAGGTGCGCCCGCATCGGCGGTTCCGCAGGAGACCAGCGTGACCACCGAAGCCTCGGACCCGCTGCTTCAGGACCAGGCGCTGCAGGTGCTGTCCAGAAGCGGGTGGGACGAGACGCTCTGGGGCGTGCTGGCGGTCTCGTTGGATCGGGGCGACACGCTGGTGTCTCTCCGGCCGTCCCGGGCGATGGTGCCCGCATCCAACGTCAAGCTGCTCACCGCCGTGGCTGCGCTTCACCATCTCGGACCCGACTTCCGCTATCGCACCTTCGTGCTCGCCCGAGGGGACACGAGCAACGGCACGCTCGACGGAGATCTGATCCTATACGGCACCGGCGATCCGGCCCTGTCCTGGAGGTTCGCGGACTCCCGCAGACGGGGTGAGATCCTGGATTCGCTGGCGGCGTCCGTGGCCCGCCTCGGCATCACCAGAATCAACGGCGACATCGTGGGTGACGGGACCTACTTCTCGGGACCCGGCTTCCATCCTTCCTGGGAGGGGCCGGACCTCGACGAGTGGTACGGCGCGCCTGCGACCGCACTCTCGTTCAACGAGAACGTGGCCAGCCTGCGCGTCGCTCCGGCTCGCTCGGCGGGACTGCCGCCCCTCATCTTCACGATTCCCTCCGGTGCGCCGATTCCGGTGGCGAACTACGGCCATACGGTGGAAGGCCGTCCGGACACGGCACTCGCGATGTGGCGCCCGAGTCCCCTCTCCCCGGTGCGGGTGGAGGGTGGCATCCGCCGGGGTGGCCGTGACCGCTGGAAGCTGTTCACGGTCGGAGAGCCCGATCGGTTCGCCGCAGTCATGTTTGCGAGGGCGTTGCGCGACCGCGGTGTCGAGGTGGCCGGGCAAGCCGACCGCGTCTCCCGCGTCGACGATTCGCCGGTCACGGCCGTGTCCCGCTTTCCTCGAGCGGACAGCGCGGAGGCGCGGCTGCGGGTTCTGGTAGAGCACCGGTCACCACCTCTTCTCGAGCTGCTCAACGTGATGAACCGGGAGAGCCACAACCTCTACGCGGAGCTGACGCTCAAGACGTTGGGCCGCATCGTCGCCGGCGAAGGGACGTTCGCGGCCGGAGCCGAGGTGGTTGCCGAGTTCATGGTGGAGTTCGCGGGCGTGGCCCCGGACCAGGTCAGCCTGGCCGACGGCTCGGGGCTCTCACGCGACAACTATGTGTCCCCGCTCGCGTTCGTGCAGACGTTGGACTACGCGGCTGACACGGACTGGTGGGATCCGCTCTGGAGCACCTTGCCGGAAGCGGGTGTGACCGGCCTCCGGCGCATGCGGAACTCCGCAGCCGCCGAGAACCTCAGGGCCAAGACCGGCACCATGACCGGAGTCTCGGCGCTCTCCGGCGTGGTGCAGACGGTGGAAGGTGAGCGCATCGCGTTCTCGATCATCCAGAACGGCGTGTCCTCCCGCGCCCACGCGAAGCGCATCGAAGATGCACTCTCGGTCCGCATCGCATCGTTTCGCCGGGTGGAGCAAGGCGGGCGAGTGGACCTGGTGCCCGCCGGAAACTCGGAAGGCTGACTCCGGCCGGAGAACGGCGGCGGGATCTGCCGCCGGCTCGGCCGACTACGGCTGGGTGGCTACGGCATTCCGGCCAACGATCGACCCACGGCTGAACGCAGCCGCCTGCGTAGCTCGTTCAGCGACATGGTGTCGAGCGTGCGATCCGCGGTTTCTTCGGAGTTCCAACGGACGTCGATCAAGGAGACCGGATCTCCGCCCTCTTTCGGGGCGAATACGAGATGGTAGCGCCCCTTGTAGTCCGGGCCGTGGCGACGAGCTACGGTCGCCACCCAGGCGACTCCTTCCTGATCCGTGAATTCCCTCATGAGCCGTCCGTGGAGGCAACGTAGGCATGCGTGCGGTGGATGATACGGCCCGTACTTGAATTCAACCTGAACCGCACGGCAAGGCCTACGCGCGGCAACTCGCGTGATCGGGACAAGGAACCGCATCCGCAGCTTCGGGGTCACCTGCCTCCGGCACCCAACCAGGATCCCGACGTGGTACGAACCCTCAGCACTGAAACCCGTGGCGCGGGACTGTACGAGATTACCCGTCAGATCCAGGAATGCGTAGACGGCAGCGGCGTCCTCGAGGGGCTGTGCACCGTCATGGTTCAGCATACCTCCGCAAGCCTCACCATCCAGGAAAACGCCGATCCGTCTGCGCGCCACGACCTGGAGCGGTGGATCGTACGGCTGGTGCCGTCCGGTGATCCCGAGTTCACCCACACGTCGGAGGGCCCGGACGACATGCCCTCCCACATCAAGGCGGCGCTGACCTCCACTACGCTCGGCATCCCCATCGTGAACGGGCGGCTCGCCCTGGGCACCTGGCAGGGGATCTACCTTTGGGAGCATCGACGCCGAGGCTCGGTGCGTCGGTGCGTGGTGCACGTGACCACGTGAGCTCCACCGGTCCCTCGGCTTCGACTCCGACCGACCGGTTCCGTGTCGGCGCGGGCGCACGGGCGGAGATTGCGCTGATCCTCATCACCTTGGTGTGGGGAATCAACTTCAGCGTCATCAAGGTCGGGTTGCGCGACGTCGAGCCGTTCGCCTTCAACGCGCTACGGTTCCCCGTCGCGT
This sequence comes from Longimicrobiales bacterium, assembly GCA_965223195.1. GTDB lineage: Bacteria > Gemmatimonadota > Gemmatimonadetes > Longimicrobiales > Gaopeijiaceae > CBDCVX01. Next base: position 46,621 of record CBDCVX010000012.1, read on the forward strand.
CGCTGGTTGTCGCATGCATCCTGCTTGTTTCCGGTCGGCTGACGCTGCCGCAGAGAGAAGACGTCCCGAGGATCCTCGTCCTGGGGTTGCTGGGCAACGTCGTCTATCAGGTCAGCTTCATCGTCGGCATCGACCGTACGCTGGCGGGAAACGCGAGCCTACTCCTGGCCACCACGCCGGTGTGGACGGCCGTGCTCTCGGCCGGTGTGGGCCACGAACGCCTGCGAAGCGCGTTCTGGCTGGGCCTTCTGGGCGCAATGGTGGGCATGGTCCTGGTCGTGGTCGGCAACCGGTCGGACGTGGCGATGGGCGGGGTTTCGGCCGGCGGTGACCTGCTGATGATCGGCGCATCCGTCGTGTGGGCCGTCTACACCGTGGGTGCGCGAGACCTCATCCAGCGCTACGGTGCGCTGCCCATGACGGCGTGGACGCTCTGGGCCGGCACGATCGGCCTGGTCCTGATCGGCGCGGGCGACGTGTCCCGCACTGACCTCGCCGGACTGGGCCGGGCGACCTGGTCGGCCATCCTCTACGCCGGCGCCTTCGGCATCGGCCTGGCGTACTGGCTCTGGTACTACGGCGTTCGCATCATGGGATCGTCCCGCACGGCTCTGTACGGGAACGCCGTGCCGGTTGTCGCCATGGCGGTGGCGTGGGCCTGGCTGGGTGAGCAGCCCACCTGGCTACAGATTACCGGCGCCGTCCTGATCATCGGGGGCATCCGGTTCGCCCGTCGGGGCGCCGGAGCGGCTCACGCGACGTAGCGAACCGTTCGTACGCCCTGACGGCAGGGTCTACTCGGTCGGTGTGCCCGTGCCTTCCGGCTCGGCTGGCGCGGGCTTGGCCGGAGGACCCTCCGCCCGCCCGTTCGGAGATTGGACCCGCTTCTGCACCGCAGGTGGCTGGCCCAACGCGCTCCGGCCCCGGTCCGCGAACTGGTTCGAGCTGAGCTGCAGCTCGGGAAAGTCGTAGACCAGGATTCCGTCCGCGGTGATGTCGGATCGGACACGGAAGCCGTCATCCATGCCGATGAGGATCTTCTCCGCGGCGGGCAATGTCAGGTTCAGCTCCGCCGCCACCTCGCTCACGGTCAGCGTGCCTCCCTTGGCCTGCGCCAGCAGCAGCACCTTGCGCTCCAACCCGCGAACCAGGGCCTTCCGCCGATCCTGCAAGGCGCTGTATCCCCACAAGAACGTGAGCGAGCCCGCCGCACCCATGACGCCGCCTACGGCCACCGCCGCGGGCGCGAACTCGACCAGTCCGATCAGCATGAGCAGCACCGCCATGAGCGCCAATCCGGCGCCGATGACCCGGCGCCCGATGCCACTTCCGGGCAACGGCGGATCGCCGGTCCGCCTCAACGGACTCGGTCCGGCTGCCGGAGCGGCGAGCGTGGTGGCCGCCTGGCCGGGCGCAGGAGGCGGAGCGATCAGGCGGGTCGAGTTCTCCCACCCGAACGCGCATTTGGGACAGACCCGCCGGTTCCGGCACGCGAGCCAGTACGTCAGGCCGCCGATGCCGTAGGTGGCGAGGGACAGCCCGGCCAGCACGGCCAGATGGGCGGTCCGACTGAAGTACTTGACGCCCTGACCCCAGTATCCGCACCGGGGACAGCGCCGCACCGTTGGCGCACGCGATACGACGCGGGTCGCGAACTGGGTGCCGCATGCCAGGCAGCTCGGCGCTCCCGGCTCTAGTGGCTCACCACAGGTGGGACAATGCATTTCCGCTGAAACCTCTTCGTTCACCCGAAAGGATCGGACGGCGTTCCGATTCCCTCCCCTACGCTCAGGTGGACCGGAAGATTCGCGCAGCGAGAAGATTCGCCTCGGCGAACCGCCGGCCGCCGGATCTATCGGATCCGCACGATCCGGACCCGGAGTCCCGACTGGGGTTCGGGAGGTTCGCCGAACGCGCCCGTCAGAGCCAGCGCAACGTCCCTCCCGCCACCGATCGGCTCCTGAATGAGGTAATACGCCGAAGTGGCCGGGAAGATCTCGGCGGCGCGTTCGAGTGACCCGTCCGGAAGCCGCTCCGGCACCAGTGGAAAGGCACCGTCCAGTGCGAGCAATCCCCGCAGATCCGCGTCGGGGTAGACCAGGTCGGGCGCCACCGCGACGCCCAGGCCGTCCAGGAAGAGCGCCGCGCTCCAGTCCGAAAAGAGGTCGGGCCAGGATGCGCCGACCGCCGCTGCCACGTTGTCCGTCCCGGTGCGCGTGGTCCGGGTCAGCGCCCCCAGGATCCCATCACCCGAGCGATCTCGCAGGTACCGCGCGAACAACCACCCCGCGCCGCGTTCTGCCAACGTGCCGGCGCCGGCGGTGATCAACAGGCTGACGCTCTCCGGAGCCCCGAGATAACGCTGCGCACGATCTCGGTTTCCCTCGGCGTAGAGGCCGGCTTCCGGCCGGCCCGCCGCCTCCAGCCAAGCCGCCACCCGATCCTCGGCCATCTGCGCCAGCGCCTCGGAAAGCCACAACGCCTCGGGCCGATCGGCCTCCAGAACCAGTCGCCGCTGGTTGAAGTGAACCATGTGTTGGTATTCGTGCGCGAGGATGGCGGGAAGGCCGGCCGTCACCCGCTCCCGTGAGATCGCCGGCCCGTATTGGCCGGCCGGGTCCGGCACGACCGTGTAGAAGATCTCGGCCCGGTTGGAGCCCGCGTTCTCTTCGTTCAGGTCCGCGCCGAAGAAGAACCCTCCGATGAACGTCGCGGACTCGGGCGGCGTCAGACCGTTGACCACCGGGGTGGCGAGGACCACGACCAGGCCGTTGCCGTCCAGGTCGGACGGCGCTCCGAACAATGAGTCGACCACCGTCGTCACGGGGCCGTCGAACCCTTCCGCCAGGGTCGCGAGGTCCGCAGCCGGAAAACCGGCCTCTCCCACGGCAGTGTCCACATACCACACTGCCTTCACCCCCACGTGCCGCACGGTGGCTTGCACCGTGTCGAATACGTTGTCCGAGTTGAGCACGGTGAACGTGCCGGTGTCACCGACGGCGGGAGCCGCCTCCACGGGGGTTCCCGCACCCGAACGCGAAACGTGCCGGTTCCGTCGGGGTGCCGGGTCGAGCGGGAACCAAAGGCTGCGCTCCCGCTCACGGAGCGGCGTTTCCCACACCTCCCGCCGGTGGCCGTCGGGTCGGTCCCGGACCACCTGCACACGCCCGTCCGCCGAGGGTGCCGCCGACCCTTCGCGCAGCCCCACGAGACGGTAGCGGTACGGCGCTCCGGTCCGGGTGCCCGCGGATTGCACCACGACCAGATATTCGTTGTCGGCGTCCATCTCCAATCGCTCGCACTGCGCCCCGGCGACGGCGTCCAGCGTGAGGTCGTCTCCGAGGCCCAGCGTACGCGGGAGGCCGGCGGCCGTGACGTGCAGCGGCAGCGCGACGGTCGAGTCTCCGTCCACCCGCACGGTCACGTTCACGCTTCCCGTGACCAGGCACGGGGGCACCTCCACGGCCACGGCGGTGGACGACCCTCCCAGCGCTCTTCCCGGTATTCCCGAAAACAGCACGGTCCGCCGCTGCTGCGGGGCCAATGCGGTCCCGCCGAGCACGATCGTGTCCCCTGCGGCGACCGAGGTTTCCGACAGGCTCGTCAGGACCGGCGGCGCGACGGAACGTGCCCTGAAGCGCACCGCCGAGCCGCCCACGACCCCGGCCTCCACTGTCACCTCGCCCGGGTCGGGCCCCAGGGTGAGACGAGCGGCCGCCCGGCCTGCTGCGTCGGTGCGGCCGGCGGCCGGATCGACGACCGCCCCCGGGCCCTGCGTCACGGTCCACGTGATCTCCGCATTCACGACCGGGTCGGTTCCGTTGGCAACCGCGATTTCGAGATCCGAGCCGAGCGGGGATCCGGGTCTGGCCCACTGATCGTCACCGGACGCGATCCGGACCGTGTAGCGACTCGGGTCGGGCCCGGATACGGACTCCGAGTCGCATGCGGACGACGCCCCCAGCACCAGGAGGAGCGCCACGTAGAGCGAGGCTGGTCGGTGTGCCATGGAATCCCGGTCCACCGGGCGGGCGAACCCAGGGACGTGGAGGGTGTTTAACGCGTCGCCGACGGGTGGGACGCGTCCTGTTCGTGGGCCCAACGCCGAAAGTCTAGATACCGCATAACGTCGGAGCAAACCCGGTCCCCGGAGAAAGAAGCGCCGCATGATCCTGCCCAAATCGCGAACGCTCGTCGCCGGTGCGCTGGCCGTCGCCGGCTGGTTTACCGCCGCGCCGGCCGCCGCTCAGGAGATCCCCTCCAACTACCGGTTCGTCGAGAAGCGTCAGGAGGCCGGCTTCTTCATCGGCTACCAGGACACGGGACAGGGCCGCTTCGGGTTCGGGCCCGAGCCCGGAATCGTGCTGGGCGCGCGGTACGGCGTGGACCTGTCCGGCCCGTTCGGACTGGAAGGCGTCATTCGGTACATGCCGACCACCCGACGTGTCATAGACCCGGAAAACTCTGAGCTCAGGGACGTGGGCGAGGCGGACGCGCTCATGACCTCCGCGGAGGTGCGAATCCGTTTCGCCTTCACCGGCCGACGATCCTGGCGGGGACTCTCTCCGCACCTGCTGTTCGGCGCCGGGCTGGCGCTGGACGTCGCTGGAGACCAGCCGGACGACCAGCGGGTGTTGGTCGACGACCGCTTCGACTTCGGCACGTCGCTGACGGGTTTCCTCGGCACAGGAGTGCGCTGGTTCGCCACCGAACGCGTGACCGTCGTCCTGGACGGAGGACTCAGCCTGTGGCAGCTCGAAACCCCCCGCGGCTATTCGTCTCCCGATCGCGGCTTCGAAGGCGTAGAGGAGAAGGAATGGGCGAGCGGGCTCGGATTCACGATTGGAACGCTGATCCGGTTTTGAGCCCGAGCCGGTGACCGAGTTCGAGAGCCGCTCCGCGGACTGGCTCGGGTACCGGGAGGCGCTGGCGCGCATTCTCGCGGACGTTCGGCCGCTCGACGGAGAAACCCTGCCCGTCGACGGAGCCCTCGGACGCGCGTTGGCGGAAGACGTCGACTCACCCGTCACCCTCCCCCCCTGGGACAACTCGGCGATGGACGGCTACGCCGTTCGCGCGGATGACATCGCGCACGCCGCCCCAACGGCGCCCGTGCACCTCGTGGTTGATGGAGAGGTCCAAGCCGGCGCCGTCCACCAAGGCCCTGTGGAGGCCGGCCACACCTTACGGATCATGACCGGAGCCCCGGTGCCGGAAGGAGCCGATTGTGTGGTCCGAGTCGAGGACACCGAGGCGGCGCCGGACGGCGGGGTGTGGATTCGGCGGCCCTCGCCGACGGGCAGCAACATCCGGCCGGCCGGGGCGGACCTGGTCAAAAACCAACGTGCGCTGACCGCGGGCTTGGAGATCGGGCCCGGTGCGGTCGCCGTGTTGGCATCCGTGGGCCGGACCGAGGTTCGCGTCGGCCGACGGCCACTCGTGGCCATCGTGACCAGCGGGACCGAGCTCGTCCGACCCTCCGAGATCTCCAGCGTGGAGGCCGGGCTCGGCATCGTCGATTCCAACGGACCCATGTTGGCCGCACAGGCCCGGCAGGCCGGAGCCGACGTGCTCTCTCTCGGACCGGCGAAGGACACGCGGGAAAGTGTGCGGGAGCACCTGGAGGCCGCTGGCGGCGCAGACTTGATCGTGACGGTGGGCGGAGCGTCGATGGGCACTGCGGACCTGTTCAAGCGGGTCCAGGACGAGATGGGCTACGAGCTGGACTTCTGGCGCATACGAATTCGGCCCGGAAGTCCCGTGTCTTTCGGACAGCTTTCGGTAGCCGAGCGCCGCGTGCCGGTGCTGGGGCTGCCGGGCAACCCCGGGTCGGCGCTGGTGACGTTCGAGCTGTTCGCGCGGCCGTACCTTAGAACGCTCGCGGGGTTCGATCGGGTGCTGAGGCCGCGGATCGTGGCTCGGACCGCGGAGCCGTTCCGGGCCTCCGAAAAGCTCACGGTGTTTCTTCGTGTCCAACTGATCGACCGAGGCGGCACTCCGGAGGCGCGCCTGACCGGACCGCAGGCTTCGGGGCTGGTCTCGGGCCTGGCGCTCGCGGACGGACTGGCGGTTCATCCGGAGGGAACGGCTGTGATTCCGGCCGGAGAAGCCGTCCAGGTGATGCCCCTCCATTCGGCTTGGGCGTGATGTCCCTCCGTGCGAGGTCCCTCCACCCCGGCTGGGTGCTGGCCGGCCTACTCCTCGCGTCCGGCGCGTGCGTTTCGCCCGAGTGGCCGGTGGCCGGACGAATGACCTCGGCCTTCGGACTGCGGTGGCTGTCGGGGCCGGACCTGCACCGGGGCGTGGACATCTCGGTGCCCGACGGCACGGACGTGCGGGCCATGGAGGACGGGCGTGTACGGTTCGCCGGATCCATGTCCGGCTATGGAAACGTGGTCTGGCTGGACCACGGGCGGGACATCCTGTCGGTCTACGCGCACCTCCAGGACATTCTCGTCTCCGAGGGCGCCGCGATCACGAAGGGCCAGGTCATTGCCCGCAGCGGCCGGAGCGGCAACGTCTCCGGACCCCACCTGCACTTCGAGGTGTGGCGAGCGGGTGTGGAGCGGGATCCCGTCCAACTCCTGGGAGGGTTTCCGGACACCAGCGGACTGTAGGTCCGCCAGTCGCTACTCCACCAGTTCGCTAGCCACCTTCGCGAAGCGCGCGAATCTCCTCGGTGAGCTTGGGAACGACCTCGAACAGGTCCCCGACCACCCCGTAGTCGGCCACCTGGAAGATCGGCGCGTCGGGATCCTTGTTCACCGCCACGATGGTGCCGGCCGTGCGCATCCCGGCCAGGTGCTGGATGGCGCCCGAGATCCCGATCGCGAAGTAGAGCTTCGGGGCGACGGTCTTTCCGGTTTGCCCGACCTGCTCCGCGTGAGGCCTCCACCCCGCATCGACTACGGCGCGGGACGCTCCGAGTCCCGCCTCCGACCCGATGGCCGCGCTCAGCTCCTCCAGGAGCTTCCAGTTCTCCGGATCCTTCATGCCCCGGCCGCCCGATACCACCACAGTGGCTTCGGAAACGTCCTTGCGGCCCCCGTCCCCACCCTTGAACTCCACGAGCTTCGACGTTCCGGAGTCCGCCGGCAGCTCCGGCGAGAACGTCTCGACCGCCGCTCCGGTCTCGCGGGTCTCGGCAGGAAACGCGTTCGGCCTCAGGGACAGCATCGCGGGGGTGGCGGAAATGACCACACGTGCGATGGCCTTCCCGGCGTACACGGGCCGTGTGGCCACCACGGCCCCGGACTCCACCTCGACACCCGTGACGTCGGTAGCCAAAGGGACGTCCAGAAGAGCCGCCACCCTGGGCGCCAGGTCCTTGCCCTCGGCCGTGGCCGAGAACAGGACCGCGTCATAGCCGCCGTCCTCGATCCGCGCTGCCAACGCCTGCGCCAACACCTCGGGCCGGTACGTCGCAAAGACGTCGTGTTCGCCCACGGCGATGGTTTCCGCTCCGTGCTCGGCCAGCGCTGCCGCGGCCTCTGCCACTCCCGGTGGTCCCATCATCACGGCGTGGGCCTGGCCGCCCAGCTCCCCGGCCAAGCGCGCCGCGGTGCTGACCGCTTCGCGGGCCACGCCGCGGAGCGCGCCGTTCCGTTGTTCTGCGATGGCGAGTACGTCGCCCATGGATGGTCCGTCTCCGATTTGTGAGTTGCGTCCGTACGGGTTCGCGCTACAGCACCTTGGCTTCGTCCCTCAGGAGCCGGACGAGCTCGGGCACGGCTTCGGGTCCCTCGCCCACGATGCGCCCCTCGGGGCGGGCCGGCGGTTCGCTCAGCGCTTCGATCCGCAGACGGGACTCGGACAGCTCCGCCCCCTTGGTCTCGAGCGGCTTCCGCTTCGCAGCCATGATGCCCTTGAGCGACGCGTAGCGCGGCTCGTACTCGCCCTTGGTGATCGTCACCACCGCCGGAAGGGTCAGCTCCACGACCTCGGTCCCGCCTTCCACCTCGCGGTGACACACCACCGCCCCTTCCCGGGCCTCGAAGGCCGAGACACTCGTGGCGCAGGGCCAACCGAGAAGCGTGGCCACCATCGGACCCACCTGCTGCTGATCGTCGTCGATGGACTTGACTCCGAACAACACGAGCGCGGGATCGTGGCCCTTGATCTCCGAC
>CBDCVX010000013.1:0-59620 GCA_965223195.1 Longimicrobiales bacterium
CGGCACGGCCCAGGACGAGTCCCGCCTGCGGCCCTCCCAGAAGCTTGTCTCCGGAGGCCACCACGAGGTCGGCTCCGGAACCCACCGCTTCGGAGAGCGTGGGCTCCGGCGGGAGGTCGGCGGCCGGGAGGTCCGCCACCAACCCCGAGCCCAAATCGTAGATCACCGGGATCCCCGGCCCCCGGGCCAAATCCACGAGCGCCTCGATGCCCACCTCCTCGGTGAAGCCGCTCACGCGGAAGTTGGAGCGATGAACTTTGAGCAGCGCGGCGACCTCGTGCCCCTCCGTCGCCGCGGCGTAGTCGGTGAGACGGGTGCGATTCGTGGTCCCGACCTCCCGTAGCCGGGTGCCGGCACGTTCCACGATCTCGGGGATGCGGAATCCGCCGCCGATCTCGATGAGCTCACCGCGCGAGACCACCACTTCCCGCGCGTCGGCCAGCGTCCCCAGGGCGAGAATGAGGCCCGCAGCCGCATTGTTCACCACGAGTGCATCCTCGGCGCCGGTCAACGCGCACAGGTGGTCTTTCGCGTGCTCGTAGCGGGATCCCCGGCGACCGGAGGCGAGCGAGAACTCCAGGTTGCTGTATCCCGCCGCGACGGCGTCCACGGCGCTGCGCGCGGCATCCGACAACGGGGCGCGGCCCAGGTTGGTGTGGAGAATCACACCGGTGGCGTTGATCACGGGGACAAGCGACGGCGCCAGTGCCTGCACCAGACGTCCGGCCACGGCGGCGGACAATGCCTCGGGCGAGGCCGACACGGACTCGCCGGCCTCCAGGCGGGCGCGAACGGCGTCCAGCTCTTCCCGCAGGTGCCGGAGGACCAACGGCCTCGGAGCGCGTTCCAACAAAGGCCGAAACGCCGCGCTCGCCAGGAGCGCGTCGGTGGACGGAATGGTGCGGCGCAGGTCGGTCACCGCGCTGCTCCCGGAACCGTGTCGGTCACCGCGGCGGTGTCTCCCACGAGCGCGGTATCGGGCGCCGAGACGGAGTCACCCACCACGGCCGAATCTCCCACCGCGGCCGAATCCGCCCCGAACGGATCGGCGGGCTCGGCCTCCCGGACGACTTGAACCTCGCCTCCACCGCCCTCGACGCCGTTGATGTTCACGATGTCCGCCACCCGCACCGTATAGGTCACGCCGATCTCGAAGGGCGCGGTGAATCGAATGTAGAGACGTTGCTCCGGCCGGGGCTCGCCGCCGATCTGCTGCGGTTGGTCGGGTGCGACCTGCCCCGGATCCGGGGCCTGGGCCCTCCCCTCGGGCAAGGCCGGCACGTCTCCGGGCCGTCGGGCCTGGCCGGTGGGCAGCGGCGGCGCGGGCTGATCCTCCGGGCCTCCGGGTGGAATGGCCCGCTCGTCCTCGGGCATCAACGGCCGGTAGATGGCCTCCCAGTCCAGGGGCAACAGCACCCGCTCGGACGTCAGGTCCTCACCATCCTCTCTCGACGCGGAAGCGGACGCGTCGACCTGGCGGACGTCGGGGTCGAAGAAGTCGTCGAACGTGGCCACGAGCGTCACCGAATCCACCACCTCGACCGAGGCCATCACCGCCGGGGTCGTGTCGGGCAGCAGCACGGACAGCGTCACGATCGTCGTGTCGCCTTCGGCCTCCAGGGGCACGGACGCCCGGCCCTGCGACTCCAGAAAGTTCGGCTCGGCGTTGAAGTTGCGGTCTTCGTAGGCGGTCAGCTCGTACGCACCCGGCGGGAGATAACGGAGCGCGAACACGCCGTCCTGGTCCGCCAACGTCCACGTGGGCACCGAGTCGTCTTCGACCACCGCCTCCACCCGCGTGGCCACCGGCTGGCCGGTGATGCGATCGGTGACGATGCCGGCGATCACGCCGGGGCTGAAGTCCGGCCCGGTCGAGAACACCAGCTCGAACGGCCCACGCATGGTGTTGTTGAACATGTCCTGGATGCGCGGCAGCACGGTGACGCGGTATACCCGGCCCGGAGGAAAGCCCCCTTCCTGCGAGATCTCGATCCCGCTTCGGCCGTGGCTGACCGACATCTCGCCGATGGCCGGCGACAACACCACGGCCCCGTCCAGGCTTCCCCCCTGGGACCGCTCGCTGATGCGCTCGTTGAACCGGATCTTGACGGGTCCGTCGAACCCTCCTGTGAGCACGGCGAACCCCTCCGGCTCCGTCTCGACCACGATGGGGGGAACGCGATCGGCCGGACCCCCGGGAATGGCTCCTTGCCTGGCGCAGGCCACCAGCCACAGCCCGGCGACGGCCAGGATCGGCGCGGCGAGCCGGCTATCCACCCGAGAGGTCGCGGAGCTGACGCTCCAGCGTGGCGATCTGGTCCTCGAAGCGCTGCGCCTTGGCGCGCTCCTTCTCGACCACCTCGGTCGGGGCGCGCTCGACGAACGCGGTATTGGCGAGCTTGGCCTGCGCAGCGGCGAGCTGGCCCTGTGAGCGGCTCACCTCGGAGGATATGCGCTCCCGTTCGCGGTCCAGGTCGATCAGGCCCTCCAACGGCACGAACACCTCCACCCCGGTGGCCAACACACCCCTTCCCCCCACGTCGCCCGCACCGGCGCCGTCTTGGGCAAAGCTCTGCGCGCCGGCCAGCCGCTCCACCGCGCTTCGCTCGGCCGCGAGCGCATCCATCAGCCGCGCCGATGCTCCGGACAGGCGCACGGGCACCCGCACGGACTCCTTGACCCCGTATTCCTTGCGTAGCCCCCGCACGGTCTGGACGAGCTCCTGCACCTCCGCCAGCGCGGACTCGGCCTCGGGCCGCACCCGGTCGGCATCGGGCTCGGGCCAGGGCGCCACGGCCAGCGCCCCGGGTCGATCGACGCCCTCGGGCCAGGGGAGCCGTTCCCACAAGGCCTCGGTCACGAACGGCACCAGTGGATGGAGAAGCCGGAACGCGGCATCCAGCACGTGGGCGAGGGTGGCCCGCGCGGCCTCGCGCGAAGCGGGGTCCACTTCCTCCTGGAAGCGAGGCTTGACGAGCTCCAGGTACCAATCCGCCAGGTCGCCCCAGAAGAAGTGATAGGCGAGGTCCGTGACCTCCTTCAGCCGGAAACGCTCCAGTCCCCGGGTCATGGAGCGCGCAGTATCCTGCAGCCGGGAGAGGATCCACCGGTCCGCGAGCTCCAAATGGGACTCCACCTGATCGAGCGCCGGCACGGGGCCGTCCCCCAGGTTCATCAGCGCGAAGCGGCCCGCGTTCCACACCTTGTTGGCGAAGTTCCGGCTGGGCGCGAACGACGCCTCGATGTCTTCGTGGTCCAACTGGATGTCCGTGCCGACCGCACACGCGCTGAGGAGTGTGTGCCGGAGCGCGTCGGCTCCGAAGCGGTCCACCACCGCCAACGGATCGATCCCGTTCCCGAGCGATTTGGACATCTTGCGGTTGAACTTGTCCCGCACAGTGCCGTGCAAATACACCTCGGTGAACGGCGCCTCGCCCATGAACTCGTAGCCGGCCATGATCATGCGGGCCACCCAGAAAAACAGGATCTCGGGCGCCGTGACCAGCGTGTGCCCCGGATAGAAGGCGTCGAGGTCGTCGGTTTCATCGGGCCAGCCCAGCGTCGAGAAGGGCCAGAGCCACGAGCTGAACCAGGTGTCGAGCACGTCGGGGTCCTGCCGGATCTCCGCGCTGCCGCACGAGCCGCACTCCGTCGGGTCCTCACGCGCCACGGTGGTGCCCCCGCACCCATCGCAGTACCAAACGGGAATCCGGTGTCCCCACCAGAGCTGCCGCGAGATGCACCAGTCCCGGATGTTCTCCATCCAGTTCTCGTATTCCTTGCGCCGCCGCTCCGGGGTGAAGCGGATGGTGCCGTTCCTGGACGCCTCCAAGGCAGGCTCCGCCAGGGGCGCCATGCGAACGAACCACTGCTCCGACAGGCGGGGCTCCACCACGGTGTGGCACCGATAGCAGTGGGGCACGGAGTGCGTGTGCGGTTCCTCTCCCGCGTACAGTCCCGCGTCGCGGAACGCGACGACGACCCGCTTCCGAGCCTCGAACCGGTCCAGGCCCCGGAACGGCTCTGGCACGGCGTCGTTCATGTGCGCGTCCGGCGTCATCACGTCGAGCATCGCAATGCCGGCGCGCTGCGCCATCTCGAAATCGTTGACGTCGTGTGCCGGGGTCATCTTGACCATTCCGGTGCCGAACTCGCGGTCCACGTAGTCGTCGGACACGATCGGGATCGTGCGGCCGGTGAGCGGGAGGTCGACGGATGCGCCGATCAGCCCCTGATAGCGGGGGTCCTTGGGGTTCACCGCCACCGCCATGTCCCCGAGCATGGTCTCGGGCCGCGTCGTGGAGACGGTCAGGGTCCACCTGCCGTCGTCCAGTCGCTGAATGGCCTCGGCGCCGCCGCGTGCGGCATCTTCCGCCGCGCCCCAGGAATCCTCGAGCAGCGGAATAGCGAAGGTGGTGGAGCGTACCCTCGACCTCCTCGCCTTCCGCCTCCTCGTTGGAGAGCGCGGTCAGGCAGCGGGGACACCAGTTGATGATGTATTCCCCGCGGTAGATCAGGTCCTTCTCGTACAGGCGCACGAACACTTCGCGCACCGCGCGGGACAGGCCGGGATCCAGCGTGAATCGCGTGCGCTCCCAGTCGCAGCTCGACCCGATCGAGCGCAACTGCCCCAGGATGCGCGCCTCGGTCTCACGGACGTACGTCCAGACGCGTTCCACGAAGGCCTCACGGCCCACCTCGTGCCGGTTGGTGCCTTCCTTGGCCAACTGACGCTCGACCACGTTTTGCGTCGCAATCCCCGCGTGGTCGGTGCCCGGCACCCAGAGCGCCGCTCTGCCCTGCATGCGGCGCCAGCGGATGAGCACGTCCTGGATGGTGTTGTTGAGCCCGTGGCCCATGTGCAGGACGGCGGTCACGTTGGGCGGAGGGATGACGATTACGTTACGGCTCCACCCCGTCCTTGGTGACCCGGGCCGGATCTTGGCCGAAGACGCCGGATTCCTCCCACGCCCGATAGATGCGCGGCTCGATGTCCTTCGGGTCGAGCCGGGTGCTCAGGTCGCTCGCGGCGCGGGTCGAATGCGTGTCCATAGTGGGTGACGGCGGGTTGGGAACGGAACGTGGGGTGGCGCCGGGCTGCGCACCGCTCGGAAGGTGTCCGGACGCCCTCGACCCGTCAATCCGCCGGCGCACCTTATCGGGAGGGCCTACGGGCGACTCCCGCGGTATCGGCTTTCTCCTCCTTCTTCTCCTCACGCTCGCGATCCTCGCGCTCCCGGATCGCCTTGGCGCGTTCCTTCTGGGCCTCGAGTGCCGCCCCCCGCGCGGCTGCACGGTCGATGTCTCTCAGGTCCTGCTGCAGGCGGTCGTACTCGGGATTTCGCCCTTCTGGCTGCGCGAACAGGTAGGCGCCGGGAAGGACGAGCTTTCCCAGGTAGATCTTCCCGTCCGCCACACCCCAGCGGTTGCCCCTCTTCGTCCGTATACGTCCAATCCAGCGCTTCCCGGGCCGCCCGGGCCTCGGCGTCGCGAGCGGCGTTCCAATCGGCCGCCGACCAGCGCAGGCGGAGCCGTGCCTCCTCCAGATCGGTCAGTCGTGCAAGCTCCGGGTCCACCCGCCGCCAGATGACGCTGTCCTCCTCCTGCGCTCTCAGCACGTCCGCTGCCGCTCGGCCCGGCCTGCCGGGGAGAGCCGGGCCCTGCTCGCGCTCGTCCGATGGAGCTTGGTCGGGCTCCACAGCGTCGGGCGAAGTGGGCTCCGACGTCGGGTCCGTCTCCGGGGCCTCGGCGGCCGGCTCACCGGTCACCTCGACGATTCGGATCACCTGGGTGCCGTCGAACGCCCGCTCGGACGGGTCGAGCGGGCTCGCAAAGGGAACGCCGGGAATGATCGGCGCGCCGAGCCGGGCGTAGAACACCAAAAAAAGCAAATGAACCGCCAGCGACAGACCCAGTCCCACCAGGAGCGGCCCCCGGCCCGAAGGCCGGCGGCGAGGCGTAGTCGCATCCTGCGGGCCGGGTGCCGGCCGCCCAACGGTCATGCGTTCTCCTGGAGATCCGAGGCCAGGGTGCGGTCCTTCCTCTTCGGACAGACGGCATCCCGTGGACGTTTGAAACCTAGCCGTCTAGCGAGGTTCCGAAGACTCGCCCTGCCGGTCAGCCGAGAAGCGCGCCCAGCCGGCCTGCCGCTTCGACGAGGCGATCCTCGTCCACCGTGAGCGCCACGCGGAAGAATCCTTCCCCGCCCGCGCCCAACGACGCCCCCGGCAGGACGATCACACCCTGCTCTTCCAACGCGCGAAGCGCGAAGGTTTCGGACGGCTCGTCACCTGGGACGGGAATCCACAAGTACATGGTTGCCCTCGGGAGGGTGACGGCAAACCCCGCCTCCGCGAGCGCCGCGACGGCGGCGTCGCGTCGACGCTGGAAACGAGCCACGTTGCTCGGCACCCATTCTCCGTATGTGGCCAAGGCGGCCGCGCCGGCGGCCTGGACCGCCATGAACGAACCCGTGTCCACGAACGTCTTGACCCGCGACAACGCCGAGATGAGCCCGGCGTCCCCGGCCACCCAGCCGAGCCGCCAGCCGGTCATGTTGTAGGTCTTGGACAGCGAGTGGAACTCGAGGCTCAGGCCCCGCGCCTCCGGAATCTCCAGCACGCTCGGCGGCCTGTACCCGTCGAACGCGATCTCCGAATACGCGTGGTCGTGGACCAGCAGCGCGTCCCGCGCAGCGCAGAACCGCACGGCTTCCCGGAGATCGTCCAGCGTGGCCACGGCCGACGTGGGATTGTTGGGATAGTTCAGGTACACGATGCGCGTCCGCCGTGCGACCGGGTCGGGGAGCGTGCGGAACGGGATCAGGAAGTCGGTCTCCGGCCGGAGCGGCACCAGGTGCGGCGTGCCGCCGGCGAGGATAGTCCCGCCGCGGTACGCCTGGTACCCCGGATCGGGCACGATCGTGACGTCGCCCGGATTGAGGAACGCCAGCGGCAGGTGTGAGATGCCCTCCTTGGAGCCGATCAGAGGCAGGATCTCGGCATAGGGATCCAGACGGACGCCGAAGCGGGCCTCCATCCATTCCGCGATGGCCTCCCGAAACTCGGGCAGGCCTAGCTGGAACCCGTAACGGCCATAAGCGGGGTCGGCGGCGGCTCGGGTCAGGGCCTCGACCGCCGCTGGCGGCGGGGCCAGGTTAGCGTCGCCCGCGCCCAGGTCGATGACGTCCACGCCCTCGGCTTCCAATCGCTTGCGCAGTCTGGGAATGTGCGCCAGCGGATAGCCGGGAAGCTGCTCGAACGCCTTCGATGTTGCGATGGACATGAGGTGCGGGTCTACGCCCGCGCGCGCACCGGATTGGTCACGGTCCCCACGCCTACGACCTCGACCTCGACCTCGTCGCCGGGGTGGAGTGGGCTCACCCCCTCGGGCGTCCCGGTGAGGATCACGTCTCCGGGCTCCAGCGTCATGATGTTGGAGATGTAGGCGATCAGCGTGGGGATCGAGAACGCCATGCCGCCGGTGTTGTCCCGCTGGCGCTCCTCACCGTTCACGCGAGTCACGACTTCCAGGTCGTTCAGGTCGCGCCCATCGAGCGGCACGGGGGTCCCCAGCGGGCAAAACGTGTCGAACCCCTTGGCGCGGCTCCACTGGGAATCCACGCGTTGCAGGTCCCGCGCGGTAACGTCATTGGCAGCGCAAAGCCCGCCGATATATGCGGCGGCATCCTCTTTCGGCACCCGGGTCGCACGCTTTCCGATCACGACGCCCACTTCGCCCTCGTGATCGACGCGGCCCACGCCGGCCGGAATCTCGATCGCTTCCCCGTCTCGGATGACGGCGGACGGGGCCTTGAGGAAGATCAGCGGCTCCGGGGGAACGTCGTTGCCCAGCTCGGCCGCGTGGCCCACGTAGTTTCGTCCCACGCAGACGATCTTGGACGGTCTCTGCACGGTGCCGTCCCGGTCAGCGCCGATGGTAACGGTTGTGGAGATAGCCCCCGATCAGCGCGCCCACGGCCGCGATCGCGAGGAGCGACGCGATGATGGCCCACCACAAGCCCAGATCGGGATGATCGTTGCTCCAACCCGCAGACGCATACCGAAAGGCGATGAAGGCGAACACCAGCCACAAGACGAAGAACGGAAGACCGAACAGAGCCTTCATGGGCGAGAAATCCCGCGTTGGAGTCGGAGTGCGTCCGGGTTCCCCGCCCGGAGCCGCGCTAATCTAGTGACGTCGGCCCGGACTTCAACACGGCGCTCAATCGCTTGATCCGTAAAAGCGTTCGAGCGCTTGGTCCACCAGGCGCCACGGCCCCCGCACGAGGTCGGCGGGAGGCAGAGAGTCCAGCAGGTAGCGCCCGTACTTGCGGGTGAGGATGCGGGCGTCCAGGAGCACCACCGCGCCTCGATCGCTCTTTCTGCGGATGAGGCGCCCGAACCCCTGCTTCAGGCGAAGCGCGGCAAGCGGCAGCATATACCCGCCGAAGGCATCGGTCCCCCGTCGCTCCAGCGCCTCGACCCGCGCGGCCGTGACGGGCTCCGTGGGCACCCGGAAGGGAAGCTTCTCCAACACGATGCCCCGCAGCGGACGGCCCGGCACGTCCACCCCTTCCCAGAACGAGGCCGTGCCCAGCAGGATGGCCCTCCCGGACCGCCGAAAATCGCCCAACAGGGTGGTGCGGTGGGCCTCACCCTGAACCAGGAGAGGCCAGCGCTTCCCGGCCCCCTTTCGCCGCAGCCGCTCCGCGACTCGGGTCAGAGACCGGTGCGAGGTGAACAACGCGAACAGCCCGCCGTCCGAGTGCTCCGCCATGGCTACGATCGCCCGGGCCATCGCATCGTGGAACGCATCCCCCGATCCCGGCTGCGGGAGGTCGTTGGGCACGCCGAGCATGGTCTGGGCGCCGTAGTCGAACGGAGACGGCACGCGCTGCTCCCGCACGACCTCCGGCTCGTCGTCCCGGTCGGCGCCCGACTGCTCGTCCAGGCCCAGCCGGGCGCGGATGAACTCGAAGTGCCCTCGCGTGGTGAGCGTGGCCGAGAGGAGCGACACGCCGTCCGACTTCGTGAACAACGACTCGCGCAGGATGTCTCCCGGCTCGATGGGCGCGGCGGCGAACACGAGGTTTCGGTGCGGCGCCCGCCCGCGGCGCTCCATCCACCGCACCGACGAGGTACCCGCGATTTCCGGGTCGAACACCCGCGCGAGCGCTTCCCGCGCCGCGGCGAGCCGGCGTTCGGTACCCGCGAGGTCGAGGAGGCGGCCCTCCACGCGCTGGGAGAGCTCCTCGTCGGCGGCGATGCGCTCCCGCACCCGGTGCAGCTCCGTGGACACGGATCGAAACGCACCGAGTAGCCCGTCCAGCGCGTCCAGGAACGGCACGCGCTGGAGCGGCTCGCCAATGGGGTCGGCCCCCAGCCGGGTCGCTTCGGAAACGGACTGCGGCAGGATGGCTTCGGCCTCGTCCATGAACACGCTCAGCCGGTCCCGGGCTTCGTCCAGGCGGGGGAGCACTCGCTCGCGGATGCGCGCCCGGATCGGCTCAGAGTCGTCTGCGACCCCCAGCTCCTTCACCAGGGCGGGCAGCACACCCCGACCCCGCCGCTCCAGCCGGGACAGCACGCGGAAGAGCCCCCGCCGGGTGACTTCCACCCCCAGGTGCTTGGTGGCCGCGTCCTCGACGTTGTGCGCCTCGTCCAGCACGAGGTGTCGGTAGGCGGGCAGCACCGCCGAGTCCTTGAAGTTGCCGGTGGCCCGCCGGACCGCGAGATCCGCGAACAGCAGGTGGTGGTTCACCACCAGCAGCGGCGCGCCGGCGGATTCCCGTCGCGCCTTCTGGTAGAAACACGCCTGGAAGTGGGGGCAGCGGGCACGCAAACAAGCGTCCCCGTCGCTCCGCACCTCTTCCCAGACCTCGTCCGAGGGCACGAACGGCAGGTCCGCGAGGCTCCCGTCCTCCGTACGCTCGGTCCACTCGACCACACGGCCCACTTCTTCGGTGCGCGACTCGGCAAACAGGTCGGCCGCGCTCTTCCGCGCCAGGCGGGCTCGCCGGATGGACACGTAGTTGCCCCGCCCCTTGACCAGGGCCCAGCGCACGCGATCTCCCAGGAGGTCCCGGACTAGCGGGAGGTCCTTTCCCACGAGCTGTTCCTGGAGGTTGATCGTCGCCGTCGAGATGACCGTGCGCTCTTCGTTGGCGATGTTCCAGGCCGCGGCCGGAATGAGGTAGGCGAGCGACTTTCCGGTGCCGGTGCCGGCCTCGATGACCGAGATGCCCCCTTCCTCGTACGAGGTCATCACAGTGTCCATCACCCGACGCTGGCCCGGGCGATCCTCGTACTCGGCGAACCGCTGCTCCAAGGCCCCGGAGGGAGCCAGAAGGCCGTTCAGCCGGTCCCGGTCCAGGGGCACCCGGATCCGGGGCGCCGGCGGCTCCACGACGACGTAGAGGGACCCGGCCCGGTTGTCGACGATGGCCGTTCCCACACCCAGCTCGTAGAGCCGCGACGCGACGGTCAAGTCGGCATCGGACGGCTCCACCGAGCCGCTGGGGTGGTTGTGCACCATGATCTCACCGGTGCCCGCGTCTTTTGCGGCGGCCAGCACGGCGCTGTGGTTGCCGCGTGCCACCGCTCGTGGCGAGACGATCTCCCGGTCGGGCGAGACCTCCGCCAGAAAGCACACTTCCCTGCCGCCGGCACGCTCGATCTCGTCACGGATGTGCCGGGCCGATTCGGGAGTCAGACGGAGCGGCCGGGGTCGGGTCACTCCGTCTTCAACTGCTTCTTCTTCGCCGCGGGGAACAGCACGTTGTTGAGGATGAGCCGGTATCCGGCCGAATTGGGATGAGACGCGAGGTCGGTGGGCGCGTCGCCGATTTGGTGCTCGGGGTCTTCCGGATCGTGGCCCCCGTAGAACGTCCAGGTGCCCTCGCCGTAGTTCCCGTGGATGTACTTCGCCCAGTCGCCTTCCTGGCCCAGCACGATCACGTTCGACTTGATCCGGTCCAGGCGAAAGGTGGTCGTGAGGCCGTAGAAATCGGGCACCACGTCCTCATGGTTCTGCGTGAGCATGGCGGGCACGGGATCGAACTTGGCCGAGAAATCGAAGAGCGTGAACGCGCCCAGCTCCTCCCGCCACGGGGTATTGACCTGGTGTCCGTCGATGTCCGAGAACGAGTTCACGGAAGGCGCCACCTGCACCTCGGCCGACTCGAACGCGAACGAGTGTCCCCAATCCATGCGCGTCGAGGCCTGGGGATCGGCCGGCGTGCCGTCGGAGAACGCCGCGGAGATGTCCACGTTCTGGGCCGCCAACGCCAGCTCCAGCGTCTCGGTGGCCGAGCACATGGCGAACAGGAATCCGCCGCCGTCCACGTAGTCCCGAATGCCCCGTGCCACTCCCTTCTTGAGCGCCGGCACGTCCGAAAAGCCTTTGGCGCGAGCCACTTCCTGGTTACGGCTGACCTCCTCCTGCAACCACGCCGCACCCGCGTACGTGATGTAGAACTTCGAGTATTGGCCGGTGAAGTCCTCGTGGTGCAGGTGGAGCCACTCGTAGTCGCTCAGCTTCCCCTCGACGACCTCTCCGTCCCACACGGTCTCGTACGCGATCTCGGCGTATTCGAGCGCCATCGTGACCGCATCGTCCCAGGGCGCGGAGTTGGGAGGGGTGTAGATCGCGATCTTGGGCGCCTTCTCCAGGACCACGCTCTCCATGTTGGCACCGGCGATCGTGCCGCGGATCGCCGCCAACTGTCCGGCCGACACGCCCTCGACGGAGACGCCCATCAACGCCGCCTTCCGACGAACCGCCTGCGCGTCGGGCAGGAGGAACGACCCGTCCCGGTAGTTGAGCAGCCATTCGGCCGAAAGTCCCTGCTCCAGGGCCCAGTAGGTTGAGGCCGTAGGCCTTGAGGTGATTGGTCTGCTGCCGGTCCATGGGCACGAGGACGTGCTGGGCCCCGAGCGGAGCGGCGCCGGCCAAGCCCAGTGCCAAAACCGCGATGCCCAGCCTGCTCATCTGAACGACTCCTGGAGGCGGGCCAACACGCGACGGGCGGCCGGCGTCAAGGCACCGCGCGGCTGCGAGACGATGAGGTCCTCGAGTAGGAGCTGCGCCTCCTGGATGTCGGTGCCCGAGGCCGCGCGCAGCTCGGCCAGTCGCACCACGGCCTCGGGCCACTCGCGGGACTCCGGGTGCTGGGTGGCGATCCGGTGCCAAAGCTCGGCGGCCCGGTCCCGGTCGCCGTCCGCGGCGCTGAGCCGGGCCCCGAAGGCCAGGAGTGGTGGCTGCTCGGCCGCCGGCACGCCGTCCACACGCCGGGTGAGCTCGGAGACGGCGCGACCCGTCCGTCCGCGGTGGGCCCGACCGGCCACCCGAGCGGCGATGTCCGCGCCCTCGGGAGACAACGTGGCGAGCAGCCGCGACAGACGGAGCAGCGGCGTGGCTTCGGACGGCGTCAGGGTGGAAGCCGCAGTCAGGAGCTCCGATCGGCCCCGATCCACGTCGCCCTCGGCCAACAGGGCATAGGCCCGGTCCAGCCGCTCGGCCGGGCTGTCCGCTTGGGCCCGGAGCCCGGGGCCGCCGACGAGATGAGCCAGCAGCAACAGCGCGAGGCCCCGCCTCATGGCCGCTCTCCCTCTCCGCCCGGAGGCTGCGTGGCGGAGGGCCGGCGGTTGAGGCGCTCGAAATACTGAAGCACCAGGCGCCGCTCCGCCGGACTCAAGCGAGAGAGCACGGCCGCCGAGGGCAACTCGAAGCGGGGACGGGCGAGCGCGTCTTCGCTGAGCGGATCCACGATCCGGACCTCGTATTCTGAGGCAGTCTCGGATTCCCGCTCCTCTGACTCGTCCTCCTCTTCCTGTTCGAGCGAACGGCCCGCGTCCAGAAGACGGTGGAAGAGTCGCTCCTGCCGGTCCAACATCTCACGGTCCAGTCGGCCG
The DNA here is from genome assembly GCA_965223195.1 of Longimicrobiales bacterium. Classification (GTDB taxonomy): domain Bacteria; phylum Gemmatimonadota; class Gemmatimonadetes; order Longimicrobiales; family Gaopeijiaceae; genus CBDCVX01. The sequence continues at coordinate 12,915 of CBDCVX010000013.1, forward strand.
TCGCGAAGCGCCTCGGCAATCGCGATCGCCTCCTGCTCCAGGGCTTCCAGATCTCCCAACGTCTCCTCGGACGCGCCGGGCTGGTCGGCCAGGTCTCCCAGCTCGCCCGCCACCGACTGCTGCCCCTGCGCCACCTCCTGCATGGCCTGGGACATGGCCTCCTGTCCCAGTTGCATGGGCATGAGCTGCTGGCTCTGGTTCATCACCGAGCTCTGTTCCTGCGCCAACTGCTGCAGAGCCTCCTGTACCTGTTCTCCGGACGACGGATCGCCCTGGGGCTGGGACATGGCCTGTGCGGCGCCTGCGGCGCCCAGTGCCAACTGGTTGAGCGCCTCGATGGTGCGCTCGGCTTCGGCGGCGGGCGATGGCGCGGCGCCGCTCCGGCCCTCGATGGCCTCGCCGGTCCGCTGCGCTTGCTCCGCGGCCTGCCGGGCCAGCTCCGAGATCTGCGCCGCCGCCTCGGGTGCGCCACGCGTGGACTGCGAGAGCTGCTCCATGACGTTTTCGGCGCCTTCGGAAATGGCGCTTTGCTCCGCCCGCATCTCGGCCAGCTCGTCCCTGCTGGCGCCCCGCATCTGCTCGCGTAGCTCCACCTCGCGCTCCGCCAGCGCCAGGGCATCGTCTGCGGCCTGCTCCAGCGCGCCCTGGACCTGCTCCGCCATGCGCTCGGCCATGTCCTGCTGCGCCTGATTCAACTGCTGCGAGATCTGCTGCATCATCTCGGCCGCGTCCTCGGCGGTCTCGCCCGCCTCCTGTGGCGACTGCTGGGCACGCTCGGCGGCCTGTTGCATGCGATCCTGGGCCTGTTCGGCCTGCTGACCCGCCTGCCGCACGTCGTCCGCTGCCTGCTGCTCCTCGAGCTGTTCAAGCTGTTCGGCCAGCCGCTCGATCTGCTCCCTCAGGGCCTCCGCATCGTCGGCCAGCTCACGCTGCTGCTCCTCACGGAGCGCCGGGTCGTCCGCCTCCTTCAAGGCCTCGGCCAACGCACGCTCCTTTTGGGCGAGCTCCTCGGCTTCGTCTTTGGTAGCGCGGAACTCCTGCTCCACGGCCGCGCGCCGGAAGCGCTCGATCGATTCCTCCAGCAGACGACGAAACTCCTCCTGCTGCTCTGCGAGCTGGGACAGCTCCTCCCGCGAGCGCTGGGCGTCCATCTCGTCCAGCGACTGCTGCATGCGATCGAGCTGCTCGGCCAGGTCGTCTCCTCCGAGCTGCTCCAAGAGCTCCTGCAGCTCCTCGAAGTCCTTCTGCAGCTCGGGATCGGCGGCGCCGCCCTCCTCCAGCGCCTCGGCCAGGCGCTCGAGCTCCCGCTGCAGCTCCGCCACCTCCTCGGTCATGGCCCGCTGCCCTTCGAGGGCCTGACGCATCTCCTCCCGCTCCTCGAAGCTCAGCTCGCCGTTCCGGTCGCCGCCTTCGGCCGCGCGGTCGAGCTGCCGGGACCGTTCCGCCTGCTCGGCGGCGCGGTCCGCCAGCTCCCGCATACGCTCGGCCGCGGCCTCCAGCTCGTCCTCGGCGGTGCGCCGCAGCTCGCTCACGCTGGGCACGTGCAGGACGAACGTGCGCGACCGAGTGACCTGGGGCTCGGCGGCGTTGTCACGCACCTGAACGGTGTAGAGCACCGAGTCGCCCGGCAGGAGGCTCCAGTCGCGGAGATCCAAGATGGGCCGGGCCTCCACGGCGGGTGCGTTCTCCAGCGGGATCACCTGCGTGTCCGACTGCGGGGATTCGCCCGGACGCGTGATCTCGACGGACAGATCGGTGAGGCCGTAGTCGTCGCGCGCGTCGACCACCAGCGGCTGCTGCATGCTGAGCGGCATGATCGTGTCGGCTCCGGGGAACACGACCTCCAGCTCGGGCACCGAGTCTCGGACCATCACGATGCGTAGCGGGTCGGGAGCCAGCTCGGGCAACGCACCGTCCGGATCTTCGAATCCCCAGGTGTAGGTGCCTCCGCGCACGGGCCACCAGTCGCCGCTGAACGACGAGCCCTGCACCTCCAGCGAGATCTCGACCCCGGTTTCCTGATGTCCCAAGAACGCCTGGGAAAGCCGCCGGCTCGCGCGTCCGTAAATCCGGAGCCGTGTCCCGATTGGTAGCGTGAGCTGCGGCACCTCCGAACGGTATTCCTCGGGAAAACGCCCGGTGTGATCGGGGAACGTGGCCTCGACCGTCAGGTCGGTCACCAGGAGCGGATCGGTGGGCGTGAGGGTGTACTCGTCGGTTCTCGATCCGTCCGAGCCCTCGGCCCAATACTCGGTGCGGACCGCAACCGACTCCAGGAGGAAGCGTGCTTCGGAGTCGCCCGACACGATGGCACTCCGGGTAACCGGCAACTGCCCGGCCCGACGAAGATGCAAGACGACCTCCTCTCGGCCGGGGGCCGTCACCCGCACCTCCACCGGCGAGCCACGCGGCACGCTGACGGTGCCCGGATCCACCGTGATCGGAGCCAGGTTGCTCCCGGTGAGCACCCGCACCGGCTGGACCAGCCCCGACCACGCACCGACGGTGCGCTCCGGGCTGAGCACGGCGAGCAGGACCACGGTCGGCAGCAACACGGCCAACGCGCCGGCCCCGCGCCTGATCCACCGGTTGGCTTCGCGGCCCAGGCGGCCCGTCAGCTCTGCGGGATCGCGGTGCAGGAACCCGAACGCCTCCCTCCCGGCCTCGAGCGCCAACGACCGGGAGGCGCCCCACGGCAAGTGCTCCTCGATCTCCAACGTGCCTCGGACGGCGCCTTCCTTGAGGTCCGCGGCCTCCTCTACCGCCTCGGCCACCCGGGGCTGGTCGGCCCAGGTGGAGAACCCGCGCCGCACCGCCAGCACCGCCGCCACTACGGCCAGGGCCAACGTCACGTCCAGGACCAGCGGCCAGGGATTGCCGACCCTCCACCCGGTCCCGCCGTGCGCCATCCAAGCGGCCAGAAGCACGGCCATCCCCGCCGCCAAGGTCCACAGCACGGCCGCGACCGAGACGCGTCGCAACAGAAGGGCGCGCACCCGGTGGACCACCCGCCGAACCGAGCCGATCGAGTACGTCGGGGTCACGTTCCGACCTGGGACAACACGTGAACGAAGAGGTTGACGCCCATTCGTAGCGCGGCCTCCCGGACTTCCGCCGGATCCTCGTGCACGTCCGGGTCTTCCCAGCCGTCCCCGAGATCCGATTCGAAGCTGTAGAACACGATCAACCGCTCATTGTCGAAGATCCCGAACGCCTGCGGTGATTGACCGTCGTGCTCATGGATCTTGGGAATGCCGTCCGGGAACTCGTAGAACGCCGTGAACACGGGATGGTCGGCGGGCAGCTCCACCAGCTCGCGGTCCGGAAAGATGGCCGCGATCTCCCGCCGGAACGACTCGTCCAGCCCGTAGTTGTCGTCCGCGTGAAGGAATCCTCCGGCCAGCAGGTATTCCCGCAGGGCCGACCGTTCCTCGAGCGAGAACGACACGTTCCCGTGTCCCGTCATATAGATGAAGGGATAGTCGCGCAGGGTTGCGTCGGTGGGAGACACGACCGCCTCGCGCTCGTACACGGAGATGCCGGTTCGCTCCCGAATCGCCGTGAGCAGGTTGGGAAGCGACGTGGGGTTCGCGTACCAATCTCCGCCCCCCTCGTACTGGAGTCGCGCGATCGTAAAGAGGGAATCCGATCCGGGTGGGACGACGGCCATCGGAAGCTGCCCTCCCGCGAGCAGCGCCGCGACCATCGACAACGTCAGCATGGACTAGCTGCCCTCCACGACGGAGAGCACCGTCCGATAGGCTCGGTTCCTGGAAACGCCCAATCTCTCAGCCACCTCGCGTGCCGCCTCCTTGGGGCTCCGACCCTCCGCCAGCAGAGCCGCGGCCACGCGAGCCACGTCCTCGTCGTCCGGGGCTTCGGAAGCTGACGGGGGCCCAACGACGACCGTGACCTCGCCACGAATCGCACGACCCTGGTAATAGACGCAGGCCTCCGCAAGGGTTCCGCGGAAGAACTCCTCGTGCACCTTGGTCATTTCGCGTCCCACGGCGACCTCCCGCTCGGGGCCACAGCACGCCCTCAGCTCCTGCAGGAGCCGGTCCAAACGCCCCGGCGCCTCGAACAGCACGGACGTGCCGGGAGTGTCGGCGACACGCTGGAGAAGGGCCCGGCGACGGGATCCCCGCTTCTCCGGAAAGCCGTAGAACGTGAAAGGCACGGCCGGAAGGCCCGACCCGACCAGTGCTGCCAATACCGCGGAGGCGCCGGGAATGGGCACCACCGCAAAGCCGGCCGCCTGGACGCTCTGCACCATTCGGGCTCCGGGATCGGAAACCAACGGAGTGCCTGCGTCGGACACCAGCGCCACGTCCTCACCGGCTTCGAGCCGGTCGAGCACGTCGCGGGCGCGTCGTGCCTCGTTATGCGCGTGGGCGGATTTGAGGGGGGTGGTGATCCCGTACCGGTTCAGCAGCACCTGCGTGCGGCGCGTGTCCTCGGCGTAGACGACCGCCACGCTCTCCAGCGTGTGAACGCCCCGATACGTGATGTCCTCGAGGTTTCCGATCGGAGTGCTGACGACGTACAAGATGCCCACGGGTCGAATGTGGGCGACCGGGCTCCGCCCGGCGAGGGGGCCTAGAGGTGCTCTTGGATCTTGCTTTCCAGGTGCGGCTTGGGCACCGCGCCCACCACCGTGTCCACGTGTTGGCCGTCCTTGAAGAAAAGCACGCTCGGAATCGAGCGCACCCCGAACCGCGCCGCCACGTGCGGGTTGTCATCCACATCCAGCTTTCCGACGCGAACTCCTTGCTCCGAGTACTCGTCCGCGAGCTGCTCGATAAACGGCGCGATCAACCGACAAGGCCCGCACCAGGCTGCCCAGAAGTCCACGACCGACAATCCCTCGGAACCCTCGATCTGGTCCGAGAAGTTGTCGTCGGTTACGGTTAGCAGATTGGTCGTCTGTGCCATTTCTACTCCTACAGGGATTTTTGATCGCCGGGGGGGATGATCCCCGCGAACGGTCGAAACGTTCCCACGATCTATGCACGATTCAGAGGGCCCTGCAGCCCGTCTCGACGAGCTGCCCGGCCTCCCCGTCCATCACATTGGAATCGCGGTCCGCTCCATCGAGCAGACCGCGCCCGTTATCGAACTCCTGACGGGGGCCGGGAGTTCCCCGATCGAACGCGTCGAGAGCCAGGACGTGCGGGTGTGCTTCGTCGGCAGCCTCGAGCTCATCGAGCCCCTGAGCGACCACGGCGGCGTCTCACGTTTTCTGGATCGTCGCGGGCCGGGGCTCCACCACGTCGCCTTCGCGACCGCCGACATCGAGTCGGAGCTGCGCAGACTGGAAAACGACGGCTTTCGGCTGATCGACCGTGAGCCCCGCCCGGGAGCGCACGGCCACCGGGTGGCGTTTCTCCACCCTCGCAGCACCGCCGGTGTGCTCGTGGAGCTGGTCGAGGAGCCCGTCTAGCGGGACACTAGTGTTCCGTTTGAAAAGTAGTGTGGCATTCGAGGGCCGATGCATCACGTCGGACGGCGTTGCTCCTTCTCGAAATAGCCCTGCTATTCCTCGGCGTCGCGCCTTGTCCGCCGCGCGCCTCAGCCCCCTCTGTGCTCACTCTACTTTTCAAACGGAACACTAGGGCGTCGACCTGGTCTCCGTGATCTTCTCCAGTCCGATGGTCTCCACCAGCCAGCGATCCCGCTCGTACTGGACGAGCGTGAACGGCACGTTCTCGACGTCCCGGCCGCCCTGGGTCAGGTTCACGGCAACCAAGCGGGTGGGCGTCCTCCGGCCCGGCACGAGATCATCGGACATGACCCGGTAATCGTCGTGTCGCAGCAGGTGGGCGATCGCGCTCATCCGCAGCTCCACCACGTGCTGCTTTTCGCAGGAATCTCCGAGGCCGATCCAGGAACCCATCTTCTTGAACGCGCATCCGAATGTGCCGCCCGTGTTGGAGACCGGCCCGTCTCCGGTGCCGAACATCTCGGCCATGGTGTCGAAGTCGTTGGCGTTCGCGGCCTGCAGAAAGGCCTCCACCGACATGCTCGGTGCCACAGAAAACGCAGAGCCGCTCTGGACCTGAGCGGTGGCGCAACCGGTTGCAAACACCGCCAGAACGAGCAAGAGAGAACGTTTCACTGACCAATCCTCCGCTGGACGATCGGAGTCCGGCGCGGCTTGCGCCGGATCTCCTCGTCGGAGTTCTACGCGCGTGCCGAAGCAGGAATCGCGCCAGGGTCGGAGGGAGCGTCCTGGGCCGAGGCTTCGAAGGCCAGCGGAACGCGCGTCGGGCCGGGACGGACCCGGATCACCGTGCCCTCCGGGACGTCGTGGTCCAGCAGGTAGAGCGCCAACGGGTCCTGGATGAGCCGCTGGATGGCCCGCTTGATGGGGCGGGCGCCGAAGGCCGGGTCGAAGCCTTCGTCGGCCACGATCTCCCGTGCCTCGGGGGTCACCTCCAGCTCCAGGCCCAACCCCGCGGCCAGCCCGCGCAGCCGATCCAGCTGCAGCACCACGATGCGCGCGATCTCGTCCCTTCCGAGCGGGCGGAACACCACGATGTCGTCCACCCGGTTGAGGAACTCGGGACGGAACCGTTGGCTCAACAGGGCGCGGACGTGGTCTTCCACCTCGGCCCAATCGGCCGCGCCGGTCCGCTCCAGGATGAACCCGCTGCCGACGTTGGACGTCATGATGATGACGGTATTGCGAAAGTCCACCGTGCGTCCTTGCGAATCCGTGAGACGGCCGTCGTCCAGAATCTGGAGCAGCAGGTTGAACACCTCGGGATGGGCTTTCTCGATCTCGTCGAACAGCACCACGGCGTGCGGCCGGCGCCGCACGGCCTCGGTGAGCTGGCCGCCCTCTTCGTAGCCGACGTATCCCGGAGGGGCGCCGATCAGCCTGGCCACGGCGTGCTTCTCCATGTACTCGGACATGTCGATGCGCACCATCGCCCGATCGTCGTCGAACAGGAACTCGGCCAACGCCCTGGCGGTCTCGGTCTTCCCGACTCCGGTGGGGCCCAGGAAGATGAACGAGCCGATCGGACGGTTGGGATCCTGAAGGCCGGCCCGGGACCGCCGCACAGCGTTGGAAACCGCTTCCACGGCCGTCTGCTGGCCCACCACCCGCTCGCCGAGCAGCTCCTCCAGGTGCGTTAGGCGTTGACGCTCCGACTCGAGCAAGCGGGTGACGGGAATGCCCGTCCATTCGGACACCACCTCACCCACATCGTCGGCATCCACTTCTTCCTTGAGGAAAGTGCCTTCCGCCTGCATGGCGTTCAGGCGCTGCTCCGCCGCCGCCAGATCCTCCTGCGCAGCCGGAATGCCGCCGTACTGGATCTCCGCAGCCGCTCCCAGGTCACCGGTGCGGGTTGCCCTCTCCTGCGCCACCTTCAGCTCGTCGATGCGCTCCTTGAGCTCGCGGATCTGCTGGATGGCATCCTTCTCCGCCTGCCAGCCCGCCTTCATCGTGCTGGCCCGCTCCCGCAGCTCGGCCAGCTCCTGTTCGATGGCGCCGCGTCGCTCGACCGCGGTCGGCGTGCTCTCGCCCGACAGCGCTTCCCGCTCGATCTCGAGCTGGATGATCCGGCGCTCGACCTCGTCGATCTCCTGCGGCAGCGAATCGATCTCGATGCGGAGCCGGCTCGCGGCCTCGTCCATGAGGTCGATGGCCTTGTCCGGCAGGAAGCGGCCCCCGATGTAGCGGTCCGAAAGCCGGGCCGCCGCCACGAGGGCGTCATCGGTGATGCGCACGCCGTGGTGCACCTCGTAGCGCTCTTTGAGGCCGCGCAGGATCGCGATGGCGTCCTCGACCGAAGGAGGGGCCACGAACACCGGCATGAACCGCCGCTCCAGCGCCGCGTCCTTTTCGATGTGCTTCCGGTACTCGTCCAGGGTGGTCGCACCGACCAGCTGCAGCTCGCCCCGCGCGAGGGGCGGCTTGAGCATGTTGCCCGCGTCGACCGCGCCCTCGGCCGCTCCCGCCCCGACGATCGTGTGGAGCTCGTCGACGAACATGATGAACCGGCCCTCCGCTTCGGAGATCTCCTTGAGCACGGCTTTCATGCGTTCCTCGAACTCCCCTCGGTACTTGGCTCCCGCCAGCATGGCCGACACGTCGAGCGCCAGAAGCTTCTTGTTGGCCAGGCTGGTCGGAACGTCCCCCGCCACAATGCGCTGGGCCAATCCCTCGACGATGGCCGTCTTGCCGACGCCCGGCTCGCCGATCAGCACCGGATTGTTCTTGGTCCTGCGGGCCAGCACCTTGATGACCCGGCGCACCTCCTCGTCCCGTCCGATCACGGGATCCAGCTTGCCCTGACGCGCCAGATCGGTCAGATCCCGGCTGAAGCGTTGCAACGCCTGGTACTTGTCCTCCGGCGTCTGGTCCATGACCCGATGGGATCCCCGAACCGCTTCGAGCGCCTGGAGTACGGCCTCCTCCGTCGCACCCGCCTCCCCGAGAATGCGCTTGGCGTCTCCCTTCTTCCCGGTCAGCCCGATGAGGAAGTGCTCGGTGGACACGTACTCGTCCCCCAACGTCCCCGCCTTCTTCTCCGCGTATTCCAGTGCCGACGTGAGCTCACGGCCCAGGCGGGGATCGGACCCGCCCGTGACCTTGGCCAGTCTGTCGATACGATCGGAAACCTTCGAGAGGACATCCGTTACCGGCACGCCGATCTTCTGGAGCACGGGCACGACGATGCCACCCTCCTGATCGAGGAGCGCGGCAAGCAGGTGCACTCCGTCGATTTCCGGATTCCCTCGCTGGCGGGCCTCGGAGGCCGCAGCCTGGAGAGCCTCGCCGGCCTTCACGGTCAAGCGATCGAAATGGATCATTCTTTCGGGTCCCTTTCCATGTTCTGATGGGCCCGTCGCGCGCCTCCTACGATCCGCGATGGGAACCCATGCGAGCGGTTTCCCCACCGAGGGATGCCGAAGGGCCGACCTGCCACTCTGACAGCAGGGTCGGCCCCTCTGGCGTTACATGCGCCGAATTGACGTATGTAGTTACCTCAGAGAGGGTTACATACGAGTATCGGGCAGGATCCGGGCCACTACTCGGCCGTCGCCCGCGCGGCCATGACCAGCTCGGCGGGACCGGGATAGCCGAGTTGCTTGCGAAGCGCGCCCAGAGCGCCGAAGTGGTAGGCCTCGTGCCAGGTGAAAAAGACCAGATCGTCCAGCGGCCGCTTCTCCCCGTGGAGCCCGCCCTCCTCGTTGGCCTCGAGCAGCGAGTCCGGATCGGCCGCCGCCAACGCCGACTCCAGGTCCTCGTGCACCGCGTTCCACTCGGCCAGCAGATCCGCGAGCAGCGGATAGCCCGTCCCGTCCGTGGCCGGCTGTCCGTCGAACACCGAGGCATACGCGTGCTGCCGCTCCCTGCCCAGCAGTCCCAGAATTCGGCAGCGGTACTCGAGCAGGTGGCCGACCGTCCAGGTGATCGACGGGCCGTCGTCTCCGCGGGAACGCCGGACGGCGTCTTCCTGGCGCACGTCCCCGAGCACCATGGCCATGAGGCCGTTCGACAGCCGGAACTGCCCGGTCAACGATTCAAGCAACGGGTTCATCTCGATGGTCTCCTCGGTGGACGTGCGGTTCAGAAGCGGCGCTCAGTTCACCACGCGCTTCAGCCGGTCGCCGGTTTGGAACGAGGTGCGGGCGAAGAAGTGATTGATCAGCGATACCGTGTTGGGCTCGGCCTGGGATGGATAGCGCTGGAGGAACTCCTGCGCGGACATGGCCCGCGGCAACGCCACGATGTCCAGCCGCTCCGGCTGCCGGCCCAGGATGTCCGGATCGTTGATGCCCCGGAAGGACGACAGCGTGCCGGCAATGGCCGAGCGGCGTGCGAGCCAGACGTTCTCCGGCGAATAGCCCAGGATCTGGTAGATGAGCCCGCCGTAGGGAATGAAGACCGCCACGCCGTGCAGCGTCTGTCCCTCCTGTGTCTGGGCCTGGAACTCGGCCCAGGCCCCGGGGAGCCCGTTCACGCGCTGCTCCCAACGACCGACGGCCGTGAGGCCTTCCGACTGGAGCAGTTGGTCACGTGCGGCCGTGGCCGACGTGGCGCCCTGCGCCAAGGTCAGGCCCACGATCGCATCCTGCTCGGTGCTCACCGCCTGGACGGCCTGCTTGGTGTTCTGTGCCGGCCACCCGTCGGGAAAGTTCATCGCAAACCGTAGATCGGGGTGGTAGAACACGCCGTTCTCGAAGAACCCCTCCCGGGGGTTGGGGCCGAACACGATCCCGTCCAGGCGCTCCAGATACTCGACTCGACGGACCAGCATGCCGCTCACGTCTTGCCCCGACTCGGTCACCAACTGCTGAATGGCCTCCGCGCGGTTGCCCGGATCGGGATGGGTCGACAGCCACTCGGGAATGCGCTGCCCGGACTGGGCGCCCACCTGCTCAAGCATGCGGAACACTTCGCTCAGCTCGCCGGGCGAGTACCCCACGCGCGTCATGTAGCGCACCCCCAGCCGGTCTGCCTCACGCTCGTCGTCCCGCCCGTACTTGAGGAACAGGAGCTGGAGGCTCTGCATGGCCAGGCCGCCCACCGAGCGCACGCGCTCGGAAAAGACCATCCCGACCACGAGCCCGATCTGGGCCAACTGGGCACGGCTCATCTGGCTCACGGAGTGCCGCGCGGTGACGTGCCCGATCTCGTGGCCCAGGATGCCCACCAGCTCCGCCTCGGAGGTGAGGTGGCTCATGATGCCGCGGGTGATGTAGATGAAGCCTCCGGGCAACGCGAACGCGTTTACCACCGGGTCGTCCACGACCCTGAACGTCCACGGCAGCTCGGGACGCTCCGAGTTGCGCGCCAACTCCATGCCCAGATCCCGTACGTACCGCTGTACCGCCGAGTCCGGATAGAGGCCCAACTGGGCGACGATCCCGGCGTCGGCCTCGCGGCCCATCTGGATTTCCTGCGCCTCGGAGACGAGCGAGATCTCGCGTTCGCCGGTCGCCGGGTTGACCGCACATCCGGCCGCGAAGAACGAGAGTGCAAAGATCGCTGCGGCGGCTTTCTTCCCAACCATGGTCGAACCTCGTGATGCGGGAGTGGTTTTACGGGGTTCCACGGACAATCTACCTTTCCCCGGCTCGAAAGGAACGTCATCCACGGACGCGTGATAGGACGAACGCATGGCCACTGCCGATCCGACCCCGGTCAAACGCGGACTCCCGCCGGAAGCGTACGAAGCCATTCCGGGCGACCAGTACCGCCCGTACGTCTCGGCCAGCGAGCGAATCCCGGAGTTTACCGTCAAGGCCATCCTCGTCGGGGTGGTGTTGGGCGTGGTGTTCGGAGCCGCCAACGCGTACCTGGGCCTTCGGGTCGGTCTCACGGTCAGCGCCTCCATTCCTGCGGCGGTCATGGCGGTGGCTGCATTCAAGGTTTTGAGGAGTGGTTCCATCCTCGAAGCCAATATGGTTCAGACAATCGGCTCGGCCGGGGAGTCACTTGCGGCGGGGGTCATCTTCACCCTTCCCGCGCTGTTCGTTTGGCAGCGCTCCGATCCGGCCGTGGTCGTGGACGTGGTGCAGATCTCGGTGATCGCGCTGTTCGGCGGGCTCCTGGGCGTCCTCTTCATGATCCCGCTCCGGAGCTACCTGATCTCGAGGGAGCACGGGAAGCTCCCCTATCCTGAAGGCACCGCCTGCGCCGAGGTGCAGGTGGCGGGAGACGTGGGAGGGAGCAAGGCCCGCTTCCTGTTTTCGGGCCTCGGCCTGGGCGCCCTCTATCAGCTCCTGGCCAACGGGCGCGGGCTCTCGCTCTGGAACGAGTCGCCCGCGTTTCCGCTCCCCAAGAAGGCGGAGATCGGAGGAGACTTCACGCCCGAGCTCCTGGGTGTCGGCTTCATCATCGGCCCTCGCATCGCCGCGATCATGTTCGGCGGGAGCGCGCTCGCCTGGCTCATCCTGATTCCGCTGATCAACGCCTGGGGCGGAACCAACGTCGTGTACCCGGCCACCCAGCCCATGGTGGACCTGGCGTCGGCAGACATCTGGAACAACTACATCCGCTACGTGGGCGCCGGGGCGGTGGGCTGCGCAGGCATCGTGACCCTGCTCAAGAGCCTGCCTACGATCGTGGAGAGCTTTCGGCTGGCCATGCGGGGCGCGTCGTCCACCCAGGGCGGGGTCGTCCGCACCCAGCAGGACCTTCCCCTGAAGCTGGTGCTCGGGCTGGCGGGCCTCATGGCCGTGGCGCTCTGGCTGTGGCCGGGTGTGCCGGTGAACGTCCTGGGCGCGCTCCTGATCGTGCTCTTCTCGTTCTTCTTCGTCACTGTGTCCAGCCGCATCGTGGGGCTGATCGGGTCGTCGTCCAATCCGGTGTCGGGCATGACCATCGCGGCCCTGATCCTCACGTCGCTCATTTGGGTGGCCCTCGGCCTCAACGACGGCAGCCTCACCGCCAAGGTCGCGGTGCTCACGGTCGGCGCCGTGGTGTGCATCTCGGCCGCCATCGCAGGCGACAGCTCCCAGGACCTCAAAACCGGGTTCCTGCTCGGGGCCACACCGCGCCTCCAGCAAATAGGGGAGATGATCGGCGTGGTGGCGTCCGCAGCCGTCATGGGCGGCGTGCTGATCGTGCTGAACGAGTCCTACGGCATCGGCACCATGGACGGACTGCCGGCTCCGCAAGCCACCCTGATGAGCCTGGTCATCGACGGCGTGCTGAGCGACTCCCTGCCCTGGGGATTCGTGATCTTGGGAGTCGTGATCGCCGCCGTGGTGGAGTTCGTGTTCAAGCTTCCGTCACTGGCCTTCGCGGTGGGCGTATACCTGCCGGTTTCGCTCATGACGCCCATCTTCGTGGGCGGCCTCATGCGGATGGCGCTGGACCGCCGTTGGAAAGGCGTCGAGGACGAAGACGGCGAGGACGCCCTGCCCGAGAAGCGGGAACAAGGGGTGTTGTTCGCATCGGGGCTCATCGCCGGGGCCGCCCTGGTGGGCGTGCTTATCGGGGGTGCGATCTACGTGATCTCCCAGATCACCGGCGACCCCGAGCGTGCCAACACCTGGGTGCTGGGCCACGCCTGGTCCGAGGGTCTGTTCCCCGGCTCGTCCGCCGTCATCGGAACGGTGGTGTTCGCGGGTCTTTGCTGGATCCTCTGGCGGCAGGCCAACAAGTGAGGCGAACGCTGCTGCTCGCGGTCATCCTGGCCGCGTGCGAGGGCGCCGGCACGCAGGTGAGCCCGGACCTCATCACAGCGGAGCAGTTCGTCGCCGTCTATGTGGACCTCCGCGTGGCCACGTTTCGAAGCGAGACCGGAGAGCTTCCACCGGAAGAGCGCGACCGCGTGCTGGGCGAGCACGGTGTCACCCAGACCGACCTGTTGTCGTTCGTCGAGGCCCGGGGAGCCGATGCCCCCTTCATGCGCGGGGTCTGGGACTCGGTCGAGGTGGCGTATCAGCGGCTCCGCGAGGCGGAGCGGCCGCCCCGGCCGGCGGCGGCCGACACGACGGAGCGGTGAGGGTAGCAGCGCCCCGCTACGAGAGCGGGTTCTCCCAACGCAGCCCCGGAAACCGTGCAAAGTCTCCGTCGGTAGAGCAGAGCGTCAGCCCGTACTGCATGGCCAGCGCAGCGAGGTGGGCGTCCGGAATCAGGTTGGGCCGGTTGCCGACATGCACCACCAACGTGCCCAGCACGGATCGGTGGTGCTCCGTGGGCTCCGGACTCCAGGCAGGGGGACGGTCCAGCCATTCCTCCACCTGGGTCCAAGCCTCAGAAACCGGCAACGGATGCTCGAAAATACGCGGATTCGCCACCAGCCGGACGAACGCCAGAAGACTCGCCCAGGGCAGTGCGACCGCGGTGATGCCGTTCAACTGCTCGTCCAGCCAAGCCCGCGCCCTCTCGTGCTGATCGAAGTCGCTCACCCGTGCGTACACGAGCAGGTTGGCGTCCACCAGAATCACCCGAAGCCGTCTCCCTCGGCGGCAGCCAGTGCCTCCGCAACGCTGTCCACGCTGCCCAGCCGACATCGGCCCAGGGACGAGCCCGGCGTCCGGTAGACTTCCCGAGTCACCGGACGCCCATCGGGATGGGCCAAACCGCGACGTAGCGTCTCGTTCACGACGGCTTTCCAGGTCTGCCCGCTTTGTTTCCGCCGCTTCTCGAGCTGAACGGCAACATCGTCGTCGAGCGTAAGGGTCGTCCGCATACATCAACACATAAGCTCATGATGTGTTGATGTCAACGATGCAATCTTGCGGTTCTGAGTGAATCAGATAATCATATTTCATGATTATCAAGGTCACCGTGACCGATGTCCTGCGGAACTTCGCGGACTACATCAACCGCGTCGCCTACCGGGGCGAGCGGTTCGTTCTCGTGCGGGGCGGACGGCCCGTCGCCGAGCTCGGACCTCTGCCTTCAGGCACCCGGCTAGCCGATCTCCCCGAGCTGCTAGCCTCCCTGCCCCGGCTGGATTCTGAAGAGGCGGAGGCATTCGAAGCGGACATACGACGTAGCCGCGCCGACCTGGACCGGCGCCCGGTGGACGACCCTTGGGAGTCCTGATCGACGCCTCGGTCCTGATCGGGTACGAGCGTGGACTAGTCGACGTGGCGAGCCGCATTGGCAGCAGGGCCGACGCTTCGTTCTTCTTGTCGGTCATCACCGTGAGCGAGTTGCTCCACGGGGTTCATCGGGCCGACTCCGACATCCGGCGGGCTCGCCGATCGGTCTTCGTGGAATCGATCATCGACCGATTCCCGCGGCTGTCCATCGGATTGCCCACCGCCCGCGTACACGCGGAGCTCTGGAGCGAACAAGCGTCGCAGGGCAAGCCGATCGGGGCGCATGACCTGTGGCTCGCGTCGGCCGCCGTCGCACACGGGCTGACCCTCGCCACCCTCAACATGCGCGAGTTCGGCCGGATCTCCAGGCTCGAAGTCGAAGACTGGTCCTCGGCCGCCTCATCGACGGACGGCTGACGCGTTCCGCTAACGGTTGGGGCCGAACGCCACCCCCACCGCCACGGCATCGTGGTCCCCGATCGACGACCCGAATCGAAGGGTCCACGAAGGCGAGAAGGCCAGGTCGAAGCCCAAGTCGACGGCAACGCCCAGCTCAACATCGTCTTCCACGTTGTCGTCTCCGAAGAACACGTCCAGGGCCAGGCGTGGCCCGACGTAAGGCGTGAACTGGAGCTGCTCGTTCCGGATCACCCTACCCAACGCGACACCGGCCGGCACTGAAAGGAGCACACCGCCGGACGACACGCCCGCGCCGGCCCCCGCCATCCAGATCACGTCCAACGGAAACCGATCGTCGTGCCACGCCAACTGGCCGGACACGTCCACCCCACCGAAGAGGGCCAGGTCACCCGAGTGATCCTCGGCCACGCCGCCGCGAATCCCCATGCCGCCCGGAGTGGGTCCGAGCCGCCAAATGCCCATCACTCCCCAGTCACGGGCGCCGGCGCCGTCCAACAGCAGGACCGTCAACCCGCCCGAGGTCCCGGGGCCCATCATCATGGGCGACTCCCAGGCCACTTGAGCGGAGGCCGCCGCAGGAACCAGCATTGAGGCAAGGAAGAACGGGAGGAAGCGGCGCATGGGGTGTCTCCTGAAGCGGGTGTCGCGGTCGACAAACAGCAGCCCCCAAAGCAAGTTTCCCGCCAATGAGGAGCGAACGATGAAGCGGACACGCACGTTTACCGGAGCTCCCTGGGAGGCCGAGATCGGGTACTGCCGGGCGCTTCGCGCAGGAGATCGGATATTCGTCACCGGGACCGTCGCGATGGAGCCGGACGGCACCGTATACGCGCCCGGCGATCCCTACCGGCAAGCGCTCCGTTGCCTCGAGATCATCGAGCGCGCGCTGGGCGATCTGGGTGCCACTCTGGAGGACGTCACGAGAACGCGCATGTTCGTGACCGACATCAGCCAGTGGCAGGAATACGGCCGAGCGCACGGCGAGCGCTTCCGGCAACATCCCCCTGCAACGACCATGGTTCAGGTAGCGGGCCTGATCGACCCCGAGATGTTGATCGAGATCGAAGCGGATGCGGTTGTCGGGTGAGGGCGGGCAGATCGCCCGAGGGCGTCACTGAAATACGCACCTGAGTACGCCGTACCAACGCTACGCCTGGTGGTGTGCTCAACGCCCGAGGGCATCACGGGGGCACCCCAACGCGTCCCCGTAGAATCGTGACTTTACATCCCGATGCTCAACGCCCGTAGGCATCACCGGGGTGCGGGGGGGGATAAAATCCGAGGCAACCGCGAACGCTCCGGTTGACCGCTCATCTTCAGGTCTCCGGTAGCATACCGCGTGCCGGATCCCGCAATGTGATCCACCCACACCGGATACGTGCGGCGACCGTCGGTCTTCAGTAGGAAGGTAAGTGCTTGTACGGGATAGTCGCCAGTCACAAGCGTCACATCATTGACCAGGTGCGTCGACTCTCCCAATGAAAGCCCACCGAAGCGCTCGACACTTTCCGGATGCTCGAGCGCCTGCCGCACCCGCTGCTCCAGGGTCGGTCGATGACCGGGCTCCTCCGACGAGTCTACCCAAATCACGAGATTGACTTTCGTGTACAGTTGCTGAAAGTCGGGCCGCTGGTTACTGCCCACACCCGGGAGCACAGAACGGTCTTTGATTCTCCAGATCGTGCGGAGTACCATGCCCAGATCCGGCCGATTGAGCAGTCCCGAGGTCACGCGAACACCCAGATGGGCCGTCCGGTCCCCTTCACCCACCAGCGACAGCAGGAACCCGTAGCAGGTAGATGGCGGCGGCAGCGGCCAACTCTCCATGAACTCCCTTGCGTGAGCCTTCCGCCAACAGGCCACGGGGACTGTGACATTGACCCCCAGCACGCTATGCGTCCAACCGCTCGCACGCGGCTTCCGTGGCAGCTTTGACTCCCTCGAACAGCTCCGCGCCGGTCAAGGCGGCACGAGAACCGTCATCCATCTCGGTCACGATGGCCCCGCCGATAATCAGCTCGTTCGAGGCGAGGTCGCCCACCCGCACTTTTCTCATCAGCTCGGGCATACCGATCGTGGATCCCCGGTCTTGGAAGCAATACAAGATGCGGGGCGCTGGATCGTGGGTGATCCGCACGATCATGCTTTGTGGACTGAAGTCGAAGAGAAAGCGCCCGTGATTTCCGGCTACCGGACCCAGGCCTGTGAGCGCCTTCAACGCCGTCCGAGCACGGTCGCGTCGGTTCAGGCGTTCCGGGGTCATCGCGATTCCGTACTGGTACCGAGTTGCATGCACCTCCGCGCTGTACGGCACCGGATTGACGCCCTTCTTCGCCGCCGACGGTGTGGCGCCCGGACTGGCAGCGCTGAACACCACGTCACCCGACCACGGCGTCAGGCTCACGGCCCGTGTCACCTCGAGCACGGCGCGGCGAACTTTGGTACTTCCCTTCGTTTGCTCTTCCTTCGCCCCCTCCGCGCTCATGAATCCCAGGAGATCGTCGTCCACGAAGGTCTCGCCATCGACGTCCCAGGATCGAAAGCTTCCGTCCTGCCAGTGGTTTGTACGGGTCTTCTCGTCGAACGTGCGATTGCACGGCTCAAAGCTCGAGAGCTCCCGCCGCAGTGCGAACCGGATCGACTCCGCGGAAACGGTCGTATGCGGCTGACCGTCCCAGATGATCTTTTGTAGTGTCGTGGTATTTCCTTCCGTTTCACCGCGATTGTTCGCAGCCGTGCCCAAATGTGTGATGAAACTCGCGAATACGTGTAGGCTCATACGGATGCCCTTTCCTCTGTGAGGTCAGCCGGGGAATCTCTGACTTCGGTGGTGCCGTTGGGGCCGGATTCCGGATAGCTGGCCAACGCCACCAGTGCCAGGTCGCGCGCCGCACGCCAGCGATCCTCCCGCAACAGCGGCAACACTTCGACCCACCGCTCCTGCAGCTCGGATACGTGCCCGGCCCTACTCCAGAGGTCCGCCAACGCGTGCCGCACCTGCTCGTGCGTACGGGCGCCGGACAGCGCGGTGCGCCAGCGATCCTGCTCTCGCTCCAGCCGCAGCTTGCGCACGGCCGGATTGGGTGTCTCAACGGTAATAGTGTCGAGGCGCGTCCGCATCGCTGCATGAATCGAGCGCACCAATAGGCTCTCCGAATCTGCGAGGTAGTCGATCATTTTCCTTAGTCCTGTCCGTTCCCTGGGCCACAGGGCTCCATAGTTGTCTCGGTGACGATGGGTGTGTAAGTAGCGGTCATGGCTGCTTGGGTCCCGCGCGCTGCCGAAGTCCTCGTACCATGCCCTGTTTCGCGCGAAATTTCCGGCGACGAACCCTCGTAGCGCGCTGCAGACCAGGAAGTACGTGTCCGCGTCGGGTGTGCTCGACTGCGGACGGCGCACCACGCGACTCGGCAGCGAGCGAATGAGCTGACGATATCGGGCCAGAGTGGTTGAGCTCACTTCCTCCACGTCCACGACCTCGACCCGGCTCTTTTGTTGCCGGGCCCACGGCGTGCTCTTGAAGGACAGACCGACAACCCGACTCACGCCGCTCTGCTCCGCACGCGTAGCTCGATTCGAGCCTCGGCAAAGCAGGGACAGCACGGCGTCCGCAGGCCCGCTGACGAAGATGTCGGTCAGGCGTCTGGGCGTTAGATATGGCCGATGCCGCGCGAACGCCTTTAGATCCGACGGCACCGGCACCACCAGCACACCGCCGAAGGGCTGCTGATAGCTGATCGTGCCCACCAGCGCGAAACAGGCGCAGAGGGCCTCCTCCACCGAGTAC
This sequence comes from Longimicrobiales bacterium, assembly GCA_965223195.1. GTDB lineage: Bacteria > Gemmatimonadota > Gemmatimonadetes > Longimicrobiales > Gaopeijiaceae > CBDCVX01. Next base: position 31,645 of record CBDCVX010000013.1, read on the forward strand.
GACGGCTTGGTGTGGGGGTAGGCGATATGCCGGTGGACCGCCCCCGGGTTCCCCCACCCGGCCAGCCGTATGGGCTTTGCGCGGCCGGGCGGCCGGTCCAGCTCCCGCGCGATGTGCGACCAAGCCCCTTGGTGAACGTAGCCGGCATAGCGCTGGACGTTGGTGATCAACTTCCCGTTTCGGTGTGGGAAGTGTCGCTCGGTTCCGGGCCCGGCTCTGCGCACCGTCTTCCCGTGCTGGAGCAACGTGGTGCGGATGGCGTCCTGGAGCGCCGAGAGCCTCAGCGGCTCGACGTCGCTTCCGAACGCGCCGGGCAGGTGGATCATGCCCAGATCCGGAGTCAGCCGAAACGAAAGCTCGAACAGCCGCTCGAAGAACGGCCCGGCGCCGTCCAGCCCGGTCCACTCCAACACCACGCAGTCCGAATCCACGGTCCAGGATCCGGAAGGCCAGGCCACGTGCGGAACTCGATGCCGAATGTACCGCAGGGATGCCGCGAGCCCGCCGAGACCCGCGCGGAAGAAGGGAGTCATCCCCGGGGCGGTGAGCCTCAGTTCGAGCCGGCGCATGCCCACGTTCAGTTCTGCGCTGCCGTGAGGGACGCGATCTCGGGCCAATCGTTGGTTTCCGGGCAAGAACAGTCCGCAGCCGAACCGCCTCCGGCCTCCCAACCCCTCCTCCTGTAGCCTCACGGCCCCGTCGGGATCCAACTCGTCGACCGCCACCGAAAACCCGACGATCTCACGCCCGTGAATGCGCACCACCCGTCTGCGTCCCACGGAGGAGACGGCCGGACACGCCCAGGTCGTGTAGCATGGTTTCCGCCCGAACCGCGAACGGAGCGGGCTGCTCGTACCCGCGAATCGTGACGCTCCGAGCCTTGAGGCGCGCAGCCGGCCCCAGCGCCGTGACCGACGGTGCCGCCAGACGAATCGTATGGGGCCCCAAGCGAAGCGGCTTGCCCGACAGGGCGAGCACATCCGGCGTCCGCTCCGCCGGCAGCCGAATGCCGAAGCCGCGACCCTCGCCCAAGATACAGGAGTCCCGGCTCCACCAGCCGACCTCGAAGCGTGTGGAGTCCCCACCAATTCGCGCCATGCAGCAGCGGCAGAGCGCTGCAAATGGCGCTATATAGTTGAAATGCGTGTCGTGACGGTGCTTCGGTTCCCACAATCGGAAACCACAAGTCGACCTTCATCCTTTGAATGTCTCCGTGCGCGCCGTGCCATTCCCGTAAGTCTTTCCGCACACACGTTTCTGCGGAGGCAACAGAATCCGGGCCGAGTTTCCCGAGGCTACGTAAAATCAGGGCCCGAAGGCCCCGTCTCGACCCGACAACACCACGTAAGGTGTGGTCTACAAGAATTGCCCAACGCTACCTACGCGCAAAAAGACCTCGGAATAGGTCATTGGTCACACCGGAGCGGCTCCGCCGTCGGCTCGGTTCGCCCTTCAATGCGTTCGATAGACTTACTTCCCACATAGATATCGGCGGCCATCCACCTCGAAACGCCTACGTCCATTGGGAAATCCCGGGGTCGCGCGGACGGCCGCCCCCGGTTTGGCCCCGCGCCGTATCCCTCCTCGGCGGAATCCGGTAACGAGGCGTGCCGCGTTGGCGTACGGATCTCCATGAAGGCCAAGGCCCTACCCGTGATGGCCGTCGTGTTGGCCTGCTCGGGCTCACCGGCCGACGCGAACCCGGAGCCGGACCCGCTCGGGCCCGAGTGCGACCTGCCGGAGACCCTGAGCGAGAACGTGGTGTTCACCGATGTGGTCGTGCTTTCATTCGACGGCACCGGCCCGCGCCCCAATCATGCGGTCCACGTGCAAGACCGCCGGATCGTCGCGGTGGGCCCGGACCTGATTCCGCCTCCGGAGGCCACGTTGGTGCCCGGGTGCGGACGGTACCTCGTGCCCGGCCTCGCCGATATGCACGTCCACCTCTCACGCGCCGACCTCCCCGCCTACCTGCGGAACGGCGTGACGACCGTCCGCAACCTCTGGGGATTTCCCGACCTGCAAGCCATGCAATCGGAGCTCGCGGCGGGCACTCTCCCGGCGCCGTCGATCTACGCGATGAGCCCCGGTCTGGACGGCACCCCTGAGAAGTGGCCGTTCACACAGTTGATCCTGGACCCCGCGGACGCCGCCCGGGTGGTGCGGACGCAGGCGGACGACGGTTGGACCCACCTCAAGCTGTATCAGGACCTGCGCTCCGAGGTCTTCGATTCCGTCGTGGCCGCGGCCGAGCGCGAAGGTCTTCCCTTCGGGGGACACGTGCCCCACCGCGTGGGCCTGACGCGTGCGCTGGACGCCGGATACCGGCACATCGAGCACCTGAGCGGCTACGAGCCCATCCTGAACGGGCGCGGACAAATCGGCGCATTCGGTTGGACCGGAATCGACGTAAGCGGAATCGAGGCCCTCGCCACCACCACCGCAGCCACAGACACCTGGAACTGCCCTACCCTCGCCATCTTCACCGACATCGCGTCGGGCGACCCGGAGATCAAGGCCAACCGACAACGCATGGTAAAAGCGTTGTTCGACGCCGGCGCGCCGCTCCTGATCGGCACCGACTCCGGCATCGGCCGCACCCAACCGGGCACCTCCATCCATCAGGAGATCGCCGAGTTCGTGGAGGCCGGCCTCACCCCACTCCAAGCCCTCCGCGTCGCAACCGTGGAAGCCGCGCGGTTCCTCGGGGAATCCGATGAGTTCGGCCGCATCGCTCCGGGACTGCGCGCCGACCTGCTACTGGTCCGAGGAAACCCCGTGGAAAACCCTGCCCGCCTGGGGGAACCCGACCTGGTCCTCGCGAGAGGTGCGCGGGCCAACTAGTCTGACACGGCACCACCCTAACGGACCACGAAGATCTCCTTGAACCCCTCGGCCATTCCTACGAACAGGCCGATCGGCACACCGATAGCCGCCGGACCGATCGTGGCTAGCACGACGCGGAATACCGGCAGACCATCGGAAGTGTCGTTTCGGGCCGCGAGAACAGCGGCGCCGGCTATCGCGACGGTCAGCCCAAGTGCCACCTGCACGCCCCTGCTGCCCCCTTTCCCACGATCGATGAACGTGATCTCCCGGACCGTAGCGAGATCGGCAGTGTGCACCGCGCCGGCAAACACCCAGCGGACCGAGTCCCCGACAATCCGAATGCTGCGAGCATCCCTAACGGTGTCCGCGCCGATGACCAGGATCCCCGGCTTCAGGGCTCCCTTATCGTTGATCGAGGACACCACCGAGCCGTAGTCCGCCGCACCCGGCCGCAAGGCCACCGTCGTACTGCAGCCCGAGGCGATGCCGATCAGGCCGGTCATGCCGACCAGCAACCCCAAAGTCGTGACGCGCGTCCTCCCGGCGTGTGGCTTACCTGACATCCCGAGCTCCCAGTTCAGTTGCCGCTTCGCGCGCGGCCGTGATGCCGATGGTCGGCACCTGAGTAGGTTCGCACGCATCGTCGCCAAACTCCCTACGCCGAGTGACGTACCTGGATGGGCCCGGTCACGTAGGTTGCCGGGTCGACCTGTGGAAGCCGGCCGCCGGGCATCGGGGACGCGGGCACCGAAGCGGGGAGCGGGGCTGGCGAGGTGGGGTGGGGCGGGGCGGGCCGGGCCGGGTCGGGCCCGGCGGGGCCGGGCGGGGCGAGGGGATTGCCGCGCTTGTGCCGCGATACCCCCCGACCACCCAGTTCCCCCCCCAACGCCTCGATCCTGTCCCATCCGACCATGGACGGATTTAGAGGCGCGCTGGGACGCGGGGCCGGGACACCACGCGAACAAACGTCTGAGCCCGCCTGGTAAGTCGCCTGAAGGGCAGCCCGACCCGGCGCCTACTCCGAAGCCCCGACACGTCGTTGTTCCGCGGCTCAGGAGAGCCTGAGGGACCGGAAATCGGGCCCTTATATTTAGGGTATCTCGCTGTCTTACTGTGACTTATCGGAGGTGCTCGCCATGGCTTATGCCTACGCTTCTCTGTCGGACTCCGCCCGTTCGGCTCACTGGCCGCTCGCCATCCGCGAGCGTGCCGCCGGGCCCGTGCCCGCGATACCACCGGCCAACACCGCCGACGACCCCGACGGCGAGTTGTTCGAGCTCGGCGAGCGCTGCGCCGAGGCATACATGGAAGCCGCCGTCATGGAGTGCGAGGCCATGACCCTGCTGGCCCGGTTCGACCAGCGCGAAGGTTGGAAGCCCCAGGGCTTCGGCTCCGCGGCCGAGTGGCTCGCCTGGCGGACCGGCGTCACGCTCGGCACCGCCCGCGAACGCGTGCGCACCGCGCTGGCCCTCGAAAAGCTCCCCGTGACCTCTGCCGCCATGAAGAACGGAGAGCTCTCGTTCTCCAAAGTGCGGGCGCTCACCCGTGCCGCCACACCCGACAACGAAGCCCAGCTCCTCGAGTTCGCTCGGGCCGGGTCGACCGCCACGCTCGAACGTGTCGTGCGAGGCTGGAAGAAGCTCGACCGCACCGGCGAGGTCAGGGCCGAGCAGCTTCGTCACCGGACCCGCACGTTCTCGGCCTGGGTCGACGACGACGGGATGGTAGTGGTCAAAGGCCGGCTCGACCCCGAGGTCGGCGCCGCGTTGATGCGTGCGGTCGAGGCCGCGAGCGATGCGCTGTTCCGAGCGACCGACGACGCGCCTGCGGACGATGCGGCCAACGACACCGAACCACAGCAGCGTCGGGCAGACGCGATCGGGCTGATCGCCGAGCGGGCGCTGGCTGCGGGGTTCGGGGGCGAGGGTGCGCCCGTCAGCGGATCCCGGGCCGAGCGCTATCAGGTCATGCTGCACGTGGATCCGGAAACGTTGGCGGCGGAAGGCGAGCCCGGACAGTCCGAGCTGGAAGAAGGGACCCGCGTTTCAGGTGAAACGTCGCGACGGATCGCGTGCGACTCCGGAGTGGTGCGAATCGCCAGGGATAATGACGGTTCCGTGGTCGGCGTCGGCCGAAAGACCCGGTCGGTGCCGCCGAGCGTGAGGCGTGCGTTGGAAGTTCGGGACCGGGGCTGCCGGTTTCCGGGATGCGGGCTTCGGTTTACGGACGCCCATCACGTCAAACACTGGGCGGACGGCGGCGAGACCAGCTTGCGAAACCTCGTGCTGCTCTGCCGGAAGCATCACCGGGCCGTGCATGAGGGTGGGGTGCGGGTGTGTCTGGACGTCGAGGGCAAGGTCGCGTTCTTCGCGCCGAACGGGGAAGTGCTGGCGGACGCGCCGCCCAAGCCGGACCGGCCGGTCGTGCCGAAGCGACGGCTGGACACAGAAGCCCGGAGCGCGTTGCCGCGCCACCGACTGGGTGCATCCAAATGGGCGAAGGACTCACAAGTGCCCTGGGAGGCGGAAGCGGCGGTGTGGGAGGTGTTGGATGGGTGAGGGGGCTAAGAGATCGAGGCCGGTAGAAACGTAGCGCGTGTCAATCCTCTAGCATCGGCGGCCAGCACCAGTCACACGCTCAAGGCCTGGTTCCGGTTGGGCAGGAACCGGCGGAATCCAGCGCTTTCGCGTTATCCGTCCAAGCAAGGAGTTCGTCTCCGTCCACGGCCACGTACGGGGCGGAATCAGGGCTGCACGTGGTCCACGACGAACTCGATCGACGTTTCAATCCACGCCCACGTGCGGGGCGGAATCCCGTAGGGCTCGACGTAGACATCGTGCCGCGGGGGTTTCAATCCACGCCCACGTGCGGGGCGGAATCTCCTACCCTCAGCCCACAGTCGGACCCAGAGACTGGTTTCAATCCACGCCCACGTGCGGGGCGGAATAACCAAAAAGGACATGGATCGGTGGTGTTCGTTTCGTTTCAATCCACGCCCACGTGCGGGGCGGAATGACTCCTTCCCGCTCTCCGTAAGAGCCTGCTGGAGTTTCAATCCACGCCCACGTGCGGGGCGGGAAATGTCCGATCCACACGCCGAAGAGGATCCAGACGGAGAAGTTTCAAACCACGCCCACGTGCGGGGCGGAATGCCCCGCGGACCGACCCTAAGGCAGCACTCTCACGGGTTTCAATCCACGCCCACGTGCGGGGCGGAATCTACGAATGAATATAGCGGTGGGCGCCGGGAAAAGGTTTCAATCCACGCCCACGTGCGGGGCGGAATCCGGCCCGAACCTGGTGAGCTTCACCCTACTGCAGGTTTCAATCCACGCCCACGTGCGGGGCGGAATGGCCCGGATCGTGACCGACATCCAGCGCGCCGAGGCGTTTCAATCCACGCCCACGTGCGGGGCGGAATGTACTCGACTGCGGTCATGCGCTCCGGCAGCGCCAGGTTTCAATCCACGCCCACGTGCGGGGCGGAATACGAGAGATCGACTCCAGACCCGTCTGTCTCGACATGTTTCAATCCACGCCCACGTGCGGGGCGGAATCCTATAGCAGCCCGGGGGAAGCACCCTAGAACTCAAAGTTTCAATCCACGCCCACGTGCGGGGCGGAATCTGGGGTGAGGAAATTACAATGGCTGTACCCTTGGAGTTTCAATCCACGCCCACGTGCGGGGCGGAATCCGATCGTCGTGGGCCAGATGGGGGGGGACTACGACTGGTTTCAATCCACGCCCACGTGCGGGGCGGAATAATCGGGCATGCTGCACCGACATGGGGTGCAGATGATGTTTCAATCCACGCCCACGTGCGGGGCGGAATGCCGCTTCAGCTCGTTCGTCGATCATGCACCGGAGTTTCAATCCACGCCCACGTGCGGGGCGGAATACGGCGGAGCGTCACCTTCGTACGCGACGGTCATCGTTTCAATCCACGCCCACGTGCGGGGCGGAATGGGGAGAGTCCCCGCCAATATGGCCATCCCGACGAGTTTCAATCCACGCCCACGTGCGGGGCGGAATCATCTGGTGGAGCCGTTCCGGATCCCGGGCCACTGGTTTCAATCCACGCCCACGTGCGGGGCGGAATGTCGTTCCTGCGCGTGTGTTGGATGCAGTGGCTCGTGTTTCAATCCACGCCCACGTGCGGGGCGGAATGTAGGGCGCCCGAGGCGGGTGATGCAGTGAGCGAAGTTTCAATCCACGCCCACGTGCGGGGCGGAATGAGTTCCACCAGTCCCCGATAGCCGGGCATGAACTGTTTCAATCCACGCCCACGTGCGGGGCGGAATGGCCGCAGTAGGGGCCCGGGGCACGTTCTCCATCAGGTTTCAATCCACGCCCACGTGCGGGGCGGAATGGGCATGGGTCCTGTCCGCCTGCAGCGCGTCGTCGAGTTTCAATCCACGCCCACGTGCGGGGCGGAATACGAAACGGCGCTGGCGCAACGACGACCGTAGTCGCGTTTCAATCCACGCCCACGTGCGGGGCGGAATCGAGAGCATGTCGGCGTACTCAGCCATCTCTTCGCGTTTCAATCCACGCCCACGTGCGGGGCGGAATTTACCCGGCCAGCAGGTCTCGACCAACACTGTCTCGTTTCAATCCACGCCCACGTGCGGGGCGGAATCCTCACCCAATCGGTCGCCAAGCAGGTCTTTCAGGGTTTCAATCCACGCCCACGTGCGGGGCGGAATTTACCCGGCCAGCAGGTCTCGACCAACACTGTCTCGTTTCAATCCACGCCCACGTGCGGGGCGGAATGGTCGAGCACCGCGACCAGCACATCAATCAACGAAGTTTCAATCCACGCCCACGTGCGGGGCGGAATACGACTAGCAGGGGCACGCCCGCCATCGCCGGACGAGTTTCAATCCACGCCCACGTGCGGGGCGGAATATCGGACGGCTGTAGCCATGGCCTACGTACCGAGGTTTCAATCCACGCCCACGTGCGGGGCGGAATGCCGCCCCCGTGGTTCTTCGCCACGAGCTCTTCACGGTTTCAATCCACGCCCACGTGCGGGGCGGAATACTTACCGGCTTTTGCAGATTACGCACCCAATACTCGTTTCAATCCACGCCCACGTGCGGGGCGGAATACGAGCACGTCGCCGTCCAATCGATAGAGGTCCAGGGTTTCAATCCACGCCCACGTGCGGGGCGGAATTTCCAGCTTCTGTGCCATGGGACAAGCTTGGCAAAGTTTCAATCCACGCCCACGTGCGGGGCGGAATGAGGATCCAGTTGTCGCGATCGACGCCGACGAAATGGTTTCAATCCACGCCCACGTGCGGGGCGGAATACCGAAGTGGACGTGCGACCAAGATAGTGGCCGCCACGTTTCAATCCACGCCCACGTGCGGGGCGGAATGCCGAGCGCCTATGGTACCGACTACCGAGGGACCAATGTTTCAATCCACGCCCACGTGCGGGGCGGAATAGTCAGTCGGGAGCGTGTCTCCGTCTGCTGAAACAGTGTTTCAATCCACGCCCACGTGCGGGGCGGAATGAGCACGGAGTGCATCTCCAGTGCCCGATCCCGGGAGTTTCAATCCACGCCCACGTGCGGGGCGGAATGCCGACAAATCGGACGCCCACATCAAAAAGACACAGGTTTCAATCCACGCCCACGTGCGGGGCGGAATTTCCGGAAATTTCCTTGCCGGTCGAACTGTACTAGTTTCAATCCACGCCCACGTGCGGGGCGGAATCCGGCAACGCCGGGACCGGTCAAGGTTACTTTAGAGTTTCAATCCACGCCCACGTGCGGGGCGGAATACGGCTCCGGCATCCGATCATGGCGTACATACCAAGTTTCAATCCACGCCCACGTGCGGGGCGGAATCGTCCCGGGTTCGTTGGCCTGCTACCGGGCGTCGAAGTTTCAATCCACGCCCACGTGCGGGGCGGAATGAGTGGATCGAGGGCGGGCACCTCACGTCCGACGAGTTTCAATCCACGCCCACGTGCGGGGCGGAATACGCGCGACGGCTCCACCACCGAGATCCGCGTCATGTTTCAATCCACGCCCACGTGCGGGGCGGAATGTCCGGCCGGGCTCGTGCCTGACCGCGATTCTGGAGTTTCAATCCACGCCCACGTGCGGGGCGGAATCGATGCGCGAGAGACACAACAACGGAGCGCAACTCGTTTCAATCCACGCCCACGTGCGGGGCGGAATCCAGCGGTACACTTCCAAGTCGCCGGTCTGGACTAGTTTCAATCCACGCCCACGTGCGGGGCGGAATGCCATCTAATGGAAGTGGTTTATCCGTAGTACCTTACAGGTCGTTTTGCGCGAACCTTCGCCCTGACGTGAAAACAAGCGACATCTGCCATACTTCGGACTCCTCTACGATCCTCAATCACATGGTGTTTTCGCGAATCGCGAATCGGCCGGTGTTTTTGTGTCCGTTCGCGGTCCGCGATCACACCACGAGCGGGCCTTCAAGATCCGGTACAGACTTCACTCCTCGATGTTCTACTCGTCTCCTCCATCTATTCCCCAGAAAGTAGAAGCGAAGGCTGTCCTCCCGCTCTTCGTAGAGACTAACCAATTCAAGGCGTAGCCGCGTCCACTGCTCCCAATCGACTAAACATTCGAACACAGAGTTCTGGACTCGCTGACCAACGTTTTCACAGGCGCGCGCCACCTGCCTCAGGCGCCTACGTCCTTCAGAAGTCTTAGTAGACACATCGTAAGACACTACCACCAACATAGGTCATCTCCAAAGGAACGGCGGGTATGCATCTAAATCGCCGCGCAGAAATCTGGCTAACAATAACGCTTGAATGTACCAGATCTGGCCAATCGTGGTTTCCTCTTTGAGAAACGGGTGAACAATCGTCGTTTGTTTTCTGCGTTGATAGGCAGCCAGAAACGCGTCCCGCAACTTGTCAGTCATCGTCACCGCTCCGGTTTCGGACACCGTGAAGCCTTCTGCTCGGGCGATACGTCGGTTAATCGCAGTTAGTACAAGACGGTCAGCGAACGCCGCCCGCATCTCTTCCATCAAGTCGAGTGCTAGGCTCGGACGACCAGGGCGCTCACGATGCAGGAATCCAACCGCAGGATCGAGACCCGCTACCTCGATCGCAGAACGGACGTCGTGGACCAGTAGTGCATACGCGAACGACAGGAGAGCGTTAACCCTGTCCCGGGGTGGTCGTCGATTCCGACCATGGAACCCGAACACAGCGTCATCGATTCGAATCATGTGACTAAAAACACTGAAGTACGTGCGAGCTGCCTCCCCTTCGTAGCCGCGCAAGACTCCGATGTCAGCTGCCACACCAGCAGTCTTGGAAAGTGCACGAAGTCGGGCGCATGCTCCTTCGAGCGCGTTCCGGTTTTCTTGCAACGTCGCTTCTCGACCCGCGCGCAGGAGGACTGTGCGACAGTTAAGTATCTTCGCCGTTACAATATTCTTGGAAATCACCAGAGATGCGTCGCCATCGTCAGCGGTCCTGAACTGCGCACGTCGCAGCAACACATTCCCGGTCGTCGGACCTACGACACGAGCTTTGAAACGTCCACCGGCGGACAAGAGCGATACAGGAATACCACGTTCGCCGCATAACACTAGCGCGGCCGAGGAAAGGTGAACTCTGCCGAAACAAACCAGTCCCGCAAGTAGATGTACTGGCACTCGCAGCCGGATCTCCCCGTCTACCCGGACCAGGAGATTCTCCCGCTCTCTCCTAACGTAGGCTCCCTGGGTACTGACAAACAACGTGTTGAGGTGTTGCTTCATGACCGTATCAGACCACGTACCGCATCGGCGAGATATCCTCTCGCAGACGGGGTGCCTGAGGTCACTCGAGGCAGGCACGCAGAGACAAGCGAACAGCCCCTGCACTTGGGCGCCGGCTCAGCCCGCGGCGTCGAACGATCGGTGATCAGTCGCCGACACGCCGTGATCACCTGTTCCACGCGTTGTCGTAGATACTCATCAAACCGTACGAGTGTTCGCTTATTGGGCTGTGCATAGAAGATCGCCCCTTGGTCGATCGTAGTTTGCAACATCTCCTCAAGACACAGCGCCTGTGCGCACAGCTGCACCCTATCGGGATCCGTGACCTTCGGACGTCCTCGTTTGTATTCCACCGGGAACGGCTTCCAGTATCCTACGGTGCCATCAAGTTTAACTCCAACTTCTCCGGTTCCGTCGACCCAATGCAGCTCAACCACATCCGCGCGGCCCACTAAACCTAGGCGATCGCTCCGAAGATCAAGGCGGCGGACGATCCGCGTATCCCGTCGAGTCTCGCTCCGGCGACCAGAGACGTCTACTCTCTCGTGTAGGTCGACACCCTCAACGGTGAGTCCGTTGTCTTCCCACTGCTGCTCGATGTAGATTAGTGCGAACTGCCTAGGGCAGAATGCGTAGTGCTGAAGAGCAGAGATAGGAAGCAGATCCGCATCCTTCATCTCACAGACCTCCCTACAGTACCTCTTGTAACTCGATTCCACCTGGCCAGTCGTCTCGATCGATAGATATATCGTAGTCCTCGAAACGTCTCGGCGGGCTCGTCTCGTCTTTACGGGATACTTTGACCCGCGCGAATAATTTATGAGCCGGCGCACAGCCTAGCATGGCTTGCCTTACTCGTTGACTCGTATCGCTGTCCGTACCAACATGCTTCCACAATAGAATCTTCCGCATGCTCATTTCACCCTTCGATGCTGAGCGATCGTGTTCGTACATGTTCGCGAGGGCTTCCAGGAACAGCTCAAGATCGACCGGCGAAAAATGAGTCCCTCTAGCAAGATTGGCGGATATAAACGCACGCCCTTCGTAGAGGCCGTACGGTATCAGCGATTTGCGACCCATGGTTCGGAGCTTGTCTTCGGGCTGGTCCGCCTCCCATTTGAGTAGCTCGGCGCTTGATGCCTTTCCCTTGTTGATGTTCTCGGCCACCGCACCGCGCGTAATCGAGATATCAAGCGGAAGGACCGGATCCACGGACCGCGCAAACGACACCTGAACGGGTCCACGTACTTGGCCAGCGTTGGCACCGGTTGACATGACCGCGCCGAACGTCCGGACGTCATAGAAATTTCGACACATCCAATCCCTCGCCTGGTAGACCCTATCCTTTGATGCGTCCTCGTCAGGCTTGCCACCGGTTTCTTCATGGGCACGGGCGATTGGCCGATTGAGATTGGTTCCGTGTTCAACAAAAATGGCGTACGGCATAGCGTTTCCCCGAGCAACTTGGACGTAGTTCCGTATGCGTCGCTTGATCGCGACGTCCGAGACCAAGCCATGCATATCTTCAGGATCGAGTCGTGGGGCGTTCCCCATGTCGGGGTCGCCGTTGGGATTTCCGTTCCGGCAATCGAAGAAGAACTGCACTTCGTAGCGGTTTTGGATTGGGTCCGAGTTCGTCATTGACCTTGCTCCGTGAGGTTATCGGTAGCGGTTTTATTTGATTTCGTACGGTCATGCGATCGTTGCTGATAGTATCCTAGCGCGAAATATCCCTGCTCTTTGAGCGTCAGGTTGGCTGGAAATTCACTGTCGATCCTAGTTAAGATGCTGGCGAGTTTACGCTCGTACCACCCTCGCCGCGATCCTTCAAGTTTGTTTAGGTGAAACTGGGCGTTGCGAATCAACCGCCCAAGCACTAGTGCAGGAGACGAGCTGGCGGACGCATAATAGCGCTGGATCACTCCAGCTCCGACGTTTCCGAGGGAGCTGTATTGTATCTGCGCCAAAATAGCCATAACGCGACCGCACTGGTACGCGGAACTCGGATGTGCTTCGTTTAAGCCTGTACCCACGATATAGTCCTCCCTAGGCGACAGTGTATTCAGGCGAATAAGTCGGTTAAGTGTACCTTTGATCAGGCCATAACGGGCGTGTCGCGCCGGCTCGTCCTGGACAACGTCAACACGAACGCGGGCGAGCGCTCGGGCGAACGCATCTCGCGGGAAGAGTACCGTCGACCGCAACGCAGTTCGCCACAAGGCAGCTTCGTTCGGCGCACAGATGTCATCCAGGTCCCGGACGGTCGCCGCTAGCACGGCAAAGAACTTCGGAGGGGAGGCAAGGCGGGCGCTGTCATCTCGTCGAACGATCGCCAGGTCATCGAACCAGGCGTCAAGTCCGGTCAGCAGCTCAATGAAAGGTCCGTCGATGACATCCCGTACCATGACCCGCCCCGATGCACCCGAAAGGGTGTACGCGTGGTAGGGAGTGTCTCCTATGCTTCGTGCCTGCGGCTCCCCGTTTCTCCACCCTTGGAGTAGGGTCTTCGCTGCTCGAAGCCTGGCGCGTTGCTCTTCTTCGTCATCCAGTCCCAAGAGAAGACTTGGTAGGTCGAAGTCTAGAGGAACAGGACCATCGAACCAGTAAGTTACGATGACGTTATTCAGTCGTATTCCGTTACCGATCAGCCGCTCCAGCGCTGCGGTATACAGCGCTGCATCTTGCTCCGAGACGGCAGCGTTTTCGGCCTGGACCAATCCGTAGGAGCGAAAGGCATCCTGCTTGAAGCTGGCGAACGCGTCGCCGGAAGCGATGCCTCCGACTGACACAAGCCCACGGACCTTCGGCTGTGTCCTCATGGGTTTCACCAGTCCGCCGGTCACCATCGAACGCATTAGCTCGGGCGCTGCGTGACTCCGCCTCGCCCCCTTGGGCTTAGACCGGAGACTAGAGCGGAACCCTCTCCACCACTCATGCCACTCCTCCTGATCGAGCGGATAGACCACTGCGCCGTCGAGCTTTCGGAAAGCGATCGTGGCAATGTCCGTGCTTTTAGCCTTCACTGATACAGCCGCGGAACGCAGCCCTTCACGCACGATCGGATCAGAAAGGTGGGTGGCGATGGAGCCCAGCTCCGGCACGGTGGCCGCCGCTTCAGCAAGTAAGTTGCAGAAATAGGCACCTTTGGCTTGGACCTTAGGATCTTCCTCGGCCCCGAGACCGATGATCACCTCGAGGGCATCCGCCAGGAAATGCCGCGTACCCTTTCCTCCACGCTTGATTTCGGGCTGTGATAGGTGGGGCGCCTTGGTAAAGCGCCTTCCCTTCTTTCCGGCACCAGAAGGCGTTCGCAGATCGACAAGCTCGCCGGTCGGCCGGCCCTCGGTATCACATGGAATGGCCCACCGCACCGTCTTCACCCTGAAACCCGGCTCGGTCACGAGGCCTTCAAGTTCCGCGTACCGGAGGAGCTGATGAAGCATCACGCACCTCCGGGAGTCTTGAGCACTTCGACGTCGTCCCACGATGGAACGTCGAGGATACCGCCCGTAATCTGAGCGCGGAACAGACTTATAAGAGGTTTGGCCGATGAATCGCCGGGTCGAGACAAGTCGAACACGTCATAGACCATGTAGCCGACATCGAGATCGATGTCCGTGGCGTTGGGTGAATCCGAGTCGGCGATTTCGAAGTACGCCGGAAATTCGCGGCATCCCAAGTAGGGTTGGTAGTAACACTTACCTTTCTCCGCTCGCCGCGAAAACTGAGCATCGAACGCAGTGATCGGTTGCGCGTTCCCGTTCCACGGTACGATGTGACCGGATATTCTGTACCTCGGATTCCGGAGAGCTATCGTTTGCCTCTGGGTCCGACCCCGCACGTCAGCACCCACTCCGTCAGCCCACAGCGGTTCGGGTTGAACGGTACCGCTCATCCAGCGTCGGACCGCCGATACGCTGGCCTTCTCCTTCACTTCATTTCTGCGGAGCGCCACGTAGGATGGTCGATTGAGCAGCTCGATGCGGTCGATCTGCCAACGGAAGCTCTGAGGTTTGGCGTAGATCGCGTCGTAGATTCCACGCGCAGCTGAAGGAGTAATGCAGGGGTAGGTGTACCGCTCCACCTTGGATTCCGGTCGTGAGAAGCAGGCCAGGTCCCCCCAAACCTCGAGGCAGTGTATGCTCATACGTCATCTCCCTTGATCAGCGAAATCCCCTTACCTCCTCATGAAGCATACAAGATGCGTTCGTGGGACGTCAAGGGCAGAGAAGACACTTGGCGTTTCCTGACGACGTTAGCACCTTCGTGGCCTCCCAAAACCCTGGGAGTGGATTGAAACTCTGCGCTTGAGGTCCGTATCCATGCTTAGGGACGTCCGGCCCGCCCCGGTCGGCCGTCCCTAAGCGATCCACAGCTTGCGGTCGACAGAGGTGAGTCCGTACAGACGCCGGTCGTATCCGTCGCGATCGGGAAGGAGATACCAATTCGACGGCGTTTCTCCCCGGGACGTCGGAGGTGCCGGCTCCAGAGCTGAAAGCACACCGAGCCTAGGGCGGTAAATTGAGACAGAAAACGGTCGCGCGCGGCGTATCCATCGCCTATTAAAACGCCCCCGTCTGAGTTCCTCCAGCAGCCCTTCTTCCCAAGCAACCACGACCTGTACCGTGTCGCCTGAGATCAGCCGGTAGAGCTTGGCCACTTCCGGGAAATCTGCGTCGCGAATTGCCGATTCGAGCTCGGTGTCATCCTCGGACGCCACGCCAGTCAAATCGTATAAGGACTGGTAGTAGACGGAAAAGGTCTCGGGATCGTCGATCGACAGCGAACCCGTTTCAGCAAGTAGAGATTTTGTAACACGCGATGCTTGCTCGTACGCTCCAGGGGGGTACCCCTCGTCCTCAGGTAGGAACACGACCACCTTGCCTCCGTCCGGGAGGACTCCGCTGCGATTACATCGACCTGCGGCTTGAGCAATAGACTCGAGGGGTCCCAACGCCCGAAAAACGGCCGGGAAGTCAATGTCGACTCCGGCCTCGACACATTGGGTTGATACGAGGAGACATGGTTCTCCCTGTCTGAGGCGTCGTCTTACTCTGGCGAGGACCTCGGCACGGTGGGCCGAACACAGGTTGGTCGACAAGTGCTCCAGTCCCCTAGCTTCTCTCCGATCGAGAGCCTCCGTCAAAGCCCGCGCATGGCGCTTGAGGTTGACTATCGCCAGCGCTCGTCCTTCGGTAGCGAGCATTTTCTCAGCGAGTGCCTCCCAACCCAATGTCTGCTCGACCTCCCAAGCCACCTTGGTTCTACGAACGGCATCGAACATTGCTCGTGGCTCACGAACGATTTCTCTGGGTCGCCAACCGATTCGGATAGAATCAGCAGTCTTTTCTTTATCTGCGTACCGTCGCACTGCTCTATCGAGATGCCCAAACGCCGGCTGAGTAGCAGTCGCAAATACAACCGAACAGCCGAAGTCGCGTACGAGTGTACCGAGAACCGAGAGCGTGGGCCGGATAAGTTCCGGAGGAAGAGTCTGAACTTCATCGAAGAGGATGACGCTGTTAGCTAGATTGTGCAGCTTGCGGCACCTTCTTGGCCTGTGCGCAAAAAGCGACTCGAGTAGCTGCACGTTGGTAGTCACGACGATTGGCGCATCCCAGTTCTCAGTCAACAGGCCTAGGTCTCCGACCGTCCCAGCAATTGGCAGACTTCTATTACTTGGGCCGGCAATAGCATGTGCTAGACTATGACTTTCCAAGACGAAATAGTCCCCTAGACCTTCCCCATCGAAAAGATCTGTGTAGGTCCTGGCAGTCTGTTCGATAAGGCTAAGGAATGGGACTGCGAAAACGACTCGGCGCAGATCGTGAGCAGCGGCATGAGCTAATGCAAAGGTCAGCATCGAAAGGGTTTTTCCACTTCCGGTGGGCGCGGTAAGCGTAAATGTCCCACGGTCATGTTCCGAGGCCGAAAGACAATCCCGTTGTAGATTGGAGCGGATCCGAACGACGTTTTCGGCAGCAGTGGTATTCGACTCGAGCTCCCGCACATGGTCAAGCACAATACGTAGGGATTGCGCAGGATCTAGAATAGGTCCGGGAGACCGGTAGGCTCGTCGTGTCTCCGTGTCGCCACGCATGAAGGCCTCGGTCTCTAAGTAGTCTGCATCCACAAGCGTGGAAAACAGCATTCTAACGGCGAGCATGCCTTGCGGATTCGGCATCGCTCGATCCCACAAAGAGGAGATGCTCTTGGGAAAAGTGAGCCCGTCGCTATCGAATCGCTTCAATGCACGATCCACGTCGTCCTCAGCCGGTTGTACGTTTGGCGGATGATACCGTGAAAAATACTCCGGTGTCAGACGTTCAAAAGTTCGCGAACTGCGTGATCCTATTTGCAGCCCAACGTGGTGCCCTTCGATTGCCAAGGCTGCGGCCAATCCTTGGCCTCTAGCTCCTTGGAGCGCAGCCCAGGCTCCCAGAGTCCAATGATCTAGTCCGCTCCCGTGGCCTTCTAGCCGGCGTTGAAAGCGCTCTCCGTATTTCCCTAGATCATGGAGCACTCCAGCGAGATACGCCTCGTCTCCCGCGCCGAACTGAGCCGCATGGTGGCGGGCGCGATCAGCCACGAGACTCAAATGCTCCCGCAGGGGTTCCCACGCCCGCCCGCCAGACGCGGTGTGGGCGAAGAACTGCGAGCGCTCGCCCATCACGTTTTCAAACCGCTGTGCGGGTAATCTCGTCAATCGCAGACCCAAAGGCGTGCATCCAGTCAATCCACTCCCTTGCTTGGGTAGCTTTGACGTCTCGGAGACGTGGCTTACTGGCCTGGGTTCTCCTCAGCAAGTCCGCTTCGTGTACGATTTGATTTCTGCGATGCGCGATTGTCCTAAGCGTCCTGATGACTTCTTGCTTCTCCGGTTGGCCGGGCATCGCCTCTGCCACTTTGCTCCAGAAATCTGATACACCCAGCATACGGACCGCACGGAGGACGGAGTCCGGATTCTGGAACGTGTACTCCCTGTGGAGATGAGCTTGAATCTCCTGCTTGATGACGCGCCCAGGCTGGGCCGAAGGATCCCGCTTCAATTTGACCACGGCCCGCTTGGCCGCGATCGCAGGCACGGATAGCTCACGGAGCTCACGTGGAATCTCGTCGTCTTTTCGGCCGAGCAGCTTCCAGCAGTGCTTCACAACGAGATCGTGAAGGTATCGGTCCAGCGCCGAGACGGCAGCCACGATCGCCGCACGGAGAAGCTCCGAGATGTACTCATGCGCAAACTTGTCTCGCAGAGTTGGTGTTCCCTCACGGATCAGGAGGAGACTTCGCTTTTCCTTGCCGTAGATACGGACAAGTTCCTCCTTCAACGGCCAACCAAGCGCCCGCTGGACCTTTTGCTTCCAGTCGTTTCTGATGCGTCGCTGGCTCGTGTCACGAATGAGGTCGTATAGCTCCAACAAGTGGTTGGCACGACCAAGTGCGGCGTCAAAGCCTGCTTTAGGATTCATTGAGTCTGGAACTGCCTCCTTTCCAAGATCTTACGCGTAAAAAGATCCGGAGATGGGTCACTGGCCAAGGCCCTCGGTAACATCTGAGGAATCAACGTCCGAAGTGTGGAGTGGGCCGTCCGGTTGACGGAAGAGAATCGGCGGTGCCGGTCCTTGACCCTTCGACCCTGCAATGCTCCAATGCCCCCCCCGGCGTTTCACCTGAAACGCCGCCTCCCATCCCCAGCCACCCTACCCCTATCGCGGCCTCTCCACCCGAAGCACAACGACGCTTTCCACGTCCAAATCGTCGCGGCGAACAACGAGCACCCGGTCTCCAGCCACCGCCAGCACCCGACCCCCCACCTGGACTAACCGCATCGAACGGCGCCGAGGGTCGACCACCGTCCACGTCTGATCCCTGCCGGGCCTATCGCGCGGAGTCCAGGCACCTGCCCACAAGCGACCTGAATCATCGAGGATGAAGTCGCCGAACACCGGCGCGTAGGATGGACGGGGGGCCGACCCCATGGCGTGGGCCAAACCAGGGGTTGCGGCATACATCCGATCAGCTTCCCTGCGCCACGCGTCTGCGTTGATCGGTTTCCTGGGCATGTCGAACCTCAGGCGTTCGATTACCTGCCCACTCCCGTCGAGAACGTCGATCGTGGCCGGCTGGCCATAGTGCACGTAGATGCGCTCTCCATTGCCCACCATGACGAGTGGGCAGGCGTATGGCGGAATTCCGGCTGAGATGCGTCCATCCGGGAACTGAACCATGAAGCTCTGGACGCCTTCTAGATCGAACAGCGGCGACGTGGTACCGTCGGAGTCAAGTGAAAACACCGTGGTCTGGGGCCTGTACCGAAGAACGCTTCCGTCGGCAGGCGGTGATCGATCAACGGCCACGCCGGTTCGCACCAACAACGCGTTGTCCAGCGTCCCTCCGAACTGACCCAGCGGCTGGACGCCACCGCTGCGTAGGTCTATTCGACGGGGAACCTCATTCCAGAACGTCACGCTGCCGTTCAAGTCTGAAGACACGAGGACGTGCCCGATACGCGTGATCTGATTGAGCCGAGAAAACTCGCCTGGTCCACCGCCGGATCGACCTAGTTTCTCCAGAAGTCGACCATGGCTGGCACCGAAAACGAGAATCTCGTTCGTCCCGGAGTTCGCAACGAACACGGAATCACCGATGAAGAACCCGGACGTCACCCTGAAGAACTGGTCGAAATCCAGTAGCATGGGGTGGCCCACTGGAAGTCGGCCGGACATCCGCTCCACTGCGTGCTCCCGCACCTCGCCGGTGTTGTGGTGACAACTTTCCTGACCGGCAAGGGGGCCGATTAGCCACGTGTTACAGGCAACAGCCAGGCAGCTCCACCGGAGGCTACGCTGAGCCCCGGAATGGTATTCCACTACGCCTACTCCCCCCTCACTCCCACTCAATCGTGGCCGGCGGCTTTGAGCTCACATCATACGTGACCCGATTCACCCCGTGTACCTCGTTGATGATCCGTGTCGACATTCGCGCCAGGATATCGTGCGGGAACGGGTACCAGTCCGCGGTCATCCCATCCCGCGATGTGACCGCCCGGAGCGCGACGACATTTTCGTATGTGCGGGCGTCGCCCATGACGCCCACGGACTGGACGGGGAGGAGTACGGCGAAGGCCTGCCAGATGTGGTCGTAGAGGTCCGCGGCGCGGATCTCCTCCAAATAGATGGCGTCGGCCTCTCTGAGGATGGCGAGGCGGTCTTCGGTGACCTCGCCCAACACGCGGATGGCCAGGCCGGGGCCTGGGAATGGGTGTCGGCCTACGAATGTCTCGGGTAGGGCCAGCTCCCTGCCCACCCGGCGGACCTCGTCCTTGAAGAGGTCGCGCAGGGGCTCGATGAGCTCGAAGTGCATGTCTTCGGGCAAGCCGCCGACGTTGTGGTGGGTCTTGATAGTGGCGGAGGGGCCGCGCACGGAGAGGGATTCGATGACGTCGGGATAGAGGGTGCCTTGAACGAGATAGTCCGCCCCGCCGATCTCGTCGCTTTGGGCGATCTCCTCGAACACGCGGATGAACGTCTCGCCGATGACCTTCCGCTTGCGCTCGGGCTCGGTGATGCCGGCCAGGCCGGTCAAGAACCGCTCTCTGGCATCTACGACAATCAGGCGCATGCCCATCTGCTCTCGGAACGCCTGCTCTACGCCCTCGCGCTCGCCTTTTCGGAGCACGCCGTTGTCGACAAAGATGCAGGTGAGCTGGTCGCCGATGGCCCGGTGGACCAAGCGGGCCGCCACGGAGGAATCCACTCCGCCGGAGAGCCCGCAGACCACGGTCGCGTCTCCCACCCGCTCGCGGATCTCGGCCACGGTGTCTTCGATGAACGTTCCGGCGGTCCAGGACGCTTCGCATCCGCACACACCGAACATGAAGTTGGAGATGATGCGGTCGCCGTCGGGCGTGTGCGCGACCTCGGGATGGAACTGCACCCCGTAGATGTCGCGGCCGATTGCGCGGAACGCCGCCACGGAGAGGCTCTCGGTGCGGCCGAGATTCTCGTATCCCGGCGGGGGCTCGTCCACGTGGTCTCCGTGGGAGCACCAGATCTGGATGGGCTCGGCCAGGTCGAAGCCGGCGAAGAGCGGGCTCTCGGCGGTCAGCATCAGGTCCGCGCGCCCGTACTCCCGCTTGCCGGGAATGACCTGCCCGCCCTCCACCTGAGCAATGAGCTGCATCCCGTAGCAAATGCCCAGCACGGGCACGCCCATGGTGAGCAGGGCGGGATCCAGCCCGGGCGCGTCATCACCG
The DNA here is from genome assembly GCA_965223195.1 of Longimicrobiales bacterium. Lineage (GTDB taxonomy): Bacteria > Gemmatimonadota > Gemmatimonadetes > Longimicrobiales > Gaopeijiaceae > CBDCVX01. Next base: position 52,495 of record CBDCVX010000013.1, read on the forward strand.
TACACGGACGAGGGTCCGCCGGCCAGGATGATCCCGTTGGGGCCCCACTCCCGAATCCACTCGACGGTGCGGGTGGGGGGGTGGATCTCGCAGTACACGTGCTCTTCGCGGACGCGCCGCGCGATAAGCTGGGTGAACTGGGAGCCGTAGTCGACGATCAGGATGCGGTCGTGCATGTCAGGGTCTGGTTGAGGGCCACTGCGGCATGCGCTCGCCGCGGGTCAGGTCGTCGAAGGACTCACGGGCACGGACCAGCTCGACACGGCTGCCGTCCACCATGACCTCGGCCGGCCGGGGGCGGCCGTTGTAGTTGGAGGCCATGGTGAACCCGTAGGCCCCGGCCGTGTGCACGGCCAGCAGCTCTCCCGGCTCGGGCAGCGGCAGCTCCCGGTCCAGCGCCAGGAAGTCTCCGGTCTCGCAGATGGGCCCCACGATGTCGACGGTGGCCTCGGGACGCTGCCCGTTGTCGGCCACCGCGCTTACGTGATGATAGCCGCCGTAGTGGCTGGGCCTGAGTAGGTCGGTCATCCCGCCGTCCACGATCACGAACGTCTTCCGGCCTTCGGACTTCACGTAGAGGACCCGCGTAAGCAGCACACCGGCTTCGCCGACGAGGAAGCGGCCGGGCTCGACGATCAGCCGGAGCGAGCGGCCCCGGAAGAGGGCGCCCAGCTCTTCGGCCAACGCGGACATGTCCAGTCCCGGAGTGTGGTCGTACGGAACGCCGAATCCGCCGCCCAGGTCCACGAACCGAAGCGGGATCCCCTCCCCTTCCAGGCGATCGGCCGAGGCCAGCACCTGGCGCACCGCGGACAGGAAGGGCTCCGTCCGAGTGATCTGGGAGCCGATGTGTACGTCGATGCCCGTTACGACCAGCGCGGGCTCGGACGCGGCCTGTCGGGTCAGCTCCAACAGGCGCGACTCCGACACCCCGAACTTGGTATCCAGGTGACCCGTGCGCGTGTACTCGTGCGGCGTGGGCGACACGATGTCGGGATTGAGCCGGAGCGCGACCGGCGCACGCACGCCAAGGGCCCGGGCCACGCGTGCGATCAGCTCCAGCTCCTGCCCGCTCTCCACATTGAGCGCCAGAATGCCTCGCTCGAGCGCGTAACGGATCTCGGACTCGGTTTTTCCCACGCCGGCAAACAGGATTCGCTCGGGGGGGATGCCCGCCGCCAAGGCCCGGTAGAGCTCCCCGCCGGAGACGATGTCGGCTCCCGCGCCCAGTCCGGCCAGCAGGCTGAGAACGCCCAGGTTGCCGTTGGCCTTGACCGAGTAGGCCACGAGCACGTCCACGTCCGTGAACGAGCCACGTATGGCTTGGAACCGGTCGCGGATGATCTCGGCGTCGTAGACGTAGAGCGGCGTGCCGAACCGCTCCGCCAGGTCATCGAGGGCGACGGAGCCTGCCCGGAGGCGTCCGTCCGTGCGTGGATAGGCGGGCTTCAGTACGCCCGGGCCCACACGACTTCCATCTTGGACGCCTCTCCTCCGATGCAGCGAGCGGGGGTTTCCTCCGAGCGGAACTCCTCCGAGGGAATGACGCGCGCGGTGGCGCGGGTCTCCGCCTTGACCTGGGCTTCCACGTCCGGATCGCCGCTCCAGCCGGTGTAGACGAACCCCGCACCGCCGTCGAGCGCCTCACCCAGCTCGGCAATGGAGGAAACGCCGCCCCTCACGGAGCCGGCCTCGCGGCGCGCCAACGCCGTCGCCAACAGCTCCGCCTGGAGCTCCTCCAGCATGCCCGGCAGGCGGGCGATCGCGTCGGCTTCGGGCAGGAACATCTTCCGGTCCTGGCCCTCTCGCTCCACACGGCGGACCAGCACGACCTGCCCCTTCTCCAGGTCTTTGGGGCCGATCTCGACACGGAACGGCACTCCCTTGCGCTCCCACTCCCAGAACTTGGAGCCGGGCGTGAGGTGCTCACGCGCGTCGATGCGTGTGCGAACGTCGGCGTCGACGAGCTGCCGATTCACCTCGTCGGCCTTGGCCAGCACGGCGGCCCGCTGGTCGTCGTTCCGCCAAATCGGGAGCACCACCACCTGGGTGGGGGCCAGACGCGGCGGCACCACCACGCCGCGGTCGTCTCCGTGGGTCATCACCAGTCCGCCCACCAGACGGGTGGACACGCCCCAGGACGTGTTCCACGCGTACTCCTCCTGCCCGGCCTCGGACTGGAAGGTGAGGTCGAACTGACGGGCGAAGTTCTGCCCCAGCATGTGCGAGGTGCCGGCCTGTAGGGCCTTGCTGTCCTGCATGAGGGCTTCCAGCCCGTAGGTGCGCACCGCGCCACCGAAGCGCTCGGCCTCGGTCTTGAGGCCGGTGACCGGCGGCATGGCAATCCACTCCTCCATGAACTGCCGGTAGATCCCCAGGATGCGGAGGGTCTCCTCCTCGGCTTCGGCTTCGGTGGCGTGGGCCGTGTGCCCCTCCTGCCAGAGAAACTCCGCCGTCCGCAGGAACAGCCGCGTGCGGAGCTCCCAGCGCATGACGTTGCCCCACTGGTTGAGGAGCACCGGCAGGTCCCGATAGCTCTGCACCCACTTCGCGTACATGTGGTAGATGACGGTCTCGGAGGTGGGCCGCACCACCAGGGGTTCCTCCAGCTCCTTGCCGCCCGCGTGGGTCACGATGGCCAGCTCGGGCTTGAAGCCCTCGATGTGGGCCTTCTCGCGCTCGATGAACGACATGGGAATGAGGAGCGGGAAGTAGGCGTTTTCATGGCCGGTGGCCTTGAACATGTCGTCCAGGGCGCGCTGCATGCGCTCCCAGATGCCGTAGCCCCATGGACGGATGACCATGCTCCCGCGCACCGGCGAGTAGTCCGCCAGCTCCGCCCGCTGCACGACTTCGTTGTACCACGCGGCGAAGTCTTCACTGCGCGGGGTGAGCCCTTTGTCAGCCGCCATCTTTTTAGTCCTCTTCCTCCCGATCCGCCTCGGATTCGCGCTCCACCAACGTTCCTTCCTTTCTCGCTTCCCTCCCCCACACGGCCAACCCCGGCAACGCGAACAGCAGCACGCTGGAGATGGTCCATCCCAAGCGGAACGGCACGCCGAGCCCCGCTCGGAGCAACCACGCCGCCATGGCTCCGCCCAGGAGCGCCGCGACGGCGGCCAGCGCCAGCATCACATACTCGAGCACGCTCAGACGCCAAATGGCGCGTCGCATGTCTCTCCGTGTCCCGCCAAAGGGCTCCTCCGCGTTCACCCCAGCCCCTCCCCTGCCAGCAGTGCATCCAAAGACACTCTTCGTTCCTCCCCGCTTTCCATGTCCTTTACCGTCGCCCGACCCTCCGCCACCTCGTCGGGGCCCAACACGATCACCCGCTGCGCGCCTGCGGAGCCGGCCAGCTTGAATTGCTTTCTCACCGACTGGGAACGCAGCGCGTAGGTGACGGCTCGGCCTTCGGCGCGCTGGGCCGCGGCCACGCGGAGCGCCGTGTCGCGGCCGTCCGGCAGGGCGTTGACGACGAATACGTCCACCGAGCGCGGGGGCGCCCGGAGCAGCTCCCGGTCTCGGAGCAGCTCGGCGAGCACCACGTCGCCCATCCCGAATCCGACGGCGGGCAGCGGCTCACCTCCCACCAGCTCCAGGAGCCGGTCGTAGCGGCCTCCTCCGCAAATGGCCCGGAGTTCCCCCTTTCGGTCGAACAGCTCGAAGACGATGCCGGTATAGTATGCAAGTCCCCGGACGATGCGCAGGTCGAACGTGACGTACGCCCCGAACCCAAGGGAACCCAGGTCTGCCACGTAGGTTTCGAGGTCGTCGAGTCGCTCGGCCACGGCCGCGTGCTCACCGTAGGCCGTGCGCACGTCGGAGATGGTGGCGCTGCCCAACAGCTCCACGAAGCCGAGCGCCGTTTGCGGCCGCATGCCGGCCTCTTCCAAGCGGGCCACCGCCCAGTCCGCGCCCGCCCGCTCGAGCTTGTCCACCGCGCGAAAGACCTGCGGCACCCCGTCGGAGCCCACGCCGACCGCCTCGACCAGCGCGGTCAGCAGCCGGCGGTCGGACACCCGCGCGACGAAGTCCGCCTCGTCCAGACCCAACGCCCGGACGCCGTCGATTGCCACCGCCAGAATATCGACATCGGCGCCGAGCCCCGCTTCGCCCACGATGTCCACATTCCACTGGAAGTGCTCGCGTAGCCGCCCGCGCTGCTGACGCTCGTAACGAAAGAGCTGCGGGATCGAAAACCAGCGGATGGGCTTGGACATGGCCCGGCTGCGCTCGGCGAGGATACGGGCGAGCGAGGGGGTCATCTCGGGTCGGAGCGCGACCTCTCGCTCTCCCTTGTCCCGAAAGTTGTAGAGCTGCTCGACGATCTCTTCGCCGCTCTTGGCCACGTAGAGATCCAACGGCTCCAACGGTGGGCCGTCGTACTCCTCAAAGCCGTAGCGCCGGGAAACCCGGCGCCATGCGTCGAATACTCGTGTGCGCTCCGCCAGGGCATCCGGCGGAAAATCGCGGAAGCCCGGGAGGCGCCGGAACCCGCCCCCTTCGTTCATGGCCGCGAATCTATACCGGAAGGTCCAACGCTTCCAGCGCGTCTCCGACCGTGTGGCTCGACCCGGTGACGAGCACCGTGCCGCCTTCCGCTCTCGCGGTGGCCACGGAAAGGGCTCGGCCGAAGTCCTCCTCCACGAGCACGTTGTCCGAGCACTCGAGGCTCGCCAGCGCGGTGTGCGGATTCCACACCCTGCCCGGCGCCGCGCTGGGCGGCACCGTCAGCAGGACCCGCCGGGCGCGATGGATAAGGGGCGGCAGCATGGCCGGCCAGTCCTTGTCGCCCAGTACCCCGACCAGCGCCACGTCGGGCTGGGGGCCCGGCAGGTGGTCCAGCGAAGACGCCAGCGTGTGCACGGCCGCCGGATTGTGGGCGATGTCGAAGATCCAGCGGACGCCCTTGGCTCGCTCCACCTGGAGGCGGCCGGGCCAAAACACCCGATCGAGTCCCTCGAGCACCGTCGCGCGATCGGGCCGGAGGCGCTCCGGCAGCAGGCTCACGATCCGGATGGCGAGACAGGCGTTGGTCGCCTGGTGGAGCCCGATGAGCGGAAGCGTGAGCGCGACGTCGCCATAGGGCGTCTCCGCCTGAAATCTCGTGCCTTGCCACGACAGCTCGATGTCTGACGGATCCGGAGCCCGGACCAGGTGCAGCGGGGCACCGACTTGGGCGGCGCGGTCCCGGATCACGTCCACCACGGCGGGGTGTGCCACCGGCGTCACGCACGGCACCTCGGGCTTGAGGATCCCCGCCTTCTCGGCGGCGATCGCGGGCAGGGTGTCTCCCAAGTACTCGCGGTGATCCAGCGCGATGCTGGTGATGGCCGTCACTTCCGGCTCGACGACGTTGGTGGAATCGAGTCGGCCGCCCAGGCCGACTTCGATCACGGCGACGTCCACCTCCAGGCTACGGAAGGCGTGGAAGGCCAGCACGGTTGCCGCCTCGAAGAAGGTGGGCTGCGCGCGCTCCATAGCGGCCGCCAGTGCGCGGGACTGCGCCAGGAGCACGTCGGGGTCGGCGGGACGGCCGTCGATGCGGACGCGCTCCGAGAAGTGCCGGAGGTGAGGCGACGTGTAGAGGCCGACCCTGAGCCCCGATCGGGCCAATACCGAAGCCACGACGGCCGCGGTCGAGCCCTTCCCGTTGGTGCCGCCGATGTGGATGGTGGGATAGGCCAGGTGCGGATCGTCCGCGTCGGCGAGGAGCGCACGGGTCTTGCCGAGGCCCCACTTCACGCCGCCCATGCGGAGGTGGGGAAGCAGCTCCCTCAGGTACGGATCTTCGGGACGCTCACCCGTATCGCGAGGAGCGGTCGACCTGCCCGCCAGTACTACCTCCCGTGCGCTTTCCGCCGACCGGCGAGTGGGGTCACTTCCGTCGCCTCGGCCGTGTCCTCAGCGGACCCGGCCCGCTGCTGCCCGCCCACCATGTGGCGGAGAAGGACGGCGATCTCTGCCTTGAGCTCGCGCCGGTCCACGACCCGGTCGACCATCCCGTGCTCCAGCAGGAACTGGGAACGCTGGAAGCCCTCGGGCAGCTCCTGCTTGATGGTCTCTTCGATCACGCGGGGGCCGGCGAAGCCGATGAGCGCGCCGGGCTCGGCCAGGTTCACGTCGCCCAGCATGGCGAACGAAGCGGTCACGCCCCCGGTGGTGGGATCGGTCAGCACTGAGATGTACGGCACTCCGGCCTCGTGGACGCGGGCGAGCGCCGCCGAGGTCTTGGCCATCTGCATGAGGGAGAAGATGCCTTCCTGCATGCGGGCGCCGCCGGATGCGCTGACCACGACGAGCGGCGTCCGATCGTCCAGGGCCCGGTGGGCGATTCGTTTGATCTTTTCGCCCACCACCGACCCCATGGATCCGCCGACGAAGCGGAAGTCCATGACGCCGAGGGCCACCGGCTGGCCCTCCAGCTCTCCGACCCCGGTGATGACCCCCGACGATCGGCCCGACTTCGTACGCGCTGCACGGAGCCGATCGGAATAGGACTTGAGGTCCACGAACTCCAGCGGATCTCCGCTTTCCAGGTGGGCCTCGGTCTCCGAGAACGTGTCGGGGTCCAGCAACAACGACACGTAGGCCTCCGCCGAGAGGCGGAAGTGATGGCCGCACCCCGGACACACGAAGTGGTTTTGTGAGAGCCGCTCGCTATAGAGGATCTCACCGCACCCCTGGCACTTCTCGAATACGTCGGTGGGGACGTCGCGCCTGTCCGTTCTCTTGAGCGGCTTATCGGGCCGCCGGAACCATGCCAACGCTCAGTCGTCCTCCATGACCCGCACCGCCGTAGCGGCAGCAAGCCAAGACATGAGAAGAAAGGATCCGCCGTAGCTGAGGAACGGCAGCGGAATACCGGTAATGGGAATGACCCCGACGGTCATGCCCACGTTCACCACGATGTGAACCATCCAAGCCCCGAAGATACCGAAGATCACCAGGCCGGCAAATGCGTCGGGGGCCGACTCGGCCATGCGGACCAGGCGAAACAGGATGAACGCGAAGGCCAGCAACGCGACGGTTGTGCCCAGGAATCCCAGCTCTTCCCCCACGACGGAGAAGATGAAGTCGGTGTGCTGCTCCGGTAGGAAGTCGAGCCGCTTCTGGGTGCCCGCCA
>CBDCVX010000014.1:0-175893 GCA_965223195.1 Longimicrobiales bacterium
CTCCTGCCACTGCCCGAACCTCTCCGCGCTGGTGCCGCCATTGTCGCCTTTGACGAGGATTGGAATCGTCAAGTGCTGCGTGAGGGCACGAATAATCTTTCCTGTGTAGCGGATGCGCCGTTTATGGCGAGTCACTACGCCATATGCCAACACATTAGCGCCGAACCATTCTGGGCCTTTGGCATGCAGTTGCTTCAACAAGGGGTGCCAGGCGCAGAGATGAACACCGCACGGGATGAAGCGATGATCGACGGGAGCTTGGAGACGCCCGTGGCCGGCGCGGCACGCTATTTTCTAATCGGCAGCGACCCTGCGATCTTGTTCCCGCTCTTTGTCAGCATGATGCCCAATGCAACCGGCGAATCAACCGGTCTTCCGACAGAACCAGAGCCAAACCGTCCCTGGCTCATGCACGCCGGGCGGATATCGGCGCATATCATGGTTCATGGCAAGTAGGGGTTGGGGTAACGAAAGCCACGTGACATCAAACACGACGCTCCGCTGACGAGGTGTTGTTATCATCGAGTCACGTGGCTGTTTTATCTGTTTGGAGCAGGTTGTGGAAATGACAAATGAACGTCAGCACCGACGTACCCATCTCTTTACGGTGCGCCTGTGGGTGGAACCCATAACCACTGAACATGCCGAGGTGCGCGGTCGAATTCAACATGTACTCAGCGGCGATGTGCACTACTTTCGCACGTGGGATGGACTTACAACAGTGCTTCGCGAGATGTGGCGGCTGACTGCTGCCGGTAGTCACGCCAAAAAAGAGCCGCCAGCTCTATTGTAACCGAGTTCTATATTTAAGCAAAGGAGAAATTTTATGCCACGACGATGGAAGGCAGATCGAATCAAGTTTGTGCTTTGCCTGATACTTACACTTGCCGTTATGTTCATCGGTGCGTCGGGCACAGTCTACGCTGACATGCCTGAGTGTTCCCTTGACACACTGCATGGCGTCTATCTCTTTCACGCGCAGGGCGTGATCCTAGATGGAGACGATGCATTCCCCTATACAGAGGCGGGTCTCCTCACTCTGGATGGTGCAGGCAAAGGTGAAGGCATCTTCTCTGCCGGGCTCAATGGTGCCACAATTGCCAACCGCGAATCATTCACCGTCACCTATGAAGTGATCAATGGCTGCGCCTTTGCGGCCTACGCGCCCATTGACGAAGAGGTCTTCGAGTTTCATTTCTTTGCCTCGCCTACAGGCGACATGATCGTCTACTACGCTGACAGCTTTAATGGAACCATGTGGCGGCAACCGGAGCCTGAATCACTTTCCCATGTGGACCAGACCATTGCCAATGCACTGAGCGCGGCTCCGGCGCCCATTGCGGCTGAGGCCGCAGTGCTGGATTGGCCTACCGCGGAGAAAGCTGATTTTACTGAGCTACGCGCCGGTACAAATGGCTGGACCTGCGTGCCGGACGATCCGGCCACGCCCACCAATGATCCCATGTGTCTGGATGAACAGTGGCTCGAATGGCTCACTGCCTTTGTGGAAGGCCGCGACCCCGAGATCACAACGTGGGGTTGGGCATACATGTTACAGGGCGGCAGCGCGGCCAGCGATACAGACCCAGCGCTCACGGAGCCGCCGGAGGGTGCAGATTGGTTGGTCGGCCCGCCCCATCTGATGCTGATCGGCCCCGAGCCTTTCAATACAAGTCTGTATGTAACCAATCGCAATTCGGGCCAACCCTACCTCATGTGGGCCGGCACCCCCTATGAACACTTTATGATTCCGGTTCAGTTTGACATCCCAGCCGCGACCGATGACCCGGTGGCCAATGCGTTGAGCGCCGCGCCGGACAATATCGCGGCTGAGGCGGCAGTGCTAGATTGGCCCAACGCGGAGAACGCCGAATTTGCCGAATTGCGCGCCGGCACGAACGGTTGGAGTTGTTTCCCTGACGACCCCGCCACGCCCGCCAATGATCCCCAATGTTTTGATGCCCAATGGCTTGAATGGCTCACAGCATTCTTCGAAGGTCGCGACCCAGAAATCACAGCGGTCGGCTTTTCCTACATGTTGCAAGGCGGCAGTTCAGCCAGCGACGCAGATCCGTTCCTGATGGAGCCACCGGACAGCGCAGATTGGCTGGTTGGTCCGCCCCATGTCATGATGATTGCGCCGGATGCCTTCGACGCCTCGGCGCACCCGACCCATCGCGATTCAGGTGCGCCGTATATCATGTGGGCCGGTACGTCATACGAGCACTTCATGGCACCATCGCAACTTGATGGTCATTAGCTGGTGAACCTGCCATCACTTCGACTGATCATGACCGATGACCATCAACACGGACTCACCCATCTCTTTGCGGTGCGTCTGTGGGTTGAATATCCAGACGCAAATTACACAGAAATGCGCGTTTGGATGCTGCATGTACTCAGTGGTGAGGTGCGCTATTTCCGCACTGGGCGCGAGCTGACTACAATTATCGGTGGAATGTCACAGGAGCAAGAGCAGTCACCTTCGTTATTGCGCAATCTTCAATAACTTTCAACAAGGGATTCGTGCCGGCGAGAACGGCACGAATCCCTCGTCATGAAATCCTCTGTTCTATTTCTTCCAATGGCCGAAATAACATAGAAAACTATCCTCCTGACCAGGGCATACATGGCCACCTGGCCAGTGCATTATTCTAAGGTTTTGACTACGATGAAGTTCATCGTGTGATGCACCATAGGAGGTGACCAGATGAAAATTGTGATGGATCGGTCCTATTGTGATGCCGCTTTACCCTTTTGTGCCCGTTGTTCCGCTACCTTTTTCCAACATCCGCTTGGTACAGATCGACCGTGTGTGGTGGATATTATCGATGATGGTGATGAAGATGTACTGCAATTTGAGATGCGCACCGATGGCCACCTTGGACTGGATGAGCTGCCACCCCGCTCCCCGCGGATCCACGCTGGGATCGAGGAACACGAGGATGCGGTTTTTCTGGTAGTCCGCGAGGGAGTTCCAGAGCGGGAGCGCAATGGTCCCGGCAGCCAGGTTGGCGAAGACGATGGCCACCGACTCCGCGAGGTACAGCCGGTACCGGTACACGTAGAGGGCTACGACGACGAGCACCATGAACGCGGACCAGAGGCGGGTGTCGAACGTCAGCACCAGCCCGATACCCGGGCTGGCCAGCAGGGCCAGCATCCAGAGTGGCGTGCCCGCCCAAAACAGGGCCGCGAAGAGGATTCCGATGAAGGCCAGGGCGGTCCCCAGGTCGGGCTGCAGCACGACCAGGCCCAGGGGCAGGCCCACCAGCGCGAGGGCCGGCACCAGCTCCCGCAGGGAAGCCGGCGACTCCTCCCGGACGCCCAGGAAGCGCGCCAGCGCGAGGACCGTCGCGATCTTGGCCAGCTCCGCGGGCTGGAACCCGAAGCCCCCGATGCGGATGAAGCTCTTCACGCCGGCGGCCGTGCCCGCTCCGGTCCCGATCACCAGCGTGGCGGCCAGGAGCACGACGGACAGCACGTATCCCGGAATGGCGAACCACTCGAACCAGCGGGGGCCGATGCGCTGGAGCACCGCGAACCCTACCAGCGCGAGGCCGAACCAGACCAACTGCCTCTTCCAGGCTCCCTGCGCCACCGGGTTGGGCACGTTCAAGACCCCGGCGGAATAGATCATTGCGATCCCGAACAGTGAGAGCAGCACGAGACCCACCACCAACCAGGGGTCTCCGGACCAGCGCCGGAGCACGGATCAGCCTCCCGCCCGGTTGGCCCAGGGCGCCGGCACGCCGTACCAGTAGTGCTCCCTCAGCGTCTGGACGACGGTGTCGATGGGCATTTCGTATTTGCTGCGCAGGAAATAGTCGGCCGTCTTGGCGGCGATGGGCGCCGCGGCCTGGGAGCCGCTCTCCCCGTGTTCCACCAACACGACCACCACCACCTCGGGATCCTGGTCGCGCGGGCCGGCCATCAAGGCGAACCAGGCATGGTCCAGCCCGGCCGGGTTTTGGCCGGTGCCGCTCTTGCCCCAGGTGTCCCAGTGCTCCAGGGAAGACAGGTGCCCGGTGCCTCCCGGCTGCATCACCTGCCAAAGCCCTTCGCGCAGAGCGGACAGGCTCTCCTGCGACAGGTCCAACGTCCAGCTCAGCGCGGGCGCTTCCTCACTCCGGCGTAGCCGGGGCGCGGGCGCGTCGCCCTGGCGGGCCAAGGCCACGTAGAACTGGGCCATCTTGAGCGGCGTCTGGGAGTTGGCGCCCTGGCCGATAGCCAGCGACAGCACTTCGCCCTCCCGCGGCGTATAGCCCCACACCCGCTCCCAGTATCCGAAGTCCTCGGGGAAGATCCCGGCCGACTCGTTGGGGTGGTCGATTCCGCAGCGGCTGGTAAATCCCAGCCGCACGGACTCGTCCAGCAGGCGTTGTAGCGTTACGCGAAGTCCGAGCTGGTAATAGTAGACATCACAAGAGTTTGCGAGCGCTCCGGCGAGATCCAGGGACCCGTGTCCCTCGCGGTTCCAGCAGCGATACGTGCGATTGCCGAACCGGAAGCTTCCACGGCAGGAGACCGGCATGCGCTCTTCGGGCGTCACCACGCCCATCTCCAGCGCGATGGCGGCGCTGGCCAGCTTCCAGGTTGAGGCGGGCGGGTAGAGCCCGAGCACCGGCCGGTTGAACAGCGGCCGCTGCGGGTCCTGGTTGAGGGCCTGCCAATCGTCCACGTCGATGCCGCCCACGAACAGGTTGGGATCGAACGAAGGGGCGGAGTAGAGCGCCAGCACGCCGCCGTCCGCCACGTCGAGCGCCACCACCGCACCCTTCATGGAATCGGGGAAGATGCGGTGGATCCAATCGGTCAGGTCGCCGTCCAGGTTCAGGTGGATGTCATCGCCAGGAGTGGCTTCGGCGGCCTCGTATCCGGCGAACGACCCCACGATGCGCCCGGCCGCGTCGACCTCTACGTAGCGAATGCCCTGAAGCCCTCGCAGGACGGGCTCGTACTGCCGCTCCAGTCCCTCCTTTCCAATGATGGTCCGCGGCTCGTAGTCGGCGTAGAGCGAGTCTTCGAGCTCCTCCGCGTTGATCTCCCCCACGTAGCCCAGAACGTGCGCGGCCGCGGACCCCAGCGGATAGTGCCGTTTGGGCCGCATCTGGATGTAGACCCGCGGGAAGTCGAAGGGCCGCTCCTCCATCGCGGCGATGGCACGAAAATCGGCATCCGCATCGACCAACAACGGCGTGCGCGGATAGCGTCGCACCGTGCGCATGAGCGCCTCGATGCGTTGGTCCGACAACTGCAGATAGGGACGGATGTGCTCGAGCGCCGCCCGCATGGTGTCGGGGCGATCGGGCAGCAGCGTGATTTCGTATCCCGGCACGCTTTCGGCCAGGACGCGGCCGTTGCGGTCGAACACGGTCCCGCGGGGAGCCCACACCGGAATGGGCCGCAGCCGATTGGAGTCCGACTCCAGCTTCCATGTGGACGAACGCAGCACCTGTACCCGGAAAAAGGCGAGGATGAGTCCGCCCAGGACGCAGACCACCAGGCCCTTGGCGATTCGGCCCTTCCGTCTCCGATCCTGCGGTCTGTCGTTCTTCAATGCTCCACCCCTCCGTACCGGCCCGCGAGCCAGAAGGCCCCCACACCCACCACCGCCGTATAGAGCGCCACGACCAACCCCCTCGTGAGGAGCGCCTCGGTGAACGGGTCGCGGATCACTTCGGGAGCCACGATCCAGTACACCAGATCACGCAGCCACTTTCCAACGAGGAGAAACACGAACACGAAGGCGCGGGAATCTCCGACGAACAGGTCGCGCGTAATGCCGCCGACGATGCCCGTCGTGGTCATGGCGATGGAGTTGGCTCCGAACGCGAGCATGGACAGGGAGTCCTCCACGAGCCCCAGGCCCAACCCGAGTGCCGCGCCCCAGAGCACACCCAGCTCCCTTCCCGCCAGGAGCAGCGCGATCAGGAACAGGTCCGGCGCCGCGGCGCCGATTCCCAGCGCCACGTGGAGCAGGAGGTGGAGAAAGATCAGCGCGACCACGACCACCCATACGCGGCCGGAGCTCCTCAACGCTCGCCCACCGGCGGCAGCGCCTGTCCTACCGCCGAATCGAACGGATTGGGCACGTCGAGCTGGAGGTCTTGCCACCACGGCTCCGGCTCACCGTCGAGCGGAGCCGCAGGCGTCCGGGTGGCCACGAGAACATGGGTGATCTCAGCCGGAAGCACCGCCGGCCGCACCCAATACGCCTTTCGCCACCCTTCGCCGACCTCCGCAACCTCGTCGACCCAGCCGATCGGCACACCGCGGGGAAAGACGCCACCGTAGCCGCTCGTCACCACCAACGTGCCCTGAGCGATATCGCTGTGATAGGGCGCGCCGTTCAAGATCATGCGATTGAGCTCACGGCCGGAGCCCGACCGGGGCTCGACGAGCCCGTACTGCGCCCCGTCGACCGTCATCGCGCTCACGCGAAAGTCCGGATGGGTCCAGTCCATGGCGAACGCGGCGTTGTCATGGAGCTCCCAGACCATGCCGATGAGCCCTTCGGCGATCACGACCGGTGCGTACTCGCCGATCCCGTCGGCCCGCCCCACGTCCAGCATAAACACGCTCTCGGAGCCGGTCGTACCCGACCGAATCACCGAGGCCGGCACAAAGTCCGGCGCCATGCGAGACGAGAGGCCCAGAAGCGCACGCAGCTCGCGGTTTTCTTCGGCCAACGCGCCCTGGCGGAGCACTCGCTCGCTGAGCGAATCCACCTGTTGCCGCAGCCGGGTGGACTCGGCGACGCCCAGGCGCGCCGCGGCCACGCGGCGCTGTCCCCACAGGAACGGCGCAAGGGCCGTGGTGCGGAGCCCGTTTCCGATACGCTGCTGCGCCGGGGGAGGAATGAGGTAGAGCACTCCGGCCAAGGCCAGCAGCAGGAAGGCGGCGACGTACTGACGGCGACCGTCTTGCTCTCTCGGCTCGACATTGAATCCGGGCATCCCTACCTCATTGGGGGCCTAGCGGGGTCAGACTCCCGCAACACTACACCAGCAGGCTGCCGGACACCCGCCTACGTGGTCAGCACGCTGCGATACTTCTCGATGTCGTCCAAGACCCGACCGGCCCCGCGCACCACACACGTCAGCGGCTCCTCGTCCACGTGAATGGGCAGGTTGGTCTCATGGGCCAGCAGGCGATCCAGCCCGCGGATCAGCGCACCGCCCCCGGTCATCACGATGCCACGGTCGACGATGTCGGACGAGAGCTCGGGAGGCGTAATCTCCAGCGCCCTCCGCACCGCTTCTACGATGGTCTGGATGGGCTCCTGTATACACTCGCGAATCTCTTGTGAGTGGACGGTGACCGTCTTGGGAATCCCGGACACCAGGTCCCGTCCCTTCACCTCCATCTCCCGCTCTTCCCCGGAGTCGAACGCCGAGCCGATCTGGATCTTGATGGCCTCGGCCGTGGGCTCTCCGATCAGCAGGTTGTAGTTCTTCCGTAGGAAGGTAACGATCGACGCGTCCAGCTCGTCGCCGCCCACGCGAATCGACGTGTTCGACACGATGCCGGCGAGCGCAATGACCGCGATCTCCGTGGTCCCGCCCCCGATGTCGATCACCATGTTGCCGGTGGGCGTCTCGATGGGCAGCCCCACTCCGATCGCCGCCGCCATGGGCTCGTCGATCATGTAGACCGCCTTGGCGCCCGCCGTGAGCGCGGACGAGCGCACGGCTCGCCGCTCCAACTCGGTGATGCCCGACGGGACGCCCACGATCACTTTGGGCTTGAGCCTCAGCATGCGCCGGCGGGTGACCTGGGTCAGAAAGTGCCGGAGCATCATCTCGGTCACGTCGACGTCCGCGATGACGCCGTCCTTGAGGGGCCGCACGGCTTCGATGCCCTCCGGGGTTCGGCCGAGCATCCGCTTGGCTTCGAGCCCGATGCCCATGATGCGGCGGGACCCTTTCTCTACGGCCACGACCGAGGGCTCGTTGAGGACGATGCCTTCGCCCTTCACGTATACGAGGGTGTTTGCCGTGCCGAGATCGCAGGCAATGTCGTTTACCGGGAGGAACTTCCCGGATGAGAACCAACGAGCCAATCCGGGCTCCTATCTGTTCACTGAACGTGAGGATCTTGGACGGCCGCGCCAGGTCGCCTGGATGAGGCGACGCGATTGTACCGTCCGCCCCGAACGGGTGCAAGAACGGTACCTCACGCAGACCCCGTGCTGCCGAAGCCGCCGTCCGCGCGATCGGTTGCGCTCACCGTGGCCACCTCGATCACCGCAGGCGTCTCGAAGCGGGAAAACACCAACTGTCCGACCCGCTCACCCCGCGCGATGCGCACGGGTTCGGGACCCGTGTTCTGCAGGATGATCTTGAGCTCACCTCGATAGTCCGGGTCGATCGTGCCGGGACTGTTGGGGAACGTGATTCCGTGTCTGGCGGCCAGGCCGGATCGCGGCCGGACCTGGCACTCTACGCCGGACGGGAGCTCCATCACCAGTCCCGTCTCGACCATCCGGATCTCCCCGGGCGCCAGATCGAAATCCCGGGCGGCGGAGCGGATGTCATACCCTGCCGCGCCCGGCGTGGCGCGGGACGGAAGCGGAAGGTCGGGATTGTGCTCCAGGCGGGTGAAGAGGACTTCCATCGCGGTGGCTCGCCTACACGTTCACGGGTGGGTGAAGCAGCTCTTCGACGGAACGACAGCTCATTCCGAACGCTTCCGCAACCCCGGGATAGGTGACGACGCCCTTGATGGCGTTGACCCCCTTGGCCAGGGCGGGGTCCTCCAGGCACGCGCGCTGCCACCCGCGGTTGGCCAGCGTGAGCGCGTACGGGAACGTCGCGTTGGTGAGCGCCAGGGTGCTCGTCCGCGGTACCGCTCCCGGCATGTTGGCCACGGCGTAGTGAATGACGCCCTCCACGGTATAGATCGGATCTTCGTGGGTGGTGGGCTTGATGGTCTCGACGCAGCCGCCCTGGTCCACCGCCACGTCCACGATGACCGATCCCTCCCGCATGTCCTTGAGGTCCTCACGGGTGACAAGGCTCGGAGCCTTCTTGCCGGGAAGCAGCACCGCGCCGATCACCAGGTCCGCCTGTCTGAGCTGTTCGCGAATGTTGTACCGGTTGGAGTAGATCGTACGGACGTTGGCCGGCATGATGTCGTCCAGCTCCCGAAGCCGGTGGAGCGAGATGTCCAGGATGGTGACGTCCGCCCCCAGCCCTGCCGCCATCTTGGTGGCGTTGGTGCCGACGACCCCGCCGCCCAACACCACCACGTGGGCCGGGGCCACGCCGGGCACGCCGCCCAACAGGACGCCACTGCCGCCGTAGTACCGCTCCAGGTACTTGGCGCCTTCCTGCACGGCCATCCGCCCCGCTACCTCGCTCATGGGAGTGAGCAGCGGCAGCTCGCCCGAGTCGAGCTGCACGGTTTCGTAGGCGATACACACGGCCCCGGAATCGAGGCATGCGCGTGTGAGCTCTTCGGAGGCCGCGAAGTGGAAGTACGTGAAGAGCACCTGGTCGGGTCGGATGCGCGGCCACTCCGGCGCGATCGGCTCTTTCACCTTGAGGATCATCTCCGATGCGTCCCAAACATCTTCCGCCGTGTCCGCGACCTCCGCTCCGACGCGACGATAGGCGTCATCGTCGAACCCGCTTCCGACGCCGGCCGTGGACTCGACCAACACCTGATGTCCCTGTTGGACAAGCGTTTCGGCGCCGGCGGGCACGAGCGCTACACGATTTTCGTTGCTCTTGATCTCTTTGGGAACGCCAATCCGCATGGTCCCTCGAAGTCGTTGGGTGTGTGTGGCCGACGACGCGATCGACCGCTCGACCGGAGGAGTTTACCCAAGCCGCGCACCCGCCGCGACCCATCGGGTCGACACCGCTACCGCGGCTCCGGTCCGAGGGTCAGGATGAACTGTTGATCGGGATCGAAATACTCGGCGGCGACCTGTTGAATATCGGCCACGGTGACGGCGTCGATCTCGCTCAGGACCTCGTCCAGGCTGCGGAACGGCTGTTCGTGCAGGGCGAAGCTGGCAAGGCGGTACAGTCGGGCTCCGGTGGATTCCAGCGAAAGCATGACCTGCCCTTTGACCTGCTGCTTGATCTGCTCCAGCTCGTCGGGCGGAAGGCCCTCGTCGGCCAGGCGCCGGTACTCCGCCTGGATGGCTTCGATGGCGCGGTCCTCCCACCCGGGCCGCGTACCCAGATACACCCCGGAGACCCCCGCCAACGTGTAGAACGACTGGTAGGAGTAGACCGCGTAGCCCAGCGCCAGCTCCTCGCGGATCCGCTGGAACAGTCGGGAACTCATGCCTCCGCCGAACGCGGCGGACAAGAGCACGAGCGGGTATCGGCGGGCGTCGCGCTGACCGGGGGTCACCGTGCCGAACACGATGTGGGCCTGCATGGTGTCGCGAGCCACCCACTCGTGCCCGGACGCACGCCCCAAAGGTGGCGGCACCTCGGGCGCACCCTGCCCCGCCGCCACACCCCCCAGCACCTCTTCGACTCTAGCCGCGAGATCGTCGTGATCGACGTTCCCCGCGGCGGCCACCACGAGATCCCGTCCAAGGTATCGGCGCCCGTGCAGCGCGCGTAGCGCCTCTTGGTCCAACGCGGTCACCGTCTCCCGCGTGCCGAGGATGGACCGTCCGTAGGGGTGGCCGCCCCAGAGCCGTCCTCCGTGTAGCTCGAAGACCAGGTCGTCGGGCGTATCCTCGACGGTGGCGATCTCCTCGAGAACGACCTCGCGTTCCAGCTCCAAGTCCTCTTCCCGGAGCGTGGGCTCCAAGACCAGGTCCGAGAGCACGTCGAGCGCGACGGGCAGATGCGCATCCAGCACCCTGACCTGGTAGCTCGTGTGCTCCCTGCTCGTGTACGCGTCGATGGTTCCGCCCCGGCTCTCCAGCTCGAGCACGAGCTGCTTGCCGCTGCGACTCCGGGTGCCCTTGAACACCATGTGCTCCAGCAGGTGGCTTACGCCCATGGTCTCCGGCGACTCGTGGGCCGAGCCCTGCCGGATCCAGATGCCGATGGCCACCGAGCGGACCGACGGGATGTGCTCGGAGAGCACGCGCACGCCGTTGGGGAGGCTCGTCTCCCGCATACGGGTGTCGGCCCGGGACGGGCTCACGGTGCGGATGGGCGCGTACAGGCCGGACTACTCGCCGACCGCCACCGGGTTGGCGCTGTCGTCCTGTGCCTGATCTTCGGCCATGGCCGCACGCCGGGAGAGCCGCAGCCGTCCCTTTTCGTCGATCGAAAGGAGCTTCACCCTCGTGATGTCTCCCTTGTTCAGCACATCCTCGGTCCTCTCGACCCGGCCCTCCTCCAACTCGGAGATGTGGACCAGGCCCTCGACTCCCGGCAGGATCTCGACGAAAGCGCCGAAGGTCGTCGTGTTCTTGACCGGGCCCTCATAGATCCGTCCCACTTCGGGATCCATGACGATGGCCTCGACCATCTCCCGTGCGCGCAGACCGGCGTCACCGGAAACCGCCGCGATCTTGACCATGCCGGAGTCGTCGATGTCGATCTTCGCGCCGGTCTCGTCCTGAATCGCACGAATCGTCTTGCCCTTGGGTCCGATCACGTCTCCGATCTTCTCGGGGTTGATCTGGATCGTCATGATCCTGGGCGCCCACTCTGAGAGCTCGTCGCGAGGCTGGGCTATGGTCTGGTCCATCACATCCAGAATGTGCATCCGGCCGTGGTGCGCCCGTTGCAGCGCCTCT
This sequence comes from Longimicrobiales bacterium, assembly GCA_965223195.1. Lineage (GTDB taxonomy): Bacteria > Gemmatimonadota > Gemmatimonadetes > Longimicrobiales > Gaopeijiaceae > CBDCVX01. Next base: position 11,726 of record CBDCVX010000014.1, read on the forward strand.
TCCAGGATCTCGAACGTGAGCCCGTCTATCTTGATGTCCATCTGAATGGAGGTCACGCCCCTGCGGGTGCCGGCGATCTTGAAGTCCATGTCGCCGAGGGCGTCTTCCATGCCCAGGATGTCCGTGAGGACCGCCACGCGGTCGCCCTCGCTGATGAGTCCCATGGCGACACCCGCGCACGCGGACTTCATGGGCACGCCGGCGGCCATGAGCGCCAGCGAAGCCGAGCACACGCTGGCCATGGACGACGACCCGTTGGACTCGAGCACGTCGGAGACGACCCGGATCGTATAGGGAAAGTCTTCATAGTCCGGCAGGAGCGGCTGGATGGAGCGCTCTGCGAGGTTTCCGTGTCCCTGCTCTCGCCGTGACGTGCCACGGAAGGGCCGGGCCTCACCGGTGGAGAACGGTGGGAAGTTGTAGTGGAGCATGAAGCTCTTGGTGATCTCTTCCGCCGAGTCGATCGTGTCGATTCGCTGCTCGTCGCGCGACGTGCCCAGCGTCACCACGCCCAAAGACTGGGTTTGGCCGCGCGTGAACAGCGCGGATCCGTGTGGGCGGGGCAGCACGCCGATCTCGCAGGAGATGGACCGGATGTCGTCCAGCCCGCGTCCGTCCGCGCGCTCGCCCTGTGACAGAATCCGCTCACGCATCGTGCGCTTCTCGATGGTGCGCAAGATGTCGCGGATGTCGGACTCGTGGTCGGTGTAGTCGGCATCCTGCTCGATGACCCGCTTGGTCACGTCCTCGTGGACCGCGGCGAGCGCCTGGTTGCGCTCCTGCTTGTCGGCCAATGCCATGGCCTCGGCGATGCGGGGGCTGGCTAGGTTCTCCACCATGGTCACCAGCTGCTGTGGAGGCTCGACGGCCGTCCACTCCATGTCGGGCACGTTGAAGCCGTCGATGAACTCCTGCTGAAAGGCGACCAGTTCCTTGATCGCGGTGTGGGCCACCTTGAGCCCCTCGAGGATCTCGGACTCCGGAACCTCGACCGCGCCGCCTTCTACCATCGTGATGGCGTCGTCGGTGCCGGCCACCACGATGTCCATGTCCGAGTACTCCAACTGCTCGAATGTAGGGTTGACGAGCCACGTGCCCTTGATGCGACCCACCCGAACGCTGGCCACCAGCGTGTTGAACGGGATGGGCGACATGTTGAGCGCCACCGAAGCTCCCAACAGACCCAGCACGTCCGCATCGTTCTGCTGGTCCGCAGAGAGGATGAAGCACGCGACCTGGGTCTCGTGCATGTATCCCTTGGGGAACAGCGGACGTAGCGGCCGATCGATGGAGCGGGCGGCCAGGATTTCCTTCTCCTGGGGCCGCCCTTCGCGCTTGAAAAAGCCGCCGGGGATTTTTCCGGCGGCGTAGGTCTTTTCCCGGTACTCGATGGTCAGCGGGAAGAACGGGAGGTGGGTGGGTCGGTCCTGGACCGTGGCCGCGCAGAGGACCACGGTCTCCCCGAACCGCACCAGACATGAGCCTTGGGCGAGCCGCGCCATGCGACCGGTCTCGAGGATAAGGGTCCGCCCTGCGAACTGCCGTTCAATTCTGTGCATTATTCTGTTTTCTTTTCCGTTTCGTGTCGTTGTCGGTCGCGCTTCGGCGGGGTCCGCGGCCCGTCTCGAACGTGCACGCTACGTGCGCGAATGCACACGCTATGCGCGTGCGCAGCGCACACGCTATGTGCGCGTGAGAAGGCGGCGGGTGCATCCCGGCCAAGGGCGACATTGTCATGTGTGGGCTCGGCGTAGGACGACGCGCGTCCGGAGGCCGTTCGATGCCCGATGCCTAGTGTCGGAGTCCAAGGTCCGCGATCAGGCTCCTGTACTTCTCGAGGTCCGTGTTCTTCAGGTACTCGAGGAGCCTCCGGCGGCGTCCAACCATCTTGAGCAGGCCGCGCCGGCTGTGATGATCCTTCTTGTGCTGGTCGAAGTGACCGCGAAGGTAGTTGATGCGCTCGGTCAAGATCGCGATCTGGACCGGCGCGCTGCCACGGTCTTTGTCGTGGAGCTGGTACTTCTTGATGACTTCTTCCTTCGTGAAACCCATGTCCGCTGGGTGCCTCCGCGAGAGTCCGATGCTGCAAGGGAAGCGAGGGATTGTCCTCGATTAGCCGTAAATGCTAACCGAACGTGCGTGGGACCTCAAGATCTCCAGCCGAGTGCCCATGCAGGACTCGGGCCCGCTAGGCTGTCGCCCGCTCCGTGCACCGGGATAGATTTACTCGGTGGGTGATCTGGGCATGGTTGGAGGCACGTCATCGATCGGCTAATACTCCAGGGCGCCGTAACGGAGCTGGCGGCCCCGCTTCTCCAGCTCGTGGTGACGCTGGGGCTCGTCGCGGTCTGCCTGCTGCTCTATCGGACGTACGAGAAGCGGTACTTCCTGCTCTGGGCGCTGGCCTGGGCCGTCTACGGTCTCAGGATCGCCGCCATCATGGCGTTCCTGACGACCGAGCATCCCCTGTGGCTGTATTGGCACCAGGTGACGACCGGGTGGACCGCGCTCGCTTTGCTCTGGGCGGCGATCTCCCTCTCCGGAAAACGGAGGATCCGGCCCTGGCACCTGGCCCTCCTCCTGTTCCCGCCGGTGTGGGCGTACGTGGCCATCTTCCGACTGGACAACTTCCTCTGGGCGGCCGGGCCCGCGGTGGTCTTTCTGAGCGGAGCGACGTTCTGGACGGGGATGGTGTTCCTCCGGCACGACCGGCGCGTCGGATCCCCGTCGGCCACCTGGGTCGCCATGACCATGTTCCTCTGGGCCGTACACCACCTCGACTATCCCTTCCTCCGGGCCCGCGGCGCGTGGAATCCGTGGGGCTACTACGTCGATGTGCTGTTCGAGCTGGGAGTGGGTCTGGGAATCTTGTTGCTCGTCCAGGATGAGCTCCGCCGGGGTTTGCGCGCTCTCGCCGCGCTCACCTTCGACGTCGAGCGCGCCGGTGCGGGCGGAGACGTTCTGGGAGCCGCCCTGGAGCGCCCGCTTTCGCTCCCCGGCGTACGGGGTTCGGCACTGTACGCGTACAACCCCGGATCCGGCGAGAGCACGGTGCTACGCGGAGCCGGCGTGTGCGCCTCTTGGGAGGGAGGCTCGGCTCCGGACCACCTCGGACGGGAGATCCGGAACGCCCTCGAGAGCGATCGGCCGTCGATCATGGAAAGTCCACCGTCGTCGCCGGAGCCCCGGAGCGAAGAAGGATCTCCGGCCTCCCGCTATCTGGCCGTGCTGCCACTTCGTCGCGCGGGCATCCCCGGCGCTCTGGTGGTGACGGCCGACTCCCGGGATCCCTTCACCGCGCTGGACACGGCATTCCTCGAGGCCATGAGCAGACAGGTAGGCGCGACCATCACCAGCCGTGAGCTCCGCCGGCAGCTGGCCGAGATGGCCAGCGTCGAGCCGCGACGGATAAACGGATCGGCGGAGGCCGCACGGGCGCTCGATAAGCTCGACGGGCTCACGCCGCGGGAGCTGGAGGTACTCTGCCTGGTGGCGGACGGGCTGACCAGCCGCCAGATCGCGCGCCGCTTGGGAATCAGCCCGCGCACGGTGGAGACGCACCGCGAGAGCCTCATGGGAAAACTGGACGTCCGCACCGTGGCCGGGCTGACGCGCCTCGTGGTCAACGCGGGGTTGGAGGGTGGTCCTCCTCCTGCCGATTCCCAGGTTTCGTAGGCCGAGTCCGACGCCTCCGTAGATCTACGGAGGACCCGAATCCGTAGTCTTTCGAATAACGCCGAGCCAGTAGATCCGGTAGGCTCAGGGGTTCCGAGGTCCAAGGCCCGCCCACCTCAATCGCTTAGCCACCGACATGCTCGCCTCTCACGCTGCGCTCCGCTTCCTGCTCCCCGTTCTCATGGTCGCCGGCGCCGTACCCGCTGCAGCCGGCCAGGCCCCCCCCGATTCCGCCGCGGCCGACACCCTCGTCTACGCCCTACGTGCGCTCGAAGTGACCGCGACGCGCACCAGCCGGCCCATCTTCTCGACCCCGCGGCCGGCCCTCGTGGTGAACGGAAGCGTACTCTCGGAACGAACGCCGAACACCGTCACCGAGCTATTCCGTGAGCTGCCGGGACTGGACGTCACGGGGGTGGGCGTGCAGCAGCCCAGGCCGATCATCCGCGGTCAGCGGGGACAGCGGGTGCTGCTCCTGTCGGATGGGCTCCGGCTCAATAACACGCGACGGCAACAAGACTTCGGCGAGGTGCCTGCGCTGATCGACCCCGCGTCGGTCGAGCGGGTCGAGATCGTGCGAGGACCCGCCTCCGTCCTCTACGGGAGCGACGCGATCGGTGGCGTGATCAACGTCGTGACCTCGGCCGGGCACGAGCCCGAAGGCGTGCGTGGCTCCGTCGGGTACGGGTACGGCACCGCGTCCGCCCAGCACCGGGGAACCGGCTCGCTCCGGGGCCGGATCGGGGCCTTCGACTTCCGGGCGTCCGGGACCGTGCGCACGGCCGACGGCTACGACGCGCCCGCCGGCGCATTCGGCGACATCCGGCTGACCGGCGAGACCCCGGTGCTCAACACCGGCGTGGAAGACGCCTCGCTGGACTTGGGCGTCGGCGTCACACTGGGTGAAGGAACCCGGCTCTTTGGACGGGTCGAGCGCTACTCCGCCGACGACGCCGGGTTCGGGTTGGTCGAGCCGGAGGCCTACGCAGTCGAACAGCCTCGTATCGAGATCACGTATCCCACCCAGCGATTCACCCGCTTCGTGGCCGGCGTCGGATCTCAAGGACTGGCGTTGCCCGTAGCCGACCGGATCGACGTCACCGGCTACCTCCAAGACAACGAGCGCCGTCTCGCGTTCGACTTTTTCCAGGGATTCGGGCCCCAGGCCCCGGAGGGTGCGGGAATCAGCATCGCGACCCGCAACTTCACGGACATCCGAACCGGTGGCTTCAGGCTGGAGGCCAAGAAGCTGGCCGGCCCGGTCCTCGTCACGTACGGCGCCGACCTGTTCCGCGACGACTCCGATAACACGGATTCGACGCGAACGGTGGTCACCGGGTTCGGGCCGCCCCAGGAAGAGATCGACACCACGCCGCAGGTGCCCGAAGCGACGTACCGGAGCTTCGGGCTCTTCGTCCAAGGCGAGGGATCGGCAGGGCCGCTGACCCTGATCGGAGGCATTCGCTTTCAGGACATCTCCGCTTCGGCCGCACCCATGGCCGGGCTCACGCCGGAAGCGGCGGATCGGTCGGACAACACGGTTGTGGGAGCGATCAACGCGGTGCTCTCCCTGACCGACCGCGTCAACCTGGTCGCGTCGGTCGGGCGGGCCTTTCGTTCGCCCAACCTCATCGAGTGGTTCTTTGAAGGCCCGGTGCCCGAGGCGTCGGCGTTCCAGGTCCGCAATCCCGACTTGGTGGCCGAAACCAGCCTCAACGTGGACGTGGGCATACGGTATCAGGGCCGGAGGGTCGCCCTTGAAGGGTTCGCGTTTCGGAACAAGATCGACAACGGGATCCGTACCGAGCCCACGGGAGACCAGGTAGGCAATTTCACGGTATTTCAGAACGTGAACGTGGACGAGCTCAGGTTCCAGGGCGTCGAACTGGCAGGCGCCGTCGCCTTGGGTCGCGGGATCAATCTCAGCTCCTCCTGGACCCACCTGACGTCCGAAGACGTCCTCCGGCCGGACAACCCCGTGGGGGAGAGCTTTTCAGACAAGCTCACCGGGAGCATCCGCTACGATGCTCCCGGCGGCCGAATGTGGGCGGGATACTACGTGCGCCACAACGGAGAGCAGAAAGAGGTGAACCTGGGCACGAACCCCCTGGGCGACGTCCTTCCGGCCTTCACCGTGCACGCGCTTCGCGGTGGTGTCCGGCTGTTCGGAGGCCGCAGGATCGAGCAGCACCTGACGGTTTCAGTGGAGAACCTCACCGACGATCTGTACGCGGAGACGTCCAACGCGTCGTTCTTCCGCCCCGAGCCCGGACGAAGCCTGCGGATCGGCTGGCGCGCCGAGTTCTAGCGGACGGCGAATCAGCCTTCGGACATACCGTGGAAAGAAGCCTAGTCCATTTCGTCCCTATCGCCACCACGCTGTTCGCGATTCCGTTCGCGCTCCAGCTACTACGTCGCTACCGCGATCGTGGAGGATTGCACCTGCTCTGGTGGGCCATTGGGGTGTTCGCCTACGGGCTGGGCACGCTCGTCGAAAGCGCCGTGACCCTGTTCGGCTGGAGTCCCGTGCTCTTCAAGACCTGGTACATCGCCGGTGCCTTGCTGGGAGGAGCGCCACTGGCTCAAGGCACTGTCTATCTGCTCCTTTCGCGCAGAGTTGCGGACCGCCTCACCGTGCTTCTCCTCACTGTGGTGGGGGTGGCAGCGGTCTGTGTGGCGCTCAGTCCGATCAACCACGCCCTGGTGGAGCCTTATCGACTCACCGGCCGCGGTGTGATGGGGTGGGGCTGGGTCCGTGCGTTCAGCCCGTTCGTGAACCTGTACGCGTTCGTGTTCCTGGTGGGCGGCGCAGCCCTATCTGCCTGGAGGTACGCAGGAGATCCCGCCACCCGGCACCGAGCGGTCGGAAACACCCTGATCGCGGTGGGAGCCATACTCCCCGGGATTGGCGGCACGGCTACCCGCATGGGGTACACCGAGGTGCTGTATGTTACCGAGCTGCTCGGCATTCTGCTGATTTGGGCGGGATATCGATGGAACGTTCGGCCCAGCGGGATGAGATCTCGGCTCAGCCCCGCTTAAGGCGGTGACGTCTCGACGAAGATCGACGTAATCGCGAGCACCACCACCAAGCCGACGAAGAGTTCCAATGCGGCCGAGCGTCGTAGCCGGGCTACGCCGTCGTCGGATTGCTCCGCGGCCGGCGTGAGCACCCTCCAGTTCACCCAACCCAGCGCCAAGACCGCCCCCACCGCGGCCAGCTTGAGCAACAGCAAGCGACCGTAGGTCGAGCCTACAAGCGCTCCCAATCCGGGAAGGTGCAGCCACGCGCCCAGGAGGCCGGTGATGGCCACGGTCACCACGGCACCCTGGGCCCAGGGCGAGAACCGGCGGACGAGTGACGGGAGCGAAGCCGCTCCGGACGTCCCGGTGAGACGCCGAGCCCGGTCCAACCAGAGGACTGCCGCGAGCCCCCCCATCCACACTCCCCCCGCCGTCACGTGGAGCGCATCCCAGGTTACGGCCAACACCTCCCGTCCCTCGGTGGCAATGGCGTGGCCCATGAACGCCGGCAGAAAAACCAGCTTCAGCATCCCGGCCGAGGCGATGCCCCAAGCGATTGGGGCGCTACCCCGCCGCGCGACCAGGAACCACACTCCCACCCATAGGGACAACCCGAATCCGAGGCTCCAGCTCCGGCCCCAGTCAGTCGCGCCGAGCAGTAAGCCGGCCTCGTCCAGCAGTGGAGCCGCAGGATCTCGGAACGCGGCCAGTTGGCCCCAGAGGAGTAGCGCAAGACCCGCCAGTTGGAGTAGCACGGCGATCCCGCCGAGACGCGCCGCGGCGCGGTACGTGCCCCCCGGTGCCTGAGATGCGCCGGTCGGTGCGCGGACGAGGACCCACCGTCCCAGGCAGGCCCCGACCGCCAGCAGCAGCCCCAGGAAGAGCGTGCCGCGGGCCAGTGAGGTCATGGGGACTAGCGGGCCATCACCTCGAAGCCGAACTCTCCCCTCACCACGTGGCCGTCGGGAGACATGGCGCGCCACGCCACCGTGTACTGGCCCGTCCCCAGCTCCGAGTCGAGCGAGGCGAACTGGATTCGTCCGTCAGACGAGTCAGTCGCCACTTTCGACGTCTCCACCGCACCACCCTCCGCGTCGGTGATGCGGATGGAGGTGGCCTTGGCATCCGGAACCTGCGAGAACCAGAGCCGGACCTCCGACACGCTTTCGATCTGCGTATCGGCCTCGGGAGCCGACTTGACCAACCTCAAGTGCAAGGCGCTCCGGTCCACTCCGGAAGCCGCGGTCAACGTGGCCGTCAACAGCGTGGCGACGAGAACCGTACCGAACTTTCGCATGTAATGATCTCCAACGGGTTGGTCTTTGTGGTGCGCCCTTGGCCCCTGAACGTTCGCTTTTTCCTTACCGAATGTGAAGCGTCAAGATCCGGGACGGCGCTCGGCGTTCAACTCACGACCCGCCTTCGTACCTCGACGGCCCGAACCCCCAACGACTCCAACAGCTCGTTGAACGCGTCCACGCCCGGGCCGAGGATCCACTCCACGCGACCCTCCAATGCGCTCCACTCCCGACTCAGTTCCTCGAACTGGTCCTGCATTCCCTGCGTGGGCCTTCCGGGAGCGCCGTCCACCGCGCTCCGTAGGTAAATGAAGAACTGGTTGAGACGGGTCGTGAACACCGTGGGATCCTGACCCGTGGTCCAGTTGCGTTGGACGAGGAGAGAGTCCACCGCTTGGATGCTGTCGGTCAACGCCGTGCCCGACGCGCGGATGCGCTCCATCTGGGGATGCTCCTCGGCACGCTCGAGCGCCTGTCCCACCTGCTCGGCAGCCAGGTCCATGTCGGACACCGAGCCGTGTAGCCGTTCGAGCGTTCCCTGGATGGCGGCCAGCAGCTCCTCCCGCTGACGATGGTCGTCCGTCGTGATCTCCTCGGCCACCGACGGAATGTCCCGCACCAGGAACTGCACCTCGGCGGGGGAGCCGTCGCCGACGCTCAGGCGGGCCCGGTACCGGCCGGGCGGCACGAGGGCACCCCGAAGCGACCCGAAGACGAACAGCCCGTCCACGCCCGGGACCGCCTCCCGACGCAGGTTCCAGACATGACGGTTCATCCCGGCACCCACCTCCAGTCTGCCCGGCGCGTCCGGTCCCGATCCCGGCCGGCTGGAATAGGTCCGCAGCGCCGCGCCGCTTTCGTCCAAGAACTCCATCCGCACCTCGGTGCTGTCCGCCAACTCGGCGAGTCGGAAGTGCACCACGGCACCGCTCGGCGGGTTCCGGCCCTGGTTGGAGGCCCCACCGCCGAAACCGCCACCGCCGCCCTGCCGGAACGCATCGCGCGGAGTGAACAGCCAGCTCGGCTCGGCGGCGATGCGCTCGTGCGCCTCGTGCAGCTCCCGGAGCGGACTCAGGTCGTCGAGGATCCAGAAGGCCCGCCCCTGGGTGGACGCCACCAAATCACCCCGGTGGACCTTGAGATCGGTGATCGGCGTGATGGGAAGATCGAGCTGTAAGGACTGCCACTCTGCCCCGTCGTCGAACGAGACGAACGCGCCGAGCTCGGTGCCGGCGTACAGCAAGCCTTGCCGCTCGGTGTCTTCCCGCACCACCCGTACCCAGTGGTCGGCGGGGATGCCGTCGGTGATGGGAGTCCAGGACGCCCCATAGTCCCGTGTCCTGTATGCGTAGGGAGCGAAGTCGTTGAACTTGTAGGCGGTGTAGGCCACATAGGCGGCCGCCGGATCGTGAGGAGAGGCCTCCACCGCGTTGACCCCGAGCTCATCGGGGAGGTCGGGTGGGGTGACGTTGCGCCAGGTGGCGCCGCCGTCGGTCGTCACGTGGACCAGTCCGTCGTCCGATCCCGCCCAGATGACCTGTTCTTCCACCGGTGAGGGCGCCACCGAGAAGATGGTGCCGTAGATCTCTCCGCCGGCCCCTTCGTTGGTGATGGGCCCGCCGCCCGGCCCCTGATAGCGCTCGTCGTCCTTGGTGAGGTCAGGGCTGATCTCCTCCCACGAGTGCCCGCGATCCTCCGAGCGGAGAAGGTGATTGGAGGCATGGTAGATCACCCCCGGATCGTGCGGGGAGACCACGATGGGCGCGTTCCAGTTGAACCGGTACTTCATGTCTTTGGGCTGAACCGACGCCGGTAGGCCGGGCCGCACCTGCACGTTTCGGGTGATGCCCGTGACCTCGTCCCGCTCGGTGATGACGCCCAGGTAACAGCCGCCGTACTGGTAGCGGGGGTTGCGGGGATCGAACGCGATATAGGCGCTCTCGCAGCCGGCGGACGGCCGAAAATCGGCCGGCCCGATTCCGCCATCGGCGTCTCGGCTCTTGATCGCCACCGAGGAGTTGTCCTGCTGGCCCCCGTACACCCAGTACGGGTAGCGGTCGTCCGCGTTCACGCGGTAGAACTGGGCCGTGGGTTGGTTGTTCAGCGACGACCAGCTCGCTCCGCCGTTGAACGTGACCTCCGCGCCGCCGTCGTCCGCGAGAATCATGTTGCGATTGTCCGACGGGTTGATCCACAAGTCGTGGGTTGTCGCCGTGTCCCACCCGAATCGATTGGAACGTGCGGCCGCCGTCGATGGACTTCCAAAACGGCGCGTTGAGGACGTACACCGTGTTCTCGTCCTGCGGATCGGCGAACACCTCGATGTAGTACCACGGCCGGGACCTGAGCCCGCGGGTGTCGTTCACCCGCGTCCACGACTGTCCGGCGTCGTCCGACCGGTACACTCCCCCATCGGGCTCCGCTTCGATCATGGCGAAGACCCGGTTCGGATCGGCACCGGAAACGCTCACCCCGACCTTCCCCATCAGATCGGGGAGACCCCGGGTCGAGCGGGTCCACGTGTCGCCTCCGTCGGTGCTCTTCCAGATTCCGCTTCCCGGCCCGCCAGAGCGCACAACCCACGGGTCGCGTTGGTGGTCCCAGAACGCGGGCGTAGAGGATACGCGGATTGGACGGGTCCATGCTGAGGTCGCTGGCTCCGGCGGTCTCGTTCACGAACAGCACGCGCTCCCACGTGGTGCCACCATCGTGAGAGCGGAAAATTCCTCGCTGCTCCGCCGGCCCGTAGGGTGGACCCTGCGCGGCAACGAACACGCGATCGGGATCGGTCGGGTGGACCACGATTCGGCTCACCGCGCGGGTCGATTCGAGACCCAGGTGCGTCCAAGTCGCGCCCGCGTCCGTGGACCGGTAGACGCCGTCGCCGTGGCTGGTGGTCACGCCTCGGGGCGCGTGCTCACCCATGCCCACGTACACCACGTTGGGGTCGGACGGGGCCACCGCCAACGCGCCGACCGACGCGGTTCGCAGAAAGCCGTCGCTCACGTTCGCCCAGCGTACGCCGGCGTCTTCGGTCTTCCACACACCCCCACCCACGCCGCCGAAGTAGTACGTGCCGGACTGGCCGTTCACTCCGGCAACGGCCACCGAACGCCCGCCGCGGAACGGACCGATCAGCCGCCACTCCATTGTGGAGTAGAGCGCCGTGTCGACCTGCGGTTCCTGGGCGCCTGCCGGAACGGTGGTGCCCAGGGCGGAAGCAGCCAGTGCCAGCACGGCAGCCGGCGTCCCGAGCGGAGTGATACGGGTCATGGGAGCCCTCTCGAGCGTCTGCGGGGAGTAGGACCCGCGGCGTCCCGGGTCCTGGAGCCGGGCCAAGTTCGTCTGGGGCCCGGGACGAGGCAACCGACGCTACACACCCAGGCGACGACGTGCCTCCGACACGTCGTCTTCCATCTGGGCGCGGAGCGCTTCCACCGTGTCGAAGGCCGCGACCGGACGGAGATAATGGACGAAGTCGACCCGCACGAGCTCGCCGTACAGGTCGCCCTCGAAGTCGAGGAGGTGAAGCTCTACGGTAGGCGTCGACCCCGGAAACGTCGGACGGGGGCCGATGTGCAGCGCCCCCGGCACCCGCCCCCCCGCTCAGCACTCCCCCAGACGGCATAGATGCCGGAGGGCGGCACCAGCTTGTCCGCAGAGGCCGGGTGCAGGTTCGCGGTGGGAAAACCCAGCGTTTTTCCCCGCCCGTCTCCCCGAACCACCAGACCGCGCGCCGCGTAAGGTCTCCCCAACGCCTCGGCGGCCTCGGCCAGGCGGCCGTCCGACACGGCGGCACGCACCCGTGTCGACGAGATGGCGCCGCGCCCGGTCTCGACCGGTGCCACGACGTCGACGTCGAATCCGTGCTCTCTGCCCAGCGCTCGGAGCGTGTCGACGTCTCCCGAACGCCCTCTGCCGAATCCGTGGTCATAGCCGATCACGAGCTCGCGCATGTACGTTCGACCCAGAAGGATCTCCTCCACGAATCGCCGAGGCGAATATCGTGAGAGCGTGGGCGTGAAGCGCACGAACACGGCGTAGTCCAACCCGCTTTCGGCCAGAATCTCCTTCTTCTCGTCCGGAGTGGTAAGGAGCGGTGGGGCGACCTCAGGTTGCACGATGCGGAGCGGATGCGGATGGAACGTCACGAGGATGCTCCTCCGCCCGGACGCCTCGGCCCGACGCCGGATTTCCTCCAGAACGGCACGATGGCCGCGGTGGACCCCATCGAACGTCCCCCACCGTGACGACCGAGCCCCGTCCATCGTCGGGGATCCCGGGCGGAAGGTCGGGAGAGATCGCGAAGGAGTCCGACTCTGTCACGCGGGAGGACCGGGGGTCGTGAATACCTTTCGGGGCCGAAACAGGCCGTCCTGCCACTCTCCGACCGCCACCAACCTGGGCCCGCGAACGGCAACGATGGGCCGGGTCGCATCGGGATCCGGCCGGCGGGGCCGTGGCGCATCCCACCGGCCGACCGAACGTGATCTCCCGCTCGTCTCCCTCGGACAGCTCGATCCGGGGAAGGTGAGACAGCGCCTCGGCTGGGGTGAGCCAACCTTCGGAGAGATCGGCTCCCGGTGCGACGCGGTCTCCCGGCAGGGCGGCATCGACCGTAAAGCCTCCCACCGCGGTACGTCGGAGCTCAGCCAGATGCGCTCCCCACGCCCAGAGCCAGGCCGAGGTCGCGGGCCAACGCTCGGATGTACGTGCCACTGGAGCAGTGGATCTCCGCCCGTACGTCCGTTCCGGAGATCTCTTGTATCGTGATGCCGTGCACGGTCACCGGCACAGGGGTCAGCACCGGCGGATCGCCCTCGCGGGCGCGTTGGTAGGCCCGCCGGCCCTGGATCTTCTTGGCGGAATACGTCGGCGGCGTTTGCTCGATGCGGCCCACCATGCCGGCCATGGCGGCTTCCACCTGCTCCTCGGATACGTCGCGCCAGTCGTCCGATCGAGTCAGCACCTCTCCCTCGATGTCGTCCGTTGTGGTGGACGTGCCCAGCCGGATGACCGCGCGGTAGCGCTTGTCCAGGCCGGTGAGGTATTGGGCGATGCGGGTGGCCGAGCCCACGCAGAGCAGCATGAGGCCCGTGGCGAAGGGATCCAGCGTTCCGGTGTGGCCCACTCGCCGGACACCCACCGCCCGGCGGACCCTCGCCACTACGTCGTGGGACGTGATCCCCGCCGGCTTGTCCACCAGCAGGACACCCGGAAGCGGACGCCGGCGCAGAGAATCACTCGTCGGGATCATCGTCCGCACGCAAGAGCTCGTCGATCCGTCGCAGGGCGTCGGAACTGCGATCCTCGACGAAACGGAGCTCGGGGACCTTTCGAATGTGCAGCATTACGCCGAGTCTCCGACGCAGAAACGGAGCCGCGGCCCGGAGGCCTTCCAGTTGACTCTCGCGCTCCTCCGCCGTCCCGGACAACTGCACGAACACCCGCGCATAGGAGAGATCGGAGGTCACCTCCGCGCCGGTCGGCGTGGCGAAGCCCACCCCTCGGATCGCGCACTTCGGTTCGGAGCATGCTCGCAATCTCCCGGCGAAGCTGCTCACCCAGGCGACGCTCCCTTCCGCGGCTCATAGCGAGTGGCGCCGGGAGTCGAGGATCACCAGGTCGCGCACCCGGTCGATGAACGCGTCCAGCTTTTCCTCGATGGAGTCGGCCTGGGCGCGGCTGGTGCATACGTAGGCCACCGTGATCTCCGAACGGTTCCACACGTCCTGCTGACCCGTCTCCGCTACGGAGACGTTGAACTTGGCCAGCCGGTCCCTTAGAGAGCGAAGCACCATCCGCTTGCTCTTTAGGCTGTCCGCCGCAGGCAACGACAGCGTGAACGTGACCGCGCGGACGACCAGATTCCCTACACGTCGGCCAGCGTGCGAGCCACTTCCTCGACGAGGAACGCTTCGATCACGTCGCCCACCTTGATGTCGTTGTAGTTGGCGATCCCGATCCCACACTCGAAGCCTTCGCGCACCTCGCGGACGTCGTCCTTGAAGCGTTTTGAGCGACGACAGCTCACCGTCGTAGATCGTGATCCCTTCGCGGATGAGCCGCACCTTCGAGCCACGCTGGATGGTGCCTTCGGTGATGTAGCATCCCGCGATGGTGCCCACCTTGGACACCTTGAAGATGGCGCGGACCTCGGCGGTCCCCAGCACCTTCTCCCTCTTGGCGGGAGCGAGCATGCCTTCGAGCGCGGACTTCACCTCTTCCACCGCTTCGTAGATGATCTCGTAGGTGTGGATGTCCACGTTTTCCCCGCTCCGCGAGCTGACGCGCGCCCGTGTCGGGTCGCACCCGGAATCCGACGATGACGGCTCCCGAAGTCTGCGCCAGCAGGACATCGGACTCGTTGATGGCCCCCACCGCCCGATGGATGACGTCGACGCCCACCTCGGCCGTCGACAACTGCTCCAGCGCGTCGGACAGCGCCTGGACCGATCCGTCCACGTCGGCCTTGATGATGAGCGGAAGCGTGGACACCTGCCCCTCGGCCAACAGCTCGGAGAAGTCGCCTAGCCGCATGCCGCGCCGTTGGATGCGATGCCGCTTCTCCCGCTCCAGGCGCTGCCGGGTCTGCGCGATGTCGGCCGCCCTGTCTGCCTCCATCTTCTGGAAGGCGTCGCCGGCCTGGGGCACCCCGGAGCAACCCAGCACCTGAACGGGCAAGCCGGGACCCACCTCGTCCACCGCCCTGCCCCGCTCGTCCAGCAGGGCCCGCACGCGGCCGTCGAAGAGTCCGCAGATGAAATCGTCGCCCACCCTGAGCGTGCCCTTCTGCACGAGCACCGTGGCCACCGGACCCTTCCCGACGTCGAGCTGCGCCTCGATCACCGTGCCGACCGCATCCCGCACAGGATTGGCCTGGAGCTCCAGCATCTCCGCCTGGAGCAGCACCTTCTCCAACAGGTCGTCGATTCCCGTGCCCATCTTGGCCGACACCTCCGACGACAGCACGTCGCCGCCGAAGTCTTCGACGGTGACACCGTGTTGGAGCAGCTCTTGACGCACGCGGTCCGCATTGGCGGACGGCAGGTCGACCTTGTTCACGGCCACGACCAGCGGCACGGCGGCGTTCTTCGCGTGGCTGATCGCCTCGATGGTCTGCGGCATCACGGAGTCGTCCGCAGCAACCACCAGGATCACGATGTCGGTGACGTCCGCGCCCCCGGGCGCGCATGGCCGTGAAGGCCGCGTGACCCGGCGTGTCCAGGAACGTGATGCTCCGCTCCCCCTCCACCTCGACGTGGTACGCGCCGATGTGCTGGGTAATGCCACCCGCCTCGCCCGCGATCACGTTGGTATGGCGGATCGAATCGAGTAGGCGGGTCTTCCCGTGATCGACGTGGCCCATGACCGTGACCACCGGGGGACGGGGCCGGAGCGATTCGGGCGGATCCACGTCTTCCGCCTCCTCGTCCACCGCACCGACGTACTCCTCCTCGCGCACCGCCTGGAAGCCGAACTCCTCCAGCAACAGCTCGATCTGGTCGAAGTCCAGTCGCTGGTTCACGGTGACCATCAGGCCGAGGTTCTTGAACGCCGCACCCACGATCTCCGTCGACGGGACGTCCATGAGCTCGCCCAGCTCGGAGATCGTCAGGAACTCGGAAACCCGGACCGTGCGGGCCTCCCGCTCGGCGTCCTGTCGCTGCTGCTCGGCCTGCTGTTCCCGTTCCTCCTTGATGGCGGCCTGCTTGGCCCTGCCCTTCTTGCGCTTCTTCTTGCTGCCCTTGAGCTCGGCCATGACGCGCTGGATGTTTTCTTGAACGGCGCCCTGGTCCACACGCTGCTTCTTTTTCCCCTTCTTGCGCTCACGCTCCTTGCGGCGACCGTCCGGCGTGTAGCCCTCGGCTTGGATGCGCACCCGACCCCCCGGGCCGGCGCTCGCCGCCGGGGGCGACGAGGATGTCCGCCGACGCTTGGCGGCGGCGGGATCCAACACCCGGCGCGGTCCGCCGGGAACTCCTTCGCGCGCGGGACGCGGCGGCGGGGGCGCAGCCTTCGTCGGCTCGGACGCCTCCGCGGCGGACGGAGGCTCCGCTTCGGCCACCGGCGCCTCCTCGGCTACCGGTTCCGGCTCCGCCTCGGCCTCGACCTCGGCCTCCTCTTCCACCGCGGGTGCTGCTTCGGCCTCCGCGGATTCCGGCTCGGGCTGCTGCTCCTCGATCACTTCGGCCACCGCTTCGGACGCCGTTTCCAGAGCCGGCTCCTGTGCCTCTTCGGCCATGACCTCCTCGGCCTGAGCTTCCTCCGCTACGGGCTCCATATCCGCCTCGTCGGCTTCGGCTTCCGGCTCGATCTCCGGCTCCGGTTCCGGTTCGGGTTCCGGAAGGTCGGCCTTACGGCGACGCCTGCGACGGCGGGTGGTGGTCTGAGCTTCCTCCAGCGCGGCCTGTAGCGCCTCGCCGGTCTTCTTGTGTCCGGCACGGCGTTCCCGTTCTACACGGGCGAGGACACGAGCCACGTCGGCGTCCGCCAGCGAGGCCTTGGCGTCGCTGACGGCGATTCCCATCTCACGCAGCAGGTGGATGAGATCCGTCGCACCGACCTTCAGGTCTCTCGCGAGTTCTGCGACCCTCATGTGTCTACGTTGTCCTCCAAACGATCTCTAAGCGTGTCCGCGAACGGTCCCTTCCGGACCCCCACGGCCGTCAGCCTGCCTTTCCCCAGTGCTTCTCCCAGATCGGCCCGCTCAGGAAAGCGCGCCACGGGAATCCCTCTCGCGCGGGCGATCCGCTCGACCTTCTGCGCCTGCGGGCCCGCTGCGTCGTCTGCAAGCAGCACGATCCCCAACGCGCCCCGGCGTATGGCCCGGCGGGTAAGGTCGGTTCCGTAGACCACCGCCCCGGCGCGAGCGGCCAGGCCGAGCACTCCTCGAACCTCAGCCAGTTTGTTCTCCGGCAGCGGCATCTTCCGGCTCACTCGGATCCGCGTTGGCGAGGGAGGCCGCCTGGTCCGGGGCGGACTCCTCCGGCGAGGTCGCGGCGGCCTCGATCCCGTTCTTGGACTCGGAATCAGCGGGCTGGTCGCCGCCGGCCTCCTCTCCGCCACTCCGGTCGCTTTCCACCACCGTGAGCTCGTCGATCAGCCGCGCGAGGTCCTGTGCGTCCTGCTCGGATAGTCCCTCCACCGCCAGAAAGTGCGGCACGTCGAGGTCGATGATGTCCAGAAAGCTACTATATCCGGCCGCTTCCAGGGCTGCCAGCGTTTCCGGCCCCACGTCCAGCTCGCTGAGTGGGAAATCCGCCATCTCGTACGCATCGTCCGGCTCGAAGAACTGAAGGCCGGATCCCCGCTCCAACCACTCACGCGAGCCGTACAGGTCGATCTGCCACCCGATCAGTTGCGACGCCAACCGCACGTTTTGTCCGTTCCGGCCGATGGCCAGAGACAGTTGGTCCTCGTCGACGATAGCCGTGATGACCTGCCGCTCCGTGTCGCTGATCACCTTGGAGACCCGCGCCGGCGCCAACGCACGTCGCGAGAACACCTCGGGGTCCGGGTGCCAGGGCACGATGTCGATCCGTTCCCCACCGAGCTCGGAGACCACGGCCTGCACGCGCGAGCCCTTGAGGCCCACGCACGCGCCGACCGGGTCGATGGACTCGTCCCGGGAAAACACGGCGATCTTGGTTCGCCCGCCTACCTCCCGTGCGATCTCGCGGATCTCCACGATGCCTTGGTAGATCTCCGGCACCTCGAGCTTGAACAGCGCTTCGACGAACAGGGGGTCCGCCCGAGACAGGATCAGCCGTGGACCCTTGGGCGTCTCGTCCACCTTTTTGAGCACCGCCCTGATCGGATCGCCTTGGCGGAACCGCTCACGCGGATTCTGCTCCCGCCATGGGATGATGGCCTCGGCGTCGCGCGAGCGGTTCATCATGACGACGATCTTGCCACGCTCGATCTGCTGCACCTCACCGGACAGCAGCTCACCGACCCGGTCGACGAACTCCTCCCGGATGCGCTGGCGCTCACCTTCGCGCACGCGCTGTACGATTCGCTGCTTGGTGGCCATCACCGCGTTGCGGCCGAACTGGCCGAAATCCACGGGAATCTCCATCACGTCGCCGACCTCGTACGATGGGTCGTCCCAGCGGGCGCGCTCCAGAGAGACCTCCAACGACTCGTCTTCAACCTGATCCACCACGCGCTTCAGCACGATGATCTCGATCTCACCCGTATCGTCGTCGATATCGACTTCGGCCTGCACGTTGAGGCCGTAGATCCGCGCGAGCCCCGCCATGATCCCATCCTTCATGAGATCGTTGAGCTCGTCATTGCTAAGGCTTTTCGTAGCAGCCATGTCCCTGAGCGCTGCGACGATCTGTCCTGCGTTTGCCATATTTCCGTCAGCCCCTCCGATCCCAGTCGAAGACGAGATGGGCACGCTCGACTCCGTCGAGATCCAACGAGACGACTTCGCCATTGTCCAAGCACAGGCTCACGGCGGTCGGCTCCGCACCCAACGAAGCCGGGGAGTCCATAATGGTCCCTTCGACTCTCCTTCCGTGGCCCGCTACATCCGATTTGGTCTTCACGAAGACCCGCTCGCCACTGAACCGTATCCAGTCCCGCGGACGGGTCAGCGGCCGGTCTACCCCTGGAGAAGACACCTCCAGCACATACCGCTCGGGCACCTGTTCTGCGCCCTCCAGCCAGGCCTCGATCTCGCGGCTCACCAAGGCACAATCGTCCACCGTGACCCCACCTGCCGGGTCACCCTCTCCGCAATCGATCCGAATCCGCAAGACGGGACGACGGGACGAGCCGGCGCGCTCAAGCTGCACCAGCTCATAGCCCAGCGCTTCGACGCGCTCGGCAACGCCGCGTTCCACCTCGCGTTCAGATGTGGCCAAAACCATATTCTCACGCGGCATCCGAACCGCGGACACCGCCTCTAGCGGTAAAAAAAAGCGGGGAAGGCCCGCCTCCCCACTTCGAAAAGGGCCGCCCCCGGGGGGGCGGCCTTTCAGACCTACGAGAATATAGACGCGTGGAGGTTTCGATTCAACCGTCAGTCGGCTGTCGGTCCACCCTCTCCGCCACCGTCCAGACGGTCCAGTCGAGCCCGGAGCCGTGCGACTTCCTCGACCAGCTCGTCCAGTTCCCGCTGCGTCGCGAAATCGAGCCGCTCCCTGGCCTCTCCCGCTGCGGTTTGAGCCCTCGATAAGCCTTGTTTCATCAGCTCTTTGGCCCGATCGGCATTGAGGTCTCCCCGCTCTCTGGCCTCCGATATGGTCTCTTCAATGGCGTCCTTGAGGGCCGAGAGCATGCCCAGTCCGTGCTTGATGCCGTCGCGCACGGTATCTCCGGCGCCGCGGCGCCCGTCGTCTTCCGAAGCTTCGGCGGACGGTTCTTGGTGTCCCTGTTGGTCCTGTGTCTCGGACATGTCGCTCCTTGGCTGCTGTGTTATGAGGTTCGCTCGATCCGGGCGCCCAGCCCCCGGAGCCGTTCGTCTATGCGTTGATAGCCGCGCTCGATCTGCCCGATGTTGTGGATGTGGCTGGTGCCGCTGGCTCCCAGCGCGGCGATCAAGAGCGCCATCCCAGCGCGTATGTCGGGGCTCTCCACCGCCCCGCCACGGAGCTGGGCCGGGCCCACGACCACCGCCCGGTGCGGATCACAGAGGATGATCTGCGCGCCCATCGACACCAGCTTGTCCGTGAAGAACATTCGCGACTCGAACATCTTCTCGTGGATGATGATCGTTCCGGTCGACTGTGTGGCGGCCACGAGGGCGATCGACGTCAGATCCGCCGGAAACGCCGGCCAGGGCCCATCGTCGATCTTGGGAATGTGGCCATAGGCATCCGAGCGTACGTGTAACGGCCGGTCGCCGTGGACCACGAGATCGCTTCCCCGCACCGTGCATTCGATTCCGAGCTTGCGGAATCCGATCAACGGGGACCGCATGTCGTTCACCGGAGCGTCGGTGATCGTGATCTCGCTTCCGGTCACCGCAGCCAGGCCCACGAACGATCCCGCCTCGATATAGTCGGCGCCGATGCGGTACTCCGCTCCACCGAGCCGCTCGACGCCCTCGATCTCGAGCGTGTTCGTGCCGATGCCGCGGATGCCCGCGCCCATGCGATTGAGCAGGCGACAGAGGTCCTGCACGTGCGGCTCTGACGCGGCGTTGCGAAGGGTCGTGGATCCCCGCGCCAGCACGGCCGCCATGATCGCGTTTTCGGTGCCCGTGACCGAGGGCTCGTCCAAAAACACATCAGACCCGGAAAGCGCCTCGGCCGAGACCGTGAATCCGTGGTCCAGCTCCACCGAGGCCCCCAGCTCCCGAAAGGCCAGGAAGTGGGTGTCGAGCCGCCGGCGCCCGATCACGTCTCCGCCGGGTGGCGGAAGCGTCACCTGTCCGAAACGAGCCAATAGCGGGCCCGCCAAGAGGAGCGACGCCCGAATGCGCTTGGCCTGCTCGGGATCGGGCCTGCCGGACGTGACCTGCCGTGCGTCGACGTTGACGGTGTCCTCGTCCGTCCATGCGACTAGGCAACCCAGCGACTCGAGAATCTCGATCAGGGTCTCCACGTCCCGGATGCGGGGAATGTTCCCGAGCGTCACGGGCTCTTCGGTCAGCAGACAAGCCGCCAACGCCGGGAGGGCGGCGTTCTTGTTCCCGGTGGGACGAATCGTCCCCGATAGGATGTGGCCGCCCTCGACGACGTAGGTAGGCATTCGAAAAAAGACTCTCCTGTCTCGGGCCGTCGACTGGAATGGGAAGCCGGACGCGTGACCGTGGCGTGTCGGCGCCGCGAACACTACCCCTGCCCACCCGTCCGAGCAATCGATGGCCGGCCCCATGTGGATCGGGACCGCGGATCGGGGTTAGAATGGCGCATGCCGGAGACGTTCTTCTGGATCCAAGCGTCCGACCTCGCCCAAACCGTCGTGGTTCCCGCATCGGGGCTGCTCACCGCCTTTCAGGTGGCAACCGTCGTGCTCGCCATCACGGTGCTGGTGATCGCCATCGGATTGTTGCTCGCGGTGCGTCAACTGGTTGCTCTCACGCGAGCGGCGCGGCGTATGCTCGATCGGCTGGAGCCGAGCGTGCACCCGGTGTTGGAACGAGGCCGGGCCACGATCGAGAATGTGGAGCACATTACCCGCTCCGTCCGTGACGACGTTCAGCGGATCGAGTCTTCGGTGAAGGCCGTTACCGATCGGCTGCAACAGGCCTCGGACCACATGGAAGAGCGCATCGACGAGTTCAACGCCCTCATGGAGGTCGTCCAATCGGAGGCGGAGGAGATCTTCATCGGCACGGCCGCCACCATGCACGGCGTGAAAGGCAGCGCTCGACGGCTCGCGCGCGGCGCAGACATTCCCGACGCCGACGCGGACACGCCCGTCGTCGAAGCCACGGAGGAAGAATGAACGAGAGGCCGCCGCTCAGGCGGGACGCAGTCGATTTTCTGGCCGCTTTCACGGTCGGCGCAGTCATTGCCGCGTGGCTGACCGTGTGGGTCCGTCGGCTGCGGCAGCAACGCTGACACGACAGACCGGAAGCCTTCTGCGCAATCTTTTTTGGGGTGCAGCTTGGGCCCTCGGCTGGCTCTTGCTGGGGCCGGGGGACCTGTTTGCTTGGGGGCCCGGCACCCACGTCGCGCTGGGCGAAGCTCTGCTGGGCTCGCTCCACCTCCTGCCGCCCGCGCTACGGGTGCTCCTGGAGCGCTTCCCGGTCCAGTTCCTCTACGGATCGATTGCCGCGGACATCTCGTTCGCCAAGAAGTACGTGCCGGAAGGACGTCACTGCCACCAGTGGCACGTGGGCCGTGAGATCTACGACGCGGCCGAGGACGAAGCGCTTCGGGCCGTAGGCGTCGGCTACCTGGCCCACCTGGCAGCCGACACGCTGGCGCACAACTTCTTCGTGCCCCGGCAGCTCCTTTTGACCAGCTCGACGCGCGCGCTCGGCCACACGTATTGGGAGCACCGGATGGACATGCACGTGGGCGAGGAGTTTCTGGGCAAGGCCAAGTCGATCGTCACGCGGTTCGACCACCGGGCGGCCGACGAGCTGTTCGACCGCGTCCTCTCCGCGACCCTGTTCTCGTTCCAGACCAATCGTCGGATCTTTCGGGGTATGATCCGCGTTCAGGGCAACGAGCGCTGGCAGCGGGTGTTCGACCAAGTCCTCAAGAACTCGCGCTTCGACCTTCCCGACGACCTGGTGGATCGGTACTTCCGTCTGGCCTTCGACTACGTGGTCGACTACCTGATACGGGAGGAGCGCTCGCGACCGGCCCAGTTGGATCCCGTGGGGACGTTGAACCTGCGCCTCGCCAAGCGGGTGCGACACCGGAGCCTGGCCGACGGCGGCGTGGAAGACCCCGCCGTGGTGAGGCAGACCGCCGACGAATTCTTCCCCATTCCCGACGAGCCGCTGCTCTACTGGCCCAAGGACCGCTTCAAGGTGGAGAACGGGTCGGAGAACGGGTCGGAAAACGGGTCGTAGACGACGCTTCTGCGGTCCGGTGCCGTCGGCTAGTCGAAGTCCCGGCGCAGCCCGGCGTAGCGGGCCAGCAGCTTTTTCCTCCCGATGCTCTCGAAGTCCACGGTGATCTTCACGTCCCGGCCCACACCGGTGATCTCCATGATGCGCCCGGATCCGAACGTGTCGTGCAGGACGCGCTCTCCTTTGACCATACGCGGCTGGTCCTGATCCAACCCGCTCTCGAAGTCGAAGTCGGGATCGTAGGCCGGCTCGGTGACCGAGCCGACCCCACGTTCGCTGCGCGACGACCGACCCCACTCCATCTCGATGCGCCGGGGCCGTTCGCGGCGGAGCCGCGCCGACGTGTGCTCCTCGCGGAGCTCGTCCGGTATTCCGGACACGAACGGAGACAGGCGGCCGATCATCATCTCTCCGGCTCTTCTCCGCCGCCGACAGTGGGTCAACTGAAGCGTGTCCATGGCCCGCGTCACCCCGACGTAGAAGAGCCGTCGCTCCTCCTCCATGGTTTCCTGAGCATCGTACGCGCGGCTCAGCGGGAAGAGACCGTCCTCCATGCCTGAGATGAACACCACGGGGAACTCCAGGCCCTTGGCGTTGTGCAGCGTCATGAGCACCACGGCGTCGGCTTCGGGATCCATGCGGTCGACGTCCGCCACCAACGCCACCCGCTGGAGGAAGAGCTCGAGATCGGTGAACTGCTCCCGTTCCTCGTCCTCCAGATCCTCGAGAAGTTCTGCATCGAACTCCAACGCGCCGGCGATCAGCTCGCGCACGTTGTCCGCGCGGTCCTCGCCCTCGGGGCCCTCGTCCCGAAGCGCGAGCAGCAGATCCAGTTCCTCCACGAGGCTCTGCACCACGTCTCCCACGGGAACCTCCCGCGCCAGGTCGGCGAGGCGCCGGACGAGGCCGGCGAACTCCGCCAACGCACGCACGGCTCCCGCCCCGACACCCTCGACATCGCCGGCGTTCGCGGCCACCTCCAACGGCCCCCTTCCCGTCTCCGCCATGTGCGCGCGCAGACGCTCCTGCGTCTTGGCGCCCACGCCCCGCCTGGGGTAGTTGACGATGCGGTCGAAGGCCACCTGGTCGCGAGGGTTGGCCAGGAGCCGCAGATACGCGAGCACGTCCTGGATTTCCCGCCGCTCGTAAAACCGGACGCCCCCCACGATCTGATAGGGCACCCCTCTCCTGAGGAACGCCTCCTCCAAGGCGCGGGACTGCGCGTTGGTCCGATAGAGCACGGCGAAGCTGCGGTGGTTGAGCTCGGGCCGCGCGAGCATCGTCCGCTCCAGCTCTTCGACGATGGTGCGCGCCTCGTCCATCTCGTCTGCCGTCGCCGTCACCGTCACGATGTCGCCCGCCGGCCGGTCTGTCCGGAGGGTTTTTCCCTTGCGCTCCGTGTTCTCCGAGATGACGGCGTTGGCGGCGGCCAGGATGCGGGCGCTGGAGCGGTAGTTCTGTTCCAGCCGCACCACGTGGGCGTCGGGGTAGGTCTTCTCGAAGTCGAGGATGTTGCGGATGTCCGCGCCCCGCCATCCGTAGATGCTCTGATCGTCATCTCCCACGACCATGAGATTCTGGTGTCGTGACGCCAACAACTCGAGCAACCGGAACTGCGCACGATTGGTGTCCTGATACTCGTCGACCAGAATGAACGCGAAGCGCTCCGTGTACGTCTCCAACAGGTCGGTCGCGGTCTCGAGCAGCTCGACGGGCTTGGTCAGCAGATCGTCGAAGTCGAACGCGTTTTGTTGTTTCAGTGACTGCTGATAGATGGGATAGATCCGTGCCACCTGGCGGGTGAAGAAGTCGAAGCTGCCCTCGTTTTCCTTCCGGAACTGGGCAGCGTCGACCAACTGGTTCTTGGCTCCGCTGATGGCCGCACGCACGCCTTTGGGACTCCAACGGCGGGTATCCATCTGCGCGTCTTCCATCGCGCGCTTCACGGCCCGCAGGCTCTGGTCGGCGTCGTAGATGGAAAACGTCCGGTCCCACCCGAGCTGGGGCGCGTGACGCCGCAGCATGCGGGCACCGATCGCGTGGAACGTTCCGATCCACATCCCGGCGGGCTGGCCGCCCAGGAGGCGTGTGACTCGCTCCCGCATCTCACCGGCCGCCTTGTTGGTGAACGTCACGGCGAGCACACGGGACGCCGGCACCCCGTGCTCTCGGATCAGGTGGGCGATACGGGTGGTCAGCACCCGTGTCTTGCCGGATCCGGCGCCCGCCAACACCAACAGCGGACCTTCGAAGAACTCGGCCGCTTCCCGTTGCTCGGGATTGAGCGTGGCCAAGAGGTCCGGTGTGTGTCCCACGGTCATGGGGCGGAAGATCGAGGAAGACGGATTTGAAAGGTAGCCCCACGGCCGGCGGTCTCCAGCAGCACCATTCGTCCGCCGTGCACGCCTTCCACGATGCGGCGAGCCAGCGCCAAGCCGACGCCCCATCCGCTCGCTTTCGTGGTCACCCCCGGCTCGAAAATCCGGTCGCGCACCTCGGGAGCCACGCCCGGACCGTCGTCGGCGATTTCCACCGTGACGTGATCCGGATCACCGCCCGACGCGCGGAGCTCGATCGAGCCGCCGCTTCCCGCCAATGCATCCAAGGCGTTCTTGACGACGTTCTCGAAGGCCCAGAGCAACAGCACGGCGTTTCCCTTCACGCCCGGAAGGTCGTCCGGCACCTTGAGGTCCAGGCGGACGCCGGGCCCGAGTCGCGGCAGCCGGGCCTGCAGATAGGTCTCCAGCTCGTTGAGCACCTCCACCAGCGACAGCGACTCGAGCTTGGGTGTTCGTCCGATCAGCTCGAACCGATGGCTCACCCGCTCCAGACGGTCCAGGTCGTCCTCGATGGCCTCGGCGATGTGGCTGTCGCTCACTCCGGCCGGGCGCTCGTCACGAGTAATGCGCAGCACCTCCAACCAACCTTTGAGCGAAGACAGGGGGGTCCCCAACTGGTGAGCCAGCTCCCGGGCCATGGACGTCCACGCCCGCTCGGCTTCGGCCCGACGTTGGGAACGGATCACGGTCAGACCCACCAACAGGGTCAGCAGCAGGCCCGACGCCTGGAGCCAGGGGATCCAGCGCAGCCGCCGGACCTCGGCCGGGTCACCGTAGTGAAATCGGGTCTCGCCGAACGACAGCACCGGATCGTGCTCGGAGTCCAGGACCGCCAGGTAGGTGCGCACGCTCTCCTGACCTTCGGGCGTATCCAGGTCCACGTCGAAGGGCAGGTTCTCCACGGCCAGGATGGTGTCCCCCGGACCCGACTGCACGATGGGCACGTCGGTCTCCAGGATCCGGCCCTGGAGTCGGAACAGTGTCTCGTCGACGGCCTCGTCGGTGGGCGCCGAGATCCCCGTGAGAATGTCGGAGTAGATCTGCGTGAGCGTGCTCGCGTTGTCGTGCAGCGCCCGAACGATCTGCTCGGTGTAGATCAGATACCAGCCGAGCAGACCCACGAACAGGAGGGCCAGCACTCCGGTCCAGCGCTGACGGAACAATTGAACAGCCCGTCAGGGAGAGACGGGCGCTTCGATGCGCTCGAACCCCAACCGTGAGTGGAGTACTTCGGGAACGTCCACGGAACCGTCCTCGTTCTGGTAGTTCTCGAGGAGCGCCACGATCACCCGGGGCAACGCGAGCGCCGAACCGTTCAGCGTGTGTACGAACTCGGGCTTGTCGGCCTGCGTTCGGCGCACTCGCACGTTGGCGCGTCGCGCCTGATAGTCGGTGCAGGTGCTGCAGCTCGATACCTCCAGCCAACGTTCCACGCCCGGCGCCCATACCTCCAGATCATAGGTCAGGGCCGACGCGAAGCTGATGTCGCCGCCGGCGAGCCTGATCACCCGGTGGGCCAGACCCAGTCGCTCGAGCACGGTGCAAGCTTCCCGGGTCATTTCCTCCAGGGCGTCACGGCCGTTCTCGGCGAGCTCCAAGCGAACCAGCTCGACTTTGTCGAATTGGTGTACGCGCAGCAGGCCGCGCGTGTCCTTGCCCGCCGACCCGGCCTCGCGGCGGAAGCAGGGAGTGTACGCGGTGTAGCGAATCGGCAGGTCGGCGGCGGTGAGCAACTCGCCGGTGTGGAGATTGGTGACCGGAACCTCCGCCGTGGGCACCAGCCACAGTCCGTCCCGGCGCGTCTGATAAGACTCTTCCGCGAACTTGGGAAGCTGCCCGGTGCCGGTCAGGCTGTCGGTGGTCACCAGGTACGGCACCCGCAGCTCCCGATACCCGTGCTCTTCGACGTGCAGGTCCAGCATCCAATCGATCAACGCACGTTGCAGCCGTGCGCCCGGTCCTTTGAGCACGGGAAAGCCGCTTCCGGAGATCTTGGCTCCCCGGGGCAGGTCAAGCAGGTCGAGGTCGGCGCCCAGATCCCAATGTGTGCGGGGTGTGAAACCGAAGGCCTTGGGCTCTCCCCACGTGCGCAGCACCTGGCCCTGCGTCTCGTCTCCCGGCGTGACGTCCGGATCCGGCGTGTTGGGCAAGGCCAGGAGGGCTCGGCGGATCTCCGCGTCCGCCTCGCTCACCGTGCCGTCCAACGTCGAGATCCGTTCTCCCACGGTTCGCATCTCAGCGATCAGGTCGTCGGCATCTTCGCCCTCACGCTTGCGGCGCCCCACCTCCTTCGACACCTCGTTGCGGCGCGCCTTGAGCGTGTTCACCTCGGACAACGCCTCGCGGCGCACACGATCGTGCTCCAGGATCGCGTCCAGGCGCGAGCGAGCGTCGTCCACCCCCCTCACGGCGAGTGCCGCGGCGACCCCCTCCGCGTCGTCACGGATGCGCTTCATGTCCAGCATGGAGTCAGCTCGTCAGTTGGGCGGAACCAAGCGGCGATCGTTACAGACCGGACTGGCAATGTACAGAATGTCCAGTTCGCCCAGCTCCGCGTCCAATCGGAGCGGCTGAAACTTCGCGAAATAGACGCACCGCACGCCGAAGAGCCCGAGCGCCTGGTGCGTGCGCACGACGTACACGGAAGAGGTCGTGAGCGTGAGCGGCTCGGTGGCCGTGTACGAGGCCGTGTCCCCCGGTGCCTCCTCGACCTCGGCGAACTGCGCGTTCGCCCGCTCGGCGAGCCGCGCCCGGCTGTCGATGCCGAACGCACCCGGCGCCAGGGCCACGAGTTGCCCGTCCTGAGTATCGAACACCACGTCCCACTGTCCCGTGGAGTTCGTGGATTCGACGATCACCGGCTCGGGCACCGGCGTGAAGTTGAACCCGGAGGGCAGGTTCAGGCTCGGAGCCGCCAGGGAATAGAGGGTCACCGTGTCCGGTGTCGTGTCGGTCCACTGCTGCTGGAACGGGTCGTCCCCACAGGCTGCGGATCCCGCGAGCGCCAACCCCGCCAGCGCGCAGAAAACCGGCACCCGGCCCCGCTTCCCATCGGCGTGCAACATCCGAATATCCATGCGGGAAAATAGACCTGGAGACCTCTGCGCTCAACCCCCGAAAACGTCCGGATTGCTTGACTTTACACCCCATTATTCCTAGGTTTTCGCCGGTCTGACAGGCCTTCCCACCAACGGGATGCGTGATGGCGTCAGCGCCCATACAATCCTCCCATCGTCGCCTGCTGGTCGCGGATGACGAGCCCCACATTCGACGGATCCTCACCACCTTGTTGGAGATGTCGAACTATACGGTGGACGCCGTTTCCGACGGCACCGCCGCGCTGGAGCTCTTGGCTGGCACCGTCTCCTACGATCTCATCCTTCTCGACATCATGATGCCGGGGGCCACCGGTCTGGAGGTCTTGGAGCGGATGCGTTCGATTCCCGGCCGCGAGTCCGCCCAGGTCGTCATTCTGACCGCCAAGGGGCAGGACGCGGATCGCGACCGGGCCTTCGCACTGGGCGCCGCGGACTTCGTTACCAAACCCTTCAGCCCGAAAAAGCTCCTTGGACGGATCGAAGAGCTCCTCACAACTTGACCTCTGGGTCCTGATTCTCGCAGGCGGGATCGGCTCCCGCTTCTGGCCCGTGAGCACCCCGGCCCGCCCCAAACAGCTGCTTCCGCTGGGCAGCGACCGCCCGCTGATCGTGGACACCGTGGAGCGCGCCCGGCGAATCGTCCCCGACGATCGCATTCGGGTGCTGAGCGGCGGATCGGTGGCGGACGCAATCCAACGGGCCACCGGCCTTCCGGAGTCCGCGATGATGCGCGAGCCCGAGGCCAGGGGGACCTGTCCCGTGCTGGCCTGGGCCGCCCACCGGATCGGCGCCCATCACCCCGGTGCGGTCCTGGCCTCGTTGCACGCCGACCACGTGATCGCGCCCGAGCAGGCGTTCGTGGACCTGGTGGCCGACGCCTCACGCATTGCGTTCGAGACCCGGACGCTGCTCACGGTGGCCGCGCCTCCGACCCGCGCCGAGACCGGCTACGGCTACATCCGGCCGGGAGAGCCGCTCGCGACCGAGGGCAGCGCCACCGCATATCGTGTCGAGCAATTCGAGGAGAAGCCGGACCGGGACACGGCCGAGCGTTACGTGACGGCGGGCTACCTGTGGAACACGGGCATCTTCGTTTGGCGGGCCGACACCTTCCTCGACGAAGTCCGCGCCCACGCACCCGAGGTCGCGTCCGCGTTTTCGTCTCTGGAGCGTGGCGATGACGCCGAGTTCTTCGCGCGGAGCCCGGTGTGTACCGTCGACGAGGCGATCCTCGAGCGAAGCGCCAGGGTGGGGACCGTTACGGCGACGTTCCGGTGGGACGACGTCGGGAGCTGGGAGGCGGTAACGCGAACCCGTGATGCCGACGAGCACGGCAACGTGCGACTCGGTGACACGCACCTGCTGGACGCCGCAGACTGCGTGGCGTTCGCCGACGACGGGCCGGTGGTGATGTTCGGCGTGAAGGACTTGGTCGTCGTCCGGTCCGGAGGCGTGAGCTTCGTCACCACGCGCGAGCGGGCCCCGGACCTGAAGCGGCTGGTGGCAACGCTGCCGGAGCGGCTGCGCGACCTGTCGGGGTCGCCTGAATGACGCGGAGCGAGGACAACCGCCGCCTCTATCTGTTCGACGACGCCGTCGCCAAGCGGTTCCGACCGTTTGCGACGTCCCGCCCCGTGGGCGAGCTGCTGTTCGGCTGCCTGCTTCTGCGGGAGCGCACGGAGCGCGTGCTGGGCCTTTCCTGCGCCGGACACCTGGCGGGCCCGGCCCTGGTCGGATTTCGGGAGCCCGAGGCGCCCGAGGCGCTGGACTCGGGTGACGTCTCGCGGGAGGGCGAGCGCGTGTTGGTCTCCTCCCGCGCGGTGCTCGAGCCCTTCGAGGACGGCCCCCTCCCGTCCGGCCCCGCCACCCTCACCGTGGCGGGAGAGCCGGCGGGGTGGATCGTTCCGGCCGGGGAGGATCTTCCGTCGGACGATGCGCTGTCCGATCCCGGCGCACACGTCTCGGCGGCCAAGCAGATCGACCTCCCGGGCCGCATGCTAGCGAGCCCGTGGGAAGCCATGGGCGGAAACGCGGACCAGGTGGCACGTGACATCGAACGCCGCGATCCCGCCCGCGGAGACTCGCTCCCCGAGGGAGTGGAAGTGCTCGGAGGCTATCGCTTCTCGCTGGCGGCGGACACTCGCGTCGAGCCCGGTGTGGTCGTCGATGTCACCGCCGGCCCCGTCCGCATCGAGGCCGGCGCCACGGTGCGGGCGTTCACGCGGCTGGCCGGCCCGGCCTGGATCGGGCCCGGCTCCACGGTGTTCGGCGGATCGGTCGGCCGCGTCTCACTGGGTCCGGTGTGCAAGATCCGCGGAGAAGTCGAGGACACGGTGGTCCTGGGATACAGCAACAAGGCCCACGACGGCTTTTTGGGCCACGCGTACCTGGGCCGTTGGGTCAACCTCGGAGCGCTCACCACGAACAGCGACCTCAAGAATACGTACGGGCCGGTGCGGTTGACGCTCCCGGACGGGGAGGTCGACACGGGCCAGACCAAGGTGGGCTGCTTCCTGGGCGACCACGTGAAGACCGGAATCGGCACGCTGCTCAACACCGGAACCGTGGTGGGCATGGGCAGCAACCTCTTCGGCGGGACGATGCCGCCCAAGTACGTGCCGCCCTTTTCGTGGGGCGCAGGCGCCGATCTGCAGCCGTTTCGCCTGGACCGGTTCCTGGAGCTGGCCCGCACCGTCATGGGCAGGCGAGGTCAGGAGCTTACCGACGCCATGGTCACGGTCTATACGCGTGCCTGGGAAGCGGCGGCTGCTGCGGGGGAGCGTGCGTGAAGATCGGAATGCTCGGGAGTGGCAGCCAGGGGAACGCCACGCTCGTCGAGTGCGGCGACACGCGCGTGCTGGTGGACGCCGGATTCTCCGGCCGGAGCCTGAAAGAGCGACTGGGACGGCTGGGCCGGTCCCCCGAGGAGATCGACGCCATCGTCATCACCCACGACCACGGCGACCACACCCGGGGCGCCGGGGTCTTCGCCCGCCGACACGAGACCAAGGTGTACATCACGCCCGGCACCCTGAAGGCCTGTCGAGACACGTTCCGCGGCTGCGAACGCGTATCGGAATACCGTCCGGGCCGGGCGTTTGCGATCGGAGACGTGCGGGTGGAGCCCTTTTTGACGGCGCATGACGCGGCGGATCCGGTGGGTGTGGTCCTGGTGGATCGCCACACGGACGCCCGGGTGGGCGTGGCCACGGACCTGGGACGTCCCACCGCCCAAGTGCGCCACGCGCTTGCCGGCTGCGACTTCCTGGTGCTGGAGGCCAACCACGACGATGTGCTGCTCCGCACCGGGCCCTATCCGCGTTCGGTCATCCGTAGAATCTCGTCGAGCCACGGACACCTCTCGAACCGGGCCGCTGCGCGGTTTGCGGTGGAGCTGCTCCACCCTCGGCTGGCCGGTGTGCTCCTGGCCCACCTCTCGGTGGAGTGCAACCGCCGCGAGCTGGCCCGTGACGTGGTGGGCGGAGCGTTACGCCGAGCGGGGTATCGAGGCTATCTGGAGGTGGCCGATCAGGACCGGCCGACGGAGCTGCTCGACCTCGAGGCGCTCCGCCTGCGAACCGGCCCGGTCCAGTATTCGTTTCTGTAGCGCCTCGGAAGAAGGCTTAGAATCCGAGCCAGCGCCTCAGGTCGTTGGAGAGCGCCAGGATCATGATTCCCATGATCACGACCAATCCCACCTGACTCCAGCGCATACGCTGCTCGATCGAGAGCGCCTTTCCGCGCACCGCCTCGATCAGCAGAAACACGAGATGGCCGCCGTCCAGCACCGGAATGGGCAGGAGGTTGAGCACGGCCAGATTGATCGAGAACAGGGCCATGAAGTCGAGGAACTGGGCCAGGCCCCGCTGCGCCGCCTGACCGGACATCTCGGCTATTGCGCCGATGCTCCCCAGCGACCCCAGCGACACTTCTCCGGTGAACAGATCCCGCAGGAAATCCAGGATGAGCGCGGTCGTCGCCACCGTGCTCTCCGCACCCTCCCGAACGGCCTCACCGGCAGGCACGGGATCATAATGGATCCCCAGCCCTCCGAGAGGGGGCTGGAGGCCGATCCTGCCGACCGTCTCCTCGGCGCCGGTCTCCGAATCGACGATCTCCTCTTCGGCGGGCGTGATCGTTCGGTAGAGGGCCTGGCCCGAGCGCCGAATCTCGAACTCCAGCGCCACGCCCGGATTGGGCTGCACGGATTCGATGAGATCGTACCAGCTTTCAACCTCCCGGCCGGCGATGCGTACGATCTGGTCCCCTCGGCGGAGGCCGGCCTCGGCGGCAGGGGCGCCGGGGACGAGACCCTCGACCTCCGCAGGCAGCCAGAAGCTCAATGAGCGGAGGATCCGACGACGGTGATCATCCTCACCGTCGAGCTCTATGCTCACCGTGGCGGCAGGCCCGGTGGTGCTGACCGAAACCGGTCCCGGCTCCAGCTCCAGGAACGCACGCTCCAGGTCGCCCCAGCGGTCGATGGCACGGTCGCCGATCCGCACGATCTCCGCACCGGGAGTCAGCGCCGATAGCTCCTGGGCTCCGACCGGGAGCGACTCCGCCGCAACCCTGCCCAGCCGGCGTGTCTCCAGCTCCGGGCTTCCCCAGAACGCCGAGACGGCGGTATACGCCAGGAACGCGAACAGGAAGTTCATGATCACGCCGGCCGAGATGACCCATGCGCGCTGCCAGACCGGCTTGGCGTCGAAGTCCCTGGGGCCGGGTTGGACGGGTTCGCCGGTTCCACCGCCTTCGATCTTGTCCATGACCTGATCGTCCATCCCGCCCATCTTCACGTACCCGCCCAGAGGGATGGCCGACAGCACGTATTCGGTTTCACCTCGCGTGGTGCCCCACAGGCGAGGGCCCAGGCCGATCGAGAAGCGCTCGACGCGGATGTCGACCATCTTGGCCGCGAGAAAGTGTCCGAGCTCGTGCACGAAGATCAGCACGCCCAGTACGATGATGGTCGCTACGAGGGTGGTCACGTCGACGTCGACTCCGCCTGTTGCTGGCTACCGGTGCGGATCGCCCCCGCCGTCAAGGCGCGGGCAACCTCCCGAGCTTCCCCGTCCACCTCAAGCACGTCCTCGAGCCCGGAAACGGTGGGGTTCCCCATGCGGATGAGCGTCTCCGCGACGATATCCGCCATCTCGGGGAATGTGAGACTTCCCTGCAAAAACCCCTGGACCGCCACTTCGTTCGCGGCGTTGTAGATCGCCGGCGCGCCGTTTCCCGCCCGCCCGGCCTGCACACCCAGGTCGAACAGGGGAAACGCCGCTCGATCCACAGGCTCGAACGTCAGGGGCGATGAGGCCACGGGATCGAACAGGCTCAAGCTGTCGTCGGTGACGCGGTGAGGGTGGGACAGCGCGATGAGGATGGGAAGCTCCATCGTGGGAAATCCCATCTGTGCCAGCACGGATCCGTCGAGGAACTCGACGAACGAGTGGACGATCGACTGGGGGTGCACGACGACCTCGATGGCGTCGTACGGAACGCCGTACAGAAAGTGGGCTTCGATGACCTCCAGCGCCTTGTTGGCCAGGGTCGCCGAATCGATCGTGATCTTGCTGCCCATGTCCCACGTGGGGTGCCGAAGCGCCTCTGCCGGGCTGGCCGCGGCCAGCCGGTCGAGATCCCAACCGCGAAAGGGGCCTCCGGAAGCCGTCAACACGATTCGACGCACGTCTTCCGGAGCGTGACCCTGCAGGCATTGGAGAATCGCGGAGTGCTCGGAATCGATCGGGACCAACTCTCCTCCGCCCCGCTGTGCCGCCCGCAGCACCAACTCTCCGGCCGCAACCAGCGACTCCTTGTTCGCCAGGGCCAGCCGCTTGCCAGCCTCCAACGCGCGGAGGGTGGGCTCCAGCCCTGCCGCTCCGACGATCGCGTTCACCACGATATCCGTGCCCGGCTCCGCGCAGAGCGCGATCATGGCCTCCCGCCCGTAGCTCCAGCGATCTCCGCCCGTGTGCGCTTGATCATCCGCTGCCAACACGACCCGTGCGTGCGGATGGCGCGCGGCCTGGCGAGCCAGGGTCCCGGCCGACCGGTGGGCAGCCAGTCCGCCGACGCGGAAACGCTCAGGATGACGCTCGATCACCGCGAGCGTGCTTTCTCCGATGGAGCCCGTTGAGCCGAGGACGACGACGGTCTTCATCCGATTCGCTCCCACAGCACGAACAACGCGAAGGCGGCGGGGATCGTGAAGAACAACGCGTCGAAACGGTCGAGGATGCCGCCGTGGCCGGGGAGCAACTGTCCGGAATCCTTTACGCCGGCCTCGCGCTTCAGCACGGACTCGGCCAGGTCGCCCACCTGGGCCAGCGCGCCCAGCACCAGGCCCATGAGGACGGCGACGCCCCAGGGCACCGGAAGAATCTCCGTCTGCGAAAGGGCCGCCGCTCCCCAAACGCCACCTGCGAATCCGGCGCCCGCCAGGCCCGCGACTGCTCCCAACACGGTTTTGTTCGGACTCACGGTGGGAGCGAGCTTGGCCCGGCCCCACCGCTTGCCGCTGAAGTAGGCCACGGAATCACCGAACCAGGTGACGACCATCGGAAAGACGAGCAGCACGGTGCCTTCCCATGCCGCCGGGTCCGTGCCCCCCGCGAAGGCGCGGGTCGTGCCGAAATGGCGAATGAGCAGCGCGAACGACAGCGTGCCGCCCACGTAGAGCACCGCCGTGACGGTTCCTCCGACCACACCGAGCGGGTGCTCGTCGACGGCGCGCCAAAACACCGCGCCGATCATGGCTCCCAGGGTCAGCACCAGCGCCAGAGCCGCCGTGCGGTCGGCCCACAGGTGCCATTGAGGCTCCCACGCGGCCGCAGCGACCAAGAGCAATCCGGCCACCACTGCAGGCCCGGTGAAGAGTCGCACTCCGCGAGCCATGGCCAGGTGGGACACTTCCCGAATCCCGAACACGGTCACGAATCCGAGGACCGCCGCCAGTGGCCACCGCCCCAGATAGATGACGACCACCAACAGCGGAATCCCGACCGCGGCCACCAACAGCCGCTGGGTCAGCTCGCGCCCCTTTTTTGCGTCGGTCACCGGTCGATCAGCCCGCCACGACCCGGCCGAAGCGTCGCTCCCGCCTCTGGTAATCGAGGATGGCTTCGAACAGGTCCCGCCGTCCGAAGTCGGGCCAGAGCACCGGGGTGATGTGCAACTCCGTGTACGCAAGCTGCCACAGCATGAAGTTGCTCAAGCGAAACTCACCGGACGTGCGGATGAGTAGGTCCGGATCGGGGAGGGTGTGGGTGAAGAGCGCGGACGCGAAGCACTCATGGGTCACGTCGTCCAGCTCGAGGTCGCCGGAGCGCACGCGCTCGGCCACGATCCGGGCAGCCCGGACAATCTCCTCCCTGCCTCCGTACGAGAGCATCAAGTTGAGACGAAGCTTCGCTCCGCCCCGTGTGTACTCCACGATTCGATCCACGGCTGCCCGCGTCGCTTCGTCGAGGCGTTCGGTCTCGCCCAGAATGTGGACCTCGACCCCCTGTGCGCGGAGCGAGCGTTTCTCCTTCTCCGCGTAGAGCCGCAGAAGCCCCATCAGCGCCGACACCTCTCGGTGGGGCCGCTGCCAGTTCTCCGTGGAGAACGCGAACAGGGTCAGGATCTCGAGTCCGGCCTCCGCTGCGCCCTCGATGGTCTCGCGCACGGCCTTCATGCCGGTGCGATGTCCAGCGTGGCGAGGAAGGCCCCGCTGGCTGGCCCAGCGACCGTTGCCGTCCATGATAATGGCCACGTGCCGGGGCACCGCTCCGTTCAGACGGATCTGGTCAAGTAGGTCGGCAGCCATCGTCGCGACGATCCGAGATTCCGTATGCCGGTCCCCCGTTACAGTCCACTAGATCTCCAGGACCTCCTTCTCTTTCTGCTCCAGCATTTCGTCGATCAGCGCATTGTAGCGGTCGGTCAGCTTCTGCACGCGTTCCAGAAGCCGATGGCCGTCGTCTTCGCCGAGCTCGTGGTTTTTGACCTGCGCCTTGATATCGTCATTGGCGCGGTGGCGCGCGTGTCGCAGCGACACGCGGCCCTCTTCGGCCATCTTGTGGAGCAGACGTACGAATTCCTTGCGCCGCTCTTCGTTGAGCGGCGGGATGGGAATACGGATCAGCGTGCCGTCGTTGGACGGGTTGAGACCCAGGTCCGCCGTCAGAATGGCGCGCTCGATATCGGCGATGATCGACCGATCGAAGGGCTGCACGACCAGCAACGCGGATTCCGGCGTGCTGACCGTCGCCACTTGGTTGACGGGCATCTTGGCCCCATAGGCCTGGACCCGCACCGTATCCAGCAGCGCAGGCGTGGCCTTGCCAGTACGAACCGAGGCGAACTCTCGACGCATTGCCTCGATCGCGTCTTCCATGTGTTTTTCGGTTTCTTTCAACGTTGGCACGCGTTCCTCCGTGTTTCCCTCGCGGGAGATCCACCGCGGCCGGCCCGGGAGTCCGGGCCGCAACGCCCGTCTACTTCGGTCAGGAGACGAGCGTTCCCACGGGGTCACCCCGCACGGCTCGGGATACGGATCCGGCCTTCTCCAAATTCAATACTATGATCGGGAGAGTGTTCTCTTTGCAAAGGGACACTGCCGGCCCGTCCATGACCGCCAACTCCCGAGCGAGAACTTGCTGGAACGAGATCTCGGGAATTTTGGCAGCGGACGGGTTCTTGACCGGATCCGAATCGTACACGCCATCCACCTTCGTCGCCTTGATCACGACGTCGGCGTTCATCTCGATCGCGCGGAGCACGGCCGCGGTGTCGGTTGAGAAGTAGGGATTCCCGGTACCTCCCGCAAAGATTACGACCCGACCCTTCTCCAGGTGCCGCAGCGCCCGTCGCCGAATATAGGGCTCCGCCAGCTCGTCCATGCGAATCGCGGTCATGACCCGCGTTTCGAGCGCTTTCTTTTCCAGGATGTCCTGGAGGGCCAGCGCGTTCATGATCGTGGCCAACATTCCCATATAGTCCGCGGAAACCCTGTCCATGCCCTGCTCGGAGGCCACGGCGCCACGAACGATGTTTCCACCCCCGATGACCAATCCCAGGGCCACGCCCATCTCGTGGACTTCCAACACCTGATCGGAGATGCGGTCGATGGCGGGTGGGTCGATGCCGAACGGCTTCCCGCCCGCCAACGCCTCACCGGAGAGTTTCAGCAGGACTCGCCCGTACTTCATCGGTGTTGGCACCCTAGCGAGAGCCCACTTGCATCCGTGCGAACCTGGCGATCTCCACCTTTTCGCCGGTCTTGGCCGAGGTCTCCGTGATGAGGTCGCCGATGCTCTTGTCGGGATCCTTGACGTAGCGCTGCTCCATCAGCACCCGGTCCTGGAAGAACTTGCGGAGCTTCCCCTCGACGATCCGCTCCTGGACGTTCTCGGGCTTGCCCTCGGAGCGTACCTGCTCCAGGTAGATCTGGCGCTCCCGCTCGACGACATCGTTCGAGATTTGATCGACTGTCACCGCCATCGGGTCCATGGCCGCGATGTGTGTGGCCAAGTCCTTGGCGAGCTGCTTGAAGTCGTCCGTGTTCGCCACGAAATCGGTTTCGCAGTTCAGCTCGACGATGACGGCGGTGCGGTTGTCGAAGTGCACGTAGTTGCCGATCGTGCCTTCGTTCGTGGACTTCTCCGCCCGCTTGGCCGCCTTGGCCGCTCCTTTAGTACGAAGCAGATCTATGGCGGCTTCCATGTCGCCGTTCGTCTCCACGAGTGCCTTCTTGCAATCCATCATCCCCGCGCCGGTACGATCGCGGAGCTGTTTCACATCCTTGGCGCTGATCGACATCTGAGGTCCTGTTGAGTGTTAGCGCTATTCCAAGAAAAACGGCGGAAAGTCGGTATGGAGTGCTTCCGCCGACCTGCCGCCGCCTAGCTGCTGCCAACCGGAGTGGCTCCGGAGTGCTCCTGGCTTCTTCGAGGTCAGGCCTCCTCGCCGTCACCCTTTGATTCGGGCGGCTCGGCGGCCGGTTCGGCAGATGCTTCCGGAGCCGGTTCGGCGGCGGGGGCCGTCTCGGCGGCCGGAGCGGGTTCGGTGGACGCCTCCGCGGCCGGCTCGGACGGAGCCGCTTCCGGGGCGTCGGCATCCGGGGTCTCGGTGCTCTTGAGGTGCTGGGCAATGACCTCCGGCCGCGGCCGCCGCCTGCGGCGCGGCCGACGGCGTCGGCGGTCGTCGGACGCGGCGGCCTTCTCGCCGGTCTCGGTCGAGTAGGTGGTCGCCTCCATCTCCTCGGCCCGCCGGAGCTCTTCCTCGGGTACGTCACGCCGAGCGATCTCCACGGTGTCCGCGATGGCCTTGGCCAGCAGTCCCACGGAACGGATCGCATCGTCGTTCCCCGGTATGGGATGGTCGATCCGGTCCGGGTCCGCGTTCGTGTCGGTGATGGCGACGATCGGGATGCCCAGCCGGTTGGCCTCGCGCACCGCGATCGCCTCCCGGCGCGCATCCACCACGAAGAGCGCACCGGGCAGCCGGTTCATGTCCTTCACACCCGACAGGTACTTGTCCAGCTTGCGCCGCTCCCGCTCCAGCAGCAGCCGCTCCTTCTTGGTGTAGAACTCGAAGCGGTTCTCCTCTTGTCCCCGCTCCAACTCCTTAAGCCGCCGAATCTGCTTCCGGATGGTCTGGAAGTTGGTGAGCATTCCGCCGAGCCAACGCTCCGTGACGTAGAAGGCCCCGCAGCGCTCGGCCTCCTGCTCCACGATCGAGCGCAACTGTCCCTTGGTACAGACGAACATGACCTTGTCGCCCCGCATGATGACTTCCCGCAGCGCGGCCCGCGCGCGGTCCAGCAGCTCCGCGGTCTTCCTCAGGTCGATGATGTGGATCCCGTGCCGCTCGGTGAAGATGAACTTGCGCATCTTCGGGTTCCAGCGGCGGGTCCGGTGCCCGAAGTGGACGCCGGCCTCCAGCATCTGGTTCAGTCCAATCTGCTCCATACGGTACGGCCCTCAGAGTGGCGGTTGCGCACGCGACGGACCGGTCACGGCGGTTCCAATGGCGAGGTGCTCCAACGGCTCCCCTAACGCTTGCTGAACTGGAAGCGCTTGCGGGCCTTGGGCCGGCCGGGTTTCTTGCGCTCGACCTTGCGGGCGTCTCTCGAGAGAAGCCCCCTTCCCCTCAGCACCGCCCGGTGCTCGGGGTCTCGTTCCAGCAGCGCACGCGCCAAGCCCATGCGGATCGCATCCGCTTGTCCCGTGAGGCCTCCGCCCTTCACGCGCACGGTGATATCCACCGTGCCCTGCGACTCGGTGACCTCGAGTGGCTCCTCGGCACGCTTTTGGTGCCACGGACGCGGGAAATACTCGGCGAGCGGCCGGCCGTTGACCACCCAGGCACCCGAGCCCGCACGAAGGGAAACCCGCGCGATGCTGGTCTTCCTGCGGCCCACCGTCTGAATGTGATCTTGTTGTGCCATGGCGTCAGGCGTCCGGTCCTCTCTCAGATCTCCAACGGCTGTGGATCTTGGCCTACGTGCGGGTGCTCGCTACCTGCGTAGACCCTGAGCTTCTTCCGCAGCTCACGGCCCAACTTGTTCTTCGGCAACATTCCCCGGACCGCCAGTTCGATGACCCGCTCCGGGTGCCGCTCGATCATGGTCTTGAACGGGATGTGCCGTTCTCCGCCCATGTAGCCCGAGTGACGGAAGTACGTCTTCTGCTCCGCCTTGTTACCGGTCAGCCGAACTTTCTCCGCGTTGATCACGACCACGTGATCACCCGTGTCGAGGTGGGGCGTGAAGTGCGGCTTGTGCTTGCCTCTCAGCACCCGGGCGATCTGGGTCGCCATGCGACCGAGCGGCCGATCGGCGGCATCCACGAGCCACCAGCCTCGCTCGATCTCCTTTTTTCCGGGGACGTAGGTCTTCATTCAGCCGGGTCGAAAACGGGCAAGAACGCGTAAGCGACGAAGCTAGAAATGATATCCGAAGACCAGAAGAGTGTCAACGGATTCGGCTGCGGAAACCGAGGCGGATTCGCCCGGGCTCGGGAGGGTCAGCGGATGCGTCCGCCAATCCGCCCCCATCGCACGCCGGCGAGCAGGGCGGAACCGCTCGTGGCGTCGGGGTCGGACGAATAGTACACGCGCCAGGGCTTACCCAGGATTCGGTCCCGCTCCACGAAGCCCCAGTAGCGCGAGTCTTCGGAATTGTCGCGGTTGTCGCCCAGGACGAAATAGCGCTCCGGAGGCACGATGACGGGCCCCCAGTTGTTGCGGGTGGGACGTCGCGCGGCGAATACGTCACAGGGTCGGTACGTCCCCTGCCACGCCATTGCCGGGTGGAAGCTGTCGCGCGACTCCGGGTCGTGTATCGCATACGGCTCCTGTGCGACCTCGCCGTTCACGTACAGCACCTTATCCCGCATCTGGAGGGTGTCGCCGGGCAGCCCGACGATGCGCTTCACGTAGTAGCGGTCGGGCTCGTGCGGTGGATGGAAAACGACCACGTCTGACCGCTCGGGATCGGAAAACGCACCCAGCATGATCCCGGTGCCGGGAAGCTCCATCCCGAACGCGGTCTTGTTGACCAGAAGGAAGTCGCCGACGAGCAGCGTCCCTTCCATGGAGGAAGAGGGGATGCGGAAGGCGTCGAACACCAGGGCGCGGGTCAGTCCCAGCACGAGCAGGAACAAGAAGGCAGACCGGACGAAATCCGCGCACGCATCCCAACGTGCTCTTGCCGGTCCCGCGTTCGCCTGCTGGTACACCAAAACCTCCGGACACCCCTGAAGCCCCGTCGCACGCACCTGTTCGCGCGCTCATCTTCCTCCGGAGAGAGCAAGGACGGTGCCGCGCCCCAAACACCCGCACATGAGCGAGGCCGGCGCCTCTCGCGGAAGGGACGCCGGCCTCGGGGAGCGCGCATCGTCGAGATCAGTAGTTGTCGATCTGGGCGCGTTGGAGCTGTCCGGAGTAGTCCAGGTAACAGACCTTCGTTTCGGTGTAGAAATCGTATACTTCCCAGCCGCCCTCGCGGTGCCCGTTCCCCGTCGCCTTGACTCCGCCGAACGGGAGATGGGCCTCGGCCCCGATCGTGGGCGCGTTCACATACGTGATCCCGTTGTCCAACTCCGCGAACGCGCGGAACGCTGTCCGAACGTCGGTCGTGTACACGGAACTGGACAGGCCGTAGTCCACTTCGTTGTTGATTCGCACCGCCTCGTCGAAATCCGAGAACCGAATCACGCTGAGCACCGGCCCGAAGATCTCTTCAGTGGCCATCCGACTTCCCGGCTGGACTCCGAGAGCGAGCGTGGGCGGGAAGAAATGGCCCTCCGAAAGGTGTGCTCCGGACGGGCGGATGCCGCCCACCGCCACCTCGGCCTCCTCCGCCGCCACACCCGCGTAGCGCTCGACCTTGTCCATCGCGGCCGCGTTGATCAACGGACCGACGTCGGTGTCTTCCATGAGCCCGTCACCCAGCCGCAACTCGCCCATGCGAGCCTGGAGCGCGTCCAGGAACTCCCGCTCGATGTCCGCGTGCAGGAGAAGCCGCGACGTGGCCGTGCACCGCTGCCCCGTAGTGCCGAACGCGCCCCAGAGGACCCCGTCCAGGGCCAGATCCATGTCCGCGTCGGGCATGACGATCTGGGCGTTCTTACCGCCCATCTCCAACGACAGGCGCTTGTGCATGCGACCGCAGATCTCCCCGATCCTCGAACCGGTCAGGGTGGACCCGGTGAACGAGATGACGGGGACGTCCGGATGGCGGACGATGTGCTCTCCGACTTCCTCGCCGAACCCGTGGACGAGGTTGATCACCTCGGGCGGGAGTCCGGCCTCCAGGAGGATTTCTACCAGGACCGTCGCAGTATGCGGCACGTCCTCGGCGGGCTTGAAGACGATCGCATTCCCCGACAGGAGCGCCGGAAAGATCTTCCAGGTCGGGATGGCCATGGGGAAGTTGAACGGCGTGATCATGCCGCAGACGCCGATGGGCCGACGATAGGTCATGGCCCATTTGTTTGGTAGCTCCGACGGCACCGTGTGTCCGAACAGGCGTCGACCTTCCGTCGCGGCGTAGTAGGCCGTGTCGATACCTTCCTGCACGTCGCCGCGGGTCTCAGCGAGCACCTTGCCCATCTCACGAGTGGCGATGCGGGCCAACTCGTCTTTCCGCTCGGTCATCAGATCGCCCACGCGCTTGAGCACGGCCCCGCGCTCAGGCGCCGGCACACGACTCCAGGTTCGGAATCCGCGGGCAGCCGCGCGAACGGCGCGCTCAACGTCCTCACTGCCCGACCGGGGGAAGCTGCCGATCAGGTCCGACTCGCGAGCCGGGTTGCGGTTCTCGAACCGATCGCCCGAAGCGGCGTCGGCCCAGCGGCCATCGATGAAGTTCTGGAACGCGGTGCTCATGGCCCTCTCGGTGAATGGAAGGATGATCGACGTACCCACCGCTCACCCCGTGCGACGGAAGGAGTTTCAGCGCGCTGGCCAAGTTCGTGCGCTTTGCCGAAGATGCACGCTGGCAACAGCTCCTCGGTGGGGTGGCCGAGAGCTGGGGATAGCCGGCGCTCCCGTCGACATCTCGTCACGAAAACGAGTGGCTACATAAACGTGAACCCTACGAGACTCGTGGTCGTTGGACTGCTGGTGGTTGGCGGCGCCTTCTGGCACGTGCGGCTTCGTACGCCCGAGAACACACCGGCCGTCGAGTGCCCGGAGGGCGCCCAGTGCCAGGCGACGTCGGAGGGGCGGACCTACGTTTCTGCGGCGGAGCTGGTGCTGGACCAGGGAGAGGTTTGTCCGGGATCCGGCTACCTGTGTGCCAAGCTGCGGGAAACGGACGAGATGCGTTTGCTCCGTTGGCCCGACACCGATCGCACGATCACCGTGCGCATTCCTTTGCCGGCCGGCGAAAGCCCGGGGCGGGCCCTCCAGCTCCAGCAAGCGGCGAGGCGCGGGATCCTGGCCTGGGACGGATATCCCATGTCCATCCGCGTGCTCGGACGGGGGGCCGCGTCCGAAGAAGCCGACATCACCGTGCGGTGGGCGGCGGAGCTGTCGGACAACCGCCTGGGACAAGCTCGGACCGAGTGGCTGGACGCCGCCGGAAGGGTCACGTTCCGGGTCGCGGATTTCGCGCTTGTCACGACCAGCCCCTACGACGCATCCGTTCCGCTCTCGGTCCGAGAGGTGGAGCTCACCGCCGCGCACGAGATGGGACACGCGCTCGGGCTGCCGCACAGCGACTCCGAGCACGACGTGATGTATCCGGAAAACACGGCGGTGCGGCTGACGGCCCGGGACTTCAGAACCGTCCAGGCCCTGTACCACCTGCCGGGTGGAGCGCGGATTCGCTAGTGGACCCGGGCGTGCGGCGTCGGTCGTGGCGTCAGTCGTCCCTGACCAGGCCGAACTTCTCGATCTTCTTGTAGAGGTTGGAGCGGGGCATGCCGACGCTCCGCGCCGTTTCGGACACGTTCCACTCGTGTTCTCGGAGCTTCTGCAGGATGAACGCGCGCTCGGCTGCATCCTTGAAGTCCGAAAACGACTCCGATTGGAGTAGCTCCGTCCCCAGTCCCGTGGCCGCATCCCGGCCCCGGACGAGCCGATCTACGTCGTCAGAGCTGATCGGATCCGACGTGGCCAGAATCATCAGTCGCTCAACGGTGTTGCGGAGCTCCCGCACGTTTCCGGGCCAGTCCAACTCCTGCAGCCGCTGCACGGCCGCATCCGAAAACTCACGCGGCATGCCCCGATCGGACTTAACCATCCGCGAAGAGAAGTGTTGGACGAGCATGGGGATGTCGTCCCGCCGCTCGCGAAGCGGAGGAAGCTGGATAGGCACGACGTTGAGACGGTAGAACAGATCCTCCCGGAAGCGTCCGTTCTGGATCTCGTCGGAGAGGTCCTTGTTGGTGGCGGAGATCACCCGCACGTCGACGGAGATGGCCTTCGCGCCGCCCACCCGAGTGATCACGCCCTCTTCCAGCGCCCTCAACACCTTGGCCTGCGCGGCGCCCGACATGTCTCCCACCTCGTCCAGGAACAGGGTGCCGCCGTCCGCCTGCTCGAACTTGCCGGAACGGTCGGCCACCGCCCCGGTGAACGAGCCCTTGATGTGCCCGAAGAGCTCGGACTCGATCAGCTCGGACGGAATCGCCGCACAATTCACCTCGACGAACGGACCGGCGGCCCGGTCCGACAGCCGGTGTATGGCACGGG
Source organism: Longimicrobiales bacterium (assembly GCA_965223195.1). Classification (GTDB taxonomy): domain Bacteria; phylum Gemmatimonadota; class Gemmatimonadetes; order Longimicrobiales; family Gaopeijiaceae; genus CBDCVX01. The sequence goes on from CBDCVX010000014.1 coordinate 55,839, forward strand.
CCACGAGCTCCTTGCCGGTGCCGTTCTCCCCCGTGATCAGAACGCGCGCGTCGGCCGGAGCGACCCGCTCGATGCGCTCCAACACCTGCCGGATTCCGAACGACTTCCCGACGATCTCGTAGCGGCTCTCGACCTCACTCTTGAGCTGCTGAACGGTCCCGGTCAGGCCCCGCCACTCGAGCGCGTTACGGAGCGTCACCAACAAGCGGGCGGTGTCGAGGGGCTTTTCGAGAAAGTCGTACGCGCCTCGGCGCGTGGCCTCGACCGCCGTGTCGATGGTGCCGTGTCCGGAGATCATCACGACCGTGGCCTGGACGTCCATCTCGCGGATGCGCTTGAGCACCTCCAGTCCGTCCATGCCCGGCATCTTGACGTCCAAAAACGTCAGGTCGGGCCGGGTGGACGGATACACGTCCAGCGCGTCCATGCCGGACTCGGCCTGTTCGACCGAATGTCCTTCGTACTCGAACAACTGCCGTAGCGCATCGCGGATCGAGGACTCGTCGTCGATGACGAGGATCTTTGCCACGGTCAGTTCTCCGAAACGAGGACCAGGCGCGCATCCTCGACGTAGGCGGTTCGCACCCCCTCGGGCAGCGGCACCTGAATGGCCTCGTCCGGGAGTCCGGGGGCATCGGTGCGGCCCAGCGAGGAGAGCAGCGGTGAGATCAGTCTGCGCGGCAAACGCACACCGCCGGCGTCCACCCGGTCCACCATCAGGGCTGCTCCGGAGCCGTCGAACGGGATGAGCGCGCCGCGCACCGACACGGTCACGGTGTCCGGAAGGAACTGGAGAAACTCACCCAGGTCCGGGAAGGACGGGATGCCGGCCAGGTCCACCCGCGCGGAAACCTGAGCTCGCTCGTCGACCAGGCTCACCCGAGGATCGCCCACTCCGTCCGGAAGGTGATCGGCCACCGCATGCTGGAGCAGGCTGGTCAGCTCGGTTTCGTTGAACCTCACCTCGCCGGGTCCGCCCGTCTCCACGAGGCGGTCATACCGGGCTTGGGCGGCGGCCGCGACTTCCGGGGAGGCGAGGACGTCGTCCGTGGACATGCGCTCGATTCCGACCAGCCGCTCCAGGCGTGGGAAGACGGGGTCTCCCCAACGCCAACCCGCATACGCGACAACCACCAACAGCAGCAGTGAGGTGATCGTGCCAAGACAGCTCTTGATGGACTTCATGACCCTCTCTCGGACGGGCGGACGGTGGTGGTGCGAGCCGTCATACCCGTTTCAGCTCGCCTCGATGCACGAGACGGTACCGCACGCCCGACTTCACGGGCTCGCTCTGCATGAGATCCAGCCACTTGAGCGGGATCTTGGCGCGGAACTGGAGGCCGCCAGCCAGGTCGTCCAGGCCCCTGAACACGCCGGCGCCCTGCTCTCCGTCCACCCTCCCTACGGTCACGTGCGGGTGAAAGGCGCGCGTCTCGCGGTCGAACCCCTTGTCGGCCAGGCCCCACTCGACGTCCTGCTTGAGGCACCGGAGCGCGGGAGAGGGATCGGCGCCGACCCAAATGATCCGAGGACGTCGGATGGTCGGAAAGGCGCCGAACCCGTGGAGGTCCATGTCGAATCGACGGGTGGCGTTGGCGACGCGATCGACCACGGCTACGATCTCTTCCAGCCTGCGCTGATCGACCGAGCCCAGGAACTTGAGCGTCAGGTGATACGAGTCGGGATCGATCCAGCGCACCGGTAGCTCGGCCTCTCGCAGGGGGCGCGCTGCCCGATGCACCCGCTGGCGCTCCTGTTTCGTGAAGTTCAACGCGACGAAAAGCCTCATTCAAGCCGACCCATCGTTACCGTTTGGAAGGAACCGATCCGAAACGCCACCGATGCCGGCCCGGCACCGGCGCTAAGGCGCCGCTTCACTGGGGAATGTTGGAGCGGAGTTGTCGCACGCCCGGAAAGTACGTAAGAAACTGCGCCGCCTTCAACCCGCCGGCCCAGCCGATCATCCGGAGAGCTCTTCGGAGCGGCCGTGACGGTAGCAAAATGGTGTACGGCATCGTAAGGGTAGTGGGCGGCGGTGCGATCGTCGGCAGGTGATATGGGATCGGCCGCGCGCGGCACCGCACCCGAGCACCCGATCCCGCAGGAGGATCCCAGCCATGCGCCGATTCGGTCTCGCAACGCTTTCCGGAGCTCCGCTCGTGTTCGCGGCTATGCTGTGGACAACGGCCCTGGTCGCCCAGGAGGCGTCCCGTGCCGCCATCACGGGCCGGGTGGTCGATCAGGCTTCGGAAACCGTAGTCGCGGGCGCCGACGTGTTGTTGGTTGGAACCGATCGCCGCGCCACCACCGACGAGCAGGGCCTGTTCGAGTTCGAAGACCTGATTCCCGGCACCTATGCCCTGCGGGTCAGCCAGCCCGGGTACGAAGTGCACTCCGACACGATCACGGTGGGTGCCGGGGAACGCCTCGACCTCCGCTTCTCGCTGGGCGTCGACGCGATCCCGCTCGAGCCCATCACGGTGGTGGCGCGCAGCGCCGTTCGGGACGAGGTCTTTCGCGAGGGACGCCGGTTCGACGGGATGACACGGCCGGAGATCGAGGAAGTTCTCCCCCGCGTTCGCAACATGGCCGACCTGTTGGTGCAGGCTGGTGTGCCCGGACTCTCGGTCATCGAGATGGGCACGTGGGTGTGCATGGAGCACTCCCGGGTGACCCGCAGAGGGAGAGACGCTTCGGGCCGGGATTTTTGTCGGTCCATGGCGGTGTACGTAGACGGCGTGCGCATGCCCGACCCCGAGGACGTGATCTACCTGATCGACCCGGAATCGGTGGAGCGATTCGAAGTCCTCAGCCCACTCCACGCCACCACGCTGTACGGACAGGAGGGGGAATCCGGCGTGCTCGTGGTGGAGACCAGGCAGGGTGGCCGGCGCATGGGACGCCCCGCCGTTCAGTTCGGATACGATATTCCCAGGCTCAACTTTTCGCTGGCGCTCATGGGCACGAACCCCAGCAACATCCATGACGGGGTGGTGTTGTTGAGCTTCCCGGGCGGGGACGCCGCCCCGCAGTACATCGAGCGGGCCCAGTGGCGGTTCGGGCTGCGCGGCACGGTGGGCTACCGGCTGGGAAGCCTCAAGGAGACTCGCCTTTCCCTGTACGGTGTCTGGGGAGAATCGCTCGGCAGGTACTCGCCGCTCCGGCCGGGCAACACCCCCACCGAGGTGAAGCGCGGACTGGCCACGTACGGCACCGACCTGGCCGTCCGATTGCGGATTCGCGGCACGCAGCAGTGGGACCTCAGACTGGAGCTGGGACCGTCGGTGGCGTATCAGCGGCTTCGACTCTCTCAGGGACATGCGGACGAGTGGGGCCAGCCCGTTGGAGACCGAGCCCGCGCTCATCGATTGGTCCGACCGGAGCTGGTGGGCCTGGGGCGCCAACGCCGGGTTGGAGCTGAGCTGGGTGATCGGCCCCAAGTGGTCCGCTTTCGGCGCCATGCGGCTACGCGCCCTCTACTATGGCGACGCCGAGTCCTGGGAGCTCACGGAGACCCGGGACATCATCGAGCAGACCGGAAACATCGTGTTCTTCAACTACTACCACCCGGTCGCATTCCATCCCAGCTTCGACGTCGGGATGACCTGGAGGCGCTGACGGAGGGGCCACGACTAGTGCTGATTCATCGTCACCGCTGCACCGCTTTTGACAAACAGGAAGATGCAGTTCGAGCACGGATCCATGAGGTTGACCGTCTGCGTGTGCACGGTGGCCGCTTCGAGATCGTTGAGCGTGACATCGGGTACTTCGGTAAGCAGCCGGTGAAAGGCGTGGATCTCCGCACAGTTCGAAATGTCCCACGCCATGAACGACTTATTTTTCTGCATCAAGGCTTTCAGGTTTTTGTGTAGGTACCGCTCTTGGATCCCGTGCCCACTGAATCCGATGAAGAACTTCCCCGTCGATTTGATGCGAATGCAGCACGTCGCGGTGGGAATCCTGGGCTCCGGCAGCGGAGCTATGGTCGGCGGATGTCTTTCGCTCTCCACCAGGTATTCGTCGTTCAGCTTGGACATCTTCCGGAACGCGTAGACCTTCGCGATGTGCAGGACCGTCTTGTTCTCCAGTCCAGTCTGACCACCCTTGGGCATGGAGCCTCTCCTCGGCTGTGAATGAACACAGGCCAGGTCGGAGGGGACACCATCACCACCATCGGGTCGGGTTGGACCCGACCGTCGGGGCCGAGCCGTGACCCCGAGACGATCCCTCGCGCCTGGTTTCGCCTGACTATGGACGCGTAGGCCGACTCGAAATCCGGACAAGCGCCGTCGACATCGTCGCCACCTGTCCGCCCCGCCTCCCATCCTGCGCGAAGTAGGTAACGGGATGCGGAACGGCGTACGATGCGGGGGCGCGTCGTACCCGACCGACACTGGCAAAGGCGGCATCATGACGGAAAACGAACTGCTCTTGGCGTTGGATGTCGTAACCGAGGGCGCGGGTGCCCAAGCTCCGCGGGCCATCGCGAGCGAGGCGTTCTCCACCGAAGGGTTTCGTCGGCAGACCGAGCGCATCCAGCAGCGATCGCTGTCCTGGACGGCGGGCCCGGGGATTCAGGGGGTGGGGATCGGGAACAAGATCACCAAGGGCGCCGAGACCGAGGAGTTGTCCTTAAGGGTCTACGTGGATGAGAAGCGTCCCACGTCGGGACTCAGCAACCCGGTGCCCAAGCAGGTCGCGATTCCCGAAGTCGGGAAGGCTCCCACCGACGTGATCGCCATCGGCCAACTGGAGCGGGAGACGTTCACCGAGCGCGCGCGCCCGGCCATGCCGGGCTGTGGTGTGGGACATCCGGACGTCACGGTCGGCACATTCGGTTGTCTGGTCCGAAAGCGCGGGAAGAAGCGCGGCCTCTACATCCTGTCGAACTCCCACGTGCTGGCTGACGAGGGAGTGGCCCACGTCGGGGACGACACACTCCAGCCCGGAGACTTCGACGGGGGCGGGCTGCCCGCGGACCGGATCGGCGAGCTGGCCGACTTCGTCCCGTTCGAGTTCACCGACACGGGCTTCCCCAACCTGGTCGATGCTGCCATCGCCAAGGTCGACAAATCGCGGGACGTCACCAGGATCATCCGTCTGCTCGGAATCGAGCCCGTCGGCGTCGGCCGTACGGTACGGAGGGGCATGGTGGTCCGGAAGGTCGGGCGCACGACCGACTTCACCACCGGCGTGATTCAGGATGTGCACTTTCGTTTTTCGCTCAAATACAAAAAGCCCGGCCATCGCTCCGCGCATTACCGGCGCCGAGGCCACCGCAGGGTCGGCCGGGTGGGCTTTCGAAACCAGGTCCTCTGCTCACGCTATACGGCGGGAGGCGATTCGGGATCGGCCGTCCTCAACAGTCGCGGCCGGGTCGTGGGGCTTCACTTTGCCGGCTCGCCCTCGTCCAGCGTATTCAATCGGATCACGCACGTCTTCCGTCTGCTGGACGTGGAGCTTCCCTAGGAGCTCCCCTAAGAAGCCAATGGCCACACTGCACCAGTGCGAACGCGCGATCGAGCGGTACCAGGACGAGCTCATGGAGCTGCCCAACGTGGTGGGCCTGGGCATCACGACCGCTAAAACCATCTCGAAGGGCGGACGTAGCCGCTCGGAGCATGCAGTTGCGGTCTACGTGTCGAAGAAGGTTCCCAAGCGCTCTCTCGACCCGGACCACCTCATCCCCAAGGTGCTTCGGGTCACGACGGTGGGAAAAAAGAGGCAGGTGAGAACTCGAGTCATCGAAACCGGGGAATTCCGTCCCGAGGAGCAGTCCGGTGTCACCAAACAGCAAGGGTTCGGGAAAGAAGCGCTCTAGTCGAAAGACGCCGAAGAGGTCGCGGAAGCGTAAGAAGCCGACAGCGAAGCTGACGTCTCTCAGACCTCGCTGTGACGGCTTCATCATCCAGGTGGGACCTGAGGGCATGGAAGAGCGGGCCGCGCTACGTCTGGCCCGCAAGGTCGTCCGGGAGACGCTCAGGGGACAGTGGCAGGTGCGATCTTTGGGACCGGGGTCCGACGCTTTCGAGGTCACCCGCAAGGCCAAAGACAAGACCGTCAAGATCCAGACCGCCTGGAACTACACACACGCACTCCGATCTCACCGCGACGTGCGCACCGCCGAACCCTCGCTCACGCTGCCGGGGCACGATCTGCCCGAGCATCGCTCGGAGGAGTTGCTGACGCCAGCCGAGATGATGGCCGCCGAAGCACGGCTCACCGGTGACGAGCCCCTGCCCTGCGCGGAGGGCGATTTCGCGTGGTCTCTCGCGCTCTGCCAGATCGGGAACGCGTGGGCCCTCACGCCCAAGCCCGGCGGCAAGCGGTTCGGCGAGGGCATCGTCGTGGGACATCCGGACACCGGCTATACGGAGCACCCGCAGATCTGGCCGTCCGCACCCAATCAACGTCGGGTGAAGCCGAACAAGGGGTTCGACTTCGAAGACGACGATACGGATCCGGAAGACCCGCTCGTTACCGGATTTCTCAAACAGCCGGGCCACGGCACCGCCACGTCATCGGTCATCATGAGCGCCCAGGATCCGGTGGGTCCATCGGGCGTCTCCGGAGTGGCGCCCAAGGCCACGCTGATCCCCATCCGCGTCACGCCGACCGTGGTGCTGTTCAATTTCCGAAAGCTGTCCAAGGCCATCTACCACGCGGTCGACAAGGGCGCCCACGTAATCTCGATGAGCCTCGGCGGGCCTTTCCGGTCGGATACTCTGGAGCGTGCCGTGAAATTCGCCGTCGACCGCGGGGTGATCGTGTTGGCCGCGGCCGGCAACGTGTGGCCGTGGGTGGTCTACCCCGCCCGGTTGAACCGCGTGATCGGTGTGGGCGCATGCAACTGCGAGCGCCGTCCCTGGAAGAAGACGGCGCGTGGCAGGAAGGTGGATATCTCCGCGCCCGGGGAAGGTGTATGGCGGGCGGGTGTGAAGACCGGGAGTCCACCCACCTTTTCCGAGGGTATGGGCTACGGCACCTCGTTCGCCGTTGCGACGACGGCGGGCGCAGCCGCCCTGTGGTTGGCGTTCCACGGCCGTGCACAATTACTCGCCAAGTATGGCCCCGCCGGCTTGGTCGCGGTGTTTCGCGAGCTGCTCGTGACCGAAGGAGTGGTCACTCCATCGAACTGGAACACCGACAAGGACGGAGCGGGGATTCTGAACGTCAAGCGACTGCTTGAAGCTTCCCTGCCCGACTCACCACCCGCCGCCGGCATGATGGAATTCCAGCCGGAATCTCCGGGGCCGTTCGACGACGTGCTCCAGTACTTTCCGGAAGACGATCCCGCGGAGATTCATGACGCCGTCCTGGCCACGGTCAACACCGACGATCGGGGCTTCGGCGGGGTCATGGGCACCGTGGGAGACGAGCTCCTGTTCCATATTGCCACGAACCCCGACTTCCGAGCGGGCCTGCAGCGTCGAGCGAGCCGCGGCCTCAGCGCGCAGGCCATGCGCGCCGAGACCCGCGGCGCTCGACAGAGCCGGCTGCGGGCAGAGATGTCCGATCAACTCCGCCGACGCATGGGGCTCAGTTGATCGGGCTCTTCAAGTAGATCTGCACAACGCCGTTGGCCGCCTCGGGTCCGAAGGAAGCGGCCGCCGAGCCCTTGAGCGCCTCGATGCGGTCGATGGCGTCGGGATCGAGCCCGCAGGTAGCTTCAGTCCGATTCGATGTAGCACCAAATAGACGTCGGGAGCGCCATCACTCACCGTCTCATACATATGCGATGTAACACCGTTGAATATCTTCCGTATATCCTAGCACACTGGTCCGGGAGGAGACATGTGGCCGAGGATATTCGCATCATTGATTTTTGCTGTTTCGCTCCTTGTTTTTCCGGCTGACCTGAATGCCCAGAAGAAGTATTACGTGCCATGCTACGATGTGCACTGGGGCCCCGTACAGTTGCACACGGAAATCAAGAACACAGGATGGGTCACACTCTATTTTCCGGCGCCGCAGACTCTCATGGCATACAATCCACCAACATTTCTCAAATACAACGCGAAGTATCAGGCGAAAGGAAATCCGGACATCCAGATTCACTTCTCGTCCTCCGAGACATGGCGGGCCATTGGCACATTCTATAATGCGGAGTGCTATCGGACGTCTCCAAACGGCCCGATCGCCTGGCTTGATGCCTACCAATACCTAGGGAGCTTCAGAAGCGAGCCAGAACAGGGAGACTGCGATACACGGTTCATCGACGAAGGCACCGATCCTGAGTGCTCCGGTAGCGGGGGATCATCTGCCGAGGCAGCCGGAGCAGAATGTGAGACGCAGTTCATCTGCGTCGATGTATGGAATGCCGAAACGGATACCTGGGAGACCTACTGGTGTGGACGTGCCCGTACTTGCTCGTGAAGTTCACCATCCGGAATAACTTGCGAGGACTAAGACCATGAAACGACACTTCATCGCCGTAGCGGGTGCGATTTGGACGGTTACCGGGTGTGTCGATACGCCTCAGGAAGGCAGACGGGGAATGCAAGGAGACGAGACAGAATACGAGATCGTAGCAACTCCGGAAGACTACGAAACTCGCGTGGGATCTCCGTCTCTCGCCACCGAGAAGGCGGAGCTCGTCGAGGAGATTCTGAAGAGGCTGCCGGCTGAGGATCGTGAAATCACCCGAGTCGAGCTGCAGAAGGACTTCGGCGCAACTCCCGTCAGGGTGTACGGGGATGCCACGCTGGCGGATCTGCTGACCCGCTTCGTGTCGATTCGGCAGGCAGAAATCAACGCGCGTTCCACAGCGTCTGGCGACCCTGACGGCGATGCAGCCGATTGGTCGGAGTCCGCCGGAGCGAACGACTAAGGCGATCATGAAACAAGGACCACCGGAAGACGATCCCGCCGAGACCCGCGGCGCTCGACAGAGCCGGCTGCGGGCAGAGATGTCCGATCAACTCCGCCGACGCATGGGGCTCAGTTGATCGGGCTCTTTCTCAGGTAGATCTGCACGACGCCGCTGGCCGCCTCGGGTCCGAAGGAAGCGGCAGCGGAGCCCTTGAGCACCTCGATGCGGTCGATGGCGTCGGGATCGAGCTCCTCCAACTGGCCTCGAAAACGCTCGCCGTCAACGTAGACGAGCGGCTTGCCTTCGCCGGCCTTTGCGGACGCTTGCGGCACAAGCGCCAAGGCCGCCCGGTACCGGCGCTCCGCTTCCATGTAGCGTTTGCGGGCGTCGTCGAGGTCTTGTTGAGCGCGATACTGATCGGGGCTCGCGTCTCGAGGAGTCACGGTCGACAGGTTGCCCTGCGCGAGCTCGAGCTTCTTCTCCGCTTCCGCCAGATCGGCCTGACGAGCAGCCAGCATGCTCTGATATTCCGCCACCGCCGCCGACACTTCGTCCGGCACGCCCTCACGGAGGGCGAACGCGGGCTCCGACTCTTTTTCCGATTCGTTCCAACGCACGGAGACGTCGACCGACGGCACCGGGATCTCGCATGCGGACATGACCAGGGCGGCGGCCGCCAACAAGGCGCCGCTCAGCCGTAGGCGACGGTGCCGGACCGGATCCGAGCGCAGGGCTTTGATCCGGTGCGCCAAATCGCCCCGGTTTTCCGCGAGAGCGGGAGTGGCAAGCGGAGCGCGTAGATCCGACCGCTCATGCACGATGCGGACAAGCAGCTCGGCGTACGATCTGGCCCGCGCGCCGGCCCGGATGACGCGGCGGTCACAATCCACCTCGACCGCGCGCCTCAGCCGAGCCACCTGCAAGACCACGGGCAAGTGCCACGGCACGAGCGCCACCAGACCGCCGGCCAGCGCCAGGAGCCATGGATCACGGGCGCGGATATGCTCGCTTTCGTGCCTCAGGATGAGGTCACGATCGTACGTGGGCAGATCCAGCACGCTTTCCGGCACCACGATCTCCGGCTCGAGTATACCGACGACTGCCGGACCGAGACCCGCGGAGACCCGGACCGAAACGCCGTCGACCGCAGCACGACGCCATGTCCGTCGGTCCTGCCGAAGCCTGAAGATCCCCAATCCCAAGAGCCCCGTCGCCAGGGTGGCGGTGGCCGCCCACGCGACCAGGAGCCATGTGTTCCAGCCCGCGGCGGGCGCCAGCACTTCTCCGAGCTCCAGTCCGGCCAATCCGACGTCCACCGGAACGAAAGTGCCTTCCGGCACCGCGGTGCCGGTCGTGCCCACGACGAATGCCGCCACCAAAGGAATCAGCAGTGATCCGGCGATCCCGGCCACCCAAGCCCAGCGGGTCGGACGTCCCATCCAGCGGAGCGCCGCCTCGGCCAGCCAAGCCGCGCCCGCCAGTAGCGAGCCCACTCCGATCGTGTACATCAGCCACTGCATCATGCCCCATCCTCCTCGGCCTCGAGCGTGTTCACCAGCTCCTTCAGGCGTTCCAGTTCCTTGTGGGAGAGCTTGCGTTCGCGGACGAGCTGCGCGACCAGGAGATCCACGGATCCGTGGAAGATCTTGTTGAGGACACTGCCCAGCGCCGTGTCGCCCGCGTCGGCCTGCTCGACGAGTGGCCGGTAACGATAGGCGCGTCCCTCCCTGTCGTGAGCGACGTGTCCCTTGTCCTCCAGGATCTGAAGGATCTTCAGGACCGTCGTGTAGCCGGGCTCGTTCGAAAGCGCTTCGCGAACCTCGGCAACCGTTCCGCTGCCCAGTCGCCAGAGGACGCTCATCACGTCGAGCTCCCGGTCGGTGAATCGGATGTCGTCCGGCATGCCCCTCCCCTTGTCGGCGAGTTCTTACGCAAGTCTTCGTAGAAGATACACCAGATCCGACCGCTGTCTACCCGACACTTCGTAGCTCAAGGCGGACCCGCGAGACATGAAGATTTCTTCATGTCACCTTCACGCTGCGTTCATGCTTGTGACGCCATGATTTAGGCCCGAACCCTCGCCCCCTTCCTGTTCCGGAGCCCGCGCTCGAATGCACGACGATTCAGGCGCCCCGTCTTTCCCGTACCTGTTCACCGGCGCGGGCCCAATCGGACGACGCGGTTTCGTCCGTGCGGCCGCCGGGTTGGGGATTGCGTCTGGGCTGGGGTTCCGACTGCCGACGCTGGTTCGACCACATGGCGAAGGCAAGGCGCCCGAGCGCGTCGAATACGACCTGACAATCGACCGTCTGGGCGTGTCGTTTTCCGGAAGGCCCGCCGACGCGCGGGCCATCAATGGCGTGATACCAGGTCCTCTTCTACAGCTCGTCGAAGGCCAGGAGCTGATCCTGCGCGTGACGAACCGGCTCGATGAGGACACGTCTCTCCACTGGCATGGGCTTCTCGTTCCGTTCGACATGGACGGCGTGCCGAACGTGAGCTTCGGGGGCATCCAGCCTGGCGAGACGTTTACGTACCGTTTTCTGGTGCGGCAGAGCGGCACGTACTGGTATCACAGCCATTCCGGGGCGCAGGAGCAGCAGGGCGTCTACGCACCGATCATCATTCGGCCCGCCGCTCCCGATCCGGTCTCCTATGATCGCGAGCACGTGATCATGCTGTCCGACTGGACGGACGAGAATCCCATGGAGGTGCTTCGCAACCTCAAGGGAAACGGGGGCTACTACAACTATGGGAAGCGTACGCTACCGCAGTTTGTAAGCGGACTGTTCGGCGACGCGGGTGCAACCATTCGTGACCGGACCATGTGGGGCCGAATGCGCATGGACCCCACGGACATCGCGGACGTGTCCGGGGCCACCTACACGTTCCTCCTGAACGGCCGGACAGCCGACGAAAACTGGACCGGGCTGTTTCGCGCCGGTGAACGGGTGCGGCTCCGGATCATCAACGCCGCGGCCATGACCTACTTCGACTTCAAGATCCCCGGCCTCACGATGACCGTGGTGCAAGCCGACGGGCAGGACGTGGAGCCGGTCCAGGTCGGGGAGCTGCCGATCGCGGTGGCGGAAACCTACGACGTGATCGTCGAGCCGGAGGCCGGAAAGTCCTACACGATCTTCGCCCAGACGCTCGACCGGAGCGGGTATGTCCGCGGAACACTCGCCGAGCAGCAGGGCGCGCAAGCCCCGGTCCCGGCCCTGGACCCCAGGCCATACCGCAGCATGCGCATGCAGGGCCACGACATGTCGATGGACGGGATGGATATGGCCCCGGATCCGGGCGCAGCCATGGACCACGCCGAGATGGACCACGCGGGGATGAATCATGGCGGGATGACGAACGCCATGACGGTCCACCCCCGCCTGGAATACGCGCATTTGCGCGCACTCGCACCCAACGCCGACGTGCGCGAACCTGAAAAAGAAGTCGTGCTTCGTCTCACCGGAGACATGGAGCGCTACTTCTGGACGCTCAACGACAAGAAGCTCTCCCAGTCGGACCCGATTCGACTTCAGGTCGGAGAGCGCGTGCGGATGCGGTTCGTCAACGAGACCATGATGGAGCATCCCATGCACCTACACGGCGTATTCATGGAGCTTCAGAACGGCCAAGACCCCAGGCACGCTCCCCGCAAGCACACCATCAGCGTGCCTCCGTTCGAAACCGTCGAGGTCCATCTCACCTTCGACGAAGCCGGTCCCTGGGCGCTCCATTGTCACCTGCTCTTCCACATGATGACGGGAATGTTCGCCCGGGTGGAAGTGGCGGAGCGCCTGGCTGACGCCGACTAGCCGACGTGCGCATCGGTATCTTGGGGTTCGCGGTGGTCCTGTGCGTCCTGCCGTCATCGGGCCAGGGCCAGGAAATCGACAACGGCGTGTTCCACTATTCTCAGCTCGAGTTGGACGCGTTCGACGCCGAGGGCCGGATCAACGGCACGTGGCTGGCGGAGGGCTGGATCGGCACGGACTTCGATCGTCTCTGGTGGGAGACGGACGGTGAGCGCTTCGACGGCGCGATCGAAGAAGCCGAGGTCACCCTGCTGTACGGCCGCTACGTGCGTCGATTCTGGGATGCGGTGATCGGATACCGACACGAGCTCGAGCCGATTTCCCAAGGCTACCTGACCGTGGGCATGATGGGGCTGGCGCCCTATTGGTTCGAGGTCGGACTGTTCGCGGCCGTGAGCGACAACGGCCGTCCGAGTCTTCGGCTCGAAGCCGAAACGGATCTGTTCATCACCCAGCGATGGATCCTTCAGCCGCTGGCTCACCTCGACGTGCTGTTGGCGAGAGACGACGATCTCGGCTTGGACGCGGGATTCCGCACGGCCGAGTTGGGCGTCCGCACCCGGTACGAGATCCGCCGGAAATTCGCGCCCTACGTGGACCTCCGCTGGATCCGGGAGGAGGAGCCCCCCGGGTCCGAGCTCCACGCCGATCGGTCCGGCGCGCGTCTGAGCTTCGGGGTGCGGCTAGTCCACTGAAGGGCTCGCCGAGGGCGGCGTAGTCGGCAGACGCACCTGGAATCGAGCGCCGCCTCCGGCCCGATCTTCCGCATGCACCTTGCCTCCGTGCGCCTCGACCACCGCCTTGACGATGGCCAGTCCGAGCCCGGTGCCGCCGATCTCGCTGTTGTGCGTACGCGCTTCGTCCGCTCGCGTGAACCGCTCGAAGATCATCTCCGGGTCCGCGCGAACCAAGCCGGGTCCTGTGTCTTCCACGACCAGCGTCACCGGTCCCGAAGCGTTCGACACGGAGATCCTCACCGATCCCCCGGACGGTGTGTAGTTCAGCGCGTTGTCCACGAGATTCCAGACGATCTGACTCAGCAGCCGCGGGTCCAGCTCCGCGAAGATCGGGCCGTTCGTGGCCATCGTGAGGTCGATTTCTTTCTCCTGCGCGCGGGAGGCGAGGCGCTCCACGACATTCCGAGCGACCTCGCCGACGTCGAGAGGCTCGGTGCGTGGCCGCAGCGCGCCGGCATCCGAACGAGCCAGCGTGAGCAGATCCTCCGTGATCCGGCTCAAGCGATCGACCTCCTCCAACGTGCTCTCCAGCACCTTGGTATAGTCGGCCCGTTCGCGGTCCCTCCTGAGCGCCAACTCGATCTCACCCCGCATTGCGGTCAGCGGAGACCTGAGCTCGTGGCTCGCATCGGCCGTGAACCGCCGCTGCGCGTCGAACGCCCTTTGGATGCGGCCGAGCATCGTGTTCAACACATCGACCAACCGGCGATACTCGCGCGTGTCCGCATAGGCCTGGATCCCCCGTCCGAGCGACCCCGCGCCGATGGCCTCCGCTTGGTCGATGACCTCGTGAATGGGCCGAACCGCACTGCCGGCCAACCACCACGAGCCTGCTGCCGTGGCTACCGCCAGCAGTGCGGTGAGCAGCCCGAGAAATCCGGCGGTGCGGCGCAGCAACTCGTTGCGGCTTCGGAGGGGTGCCGCCACCTGCAAGATGTGGGTTTCGTGGGCCTCACCGAGGCGCTCGAGCGGATAGTAGACCGTACGGATCGGCGCATCCTCGAAGACGCCCTCGGCCCAGACCAGCTCTCCCCCGGCGGCCCGTGCGAGGTCCTGCGGATCGTACTCGAGATCCGAGGTCATGTAGCCGTTCCTGAGGAGGCTGACGCCGTCGGCCTGCCACACCTGCGCGTAGCGAATCAGGTCCCGCACGGACGCCGCTTCGGTGGGGGTGAGATCCCACTCGTGAAAACGCATGTCCCCGGACGGTCCGTCCGCGAGCGAGGCCGCCTGGATCGAGGCTACGTTCAGGATCGACGAGTCGATCTCGCCGTCGAGGACGTGCTTGAGCGCCCATAGTGCGATCACGGACAGGGCCAGAAGACCGAGCGCGACCACGATCGTAGCGCGGGCAGCGAGCTTGAACCGAAACGAGCCGCTCATTCGGAGTCGCCGCCTCCGAAAACGTATCCCACACCTCTGACGGTGCGGATCAGCGGGTCTCCGCCGCTTTCCCGGAGCTTTCGGCGGAGGTGCCCCACGTGCACGTCCACCACGTTGCTCATCGGATCGAAGCTCAAGTCCCAAACCTTCTCGAGGAGCTCGGTGCGGCGCACCACGCGGCCGGCGTTGAGCATCAAGTGCTCCAGAAGTTGAAACTCCTTGGGCGTCAGGTCGAGCCGTTCGCCCCGACGGTACGCGCGGTGCGAGACGCGGTCCAACTCTACGTCACCCTGGATCAGCCGATCCGGCCGGGAGGCTCCGCCGCGACGCAGTAGGGCCCGGATGCGAGCCACCAGCTCATCGAACCCGAACGGCTTGGTCAGGTAGTCGTCCGCCCCTGCGTCCAAGCCCATGACGATATCGTCGGAATCGTCACGGGCCGTGAGCAACAGCACCGGCACCGTGGACTCATGGGTGCGCAGCTCCCGGACGATCTCCAGTCCGCTACGGCCCGGCAGCATGACGTCCAGCACCAAGAGATCGTACTCGTGCACGCGGGCTTTGAGGAGCCCGTCCGTGCCGTTGAACGACACGTCGACGGAATACCCCTCTTCGCGGAGGCCCCGTTTCAGGAAGTGGGCAACTTTCTTGTCGTCCTCGACGACCAGTATACGCATGGTGGAAAGGTCGGGTGGATCGGGTCGGGGGGGCAACCGGCACGGGCATCCGGCTCGGTTCCGGGGGCGGGGCGGGGAGAAGCCCGGCAGGCAGGGAAACCCGGCTGTGTCCTCAAACGGTCGCTTCCTGCGCGTAAGCTATCGCACCGGATGGTGTCGAGTTCCTCTGCAGCAGGGACGTTGTCGTCTGCTGCAGGTACCACGGTCCGTTTCAAGGCGCGCGTGCACGTCGGCACGGTAGGACCGTTCGGATGGCTTGCCGGGTCGGCGCGTGCGTGGACACAGCGAGGTCGACATGACGACGTACATCGATCGTACCGGAACCGCGCGCGACGTTATCCCCCAGCAAACCTCCAGGACGTGCGGGCCCGCCTGCGTACGGATGGCCCTGGCCCGACTCGGTGCGCCGGTACCGACGGAGGCAGCGGTCATTGCGGCAGCCGGAGCGCATGCCGGTGGCCATCTGCACAACATCCCACCCGCCGGAGGCGTCGCGGTCAACTTCGTGGCGGCAGGCCAAGCCGGAGCGGCGCTCAACAATCTCGTGTCTGTGCTCAACGTCGACTACGGCCGAAACGCCGTAGCGCGAGTGGCGCCAAACCGTGCGGAACTCGAAGTGGCGCTTCGAGCAGTCGACCACCGCCGGGACACCGCCTACATCGCCGTCATAGAATGGACGCATGGTGGGGCGGTTACCGGTGCCCACTACGTGTTCATCGCGGCCTGGCAAGGCGCCGGCTACTTCGTCATCGCGGATCCCCTGCCGCGGAATCAGGGCGCGCTGCGTGAGCTCCGCGTGACCGACGCGTATCCGGGGCAACGTGTCATCGCGGGTACCAGTGGAAGGTTCAGCCTTCACTATATTGAGTGCAGATAAGACCTCGTTCATTTGCGCCCACGGTTCGGCGATGCGGTGGCTCACGGTATTGATCGTCTCGATGGCGCCGACGCAGACGGCAGCAGCCCAGATCGTGATGGGAAGGGTTGTGGCCGCGGACGGTGGCCCCGTCGCGGCCGTCGAGGTCGTGTTGGTCGATGTCGACGGTCAACCGGTGGGTGGGGCGTTCGCGGACGACGATGGTGAATTCGTGATCCCCGTGGGTCGTCCCGGCGTGTACGCCTTTCAGATCGATCGGCTCGGCTACGTGGCGACCGACGAACGGGAGATCGAGCTTTCCGGGCAGGGCACCCGGGAAGTCGTTCTCGTCGTCACCGAAGCGCCGATCGGGCTCGATTCTCTCCTCGTTACCGTCGAGCGGCGAGAGCCCAACTTACACAGGGTGGGCTTCTATTCGCGGATGCATGAGGGGACCGGTCACTATCTCCTGCCGGAGGATGTCGAGGAGCGACGAGACCGTGCTCGAGTTCTGTCGGACCTGATGCGAGGAGTCCCGGGCGTTTCCATCCGGCCGGACGGCGGCATTGTGGGCGGCGTGCGTCGGATCTTCATGCGCGGTGGCGGCATTCCGAGCGCAATGATTCGGGAGGAGGGATTCTGCTTCCCGCGCGCCTTCGTCGACGGGATCGGTATGGATCGGGAAATACCATGGGAGCACACGGTTCGACCGGAGGATGTGCTTGCAATCGAGTCGTATCGGAGCGCGTCCGAAGTGCCGGCCCAGTACGGAGGCGCGATGAGCATGTGTGGAGTGATCCTGATCTGGACGCTCCGCGGAAACTCGTGAGGGTTGGCTCAGACTCCCCCGGCCACCAAGATCACTGCTCCCCCGAACAAAAACACGGCCGACAGGAGCTGCAGCAGTGGGCGTTGCCGAAACAGATGCTCCATGCCGGCGCTTTTCGGTCGACCTTCTCCGCCGTTCGATGAAGGCGCCCGGTGGATCTTCAGTTGGAAGCAGAGTGGAACGACGAACGCGACCCCGTACCCGATTCCCGTCCACCATGGGGACAGGTTCAGGGCAACGAACGCCAACGCACCCCACGTGACAGCCGCCACGCGGAACGTGGTCACCGCAAGTCCCGTATCGAATCCCCAAACGGCCGCCGTCAGCGTGAGCCTCTTGCTGCGAAGGAGCGACTTGGGCGTCTGGCGACGCCACCCCAGCGGGCAGAACGTGCCCCTCCGAATAGCGGACAGGTCCACGGCCGCCAGGGCGAGCAAGCCTGCCGCCGCGACGCCGTATCGGTAGCCGAGCGGGAGGGTGGCGACCCCGAGCGCTCTTCCGACCTGGAAGACACCCGCGAACATCAGTGTCGACCCAACGATAAACGCGACGCCCATTGCGGCAGCGATGCGTATGCGGAGCCAGCGACTGCGCCGAGTCCCCTGCACGAGGGGCCCCAGGGTCCCCTGGAATGAAACGCCTCAGGGGCTGAACAGTTGGGAGTATCCGGCGACCGCGGCCAGCGCCAGCCCGATTCCGGGCACCAGCGCAGAGGCTCCGCTCAGCACGTCCCCATCGTCCACCATATGGAGCATTCCCACGGACCCCCGTAGCAAGAGCTCGAACTCTGCGAGCACTCGCCGCAAGCCACTAACTGCGTCCCTTCACAGCAGGCCCAGTACGTGGGATGGAAGCCGTCGGGACACGTGAAGCTCGACTTGCTGCCCACCCAATTGCACTCTTTTTCCGGCACGGCCAAGCCGCAGCATCCCGGAATATCATGGACCGGGCCGCCGCCTCCGCGCTGCCGCGTGAGCCATTCGAGCAGGCGCCTGATGAGGTCGAGCCACCGCCGCCACCAATCGAAAAACCATTTGAGTATGCCCCTCATGACGCTTTTCTCCCTTCTTCAATCGCGGACGGCGTTGCGGATCGTTCAAGGTGGACAGGGCGCGGGAGGATGGAGGCGAGATACCTTCGAGATGGAGCCGTGGTGGCGCTCGTGAACCGACCGTCCTGCACTCGGATCACCACGGGCGTCGTGCGAAGTCCCATCGATCTGGCGATGGCGCCCGCGACGTCGAGCTGGAATCGGCCTTCGGTCCTCAGGTCATCGAGACCGTGGGCACCGTGGGTCTCCAGAAAGCCTTCGGCCGACTGCATTGTGCGGGCCTCCAGCACCACCCAAAGCCCCGAAGAGCCGGTTTCCGTCAGTCCGGCCGCCAGCGTGCGACAGGTGGCGCATCGATCCGAGAGAAAGAGGACCACCGCGGACCCGGTGTCGTCGAGGGCCGGAAACAGGCCGTGGCGCGATGGCCTGGTTCCTTTGACCGGCCCGAGCACGACGTCGAGGGGACGGTCGAGTATTCCGATCGCGTCGCGGAGCTGCCGAACGTCTCGGTATAGCTCGAGCACCGCACCGAACAGGACGAAGATCACCAGGGCGAGCGCCGCCACGACCAGGGTCAGCGTGGTAACCACGTGTACATTTCCTCGGCCGAGCGGCGATCTGCGCGCGCCTCGGCCCATGCGCGTGAAATCGGAGTCGCCCTGGCCAGCACCATGATCCCGGCGACCGTGGCCAGCAGGCCGGCTCCCGTCCCGAGCGGGATCTCCGGAGCGGCCCACGCCAGCAGGCTCGCGCCCGCCAGCCACGGAACCAGGGCCCAGATCTGGCCGACGCCCAGATCGCCGACCCCCGGACCGAAGCAGTTGCAACGGATCGACCCTCCGCGCACGAGCGCCAAAAGGCCGGCTGACGCGAACGCCAGCGCGAGCGCGAGCACCCCGGCCCGGACCCACGTCGCGCCGGGCCGGAAGATCAATCCGAGTGCGATGCCGACCTCGGTGAGCGCCAACAGCGCCGCTGCCGAAGGGGCATAGAACTCCGATACTCCGAGTGAGCGGAGCGTGGAGGCGGTGGACCGGAGGCTACGGACCTTCTCCAGTCCGGCCCACAACAGCACCGTCGCCATGACCAGCGCGGCCACCGCGGATAGCACCGTCAGCATCGAGTCAGCGGTTGCGTGTTGTCGCCGGTCGAACCGCAATTACCTGTTTGGGGCCTTCCGCAGACCCCGGATCGACGACCCAGATCACTCGGGCACCTTCCTCGAGCTCCGCACCGGTAGACTCGTTCACCACAGTGGCGTCCTGGAGGGCGTGAGGCTGACCGCCGACGTCGACCTCTCGACGGTCTTCGAGGTCCGCCTGTGAGGCTCGGACGACGGTGGAACGCACCAATGGCCTGACGCCGTAGCCGGAAGGCTCGTCGACGAGCACGACCCGCTCGCCCGGACGCAGCTCGAAGCCCGGAGGGAAACCAACCATGGGAATCGAGAGGAGGACGTGGTCTTCGTCCTGCTCTACGACGGTCACGACTCGGCCCGTTATCTCCGACATGCTTCCCCCTCTGTGGGACGCATCCCGCGTTTCCCACCTCAGTGCGCCTCGGGAAAATCGATTGCCTTGGGAAAATCGATTGCGGCCTTCACCAACGAATGGCGCAAAAGTCCATGGACATAGGACAGGCCGGACGTGCGCGGCGGTGGTCCTACCAAGTCCTTTCGGAAGCGATCTCGGTGTGTAGTTTGGCTTTGACTCCCCGAGGCCTCACATAGGAAGCGCCATGTCGGTACGTACAGCCCACGACGCCAAGACCCTCGACCGTGCCTACTACGTCGATCCGTCCGTCTACGAGGCCGAGACCGATCGCATCTTTCTCCGTCGGTGGCTGTACGCCGGTCGAATCTCGCAGCTCGCCGAACCCGGCGCGTACTTCCTGTTCGAGGTCGAGTCCGAGAGCGTGATCGTGCTTCTCGATCACGAGGGGGAGGTCCACGCGCACCACAACGTATGCCGCCACCGTGGGACCAGGCTGCTTACGGAGCCGACTGGCACCCTTCCCCGCTCGATTCAGTGCGCGTATCACGCATGGACGTACGCCCTCGACGGGACGCTCGTAGGGGCGCCGTTCATGGACGAGGTCGAGTCGTTCTGCAAGGAGAACTATCCGCTCAAATCCGTCTCCGTCACGCTCTGGGAAGGCTGCATCTTCGTCAACCTCTCGGCCGACCCGGAACGCTTCGAAGCCGCGTTTGCGCCGTTCATCGAGAAGTTCGGCCGGTGGAATCTTGCCGAAGTGGAGGTGGCGCACCGGATCATCTACGACATCCCGGCGAACTGGAAGCTCGTTTTTCAGAACTATTCCGAGTGCTACCACTGTCCCGCTCTGCACCCGGCTCTGAATCGTCTGACTCCCTTCCGGAATTCGTCGAACGACCTTCAGGAAGGGCCGCTCCTCGGTGGTCCCATGCGTATGGAGATCGAGAACGGCAGCATGACGATGACGGGCCAGCGTTGCGCTCCCCCCTTCCGGGGGCTGGAGGGCGAAGAACTGCATAGCGTGCAGTACTACACCGTCTTTCCGAACCTCCTCTTGAGCCTGCATCCCGACTACGTGTTGATCCACAGAATCGATCGGCTCGCGACCGATCGGACGCGTATCGTCTGCGATTGGCTCTTTCATCCCGATGCGATGGCAGAGCCGGACTTCGACCCGAGCGGCGCGATCGAGTTCTGGAACATGACCAACGAACAGGACTGGGAGGTGAGCCGGCTTTCCCAAGAGGGGATATCGTCGCGTGCGTACTCGCCCGGCCCCTATGCTGAGCTGGAAAGCATGATTGCGGCGTGGGACCGGGAGTACCTGAAGGCGCTGGGGGAGTAGGCCTCCACGGTCGCGGGCTACCTTCAGCGTCCGGTGAAACGCGCGTGCGGATAGGCCCAGCACACGTCTGGCCTTGACCAGGCGGCCTGACGTAGACGCGCCGCTTCCATGCAAGTCCTTCCTGCTACGCGCCGGCTTTCCATCTCGGACTCACGACCACTCTGGGGCAACCTCCTGTCCTATGGAGTCCCCGACCGACAGAGGCGAGGGCGCGAGAGGCTACAACAGGATGTCCTGCGCCGAGCGGATGAACGTCGGACGCGACTGGGGAGGTCGGACGAACCGCCTTCCTGCGGTGCCGCCAACGGCCGCGGTTGGTGCGATCGCCGGCTGCGACGAAAAGTGGAACGGGTCGGCGTCCCGCAAGATCTGCGGGAACGAGAGTCCCGTCAAAAACTCGATGGTGGTGACGCGGATCTGCTCCAGGACGGGATCGAACGTTTCGGGTTCCGGCTTGTCGAAGTCACGCTGCCAGACCAAGAATGCAGCCGCCCGAAGCTCACCTTGGTGCCTGACGGCCATGACCTTCCAGAATCCCGCTGGAATCTGGATCGGTTGTTCGTTCGGCATGTTCAGGTGCGCGGGGTCATGGGGCGTGAGCACTGGCGCCTGAAACACAGCGGCGCGGCTGCCGTCATCGTCGGCGACATCAAGCATGAAGTCCTCAATGTCGCCCCACGCAGTGTCGTGAAGTCGTCCGTGCTGCGGGGCGATGTTGGTCCAGAACGAAGACTCGCGGTCCGCCCGTACGGCCTCGTCGATGTCACCCCAATGCAACGAACGCCGCCGCACCATGTGGCCGCGGTCCCAGGGATTGTCCTCGGTCGTGGGAACGCCACGGTATCCGCGATCGTTGTCGACTTGGAACGCGGAAGGCACGTCGGGATCCAGGACGAAGCTCCTGCGTCGGATCCGGCCCTCGGGGATCACGTCCGCACCGTTGATGTTGTGGGCCGTGCAGAATGCGAAACCCCGATCCTGATTGAACAAGATGGAGAACCGCGTGCGCTCGATCGGCTGGCCGTTGTTGAACGCGGTCCCGCGGACTGCGTCGCTCATATCGGGAAGCGGTATGTGGACGCCGGGAATGAAGTCGGGGTCGTATGGCATGGACAACTCTCCATGGCACTATTCGAGGGCATGCCTGCCGCGCCCTCGACGAGGCTGCGATTGCCACGAGGCCTTCGACGGTGAGTCTGAAGCTCGTCGGCCGAGAACTAGGTTCGGAACCATCCAGCATCCCGTCACAGGCTCACGCTCGTTGTACTGGGCGCCACACCCTTCCTTCACCGGCTCACCTACCCCGAGCCTTCGCGTGACCCCTCAAGCACCACCAGGCATGAGTCGATCAAGTTCCAAAGCGCCTCCGGTACATCCGGCGCGCCATCTACCGCAGCAGCTTCCCATGCGACCTCGCCGCCCCGGAGAAGCTGAATCCGCGTGACCGAGGCGTCCGCGCCTCCCGGAGGGACTTCATAGCCGGTCAAGTCGCTAGCGAGGAGATCCGCACCTCGGGCATAGGCGACGAGATCCTCGAACGCGTGGGCCTCGACGCGCGTCTCTCCAACCGGGCCGGTGACACGACCATCACGATTCAGCCGCCACGTCTGCTCCATCGGGATGATCCCACCAGTCGTGTGGAGTCTGAGCTCGTCGAACTCCAACTCCGAACCCTCGGGCACCGACTCACCCTCGTTCACCTGGCCTCCTCTGACGCACGCTCCCAGGATCACACCGCAGGCGACGACCAACCACAAGAGCGTCCTAGAGCCCGACAAGCTTCCATACTCGTTTCGTGAACAGCATCTCCCTACTCCCGGCGCCATGCAGACTACGCGCTTCCTCCACGGTCTGGTCCGCCCACTCTGCAAACGTGGCGTGTGGGTTGTTGATGGCTTGCAGCGTGTTATACCAGATATGCCCGGCACGTTCCCATGCGTTTCCACCCAGCATCATGGCGAGGAGGTAGAAGGCGTGATTCGCAATACCGGAGTTGAGATGCACCCCGCCGTTGTCGGTAGTCGTCGGATCGTAGTCGCTCATGTGATACGGCTGTGGGTCCTTACCTAGAAGCGGATCATCGTACGCCGTGCCCGGCGCCTTCATCGACCGCAGCGCATCGCCGGCGATTCCCGGACCCATGATCTCAGCCCCCACTAGCCAATCTGCATCCGTGGCCTCTTGTCCTTGCTTATACTGAACTGTAAGACACCCGAAAACGTCGGCAAAGTGTTCATTCAACGCACCTGACTGATCCCTATACACCAGTCCGCCGGAGAACTGGACGACTCCGTGACTGAATTCGTGCGCGATCACCGAGAGAGAGCGCGTGAGTGGCTCGAAGATGCGACCATCGCCGTATGCCATCTGGGAACCGTTCCAGAACGCGTTGTCGTAGTTTCTCCTATGATGGACGGTGGACACCAAGGGCATCCCGGCGCCGTCCAGTGAGTCCCTCCCGTACTCCTGTGCGTAGATGTCGTAGGTGTCTCCGGCTCCCTCATACGCCTCATCCACTTCCTGATCCCCGGAAGGTGGGTCACCCTCGGCTCGCGCCAGATCACCGGGCAGCCCTGCCTTCCTCTTCCCGTCATAGACCTCACGCTGTGCCCCAGGAATCGCTTCCGCGGCTACCCGTGCGGCCACACGCGCACCTCCGACCGGAGACGCCGCGACTCGTTCCTCCCGACTCTCCGCACCAAGTTTCAACATCCGCTCCGCTTCCTGCCGTTGTTTCGCGGTCCCACGGATACGAATTGCCTCCAGCATGTGAGGTGGAGTGATGCAATGTAGACAGTTCATCGGATGCTCCCTATTGAGATTGCGCACTCTCGCGCTCATCACATTGTTGCGCTGTCTCGATCCCTGATGCCGGCCTCAGCCCAACCGAAAGGCGTTGCCTTCTCTTAGGCCGCTTTGATCAAGGGCACTCAGACCCTCACCGGCGGTCTATCCGAAGGAGGCGGGCTCTCGTCGCCTGATACGTCAGAGACCGCCGGTGCGCCTCCGTGGTGACGGGAATTGGATCGAGATTCCTCAAGAACGTTCGGGCTCTGCGCCCGACCCAGCCGTCGAATGCTTCGGCTGAAAGATCCTTGGACTTGAGGTTGTGAAAACTTGCCCGGACACATCTGAGAATCAGCCATGGCCCCCCGCGATGGCTCGACCTAAAGCATGCCGGATGTCAATACGGACGGCACCTTGTTCCTATCCGCGCAGAAGAGGGCTGAGAGCGGACAAGCGGGTCTGGATGGGCTTGGCCGCGGGAGTGCCCGATGGCACTGAAGCGGCGCGAGATCGCGGGGATCTGAAGGCAGTCGACAACTAAGCTGCGCGGCGTCCATATTCGTCGGTCGCGTGTCCTACGATCGCGTAGTTGTCAGCTCACCGGACGGTCCAACGACCGGAACGTCAGCGCCTCTTCGACGTGTACGCGGCCCACGGTGTCGTCACGCGCCAGGTCGGCGATCGTCCGGGCTACCTTCAACGTCCGGTGGAACGCGCGCGCGGATAGGCCCAGCACACGCATGGCCTTGGCCAACGCAGTGACCGCGGCCGGACGAACTGCCCCGAGCTCCAGCACGCGGGTGCCGCTGAGATGACCGTTGGCGTGAACGTCGCGGTTTCCGCGGAAACGTTCGGCCTGACGTAGACGCGCCGCCTCGATCCGCCGGCGGACGGCCGTGGACCGTTCACCGTTCGCGGGTCCCGTCATGGACCGACCGTCCACGGCGGGAACCCACACGTGGAGGTCGATGCGATCCAGGAGTGGGCCGGATGTCCGGTTTCGATACCGGCGGATTTCCGCGGGATCGCAAAGACAGCGGTCGCTCGGGTCGCCGTAGTATCCGCACGGGCACGGGTTCATCGCGGCAACGAGCTGAAACGCCGCCGGATAGCGAAGCGAGTATCGAACCCGTGTGATATGGACGACTCGCTCCTCGAGTGGCTGCCTGAGCGACTCCAACGCGGGTCGCCGGAATTCAGGCAGCTCGTCCAAAAACAACACGCCGTGGTGGGCCAAGCTGGCTTCTCCCGATCGTGGCGGCGTCCCCCCACCGACCATGCCCGCCGCGCTTATCGTGTGATGCGGAGCCCGAAACGGCCGCGATCGCACAAGCCCTTCGCCCGAGGGCCGGAGTCCGGCCGCGGAGTGGATCTTCGTAATCTCGAGTGCTTCATCGGTGGTGAGCGGTGGCAACAGTCCAGCCATGGACCGAGCCAGTAGCGTCTTCCCCGCTCCCGGCGGGCCGACGAACAGCACGTTGTGCGCGCCGGCCGCTGCAAGCTCCAAGGCCCGCTTGGCGATGGCCTGGCCACGGATCTCTCCGAGGTCCTGTCCGCAGGCCGGAACGGGCGACCATTCGGGAGAAGCCGCAGCGATCCTGGACCCACCCGAGAGATGCGCCAACAACTGCCTCAGGTGCTGAACTCCGAACACTTCCATGCCGGAGACGGAGCCGGCCTCATCCGCGTTTTCCTCGGGAACGAACAGCGTGCGCACGCCTTCTGCCCGCGATCGCGCAGCGATGGAAAGCGCGCCTTTCACGGGACGAAGTCGGCCATCGAGCCCCAGCTCCCCGACAAAGGTGGAGCCCTTCAGAGTCTCCGCGTTGAGTCGCTCGGCTCCGCACAGGAGGCCCAGCGCGATCGGCAGGTCGAACGAACTGCCCTCCTTGGGGACGTCCGCCGGAGCCAGGTTGACGACGATGCGACGACTTGGCATTCGGCAGTCGATGTTTGCCAGCGCGGCGAGTACCCGGTCTCTACCCTCCCGAACCGCGCTCTGCGGCAACCCGACCACGTTGAACGTGGGAAGCCCCGCCGTGACGTTGACCTCGACGTGCACGAGAAAGCTTTCGACTCCATAGAGAGCCGCGGATTGGATGCGTGTGAACACCGGTTTCAGTTGATCCTATGATCCTGCGACCTGGGGATCCTGGTGGGTCTGTGTTGTCTTTTGGATGGACGGCGTCGTGTTTTCTTTCGCTTGACGTTCGTGGAGGGCCGGGGGCGGGACCATGTCGGGTTAAGCCTGGATTTTCGGAGCCGGAATTGGGTCGGGGGGCGGCCGGGGTCGAGAGGGCGAATGGTCATCATGATGGCCGATTTGGCCATGGACGTGTTCTGAGGTGGCGCGTGTGTCGTTGGCCGTGACGGTGGTCTGCGGGGTTCGTGGACTGGGCTGGCTGGCCGTAGGAGCGGCGAGCCGCTTCCAGGCCAGGTGGTTTGATCTGGAGTGGCCTCGTTGACCGTCTCGCGGACGCTGAAGAAGCCGTAAAACCGCCGGTATATTTAGGGTATCCGATTACCCTACTGTGACTTACCGGAGGTGCCCGCTTTGATCTGCGCTACGTTTGATAGGGACCCCGTTTCCGCGGAAACTTCTTCGGGCCGGTGGCCGCTGGTCGTTCGCGAGCGGCTGATGGGTTCGGGTCCGGCTTTGCCCGATCCCTCGGCCGACGCCGACGAAGAGCTGTTCGATCTGGGCGAGCGCTGTGCCGAGGCGTACATGGAAGCAGCCGTGCTCGAGTCCGAGGCCATGGCGCTGCTCGCGCAGTTCGATCAACGCGAGGGATGGAGGCTCCAAGGCTTCGGCTCGGCCGCCGAATGGCTGGCTTGGCGGACCGGTGTCACGCTCGGCACGGCCCGCGAACGGGTGCGCACGGCGCTCGCCCTGACGCAGCTCCCGCAGACATCTGCCGCGATGCGAAATGGCGAGCTCTCGTTCTCGAAGGTGCGGGCACTCACACGAGCCGCCACGCCCGACAACGAGGCGACGCTACTCGAGCTCGCACGGTCGGGCTCGGCTGCCATGGTCGAACGGGTCGTGCGCGGCTGGAAGAAGCTCGACCGTGCAGGCGAGCTGCGGGCCGAACAGCTCCGGCACCGCACCCGGACGTTCTCGGCCTGGGTCGACGACGACGGGATGGTCGTGGTCAGGGGCCGGCTCGACCCGGAGATCGGCGCCGCGTTGATGCGTGCGGTCGAGGCTGCGAGCGATGCGCTGTTCCGCGACCTGACACCGGCGAACGGTGACGCGACGGACGACACGACCCCGGAGCAACGTCGGGCGGACGCGATCGGCCTGATCGCGGAGCGGGCGCTGGCGGTGGGGCTGGGTGGTGAGGGTGTGCCGGTGAGCGGATCCCGGGCCGAGCGCTACCAGGTGATGCTGCACGTGGACTCAGAGACGCTGACCGAACATGGTGAGCCCGGCCAGTCGGAGCTCGAGGACGGGACGAGAGTTTCCGCGGAAACGTCGCGGCGCATCGCGTGCGACTCGGGAGTGGTGCGGATTACGCGAGGATCCGACGGCGCGGTGGTCGCAGTGGGCCGAAAGACCCGGTCGGTGCCGCCGAGCGTCAGACGCGCGTTGGAGGTACGGGACCGGGGCTGCCGGTTTCCGGGCTGCGGGCTACGGTTTACCGATGCCCATCACGTGAAGCACTGGGCCGATGGCGGCGAGACCAGCCTGCGGAATCTGGTGCTGCTCTGCAGGAAGCATCACCGGGCGGTGCACGAGGGTGGGGTGCGGGTGTGCCTGGACGTCGAGGGCAAGGTCGCGTTCTTCGCGCCGGACGGGAGGGTGCTGGCCGACGTGGCGCCGAGGCCGAGACAACCGGACGGGTCGGATCGGCCGATCAGGCAGAGGAGACGACTGGACGCGGAGGCCCGGAGTGGTCTACCCCGCCACCGGTTGGGCGCATCCAAATGGGCGAGAGACGCACAAGTGCCCTGGGAGGTGGAGGCGGCGGTGTGGGACGCGCTCGACGAGTCGAGCCCCGAACGCTGATGGGATGGGCTACTACCATGCCGCATCCCGGTCAGCGCAGTAGGCGACGTCTCCTTCGTCTGCGCGATCCGTCGTCGGCCGATGCATCGCCGGGTTCAGTGGATGCGCCGACCAAGACCTCTTCGTCCAGGGACTCGGCATCCTCTTCTTCCTCTTCCGCCGGTCGTTCCGCCGGTACGCGGTCGGGTGGCTCGCCGGTGGTGTCCTCCGCCTCGATGTCGCCCGCCGACTCGGGCTCGTCCTGCTCGTGTGGCTCGTCGTTCTCTTCCGCGAGCAGGGTAGATGCCGGCTCGGCCAGTGCATCGGCCGCGCTTGTCGTGGCAGCCAACAACTTCATGGGCGCTGCGGCCACCAGGGCGGCCGGAGACTGCTCGGCGGCGACCGCTCGGCTCTCGGTTTCCGCGGAAATCGGCTCGTCACCCTGCGCGATCGCCGCTTCGGGAAGTTCTTCGGACTCGGCCGGGTCGCCAGTGCCAACCGGGCCTTCGATGCTCTCGTCCGCGGGAATCGCCCACGTGGGGATGGACTCTTCTGGGTCATCCGCCTTTTGGTCCTCCACCTCGAGGGCATCCGCCTCACGCACGACTTCGTTCAGCGCCGGATCGGAGTTCTGCTCCCGCTCCTCCTCGGCCGCCAACTCCCCATCATCCGCGACAATTCGCGGGGAATCGCCTTCGTCCATCTCGTCCTCGGCCCACCACCCTTCGGCGATGTGTAGCACCTCTGCCTCGTCGGTCACCGGGTCGTGCAGCCCTGTCAGCCCGGCCTCCGGCAACTTGGCCAGGACGCTACCGTCCATGGGCTCGCCGTCAGCATCGAAGGTCAGCTCCGGTGTGCCGCCGCCTTCCCAATCCGGATCGCTCCAGTTGGCCGACGGAGTGACTTTCGCGGGTTCATTCGAGTGCGGTGCGTCCGAGAGCTCCCAAGTCTCCTCGGCGTCGGGGACCGGATCGTCGTCGGGATCTTCGAGCGACTGCTCTTCTTCCGAGCGCTCGATGGCCTCGATTGGCTGCGTGGGCGGTTCGATATGGTCGGCCCACGCGTCGATCTCGATGTCAGCGGTGGACGATTCCTCGACCTCTGGCTCTACCGCTTCGGGCTCCGGTACTTCCGGGTCACTCTCGTCCATTTCTGCCATCGCCGCCGCGGGTGGAGCCTCCACGTTCGAGGCAGCCTCCTCGGGCTCGACTGGCTCCGGTTCGACTTGCTCTGGCTCGACTGCCTCCGGCTCTGTCTGGGTTTCGGCCTCGGATTCCGTGTGGGCTTCGACCTCGGCCTCCTCGGGCCCCGACTCGGTGGCAGGCTCAGCCTCCACCTCCGCTTTCGAACCCCCGCTCGGCGCGCGATCGGCGGCAGCACCGACTTGTGCGGCAGCAACCGGATCAGCAGCGATCTGATCGGCAGCAACCTGATCGGCAGCGACTTCCGCCTCGCCCACTTCGAGTGCCTTGGCGGCCTCCGCCACTTCCGTGGCCCCGACGACCTCCGCGGCCTGGACGGCTGCCATCATCGCCTTCGCCTCCGCCGGCTCCATGGCCGATTTGGCGGGTTTGGCCGACTCGGCTGGCGTGGTGGCGGGCGTGGGCGCCTCGGCCTCCGCCGACTCGACCGCTGTCGGCACGGCTTCCGCCGGAGCTTCCGCCGGCTTGTCGGGCTCGTCGGACTCGCCCAGGCCTACGGCGTCTTCGGTGGACGTCACGCGGTAGAGGCGCGATCCCCAGCGGTGCATCATTTCGAGGAAGGCCTTCCCGAGCGTGGGATCGAATTCCGAGCCCATGGATTCTTCGATGTAGTCCAGCACCCGCTCCTGGCCCCACGCTTTTCGGTAGGGGCGGTGCGTGCGCAGTGCATCGTAGACGTCGCAGAGGTGAACCAGGTTCGACGCCGGGTGGCAGGGTCGCCGGAACCGGCGTACCGGGTAGCCGCCGCCGTCGAAGCGAATGTGGTGCTCGTACGCGACGGTGGCGGCCAGGTCCATGTTGGCCTCCCGCTGGATCAGGATCCGCGCGCCCTCGACGGGGTGGAGCTCGATGGCCGCCCGTTCTTCGGCATCCAGCTTTCCGCTCTTGTTGAGCAGCTCCCTGGGCACCTTCGTCTTACCGATGTCGTGGAGTAGGCCGGCCACCCCGAGGCGGCGGACGTACTTGCTGTCGAGCCCCAGGAACTCACCCAACGCCATGCTGAGCACGGAGATATTGAGCGAGTGCGTGGTCGTGTACTGATCGTATCCCTTGAGGTCGACAAGGGGGATCATCAGCTCCACATCGGCGTGCATGGCCACGGCCAGGGAACGGACGATGGTGTCGGCCTCCAGCAAGTGGAGCTTCCCTCCGATGCGGCACTCCTCGTCCAGCCATGTCATGGCCGCGACTTCTTCGGCGAGGGTGAACCCGACGAGGTCCCCGCCCAGCTCGGAGAGCGACGCTTCCATATCCTTCAGCCCGACCATTCCGAATCGGATCGACGACGACTCATCGCCGGGCGTGGGGTCGGTGTCCGGATCGGACAGCCTCCGGAAGAGCGCATCGACGAACTTGTCGAAATCGGACAGCGTGACCGGCCCGTGGCACTCCAGGCGCTGGATCCCGACATCCGCAAGCTTCATCCCCCACTCCCAGGAGCGGAGACTCTTGATGGGCCGCTCGCGGAATACCACCTCGTCACCGAGGAACGTGAGCACCGGCCGCGGCTCCAGCTTCTGAAGGGCGGTGATGCCCTCGAACGCGTTCCAGACCGCCCGCTCGGCGGCCGGATGAGCCCGTTCGTAGAGGGTCAGCGAGGACACCGCCTTGGCCAGCGCCGTCAGGAAGCGGACGACCTGATCTTGGACCTCGGTCATGCGTCCCCCTTCCACATGCGTCTCATGGCATCGACCTGAACCGCAACCGTTTCGTCGTCTTCGTCGTCTTGACCGGAACCGGCGTGTTCGACGATGGATCGCAGCGTCGCGTCCCCGCTCTTCTCGACCGCCTTGAACAGCGAGGACACCGCCGGATCGTTTGCCCACTGGCTCGCGAGAATCTCCAGTGCGGCCTTGGTGAGCTCCCCCTCACTGCCCTCCGTAGCGGCGAGCTTGGGTTTGCCGAGTATGGTTTTTCCCACTGTCGCGATGCCGATCAGGGCGTCACGCGCGGAAGGATCGTGCGAGGGCTCGAGCACCCGAATGGCCAGCAGCCGGAGCGAGGGAGACATGTCCTCGTTCCGAAGACAGCGATCGATCACGAACGGCACGACCACGTGCGAGAACTCCTCGCGTAGGTTGAGCAGGCCCATGCGCACCATGCGTTCGTCCGGTTCCCGGAGCGCCAACACCAGCGCGCGAGCACGGCTGTCGGGATGTCCGAGCGCCAGGGGCAGCGCCGAGCGCCGCACGCGAGCGTCGGGATGGGACGCATAGCGGAGGGCATTGAATCCGGCGGGCGGTTCCGGCAGCGCGGCCACGAGCTCCAACATGTTGCGAACGACGTACCAGCGAGGGTCTTCCAGAAACGGCGTGATCTTGCGACCGATCTGATCGGCCATTTGGACCAACTGGTCGAACACCGCCCGCCTCAGCGCGCGAGCCTGAGATTCGGCAAGCAGCCGCAGAAGCGGGGTCATGGCCCGTTCCTGCCCCACCAGCTCAACCAACAGCTCCAACGACTGACTGGACACCTGCTCGAACTCGGCGAGGGCGTCGATTTGCTTCGGGCTGCCCACGCGTTCACGGATGCGTCGTGCGGCATCGTTGTCGGGCTCGGCCTCGACCAGGGGGGCGATGTAGGTCAAGCCGCCTTTGGCCAGCATCTCGTCGATGGCGTCGTCGATCATGGCGCCGTACGAGTCCACCTCGATGGCCATCTGCACCAGCGACCGCGCCGAGGTCCTCGATTCCAGGCGAGAACCCGCGGGCTGCAGGTACGGACTCGCCTTGGAGAGCTCGTCCAGGATTCGTACGTACCCGGCCGGGTTGGGATCCTCCTGATTCCAACCGTCCAGCAACTCGTCGACGCTCTCGCGGACCACGTGGGCCGCCTTGGGCCGGAGGCTCGCCGATCCCACGTCGGCATGGAACGAGAGCTTCGTGAGCATGCGGACCATGAGCACGGAGATCTCCTGACCGGACGTCGAAGCCGCCGTCTCCAGGATCTTCAGCGCAGCGGTGCCTCCCAGGCCCTGAAAGGCGCGTCGAACGATGGTTCGACGTCGCTGGGCATCACCACCGATCCGGAGAATCCGCTCGAGGGTCGGCTTGTCGAGCCGGGACACCAGGTCGGTCACTCGGTCCTTGAGCGGCTTCAGGCTGTCATCACCCACAGCCAGCTGCTCTGCGATCTGGAGGAGATACCCGACGATCACCTCATCGTACGCCCGGCCCTTTTTACCACGAAGGTGACGGGCGACCACCTCGGGCGGCGGCTCTTCGTCCTCGTCGTCCCAATCCACCTCCTCGGCGGCGCCGGCCATGGCTGCGCGGGCCAAGCCCAACCAAAGCTGGAGCACCTGGCCGTCGGTGGTCGGATCGCCGTCCTCGTCGAGCGTGAGGTCCCGGTAGCCGACCGGATACACCTTGATCCCCAGCCAGGACGGGATTTCGTCGGGCGGCCGAAGGCCGATGGGCTCCTCCTCGCCCTCGGAGCCCGCGGCCAGGGCCCTGAACAACCCTTCCAGGGACTGGGTCACTGCGTCCAGCGTGAACGTTATGGCCCCTACGTGGTTGTCCTTGAGCCGGTCGGCCAGGTCGGACAGCACGGGATGGTCGCGATCGGTTGCCACGCCATCGATCACGAGCTGTCGGTGGGCGACACCGAGCGACAGCTCGGCCTTCTCCTCGAGAAGCCGGGACAGGCGGGTGAGCACCTTGGATCCCGCGGATGCAAGCGTGGGATGGCCCGACGGATACATCGAATAGCGATGCACTGCGATCGAAAACTCGATCAGGAAATCGGCAACTTCCTTCCCCAGTCGATTCCCCGTCTTCGAGGCAGCTCGGGTGTCTTGACCCGAAGGGGATTGGGCCATGTGTGCGCGCAGTGTCGGGAGTTCGGGCTCAGGCGTAGAACGCGTGTGTCCGAACTCCTGGCAAGATACGTTCCCGTTGGGTTTCGGGGGGCTTTTCTCGGCCTCGTCAGTCCCTCTGGAGCGCCACCATAGGCTGGACCCTGGCCGCCCGGAGGGCCGGCAGCCAGCTCGCCAGCGCGGTCACCCCCAGAAGCGTGAGCAGAATCACGGCGTACAACCCGGGATTGCCCATGCGCACGGACGTGCCCGGCAGAATGCCGGACGCGAACTGGACGATCGCGTAGGCCAACGGGGCGCCGACCAGGAGTCCGAAGAGGGTCAGCTTGAGTCCCCGGCTGGTGACCATGGCCACCACACCCTTTCCCTGCGCTCCGAGCGCCATGCGTATGCCGATTTCGCGGGTCCTCCGCACGACATAGTGGGCCATCACCCCGTAGATCCCGATAGACGACAGTCCGAGCGCCAAAGCCCCGAAGATGGCCATGACGATCCCGATGGCACGGGGTCCGGCCATTTCGTCCCGGACGAACGACGTCTGGGTTTGCACACGGGAAAGCGCCAGGCGGCGGTCCACCGACCAGACCGCTTCCCGGACGTCGGGGACCAGCGTCAGCGGATCGGCATCGGTGCGAATCGCGTACGACGCGGTCCTGAGCATCCGCTGTGTCAGCGGAACGTAGAAGGTGGGATGCACACCCCCGGCATCGTCGGGGCTTCGGGCGTGCAACACGTCGTCGGCAACACCCACGATCTCGAAGGGCTCGTCATCCCAGAGGAGAACCCGGCTTCCCAGTGCGGCGCCCTGCTCCGCGTAGCGATTCATGAAGGCGCCGTTCACGACGACCACCCGCCGGGTGTCTTCACGGTCGGTGGGCTCGATCCCGCGGCCTTCGCGGATCTCGATGCCCAGCGTGCGGAAGAACTCAGGGTTGACGGCCGCATAGGGGCCGGCCGGCGGCTCCACGTCTTCGGGAACCTCGACACCCTCGAGCCGATAAGCCACGAACGGCGTGTTTCGCCCGCGGGGAAGCTCGTTCATCACGGCCACCTCACGAGCGCCCGACACCCCCTCCAGGGTCCGCTCCAGTTCCTCGTGAAATTGGGTCACCTGTTCGAGCTCTTCGTATTGATCGCCCCGCACGGAGATGCGGAACGTGAGGAGCCCGGCCGGATCGTATCCCTCGGATCGGTCGATCATCTGGCGCACGAGGTCGCCCAAGACCCCCGACCCCACCAGGAGCGCCAGCGCGACGGCCACCTGGCCCACGACCAACCCCGCGCGTACACGCCGAGTGGCACGGCTGGCCGTACCGCCTCGGGACCCTTCCGTGAGAACTTCACGGGCGGAAGCACGCAGGCTCTGGAGGGCCGGAGCCAGCCCTACCATCAGCCCGGCGACCGTGGAGACCGCCGCGGTGAAGAGGGTGAGCTGCGGGGTGATCCGCGGAGCCAGAGACGGTGGGATCTCCGCGGGCATCGCGGTCGCCAGTAGGCGTACGGCCCAGAACGAGACGAAGAACCCCAGCACACCACCGATGACTGCCAGGAGCACACTCTCGGTCAAGAGCTGCCGCAGGAGGCGCTTGCGACCGGCACCCAGCGCAGTCCGGAGGCTCACCTCCTTTTGCCGCATGTCGGCTCGCGCCAGAAGCAGGTTCGCGACGTTGGCCCCGGCGATGATGAGGACGAAGAACGCCACGGCCATGAGCACCTGCACCAGGCGCGTGTCGCTCGGTCCCGGAAAGAGGCTGCGGAGCGGATCCGCGGTCATCGAGTAGCTGCGGTTGTCGTCCGGATACTGCTGCGCCAACGGCTCGAAGATCCGGCCGACCTCCGACGAGGCTCGCTCGAAGGTGTTTCCGGCGGCGAGCCGGGCGAGAACCAGCAAGGAGCGGCTCCCCCGCTCGTCTCGCTGCTCGGAGAAATCGTTCGCAACGAAGACATCGATATTGGCCGGGAGAAACTCGAAGTTCTGAGCCGCGACGCCGACCAAGCTCAGCGGACGGCCGTCCAGCTCCAGCGTCTGGCCGAGGATCTCCGGATCCGCTCCGAAGCGCTCCGTCCAGAGCTCGTGTGTGATCACCGCGGCGCCCTGGGTCACGTCCGACGTCTGAAAGCCGCGGCCTCGAGCCGGCGGACGGCCCAAGGTGGTGAACGTGCCGGGGTAGACATCGGCGGTCATGACCTGCTCCGGCTGCTCCAGCCCGGTGAGGTTGCCGACTCCCGTACGCCAGGCCGCGATGCCCGTGAATCCCTCCAGTTGGGGCGCGACATCGAGAAAGTTCGCCGGCGAGACGCCGCGCGGATCGGGATCCGCCCGATGCCTCTGCTGCAGGATCGCCAGCCGCTCCGATTCCTCGTACGGGAACGGGGCATAGAGAAAGCCCCAGGCCACGCTGAACATGCTCGCACACGCTGCGATGCCCAGGGCCAGCGAGCCGGCGGCAATCAGGGTCAGTACGGGCGCTTTCCACAGCATTCTGAACCCGTACCGGACATCCCTGATCAGGTCTCCCACGACATTCCCCTCCGTACGATCGGCAGTGTCACGACTGCGTCGCCGTACGGAGGGGAGTTCGGTCCGGTTTCGGACGAGGCAGACGGATGGACACGATCTGCCACGAACGGTTTGCTACTCGATGAGTAGACGACCCGCCGAAATCTCGACGGGCTGGGTCGGAGATCCGACTCGGACCACCGCGCCAACCTGGAAGGCGCCCTGACCGACACGACCGCGAAGGCTCTCGTTGGTGCGCGTAGTCGTTACCGTGTGTACCTGCCCCGGACTAAACGCCAATTCGCCACCGACATCGTCACATACACCAGCCCCACCTTCGTGAAGCACCTGCTTGCCCGTGCTCTCGTCGTAGAGGTTGAGAAGGATCCGACACGTCCCGCTTATGACTAACATCTCACGGTGCACTTCAGAAGTATTGGTAATGGTCACCGTAATTGTGAACTCAGTTCCGGACTCATAGAGAGCACCTGTAAACTGAAATCCGTCCAGATCCAGTTGTGCCGGAGGAAATGTTACGTCCACCGGACCGCCACAGGCTACAGCTATTATCCACAGTGCCATGACAATGATGGCACACTGATATCCGTGAGCGACACTCCGTCTTGATGTGTGTATCGACATCAAACTAACACCATATACTAAATGGACTGTTAATCCACACGCCACTACAAGTATGCGAGCTACTAGGTTCCAGTTCCGATCTTACCCATCGAATCTTAGAAAAGAAACGGTCCCCGGCTTCATTGCGTGCAAAATGTACTCCCATAATATTGATGTGATCCGGATCACCGAATAGCCCACCAATCGTGAACACCGGCGCCCCACTATCACCTCCATCACTGTGATATGACGCCCGATTAACACATAATACTGTCCGATCGTTAGGCGGTGCCTTGTTGACATCTACACATGTTCCTGACACAACGCCTGTCGTCCACCCGGTAGTCCGACCAACTTTGTGTACCGTCCATCCTGCTAATGGCCACAGCCCACCGGTGATCGGCTCCGTGAGATCAATCGAATAGTGACCAGAAAAATCCAATGATGGATAGGGCTGGTCTGGCTTCGCGATCTTGGCCAAATGAAAAAACGATGTCAACGAGTCATCGTATTCGTAAAAAGCCGCATCACTATAGCGACATCTGCGACCAAATGGACATCCAGGTATGCCGAACGAATATAGTGAATCTACCCGCTCTACGCCGAGGCGATTCCCTGAATTCCACGTTGGCTGCCTTGATTCGTTGCCACTCACGCCACCATCTACGGCTGTACAATGAGCTGCCGTCACGAATCCCTGTCCGTATTTCCAGTGAGTTATGTTGAAAGATATAGTACAGATATCACCGCTAGAGGACGAATACTGGTGTTGGATCCCCCCTACGACGGGGCGGATACGATCTCTAACACTGGCGTCATCGACGACGTACGGTGCATCTTCCAGAATTACGGCCGACTCCGGAACGGATAATTCGCTCAAAGCTAATCGAATGTCCTCAAAATAGTAAGCCGGAACACCGAGTCGAATTTTGTTGGCAGACTCGTCAATATCACCAAAGGAGACGTGCTCTGCGCCAGGAGTCATCTTGAATAACTTATACCAAGCGTATAAGTCTCGGAAATCGAATGCACCCTGTACTACAGAGATATCATCTCGAATTATTACGCGACCGTCAGGATGCCGTGACACATGATCCAGCAGCTTGGATAGCGCCATATCCTGTTGTGACAAATCTTTTAGCACAATTGTCAACCGACGACTATCGTCGTAATACATGCCTCCGAATCCACCTGGAACCCTGGCAGCTATCATCGCTAGGTGCTCATTGTAGTCAACGACGTCATCTGACGGCTTGGGCGTGACGTCAGAATGCTGAGCAACATTGATTGCGGTCGGAGGCTGGCGGTCGAGTGAACATGCAGCGACCAACACGAGTAACAACAGCTCCAGTCGGCAATGGCAGCGGAGCCTCGGCCGTTTGGGGGACTGCGTACGATTCCGCACGAACTGCCGGGGGAACCGAAACGGTGTGGATTCGTGGGACCAAAGGGGAGTGGGCCAGAGTGAGAACCAGGTACGATGGGATCTGGCTAGGAAGCGGCTAAGCATCCAGTCTCCTCAGTTCGGTGGGTGTCCCTGGGGGGGAGAGGGCACCGAACCTCCAGTGAGGTTACCTTAGCTACACCCACGCGTCAAGTGCCTACGGCCGGTCGCGTTGACTGACCAGAGATCACAATTTCGCCTCGACTCTCAAGCAGTGAGATGTTGGCTACCTCCAGCGCGCCATAATTAATTGGGAATCGTCGCTGCAGGCTGAGGTTCGTGTGAGGAGGCGTCTACCGGCACGCTAGTGTCCGTGTCGTCTTCGCCGACGATCGTGGTCATGGTCGTCGCGGTCGCCACCCAAACCGACCGTGAGCCCCATGTGGAACGTCACCAGATCCGCCTCGGTGAAGTTGGGATAGAGGGTGATGCTGCCATCGGCGTTGTCGACGATGTCACCTTCCCGCAGATACTCGGCGTTCCCGTTTCTGTGATACACGGCGGCGAAGTCCAGGTAGACCGGGCTCCATCCGTTCGAAACCCGGAGCTGCAGGCCACCCCGCCCCCGAAGCGCGAAGACGGCGTCTTCGAAGTTCACGGTCGAGAAGTTGTTGTAGTCGTATCCATGGTACCCGTCTTCTTCGAGGGACGAGCTCGTGTGGAAGTACGAGACCCCGGCAGACACGCCGGCGTAGGGCCGGACGATGCCCAGGTCCACTCCGACCTCGGGCCCGATGTCCGCGAAGGCGATGTTGTTCGTGGTCACCAGGTCGAGCGCGATGCGGCACCCCACACCCTCGAGGCACATGGGAATGCGCTCACTTCCGTAGCGAATGAACCCGCCGTCGAGACGTAGGCTGAAGATTCCCATGGGATCCAGCGCGAACCGCACGTGTCCGTTCACGCCGAACCCGTCCTCTACGAACGTGCTGAACTCGCCGACGGGGTCGGCGACGTCGAACGCAGCTCCGAGGAACACGCGTGGACGTGAGCCCCGATCATAGTCGTCCCAGTAGCGGTCACGTCCTTGTCCCTCCAGAGACTCCGTGGCCACGAGCACTCCCCCGAGTGCCATCAAGGTCCAGATGCTGGCCCAGCGCTTCATGATGCCCTCCCCGTATCACCGGCCTTCGTGGAATCGGACCTCCAGAGGGGCAACGCGTGTGCCACCCGACGTCCTAGACGAGATCGGGCTCGCCACTCTCGGAAAACGCCGGTGAAACCTGGCTTTTTCAGAGACCGTCGGGTCGTCGACCCACGGTCCCGCCGGCGCGGCCGAGTCCGGATTGGGAGCCAAGCATTGTCCTGCCCGAAGGACAGCTCAGCGCCGGATCTCCGCGTGTGCCTCGGTATCCGGCACGGACCCGTGTCCGGTCCCGTACCCGTTTTCCGCGTGGTGGTATAGAGGCGATCCGAACGCGGGCCAGTCTCCCCAGACGGCGCGCTCGGACTTTCCCGCTGGCCTCAACCAGGTACGCGCATCTGCGCTATGCGTACCGGGAGACATCGAATCATGCCCAGGCTCACCCGCTGGCTTCCAACCGTAGCCGTGGCCCTCCTGCTGCTCGTCGTCCTGGAACAGAGCCGTGCGCTCAGCGACTTCGACGCGGCGCACCAGGTCCTCAGCCAACGAGCCGAACGACAACAGTTCGTCGATCGACATACCGGCACGACGCTGCCGCCGCTGACGGCCACTTCGGCCGCCGGACCGGCCGAGCCGATCGTGGTTCTCGGACAGAAGCAGATCCTGTGGATTCTCGATCCGGAACGGTGCTTCAACTGCATGAGGGAGATTCGCACCTGGAACTTCGTCGCGGACGCGCCGGAGCTGGCCGCCACGATCGTTCTGACCAACACGGACTCCGAGGAGGCGGCGTCGATCCAAAACGAGCTGGATATACGGGGACGTGTGCTACACGACCCGACCGGGACGGTTGCGGCCGTGCTGCAGCTCCGCCTGGCTGCTTCCAGACTGCTCCTGGGCGAGGACGGCACCGTCATGCTTGCCGACGCCCGTTATCCGGGAAACACCTGTGCGTGGAGCTTCGAGGGTCAAGTCGCTTCCCTCCTCGATCTCGACCTGCCGGTCCAAGTCAGAAGTGACCTACCCAACCCGATGCGAGACCTCGCCACGAGCTAGGGGATGGCCAGGCGGTCTCCGTGTTCACCGATGTCATAGAGACATCATCCCGCTGGAGGAAGAAGATGAACGATATCGCGAGCCACATACGATTTTTCTTCATGCTGGCCGCTGTTGCGGCCGGAGGACTCGCCTTTGCCCTGTCACCCAAACCCGCCGCAGCCGTCGGCGGCTGTTACGGGGAGCCGGGCTGTGACGAGTGGGTCGGCACAGGGTGTAGCGGCGACTGTCCGACTGCGGTGACGATCTGCTGCGATCCCGAGGAGTGAGTCGAACCCGTTGAGGTGTTGACCTAAGCCCGACCGACCATGGCCATCCCCTTTCCTTTCCCATGCAGAGGCGCAGGCGCTCTGTGCCTGCTGGCCGGCACAGCCGCCTGCGCCGGCGAGGTTGCGCACTCCGCACCTGAAACGGGCGTTCCGTTCGATGACGTCTTCTCGGTGGCGGAAGAGATCCGGCTGTCGGAGCTCGAGTCGTTGCCGCTGACGGA
Source organism: Longimicrobiales bacterium (assembly GCA_965223195.1). Classification (GTDB taxonomy): domain Bacteria; phylum Gemmatimonadota; class Gemmatimonadetes; order Longimicrobiales; family Gaopeijiaceae; genus CBDCVX01. Next base: position 95,826 of record CBDCVX010000014.1, read on the forward strand.
GATCACGACGGTGTCGGAAACGCCGGACGGCGGCCTCTTGGTGGTCGACCGCCCCAGTGATGCCGTCTGGCTCTATCGACCTCGGGACTCGACGCCCACCCGAATCGGCGGGTCGGGTAACGGACCGGGCGAGTTCGACGATCCGGTGGACGCCGTCATGCTGCGCGACGGATCGGTCTACGTGGCGGTGTTCGGCGAGCCGACCGTGCACCGGTTCAATGCAGACCTGACCTTCCTGCGCCGTATCGACACACCGGGCATGTTCCCGTTCGGCCTGGCATCTCCCGACGGCGAACACCTGATCGTAGGCACGCGAGAGTCGGAGGGAGCGGGAGCGTTCGTCATGAACGGCGACGGCGGGTTCTCCGATTCGTTCTACGCCTGGCCGGACAGAATCCTCGCGGTGCCCTATCTGCGTTCGATCACGGTGGACTTCCTGGCCGCCTCGGGCGGGAGGGTGTTCGCCTCACCCAGCGTTTCCTATCCGATCGCCGTCCTGGAGTGGCCGACGAGGGAGGCGGCGACGCTCGGATCCCGGCCCGCGTCGTGGCAGGAGCCCGCCTACGATCCGGATCCGGGCTCGTTCAACGGACCGGGAGGCAGGGAGCGCTTGGCGACCTGGCTCTCGACCTTGACGGTCGTTTCGGGCATCGCCGCCCTGGACGGCGGGGAGCTTGTGGTTACCCATGGCCACTATCCCACTTCCGTGAGTGGGCGTCTGCGGGACATGATGCGCGTCGAGACCACGGTCCTGGACGTGTACGATCGGGACGGAAGGAAGGTGTTCGAGGACGTGCCGGTCCCCGGCCCGGTGCTGGGCGGCGGGTCCCGCCTGTACGTCCTGACCGGGCAGCCGCCGGCGCCCTGGACGCTCACAGCATACGACCTGCGCTGACTGCAGTCCGCTAGACGAACGCCTCCGGCCTCTCCTCATGATGCCCGGTAGCGTCCTGATAGGCCTTGGCCAGCCGCAGACAGTCCGCATCCGACCAGAGCTGCCCCACGAACGAGACGCTCACCGGAGTGCCGTCCTCACGGAAACCGGCCGGCACCACGGTGGTGGGGTGCCCGGTGAGGTTGGTGGTGAGCAGCACGTTCCCGCCGAAAGACGGCGTCACGAACACGTCCACTCCGGCCAAGGCCGCATCCACGGCCCCCATCACCATGGTGCGGACACGGTTGGCTTGGACGTACTCCACGGCCGGCACCATTCGGGCTTGGCGGAAGGAATTCGGCCAAGCGCCGTCGTCCTGACGGACGAGCAGCTCGTCACGGCCCGAGCGAGTCAGCTCATCGAATGCGGCCGCCGCCTCGACCGTCAGCAGCAGCCGCACCGCCCGTAGCGGGTAGGCGTCGGGAAGCTCGACCGGCACCGGATCCGCGCCGAGCCCTCGGACGATCTCCAGCGCAGCGTCATCGAACGCCTTGGTGCTGTGGTCCTCGTCGAATGCGCTCTTGAGATACCCGACTCTGATGGCCGAAAGCGGCTTGTGGGCATCCCAGGCAAAGGGAACGTCCTTGGCGGTCGGGTCGGTGCCGTCAGCACCGTGAATGGCTTCGAGCACCAAGGCGCATCCCTCTGCGGTCCGGCAAATCGGCCCGAGCTTGTCCATGCTCCAGGAGAGGGTCATGGCGCCCGCCCGGCTTACGAGGCCGAACGTGGGCCGGTGTCCGCTCGCGCCGCAGCGCGTGGAGGGAGACACGATGGACCCCAGCGTCTCCGATCCGATCGTGAAGCCCACCAGTCCGGCGACGGTCGCGGCGGCCGAGCCGGCCGACGAGCCACTGGATCCCTGCTCCAGATTCCAGGGATTGCGGGTGCGTCCGCCGAACCACCGATCTCCCATGGCCAAGGCTCCCAGCGTGAGCTTGGCGACCAGCACCGCTCCGGCCTCGTCCAACCGCTCGACGACCGAGGCGTCGTGGTCCAGCACCTGGGTCTCGTACGGTTTGGCGCCCCACGTGGTGGGATAGCCCGCCACCGCCAGAAGGTCCTTCGCGCCCCAAGGGATGCCGTGCAAGGGCCCACGGTACCGTCCGACCGCCAACTCGGCGTCGGCCCGTCGAGCCGAGGTCATGGCGCGCTCCTCCGTGAGCGTCACCACGCACTCCAGCGTGGATGCGTGACGCCGCAGGCGGGCCAGATACATCTCGGTCAACTCGACCGATGTCACCTGTCCGGTCCGAACCAACTCCGCGAGGTGGGTCAGCGGCCAAAAGGCCACGTCGTCCAAGCTGGTCGGTCGCGTCACGACCGGCCGGGTTCTCCGGGACGGGCCGGCGGCGGTGGGAAGCGGGCGGCCGGGCGGCTGCGGATCGAAATAGAGCGCCGGCGCCACCGAGTTGGGAACGTCCACGGCTCTCAGTTGCTCGAACGCTTCCAGTCGGGAGTTGAGGCTCTCGAGCATCATGTCCCGCTCTTCGTCCGTGAACTCCAGACCCGCGACCTTTTCCGCCGCAGACAGCACGTCACGGGTAATCGGAGCTTCCTGGGCCTTGGCCCAAAGTACGCCGGGAAGCAGGGTGCTCCCCAAACCGATGGACGAGAAAAAGGCCGCGAATGTCCTGCGGTCCATGGCGGGTAGGCCCGGTATTCCGTCAGGCAGTGGAGAGAACGACATGAACGCCCCCCGGTGTGTGTCGTAATTCGTTGGCGCGCTATCCCCCGCCATGGTGAACGCGGGGGTAGGACTCGGGCAAGGCGGAAGCCCGAGCCGAGCGGAGTCTGGATGCGTTGCGGTCTTCCGGTACAGGCGGTTATCAGTGTTCGGCCTTCGAGACGGGGTAGAGGCATCCAACCCGGAGCCGTGCGCATATGATCGTCGCAGTACTCAAGGAGACACGACCGGGCGAACGCCGTGTGGCGTTGGCTCCCAAGAGCGTCAAAGCGCTCACCGAACGCGGATTCGAGATCGTTGTGGAATCGGGCGCCGGAGTGGCTTCCGGCTTCATGGACGAAAGCTTCACCGAGGCCGGAGCCCGCATCGCCGAAGATGCCGGAGCCGCCCTTTCCGGAGCCTCGGTGCTGGCCGCGGTGCGGGGGCCCCAATCCGACGACACCGGCGCCCTCAACGGCCGACTCCCCGAGGACGGCGTGCTGATCGCCTTCCTCGACCCCATGGGAGACGCCGAGGGACTCAAAAGCCTGGCCGAGGCCGGAACCACTGCATTCGCGATGGAAGCCGTGCCGCGCATCACCCGCGCGCAAAAGATGGATGCGCTGTCCTCCCAAGCCACGGTGGCCGGATACCGAGCGGCGCTCCTGGGAGCCCAGTCCCTCGGCCGCTTCCTGCCGATGCTCACGACCGCGGCAGGCACCATCCGGCCGGCTCGAACGCTCATCCTCGGCGCGGGGGTGGCCGGCCTTCAGGCCATCGCGACGGCCCGAAGATTGGGCGCCGTGGTGTCCGCCTTCGATGTCCGCCCGGCGGTGAAAGAGCAGGTCCAGAGCCTGGGAGCCACGTTCCTCGAGGCCGAGTTGGAAGAAAGCGCCGAAGACGAAGGCGGCTACGCCAAAGCGCTGTCCGAAGAGCAGCACAAACGCGAGCTGGAGCTTCTGGCGGCCCACGTGCCGGACGCCGACATCGTCATCACCACCGCCCAGATCCCGGGTCGTCCGGCCCCGCTGCTGGTGACCAAAGACATGGTCGAGCGCATGAAGCCCGGTTCGGTGGTGGTGGACCTGGCCTCGGAAACCGGAGGAAACTGCGAGCTCACGGAGGCCGGGCGAACGGTGGAGCATGCGGGCGTGAAGGTTCTCGGACCGTTGGACCTGGCCAGCACGCTTCCCGTGCACGCCAGCGAGATGTACGGAAAGAATGTCGAAGCCTTCTTGCTGCACCTGGCTCCTGAAGGCGAGCTGGTGCTCGACTTCGACGATGAGATCACCGCTGGCGCCTGCGTGGCCCACGCGGGAGAGCTGCGCTTCGGTCCGGCCCGAGAGCGACTCGGCCTGGCCCCCTTGCCCGTGCCTGCGGCCCCGGTGCCGGAGGCGAGCGACAGCGCCACACCGGAGGGAGACGATTCATGATGGGACCGCTCTTGGTGGGCCTTTACGTGTTCGTCCTGGCCATGCTGGTCGGGTTCGAGGTAATCACGAAAGTCCCTCCCACGTTGCACACGCCGCTGATGTCCGGCGCCAATGCCATCTCCGGCATCACGCTGATCGGGGCGCTGGTCGTGGCGGCAACCGCAGAGAGCACCTTGGGCACCGTCCTGGGCGTGGTGGCGATCGTCCTCGCGACAATCAACGTAGTGGGCGGGTTCATGGTGACCGACCGCATGCTCCAGATGTTCAAGCGGAGGTAGGCCCACATGACCGCACAAGTGGTACTTCCGCTGGTTTATCTCTTCTCCGCTGCACTTTTCGTCTTCGGGCTCAAGCGGCTGGGCTCGCCGGCAACGGCCCGTGGCGGCAACACGCTGGCGTCGTTGGCGATGGCGATCGCCGTCGTGGCCACCTTGATCGAGCTGGACACGGTGGATTGGACCGGCGTCCTGATCGGCGTGGCGCTGGGCTCGATGATCGGTGTGTTCTTGGCCCGCACGGTCAAGATGACCGACATGCCTCAGCTCGTAGGGGCGTTCAACGGATTCGGCGGCGGCGCGTCGGCAGTCGTCGCCGCAGCCGAGTTCTTCCGGCTCGTACAGGGTGGCACGCTCCCCTTCACCGAGGGCTTCACCATCCTGGTGTCCACGCTCATCGGGGCGGTCACGTTCTCGGGGAGCTTCGTCGCCTTCGGAAAGCTCCAGGGCCTCATCACGGGAAGCCCGATCACGTTCCCGGCCCAGAAGACGTTCAGCGCGATCGTGTTCCTGGTCATCCTGGCCCTGGGCGGGATGATCCTGCTCCAGGCTCCGTCCCAAACGGTGTTCCTGGTCTTGGCCGGGCTGGCCACGCTGTTGGGGATCCTGTTGGTCATCCCGATCGGCGGGGCCGACATGCCGGTGGTGGTCTCCCTGCTCAACTCGTATTCGGGGCTGGCTGCATCCGCCGCGGGATTCGTGCTCGGCAACATGATCCTGATCATCGCCGGCGCCCTGGTCGGCGCCTCGGGGCTGATCCTGACCAACCTGATGTGCCGGGCCATGAACCGTTCGCTCGCCAACGTGGCGTTCGGCGCCTTCGGAGGCGCGGACTCGACCGCCAAGGCCCAGATCGGGAAACGGCCGGTCAGGGACGTGGACGCGGAGCAGGCGGCCCTGGTGCTGGCCTACGCCCAGTCGGTGGTCGTGGTGCCGGGCTACGGGCTGGCGGTGGCCCAAGCCCAGCACGAGCTCCGCAAGGTGGCGGATCTGTTGGAGGACAGGGGCGTCGACGTTCGCTATGCGATCCACCCCGTGGCGGGTCGCATGCCCGGGCACATGAACGTGCTCTTGGCGGAAGCCGACGTGCCGTACGATCGCCTGTTCGACCTGGACGAGATCAACGACGATTTCGACAACACCGACGTGGTGCTCATCGTCGGCGCCAATGACGTGGTGAACCCTGCGTCCCGCGACCCCGACAGCGTGATCGCCGGTATGCCCATCCTGGACGTCGACATGGCCCGCAACGTAATCGTCATGAAGCGCAGCCTGAGCCCGGGATTTGCCGGGATCGACAACGAGCTGTTCTACATGGACAAGACCATGATGTTTTTCGGGGACGCCCGGGACTCCATGTCCTCGTTGGTCCGGGAAGTGAAGGACGCGTAGCGCGAGGTGAAGCCCGGGTCACGCCGTGGGACGGCTACGTCCCGCGTAGCCTCATAAGGTCAAGGGCGCCACGCGGCTCCCAACAGCGTGTAGAGGGTGTTGGTCTCTGCGACCATGGCGTCGAGCTGCTCGTTGAGCTCCTGCACCCGCTCGGGATCCAGTCCTCGCGGCGCCCCGGACCCGCGGAACAGTGCAAAGAACAGCGTGTCGGTATGCCCGACGCTCGCATAGGTCACTCCGCGATCCACGACCCGGTTGATCCGCAGGATATCGCGCAGCAGCAGGGCCGGGCGGGACACCGGCGGAGGGTCCGAGAACAAGTGCCGGATGAGACCTTCCCGCACGAACTGGAACTCTTCGATGGCTTCGCCCGCCGCCAGTCCCCGCATGGCCGCCACCGAGCCGTACAGCTCCGCGGAGCTCCGCCAGATCGGCTCGAACTGCGGTCGATACGGGCTGAGGCATCCGGGAAGCAGATCGGTCAGCAGGCCGAAAAATCGCCCCAATAGCTGGGCGACTCCCTCCGGATGCCCACCGACCCGGGCCTCCACGTCCGAGCGCCACCGCTCCATCAGCGGTTCTTTTCGCGCCGCCACCCAGGCGGCGAAATCAGTCGCTGTAGCCGTTTGTGACGCTCCGAGTTCGGATTCTCGGGGCTGATAGAGCTGGCCGTGTGAATTCCCTGGAATGCGAATCATCCAACCTCGGAAGTCCGGGTTCGCCCGGAGCGAGGGCCGCACGTTTCAGGCCAACCTGCGCCTCGTGAATGTGGTACCGCACAACGCCTTTTGCCAAGGCCGAAAATGAGGGGAGTCCGCTAAACCGGTTCTTCCCATACGGGTATGATGAGGTGGATCTCCGTGCCCACGCCCTCCTCGCTTTCCGCGGTCACCGAGCCACCCCAGGATTCCACGAGACGCTTCACGATCGCGAGTCCCAGTCCGGTTCCGGACGACCGCGTGGAAAAGTGGGGCTCGAAAATGTGGATCAGGAGCGAAGACGGGATTCCGCTGCCTTCGTCACGAACGGTGAGAAGCACGCTGCCCTTTCTCGCTTGGGCCGTCACCTCGACGCCGCCCCGCTCTTCGAGCGCCGCCCGGGCGTTTTCCAGCAGGTTTAGGAGGACCTCCTTGAGCTCTCCGACACGAGCCGAGACCGGGGGCAGGCTCTCGGGCAGCCGGGCCAGGAATCGCGATCCGTCCCCCGCCCCACGGTAGAGCGTGAGCACCTCGTCTACGACGTTCGGAAGGTGCACCGACTCGAGCGGCGTTTGTGCCGCCGACTGCGGGGCCGCGAAGCGGGAGAAGCTGCCGGCGATCTCGGCCAGCCGATCGATCTCTCGGAGCACCGCCTCGGCATTCCGATTGAGCACTGCATCGAAGTCCTGCACGCCGTCGCCCCACGCGCGCTGGATGTGCTGGACGCTGAGCTTGATGGGTGTGAGCGGGTTCTTCACCTCGTGCGCGACCTGCCGGGCCATCTCACCCCAGGCGAGAACCCGTTCGGCCCGTAGCTCGTCGGTCACGTCTTCGACGCTGAACACGGCCCCGCCGTAGGGCTCGCTGCGGGAAATCCTCCGCCCTCGCACGCGCACCCTGCGCTCGCCGAACTCGAACTCGGTGCTACCCTCGGGGATGCCGTCGCTCAGATAGCGTCGAATCCAGCCGCCCAGCGCGCCCGCCGGACCGTCCCCGCCCAACGGCCGGTCGAGGGCGAGGTCTCGACCTAGGATGGTTTCCGCTCGCGGATTCACCAACACGACGTTTCCGTCCGTGTCGGTCGCGATGACGCCGGTGGCGGCCTCCTCGACGATCGCCGCCGTGCGCCGCGTGGCGCGGATGAGCTCTTCGCGAGTCGCGGCAAGGCGTTGCACCATTCGGTTGAACGCATGGAAGACGGCCCCGAACTCGGCCGGGCCGCGCTCGGGCAAGGTCACGGCCAGGTTCCCGCCACCGACCCGCTCGGAGGCGATCTGCAGCGTTTGGATCGGGCGCGAAAGCGCTCGTCCGACCAAAAGCGCCAAGGCGAACGAAAGCGCGGCGCCTCCCAGGATGGCAAAGGCCAGCAGATCCGCGCCCTCACGCCGGCGCACCGCGCTGGCTCCGGCCGTAACCGGAATGGGCGTGGCGACCGCGACCCCCGAGCCCAGCCGCCGAAACACCATCACGTGCTCCCAGGTGCCGAGCTGCACGGTTTCGGACGCGAGGACCGCATCGCCGTCGCTGAACTCCTCGCTGACCGAGAACGGCATCCAACCCGGATACAGCCCCAGCTCGACGAGCTCGTGAACGGCGCCCCGATCCAGCGCTCCATCCCGGTAGAGCACCAAGTCGGCCCCGACCCGCACCGCCAGGGTGGGCAGCGCCGCCGCATCCTGGGCCAGCTCTTCGCCCGCTTCGTCGGCGATCCGCTCCCCGAGCGCGGTGGCCGTGAGCACCGTGGTCCCCGCCAGCGTACGGAAGGCCACGGTACCGATCGCGGCCGTGGAGAGCAGGAAGAACCCGAACAGCGCGACCGTAACCCGTGAGCGAAACGACGTGCGATCGGCACGGAAGTGCCGGCCCGGCCCCCGGCTCGCCACCCCGCGAGCGAGGGTGCCCACCAACCCGACGCCCATGAACAGGACGATGCCCGCGACCAGGAGCAGCGTCCCCCGCGCCACGAGCAGCAGCGGGTCCGGGAGATCCAGGTGGAAGCGAGCACGGTACCATCCCTCGGGAAAGCGGACGCCCCGCTCACCTACATACCCGTCGGGCGTCGGAGTCCAGCGGACCACGTCCGGAGAATCGCTCACGCCTTCGATGCCTTCGGGCACCAACGTGACGGGTGACGCCACCCGACGCTCGACGTGGGCGAACAGGGGCCCCAAGGCGGTCGACGCCAGCAGCTCTCTGCGGGGCGGCACGGCGGCGCTGCCCATCCATCCGCGAGACAGGGGCACGGTCACGACATACTGCACGTCGCGGTCGTCGAGCCGCTGCACGGTAATGGGGAGGGATCGAGCGGCCGGGATCAGGGAGTCGACGATGGACGGGCGAGGAGCCACCACGTCGATCGGCAGCTCCTCCCGCTGCGTGTTCTGTTCCTCCCAGAGCGTGAGCCAGAGGGGATATCCCTCCTCGGCCAAGCCGGAGCCGGCCCAGGCGGAGTAGAGGTGCTCGATGGGACGCAGCGTCGGGTCGTCGCGTTCCGCCAGCTCCCTCGCAAACCGCTCCAGGAGAAACTCCAGGTAGGGATCGACCGGGACGCCGAGGTCGGCCATCTCGACCTCGGCCAGCTCCATCTTCGCCTGGACGCGGGAGCCCCATGCGAACGCGAGGGCCGCGCTACACCCAATCAGAGCCGCTGCAGCCAGACGAGCGGTGCGCCCGGTCCAGGTGCCGGAGGAGCCCAGGGCCGTAGCGATCAGCACGGTCGGCGCCGCCCAGAGCGCCGACACCCACAAGGGCGCCCCGGCACCCGCCGCCAGGAAGCCTGCGATCCCCGCAGCCAGGACGCCTACGGCGCCGATGGCCAGTCCCAACAGTAGCGGCCGGGGCCGACTCCGGCCGGGAAGGCTGCCGAGGCGGAGCGCCAGCAACGCGACGATCGAGAGCACCAGCGCCAACGTGATCTGATAGGCCAGCCAGTTGGATTCCGCGCGACCGAGAAAGTTGGGAGCCGCCGACGACCCGAACCCGAGGAGAATCAACGGAAACGCCAACGCCACGAGGATCCCCGCCCACACCGCTCCCCGTCCCCGGGGCTCTTCCACGAACCCGGACAGGAAGGCCGCCGCAAGCGCCAGCGCGAGTAAGCGGCCGACGGACATCTCCAGAGGTCCGGGCAGGAGAAAGTCACCCGCCGTGAAGAGTCGGGGCACACCCAGGATCCCCCCCCAAGGAATGCTGCCCGCCATGAGGAGGGCCGTGAGCAGCGCCGGCACGTACCGCCGCTGATGACGCTCACCCAACGTGGCGAACAGCCAGCCCATGACCGCGAACAGCGCAACGACACGCACCCACCCCTGAATGATCGAGTCGCGACGGTCGGCCTGGGCCGGAGGCACCACCTGCAGACTGAGGAGGTTGACGCCCTGCCAGTGGTAGTCGAAGACCCCCACCTCGCCGGCGCGGGTGGGTCGGGATATCCGGACCTCCTCACCGTAGCGATCGCGAAAACGGGTGACGAAGTCGGCGGGCCGCGCGAGACCCAGCGGAGGTGGCAGCTCCTCCCGCATCAACGCCGCGCCCATGGCCACGCCCTGTCCACCCGGCATCGGGCTGGTGAAGTAGAGGTATCCGTACAGGGGCGTTTCGCCGTACGCATACGGACGGAAGCCGAAGCGGGCCTCCTCCGGCACTTCACCTTGGTGGACGCCGTCCCAGATGATCGGCAAGCCGCCCGGATCGTACACCGCCACCGCGTCCAGCCCCCGCTGCTCGCGCACGGCTCGGAGGAAGTCCGGTGTCAGCTCCGCGACGGAAGCCGCCGCAATCTCGGCAACCGCCGCGTCCCCACGATCGCTCAGCCGATCCATCTCGTCCGCGAGGCGCCGCTCGACGCGTTGCTCCTGACGACTCCAGAATGCGGGCCAATCACGATCCAGGCCGGCCAGTTGCAGATGAGCGGTGAAACCCGCGAGGTTCGCCAACAGAAGCAGCGCGGCGGCCAGCCGTTTCTTCAGGATGCCGCCCGGCGCGGTGAGCGCGAACGTCACGACGGCCAGGGAAGATCCGACCAGCCACCACGCCACCGGCCACCGCATCCACAACACGACGGCCGCCAACCCGACCCAGAGAGGCAAGGTGCGCAGTGGAGGAAAGTCAGCCCCGGGAAGGTCCGCCGGTTCGGTCACTGGACGCGATGAGCTGGGTGCAGGTGGAGCGGCACCTGGCCGACGATGCGCGGCTCCTGGTGCCGGTGGGAGCGTTCGGGCAGCACGGGCCTCACCTGCCGCTCGGCACGAATACGTTGATTGCCGACCACGTCGCCGGCGCGGTGTCCGCCGAACTCGGAATCCTCAAAGCTCCTCCCATCTGGCACAGCGTGCTGGCTCCTGCGAAAGGAGTCTACCCCGGCCAGTCCGGTCTGCGCCGCAAGAACCTCTATCGTACGATCAATGACCTCCTGGCGGGATGGGAGGACGGGGGTTTCGATACGTTCTATCTGATCACCGCGCATCGCTACGAGCCGCACCTGGACGCGTTGCTGATGGCCCACACGGCCCGGGCGCGGACCGAGGTCATCAACCTCTACGCGGTTCCGTTGGATGACATCTTGGACACGTCGCCGGTGCGGGAACACGCCGCCGAGCTGGAAACCTCGTTGCTCCTCCACCTCGCACCCCGACTCGTGTACCGACGCGAGATGCCGGAAGCCACCGAGGTGAGACGCGGGTACCCCGGCCGGGGCATGCCCAGGCCTCCACGGGAATCCTTGGGTGTCGTCGGGAATCCCGGCGGGGCCTCGGCGGACAAGGGCCGGGCCGTCTTCACCCGGTATGTCGATGCCGTGGTTACAGCGGTTTCGACACGATAGAAGCGGCCCCGACTCGCCAGGACCACGCCCACCAGCCCGGGGTATCACGCGCCGATCGTACCCGAGAGTATGTCGATCAGGACCCTCGTCAAGGAGAACGGAGCACAATGCGTATCTCACTTGCAATTAAACAGTTGACACTTGTCACTTCGTGTTCTGCGGTAGGATTGGCAGCCCAGGGCGCGGTGGTGGACGAGGGGGCATTTCGCCTGTATCAGGCGGGCACCGAGATCGGCACGGAGACGTTCGCCATCCGGTCCACGGGTTCCGGCGATGCGTTGCAGACGTTGGCAGCGGCTCGCCTGCACCTCCATCGCGACGGCGGGAGCCGCGCGGTCATTCCCAGGCTTCTGATGGTGGGACCGAGCCATCAGTTCCAGGGCTACCAGAGCCGGTCATCCGGCGAAGAAGAAACCAGCTTCCGGCTGGAACGGGACGCCGACCGGGTGGTGGCCCACACCAATTCCGAGCAAGGCGAGAGGATGCGTGAGCTCCGCTTTCCGGAGAACGCCGTGGTACTCGAGCCGTTCGTGGCCCATCAGTTCTACTTCGTGGGCGCGCGTATTCGGGCAGGGGCGACCCGCTTCGGTGTGCTCCCCGTCGGCAGCGGCAGCGCCGGGATCGCGGCGGTGTCGGCACCCACGTCCGACGACATCCCCGTAGGTGGGACGTCGGTATCCGCCTCCCGCTACACCGTCACCCTGGACGACGCGAGTTGGACCGTCTGGTTCGACGCCGACTGGCGGGTACTCGCCGTGCAATCGTCCTCGGGCTTCCGCGCCGAACGGGAGGCGCTTCCGTAAAGGGCATCGGAATCCGGCAGCCATCCGTGAAGAAGTGGATGCCCGATCTCGTAGGAGCTGGTCGAAGGCCCCGGTGAAGGCACCCGCCGTTGCGGCTGGGGTAACGCGGCGGGCTCCGACACCTTCGGAACGAGCGGATTTCGCACTTCGAAACCGCAGTCGGGACAGGGGCGTAGGACCGGTGTCCACCTTCACTCCACTACGAACGGAGTCCGTTCCGTGATGACTCCCAGTATTCGCTGGCGTTCCTTGTGCGCCTCCCGCCGGCGGCACGCCGGGTACGGATGCGTTGTCGTGGTGCTGGCGCTCGCGCTGTCGGCACCTCGTGTTGCAGCGCAAGATCAGATTCCCGCGTCCCTTTCGCTGGCCGAAGCCATCGAGCTGGCCAGCCGGAACAACCCGGGATACCTCGCGACCCGCAACGACATGGACGTCGCCAACTGGAACGTCCGGGCGGCCTACGGCTCGTGGATGCCCTCCGCCCAGCTCTCCGGCGGGCTGGGATGGCAGGGTTCGGGCAACCAGAATTTCGGGAGCATCACCGCGGATCAGTTGGGTCTGGCCAACCAGTCCTCGATCGTCTCCTCCAGCTACAGCCTCTCGGCGGGACTTACGCTGAGTGGGCGTGAGCTGTTCGGTCCCGGTCAGGCCAAGGCGCGTAGAGATGCCACCGGCGCCAACGTGCGCTTGGGTAGGGCCAACCTGGATTTCGTGGTCACGCAAGTGTACCTACGCGTGTTGCGAGACCAGGAGGCACTCCGCCTGCGCGAACAGGAGTTGGAGCGTGCGGAGTTCAACGAGCGACTGGCTCGTGGACAGTTCGAGGTCGGAAGCGCCAGCCAACTGGACGTGACCAGGGCCGAAGTCGCGCGCGGCCGCGCCGAGGCGGCCGTGCTGGCGGCCGAGGCCGCGGTCGGGACCGCCCGTTTACGACTCGCGCAGCAGGTGGGACTACGGCTCGGTCCGGGAGGCGACCTTCGGCTCACGTCGGCGTTCGACGTGGCCGAGCCCTCGTGGAGCGAGGATGAACTGTACACGATGGCCCTCGACGCCAACCCGCAGTTGGCGGCGCTCCGGGCCAACGAGCGCTCGGCCGGGTACGACGTGAAGATCGCGCGCTCGGCCTACTTCCCCACCGTGAGCCTGCAAGCGGGCTGGAGCGGCTTCACGCGCGAGTTCACGAACTCCGACTTCCTGGTGGCGCAGCGCAACGTGCAGGCGCAGTCGCAAATGGAGCAATGTGAAGCGTTCAACGAGATCTTCACACGGCTCAGTCCGCCGCTTCCCGCGGGGGATTGCACCATGTTCGCCGCGACGCCGGAGGAGCTGCAGGCCATCCGCGACTCCAACTCGGCCTTCCCGCTCGACTTCACGAGTCAGCCACCCTCCCTGTCGCTGTCGGTGAGCGTGCCGATCTTCCAAGGGCTCTCCCGCCAGCAGAGCGTGGAGGCCGCCCACGTCGCGAGGGAGGACCTTCGGTATCAGCTGCGGGAACAGGAGCTCGCGCTCTCGACCGAGATCCAATCGCGCCTGGCACTGGTGGACGCAGCGTACCAGGCCTCGCAGATCGAACAACGCAACGTCACGCTGTCCGATGAGTCGCTGCGGCTGGCGCAGGAGCAGTACCGCTTGGGCCTGGTCGGATTCCTGGACCTGGTCGAAGCGGAAACGGTGAAAGCGCAGGCGGACGAGGCCCTGCTGACCGCCGTGTTCGACTATCACGAAAACCTCGCCAGCCTCGAATCCGTCGTGGGAGCCGGGCTTCGGAACCGGTAAAGGGAAAGACGAAACGCTATGAGTCGAGGAAAGAAGGTTCTTATCGGCCTGGGGGTGGTGGCCGCGCTGGTCGTGGCCGGATCCATGAGCGTGCGCAACGCTCGCGGCCAGGGCACCGACGTACGTCTGGAGACCGTGGAGCGCCGCGACCTGGTGGAGCTCGTGACGGCGAACGGGAACATCCGCGCGCGGCGCTCCGTGGACATCAGCGCCGACGTCATGGGTAGGATCGTCGAGCTCAACGTAGATGAGGGAGACGACGTTACCGAGGGGCAGGTGCTGCTCCGTATCGACCCGACCACCGCAGCGGCCGCCCTTAATCAAGGGCGGGCCACGCTCAGCCAGATGCAGGCCCAAGCCAAGCGCGAAGAGGCCAACTATCTGCGAGCCGAACGCGACCTGGAGCGGATGCGCTCGCTCTACCAGCGCGACTCGTTGCTCGTGTCGCGCCAACAGGTGGAGCAGGCCGAGACCGATTTCGAGGTCAACCGTGCCCTGTTCGAATCGGCGCGCTACGGGGTCGAGAACGCGCAGGCGGCGCTCGCCAAGGCACAGGAAGACCTGGCCAAGACGACCATCCGCGCCCCGATGACGGGCAAGGTGACCCGACTCAACGTCGAGCAGGGAGAGACGGCGGTGATCGGCACCATGAACAACCCGGGCAGCCTGCTACTCACCGTGAGCGATCTGTCGGTGATCGAGGCGGTCATGGAGGTCGACGAGACCGATGTCCCGGAGATCGCGCTGGGTGACAGCGCCACGGTGGAGCTGGACGCGTTTCCCGACACGATCTTCACCGGACGGGTCACGGAAATCGGCAACTCGGCCGTCCGGCCGCCGGGTCAGACCACCGGCGGCGGTCAGAGTCAGACGATCGACTTCGAGGTCGTGATCACGCTGGACGACCCGTCGGATGAGCTGAGGCCCGACCTGTCGGCCACCGCGGAAGTGATCGTAGACCGGAGCGACGACGTGTTGTCCGTGCCCATCATCGCCGTGACGGTTCGCGACCCCGACGAAGAAACCGACGGGTCGGATTCGGACTCCGGCGAGTCCGGAGACGCCGAAGACTCCGGAGAGGGCGTTTCGGGTATCGAAGGTGTGTTCCTGGTGGAAGATGGCATGACCCGCTTCGTGCCGGTCACGCTGGGCATCGCGGGCCAGGACTACTTCGAAATCACAAGCGGGCTCGAGGGCGGCGAAACCATTGTGGCCGGGCCCTACCAGGCCGTGCGCACGCTGAGCGACGGAGACCCCATTCGTGAGAGTGGTGCGGACGAGTCGGACGGCCCGCCGGGCTCCAACTCCGAAGGCTGAGCCGAGCGTGGGGCACGACAGTCGCGACGGGGCGTGCGGACACCGTACGGGTCCGTGCAGAACGGGACCCAGCGGGCCCGGGGAGGCGGTTGAGACGTGAGTCTCTGGGAAGGCGTGCGGTTGGCCATGACGCAGATCCGCGCGCAGAAGTTGAAGAGCTTCTTCAGCGTGCTGGGCGTGATCATCGGCGTGATGTTCCTCATCGTCGTTGTGAGCGTCGTCGAGGGCATGGACCGCTATGTCCGGGAAGACCTTTCGAGTGAGGTCTTCGGAGTGAATACGGTCACGATCGACCGGATCGGCAGCAACGTGGGCAACCTCTCGGAAGAAGAGTGGCGGGCCATGCGTAGGCGGCCGCGCCTCACCGAGGAGCAGGCCGAAGCCATTCGCGACCGCCTCACCGTACCCGGCCTGCTGAGCGTCCAGGTCGACGACCGGGGTGATCTCTCGGTGCCTGGTGGCACGTCGGTCGAGAACGTGGAGCTGATCGCGGCAGACGCTTCGATCTTCACGATACGGGGCTGGACTGTGGAGCGCGGTCGGGCGTTTTCCGGGCAGGAGGCGGAACGCGGGGCGGCGGTCATCGTGCTCGGATCGGAAGTCGCGGAAAACCTCTTCCCCACCGAAGATCCGCTGGGCCAACGCGTCCGGATCGAAGGACAGCCGTTCCGCGTCATCGGCGTGTTGGAGGAGATGGGATCGGTGCTCGGGCAGTCTCGAGACAGCAAGGCCATCGGCCCGTACCGGTCTTCACTCGGCCGGTTTGTGGGGGTGCGCGGCTTTCTGGACGAGATCATCGTTCAAGCCGAAACACCCGACATGGTGGTGGCCCTGCGGGACGACGTGGAGGGCATCATTCGCACCGACCGCCGACTGCGACCCGACGAGTCCAATAACTTCGCGGTGGAGACGCAGGACGAGTCGCTGAGCTTTTGGAGGCGGATCTCGCAGATCCTGTTCATCGCCTTCCCGACCCTGGTTGCGATCTCTCTGATCGTTGGCGGGATCGTGATCATGAACATCATGCTGGTCTCGGTCATGGAGCGGACCCGGGAAATCGGTGTGCGCAAGGCAATCGGAGCCAAGCAGCGCGACATCCTGACCCAGGTGCTCATCGAGTCGTCCACGCTGTCGCTCCTGGGAGCCGCCATCGGGGTCACGATCGGAGTTGGATTGACGTGGGTGGTCCGGGCAGTGTCTCCCTTGCCGACGGCGGTGGCGCTCCACTGGGTGCTCTTGGCCGTGGGGCTGGGTGTGGGGGTCGGGGTGATCGCCGGAGTCTATCCTGCTCGCCGCGCTGCCAAGCTGGATCCGGTGGACGCGCTCCGGTATGAATAGGAGGCCATGATGAAGCTCGACACGTTGGGAGAGGGAGTCGTCATCGCCTGGGAGGCCATGCGCTCCAACAAGATCCGGGCGGGCCTCACCGTTCTGGGAGTGTCGATCGGCGTGGCGGTCGTGGTCGCCATGGCCGCCGTCATCACCGGCATTCGAACCAGCATCGAGGAGTCGTTCACCGCGGCGGGCCCTCGGAACTTCATCGTCATGCCCTTCGACATCGCCGGGGTGCGGCTGTCCGACAACCGACCGCCGTGGTGGGACAACCCCGAGATCAGCGACGCGGAGGTTCGCCGCGTGGGCACGCTTCCGGCGGTGAGTTCGGCCACCGCCGCCCTGACGTTCCAGACGACCATGACCCGCGGCTCGGAGCGGATGAACGGCGTAGAGTCCCGAGGATTCTCGTCCGACTGGGAGAACTACACACCGGGCACGTTCATCGCCGGCCGCAACTTCAACTCGTTGGAGGCGGACGAAGGACGTCCGGTCGTCGTGCTCTCGGACGGGCTGGCCGAGGAGCTGTTCGGAAGGGAGGACCCCATCGGAAAGATGGTCCGAGCCAGCTCGGGCTGGAGGGGCGTGAACGAGCGGTTTACGGTGGTGGGCGTGTTCGAGCCGGAGGAGAACATCTTCGGCGGCATCGTACCCAACTGGGCCGTGTTTCCCTACGTGACCTCGACGCGGCGTCTCAAGGCCCGCAACCCCTTCTCGTTCGTCCAGATTCTGGTGGTGCCCGTCGACGAGCTTCCGGTGGAAGTCGCCGAGGACCAGGTGATCGGCGCGTTGCGCTCGATGCGCCGACTGGGGCCGGCGGAAGAAAACAACTTCGCCATTATGCGCCCGACTCAGCTCCTGGACATCTTCAACCAGTTTACGAGCGTGTTTTTCGCCGTCATGCTGGCGCTCTCCTCCGTGGGACTCTTGGTGGGCGGCGTGGGGGTCATTGGAATCATGTTGATCTCCGTAACGGAGCGCACGAGGGAGATCGGCGTACGAAAAGCGGTCGGAGCGACCCGCCGCGAGATCTTGTGGCAGTTCCTGGTCGAGGCCGGGTTCCTGACCCTGGTGGGGGGTGCGCTGGGGATGGCCATGGGCGGGCTGGGAGCCTGGGCGGTGGCCCGGTTCACGCCCATTCCCGCCGTTATTCCGCTGTGGTCGATCGTGATGGCGCTCGTCGCCGCCGCGCTTACCGGCATGCTCTTCGGACTCCTTCCGGCGATCAAGGCCTCGCGGCTCGATCCGGTCGTGGCGCTCAGCTACGAGTGACCGTGCAGGAGCCGCTGGACGTCCTCGCAGTCTTCGCCCACCCGGACGATGCCGAGCTGCTTTGCGGCGCTACGCTGATCAAGTGCGCGCGGTCCGGCCTCCGCACCGGCGTGCTCGATCTGACGCGGGGAGAAGCGGGCTCCGCCGGCACGCCGGAGCTCCGGGCCGAAGAGGCGCAGTGCGCCGCGGGCGTGATGGGCCTCGCCGTCCGGCGCAACGCCGGTCTGCCGGACTCGAGGCTCGAAAACGACCACGAGGCGCGCTCCGTCGTAGCCGGCTTTCTACGTGCGCTCCGCCCGCGGGTGGTGGTCACGCACTGGATGCGAGGAAGGCACCGGGATCACCGGATCGCGGCGGAGCTGACGTACGACGCGTGCTTCCTCTCCGGCCTCAAGAACTTCGACGCGTCCGGCGAAGCCCACCGCCCCGACCAGCTCGTGCACGCCGTGTCGTTCAGGGAGGATTCCCCGACGCCGACGTTCGTCGTCGACGTGACAGAGCACATCGACGCGAAACTGGAAGCGGTTGCCTGCTACGCGTCCCAGTTCGCCGGAAAAAGCGCCGCCGGAGAGGTCTTTCCCGGGGGACGCCGGGCGTTGGAGGAACAGATCCGTGCCCATGCCGCGTATCACGGTGCACGGATCCGCAGACCCTACGGTGAGCCTTTCTGGATTCGGGAGACACTGGAGCTGTCCACACTCGCCGACCTACGCGTCAGTACGTTTTAGTGGACGCGCGTCCACTAACGGACGGACGTCCGCTAGGCGCAGTCCACTTGTACGACCAGACGCCGCCAGCTCGGTGAATCCACTCCGCGCACGCGGAGCGCGGTCGCACGAGCCGCTCCGCCCTGTTGAAGCCAGGGCGCAAGCCACACGCCGACCTCGTCCGGTAGGTGCCCCACCGGCCGACCGGAGTCGAGGTGAACCCACACTTGGGGCTCCTCCTGTACGGGCGGATCCGGGATGAGCTGTAGCTCGTCCCCGACCTCCACCTCCGACAGCAGGCGGTCACGCCCTCCGAACACCGTCCCGTGCACCGTAACGCGGAAGGTGCGTGGCTGTCCGGTCGGGAAAGGCGGCAGCGCGCGGCTCACGGGACTGGGACGACTCCTTGGTGTCGGGCAACGCGATCGTATATTTGCGGACGGGAGACAGCATCGCCGCTGCAACCCGCATCGTGCAAGGTATCCGACCGCATCGAAGACGACGGTCGCGGGACGGCGGCCTCACCGGCGCTCTTCATGACCTCCATCTACTTGGATCACGCGGCCAGCACGCCCATGGACCCCTTGGTCCGGACGGCCATGCTGAGGCGCGAGGATGTGCTCTTCGGCAACCCGTCCAGCGGACACCGGCTGGGACGGGCGGCGCGCCGCGCGCTCGAAGAGGCCCGGGAGCGACTGGCGGCCGCCGTACGTGCCCATCCCGACCACGTGGTGTTCGTGCGGGGAGGCACGGAGGGGGACAACCTGGCGCTGCTCGGCGCCATCGACGCCGCGCGAGCCCACGGCACTCCAGCCTCTCTGGCCTACACGGCCGTCGAGCACAGCGCCGTGCGTGTGTGTGCCGAGGCGATCCAAACGGACGGAGTGCCCGCCCATGTGGTAGGTGTGGCCCCGGACGGCGCGCTCGACCACGACCGGCTCGACACGCTCCTGGCCGGAGGCCTCACCGTTCTCTCCGCGATGTGGGTGAACAACGAGACCGGGGTGGTCCTGCCCATCCCGGAGCTGGCGCGGCGGACTCGATCGCACGGAACGCTCCTTCACGTGGACGCGGTCCAGGCGGTCGGAAAGATCCCGGTGGACCTCTCGGAGGTGCCTGTGGATCTCCTCGTCTTGACCGGACACAAGCTGGGCGGTCCCCGTGGTGTGGGCGCGCTGATCAAAAACCCGGACGCCCCGCTTGCTCCCGTCCTGTTCGGTGGAGGACAGGAAGGCGGCCTGAGGCCGGGCACCGAGGACGTGGTGGGAGCGCTGGGACTGGCTGCAGCCGTGGAGATCGCCGTCGAGCAGCTTCCGTCCGCCGCCAAGCGCTGGTCCGCCTTGCGAACCCGCCTCGAGCAAGCGCTCACCCGGACGCTGCCCGGCCTGGTCGTCCACTCGGCGGAGGGGGAGCGTGCACCCCACATCGCCAACGTCGGTATCCCCGATATCGACCGTGACACGCTTCTGGCGGGGCTGGACGGCGCGGGCCTGGCGGTTTCGGGTGGATCCGCGTGCTCCAGCGGCGCGAGTCGTCAGAGCCGCGTCCTCAAGGCCATGTATGGGGACGACTATACGGCGGCTGCGCTGCGGTACTCGGTCGGAAAGACCACGACCGTCCAGGAGATCGACCGGGCGGTGGACATCACCGCGTCCGTGGTCGCGCGGCTGCGGACCGGCGCCTCGGCCAAGGACCCGGCCGTGATCCCCACCGTCCCGTGAGCCGGGGTCGGGTGCTGGTCGCCATGTCGGGCGGCGTGGACTCCTCCGTGGCGGCCGCCCTGCTGGTCGAAGCCGGCTACGCGGTCGTGGGGGCGACCATGAAAACCTTCTGCTATGGCGAGACTCCCCACCACACCAAGACCTGCTGTGGCCTGGACGGCATCCAGGACGCCCGCCGCGTCGCCGACCGGCTCGGCATTGATCACTACGTGTTCGACGTGGAGGAGGCGTTCACGCGCGACGTGATCGATGACTTCGTGCACGAGTACGCCCACGGCCGCACACCCAATCCGTGTGTGCGTTGTAATTCGTACACGAAATTCAACGACCTCTTCCAGCGCGGGCGTGCCCTGGAGTGCGACTATATAGCCACCGGACACTACGTGCAGGTGGACCACTCGGGGACGGAAGCGGTGCTCCGCAGGGGTGCGGATACCGAGAAGGACCAGGCGTATTTTCTGTGGGGCCTTCCCCGCCCTGTATTGGGGAAGCTCCTCTTCCCGCTCGGCCGCCTCGACAAGGCTGCCGTCCGCGCGGCCGCGCGGGAGCGCGGACTCACGACCGCCGACAAACCGGAGTCCCAGGAGATTTGCTTCGTCCCGAGCAACGACTACAGGGACCTCCTGCGTCAGCGGCTGGGCGAGCGGCATCCGGCGCTCCTGCCCGGTCCCATCGTGACCGAGGCGGGGGTCGAGATCGGAGAGCACCGGGGGTTCGCCGGGTTCACCGTGGGCCAGCGCAAAGGCTTGGGCGGCGGGTTCGTGGAGCCCATGTACGTGCTGGAGGTGCGCCCGCAATCCTCCACCGTGGTGGTCGGCCCGCGCTCCAGCCTGGAGCACACGACCGTGCGGATCGAGGGCCTTCATTGGCTCACCGGCGAGCCTCCGGCGCAACGTAACCCGGTCGGCGTCCAGATCCGCCATCGCGCCCCGGAGAAGCGCGGACACATTCGCTGGGCAGACGCAGAGGCAACCGTCGAGCTGGATCAGCCCGCCCGGGCCGTCACGCCCGGACAGTCGGCTGCGCTGTTCGTGGAGGATCGCCTTATCGGTGGGGGGCGGATCGCCGCTCCCTAGTACGACAGGCCGGCTGTCTCCGCGAACGACTCCATGGCCTTCTGCTGGTCGTCCGACAACTCCTGCGGCACCTCGATGCGGACTTCGACGTACATGTCGCCCATGCGGCTGTCCTTCTGCACACCTTGCCCGCGAATGCGGAATCGGGTGCCGGACTGGGTGCCCGGTGGAATGCGGAGGGTGACCTTCTTACCGTGGACGGTACGAACGCGGATCTTCGAGCCCAGTGTGGCCTGGGCGATGTTGATCGGCACCGAGACATGGACGTCCAATCCCTCACGACGGAAGAACCGGTCCGGCTTGACCCTGAACGTGATGACCAGGTCGCCGGGCGCTCCCCCGCCCTGACCCCGCTCCCCCTGGCCGCTGAGCCGCACTTTCGAGCCGGACTCCACTCCGACGGGCACGGAAACCTGGAGCTTACGGTCTTGACGCACCGTTCCGGTGCCCGAGCACACGCCGCAGGGCTTGTCCGGAATCTTGCCGCGGCCGAAACACCGCGGGCACGGACGGTTGACCGCAAACCCGCCCTGGCCGAAGGAGACCGTCCCCGAGCCGCTGCACTCCCTACAGCGACTCAACGGGGTGCCGGGCTCGGCGCCGTCTCCTCCGCAGGTGGCGCATTCCTCGGTGATCGGCACGGTAATCGAGATCTTGCCGCCCTCGACCGACTGCTTGAAGGAGATGTCGACCACGTACTCGACGTTCTTCCCCTTTCGCGGCCCGCGGCGGGTTTCCTGCGCCTTCTTACCGCGGTCGAAGATCGAGGTGAAGATGTCGCCGAGCCCGCCCAGGCCGCCGAGATCATCGAAGGTGAACCCGCCGTCGGCCCCGGGCGCGGGGCGCCGGGCGCCGGTACCCGATGAGCGTGTCCCCCCGAACCCGAACGCGCCCAGCCGACGCATTTGATCGTACTTCTTCCGCTTGTCCGAATCCGACAGAACCGCGTACGCCTCACCGACCTCCTTGAACCGCTCGGCGGCCCGCGGATTATCCGGATTCGCGTCGGGATGGTACTGCTTGGCGAGCTTGCGGTACGCCTTCTTGATCTCGTCGGCGTTCGCCTTTTCCGAGACACCGAGGATTTTGTAGAAGTCCTTGTCGGCGGCGGCCATCGGGTGAATCAGTCTTGTTTGAGCACGCTCACGCGGGCCGGCCGCACGAGTTGTCCCTTGAAGGTGTACCCACGCTGGAAGACCTCGTGGACGCGGTCATCCTCCGACTCGTCTTCGGTCTGCACCTTCATCATGGCTTCCATGGTGTTGGGATCGAACGGCTCGCCCGCCGGATCGAACATCACCAACCCGGCGGCCTCGAGGGCTTGGAGAATCTTCCGCTCCACGAGGTCCACGCCCTCGATCAGCGCCTCGACCGTCGTGTTGGAGGCCTCGAACGCGCCGACGCGTCGGAGGTCGTCCAATCCCTCCACGAGCTTGCCCACCAGCTCGGCTTGGGCGCGCGTCCAGGCGGCGGTCAGCTCGCCGTCCATCCGCTTGCGAAAATTGTCGAACTCGGCTGCGAGCCGAAGATGCCGGTCGCGCGCCGTCTCGAGCGCCTCCTGAACCTCCTCCAGTTGGATGGCCGCCTCGCTCGGGCCGCCGGTATGCGCCGTCTCGTTTTCGAACGGCACCTCGTGCTCGGTCGGGGCGCCTTCCACCGTTTCGGCGGGGTCGGCGCCATCGATATACCCGTCCAGCGGATCCACCTCGACGCGTGCGTCGTGGGGGCCGTCGTGGCGCCCCTCGGAGACCGCTTGCTCTGTACGCTCGGATTCTTTTTTCATGTGCCCTTGGTTCAGCTCGTCGGCTGCCCGTACGGCGTAAATGGCAGCCATAGCGCTACCCCGTTTCAGTCCGGGAGTTCTGACGTCGTAGCCCTGGGATCGCTAGCGACGCACGCTAGTGGACGCGGGCATCGATCCAGTCTCCCACCCGCCGGAGAACCTGTTCCCTCCCCAGGTCGTTGAACGGCTCGTGGCGGACCCCGGGCAACCGGGCCAACTCCACCCCCTCGGCCTCCAATCGCGCGGCAAATGCGAGGGCCGGCGCCGGATCCGCCAATCCGTCATCTTCGGGCACAATCATGAGCACGGGCAACCCGTATCCGGCGCTGCGGGCCAGGATTCGCTCCTGTGCACGCTCGACGCTGAAGTAGAGCCTGGGAGACACGCGCTGGTGGATGTGGCGGTCGTCTCGGTAGGCGCGGATCCTCTCGGGATCACGGGTGAGCAGCTCCGGACGGGCGGAGCCCGGCAGTCCCAGCGAGGGCACCAGGCGTTCGAGCGCCGATCCGATCCGGCGGATCCAGGGCCCCGGCGGATTGGCGGTACGAAGCCACGGCGCCGAGACGACCGCGGCCTCGACGCCGGAGGGATGGCCGTCGAGGTAGCGGAGCACCAGCATGCCGCCCATCGAGTGGCCCAGCAGAATCATCGGCGCATCCGCGCCCAGATGGCGATCGGCCTGACGGCACGCCTCTTCGAGGTCCGCGACCAAATCGTCGACTGCGTCGGCATGGCCCCGCGGCCCGTCGGAGCGGCCGTGACCGCGATGGTCGTACGAGAACACCGACAGACCCCGAGCCGTGAGCGACGTGACGACCTCGTCGTAGCGGCCCTGGTGCTCTCCCAAGCCGTGCACGATCAGCACGCGTCCGCGGGGCTGGGACGAGGGGAATGCCCTTCCACGCAGCGTAGTGGCTCGCACGCCCTCGAACTCGACTTCACGGTGCGTCATCGCTCTCCTCCGCTCGGTAGTACCCGTAAAGTAGCGCCAACGCCGACCGGACACTGCGTGTCCGTACCGCTTCACGTTCTCCGGCGAAACGCCGACACTCCACCGCCAGCCGGTCGCCGATGGCCGCGGCATACCACACGGTCCCGACCGGCTTGTCGTCGGTGCCTCCGTCCGGACCCGCGATACCCGTGATCGCGATTGCCGCGTCCGCGCCGAACTTGGACTGCGCGCCCCGCACCATCTGGACGGCTGTGCCCTCGGACACCGCACCCTCGCGCTCCAATACCGCGGGATCCACGTCCAGTAGACCTCGCTTCGCACCGTCGGAGTACGCTATGACGCCGCCCAGGAAGTACCGAGACGCCCCGGGATGGCGTGTAAAACGCGCTCCGGCCATTCCGCCGGTACAGCTCTCGGCCACGGCCAGGGTATGGCCGTGCTCCACCAAGCTCCGGCCCAGCGCCTCGACCAGGTCACCGGACTCGGCCTCGTAGCGATAGGGGGACAATACGGGCGCCAGCTTGTCCTTTGCCCGGCCGATCAGCTCGTGCGCGGGGGTGGGAGGCCGTCCCCGTACGGTGAACCGCACACCCACTCCCCAAAGACTCGGGAGAAACGCAATCTCGACGTCGGAATCGCCCGGTCCGAACACCGCCTCGACGCGGTCGGCCAGATCCGATTCCGCGATTCCGGTCGTGTACACCGTCTCGTGATGTACGGGCAATAGGCGGTCAGCGAACCGCTCACGGAGCGACGGGCGGAGCTCATCCCGGAAGATCCCCTTCACCTCCCGCGGTGGGCCCGGCAGCAATACCACGACGGTCTCGTCGAGGTCGATCCACAGTCCCGGAGCGGTTCCTCGGGGGTTGGGGAGCACCAGCCCGCCCTCCGGCACCATCACCTGGCGATGATTGGACTTGGGCAAGCTGCCCAAGCCGTGGCGCGCGAAGCGTTGCTCGAGCTCGCGAAGCAGCTCCGCGTTCTTCACGAGCGGGCGGCCCAACGCCTCCGCGACCGACTCCCGGGTACGGTCGTCCGGGGTAGGGCCCAGACCACCCATGAACACCAGGAGCTGGACCCGACCCAGGCACCGTTCCAACTCGGCTGCGATGTCACCGGATACGTCGCCGATCACCGCACGGCGGACCACCGGAATGCCCAGCGACGCCAGCTCACGACCCAACCACGGCCCGTTGGTGTCCACCGTCGTGCCCAGGAGCAGCTCATCCCCGACGGCAACGATGACGGCGCCGACCGGACCGCTCATTCGCGGCCCGCGCTCCACCTCACGAATGCGCCCGCTGCTTGTCCAGCAAGATCGCCCGGTAGCCCCACAGATAGTCGAACAGCGAATAGACCGTGAGCAGGAGCGCGGCGACCAGCATGATGCCGATCCAAGCGCCGTGGAAAGCCCGCCAGGCCCCCCACGCCGGTCCTTCCCAATTCTCGCGGGCGGCGATGAGGAGAACGGGATACCAGAGCAAAACCCCTCCGGAGAAGAGATTTTGGATGAACGCCTTGTACTTGCCGGCCTTTCCGGCCGCGATCACCACGCCGCGTCGTGCCGCGTAGCCGCGGAATACGGTCATGAACACCTCGCGCCCGAACACGACGATCAGCACCCAGAGCGGCAGGGCGCCCCACCAGGGCAACTCCCAACCGAGTCCCCGGTGAGAAATGAGGTAGAAGGGAATGAACGTGGACGCCAACAACAGTTTGTCCGCCAACGGATCCAAGAGCTTCCCGACATCGGTGATCTGCCCGTGCTTCCGAGCCAGGTAGCCGTCCCACAAGTCGGAGAGCGACGCAACCACGAACAGCACGAACGCCCAGAGTCCGTTGGTGATGCCTCCGGAAAGCGCCAACAAGAACACGGCCGGACATGCCGCGATCCGAAGGACCGTGATGACGTTGGGTAGGTTCAACCGCGACGTTCGGGCACCCGAGGCCATCGCGGGATTCTCAGCTCAGCGACTTGACGACGAGCTTGCTCACGGCCTGGAGGGTTTCGAATACGCCTTTGCCCTCGACGGCCACGGCCTCGAAGTCGGGAACGCCGCTCGGATTGAGTTGCGCCCGCAACTCCTCCACGGGAAGGGCGTCTGGAAGATCCCGCTTGTTGTACTGGATCACGAACGGGATGGTCTCCATGTCGTACCCGTACGACTCCACGTTCTCGTACAGGTTGTGCATGGCTTCGATGTTCGCCTCGGATCGCTGCGCCTGGGAGTCGGCTACGAAGACCACGCCGTCCACGCCCTTCAGGATGAGCTTGCGCGAGGCGTTGTAGTAGACCTGGCCCGGCACCGTGTACAGGTGGAAACGAGTCTTGAATCCGCGGATCTCACCGAGGTCGATGGGGAGAAAGTCGAAGAACAGCGTTCGATCGGTCTCCGTCGCCAGTGAAATCATCTTTCCACGAGTGTCCGGATTGATCTTCCCGTAGACGTACTCGAGGTTGGTCGTCTTGCCGCCGAGACCGGTACCGTAGTACACGATCTTACAGTTGATCTCTCGGCTGGCGTAGTTGATCATTGACATGATCGACGCCGCTAAGCTCCTTCTTTGAAGAGGCGTTCGATTTCGTTTTCCACCGCATCCACCCAGTCGGAACCAAGGCCTTTCGAGTCCGATCCCCCGCCGGCAAGGATGTCGCCCACCGGCTCCAGGAGACGCTGCGCGAGCTGCATGCCCGCCTCGCCGACGTCCTCGAGCAACTTGGTCCCCTCATACACGACGGCGAGCAGGGCCAGACGACCCACGCTCGCCAGATAGATCGAAGACGCGTTCCCCTGGTGGAGAAGCGTCCTAAACTCTGGTTCTCCCACCAGCGATGCAAGCTGGAGGTTGGCCTCGAAATGGGCCGCACAGACCGACGCAAACGCCGTCGGATCAATGCTTCCGGGATTTCCGGCCGCGAGGATCACGCGCCCGGCCGGGTCGATGACCAACGCCAGGCCCGCGCCCGCAGCTCCCAAATACTCGGCCAATGCTTCCCGGGCGTCCTTGAGGGCTGGATGGGTTCGATCCACCGCTGCGTTCATCCGGCGTCCGTGGGCGTGATCAGATTGTCCTCCATGCGCTGTACGATCGATCGAGCCCGTTCACGAAGTAGGCGACGGGGCTCCCAAGCTATGAAATCCCGAAGCGTGTTGACGAGCTCGATCGTCGGTTCCTCCCGGGCGACGTGCCCCAAGGCGGCCAAGCGCTTGAGCGGTCGAGGGCTGAACAGGTTCCTCTGGTGTCGGTTCATCTGGTCCCGCAGCAAGACCAGTACCGCGGCGCCGGCAGCGGCCACGGCAATCAACCAAATCCCCGCGGTTTTGGTCCTATCGTTCATGGTCCTCGCCCGACGCACCCGCCGACCACGGCACTCCCATCTCCCTTCGCCCGGCCAGTGCCCGAGCAAGCGTAGATCCGTCTACGTATTCGAGGTCGCTGCCAACCGGAATCCCCTGTGCCAGCCGTGTGATTCTCACCCCTGCGGGTCGGAGCGCTCCTTCCAGAAACACCGCGGTGGCCTCTCCTTCGACCCCGGAGTTGGTGGCCAGAATGACCTCGGACACCGACTCGGACACGACCCGTTCCAGAAGCTGTTCGACGCGGAGTTGTTCCGGGCCCACGCCGTCCAGTGGAGAGAGACGGCCACCCAACACGTGATACATCCCGCGGAACTGGCTCGTTCGCTCGATCGACCCTACGTCGAACGACTCTTCGACCACACACAGCACCGAGCGGTCACGCTTGGGATCTCGACACACGGCGCAGGTCTCGGCCTCGCTGTAGTTTCCGCATCGCGCGCACGGGCGAATGCCGTCCGCGAGGTCGGTGAGCGCGTGGGCCAGGCGGTGGGCCTGCTCCTTGGGGACCTTCAGCAGGTGATACACCAACCGCAGCGCGGTCTTGGGCCCCACCCCCGGCAGGCGGGCGAACTCCTTCTGCGCCCGCTCGATGATCGTCACAGCTTCCGCTATCCCAGACCCGGCAGATTCATGGGCAACGGGAGCCCGCCGGACATCTTGCGGACCTGCTCCTGGTACGCAGCCTGCGCCTTGTTCTGCGCCTCGGACACGGCGGCGATGATCAAGTCTTCCAGCATCTCGACATCGGAAGGGTCCACCACGGTCGGGTCGACCTTGATCGCCTTGATGCGGCCCTTTCCGTCGACGGTGGCGGAGATCATCCCTCCACCGGCGGAAGCCGTAACCTCGGTATTCTCGAGCGCGCTCTCCATCTCGCTCATCCGCGACTGGAGCTCTCTGCCCATCTGAATCAACTGATCGAGGTTTTCCATCCGCGCACGGCTCCGGAAACGGCCCGAGGAACGTTCAGTCCAACAGCTCGAGATCGAGTTCTTCTACCGCCCCCGGTAGGGCCGGTTCCCGCTTTAGCAGCTCTTCCATCCGCGCTTGTTTCACCGCATCGGGAGTGATGCGAGTCGCCTCTGCCGCGGGGGTCTCGGGCGGACGGATGACGAGGTGTAGGGGCCTCCCGGCGCGCTTGGAAAGCGCCGCTTCCAGCGTGGTCAACACGCCGGGTTCAGACATCCGCTCCAACGCCGGGCCGTCAGGCAGAGAGATCGCCAAGGTCTCCTGGTCGCGCTGGGAGGCGGTTGCCGCCTGGAGAAACGGACGGATGCCCCGCGGAAGCCCTTCCCCGCTGCCGAGGACCGCCTGCCACGCCGAAAGCGGTTGGAGCGGTCCTCCCGTGTGTCGGCCCACCGGACCGGGTCCGGAAGCGGCAGACGGTCCGCTCCCGGGTCGGGGCGGCGAGGGGGCGGGTGCGGATCGAGCGGCAGCCTCGGCCTGTGCGGACGGGGCCGCGCTTTCTTTTCCGGCCGACCCGGCCCTCTTGGACGACGCTCTCGGTGGGGAGACGGCGGCCGGAGCGTCACCGAGGTCCAGGAGTAGGTCCTCCAGACGAACGGTCTTTTCGAGGTAGCTGCACCGGAGAAGCAGCATCTCAATGAGGATTCGCGGGTTCCCCGTCCTACGCAGGCTGCCGGAGCTCTCGAGCTCCGCCGCCAACTGGAGCATGCGAAGCAAATCTCCAGCCTCGAAACGCTCGGCCAACCGTACCATTGCGTCTCCGGCCGAAAGGTCCTGGGGATCGCTTCCGCCCAGCCGCAGCTGCAGCAGTGTCCTCAGCGATTCCTGGAACCCGCGATAGAACTCCACCAGGTCGTGACCCGACTCCACCAGCCCGCCCACGAAGGGGAACACATCTCCGTGTCGGCCCTCGGCGATGATCGCCATCAACTCGTGGTACCGTTCGTCCTCGACCAGTCCGAGGACCCGACGCGCAGCCTCTATCGTGACGCTTCCACCTGCCAGCGAGAGGACCTGATCCAAGGCGGACAGCGCATCTCGCATCCCACCTTCGGCTCGGCGCGCAATGATCTCCAACGCCTCCGGGTCACCATCGGCGCCTTCCTGGGTCAGCACGCTTTCCAGGCGTGCAACGATGTCCGCGGTGCCAATGCGTCGGAAGTCGAACCGCTGGCAGCGGGACAGGATCGGAGCCGCCGACTGCTCGATTTTCTTCGGCTCGGTGGTGGCGAACACGAAGATCACGCGCGGGGGAGGCTCCTCCAGGATCTTGAGCAGCGCGTTCCACGCCTCGCGAGTCAACATGTGGGCCTCGTCCACGATGTAGACCTTGAAACGCTCGTCGTCCGAAGGCGCGTACATGGCCCGCTCTCGGAGGTGGCGGGCATCTTCCACGCCCCGGTTGGATGCAGCGTCGATCTCCACCACATCGAGCGAGGTGTGGCCACCCCAGATGCGCGTGCAGTTCTCACACTCGCCACAGGGCTCGCCCCGTTCCTCTCGATTGGGGCAGTTCAGCGCCATGGCCAGCACGCGAGCGAGCGTAGTCTTGCCGACGCCCCGCGGGCCGGAGAACAGATAGGCGTGCCCTACCCGGTTGCCGGCCACCGCACGGCGAAGTGTGTCCGACACATGCTGCTGGGTCGAGACGTCCGCAAATCGGCGCGGCCGATATTTACGGGCGAGTGCCGTGTGAGCCAACGGACATCCACCGGGAAACGGAGACACTGGACGCTCGGCGGAGCGCCACCGGCTGCAAACTAGACCGGTTCACGAGGCAAGGAAAAGTGCCCCAGGTTGATCGCAGCAACGATCGCCACACTTACCGCTGCTACCTGCGGGGTCCTGACGGAGTTCGCGGGCTTTCGCTCTACGGACCTGGGGCACCTTAGCAAGGTACGTTTCACCAACCGGTCCGTCAAGCCTCTGGTTACTATAAATTACTTATTCATATATATATAAGACATTTCATATCATGCATTCCACCAGATTCCGTCGACGTGTTCGATCGCGGGTCGCCTGCCCGGACGGGACGTCACGGCGATGACGTCGAACCGATACTTGAGCCCCGGCCGGCCACGCCGCCGAATCCACTCCCCCGCCGCCTGCCTGAGATGCCGCCGCTTCCGGATCGTGACGGCCTCGAGCGGGTCGCCCCTGCCGAGGCTCCGTGTCTTCACCTCGACGAATGCGATGAGCCCGCTCCGCTCCGCGATCACGTCGATTTCCTTCGGGCCCAGACGCACGTTTCTCTCGCGGACGGTCCAGCCCCGATCTTCCAGGTAGCGGCAGGCCACGTCCTCTCCCCAGCGGCCCAGCCGATGTCGAAGTGCCATGCGGCAAGGTAGAGCCCATCGGGGGGCGATTGGATGCCCGGATCAGCCGATGCCGACGCGCCGGGGTGGAGGCGCTAGCTCGGAAGCGCCACCTCGGTGGGTCGTCCCAACGCCACGGCGAGGCGGGAGACGTCCTGGACGAGCTCGGCGAACTGGTCCACGTAGAGCGACTGGGCGCCATCGGACAGCGCCAGCGACGGATCGGGATGCACCTCGATCAACAATCCGTCCGCGCCGGCGGCGACCGCAGCCAACGCCATCGCGGCCACCGCCGCACGAACTCCCGTGCCGTGGCTGGGATCGGCCAGGATGGGCAGGTGGCTCTTGCCCTTCACCAGCGGAATCGCCGTCAGGTCCAGGAGGTTACGCGCCGCCGAGTCGAAATGGCGCACTCCCCGCTCGCAGAGCATGACGTTGGGGTTGCCCTCGGCCATGACGTATTCGGCCGCCAGCAGGAGCTCCGTGATCGTCGCCGACATGCCGCGCTTCAGGAGCACCGGCCTTTCGGATCGGCCCACGCGGCGCAGGAGCGGATAGTTCTGCATGTTCCGCGCGCCGACCTGGAGCACGTCCGCATACTCGGCGACCAGCTCGACCCGCTCCGGCTCCAGCACCTCGGTCACAATCGGCAGGCCGGTTTCAGCGCGGGCTTCGGCCAACAGCTCGAGGCCGACCTCACCCAACCCCTGAAACGAGTATGGAGACGTCCGCGGCTTGAACGCGCCGCCACGCAGTGCGGACGCGCCGGCGGCCCGAAGGCCGCGCGCCACCTCCAGAATCTGGTCGCGGCTTTCCACTGCACACGGCCCGGCGATGAGCGTGACCGAGCCGTCACCCACGCGCACCCCACCGGGCAGCGTGACGACGGTAGGCTCGTCCCGCCATTCGCGGGACACCTGCTTGTACGGCTGGCTCACGGGCACGGCTTCCCGGACCCCCGATAGCCCGACGAAGCGGGCCGGGTCGACGGCCCCGTCGTTGCCCACGATGCCGATCGCGGTCCTACGGCGACCGCCCACGGGCCTTGCTTCGTAGCCCATGGCTTCGATCGCGCGCACCACGCCCTCCACGTCCCGAGGCGTGGCGTCCTTTGTCATTACGATCAGCATCCGTGCTCCCCGAGGTGCGGT
Organism: Longimicrobiales bacterium; assembly: GCA_965223195.1. Lineage (GTDB taxonomy): Bacteria > Gemmatimonadota > Gemmatimonadetes > Longimicrobiales > Gaopeijiaceae > CBDCVX01. Next base: position 127,576 of record CBDCVX010000014.1, read on the forward strand.
CCGGGAGGATCATGCTCCACCAGAACCTGACCCGTCTCGACCCGAACGGCCAGGCCGTCCCTCCCGGCAGTGACGGCGCCGGTATACCCCTGACTACGGAGGAGATCCGGAACGTCCTCCGGTATCAGAGGAGGGTAGGCGTGTGTGGTGACGAGCAGCTCGGGCTCCACGCCGCGAAGCGCGTGGGCCAAGTCCACCGGCCGGAGGTGGTTGGGATCGTCCGATTCGTCCGGCTGTGCGCACTCGCTGATCGTCACGCGCGTACGCCCGATGGCGCGGGCCAGCCCCGCGTGTGGGCCCGTGTCTCCGGAATACGCAACCGGCCCCAGCGCAGTTTCCAGCCGGTAGCTGACCGAGCGCTCGGTGTGCTCGGCGGGGAAGGTCGCGAGCTCCAGGTCCGCCCCCGGAGCGCTCCAGCGATCCTCGCGGTCCAGCTCGACCAGCGAAAGAACCCTCCCGGGGGCTCGGATGAACTGGCCCAACGCTTGGGCCAGACGATCGATCACCGCTGCCAAGCCCGGCGGGCCGAGCAGCGTCAGCGGTTGGTCCGACGGGCCTCCTGCGCCGTGCTTCAGAGCCCAAAAGAGCGCAGGCAGTCCACCCACGTGGTCCGTGTGGAAGTGCGTCAGGGCGACGTGGGTGAGCTCCGTCCAAGGAAGTCCGAGCCGCGCCATGGAGCCCACGGTCTCGGCACCGCAGTCCCAGAGAAGGTTGAAGCCAGAGCCCTCTACGAAATGGGCCGGAGAGGTCCGTCCAGGCACCGGTTGGAGGGTGCCGGAGCCCACGATGACGATACGCACACGCAGGTCCGCCGGGTCAGGCTACGCCGCTCGCGGCCAGCGCTTCGTCCAGCCGGACACCCACGATGTTGCTGACCCCCGGCTCCTCCATGGTGACGCCGTAGATCCAATCTGCGGCTTCGATGGTGCGCGGATTGTGGGTGATCACGACGAACTGCGTGCCTTGCTTGAACTCGTCGAGCAATCGGATGAAGCGGCCGATGTTGGCCTCGTCCAGCGGCGCATCGACCTCGTCGAGCACGCAGAACGGGCTCGGCTTGACGAGGTAGATCCCGAACAGGAGCGAGAGGGCCGTAAGCGCCCGCTCCCCGCCGGACAGGAGATCGATCCTTTGCGTCTTCTTCCCCTTCGGCGACGCGTGAATCTCGATGGGCGACTCGAGTGGATCGCTGGGGTCGGCCAGCCAAATGTCGGCTTCCCCGCCCTGGAAAAGGCGGACGAAGGTTTCACGGAAGTTGGTCTGAATCTTCTCGAACGTCTCGGCGAACAGCGACACGGCGGTCTGGTTGATCTCGCGAATGGCGGCGCGAAGGTCGTCGCGTGCGCGAATCAGGTCGTCTCGCTGTTCGGTCAGAAACTCCAGCCGGGCGCTCTCCTCGGCGTGCTCCTCGACCGCAAGCATGTTGACCGGCCCCATTCGGCCCAGTCGCTCTACGATCTCCTCCAGCTCGACACTGAGGGCTTCAGGGTCGCCCTCCGCGGGCTCCGCTTCTTCCAACAGGCGCTCCAGTGGCTTTGCCCACTCCGCCTCCAACCGCTCACGAATCCGGTCCACGCGGTTCCTCGCGTCCTGCTGCTCCAGCTCGAGCCGGTGGCGCCGCTCCGAAGCTTCGCGCTCCAGCGTTCGTGCGCGGCGCGCTTCCAGCTCCGCGGCGGCCAGCAGCTCACCGATGTGTGAGGCCCCGGTCTCCCTCTGGCGCAGCTCCTCGGTGGCCGTGTCGCGCTGCTCGAAGAGCGTGGCGGTCGCAGCTTCGCCCTCGTCGCGCATCTCGCTGATCTCCTGGAGCTCGCGCTGCAAGGCCTCTTCCTCGTGATCGGCCGACCGCACCCGAGCCTCGGCGCTCTCTTCGGCCGCCTTCAGGTGCTCCAGGCGCTCTGCGATCCGGGTGGCGTCAGACTCCACGCGAGCCAGGGCCACCGTCAGACGAGCCTCTTCGGTGCGGGCTTCCTCCCACTCGGTCTGCACCGCGGTCGAAGCCTCGCGTGCGGCGTCTCTTTGGGTCCGGAGAGCGTCTTCCTCCTGGAGAACGGTTTCTCGCTCGCCGCGAGCGGCCCGTGCGCGCTCGTATGCACGCTTCTGCGCAGAGCGGCTCCCGTCCAACTGGCGGGTCAGCTCTTCCTTGTGTCGATCGATCAGGGAACGGCGGTCGGACCGTGCGTCGGCCTCGGCCGCCGCCTGCTGCCGCTCTTCCTTGGCCTCCCGAGTCCGGGTGCGAGCCTGGTCGAGGCGATCCTCCCATGCGCGGACCTCGTGCAGCGCGCGGCCGCGCTCGTCGACCGCGGACTGCGCTTTGGGAAAGATGCTTTCGGCTTCCTGGCGGAGCGCTCGCAGCCGTTCCGCCCGCTCCAGGATCCCACCCGCCCCGTCGGGCCTCCCGACCCGAATCACGCCCAGGCCGTCCACGATCGTGGCGGCGGGTTCGTCCTCTCCGGCCGCGGCCTCGCTGCTCAACAGGTCGATGTCCATCAGGAGCGCCCGAGCCCACGGTTCGCCCGGACCGGAAAGCGTGAGAAATGCGAGGAGCTCTCCGCCCCCGGAGCGCTCGGGCACCGAGTCGAGCGGAAGCACGCAGAGTCCGCCGCCCTTGTTCCACGTTCGGTGGAACCACTCCGCGAGCGCTTCGGCGTCTGCACGGGTCGGCACCAGCACGCCCTCGATCAGCGGCCCGAGGAACGTCTCCACGGCGCGCACGGCCTCCCGCGGACCGGAGACCGCGTCCTTCAAGGTTCCCACCACCGGAACCGCCTCCTGCCGAAGGGCTGCCTTCACGGCCGGCCCCGACCCTTCACCTTCCCGGTCCATGCGCTCCAACGTGGCGATCTCCGCGCGCAGGTGGGCCGCGCGCTCCGTCCACTCGATTTCTTCCGCTCGGGCCTTGTCCAAGCGCTCCCGTGCGGACTCGAGCTCTCCCTCACAGAGCTCCTCTTCACGAACTCGCTCGTCGAGCGCGGCGGCGAGCTGGTCGATGTGGTTCAGGAACAAGTCGCCTTGGGACGTGATGTCCTCGAGCGACTGGCCCGTCTCGGCCAGCTCGGATTCGATCCTCTCGATGCGCCGCCCCAGGTCCAGAGCCTGTGCGTCGGCCGCCTGACTGTCTCCCTCCAGTTGGGCACCGCGGCGCGCCACCTCCCGCTCCTTGTGCTCGATCTGCTCCAGTCCCGTCCGCGCTTCGAGGAGGCGGGTGCGGACGGCTTCGGCCTGCTCGTGGCTGCGCTCCACGGCGGCTCGGCAGGTCGCGAGCTCCGCCGTGCGCTCCACCTGTGATGCCTCCAGCCCGGCGCGGTCGGAGCGGATGGACTCGATGCGCACCACGGCGTCCGCTCGTTCATCCGAGAGCTGATCGAGCCTGCGGCGGGCATAGTTTTGGCGCTCCATGGCCACCGCCAGATCTCGCTCCCAGGCCACGAGCTGTGCCCGGATCCGCTCCAGCTCGCGGGCCGCCTCCGCGCGGCTGCGCTCGGCGTCGGCCTGCTGGAGCCTCAGCGTCTCGATCTTGGCTTCGGCCGCCGCCAGCTCCGCGTGTATGCCGGTGCCGACTTGATCGTCCGAGGTCAACTCCACCTCGATCTGGGAAAGGCGGCTCTTCAGACGGGTGAGCTCGGCCCGCACGACCGTCACCTCTACCGCCAGTCGGCGCTCGCGAAGCTCGGTGTACCGTTGGGCCTTCCCTTTCTGGCGGGCCAACGACCGCACCTTGGTCTGCACCTCCGCGATCACGTCCTCCAGGCGCTGCAGGTCCACCTGCGCGCGCTCGAGCCGTCGGAGCGCCGCCTTGCGACGGTCCTTGTATTTGCCGATCCCGGAAGCTTCCTCGAAAAGGCCGCGACGCTCCTCCGCCCGATCGGAGAGGATGGCGTCGATCATCCGGCCTTCGATCACTGCATAGGCATTGGCGCCGAGGCCCGTGTCTCTGCACAGGTCGACGAGGTCCCGCAGCCTGCACGCGGACCGGTTGATGGAGTACTCGGAGCCCCCGTCCCGGTACACGGTGCGCCCGATCTCGACCTCTTGGAACGGGACCGGCAGAAGGCCGTCCTCGTTGGACACGGTCAGCGCGACGGTGCCCCGGTTCACGGCCCGGCGATGGATCGTGCCCTGGAAGATGGCCTCCTCCATCTTCCCGCCGCGAATCGCACTCGGGCGCTGCTCGCCCAGGACCCAACGGATCGCGTCCGAGATGTTCGACTTGCCGCAGCCGTTGGGCCCGACGATCGCGGTCATGCCGTCGTGAAACTGAACGTCGGTGCGATCGGCGAACGACTTGAACCCGTGGAGCCTGAGATTGCGGAGCTTCATGAAAGGAAGGCAGCTACGCTTCCCGGAGGGGCGGCCGGCGCCTGGCCCAGGAACGCACTGGGAACGCCGATCCATCCCATCTGCAACGCCACCGCCATCAATACGAGAAACAGTAAGACGATGACCCACGTAACGGGCCCCACGAGGCTCTTGGAACGGGTGACGGCGTATCCGGGATCGGGTGCCACCTGGACGACGTCCTCCGCTTTCTCCGTGGACTCCGCTTCGGCAGCCGCGGCCACGGGCGCGGTGGACATCTCCGGGGCCTCGGCGGCCGAAGCCGGTAGATCGAACGGATCGGGTTCCCGGTTGCGGAGCGGATCGACGCCGGCCGCCATGGGAGGAGCGGCCGGAAGAGGCGACGCTGCGAGCTCTGCCTCCTCAGGGGCGGCCGCCTGATCCTCGGAACGGCGGGAGCTCTCCGGAGGCCCGACGACGGCCACGGTCTTGATCGACGCCTCGCCCAGGTCGCCGGCGGCGTCATGGGAGGCCTCGGCCAGTACCACGACCTGGTCCGCTCGGTCCAGCACGACCGCGGCGCCCGGGCTGCCCATGGACACGTACAGAAGCGAGACGCCTTCGCGCTCCAGGAGCCGGCGGACCAGATGGTCCAGGCCGGGCGCGCGCAGGGTCGCTTCGGGATCGGCCACCGCGGTGCCGGCGGATGCGAACAGGACCCCGCCCGCCGGCCGGAGCACGTGACCGAGCGACGCGCCGAATCGGATGGCGTCCGTGACGCCCTCCTCCGGTGCGACGTTCAACGGTCCGTGGAGGCGAGGATCGTCCAAGGAGAGGTCCAGGAGCCGCACGGTCAGGCCTTCAGTGGCCCAGCGGCGCCCGATCTCGGCGGCCAGCTCCGGGGCCCAGCCATCCTGGTGGCCCGTGGCGGAGGCCGCGAACGCGACCAACCCGCTGCCTGCGGCGGCGGCCATGCGGGCCGCTTCGAGAGCCGGGGTCTCGCCGCCGTGCGGAAGGGGTTGCCAGTCGGGCAGCGGGCGGGTCATGGAATCGAACGAGCGTGGAAGGCGACCATGCGGAGAAGATTGTACGCGATGGGTGCGACGGGGTCCATGGCGGCACGCTTCCCGGCGCACATCCGACCCGGCGGGGTGGAGCGACCGGCCGGCCTCACGATAGGCTCGCCTCCGCCGCCCGGTCGTCTTCGGCCGCGGAGACGTCGTCGAACGCGATGGCCGGCGCATCCCCCCAAAGCGTCTCGAGCTGGTAGAACGCCCGCACTTGATGGTGAAAGACGTGCACCACCAGGTCGACGTAGTCGATGAGCACCCAGTTGCCGCCACCGAGGCCTTCGACGTGGGTTGGGCGAACGTCCTCGCGCTTCAGCTCGTCCACGATGTGGTCCGCGATCGCCCGCACCTGTACGTCGGAAGATCCCGAGGCGATGACGAAGAAGTCGGTGGCCGAGGAGATGCCGCGCAGATCCAGCGCCAACACGTCCGAGGCCTTACGCTCCAGGGCCAGGTTCGCGGCCCGGGTCACCGGGCCCGGCAGATTGCTCACGAACGGACGGCTCTTACCGTCAAGCGTCCGCGCTTCGTTCGACGTGGACTTCGACGTGAACGTCGACCTCGGAGTGCAGGCGAATGGGCACGTTGAAGACGCCGAGCGACTTGATGGGCTCATCCAGTTGGATCCGGCGTCGATCGATCTCGAAGTCCAGACCCTTCTCGGCGAGCTGGCCCGCGATGTCGGCGTTGGTGATGGACCCGAACAGCTTGCCCTCGTCTCCGGCGTTGGCTGCGAAATTGAGCACGACGCCCTCCAATTGGGACGCTCTGCGTTTGGCCTCCAGGTAGTCCCGTTTGGCTCGGTGCTCCGCCCGCTGCTGCTCTTCCTCGATCCGCCGCAGGTTGCTCGCCGTCGCCCGATACGCGAGGCCCTGTGGAAGCAGGTAGTTCCGTCCGTACCCCGGCTTCACGTTTACGACGTCTCCGGCTTCGCCCAAGTGCTCCACTGCTTGTTTCAGAATCAGCTTCATAGGTGTCGAACCTCGTTTCTTGTCAGGATCCGGAGTCTTGGACCGCCCGCGCCCGCTCACGCAGGTCCAGCCACGTGTCGCTCAGGCCCACAATCAATGCGACAGAGAGAATGAAGGCGGGGAGAAAGAGAAGGGTCACGATCATGAGCACCGCGTTCACCACGCTCAAGCCGCCCAGCACGAACGCGATTACCGCTGCGCCACGCAACGCGTAGAGCGCCCCGATCACTACCAGTGTGTTCCATCCCGTCCGGGCCAGCACATCCCCGGAGCCGAAAAGCAGAAAGGCCATCCCGGCCACGACCATCCAGATCAGTCCGTCGTGGAACCTGAACTCGGCCAGCCTCCTCAAGCCGTCGCGACGCTGGAGGGAGATGCGGACGTAGAGCCACCAGGCCACGGCCAACGCAGCGATGGACGCCACGATGAGAACCCCGGGGAACACCGTACGCTGAATCTCGATGGTCCGCTCGATCACGGTCGCCATGACCGCCGCGACGTCCGGTCCCACGGCGGGACCGGAGAGGGCCTCGCTCAGAGAGGCCCTGAGCGTCTCCAGGCGGCCCGACACGAACGTCTCCACCACGATCCAGTCTCCCGGCCGCTGCCAGAAAATCAGCGCCGATACCACACCCGCGCCCGCCGCCGCGCCGAACGCACGCGGGACGAGGGCGGCCCGCGGCCACCTCAGCGTGAGCGCCACGAACCATCCGGCCACCAGTAGGGCCCATCCGCGCTCGAAGAACCACAGCGTTCCGGACGGACGCGTAAACAGGATCAAGGCCGCGATCGCCGCATATGCGAAGGCCCAGGGGCTCTGGCGGGGAAGCAGGATCGCGAGGAGAAAGAACGCAGTCACGACCACCAGCACCGCCGTGCTCCACGACTGGAACACACTCTGGCCGAGGATCAGGGCAGCAGCCATCAACAGCGTTGCGCGCACCCAGCCCCTGCCTTCACGCACCGGAGGGATCAAGCGTCTGGACACGGCCGTTCCGAGGAGGCTTGGAGCGGCCGGCTAGGCCCGCTGCTCGCTCACGTATGGAATGAGGGCGAGGTAGCGTGCCCGCTTCACGGCCTTGCCCAGCTTGCGCTGGAACCCTGCGGTGACCCTGGTCGTGCGCTTGGGCAAGATCTTGCCTTGCTCTGTCATGAACCGAGACAGCGTGCTCACGTCTTTGTAGTTGAGCAGCTCGATGGCCGGCCCGTCGATCCGCCTCCGACGGCCACGCCCGCCGGTAAACTCGGGCGGCGAGTCGTCGTCGCTCTCTTCTTCTGTGGTTTCAGCATCCGCCTCGCCGTTCCCCTCGGCCTCCGCTTCGGGCGCGGGATCGGAAGCCCGGGCCGGACGGTCGACCACGACCGACAGACCGGTGGTGGGCTCGCCCTCGTTGATGACGACCAGGTAGCGGATCACCTCGGGGTCCAGCTTCACGATCCGTTCGAACTCGGGAAGCGCCTCCGCATCGGCCCGCACGTGTGCGACCACGTAGTAGCCGCGCGTATGGTTCCGGATGGTGTAGGCGAGCTGGCGCACGCCCCAGTGGTCCACCGCCTCGACCGATCCGCCGTTTTTGGTGACGAGCTCATGGAAGCGGTCGAGCTTTTGGTTGATGTCGTCCTCGGATCGGTCGCCGTCGAAGACGTAGACGATTTCGTAAAGCCTCACGGGGATTCCCTCGGTCCAGTGTTTCAGCACACGGGCCCCACCTCGTCACTCGCCGTGGTGGAGCGGGATCAGCCCAATAATCTAACGGCTAATTGTGCGGGCCTACAAGCGCATGCCACGTCAGGTTCACCCGGTGCCACTCGTCCCGCGGCCACCCTTTTCGGATCGGGCTCACCGAGGGGCCCGTGCACGAGCCTCCCTGCCCGAATGCGCCTAAGCCGCCCGTGCGAGTCACCCATGCTCGGGCACAGCTACGATAACGCTTTGGGCCTTGCGCCCCGGTGGGCATGATTCGACCTTTCTGCCGCCTTTACGCCCGCTCCGTCGGGAGTGGTATATACCTGCGAGAACAACGCAAACACGCGTTTCCGGATAAGGGACATGGACTTCACATTCACGGGTGTACACGAGGACCAGTCGTTTCGATGGTTCGCGGACGGCCTACAAACCGTCATGGAGAAGCACGGTCACGCGTTCGTGGAAGACCCGGATCGTGCGTCGCTGATCGTCAACTTCTTCCCCGGCGATCGGCCCCGGCCGTTCCGGCGTCGCGGCCAAGCCGTCTTTCTCACCGGCGTGACGGACGTGGCTCCGCCCTTCGATGAACACATGGTGAAGGGCTATCCCCTGCTCATCCGCTCGCTGTCCAATCTCCTCATCGCGCTCGTGGACGAGGACGAATCGGACCCCGACGCCCACTTCGTGACCCTGGAGCAGGGACACTACATCGTCGACGGAAACTGCGACCGCACACAGTACTTCGACCGGGTGTACAGCCGGATCGAGCCACTCGCGTCGTCGACACTGGTCATCGACAACCGGTTCGAGCCGGACCTTCCGGTCGAGCTGCACGGCGGCGACGAGCACACCGAAGCCATGTTCCGGGCCGGTCGCAAGCTGGACGCACTGGACCTGCTGCCCGCTCCCTTTCCCATGGACGAAGTCCTCCCCGAGCGGGATTTCAAGCACATCAAGCGCCTATACGGTCTGGGCGGGTTGAGCTACGGAAACCTCAGCTCGCGGCTCGATGAAACCCGCTTCTGGATGAGCGCAAGCGGGGTGGACAAGTCCAACCTTCGGGAGATCGGTCGGGACATCCTGCTGGTCAAGGACTACGACCAGGAAGCCAACGCGATGGTACTGGCCGTGCCCCCCGGCGTGGAGCCGAGGCGTGTGTCGGTCGACGCCATCGAGCATTGGATGATCTACCGTGAGCATCCGGAAGTCGGGGCCATCATGCACGTGCACGCATGGATGGACGGCATTCCTTCCACAGAGTTCAACTTCCCTTGCGGAACCTACGAGCTGGGGAAGGCGGTGGCGGATCTGGTGCGGCAGGCTCCCGATCCCAGCCGCGCGGTGGTGGGGCTCAAGAACCACGGGCTGACCATCACGGGCCAGTCCCTCGACGAGATCTTCGAGCGGGTCGAAGGGAAGCTGCTCCGGCACGTCCCCATGTCCTGACTTCCGCTGCGCTCTCGGGTCCTGCGGCAAGCCGCACCCGAGAGCGCCCGGACTACGGCGCGTGTGACGTCAGCGCGTCCTGGAGTGCGGGGATCAGCGATGCGTACCGATTGAACGCCCACTCCGCTTCGTGGAGATCCAAGCGCTCGCGGTTGGTGTGGGCGAACCGCTCTTCGCCGGGCGCGAACCCCAAGCTGGGCACACCGAAGACGCCACACGTCCAACCGCCGTCGGTGGCGAACGTCCAGGGACGCACCGTGGCGGACGCCGCAGGGTCGTCCCTTCGGCCCACCGCCGCGGCAGCCGCCCGCACCAGCGGGTGGTCGGGCGCCATCGTGAATCCCGGAGTCAACAGCTCCTTTTCCCTGGATACGCCCGTGTAGGTGGTCTGCGTCTCGGTTACGCCGTGCACCGTCACCTCGAATCCTTCGGGCGGGCCGTCCGGGAGTCGGCGAGCGAGCGCCGCCTCGACTCGGGAGACCAGCGAGGCTGTCGTGCTGCCGGGGAGAATGCGCCAGTCGATGATCACCCTGGCCTCGTCCGGGATGACGTTCCGGCTCTCCGGCCTGACGGTGACGTCCGTGGCGACGGCCGTGGCAGGACCCAACAGCGGGTCCGAAGGCTCCCTGTCGTTGACGTCCTGGATGGCGGCGAGCACGAACGGGAGCAGGTCGAGCGCGTTGGCGGCCCGATCCGGCGCGCTCGCGTGGCCCGCTCGGCCCCGGATCAGAACCTCGATCTCCGCCCGGCCGCGGTGACCGATCGCGATGTCCCCGTTGGTGGACTCCCCGATCACGACCACATCCGGCGCAACCGCGCCGCTCTCCAAAAGGTGTTTCATGCCCAGGCCGCCCCGCTCCTCCAGGACGGTGTGGGCAACGATGATGTCGCCCTCCGTCCGGCCGGCGAGTGCCGCCGCCGCATGGGTCTGAAGGGCCAGGGGGCCCTTGATGTCCATCGCCCCTCGGCCATGGAGAACGTCGCCGGAGACGACGCCGGCGTAGGGCGGATGCTCCCACTCGTTCACGTCCCCTTCTGCCACTACGTCCAGATGGCAGCTCAGCATCACGGCCGGCCCACCGGAGGTTCCCGGCACGACTCCGATGGCGTTGCCGACGTCGTCGATGCGCACGTCGCTGAACCCCAGCGCGCGGAACTCCTCGGCCACCCGCTCCGCGACCACCCCTTCGCCGCCCGGCGGAGACGGGATGCGGATCAGGTCTTGGGCGAAGCGAACCGCGCCGGCAAAGCTCGCGTTCACGGTCGGCCTCCCGCGATGGGCTGCGCCGGGATCAACCCAGTACCGCCCGCACCACCTCCACGACCCAGGAGAGCCCGCCCGATCCGTCCGCGTGGAGTTGCACGAACCAGGGCGCCAGCACGAGCGACACCACGCTCATCAGCTTGATCAGGATGTTGAGCGACGGCCCGGACGTGTCCTTGAAGGGATCACCGACCGTATCTCCCACGACGGCCGCCTTGTGCGCCGGCGAGCCTTTGCCGCCGAACGAGCCGCCCTCGATGAACTTCTTGGCGTTGTCCCACGCGCCGCCTGCGTTGGCCATGAACAGCGCCATGAGCACGCCGGTCACCGTTGCGCCGGCCAACAGGCCGCCCAGCGCCTCTACGCCCAGGAAAGCGCCCACCACGACGGGGGCGGCGATGGCGGTGACACCGGGAAGGATCATCTGCCGGAGCGCGGCCTTGGTCGAGATGTCGACGCAACGGGCCGAGTCGGGCTTGGCCTTTCCTTCCATGAGGCCCTCGATCTCACGGAACTGTCGGCGCACCTCGTCCACCATCGCAGCCGCCGACCGACCCACCGCGGTCATCGTCAGCGCCGCCACGTAGAACGGCAGCATTCCGCCGATGAACAGTCCGATGACGACCAGTGGATCGACGATGCTGATGCCCGTCTGCTGGAGCCCGACCTTGGACGCATAGGCGCTGAACAGCGCCAAGGCGGTCAGCGCGGCAGACCCGATGGCGAAGCCCTTCCCGATCGCGGCGGTCGTGTTCCCGATCGCATCGAGCGAATCGGTGATCTCGCGCGTCTCGGGACCCAGGTGGCTCATCTCGCTGATTCCGCCGGCGTTGTCGGCGATGGGCCCGTACGCGTCGACCGACATGGTCACGCCCACCGTGGCCAGCATTCCGACCGCGGCGATGCCGATGCCGTAGAGGCCCGCGAAGGCGTAGGACACGAAGATGGCCACACAGATGAGCAGCATGGGAATGGCCGTGGACTCCATACCGATGGCCAGGCCGGTGATGATGTTGGTGGCCGACCCGGTTTGGCTGGAGTGGGCGATCCTGCGGATGGGCGACGCCGCCGTGTAGAACTCCGTGACCAGCCCGATCAGGATTCCCACGAGCGTGCCGGAGAGGATCGCGTAGAACGGCCCGATGGCACGGTACTCCTGGCCGGTCAAGGGATTAGTGATGCGCATGCCCATGCCGTCGACCACGAAGTACATGATCGCGAGGAACACACCGGCCGCAACGATGGGCGCGTAGCGGAGCGCAGCCGCCGGATTCGCGCCTTCCAGAAGGCGCATGAGCGCGATCCCGAGGAGTGAGGCGCCGAGCCCGACCATGATGGTGATCAGGGGGAGCGCGACCGCCTGCACCGCGCTGGCCGCCAGCGCTGCCGAAGTGGCTCCGATCGCGACGGTCGCGACCACGGATCCTACGTAGGACTCGAAGATGTCCGCGCCCATGCCGGCCACGTCACCCACGTTGTCGCCGACGTTGTCCGCGATCGTCGCAGGGTTCCGGGGATCGTCCTCGGGAATGCCCGCCTCCACCTTGCCGACGAGGTCCGCACCCACGTCCGCGGCCTTCGTGTAGATGCCGCCGCCGACCCTCGCGAACAGCGCGATCGAGCTGGCGCCCATGGCGAACCCGGAGATGACCTCGGCAAAGTTCGGCAGTCCCTCTCCGGCCACGGAGTCGGCAGCGTAGAGCAGGTAGAACACGCCGAGTCCCAGCAGTCCCAGCGCGGCAACCGACAGGCCCATGACCGCGCCTCCGAAGAACGCGATCCGGAGCGCCTTGCCCTGGCCTCCTTCCTTGGCCGCGGCGGACGTCCGCACGTTGGCCCGTGTGGCGGCCTTCATGCCGAAGAACCCGGCCATGACGGAGCAGAGGGCCCCGGCCAGGTAGGCCATCGACGTCTCGAAGCCGATGGCGAAGTTCAGCAGGATGGCGACCACCACCACGAATCCGGCGAGCACCGTGTACTCCCGCCGTAGAAAGGCCATGGCGCCATCGTGGATCTGATCCGCCAGGTCGGCCATGGTTTCGGTGCCCACCGGCTGCTGCTTCACATATCCGTAGATGCCGCCCGCCACGATCAGACCAAACAGGCCGAACGCCCAGGCGAAGGCTGTGAAGTCTACGAGTTGGCTCATGCTTAACGTCGCCTTTCTTTGTCGTTAGCGGTTGAGTCGATTCATTGCCGAGTCGATGCCGTCTTCGATCCAGACCTTCACGGCCGCGCTGACCTCGGGTAAGAGCGCCAGCACGGTTTCTTCCTCTTCCGGGGGAAAGTCCGACAGCACCCAATCGGACAGCCGCATCCCCTCCGGACACTTGCCCACCCCGATGCGGAGTCGGGGATAACGCTCCGTTCCAAGCACGGCCTCCACCGACTCGAGGCCGTTGTGGCCGCCGTTACCGCCGGCCGGCCGCATGCGGATGCGGCCCACGTCGATCATCGCGTCGTCCACCACGACCATGAGGTCGGCCGCGATGTCGAAGTCTTCCAACGCCCGCAATCCCACCAGGGCGGCGCCGCTTCCGTTCATGTACGTGGTCGGCTTGACGAGGCGGACCGGCGTGTCGGCGATGCTGCCCTCTGTGAGCAATGCGCGCCCTTTGCTCTCGAACGCACCGAATCCCCAGTCGTACGCAATTCGGTCCAGCGCCCACCATCCTACGTTGTGACGGGTGCCGTCGTATCGAGGGCCGGGATTTCCGAGGCCGGCGACCAGCTTGAAAGACAGATCAGCTACTCGCCGCCGCTGTCTTCGGCATCGGCGGCTGCTTCGGGGGCAGCCTCCGGAGCATCCTCCAACGCCTCGACGCCCTCGAGCTCTTCTTCGGGCGCCTCTTCCTCCACCACCTTGGGCATGGCTACGAGGCACACCGTCCGCGCCGGATCGGTCGTGATCTCCACGCCCTCTTCCACCTCGAGGTCGGACACGTGTATCGAATCGCCCACGGCCAGCTCCGACACGTCCACTACGACCTCGTTCGGAATCTTGGAGGGCACGCAGCGGACGCTCAGATCGTGGACGATGTGGTCGAGGATCCCACCGTCCAGGCGCACGCCTACCGGCACGCCGTCGAGCCGGAGCGGAACGTCCACGTCCAGCGCGACGCCCTTTTGGATGGTGTAGAAATCCACGTGCAGGAGCTGGTTCCTGTAGGGGTGCACTTGGACCTCCCGCACCAACGTGTCCACGGCCGCCTTCTCACCGTCGATGGACAGGGCGATGATCGTGTTGTCGACCGAGATTCGGTGGAATAGCCGTTCGACGTCGTGCGCGTCGATCGAGAGCAGCCGCGGCTCGGCGTCCTGGCCGTAAACCACCGCAGGCAAGCGGCCGGCAGCCCGGAGCTTCCGGGCGACACCCTTCCCCGTCCCTTCTCGTGGTTCGGCACTCAGCGTGGCGTTCGTAGACATGTATGGCTTCCGTTCCGCGGCCTACCCGAAGGCGGACCGGCGTCTATGAGACTTTGTTGATGTTGATGACCGCCGGCTCCAACGCCTTCGCCGTGTCGGAAGGCGGCTCGTCCGAAAAGAGCTGGCTCACGGATTCGTTCTCGTGGATGTAGCGGATGGCCGAAGCCAACAGACCCGCCACGGAGAGCACCTTGAGGCCCGGAAACGTCCGCTCGGGCCCGATATGGATCGTGTTGGTGACCACCAACTCCTCCAGCGGCGCGGCCGAGAGCTTTTGCTTGGCTTGACCAGAGAGCACGGCATGGGTGGCGCAGGCGTAGACCGCCGTCGCCCCGCGATCCCGTAGCGCATGCACGGCAGACGCGAGCGTGCCTCCGGTGTCCACCATGTCGTCGGCCAGTAGGCAGGGACGCCCCTCGACTTCGCCCACCACGTTCAAGACCTCCGCGACGTTGGCGGCCGGCCGCCGCTTGTCCACGATGGCCAGGTCCGCGTGCAGCCGCTTCGCGAAGCCACGCGCCATCTTGGCGGAGCCCACGTCCGGCGCCACGACGACCAGGTTCTCCAACTGCTTGGCGCGGAAGTATTCGGTCAGCACCGGCGCCGCATAGAGGTGATCGACCGGGATGTCGAAAAACGCCTGGATCTGGTGCTGGTGGAAATCGATTCCCAGCACCCGGTCTGCGCCGGCGGCGGTGATGAGGTTGGCGACCAGCTTTGCCCCGATGGCGACGCGCGGCTGGTCCTTTCGGTCCTGGCGGCCGTAGCCGTAATAGGGAATCACCGCCGTGATCCGAGCGGCCGAGGCCCGCTTGGCGGCATCGATCAGGAGCAGCAGCTCCATGATGCTGTCCGTCGGCGCGGGCGTGGGCTGGATGATGAAGACGTCCCGACCACGGGCGTTTTCATCTATGCGAACGAAGATCTCTCCGTCGGAGAAATTCCGAACAGTGGCCCCGTCGTGCGGGCACTGGAGGGTCTCCCCGATCTCTCGGGCCAACGGCCGGTTGGCGCGCCCGCTCAGGAGGAGCAGCGGGCCTCTTCTGAATGTGTCGTCCATCGTTCTCGGCGGGCGGCTTGAAGTGCGCGCGGAGGATAGCCTTTAAGAGTAGGTTTTGGCGCCTGGTGCGTCAACGTGATGCGGAATGTTGGCTCACGACCCTGAACCGTCGCTCGATGTGCATGTCGGCCCGGCCGGTCATTTGGAGGTTCAGCCGGAGCAGGTATTCGCCCTCATCCAGCTCCGGGAGATCCAGGTCGAGGGCGCGGAACACCATGGACCGGCTCGCTTCGACGCCTTCGGTCCAGGAGAGGAGCTGCGCTTCGTCCCGTCCGACGATCCGCAGCCACTGCCCGGCCCGCCGGAAAAATCCTCCGTCCGTGCGCTCGAACTCGAAGGAGTACGCCAGTGACTCGGGCCGCTGGCCCAGTCCGGAGACCTCCCACAACGCCCTGACCCGCCCGCCCGATTCCACGTCCAGGACCGGCCCGGTGTCCGCCAACGCCTCTTCCAGGGATGCCGGCAGCGGACCGGAGGACTCCACCAAGAGGAGATCCGACACCGTGGGAATTCCCGGCACGGGCCGGCTGGCGTCGACGCCGAAGCGCGCCCTGGCCCCCTGCTCCGCCTCCGGCACCAGAACCTCCGCGCTGATCACCGCATGACCGAAGGGAACCTCGGCCAGGTAGCTTCCCGGAGGTCCCTGGGCCCGCGCGTGAACGAGCGAGTCGGAAGCGGCGTCCAACGGCATTGCGAATACTCCGGTCTCCCGCGGCCCGACCAGGCTGTCTCCCCACTCGGCGTCGAATCCGACGACAACCTTGATGTGCCCCTCCCGCGGGAATCGCGCCGATACCGCGCGAAGGGAATCCACGGCGGGCACCGTGCCCGGCGCGTAGGTGGCCTGGGGCACCTTCACGTCGAGCACCCACTCGCCCGGGTGAACCGCTTCGGGGGCTTCGAGGACGTCCCCCGGAGGTACGAACTGGACCGCGTCCGGGTGCTGGTGGCCGAGCATGTGCTCGCTCTCCCGTGCGCCCGGCCGCGGCCAGGAGCGCTCCCAGCCGATTTCCCATCCGTACCGCACCAGCAGCTCGCGGAGGTCGTTTCCCCAGCGGACGCCGTACCCGTTGCGGGCTCGGTCGCGGATGTGGCTGACCATCCAGCGGGCATAGTGCTCCGTGCGCCGCTCGTTGCCCTCCGTGAGGAAGAGGGGCTCGGAAAGTCGCCAGAACAGGTCGGTGGCCTCGGCTTCGTCGCCTTCGTCGGCGCGCCGCTCCAACCACTTCCGCCCGTCCCGGTCGAGGAGCTTTTCGATCGAATGCCAATCCTCGGCATCCTCCTCCGGCATCTCAGCGAGCGCCCGCTCGAACGCCGCCAAAGACTCGGGAATGCGACCGTCCGCGTGGAGCGCGAGCCCCAACAGGCCGTGGCACCACCACCCCGCACCCACCGGACACCGCCGCGACAACGACACCGCCTCATCGGGCCGGCCCGCCTCGATCAGGTACCACACGTGTTGACCGCGCACCCACCGGTCGCCCGGAATGAGCGCGCTCACCTCGGCCAGCTCCGCGATCAACTCCTCGCGGGCGTCCGCGACGTCCGGCTTTTCGGGCTTGGGATCGTCGTCATCGTCGCCCTCGAAGCGCATGCACATGCGCCCCACGATGGCGTCACAGTCGCCGTTGGAGCCGCTCCAGGTGAGGGGTGCCCGACGGCGGCGGCGGCGCTCGAAGCTGGCCTGGGCGTCTTTGGCCCGGTCCCGGAGGTCGGCGGAGTCGGGCGTGGCTTCCTGGGCCGGGAGCGACTTCCCGGGGACTGCGGCGTTGGCGACGGGGAGGGCCGCGACGAACCCCGGGTGGGCTCTCGGCCCGGGTTGCTGCCACACGGGCCCTGCACGACCCGGGTCGGCTTGGAGGAGTCCGGCAAGGATCAGGGCCGTGAGCATGATCCGCGCGTGGGGGAAACGGAGCGTGGACGTGAATCTGAAATCGAACGGGTGGAGGGGGTGGGCGCAACGGCACTTCGGTTGCGGTCAGGTGCCCGGCAACCGAATCGGAGAACGCCCGTAGGCGTCGAGCCATTCCCACACCCGGTTGTCGTGTAGCTGCTGGTTACACCCGTCGCGTGGCCCGGCAAAAGCTTCGCGTAGCTTCCTCATCGCGTTCTCCGCCGTATCGCCGCAATAGGTGATGAGGAAGGCGCCCACGACCCGGGCCGATCGGGACCGTCCCTCCTCGCACTGGACGCGAAGCGGACTGCCGCCGTTGTCGAGAGCGGACCAGACGTCTTGCACGGCGGCGCGAAGAGTGGTGAGATCTTGGTTGATTTTCTTCACGTTCAACTCATAGTCCCCCCCGAAGCGATTACGCACGTCGACCAGGTTCGCGGTGTTGGCTGCGACGTGGGCGCCTCCCGGCCCCACGACGATTCGCACGAAGTGGCCTTGGAACATGAACTCGAGTCGGGCACACATAGCAGCCTCCGCTGTCTCAGCTCGCACTCCGGGGACATCGATCGGACGGTATCCTTCCAGTGCTATAGAGCGCAGAGCACCACATGGGATAGGTCACGGTACCTGGCCACCGGGGTGGAATGCAGGGATGGAATGCAGGGATGGAACGGAGCGCGGAACCGAGGGACAGGGATCACGTTTTATACGGGACACCAGCCCGAGCTGGAGCGGCGCATGACCGTGACAACACCAACATGAGCAGAGGCGCTCTTCGAATCGCCGGAATGGCACTGGCGGCCTGGGTCCTGTCGATGGCGGTTGCGCCTTCGGTCAGCGGCCAGGATGGATACGAGCAGGCGCTCGCCGCGGTTCTCGAGCGCGTGGCCGTGAAGCACACTGGTGGGACCTCCGCCATCCTCATCCTCGATACGTTCTCCGACGAACAGGGCGCGGCGCGGGCCGCGAACGCCGTCGGCATGTTGGCCGCACGGGACGGGGACGTGCTCAGGTGCGTCGGCGGCCCCGACGCCGAGCGGCGTCGCGGAATGTGCCGCCTGAAGCTCGCCTCGAAGTTCGTCAATATCGACAACTACGCGATGGACGACGCCACTGCACACTTCTCGGTGTGGATTGGCGGGCCCATGCGAGGAGACGAGGAAAGCTACGGGCCGATCTACGGCCAGTTCCGCGAGATCAGTCTCGAGCGTCGGGAGGAATCCGGCTCGTGGGCCGTGGTGAGGGACGAACTGGCTGGCCGGACTGCCCCGGTCGGGACCTCGGTCCCGATCGCCGGCCAGGAGCAGTATGAACCATCCCTGGTGGCCATGCTCCGGCACGTAGTTGCGGAACGCACCGGAGGTCGACGTGCGGTGTTCATCGTCGATGAGTCCGGGAACCGCGAGGTTCAGTATCGAGCCGCTCGTGCCGCTGGCTTGTTAGCTGCGACGCGAGAGGAGGCCCTCACCTGCGCTACGATCGATCGACGCCGAAGATGTCGGATGGAGGTTGCACCGAGGACGGTTCATGTCCATGCCAGCGCCGTGGATGATACGACCGCTCTTTTCTCCATTTGGATTGGCTCGCCCGGCCTGGCTGACGCGGATGGTTACGCGGTGCTCTACGGGCAATTTCGAAGCATCACGTTGGAGCGTCGCGCCGGATCACGAACCTGGGTGGTCGTGGAAGATCAACTGATTTTCCAGACCTAACCGAGAACTGGAAAAACCTTGGTGTGGATTGGCCCGGGTGGATTCGAACCACCACCGCCGGTTCCAAAGACCGGTGTCCTGCCATTAGACGACGGGCCACTGCCCTGAATCCTAGCGGAACGTCGCGGCACTGACCACGGGTGCCGGGCGACGCCGGAGCCTGCGGCTAAACCCCCACCCCCGTTACGACGAACGTCATTTCGGGAAGCGCCGAACG
Source organism: Longimicrobiales bacterium (assembly GCA_965223195.1). Lineage (GTDB taxonomy): Bacteria > Gemmatimonadota > Gemmatimonadetes > Longimicrobiales > Gaopeijiaceae > CBDCVX01. The sequence continues at coordinate 146,598 of CBDCVX010000014.1, forward strand.
CAGGGTTTCCGCCGCCCCCCGCGCCGCCCCCTCGTCCGCGAACAGTCCGAAGTGAGCGGAGCCCGTGCCGGTCATCCGCGCAACGACGGGACCGGTGGACCGGATGGCCCCGAGCAGTTCGGCCAACTCCGGATGGGCCGGGTGTACCACGCCTTCGAAGTCGTTGACGGCACCGTCGGCAACGTCCTGCCATGTCGTGACACCCGACCCCCATGGCATCCCCGGCCGGATGGGAGCTTCCCGGCGGGTCTCCGCCAGCGTCCGGTACGCCCAGCCGGTGTCGACGCTCACGCGGGGCAACGCCAGGACGGCACAGGCCGAACCGTCCATAGTGAGCGGAAGCAGGCGCTCCCCCCTTCCCCATCCCAGCGCAATCGGCAGGTCGGCAACCAGGAACGGAACGTCCGATCCCAGCAGCGCCCCGAGTTCCATCAGCGTTTGGAGAGCGAGCGGCTCCCCATGTAGGCGGTTGAGTCCGCGAAGCGTGGCCGCTGCGTCGGCGGATCCACCGCCCAGGCCCGCACCCACCGGAATCCCCTTCTTCAGGTCGATCCCCACTCCCTCCGAGGCGCCGACCCGCTCGAGGAACGCGCGGGCCGCTCGGGTGACGAGGTTGTCTTCCGGCGATACCTCGCCAACGTCCCCTTGGACCGTGAGCCTGACGCCCTCGTCGCCTCGGCGCAGCGTGAGCGTATCGGCCAGCCCGATGCGAGCGAACACCGTCTCGATCTGGTGATACCCACCCTCCTCCCGCGCCAGCACCCTGAGCGCGACGTTGATCTTCGCGGGCGCGCGTATCTCCAGGCTGTCCAGGGAGACGCTCACGCAGGCTGGGGTGATTCGGAACCCGGGGACGTGCCCGACTCCGCGGTCACCTCACGCACCGAGATGCGCAGCCTCCAGGCGTAGTAGAGCCCGAGCACGGTAATCGGGAGGAATCCGCCGAGATGGAAGGCGGTGGCAAAGGCGAGGGCATTCGTTTCGGGCACTCCGTACGCGCCTACCAGCGCAACCTGGGCGGCGGCATGCCAGGTTCCGAAGAATCCCGGCGTGGACGGTACCGCCACCCCCACGGCTACGATGCCCTGCACGAACAGCGCGGCCCCATAGCCCAGATCGAGCCCGAACGCCTTCATGGCGAAGAAGAACGAGAACCCGTAGTAGATCCAGTGGATGAAGCTCAACAGCAAGGCTTGGCCGAGGAGCCGGGGATTCCTCAGGCTCTGGAGACCTTCCAGGAACGACGATGCGACTGCCGTTATCCGATCCGCCCGCTCCGGACCCGCCACTCCGGCAAGGCGACGGATGATGCGGAGCGGGATCTCGGGCCAGGCCAGAAGCGCACCAATGCCGATGATGCCGGCCAACATGAGCACACTTCCGTACCGTGCCAAGGCGCCCAGCGAAAGGTCTCCCACCTGCCCGGACGCCGGAAAACTCGGCAACAACACGGCAATGCCCAGCAACCCGAAGACCGCTACGGCATCGAGGAAACGGGCTACGACGAGCGTACCCAACACGCCCGACATTGGCGCGGGCTCGACGCGACTCATGGCGAAGGCTCGGACGACCTCGCCGATCCGCGCCCAGAGGAGGTTGTTGGCCATGAATCCGATCAGGGTGGTGGCCCAGCGGTGGTAGAGCGAGGTGCCGGGATAGAGGGGGTGCAACAGCACACCCCAACGGAGGGCCCGGATGAAGTACGCCGAGGTAGCGATGAACACGGCCAGAAGATACGTGCCGGGATCCGCCTGGCGGATTTGTGCCCAGAGCTCAGCCGGGTTCTGGTCTTTGAACAGCCACCAGAGTAGTCCGAGGCTGATCAAAAGGCCCAGCGCGACCTTCCAATCGAACTTCACTGCCGGGCTTCCCGCACCAGCGCGCGCATCTCGCGCACGGCCCGCTCCATCCCGACCAGCACGGCCCTGGACACCACGCTGTGACCGATGTTCAGCTCTTCGAGCTCGGGGATCGCCGCGACGGGAGTCACGTTCTCATAGGTGAGGCCGTGGCCGGCGTGGACATCCAGACCGAGCGCGCGGGCCTTCGTGGACGCCCCTTTCAAGCGGGCGAGCTGCTCGGCCCGCTCGGTCCCGCGAGCGTTTGCGTACTCGCCCGTGTGCAGCTCCACGGCTTCAACGCCCAGGTCCTTCGAGGCTTCGAGTGCCTGTGCGTCCGGGTCGATGAACAGCGACGTGCGGATCCCGGCATCCTGGAGCGCTGTGACGGCTGCGCCGGCGGCCGACCTTCGCTCGGGCGTGTCGAGGGCCAGGCCACCCTCGGTGGTGATCTCTTCCCGCTTCTCGGGCACGAGCGTGGCCTGCATGGGCCGGAGGTCGACGGCCAACTCGAGCACGTCGGCGGCCACGGCCAACTCGAGGTTCACGCCGGTCCTGACCGTCTCCATGAGCAAGCGCACGTCCCGGTCCTGGATGTGGCGACGATCCTCTCTCAGATGGACGGTGATGCCGTCCGCTCCGCCGAGCTCCGCGAATACCGCCGCCCTCACGGGGTCGGGCTCGTCGGTCATGCGGGCCTGCCGCACGGTGGCCACGTGATCCACGTTGATAAAGAGCCTCACCTGTCTTCGTCCTCCAGATCGGCGCTCAGCGTGAGCCGTAGCGCTTCTGCACGTTCCGGTCCCAGACCGTCCTCGGCCAGGGTGAGGATGGCGCGGGCCAGAGCCACGTAGAGCTCTCTGGCCTCGCCGTCCAGCGCTTCGAGGTTCTTCTGCACGGTGGCGACGTCACCCCGGGCCACCGGCCCGGTGAGCGCCGCCTCCGGGCCCGCGGCGATCACATTCTCGAGCGCGCTCCGCACGAGAGGCACCAGCGCCGTCGTCCCGTCGCCGGGAGGGGCGCCGGCTTCGGTCAACAGGCGGCCACCCGTGGCGAGCAACGCCGGTAGCGAGTTGGACACCAACACCGCGGCGGCATGATACAGGGCGCGACGCTCTTCGGGTATGTCCAGCACGCGCGCACCGATCGAGTGCACCAACGCCCTCGCGCGCGCCTGCGCCACGGCCGAGCCGGAGACGGCGAACCAGGCCCGAGCCAACCGGGGCGCAGCCCGGTCCGGATCGGCGATGGCCTGCAGCGGGTGAAGCGTGCCGGTGGCGTATCCGGCGGCGGCCAGGGACTCGAGCGCCGACGCGTCCAGGGCGCCCGACGCGTGCAGCGCAACGGCGCCCTCGGGCGGAGCCTCCAGGGCGGCCAGATCGACGGCGGTATGACGGATCCGGTCGTCGGGCACGGTGATCAGCGTCACCTCGCCGGCGTCCCGGGGCGGACGAAGGGAGGTGGTATAGCGGGCGGCCCCGGTCCGGAACAGAGGATGGTCGGGCGGGACGTCGCGGTGCCCGACGTAGGTGAGCGTCGTCCGCGGGCGCGCGCGCCGGACCGCAAGCCCTAGGGCGATTCCGGTGCGCCCGGGTCCCACGACCAGCAGGCCTTCGCGCTCGGGAGCGCTCCCCGGCCTCACTGCCCGGAAACCTCCTCCACCGACACGTCGTCCCTCGCCCCCAGCCGGCCGACCAAGGAGACCGGGATCCGGGCTGTCAGCACGACCGTCGCACCTTCGGTGGCGGTGCCCTCCACCTCCCCCTCCCGGTGTACCGACGCGATGAGGTCGCCCGCGGACGAGGGCAGTCGCACGGTGACGGGCACCATGCGCGCGCGAATCCGCGCGGACAGAAACGCGCGGAGCCCGGGCAGGGTGCTTTCGTCGTGGGCGGACACGAACAGCGAGGGGAACGGCTCGAACGCCCGCACCCGATCGGTCAGCGCACGCTCTTCCTCGTGGGTGAGCTGGTCGATCTTGTTGAAGACCAGCGCCCGCGGACGGTCGAGCAGGTCGAGGTCGTCGAGTACCTCCCTGACCACCTCCACCTGCTCCTCCCAGTCGGCGTGTGAAGCATCGATCACGTGGAGCAGCACGTCCGCCTCGCGTGCCTCTTCCAGCGTGGAGCGGAACGATGCCACGAGATGGTGAGGGAGCTTGCGGATGAACCCCACCGTATCGGTGACGAGCGCCTGGTGGCCGCCGTCCAAGGGCACCGACCGGGTGGTCGCGTCCAGCGTGGCGAACAAGCGGTCTTCGATGAAGACGTCCGCGCCGGACAGAGCCGCGAGCAGCGAGGACTTTCCGGCATTGGTGTAGCCTACCAACGCGGCGCGGAACTCCCCCGATCGAGCCTTTCGGCGGGTCGCTCGCGACTGGGCGACGCCCTTGAGCTTGCGGCGCAGATCCGCGATCCGCTGGCCAATCAGCCGACGGTCGGTCTCGAGCTGGGTCTCGCCCGGGCCTCTCAGCCCGATTCCACCTCGAATTCGCGAGAGGTGATTCCACATACGAGTAAGGCGAGGAAGAAGATACTGAAGCTGTGCAAGCTCCACCTGGAGACGGGACTCGTGGGTCCGGGCTCTCGTCGCGAAGATGTCCAGGATGAGCTCGGAGCGATCCATGACCCGCACGCCCAGCATCCGTTCGAGGTTCTGCCCCTGGACCGGAGTCAGATCCTCGTCGAAGATGGCCAGATCCGCGGCCGCGAGGCTGACGGCGCTGGCCAACTCCTCGGCCTTGCCCTTTCCGATCAGAAGCGCCGGGCTCGGCTTGGCGATGCGCTGCTCCACCACCCCCACTACCTCCCCCCCTGCCGTATCGGTCAGCCGCGCAAGCTCCGCGAGGTGCTCCTTGGCCACGGCGGGTGGGATGTCGCGTGTAGGCGCGCCGACGAGCACGGCGCGGTCCACCGGTGTGCGATTGTCGATCAACTGCGTGGGAATGGGTCTTCTCCCCCCTTCTCCGGGTCCTGTTCGCGACGCTCGCGATACCACTCCAGCCGCCGCGCCAGCTCGGCTTCCAAGCCCCGTTCGGTCGGAACGTAGAAGCGCCGGCCCGCCAGCGAATCGGGCAGGTACGTCTGACGAGCCACGCCGTCCTGCTCTGCGTGATCGTACCGGTACCCCTCGCCGTAGCCCAGATCCTTCATGAGCCCGGTGGGCGCATTGCGCAGGTGGAGCGGCACCGGCAGGCCCGGCGCATCCCGCGCCGCGGCGCGGGCATGGGCCAGCCCCTCGTACGCTCGGTTGGACTTGGGAGCCAACGCCAGGTAGATGGCGGCCTGGGCCAATGCCAGCTCACCCTCGGGCGATCCCAGGAAGTGATATGCTTGCTGGGCGGCCACGGTGAGCGCCAGCGCGTGGGGATCGGCCAGACCGATGTCTTCCATGGCCATCCGCACCAGCCGGCGGGCAATGTAGAGCGGCTCCTCACCACCTTCGATCATGCGCGCCAGCCAGTACACGGCGCCGTCCGGGTCGCTGCCGCGCACGGACTTGTGGAGCGCAGAGATCAAGTTGAAGTGCTCTTCCCCACTCTTGTCGTAGACCGCGAACCGGTGCTGGACGGCCGCCTCCACCACCGCCGCGGTAAGGTGTCCGTCTTCCGCGAGTCCCACCGCGGCCTCCAAGATGCCCAAACCCCTGCGGGCGTCGCCGTCCGCGCATTGCGCGATCGTGCGGAGTGCCTCTTCGGGTGCTGCGAGGCCCGCGTCGCCGAAGCCACGGGGATCCGCCAGCGCCGCCGCGAGGATCTGCTCCAGCTCCTCGACCGACAGTGGCTCCAGCACGAATACCGGCGCTCGCGACAGCAGCGGGCGGACGACCTCGAAGCTGGGGTTTTCGGTCGTTGCCCCGATCAGCCCGAACGTGCCCTCTTCGACGTGCGGCAGGAATGCGTCCTGCTGGGCCTTGTTGAACCGGTGGATCTCGTCGCAAAAGAGGAGCGTCCGCCGGCCGGTCGCCCGTAGGCGCTCCCTGGCCTGAGCGGCGATCTCGCGGATGCGCGCCACACCGGCGGTCACGGCGCTCACTCCCACGAACGTGGCATCGACCTGCTCTGCCATCAGACGGGCCAGCGTGGTCTTTCCCGAGCCGGGCGGCCCCCAGAGGATGAGGCTGGAGACGTCCCCTCGTTCGAGCATGGCGCGCAGTGGTCGGCCCGGCCCGAGGAGCCGCTCCTGTCCGATGAACTCGTTCAGGGTCCGGGGCCGCATACGAGCGGCCAAGGGTCGGTGATCGGACGGGCCTCCGGACGACGCCTCTTCCGAGCGGAGTGCCTCGCGAGGGTCCTGCGCGGCGGAGCGCGCAGGGCGCTCGTCGTCCCCGAACAGGTCGTATCCGCTCGAATCCGAACGCGTCGTCACATGACCTCCTCTTCCTTCAGCTCCAGGACGCGCCTCTCCAGGTAGTCCGGCGTGTTCCGGGACGGATCGTCCAGCACGTCGTCGAGCAGCGCACCGAGCACGGAGCGAAAGACCGGTCCCGGCCTGAGTCCGAGCTCCTGCAGACGGTGCCCGTCGATGGCCAGGTCGGACGAGGCGAGCGGCGGCCGCCGGGCCAACTCGTTCCGCACCGCCCGCGCAGTGGCGAGCACGGCCTCGGGCATGCTTCCCTCGCGCTCGTCCGCCACGCGGGCTCGGCCGAACGCCAACCGTATTCGGTCGCGCAACCGGATGCGGCCGCCGCGGCTGAGCCACCGGCGGAGCGCTACACGATCGGTCTCGCCGACGGGCAGCTCCCCGGCCTCGGCGCAGAGATCTCGTACCAGCGCGATCTCGTGGTTGGAGAAGCGGAGGCTCCGGAGGCGCTCCAGCGTCGGCTCCAATTCGGCCGTGCCGGCCGCCCGCATGAGCGCCGCCAGCCGAACGTCCGTCCGATGCCGTGCGATTCGGTCCACCGTGAGAAGCGCGGAGCCGAACCGGCCTCCGGAGGTGGTCGAGGGCTCGGGAGCCAGCTCCGGGAACAGCATGGACCAGGCGCCCGAGAGCCCGTACAGCGCGAGGGCCGCGGACGGCCGGGTATGCCCCAGCACCTTGAACAGCTCCTCCCGGATCCTCTCTCCGGAAAGTCTCGTTATCCGGGGCATCGCTTCCAGCAAGGCCGTCCACGTGTTGGGCTCGACCCGAAGGTGGAACCGGCCGGCGAACCGAAGCGCCCGCAGAACGCGGAGGTAGTCTTCGCGGAATCGCTCTTCCGCGTGACCCACGGTGCGGAGGATCCCGTTCGTGAGGTCGTCCAGGCCGCCGAACAGGTCCAAAAACTCCTCGCGGACGGGATGCCACGCCAAGGCGTTGAACGTGAAGTCCCTCCGGGAGAGATCGTCTTCGATCCGCTCGGCGAACTCGACCTGGGCCCTGCGCCCCATCGGGATCACGTCCCGTCGGAATGTGGTGACCTCGTACATCACGCCGCTTCCGCCCAGCACTCCGACGGTGCCGTGATCGACGCCCACCGGCACGGTTCGGCGAAACACCTTGCGTACCTCACGCGGCCTGGCTCGGGTGGCGAAGTCCCACTCGGTCACCGGCTGGCCCAACAGGGCGTCGCGAACGGCGCCTCCCACCGCCCACGTGTCGAAGCCCGCACCCTCGAGCGTGCGCACGACCCAGCGCACCTCGGGCGGCGCGTCAGCCAGTCGCCGGGCAGCGTCGGAGTGGGGATCCACGGTCCCGTTGACCACTGCCGGCGTCAGCCTGGAAGCACGGAGCCGCCGTTGACGTTGAGCACCTCACCGGTGATGTGGCGCGCCAGCGGCGAACACAGGAACAGGATGGGGCCGGCCACGTCGTCGGCCGTCGCGATCCGCCCCAAGGGAATGGACGCGGCGATGCGCTCACGCTCTCCTTCGCGGAAGGCCGGCTCGGCCATCTCGGTATCGATCCAACCCGGCGCCACGGCGTTCACCGTGACGCCCCTCGGGGCGAGCTCGATGCAGAGGCCCTTCACCAGGGAGATCAGCGCTCCTTTGGACGCCGCATAGTCGCCGTGGAACGCCTCGCCGCGCTGGCCCGCCGTCGAGCTTACCAACACGATCCTCCCCTCCGGCCGCACACGCTCCGCGGCCTCCTTCACCACGTGGAAAATCCCGTCCAGGTTGACGGAGAGCGTGTGGCGCCAGCGCTCCCACTCCATCTCGGCCATCGGCACGGCGACCGCCGGCCAGATGCCGTGATTGCCGACCACGATGTCGATGCCGCCGTGCTCGGCGGCGGCCCGGTCGAACAGACGGCGGGCGGCAGCCGCGTCGGTCAAGTCTCCGGGTTCCGCGGCGGCCGACACGCCGAGCGCAACGAGGTCGGCGACCGTTGCCTCCGCCTCCGCGGCGCGGCTCCGGTATCCGATCGTTATCGCGCACCCCGCGCGAGCGAGCAACAGGGCCGTGGCCCGGCCCACACCGCGCGATCCACCCGTGATCACCGCGGACTTGCCCGTAAGGTCCATCTGACCACCGGTCATGTCATTCCCCGCTCACGAACCCTTTGACCCGGTTCCAGAACCCCCGGTTGAGCTCCGTGGGCCGGGCGTCCTCAGGGTCCTCGTTTCGCAAGATACGCCGCGGGTTTTCGCCGGCCAGCCGCTCGAAGACGTCCGCCGCTCCCGAACGCTCGAAGAGCTGCTCGACCTTGGTGACGTGCAGCTCCAACTGCGGCCGCGCGTGGAAATCGGTGGATAAATAGTCGGCCGCGCCGGCGGCGATGATTTTGAACGCCATGTCGCGCGCGCGCTGCCCGTATTGGCCCACCAACGAGCCATGGTTCACCTGGATACGTGCACCCGCCGCGCGCCAGCCGTCGATGCCGATGCCTCCGCTGGCGAGGTTCGAGTACCGCTCCGGGTGGGCGATGATCGGCACGTATCCGCCCGCGACGATGTCTTCGATGACGGGCACGGTGGCAGGCGGCACCTGCATGCGCGGCCACTCCACCAGGACGAACCGGCTGCCTCCGAGTCGCACCCTCAGATCCGACAGGTCGACCTCGGGGAAATCCAGTGAGATCTCGTGCCCCCGGAGCAGGGACACGCCCGGGAACATGGCCGCGGCCGCCTCCTTGAGCCTCGACCAGTGAAAATCCACGCGGCTCAAGAACTCCTCCAGCTCCTGCGGCCGCAGGGTCAGGCTTCCGGCGAGGTGCGGAGTCGTGATGATCGCGCCGATGCCGACGTTCACCATTCGGCCGATCGAGTCGAGCGACTCCTCGAGTGAGCGGGCTCCGTCATCAACGCCCGGAATCAGGTGGCTGTGCAGGTCACCCAGGTTCGGAGTCTGCGTGCTCAGCGGGATCCCTCACCCAGTCGGTGGGCCGCTCGCCTCAGCAGGTCCACCAGGGCGTTCTCCGGCGAGGCCTCCTCGAGGGCGGCACGACACGCGAGGGTCAGCAGCCCATCCGCCGCCAAGAGGTCGAAGGCGGCCTCCGGGTCTCGCTTTGCCCCCGGATCGGCCTGCTCCAGCAGCATGAGCCCGGCTTGGAGCAGCGACGTTGGATCCGTCTGATCACGCTCCCCACCGGAATCGCCATGAGCGTCGACCGCATGCTCGACGCGACGGGCGAGCTCATCGGGCACGTCTACGAGCGTGTTCGCGAGCCACGCCTGCGTATCCGGGTGCGGGCGACTCACTTTCCACCGCCGGCATACTCGAGCACGACATCGACCGCGCCGGCCAGAGCCTTGTCCAACGCCGCGCCGTCGGGCACCCCGCCCTGGGCCATGTGCGGCCGCCCCCCACCCGATCCACCGGCGCGAGATGCGATCTCCCGGATGATGTGGTCGGCCCGCATTCCTACGCCGATCAGGTCGTCGCTGACGAACGTGAAGAGTCCTCGCTTCCCGTCCGTGTAATCCGCGCCGACCACGGCCACACCGCTGGTGCCGGTCCGAAACGAGTCTCCGAACGAGCGCACGTCGTCGGGATCTCGCGCCTGGAGGCGCACGACCTTGACCACCGAGTCCCCGCCGCCGCCCAGTCCGACGACACGCTCCGCTACGACGTCCTCACCCGCGGCGCCACCTGCACGCAGGTCTTTGAGCAGACGTTCGAGCTGGCTCTTCTCTTCCAGGACCTGCACCACTCTGGCAGACGCCTGTTCGGGCGACGTCTTGAGGCTGGCCGCCACCGCCTCGAGCGTTGTGCGGGCGTCCGTCAGGTTGGCGAACGCGGCCGGACCGGTGACGGCCTCGATGCGCCGCACGCCAGCCGCTACACCGGCCTCGCGTACGATGCGGAACAGCCCGATCTCGGCCGTGTGTCGCACGTGGGTGCCCCCGCAGAGCTCGATGGACACGCCCGGAATCTCGACCATCCGGACCCGATCCCCGTACTTTTCGCCGAACAGGGCCATGGCGCCCCGCTCCCGAGCTTCCTCGAGCGGCAGGACCGACCACCGCACCGGGTGATCGTCCCAAACGAGCTCGTTCACACGCCGCTCCACCTGGACGATCTCGTCGTCGGTCATGGGCGCCTGATGCGCGAAGTCGAAACGAAGCCTGTCGGGCGCCACCAATGAGCCCTTCTGCACCACGTGGCTGCCCAGCTCGTCTCGCAACACGCGATGGAGGAGGTGGGTCGCCGTGTGGTTCCGCTCGGTGTCGTGTCGAACCCGGGGGACGACCTGGGCCACCGCAGTCGGAGAGACACCCTCCGGCCACGCTCCCTCGACCCGACCCGCCACCGCCTGTCCCGCGGGAGCGTCGAACACCTCGTCCACATAGAGGGTGAGCCCGTCGGTCTCGATCGTGCCACCGTCCGACACCTGGCCGCCGCCCTCCAAATAGAACGGCGTGCGGGCCAGCACCAACGCCATCCGGTCGGCCAGGTCCGCGTTCCTGGCCACGGCCAGCACCGGTCCTTCGGCGCGGGTCGTTTCGTACCCGACGAACTGCTGGGTGCCCTTCGACACCGGATGCCAGTCCCACGCGTCACCCGGGGCTCCGTCCCCACCGCCTGCCTCGGACCGGTCGGCGCGGCTCCGTTGCTGTTGTTCCGCCAGGGCCGCCTTGAATCCGTCGGTGTCGACCACGTATCCGCGCTCGGCCGCCATCAGCGCCGTAAGGTCCTCCGGGAAGCCGAACGTATCGTACAGGCGAAACGCGTCCTGTCCCGCGATCCGGGGAGCGTCGGCCGTGCCGCCCCGGATGGCCTCGAGTCGTTCCGGCTGCAGCGCCGGGGCCAGTTGCTCGAATCGGTCGAGTCCACCCTCGATCGTATTGAGGAAGCGCTCCTCTTCGGCGCGCGTGGTCGTCATGAGGTGCTGCCGGCGCTCGGCGAGCTCCGGGAACACATCGCTCATGCGCTCCACCACCTCTTCGACGACGTGTACCAGCGTGGGCTCCCGAAGCCCGAGGAGCCACGCATGCCGCACAGCGCGGCGCAGGATGCGCCGCAGCACGTGTCCCCGACCCTCGTTCGAGGGGAACACCCCGTCGGCCAAGAGGAACGCCACCGCCCGTGCGTGATCCGCCAGGACCCGGTAGCCCACGCCCTCCTCCGTGTCCGCTTGATAGGGCCGGTGCACGACCGCGGAGACCCGCTCCAGAAGCGGTATGAAGAGATCGATATGGTAGTTGGTCCCGGTTTCCTGCAGCACTGCGGCGAGGCGCTCCAGCCCGGCGCCCGTGTCGATCGAGGGCGCAGGCAGCGGCTCCAGGTGGCCGCTCTCGTCTCGGTCGAACTGCATGAACACCAGGTTCCAGAGCTCCATCATCAGGTCCTGGTCCCCCAGGGCCTCGAAGGCCTCGACCGCAAGCGGGCCGCCCCGTTCCGCGGACGGTCGAAGATCGTAGTGCAGCTCCGAGCAGGGCCCGCAGGGGCCCGTGTCCGCCATCTGCCAGAAGTTGTCCTTGTCTCCCAGGCGGAAGATGCGATCCATGGGGAGGATGCGGGCCCAGAGGGCCTCGGCCTCGTCGTCGGTGTGGTGCACCGTAGCGTAGATGCGCTCCGGGTCCAGCCCCAGCTCCTCGGTCAGGAACTCCCACGCGTAGCGGACCGCGTCTTCCTTGAAGTAGTCCCCGAACGAGAAGTTGCCCAGCATCTCGAAGAACGTGTGGTGCCGAGCCGTGCGGCCGACCTCCTCGAGGTCGTTGTGCTTTCCGCCCGCCCGGACGCACTTCTGCGACGTGACCGCACGGACGTAGGGACGCGTTTCCTCTCCCAGGAAGGTCCGCTTGAACTGCACCATCCCCGCGTTCGTGAAGAGCAGGGTCGGGTCATTCTCCGGAACGAGAGAAGAGCTCTTCTCGATGGTGTGCCCGTTCCGCTCGAAATACTCGAGGAATCGGCGCCTGATCTCCGATGCTTTCATGAACCCGTCGTTGGAGGAGTGCCCGCCGCGCCCGCTACGTTAACAGCCTCTCGGGCACGCGGTAACAGGTACTCCACCCCCCTTCAAGGGTTCGCCGCTGACCCTCGTGCAGGCTGGCAATCGTGCAAGGCGCTAACTAGGCTGCGCGTCACACCTCGAACCGACTCGCTTTGACGACACCTCCTCCCCCGCAGGGTGGACGTGTCCACTAAACCGGGTCAACTCCACGCCCTTCGCGAGCGGGCTCGACTTGCACGTTGATCCCGGCCTCGGCTACACGTTTAGTCAAGCATGATCACCATCAGTAGCTGGTCGCACGCCTCGCCTGGGTCATACTGTCCGGCCCGACTTACATACTCCATACGATGTAAGACATCTGTTATGTTGTCGTAGACATGTTACATACACTGGTATTGCATCGACATTTGGTGGCCGACGCATCATCTCAGTTTGGAGTGTAGTTATGTCTACTACAAAGAAAGCAGTTATCGTTCTTGTGCTTCTCACCATGGCATCCGTGGCTTGTGACTCACCTGTTGCACATGATGAAATCGGCCGAGTCGACATCTCCACAGGCAACGCAACCGCGCTTGACGCCGCCGAGACCCAGCGCCTCGCCACGGAGATCGGGCAAGCCGAAGCAGTTCCGGATGGTAGAATAACCGCCGCAAGGGACGACGCCGCCTCTGGAGTCATCGTGAGCGCGAACACTAAGGTGTCGGTGGCAAGGTATGGAGGCAGCATCAGCGTGCTTACCCTTGCGTCACCAGCAGCGGATTACTTTAATCATTCGACCCGATGGGAGATGACCATCGGTGATTTCATCACGTCGGAACTGGCCGACGCTTCCTGGGGAGACCTCAGCCCGCCCTTGGGATTCGTCGAGAGAAGTACCTTTGGGAGTGCCGTGGACTTCAGCGTTAGCGGTGATGTCTCCACGCGCGTCAGTGCCAGGACAAGTCACGAGGCGGTTTGGGCTGTGGATGGTCTTTACATGTACAAGAGACCAACGTCCGACCATCGTACAAGCTTCGGCTCAGGCTCGTATACTGTGTCTGGACGAGGAGGCAGCGGATCCACCGACCTACGTGGGGACGATTGCGGATGGTTCGACATCTACGTCGATGGCAATTATAAGGGTCGTTTCTGGGTTTGCGTCTGAGCGATCGACTCGTGAACCCCTCGTCGGATACCGCCCGCTGGGCTTGGCTCGTGGTGATTCTCCTCCTCGGGTCTTGTGGACCCAGCCTCCCTACACCGTCTTGCAGTGTGGCAGACGTGGAACCGCTGTCTTTCGAGATGAACTCGGTGATTCCTGATCAACCTGTCCGCATACCGCTTGAGTTGACCGGTGACTGGACCACTGCCACCTCGAATGAGACTCTGGGTTTCGTACGGGTCGGCGGGAATCGTTTTCTCGCTATCCGTACGATCCGGCAGCTACCTCCGGACGAGTTCGCCGCTCATAAGTTCGAGCGCTGGCGTGAGGAGGGAGCGACCGTCCGATTCCTAGGACTCTCCGGAGACTCGCTACCGCTGATGCCGAACGTGCCGACGTATGGCCCTGGCAAGGCACGATTCATCGCCCCTCGGTTTATAGTAGACTCCTTAGGCACCCTACACGGCTTCTGGGCCGAATCCGGTCCAGCCTCTTCCGACTCGCGACGCCAAACTGAGCTTTGGCACGCACAATATGATCCAGACATCTCCGCATGGCTTGAGCCGCAACTGATCCTGCGACGCACCAATCTCTTGTGGAACGGTAATGATCCCCATCCACCACAGATAGTCGGGTCGGAGATATGGCTCTCTCTCACCACGGACGACGGACCACAGGGTCAACTTCGTTCCTTCATTGAGCTCCTTAGATTTGATGAAGACGTCAGAGCTCATGAGAAGTTCGGTGTCCTGGGTGGCTACAGTGCAGCAATCCCAAGCGACGATCGTGTGCTGCTCGTGTATATTGGGGCTTCTGACAGCGTCTCTGGGAATAGCGTGTTCTGGACGGAAACACAGCCGGACGGGTCCTTTGGACCGTCACGGTTGCTCATCGATGCCACCGGCGGACCGATCACGGATGTCCATTTGGCCCCGGGACCGAACGGATCAACTACGTTGATGACTCTTGAAACCGACGGGAACTTGTTCGAACCGAAACGCGTGCGGTGGCTCCGAAAGGCGTCCGGAACCGACGAGTGGTGCGCGGTAGGCATGCTCAACTTCCCATCGGCTTTGCGCGGAATCCATACGGTTCGCTTCGCGGTACGTGAAGACAGCGCGGTAATCGACATATGGAACCGCTGGGAGGAGCGTGATGACGCCCTCCCTCTTCCACCCAGGGTCGTGCGCATGACGTGGACTACAACCGGAGAGGTGACAGCCCGTGAACTGTTCCCGGGTGACTGGGTGGAAGGGCTGGGATTTGGGCAAGGTGACTCCGGAGTCGCGGCATTGGTTGTGGAATACCCGGACGGCGGCCTGGATCCGACTTCGCCGCCAACCTATCCGATTTATGGGGTACGGCTCGCGGACATTCCGGACGGTGACGGCTGAGGACTCGGTTTATACGACTAAGAGCGCCTACCGGCCTAGTACGCCGTGCAAAATCTGGCGACCACCGAGGGCGTGGCCGCGCCCGACTGGCAAGGCGGGACGACGCGGCGTAGCAGTAGCTACGCCAAGAAGTCCCAACGAGTCCAGCACGATCCGGCTCCGGCCGAGTGGCGCCACGTATTCACCATTCGGTCAGGCCACCGGCCTAGTGCGCCGTGCAAAATCTGGCGACCACCGAGGGCGTGGCCGCGCCCGACTGGCAAGGCGGGACGACGCGGCGTAGCAGTAGCTACGCCAAGGAGTCCCAACGAAGTCCAGGCGGGATGCGGCCACGCCCGAATGGCGCCACGATTTTACACGGCGTACTAGGCCGGTGCAGTCACTCCGGCCGGGACGGACTCTTCCTCGGCCGCCTCGGTCGCCTCGGTCGCGGCGCCGTTCACGCCCGTGGGCGAGGGCTGCTCGAGGAGGCCGAGCTCCTCCCGGACCTTGCGGTCGATCTCGTCGGCGATGTCCTGGTTTTCCTTGAGGAAGTCCTTGGCGTTTTCCTTCCCCTGACCCAGCCGCAGGTCACCGAACGAATACCAGGCGCCGGACTTGGTCACGATGCCCTGTTCGGAGCCGATGTCGACCAGGAGTCCGAGGTGGCTCACCCCCTCGTTGTACATGATGTCGAACTCGGCCTGCCGGAACGGCGGCGCACACTTGTTCTTGACCACTTTGACCCGGGTCCGATTGCCGATCAGCTCCTGCCCGTCCTTGATGGCGCCGATACGGCGAATGTCGAGCCGTACCGACGCATAGAACTTGAGGGCCCGGCCTCCTGACGTGGTCTCCGGATTCCCGAACATGACGCCGATCTTCTCGCGGAGCTGGTTGGTGAAGATCACGGCGGTGTTGGAGCGATTGACCGCGCCGGTGACTTTCCTGAGGGCCTGGCTCATCATCCGGGCCTGGAGGCCCACGTGGCTGTCTCCCATCTCCCCTTCGATCTCCGCACGCGGCACGAGAGCGGCGACCGAGTCGATGACCACGACGTCCACCGCATTGCTCCGGATGAGCACCTCGGCGATGTCCAGGGCCTGCTCTCCCGTGTCCGGCTGTGACACCAGAAGGTTGTCCACGTCCACCCCGAGCCTGCGGGCGTACTGCACGTCCAGCGCATGCTCGGCGTCGATGAACGCGGCGATGCCTCCGTGCCGCTGAGCATTCGCGATCACGTGCAGACACAGGGTGGTCTTTCCGCTGGATTCCGGCCCGTACACCTCGCTGATGCGCCCCCGTGGGATTCCCCCGATCCCGATGGCGGCATCCAGGTTCACAGCCCCCGTGGAGATGGCTTCTATGGGAAGCTGACCGGAGTCCGATCCCATCCGCATGATCGATCCCTTACCGTGGGACCGCTCGATTTGCGTGATGGCGGTCGTGAGCGCCTTGTTCTTCTTCGCGGACAGGTCCATACCGGGCATCGTGACCTCTGGTGACATGCGGTGGATTGGGATCGGGCGCCCGCCGATCCGTAGGGTTCGGCGAGCGCACGGCTGAAAGTACGAAAACCGAAGATAAAGCGAAAGGGTCTCCGGCCGCGTCCACACGGCGAATGGATGTTCGTGGAGACCGTAGAGCGCAGGAATGACCCGTTGGGCCGATACACCGCAGCCGATCGTCCGCGCCGACCGGCGCTCAACAGTCCCGAAACGCCTACCTGGAACCGCCTAGCGGTGCCACGCGTTGGACGGCGGACGGATGGAGCGGAAAGCCGTCCCGGGAAGCACGGTAGCGAATAACATCCCGAAAAACTTCATAACTCGAGGAGGTCATGAAGGACCTGGAATACGACCTGGTAGCCATCGGCGGCGGCACCGCGGGCCTGGTCACGGCCGCGGGCGCGGCCCTGTTGGGCACGCGTCCGGCGCTGGTGGAGTCGGTCGCCCTGGGTGGGGACTGCCTTTGGACCGGCTGTGTGCCCTCCAAGGCCCTCATCGCGTCGGCCAAGCTGGCGCACGGCATGCGGCACGCAGACCGTCTCGGGCTGACGGGGGCAGCGCCCCAGCACGTGTTCGCCACGGTCATGGAGCGCATGCGGACAGCCCGAGCCACCGTGGCCCACCACGACGATCCCGAGCGATTCAGGGCCATGGGCGTGGCAGTCGTCGAGGGATACGCACGGTTCACCGAGCCGGGCCGGATCGAGGTCGAAGGCGTGGGCGGGATCCGCTCGAAACGCTTCGTCATCGCGACGGGCGCCTCGGCGTTCGTGCCGCCGATCCCCGGCCTGGAGGAGGTGGGATTCCTCACCAACCACACCGCCTTCGACCAGACAGAGCTGCCTGGACGCGTCGTCATCCTCGGCGGCGGGCCCATCGGACTGGAGTTCTCTCAGGTCTATGCGCGGCTCGGCGCGAGCGTGACGGTACTCGAGATGGCGCCCGACGTTCTTCCGAAAGAGGATGCGGACGTCTCCGAGCTCATGCGAGGCTTGCTCGCCGACGAGGGAATCCGCGTCGAGACGGGCACCCGGGTCGTGCGCTTCGAGCGGGACGGCGCGGACAAGGTCGCCATCGCGGAAGACGGTAGGCGGTTCCCCGCCGACGAGATCCTGGTGGCCACCGGACGTCGGCCCAACACCGATGATCTCGGATTGGACGCGGCGGGTGTCGAGCTGGATGGTGCGGCCGTAAAGGTCGACCGCCACCTCGCTACTACGGCGAAGGGCGTGTGGGCCGCGGGCGACGTGACCGGAGGCCTCCAGTTCACCCACGTGGCGGAGTACATGGCATCCACGGCACTTCGGAATGCCCTGCTCCCGGTAAAAGCGGCGGTCAACTACGACAACGTCCCCTGGGTCACGTTCACGGATCCCGAAGTCGCCCACGTGGGACTGGGCCAACAGGAGGCCGAGGCCCGCGGGGCGCGCACCTACTGGTACGAGTTCTCGGATCTGGACCGGGCGATCGCAGACGGCGAGACCAAGGGCATGGTGAAGATCTCGGCGGATGCCAAGGGCAGGATCCTGGGCGCGACGATCGTGGGCACGTCCGCGGGAGAGCTGCTCTTCCCGCTGGTCATGGCGAAGACGCACGGGATTCCGCTGAGCAAGGTGGCGAGCACGATCTTCCCCTATCCCACCAAGGTCGAGGGCCTGAAACGAGCCGCGAACGAGTTCCAACGCGCACGCCTGGAAGGACGGGGCGGGCGGATCCTCAAGAGAGTCATCTCATGGTTGACGTGACACCCACCGTCGAAGCTCGATCGTCCCGGGCTCCGTTCCTCAAGCTGCTCGTGTTGGCCGGCATCGTGATCGGTGGCGTGTTGGCCGTGCGCCTTACGCCGCTCGGAGACGTTCTGACCCGCGACGGAATCCAAACGGGCATCGAACTGCTGCGGAGCACGGCCTGGGCCCCTGTGCTGTTCGTCGTCATTTACGCCGTCGCAACGGCACTCGCCATTCCGGGCACCATTCTGACCCTCGCGGGCGGCGCGTTGTTCGGGGTGGGTTGGGGCACGCTGCTCAACTGGATCGCGGCCAACCTCGGGGCCAACCTCGCGTTCGGCGAAGCGCGGGCGCTCGGCCGGGACGGGCTCAAGCGGCTACTCGGCGACCGGGCGGACTTTCTGGAGCGGGCGAGTCGGGATCACGGGTTCCAGGCTTTGCTGACGCTTCGATTGATCCCGCTGGTGCCGTTCAACGCCCTCAACTTCGGCTCGGGACTCACGGGCATCTCCTGGCCGGGTTATGCGCTGGCCACCGCAGTGGGAATCCTCCCCGGGACGGCCGTGTATACCTTTTTCGCGGACGCCCTTCTCCAAGGGTCGCAGGAGGCGTCGCGGAGCGCGTTTATACGGGTCGCCGTGGCCGGCGCCCTCATGATCCTGCTGAGCTTTCTCCCCTATCTGCTGAAGAGACTCAACGTGAAGCTACCCGGGACCGCTTCGCTAATTGCCGCCCTCTTCGTGTGCGGTTCCGCACTTTCGGCTCAGGATTCGGCCATCGAGACGGGCGCGACTCCGTCGATCGAGTCCGACTTCACCGAGCTCCTGGCCGACATCGTGGACGTGCCCCGGGTGGACTACGCCGCACTCAAGGAGCGACGGAGCGAGCTGGACAGTGTGCTGGAAGCCATGGGCCGCGTGTCCGAGAGCGCATTGGCCGAAGAGCCGGACGCGGAGCGCCTCGCCTTTTGGATCAACGCCTACAACGCCTGCATGCTGAGGCGAGTAATCGATCACTATCCCATCATGAAGTCGGGTGGCCTGATCGGGCGGATCAAGAACGTGTTCGCAGACCGGCCCGACAACTCGGTATGGCAGATCGAAGACGTGTTCACCGGCAAGCACTGCTTCGTGGCGGGAGCGGTCCGCTCACAGGATGAGATCGAACATGAGATCATCCGGCCTATCGGCGATCCGCGTATTCATTTCGTGGTGAACTGCGCCGCGCGGAGTTGTCCCTCCCTGGCGCCGTTCGCCTACCGAGCCGACAACCTGGACGAGCAGCTCGATCAAGCCGTCCGCTCGTTCATCCTCGACCAGCGGCATTTCGCGGTCGAGTCGGGCGAGCCGACCACGGTGCACCTGAACAAGGTGCTGGACTGGTACCAGGACGACTTCGGCGGCGTTTCCGGGTTGGTGGAGTTCCTGGCTGAGTACGTGGATGACGACACCGCGGCCCTCCTGCGGGCCGATGGGACCCGGGTCGAGTTCTTCGACTACGACTGGACTCTGAACGACACCGGCACGCGTTGACCTCACCCGCTGCCCTCGGCGTCGTCATCCCCACGCTGAACGAAGCCGAGCATCTCCCCCTCCTCCTCGCAGACCTCACAGCGCTCAACCTGCCCCACAGGGTCGTGGTCGTCGATGCCGGGTCGGAGGATGAGACCGCCGCGCGAGCCCGAGGGGCCGGCGCGCAGCTTTTGGAGTCCGAACCCGGAAGGGCGCGGCAGATGAACGCCGGCGCCCGAGCGCTCGACTCGGTTTGGCTCCTCTTTCTCCACGCCGACTGCCGGCTCACGGCCGAAGCCGGAGCGGCGCTGATCGGATGGCTCGATTCCGCCGGCGCCGAACGTGCCGCCACCTTCCGGTTCTCGCTGAACGGCGAAGGCGGGTTTTGGCGGTTCATCGAATTCGGACAACGCCTGCGGCAGCGCCTGTCGGGGATGGCGTACGGAGACCAGGGTCTCGTGCTGTCCCGTGCCCTGTTCGAGGAGGTGGGTGGCTTCCCGGATCAGCCGCTGATGGAAGACGTCGCGATGATTCGGCGACTACGGGCCGTCGGGTCGGTGGACCTGCTGCCGGCGGCGCTGCTGACGAGTCCCCGGCGCTATGAGCGCGAAGGGCGCTGGCGTGGATGGCTGAGGAACGTCGCGCTGATCGGCCTCTACCTCGCGGGGGTTTCTCCGGAACGCCTGGCCCGATGGTATCCATCCCGCACCGCGGCCGACGAGTGAGTGAACGGCGCCGGAGGCTGTTGGTGTTCGCGAAGGCCCCCCGTCCCGGGCGGGTCAAAACCCGGCTGGCCCGTGACGTCGGGGACCAGCGGGCGGCCGCGATCTACAGCCGAATGGGGCAGCAGGTACTGGAAGGGGTTTTGGGGGGCTCCTACGAGATCGTGGTGTGCTTCGACCCGCCGGACGCCCGATCGGAGGTGATGCGCTGGCTCAACACCCGGCCGCAGGGGCCTGGTCTTTCTTTCCGGCCACAGGGTACAGGCGACCTAGGCGACCGGCTCGCGGAAGCGCTGGAGTGGGCGTTCACCGGCGCGGACGAGACCTGTGTGATCGGGACGGACGCACCCGACGTGGGACGTGAGCTGGTGGAACGTGCCTTCGCGGCCCTCGCCGAACACGACGTCGTAATGGGTCCGGCCACGGACGGAGGATACTATCTGGTCGGCGCGCGAGATCTCCATCCGGTTCTGTTCCAAGACATTCCGTGGAGCACCGACCGTACCCTGGCCGTTACGCTGGACCGCGCCCGCGCAGCCGGCCTCGGCGTCCACCTCTTGGAGCCCCTCTCGGACATCGACGTCGTGGACGACTTGCCGTCTGGATTCCGCTGAACGCTCGAGGCGCCCCCCGTCCCGGATGGCATGTCGCTTGATTTCCTCCCGTGCGGTACGCGCGCAACCGCGCGACCCCCGGAACGGGCGTCTCTCCGACGGGAGAGACCCAGACGGCCGGGCTGTTTCACCCGATACTCGTCGAGGAGCCTGTCACCCATGGGCCACCCGGCCGCCACGCTGGACAAACCGACCCGGGCCGCCACCCAACCGATTCAGTTCCCCGTCGTCCGCAGCCGCGAACGGCTTCGCTTTGCCGAATTCGATTTCGATCCCCGGCCCGACGGCAACTGCGTCGCCAGCATCGTGCTGGAGTGGAGGGACGACGTGCGCTTCTGCGGACAGTCCGAGGGGACTCAGACGCCGCAGGGCGTGCTGCGCTGCGGTGCCGAGGCCGCGCTCGAGGCCGTCGAGAAGGCCGCGCGCGGTGCCTGCCGCTTCTCGTTGATAGGCGTCAAAGCGATCCGCGCGTTCGACGTCTCCGTCATCGTCGTCGCCGTGCGAGGCCGTACCGACGACGGCGCGCACCGGCTCATCGGATCCTACTTGGCCGACGGAAACAAACCCGCGCACGGTGCCGCCATGAGCGTCCTGGACGCAACCAACCGCCTTCTGGCCAAATACCTCAAAAACGACTAGTCGGGCCGTCGATCGGGCCGGAGCGCATAGCGCTGCCACTCCCCCGGATGCACGGGCACCCACAGCGCGCTTGGCGCCTGGTTCGAGGCCCGCGCGGCGAAGAGGGGCACACCCCCGAAAGCTCCTACGCGGACAATGTCCGCGCAGTCGATGCGTTCGAGTGTATCGGCTATGCGACCATACGCCCGGCCCTGGAACCGCACGTCTTCACCCCGCCGGTACCAGTCGGCATCCGCGGCGTACGCGCCGGTGAAGCCCACTCCGGGCCCGAGCTCGTCCAGGCGACGACGAGCGGCCCCCACGAGCGTGTCACCCTCGGAGGTGATCGCAACCTGAACGGCTTGGCCGGTGGCCAGGCACAACCGGACGGTCCTCGTACCGGAATCGACCGCGGGCGGCTCCGCCGGGCGGGTCACGATCACGGTGTCCGGCGGCGGCGCGGGCATGTACAGGGTGTCGGGCGCCGGCCGCGCGCTCACGGTCGGCCTGCACAGGTTGATCTCCCGAGGGCAGATCGAAACCGATGCCCTGAGGCCCCACTTTCGGGTTCGGTACGCAGAGACGTCGTTGTCGTAGTTGGCCCCCAGGACGTACGCGCCCAGCCGAAGCCCCCGGACGTCGAGGTCGGCGCCCAGGTTGAGGTCGAATCCGTTCCACTCCCCCATTGCGTGGAGCAGCGAGCGTTCCCCCATCCGGACGTGTAGCGCGGCTCCCGCGAAGAATCCGTTCGAATCGACGAACGCATACCAGGGCAGATCAGCCCCGTCTCTGAACGTTCCCTCGCCCCATCCGACCGTGACGGTGAGGTCGTGGGGCGGCAGCAATCCGTCTACCGGACCGCGCATCGTCGCGGAAGCCACCGCGTACGGCGTGAGCGATGTCCGGACCGAGCCCTTTTCGGGGTTGGCGTACGCCTCGGTCAGCCGGCCGTCGGCGTGGCCCAGTCGACTCGTGCGCGGACGATCGGCTGCGGCGAAGCGTGGGGCCTGCACGACCCTGGCGCCCATGGCCAATCCGATCCCGTGCGGGTCCGGGGAGAGGAGGGAAAGACGCCCGTGCCCACCCAATAGCGTACCCCGCTCGGATGAGCCGGAGATGTCTTGGAACGAGATCCCCAGCTCGGCACGATCGTAGAGCCCGAGGGTGAGCGTGGACGCAGACAGCCAACGACGAAAGGGACGCGAACCGAATCCACCGATTTCTCCCTCCGGGGTCACAGTGGCAGGCCGGTCCACGTGCACCCGGAAACCGGAGTAGGCGAAGGTGATCGTCATATGAGGAAGCACGCTCGCCACCGGCACATCGAGGAGGCCCGACCCGTGCCGCAGCGTCACGGGCATCGTCGTGGACTGAGCCGCCGCGCCACTCGGGATCGATGCCATGCAGAGCAGGAGGATATACCTAGCCATCGCCACACACCGCGCGAAGCCCTTCGATGGCACGGTCCAGGTCCTGATCCGTGACGTCCCGGTGGAACACGGCCCGCACCCGCGCCTTACCGAACCGGATCAGGCGCACGTCACGGCGTTCCATCTCGTCCAACAGCTCCAGCGCCGCTTCCGGACCGTCTTCCACGTCCACCAACACGATGTTCGACTCCGGAGGCCGCGCGCGGAGCCCGGGCACCAGACCGGCCTCTTCCGCGAAACGCTCTGCCCGGGCGTGGTCACGCGCCAGATCGTCCAGATGGTGATCGAGGGCGTAGAGCGCCGCCGCGGCCAGCATGCCCGTCTGGCGCATCCCGCCCCCCAGGCGGCGGCGCACCCGCCAGGCAGTCTCGAGGACGGTGCGTGATCCGGCCAGTACGGAGCCGACCGGGGCGCCCAGGCCTTTGGAAAACGAGACCATTACGGTGTCCGCGCCGGCGGCCAGCGCCGACAGCGGCTCACCGGTGGCTACGCTGGCATTCCACAGGCGCGCTCCATCCAGGTGCACGCGCAGTCCGTTCCGCGCCGCCGCTTCGGACAGCGCCTTCATCGTGCGCGACGGCATGACGCCGCCTCCGGAGGCCAGGTGGGTGTTCTCGACGACCAACACCGACGCCAGTGGGGTGAAGCGGGAGGGCACCCGGAGCGCCTCGGACAGGCGGTTTGGCGTGAGCCGTCCGTCGGGTGTGGGAATCGTCCTGAGTTGCATGCCGACGAGGTGTGCGCCCACCGCGCCCTCCTCGTAGTGGAACACGTGGGAGCTCTCCTCCAGCAGCACCTCCGTGCCGGGGACCCCCAGAGCGGCCAACGCGGCTTGGTTGGCCATGATGCCGCTCGGGAAAAAGAGCCCGGCCTCCTTACCCAAAAGGGTGGCGACTCGCTCTTCCAGAACCTCGGTGGTGGGGTCGCCGTCCAAGACCGCGTCCCCGACCACGGCTCGCGCCATGGCCTCCCGCATGCCCGGGCAGGGCCGGGTCACCGTATCGCTCCTGAGGTCGATCCGGGAGCGCTGCTCGGGCGGGGGTGGTGCGGGTCGTCCCCGCTTCAGGGACCGCCCCGATCGGCGTCCTGCTCCAGCCTGCTGATGCGCCTCGCCACGCTCGCCACCCACGCCCCCAGAATCACCCAAGCCGAAGCATACGCCAAGAAGATGTGCCAGTAGGGCCGTAGGCTGCCGCCGCCGGACTGGGCGACCGCCGCTTCGGGCAGAAGCGCGAGTCCCAACACCAGGATTCCCAAAATGAGCCGGGTCATAGACGGTTCACGCGTTGAGTGAAGTGCGGGCCTCCAACTGGGCCGCACGGTAGCGCAAGAGAAAGACGGAAAAGAAGAGCAAGGTGAATACGACCGCACCCACCAAAACGGTCACGGTCATCTCCACGTCGGCGGTGGGGCCCTCGGGCTTCAACAAAACCGGCTCCGGATGAATGGAGCGGCGATACACGCTGATGTGCACGATCGGCACGTTGAGCGCTCCCACGATGGCCACTACAGCGGAGAGCCGCCGACCCCGCTCGGCGTTCAGCACCGACGATCGAACCAGGAAGTACCCCACGAAGATGGTCCAGAGGAGGAGCGACATGGTCAACCGCGGGTCCCACTGCCAGTACACGCCCCATGCGATCTTCGCCCACAGGGGCCCCGAGATCAGCATGATCGTGAGAAACACGAGTGCGCCTTCGGCGGCGGAAACCGCAGCGGAGTCCAGACGCCGGTCTCCCAACCAGAGGTAGACCGCGCTCGCTAGCGCCGCGACCCCCGCGGCCATGAACCCCGTCCACGCCGCCGGCACGTGTACGTAAAAGATCCGCTGCACGATGCCTTGCTCCGCCTCGGTGGGCACCCAGAAGAATACCAGCGCGTGCAGGACCAGGACCCCGGCGAAGCCGGTGAGGAAGACCAGCGTCCATCCAACCCTTCGATTCATCCGTCCGACACCGCTGCGTCGATGAGGAGCACTCCGGCCAACAGACCGACAATGGTATACGCGAGCAGCAGCTTAAGGCTTCCCCACGCCTCTGAGGAGGGGAGCCCCGCCATCAGCCGCCCGGTGGATCCGGCGCCGAACACTACGACCGGCACCAGGAGGGGAAACAGGAGGACCGGCAGCAGGGTCTCGCCCATGGTGGACCGGGCTGTCACAGCCGAGAACAGCGTGCCCAGCGCCACGAACCCGAGCGTGCCCAATGCCAATAGCGCGTATACCTCGAAGGGAACGCCCAGAAACGAGACGTGGAAAAAAAGCCCGAGCGTGAGGAGCGTGCAGGCCGCCACCAGCAACACGAGCAGATAGTTGGAGATGACCTTCCCGAGGTAGAGCGCCGCCGGAGGCATGGGCGTGAGAAGGAGGCCTTCCAGCGCTGCGTTTTCCTCCTCCAGCTGAAACGTGCGGCCCACGCCCAGGACGCCGGCGAAGAGCACGGTGACCCACACGAGGCCCGCGCTCATCAGCCGAGCGCCCGTCGTGGCCGTCTCGAGGGCGTAGTTGAACAGGATCCCCGCGAGTAGTGAAAAGGAGATCATGGCCGCAAGGCGCTGGAGCGAGCGGGCTTCGATCATGAGGTCCTTCCGGGCGACGGCCCACGCGCAGCGCAGTAGGTCGGTCATGCTTCGGCCCGGGCCAGACGCCGGTGATAGGATCCCTCGAAGGTCTCCAGGTCGCTGTCCACCGGTGCCAGGCCGCCGAGACGTCCGTCGACGAGGACGAATGCCTGATCGGCCAACGCCTTCCCCTGCCTGAGATCGTGCGTAACCAGCACGACGGCCCTATGCGCGTCCCGTAGCTTCCCGAGCGTCGTGGCTAAGCGCGCCGCGGCGGCGCTGTCCAATCCCGCGAACGGCTCGTCGAGGAGCAGGAGATCCGGATCGTGGAGCAGAGCCCGGGCAATCGCCAGGCGCTGTTCCAGGCCCCGGGACAGCTCCGAGACGGGCTGGCCGGCGCGGTCGGACAGCCCGGCCACCTCCAATCGCTCCGCCACCCGCCCACTCGAATCGGACAACCCGAACATCCGACTGTAGAACGTCAGGTTCTCCTGGACGGTGAGGCGGCGATACAGGAAGCTCTTGTGCGAGACCACGCCGATCCGCCGATACCAATCCCGTCCCAGGTCCTCCTGCGACCTTCCATCGAGAAACACCGCGCCGGCCGTGGGGCGCAGACTTCCCGCCAACACCCGTAACAGCGTGGTCTTCCCCGCTCCGTTGGGTCCGAACACGGCAATGGCACCGCCGGCGGCCAGCTCGAACGACACGTCTTCCAAAACGGGACGGGAGCCGAACCCCCGCCGGAGACCCGCGACACGTAAGAGGGGCTCGGCCTGCACGCCTATCCGGCCGACGGGGTCGGGACGGCGAGCGATTCGCCGCAACGAGCGCAGAAACGGCTGCCCGGCGGGTTCAGATGTCCGCAACGGCCGCAGGCGTCACCGGAGCGAAGACCCTCCCTGAGTCGAGCGACCTCCCCCTCTACGCCGGATCGAGCCCCGGCCACTGGCGCATCGGCCTCGTTCGAATCGGCCGCCGCGTCCAGCGCCTCGACGGCCTCGAGCGTCAGCTCTCCCCGAAGTAGGGTGTAGTCGGCGTCGTCCAGCTTTCCGGTGTGATAGTCGTATTCGACGTCTCGGAGCGCGTTCAGCACGACCCGCTGGCGCGCGCCCACCTCGTGGTCTCCGGCGCCGGGGTCGTGAAGGCGCGTGGTGCGGCCGGTCAGGATCGGGTGGAGCACATAGAGCACGATCGCCGCCGCGAAGAGCGCGGCCCCCACGGTCGCTGCCACCTAGGGTCCCGTTTGAGAAGTGATGTGTGCACAGAGAGCGCCGAGGCGCGCGACGGACAAGACGCGATGCGACACCGGAGTTAGACGGTTGCGGCCGCGCGGCGGGCGGGGTCGTGGTCGGTGGCGCGCCGCCGGGCTTCTTCGGTGGGCCAGAGCGCGATGAGGGATCCGAGCGTGAGGAGAAAGCCTCCGTACCAGATCCAACCCACCAGCGGGTTGACCTGCACTTCGACGGTTGCGCGCTCGGCGTCGCCGGTCGCGCCTTCGAACAGCGTCCCGGCCATGTCTTCGACGCCGGCCAGAATGACGTACAGGTCTTCCAGCAGCGTCGAGCGAATCCCTACCTCCGACGCCGGCTGTGAGCTGGAGGCCGTCGGCTGGTAAAACCTCCGCTCGGCGGTCATCAGCCCGAGAGGAGTGCCCTCCCGCTCCACGTCGAACGACGCGATCCACTGGAGCAGCCAGTCGCCCTGCCCCCTGGACGTGGAGATGCCCTGGTACGTGAGGTCGTAGGTGTGGCCGAAGGCGGACTGCACGGAGATCGTCTCGCCGGGAAGCAGCGTGCGGCGCTCCTCGGTATCGAACGCCGCTCCGGCAAAGCCCACGAAAATGATCACAATCGAAGCATGCACCACGTACCCGCCCCAGCGGCGTCGATTGCGCGCAACGAGGTGTACGAGCGCCTTTGCCCATCCCTCACCCTCAATGCGGGCCCGTGCGCGGGTGCCCTTCCAAAACTCGACCGCGATGACCGTCATGACGAAGGCGGCCAGCCCGAACGTGATCAGGGCGTAGACGTGGCGGACACCCAGCAGGAACAGTCCGGCCGCGACGGCCAACCCGAGCGCGACCGGAGTGGTGAAGTTGCGCCGGAGATTCCGCTTCGACGCTCGTCGCCAGGCGATGACGGGGCCGATTCCGGTGAGCGCGAGCAACACGAGCCCGATCGGGATGTTCACTCGATTGAAGAACGGCGGACCGACGTTCCCCTTCTCTCCCGTCAGGTACTCGGTCACCAACGGGAAGATCGTGCCCCAGAACACCGCGAACGCGATGCCCAGGAGGATGAGGTTGTTGAACAGGAACGCGGCCTCGCGGGAGAGGAACGACTGGATGCGGGCGTCGGAGCGAAGCGCGTCCTTGCGCCACAGGATCATGACCACGCCGAACGCGGTGACCGCGCCCAGGAACGCGAGGAAGATCAACGCGATCTGGGTGTTGTTGGCGAACGTGTGAACCGACTCGATCAGACCCGACCGTGTGAGGAACGTGGCGAACACGGTGAGGAGGAACGTGAGCAGCACGAGCGCCATGTTCCAGATCTTGAGCATCCCCCGCTTTTCCTGAATCTGAATCGAATGCAGGAACGCGGTGGCCGTGAGCCAGGGGAGGAGCGACGCGTTTTCGACGGGGTCCCAGAACCAATAGCCGCCCCAGCCCAGCTCCTCGTAGGCCCAGCGCATCCCGAACACGATTCCGTTGGACAGGAAAAACCAGGACAGGAGCGTCCACCTGCGCGTCACGCGAATCCAGCTCGAGTCGAGCCGTCCGGACATCAACGCCGCCATCCCGAACGCGAACGGCACCGTGAAGGCGGTGAATCCGAGGTAGAGCGTGGGCGGGTGAATGGTCATCCAGTAGTTCTGAAGCTGCGGATTGAGACCACGCCCGTTCGCGGGAAGGAAGTCCATCCGCTCGAACGGGTTCACGTCCGCGAACAACAGAACGATCAGAAAGAAGCTCGTGATCGCGAGGAGCACGCCGTTCACGTAGGGCATGAACTCCCGGTTCCGGTCGCGGTTCTGCCAGAGACATACGACCGAGAACAGGGACAGGAGCAGCGCCCAGAACACGAGCGAGCCTCGCTGGCCCGCCCAGAGGCCGGCGACCTTGAAAAACAGGTCCAGCTCGCGGTTCGAGTAGTTGGCGACGTACCAGTAATCGAACCGGTCGGTGACGAACGCCGTGATGATCCCGAGCGAAACCAGGATCAGGAGGAAGAACACCGCGTAGGTGCTGCGCTCCGCCGACAGCACCAGGTCGCCGCGGCGGTTCCGCCCGCCGACAAATGCGAGGCAGGTGCCCCAAAGGGCGATCGGGAGCGCGATCCAGAGCGCGAGCTCCCCGAGTTGGATCACCCGGCCAGCTCTTCCGGCGCGGCCTCGTACCGGCTGCCGCACTTGGTCAGGACCAAGTCGGCCTGGAAGACCCCGTCCCGGCGATAGCGACCCTCCACGACGACCTCGACGTTGTCGTTGAAGGTGTCAGGCAGGATGTCGCGGTATTCCACCCGGAACGTCGCCGACGGATCCTCCATGTCCTGCACCGTGAAGTGGTGGATCATGTCCGTGGCGGATCCTGAATAGGAGCCCGGAACGACCTTGCCGCCCACCTTCACCCCCACGTTGTGGAACGCGGGCTCGGCCTCGACGCGGCTGATGAGCTCCGACGGGGTCAGGTAGTACATCATGGTTTCGTTCACGCCCGTCCAGATGAGCCACGTGACCAGCGCGGCAACGCCGACCAGGCCGATCAGAAACCTGCCGTCCCTCTTCATTATGCCCCCGGGAGTGCTTGCATTGGGATCTCCGGAATATAGCGCTCCGAGTGCATTATTCAGAAGTCCCCGCCCAGGCGATCGCCGTGTCCACGGCCCGCTTCCATCCGGCCCGCAGCTCGTCTCGTTGAGCCGGATCCAGCTC
>CBDCVX010000015.1:0-212188 GCA_965223195.1 Longimicrobiales bacterium
TTCTGGACGACCTGGACAAAGCTCGGCTTTGGCGTCGTGGGCTACGGTGCACACCTGTATCGGCAACTCCGGGCCGCTGCCCGAGCCCATTGCCGAAGCGGTGTCCGAGCACGGTCTCGTGGTATCCTCGGTGCTCTCCGGCAACCGCAACTTCGAGGCACGAATCCATCCTCTCGTGCGTGCGAACTACCTGGCGTCACCCATGCTGGTGGTCGCGTTTGCGTTGGCCGGACGCATCGACATTGATCTCTCACGTGAGCCGGTGGGCCGGGACCCGGACGGCGAGCCCGTCTATCTGCGGGACCTGTGGCCCTCGTCGCAGGAGATCCACGAGACCGTGTCCGCTTCGCTGGACCCCGCGATGTTCCACACGCGCTACGGGGAGGTGTTCGAAGGTGATGAGGCGTGGCAGGCGTTGCCCATGCCCGAAGACGGAAACCTCTACGAATGGGACGCCGCGTCGACCTACATCCAGAATCCGCCCTTCTTCCAGGACATGGATTTGACGATCCCCGACCTGCGGGACATCTCCGGAGCGCGTGTGCTGGCGTTGCTGGGTGAGACGGTGACCACCGATCACATCTCTCCGGCTGGAGCCATCGCCAAGGACGGGTCCGCGGGCCAACACCTACAGGAGCGCGGAGTGCGTCCGCTCGACTTCAACACGTTCGGATCCAGGCGCGGCAACCACGAGGTCATGATGCGGGGCACGTTCGCCAACGTTCGCATCAAGAACCGGCTGCTGGATGGGAAAAGAGGGTGGCTACACCATCCACTTCCCCAGCGGCGAAGAGACCTCGATCTTCGACGCAGCCATGCGCTACGCCGAGGAGGGGACGCCGCTCGTGGTGCTCGCCGGCGGCGAGTACGGCACCGGCAGCTCGCGAGACTGGGCCGCCAAGGGCACCGTCCTTCTGGGCGTAAGGGCGGTCATCGCACGCTCCTACGAGCGCATCCACCGGAGCAACCTCGTGGGGATGGGTGTGCTGCCGCTCGAGGTTCCCCGCAGGCGAGTCCGCCGATTCGCTGGGACTCACCGGCCGGGAGGTCTTCGACGTCTCCGGGATCGCGGAGGGGCTGGAACCGGGCGGCACCGTCGAGGTCGTGGCCCGCGCCGCCGCCGGCGAAGAGATCGCGCGGTTCTCGGCCAGTGTCCGACTCGATTCCGACGTGGACCTGGAATACTACCGCAACGGGGGAATCCCTACACACGGTCCTCAGGAACATGGCCACCGGGGCCATGTAGGCGACACGGCCGACGGATCCCGGCGGGCCTCACTCGTGAGGGTCCGCCGGCCGTCGTAGCGCCAACGGCGGACCCAACACGTCGTGCAGGATGACGGCGCGACGCAGGGTCCTCGGGAGGCACGTCCAGCAACGCCATCCGGGGCCAACCCGCACCGTGGCCGACGGCGGGCCGAGCTTTCGTGCTCGGAGCCGTGCCCCGTTCGAGCCGGGCCGAGTCGGCGGGCACGCCCTTTTCCGGTGACGTCACCCCCCACCGGGCTCACGGCCGCCTTTTTCCGCTCGACCACCGCCGTGCGGCGGTCGGGGTCGGCCGCCGCTCCCGGGATCGCGCGGCCGGCTCCCTGGCGACCGGCTGCGGCGGCGGAGCTTCGGGCGCGCCCGTCGGGACCGGAGCGGGCTGGGGAACGGGGCGGCGGGCCGGCTGCTGCGGCCTTCGCTTCCGGGAAGGCGCTTCGCCTCTGGCCAGCGCTTCGATCTCCTCCCAAAGCTCCTCGGGAATCATGGTGCGAGACGACTTTTTTTCGCTCCGATTTCCGCGTCCGCCCCGGCGTGGTCCGCGGCCGGCCGGGGCCCGGTCTCCACCCGTTGCTGCGGGGCGGAGCCCGGCATCCGTTCCGCCCTCTGTCTCTGCTGGCGCTGACGGTGTCGGGCCTGCTGCTGCTTGATCCATCCGCGAAGTAGATGAACACCAGCACCACGATCCCATCCCAGGTCTCTCCATGCCTCAGGCTCCGCGGCAGGTCCAGTTGACGCCCTCGGTGTCCGTGGAGTCCCACCGGCGATCGAGCGGCGCATGGCGGTGTCGGACTGGATGTTCCGATACCGCACGTAGTCCATGACCCCCAGGTTGCCGGTTCGGGAACGCCTCGGAGATCGCCAGCGGAACCTGCGACTCGGCGGCGACCAGGTCCGCGCGCATCTCTTGCACCTTGGCCTTCATCTCCTGCTCGTGCGCCAACGCCATGGCATGCCGTTCCTCCGCCTTGGCCTGCGCGATCTTCTTGTCGGCCTCGCTTGGTCGATCTGGAGCTCCGCCCCGATGTTCTTGCCCACGTCCACGTCGGCGATGTCGATCGAGAGGATCTCGAACGCGGTGCCCGAATCGAGGCCTTGGCGAGCACCGTCTTGGAGATGTTGTCGGATTTTCCAGCACTTCCTTGTGGGATTGGGAGGAGCCGATGTTGGACACGATCCCCTCGCCCACACGGGCAACGATCGTCTCCTCGCCCGCTCCCCCGACCAGCCGGTTGATGTTGGCCCGGACCGTCACCCGGGCCACCGCGATCAACTGGATGCCGTCCTTGGCCATGGCCGCCACCCTCGGAGTGGTGATCACCTTGGGATTCACCGACACCTGCACGGCTTCGAACACGTCCCTTCCCGCGAGGTCGATCGCGGCTGCCTGTTGGAACGGAAGGTCCATCGCGGCCTTGTCCGCCGAGATCAGCGCGCGTACCACCCGGCCCACATCGCCGCCGGACAGATAGTGGGCTTCCAGGCTCTGGGCATCGAGGTGGAGTCCGGCTTTGGTCGCAGAGATCAGCGGGCCGGATCACGGCGGCCGGGTTGACCTTCCGCAAGCGCATGCCGATGAGCTGCCCCATGCCCACGCGCCACGCCCGAAGTCAGTGCCTCGACCCACAGCCGGACCGGCACCGCCCAGAGCAGAATCGCGACGACGAACGCCACGAAGATGAACACCACCACGCTGGTTCCGAAAAGCGCCTCGTCCGACATGTCCGTTCCTTGTTGTCTAGAGAATCGCCACCGCGGTCGGCTCGGCCACTGCAGCGTACACGTGTCGTGCTACCGGGTCGGCCTCGCCGATCGGGCACGTCCGCCCGAGGCGAGTTCCGGGGCCTCCGCCCGGTCGGCCGGCCCCTGCCGTCGGTCTCACGCGTTCGACGGGTCGGGGAGGGTCGGCGGCTCGGATTCCACCGGACGGACCACGTGTCGATAGCCCTCGGCCGCCAGAATGCGGACCGGGGTGCCCTCCTCGATCCACTCCGATTCCGATACCACGTCGATGCGCTCATCGTCGATGAGCGCGACCCCGGCGGGACGAAGCGCAGTGATCGCGACCCCCACCTTGCCGACGAGGTCGAGCCTGGTCTCCGCCGACACGTACCCGGCGGCCCGGTCCGTCTCGGCCTCCAACAGGATGCCGCGGCGGGCAAGCCGGCCGCTCCTCGGGCAGGCGCCGAATCAGCGCCCAGCCGGTCAGCACCACCGCGAGCGCGGTGACCGCCAAGACTCCACTGGCGCTGGCGAGGTCCGTAAACGTCGGCAGCGAGCCCAGCAGGCTCATGAAGAGGCCGGCGGTAACGCCCACCGCCCCTAGGACCCCGAGCAGCCCGAATCCCGGCACGAACAACACCTCCAGCAAAATGAGGATCGCGCCGATGCCGAAGAGGAGAAGGTCTTCCCATCCGGCCAGGCCGACGATCAAATGCGCTCCGAAGTAGAGCGACAAGGCCAGGAACCCCGCCCCGCCAGCCAGCCCCAGTCCGGGCGTTTTGATCTCGATCAGCAGCCCGAGAAAGCCCAACGAAAGGAGGAACGGCGCCACCACCGGATGGGAAAGCAGCCGAACGATGCGCTCGGCCCAGTTGACCTCCGTGCCGACCGGTGTGGCGTCCGCGATCCCGATCCGCCGGAGCGCGTCGTCCAGATCCTCGGCCGCGGTGCCGTACCCGAGGCGCTCCGCCTCGTTGGCCGTAAGCGTCAACAGCCGGCCTACCGGAGCCTCCGGATCGAGCGCGACGGACGGATCCACCATGGCTTCAGCCACCGTCGGATCGAGGGCCCTGGCCTCGGCGAGCGCCCGCATCTCCGCGCGCATCGCCGAAACGATCTTCTCCGGCGCCACCTCACCCGAGCCCAGCACGGGCGTCGCGGCGCCCATCGACCCACCCGGAAGGAGATACACGTGCTGCGTGGAGAGCGCGATCATGGCGCCGGCCGAGAGGGCGCGCCGATTGACGAGGGCGTACACGGGTACCGAGGACTCCTGCACGGCATCGGTAACCCGTTGCGCCGCGTCCACTCGTCCGCCCGGTGTATCCAGATCCAGGATGACGGCTGCTGCCCCGGCTGCGGCCGCCTCCCGGAGGCTGCGCTCGACGAACGGCGCCAATCCCATTTCGATCACACCCTGCACGGGCACGATGTAGATCGTCTCGGGACCGCCGGCCGGAGTGGCGTCGTTGTCGGCGGAAGAACAGCCTCCGGCCGCCACCACGCCGGCCGCGGAAACGCCGACGAGCACACGCAAACCGAGGCAAACCCGGCGAAGCGGACCTGTTGGTGCTCGATGACACGCGTTCATGGGAAACCCTGCCTGACCATGGAATCGCCTCAACCTCGGACGGGTCGGTAGAGACTACGAGCCGCCCGCTCGGATTATTCACCCGATCCCCACCGTGTACCCCACACGTCCGCCATCCGTCCCAACCGGTTATCGGGAAAGCGACCGTGAGACGCAAGGGCCGGGAGGTTGCCCTCCGGTTGCGGGCGGTCGATACTGCCCGTTCGAACGTTCGTACGAACCCTCGGCCTCCGGCGTGGACCAACGCACCGATTACGACGCCAAGCTCGAGCACATCCTCTCTCGAGCCGCTCGCGTGTTCGCGGAGCGAGGATTCCATCGAGCCACGATTCGAGACGTCGCCAAGGCCGCGGGCACGAGCCTCTCGGGCCTGTATTACTACGTCGAGAGCAAGGACGAGCTGCTATATCTCATTCAGCACGGGGCCTTCGAGACGCTGCTCACCAAGCTGGACGTCGAGCTGGCGTCGTTGGCCTCGCCCCGGGAGCGTTTGGAGCGGATGGTACGCATCCATCTCGGGTTTTTCCTGGATCACATGCCCGAGATGAAGGTGATCTCCCACGAGGGCGCCAGCCTGTCTGCGCCCTACGTAGAGGACGTGCGCGCCTTGAAACGACGGTACGCCACCCTGGTTCGAGGCCTCATACGTGGCCTGCGGCCAGACGGCCTGGAGGTGGACGAGCGGGTTGCGACCTTTGCGCTGTTCGGGCAGTTGAACTGGATCTACACGTGGTACCGTCCGGGCCGCGACCCCGACCTGGAGGCGCTTACTCGGGACATGTGTCACCTGCTGCTGCACGGCCTCGTCGGAGGGCCGACCGAAGGCTGAGCAGGGACATGGGCGAGCGAGCGACCGCGGCGGCGTTCGCACGAGTCCCGGGATCGGAACGACCGGGGTATACAGCCTCCGGATAGCAAGACTCTCGGCCGGTGAGCCGTCGCACGACGGCCCGGGCCGAGCCCTAGGCAAATACAAATCACATCCCAAGGGGAAGCAGTCGATGTCGGAAAAGACGTTGGTGCACTATGAAAACCGCAATGGGATCGCGCTGTTGACGCTGGACGATCCCCCGGCGAACACCTACACGCACGAGATGATGCGTCAGTTGGACGCTGCCATTGTCCGCGCCCGGTTCGACGACGACGTGTGGGTCATCGTCATCACGGGGAAAGGCGAGAAGTTTTTTAGCGCCGGGGCGAACATCCAGATGCTCTCCGAGGTGACGACAGGGTTCAAGTACTGCTTCTGTCTGCACGCCAACGAGACCCTCAACCGGCTGGAGCACACCCCCAAGCTCACCATCGCCGCGCTGAACGGCCACACGGTGGGCGGGGGCTTGGAGATCGCCATGGCGGCCGATCTCCGCATCGCCCGCCGCGGCAAGAGCAAGGTGGGGCTACCCGAGGTGAACCTGGGCGTGCTGCCCGGCACCGGCGGCACCCAGCGACTGACGCGGCTGGTCGGAAAGGCGAAGGCCATCGAGCTCATGGTGACCGGCGACACGTTCGACTTCGAGACCGCGCACGATCTGGGAATCGTGAACCGGATCTTCGATGCCGACTCTCAAGAGGCGTTCCTGGACCAGGTGATCGAGTTTGCGTCCGGGTTCACGCCCCCCCACCGCGCGTCGATGGCCGTCGGCCACATCAAGCGCTCGGTGCAAACCGGCGCGGAGCTGCCGTTCGAGCTGGCACTCGCGCTCGAGCGCGAGCTGCAGGCCCAACTATTCGCGAGCGCCGATGCGAAGGAGGGCCTCACGGCCTACGTGGAGAAGCGGAAGGCCGAGTTCACGGGCTCGTGATGACCGAGTCAGGCCTACGAAACCGGCTTTGGATCGACAATGCGTGGGAGGACGCGGCGTCGGGCGAGACGTTCCCGGACGTCGACCCGGCGACCCTCGAGGTCCTGGCCGACGTCGCGTCCGCGGACCGGGATGACGTAGCCCGCGCGGCCGCCTCCGCCAAAAGGGCGCTGCATGATCCGTCATGGCGCGACCTCAGTCCCCATCAGCGGAGTCGGCTGCTCTGGAAGCTCTCCGATTTGATCGAGGAGCATGCGGACGAGCTGGCCACCCTGGAAACCCGTGACAACGGCAAGCCCTACTTCGAGTCGCGGAAGGTGGACCTGCCCAGCGTGGTGGAGAACTTTCGCTACTTCGCCGGCCTGGCCGACAAGGTGGAAGGGACCACCATCCCGGTCGCCGGACCGTTCCTGAACTTCACGCTCAGGGAGCCGGTCGGCGTGGTGGGCTGCATCATTCCGTGGAACTTCCCACTCCCCCAGGCGGCGTGGAAGGTGGCTCCGGCCCTGGCCTGTGGTAACACGGTTGTGCTCAAGCCCGCGGAGCAAACCCCGCTGACCGCGTTGCGCCTTGCGGAGCTGGCCGCGGAGGCCGGGTTTCCACCCGGCGTGTTCAACGTGGTGCCGGGCATGGGCGAGACGGCGGGAGCCGCGGTGGTTACGTGCTCCGACATCGACGCGGTGGCGTTCACGGGATCCACCGAAGTGGGCAAGAAGGTCATGCGGGCCGCCGCAGATTCGGTCAAGAAGGTGTCGCTCGAGCTGGGCGGGAAGTCACCGAACATCGTCTTCGCGGACGCGGACATCGCAGCCGCGGTGCGGGGCGCCTCCACCGGCATCTTCTATGGTAAGGGCGAAGTGTGCGCGGCCGGGTCACGGGTGTTGGTCGAAGAGTCCGTGTACGAGTCGTTCGTCGAGGCGCTCGCCAGCCGGGCGGCCAAAATGACCGTCGGAGATCCCATGGACCCGGGCACCCGCCTGGGCGCGATCGTCAACGAGCGGCAGACCGAGCGGGTGATGCACTACGTGGACCGGGGCAACGCGGAGGGCGCGCGGCTGGTTGCCGGCGGAGAGCGCGTGCAGGTCGGGCCGTCGACCAACTTCGTCACCGCCACGGTGTTCGCCGACGTGGATCCGGACATGACGATCGCCCGAGAGGAGATCTTCGGGCCGGTCGTTTCGGTGTTGCCCTTCCGCGATGTCGAAGATGCCGTCGCACTCGGCAACGACACCATCTACGGCCTGGCCGCCGGCGTGTGGACGCGAGACGTCGGCAAGGCTCACCGCATGGCCAAGGAGTTGGAGGCCGGCACCGTCTGGGTCAACACGTACAATCGCTACGCGTCCGGATCCCCGTTCGGCGGATACAAGCAGTCCGGCTTCGGCCGGGACCTGGGCTGGGCGTCGGCCATCGAGAAGTACACCCAGGTCAAGAGCGTTTGGATGGCGGTGGACCGGTGACCAATACCTCCGGCAACCGGGAGGCGTGGATCGTCGACGCGGTGCGCACGCCGATCGGCCGACACGGCGGCGCGCTGGCGTCGGTGCGGCCGGACGACCTCGCCGCCCTGACGATCGGAGCGCTGCTGGACCGCACCGGAGTCGCCGCCGACCGGATCGACGACGTGATCTTCGGATGCACCAACCAGGCGGGAGAAGACAACCGCAACGTGGCGCGCATGGCGCTCCTCCGCGCCGGACTTCCGGTATCCGTCCCGGGTCAAACGGTCAATCGCCTGTGCGGGTCGGGCATGGAGGCCGTGCGCACGGCCTCCCACTCGATCCTGGCGGGAGCGGGCGAAGCGTACGTCGCCGGCGGAGTGGAGAGCATGAGCCGCGCCCCCTTCGTGTTCCTCAAGCCGGAGCGAGGCTATGCCCGTGGGACACCGGCGGTAGCCGACACCGTCCTGGGTTGGCGCTTTCCCAACCCGGCCCTGCCGGAACAGTGGACCATCGGGCTGGGACGCACGGCCGAACACGTGGCGGAGGAGTACGGGGTCAGCCGAGAGAGTCAGGATCGCTTCGCGGTGGAGAGCCAGGCTCGCGCTGCACGCGCGGCAGAAGAGGACGCCTTCGCCGCCGAGCTGATTCCGGTATCGGTTCCGCGACGAAAAGGGGATCCGGTCCTGATCGTGGCCGACGAGCACCCCCGCCCCGGCACGACGCAGGAGGCCCTGGCCCGCCTCAAGCCCGCGTTCAAGCCGGACGGCACAGTGACGGCGGGCAACTCTTCGGGCATCAACGACGGCGCCGCGGCGCTCCTGGTGGTATCGGACGCGCTCGCGCGCGAGCTGGGACTGTCTCCTCTGGCCCGCGTGGTGAGCACCGGCATCGCGGGCCTGGAGCCGCACCGCATGGGCATGGGCCCGGTGCCGGCCACCAACGCCGCGCTGGACGCAGCGGGTTGGACGGTGGGCGACGTCGAGCTGGTGGAGCTGAACGAGGCGTTCGCGGCGCAGGCGCTCCCTTGCATGGAGCAGCTCGGGCTCGATCCGAACGTCGTAAACGTGAACGGAGGGGCCATCGCCCTCGGCCATCCGGTGGGGTGCTCCGGAGCGCGCATCCTCACCACCCTCGTCCATGCGATGCGGCAACGGGATGCCGCCACCGGCCTGGCCACGATGTGCATCGGAGTGGGCCAGGGCATCGCCATGCTGCTGGAGCGCGTGTGACCGACCAGGCGCGCGTGGCGGTCCTGGGTGCCGGCACCATGGGTCACGGCATCGCGCAGGTCGCCGCGATGGCGGGCTACCCGGTCCGCCTCTACGACGTCTCGGCCGACGCGGTCGAGCGCGGGATGGATCACGTACGGAGAAACCTCCAAAAGGGCGTCGACCGCGGAAAGGTCGCCACCGAACAGCAGCATTCCACGTTGGCCAACCTGGTTGGTGAGCCATCGCTCGACTCCGCAGTGGCGGAATGCGAGTGGATCATCGAAGCCATCCCGGAAGACCTCGCCCTCAAGGCCGAGCTTTTCCGAGATCTGAGGTCCAAGATGGCTCCGAGTGCGTTCCTCGCATCCAACACGTCGTCGCTGAGCATCGCCGAGCTGGCCTCGCACGTTCCCGACCCTTCCCGGTTTCTGGGACTCCACTTCTTCAATCCGGTGCACATCATGGCGCTGGTCGAAGTGGTGTATGGACCTGCCACCGAGACGGACACCCTGGACGCGGCGCTGGCGCTGGTGCGCACGCTGGGCAAAGAGCCCATCGTGGTGAAAGATTCCCCCGGCTTCGCCTCCTCCAGACTGGGCGTGGCGCTCGGCATGGAGGCCATCCGCATGCTAGAGGAGGGCGTCGCATCCGCCGAAGACATCGACAAGGCCATGGAGCTGGGATACCGCCACCCCATGGGCCCACTCAAGCTGACCGACCTCGTGGGCCTCGACGTTCGCCTCGGGATCGCCCGCTACCTGCACGAAGCGCTGGGCTCGCCTCGGTTCGAACCTCCGGCGTTGCTCGAATCCATGGTGGCGGAAGGCCGTCTGGGAAAGAAGGCCGGCCGAGGATTCTACGAATGGGACTAGTGTCCCGTTTGATAGGTAGTGGACTGTAACCAAAGGCGGCTCGGGTGACCTACGAGACCATAGACGTCGATGTCGACGATCCGATCGGATACATTCGCATCGATCGACCGGACAAGCTGAACGCGCTGAACTCCGTGGTGCGACGGGAGATCATGCACGCCGTCGACGCGTTGGCCGAGGACGATCGCGTCAAAGTGGCCATCCTGCACGGTGCGGGTGAGAAGGCGTTCGTTGCCGGCGCGGACGTGGCCGAGTTTGCCGACCGCGCCCCGGCCGACCAGCGTGCGCTCTATCGCGAGCGCCGCGTGTACGACGCCGTGGCGGCGTTTCCCAAGCCCATTCTCGCCGCGATCCACGGATTCTGCCTCGGCGGGGGGTCCGAATTGGCCCTTGCGTGTGACGTGCGGGTCGCGGACCGGACCGCCCGGTTCGCGCAGGCGGAGATTCGGATCGGCCTGATCCCCGGCGCCGGTGGCACGCAACGTCTGGCTCGTCTGGTCGGACCCGGACACGCGATGCGCATCGCGCTCACCGGTGATCTCCTGGACGCCGAGGAAGCACACAGGATCGGATGGGTGGAATTCCTGACCGAGCCGGGTGAGCACCTGGCCAAGGCCGAGGACCTGGCCCGTCGCATGGCACGCTGGAGCCCGCTCTCCCTGCGGCTGGCCAAACGAGCCGTGCGAGCTGCGGCCGAAACCCCGCTGCAGGCTGGCCTGGAGCTCGAGAAGGAGCTGTTCCTGGCGGCGTTCGCGAGCGAGGACGGCCGCGAGGGCGTGCGAGCGTTCGTGGAAAAGCGGGACCCCGAGTTCCGCGGCCGGTGAAGTGGGGCCCGTGACGCAACCGATGACACGAGACCGATGACCCTCCGAACGGTGCGGATCGCGGCGGCTGTGTTTTTCGTGTTGTTCACGCTCTCGGTGACGTGGCCCGGATACACGCTGGCCAACCGGGTGCATCCGCTGGTGCTGGGCCTTCCCTTTTCCCTCGCCTGGATCGCGTTCTGGGTCGTGATGGCGTTCGGCGTGCTGCTCTGGGTGGACCGGGTCGAGAGCCGAGCGGAAAATCCGGACGCCAAGCGGGACGCGCCCGAACCGCCCCGCTGATGGAACGCTGGCAGCTCGTCACGGTCATCGTGGTGCTCTACCTGGGGCTCACCCTGGGCATCGGATTGTCCGCGGGCCGGAGGGCCACGAAGGGAGTCCAGGGGTTCGTCGCGGGAGACCGAGACTTCGGGCTCTTGGTCATGTACTTCGTCACGGGCGCGACGGTCTTCTCGGCGTTCGCGTTTTTGGGCGGCCCGGGCTGGGCCTATTCCCGCGGAGCGGCGGCGTTCTACATCCTCGCCTACGGCGTGCTGGGCATGTCGTATTGGTACTGGGTAGGCCCCAAAGCCGCGCAGGTCGGCAGGCGCTTCGGGTACGTCACCCAGGGCCAACTCCTGGTGGGCCGGTTCCCGTCGCGCACGCTCTCGGTGCTCGTGGCCGTCATCGGCGTGGTCGCGTTCATCCCCTACGTGACGTTACAGATGCGGGGTGCCGCGATCGTCATCGAAGCGGTCACGGATGGGCACGTGCCCATCTGGGCGGGCGCGCTGATCGCGTACGGCGTCGTCGTGCTATACGTCGTCACCAGCGGCGTCGCGGCCGTTGGATGGACCAATACGTTCCAGGGAATCGTCATGGTGACGATCGCCTGGACGCTCGGACTCTACCTTCCCTATCGGCTGTACGGCGGCGTGGGGCCCATGTTCGAGCAGATCGCGGCCGAGCGGCCTGAGCTCTTGTCGGTGCCGGGACTCCGGAGCGACGGCGGACCGTGGACGTGGGGCGCGTTTTCCAGCGCCATCGTCGTGAGCGCGGTGGGCCTCAACATGTGGCCGCACCTGTTCATGAAGGCCTTTACCGCGCGCGACGACCGAACGCTCCGGCGAACCATCGTGCTGTTCCCCACCTTCCAATTGTTCCTGATTCCGGTCATGCTGATCGGGTTTTCGGGAGTGCTCTTCCCGGGCTCCCCGTCCGAGCCCGATTTCGTGTTGCCGTTCATGATCCTCGAGACCGGCATGCCCGCCCTGGTCGTGGGACTCTTCTGCGCCGGGGCGCTGTCGGCCTCGATGTCCACCGGAGATGCCCTGCTGCACGCCGCCGGATCCATCACCGTCGAGGACGGGATCGCCCAGTTCGTGCGCATGGACGAGCACACGCGCACGCTGATCATGAAAGGCGTGGTGGTCCTGGTCGCGGTGGTAGCCTATTACTTCGCCGTAACCGGCAACGAGTCCCTGGTGGTCCTGCTGCTGACGTCCTACGGGATCATCTGTCAGCTCGCGCCGCCGGTGATCGCCGCGCTCTACTGGAAACGCACGACCACGGCAGGAGCGCTCGCCGGCTTGATTGCCGGCGCCGGCGTTGCGGTGCTGTTCTACTTCCAGTCGGAATGGCGGCCCTTCGACCTACACGAAGGGTTCCTGGGCCTGCTCGTCCACGTGCCGGTGCTGGTGTTGGTGAGCCTCGCCGGAAGCCGATCGGACTCGGAGACCGCGGCGGCCTTCGTCGAGCCTTCGCGGTAGAAGCGAGCGGGATTCAGTCGTTGAGCGCCATCACCAAGCGCTCGGACTCACCGACCGGCACCCGGAGGAGATAGCCGTCCGGAGGCGTGATGCCCCGAATGAGCTGCGGATTGAGCTCGCGGAGGAGCCGGGTGTCCGCCCCCAGCGCCTGCGCCGCGGCCGCCAGTGTGGTGCGGCCGGGCACCATGACCCGCTCGAAGCGATAGGGCGCGAGCAGCTCGACGGACAGGCCGAATGCCCCCGGGTCGCCCGCAATCACGCGCGCGGCGAGCAGCTTGGGCACGTAGTCCTGCGTCTCCCTGGGAAGCATGTGGAGAATGTCCCAATAGAGCTGCTCATCCCCGCCCCGCCGGGCGCTGTGCCGCCTGAGCACGCCCGCAACCCGGCCCGGACCGGCGTTGTATGCCGCCGCCGCCAGATACCACGAGTCGAACCGGTCGTGCAGGTACTCGAGATAGTCCAGGGCCGCGTCGGTGGCGCGCACCGGATCCCGGCGCTCATCCACGTAGGCGTCGATGCGGAGTCCGCGCTCTTCGGCCGTGGCCCGCATGAACTGCCAGACGCCGGCGGCCGCCACCGGCGAAACCGCGTCGGGTGACAGGCCGGACTCCATCATCGCCAGATACAGCAGGTCCTCCGGCATGCCCCGCTCACGCAGCTTGCCTCGAATCATCTCCCCGTAGATGCCCTCGCGGGCCAGGTAGATCTCGAACGATCGCCGCTGCGTGGTCAGGAACCGGTCGATCCAGTACTGCACGCGTTCGGTGACATCGAACGGCAACTCAGGGGTCGTGGATGGAACCGCCTCCGCCGTCACGGGCACGAGCTCCACCTCCGCCCCGCTCAGGTCTCCGGCCCAGGAGTCCAGGCGCGGTCCGAACAGGGACACCACGAAGGCAACGCTGACGGTCGTCAGCGCCAGCAGCGTGATGCCGCGGTCCCTTCGGTTGTTGGATTGTCCCTGGGCCATGCTACGCACCCGTAAAGTGGTGTTCGATCAACTGCAAACGGTTCATCATCAACGGCTCAACGGCCGCGAATACGAAGGAAGGTCCCGTGCCCAAGTAGGTGTTGCGCCTGCGCAACAATCGCTCAAGTCGCCTGACTTCAGGGGTATTCCCGACGAACCGAAATCATTCTCCTCACCTCCGCACTTCGTCGGCTCGCACCTGTCCCACACGCAGGACGCAAGGGTTCAGGCAGGACGCGCCAATGGCCGGCGGACCGAAAAACGCCCGCTCAGCTCGGTGATCTCTTACTCGGGATAGACGGAAACGACGTTGCGACCCCGAAGCCGCTCGAATTTCACGCGCCCCGCGACCAGCGAAAACAGCGTATCGTCGCGGCCTTTCCCGACATTGTTCCCGGGGTGGAAGCGGGTCCCGCGCTGGCGCACGAGGATGCCGCCGGCCCTGACGGGCTGCCCGCCAAACCGCTTGACACCGAGGTAGCTGGGATTGGAGTCCCTGCCGTTTCGGCTGGAGCCGACCCCCTTCTTGTGGGCCATTCCGTGTCCTCCCCGATCAAACCCGTTCGCGTGAACCCGCGCCGGACGTGCGTCCGTGCCGGTCCACGCCGTTACAGTACGATGTCCCCGATGCGGACTTCGGTGAATCCCTGCCGGTGGCCTTGCTTCTTGCGGTACCCTTTGCGGCGCTTCCGCTTGAAGACGATGACCTTGTCCGCCTTTCCGTGTCGCAAGACCTCGGCTTCGACCCGGACTCCATCCAGGGCCGGCGCTCCCACCAGGGTGTCGTCTCCGCCCGAGGCTATGAGTACGTCGTCGAACGTCACCTGGTCCCCCGGGTCCGCCTCGATGCGCGGAATCCGGACGCGGGCCCCGGGTTCAGCCCGAAACTGCTTGCCGCCACTTCGGAAAACTGCGTACATGCCCGCCTCGGCAGGGAGCTGGTGTGCTAGTCAGCCTAAAAACTTAAAAAACAAGAGAAAGGCGTCAACGGGCACCGGCTCCGGGGCCCTAGCTCACAGCCCAATGGGCCGGGTACGCCGACCGCCTACTCCGTCACGTACTTCTGCGTCACGTCGGTGCCGGACGGTCCGGCCAACAACCTGAACTCGTCCTGGTTCAGCAGTGGGTCGTCCACGAGCCGCAACGCGAGCTTCGTGCGGCGCTGGAGACGGCGCACGAAGTCCGGCTCGGACTCGAGCTGGTAGAGCACCACTTCGGGATGGGTCCGGACGACCACCTGCTTCTCTTTGCCGTCCGCGAAGACCCGGTTGAGCGCACGTTCGATTTGACGCACCACCGAGGGCGGAGTGTAGACCCGCCCCTTGCCACCGCACTGCGTGCACGGCTCGGTCAACGCCTGGAACAGCGAAGGGCGGACCCGCTGCCTGGTCATCTCCACGAGTCCGAGGTCCGACACCTGGAACGTCTTGGTGCGGGCGCGATCCCGGCCCAGGTGGGAGCGGAGCTCGTTCAGCACCTTGTCCCGGGACTTCTGGGTGTCCATGTCGATGAAGTCACAGACAACGATGCCTCCGATGTCGCGGAGGCGGAGCTGCCGGGCAATCTCGCGAGCTGCGTCCAGGTTGGTGCGGACGATGGTCTCCTCGGGGTCCTTGCGTCCCTTCCCGGTAAAGCGGCCCGTGTTGACGTCGATCGACACCAACGCCTCGGTGGGCTCGATCACGATGTGGCCGCCCGAGGGAAGGACGACCTTCCGGTCGAAGGCCTTCTGGATCTCGTCCTCGATCCCTCGACGGTCGAATAGCGGCTCGTCCTCCTGGTAGAGCTCCACCCGCTTCTGCAGCTCGGGATCGACGCCCCGGAGGTAGTCCACCACCTCGTTGTAGATTGCCTTGGAATCGATCGTCAGCCGCTCGAACTTGTCGCTGAACAGGTCTCGGATGACGCCGCTGGTGAGCTTCGCGTCCTCGTGCAAGCGGGCCGGTGCCTCCGCGGCTTCGGCGGCCTCGCGGATCTTCTGCCAGCGCCCGCGCAAGGCCCTCAACTCGACCTCGAACGTCTTGCGGTTGAAGTCCTCCCCGACCGTGCGGATGATGACACCACCGTCATCGTCGGTGAGTAGCTCCCGGGCGAGCTTGCGTAGCCGGGAACGCTCTTCCCGGCCGTCGATCTTGCGGCTGACGCCCACGCGGGACGAGAACGGCATGTAGACCAGGAAACGTCCGGGAAGCGACACCTGTTTGGT
Organism: Longimicrobiales bacterium; assembly: GCA_965223195.1. GTDB lineage: Bacteria > Gemmatimonadota > Gemmatimonadetes > Longimicrobiales > Gaopeijiaceae > CBDCVX01. The sequence continues at coordinate 15,652 of CBDCVX010000015.1, forward strand.
CAACCTGGGGCCCTTGGTGCCGATGGGCTCCTTGGTGACCTGGACGACCACGTGTTCGCCCTTGCGGATCTGCTCTTGGATGGGTGGAAGCTTGCGGTTACGGCGACGCCCGTTGGACCGGCCGCCGTTCTCGTCTTCCTCTTCGTCGGTGAGGATGTCGGAGACGTGGAGGAACCCGGCCTTGTCGGTGCCGATGTCGACGAAGGACGCCTGAATGCCGGGAAGCACGGCCTCGACGCGGCCCAGGTAGACGTCGCCGACCAGTCGGTCTTGATCGGGCCGGTCGAACATGAACTCGACCAGGTGCCCGTTCTCGAGCAAAGCCACCCGCGACTCGTGCGCGGAGGCGCTGACGAGGATTTCTCTCCTCAACCTTCACTCTCCCGTATGCCGGCTCCGGGTGCCCACGCGCCCCGGGCTCCTCCTCGCCCCGGCCGTCCAGGCCGGTCGGACGAAGGTAGGCTGCCCCGCTCGCGGGCACTCTCCGGCGAAATCGTGTTGTGTGGCGAGCCCGGTTGCCCGGCACCGCCACGGTGCGCGGATTTCGCGCCTCAGATTCCGAACGTCTCCAGTACCAACTGTCGACCAATCACCAGCTTTTGGATCTCGCTGGTCCCTTCCCCAATCTCACACACCTTGGCGTCGCGCATCATGCGCTCCACCGGGTATTCATCCGAATATCCGGCCGCTCCCATCAACTGAACGGCCGTGGCCGTAGCTCTCATGCTGAGCTCCGAACAAAACAATTTGGCCATTGCCGCCTGTTTGGTATAGGGGAGCCCGTGATCTTTCAGCCACGCCGCATGATAGGTCAGGTGCTGCCCCGCAGCTATGTCCGTGGCGATCTCGGCCAACGGGAACTGCACTGCCTGGAAATCCCATACCTTTTTTCCAAACTGTTCCCGTTCACGGACATATGCCAGCGCTACATCGAGCGCACCCTCGGCCAGCCCCAGGGACAACGCGGCTACGCCGATACGTCCGGAGTCGAGCGTTTTCATGAAGTTGATGAAGCCCTCGCCCTCCGCGCCGAGGCGATTCTCCTCCGGCACGTATACGTCTTCCAGCAGCAGCTCCCGCGTGTCGGACGCCCTCCAGCCCATCTTGTCCTCTTTTTTCCCCGCCCGCACGCCCGCGTGGAACTCCAGGTCCTCGACGTGTCCGAACCCGACCTCCCTGGCACGATCGGGCTCGACCGTCGGCTTGCACACCACGAAGCTGGAGATACCCCGCGTGCGCTGCTCAGGATCGGTGACGGCCGTCACCGTGAAGATCTCGCCCACGCCGGCGTGGGTGATGAAGATCTTGGAGCCGCTCAGCCGATAGCCGCCGTTCTCACGCACTGCGCGGGTCAGGCTGCCCCCGGCGTCGGATCCCGCTCCCGGCTCGGTCAGCCCGAACCCTCCCAGGACTTTTCCACCGGCCAGCAGCGGAACGAAGCGCTCCTGTTGGTCCGGAGTGCCGAACGCCAGGATGGGAGACGTTCCCAACGTCGTGTGCGCCGAGACCGTGATGGCGTGGCTGGCGTCGTGCTTCGCCAGCTCCTCCACCACCAGGATGTAGCTGCGGTAGTCGCGTCCCATTCCACCCAGCTCGCGCGGCACGGGCACACCCAGCAGTCCCATCTCCGCCATGTCCCGCACGGTCTCCCAGGGGAACTCGCAGCTTGCGTCCAGCTCCCGTGCCACGGGGACAATCGCCTCGAGCGCGAACTCCCGAACGCGCTGTTGCAGCTCGATATGCTCTTCGGTCAGCAATGGATGCATGGGTCCTTCGGCTCGAGTTTCGGCGGGGAGGGAACGACCCCCGAGGCTACCTGCTGTCGGGTCGTCACGAAAGTCCTGCGACCACCGAGTGTCCCGTTTTAAAGGTAGTGTGAGCACAAGGGGGCCGAGGCGCGCGGCGGACAAGGCGCGACGACGCGGCGTAGCGGGAGCTACGGCCAGGAGTCCCGACGAAGCCCAGTCGGGCTAGCGTCCACCGGATCGGCACGGCGCTCCGCCCGGGCAGGCGTCACACCCCCGGCAGGCCCCCATGGGCAGCCGCTCCCCGAAGTGGTCCAGAAGCGCGCGCCGCCGGCACCCGCGCGTCTCCGCATAGTCCTGAACCGCCGCCAACGCGGACTCCGCGGCCCGACGTGCCTGGCGGGCTCGCCTCCACTGCGGCCGGGCTCCACGCAGCCGTAGGTACGCGGGTGGCTCGGAATCAGCGACGGGATCCAACACGCCGGCGTCGATCAGCCGCAGGACCGCGGCGTCCCACGCGGACGGATCGAGGTGGGACAGCGCGAGACGCAGCCGCCAGGCCGGATGCGCGCCGACTCCGCATCGGTCGAGAAGCCGCGTCCGCATCGACCTGAGCGCTCGGATCGACGGGTGGGACCGCTCGAGGAACCGCCGCTGGATTCGTTGGTCGGCGGGGTCGTAAAGAGCCAGCGAGAGGGCTGGCCGCCGGTCTCTTCCCGCGCGTCCGGCCTCCTGGTAGAACGCGGAGAGCGAGCCCGGTAGTTGATAGTGGGCTACCAGGCGAACGTCGCTCCGGTCGATGCCCATTCCGAACGCATTCGTGGCTACCAGCACGGGGGCCTCTCCCGCCATGAACCGTTCCTGGATCTGCGCTCGTTGCTCCGGGTCCAGACCGGCGTGATAGGCCAGGACCGGCCGTCCCAACGACCCCAACGCCGCGCGGACCCCGTGCACCGCGGCCCTCGTCGAGGCATAGACGATGACCGCGCCGCGCGACACTCCGGCGAGGGCTTCACCCAGGTGCGTCACTTTGGCGCGGTGCCCCCGCCCCGGACGAACGGACCAGTGCAAGCCGGGCCGGTCGAACGAACGCACCACTTCGACCGGCTCGTGAAGACCCAAGGCGCCGACGATGTCTGCGCGAACCGCGGGCGTGGCCGTGGCGGTCAGCGCCATGATGGGCGGAGACCGCCCATCGCGAATGCGGCCCAGGCGACGGTAGCTGGGCCGAAAGTCGTGGCCCCAGAGCGAGATACAGTGGGCCTCATCCACCACGACCAGCGTCACGGACACACGACGGAGTCGGGTACGAAACCGGGGCGCGACGACCCGCTCCGGAGACACGAAGAGCACGTCCACCTCTCCCCGCGCCGCCCGGTCCAGGATCCGCTCCCGCAGACGCGCGGTCTGAGAAGACGTGAGCTGCGCGGCCCGGAGCCCGACGCCCTTCGCCCGCCGGAGCTGATCTTCCATCAGGGAAAGGAGGGGGCTGATCACCAGCACCGGGCCCGACAGGTGCATCGCCGGAAGCAGGTAGCAAAGGGACTTCCCACCGCCGGTCGGCAGGATCCCGACCGCGTCCCTGCCGGCGAGCGCGGCCTGCACCAGCGCCAGTTGTCCCGGTCGAAATTCGGAGTGGCCGAAGCGGACCTCGAGCGTGTGGCCCAGGTCGACCGTTCGGACGGGAGACGGCGCCGGGCGATCGGTCGTTTCGCGGAGGGAAAGCACGCGCGAACGTCGGCCGCAGGACCGGGCCGAGCCATGCCGACGGGGGACGAATGCCGTGCCCTGGGGCCCCGCGGGCTCCGAAGCGTAGTCGTGAAGCGCTACTCCCTGAGCCTGCCGTCCTCCTCATCGCCGTCGCGGCCGTCCTCATCCTCGCGGTCGGCTACCGGGTCGGTGCCGGCGAAGCGGAGAACGAAGGCCACGAGCAGGAATCCGATCGCCACCCACACCAGCCATTGGGGCCCCTTGGACATGCCGAACAGGCCGAAGCCGGCGCCGAGCACGAACAACGTGATGCGGAGGTTCAAAAACGCGAGCGATCGGCGATCGCGGCCGATGAACATACGGTCGGCCTACTTCGAGCGACTGAGGAACGCCTGCACGCCGTCGGCGAACTCGTTGGTGGACCGCGCCAGGGCGTTCATCTCGGCTCCCCGACGCATCCCGTCCTCCAACCCGACGCCGTCCAACCCATAGAGCAGGCGCTTGGTGAGCCCTACGGCCGTGGACGGCAGGCCGGCCCAGCGGGCCGCATAGGCGGACAGGGATTCCTCCCACTCGGAGGCGGGCCACACTCTATGGACGAGCCCTAGGCGTAGAGCTTCGTCGGCCCTTATCCGCTCTCCGCCGGCGAGCAACGCGAACGCCTGGGCCTCGCCCACTTTACGCCGGAGCAAGGCCGCCACCATGGCGGGCACGAATCCCACGCCCACCTCGGGATATCCGAACTCCGCGTCCTCTCGCGCCACGATCAGGTCGGCTGCTGTGGCCAGCCCGCACCCGCCCGCCAGCGCCCTGCCGTGTACCGCCGCGACGACCGGTTTGGGACAGCGACGCATCTGGAGAAACACCTGCGCCAGCCGATCGGCGTCTCTCATGCCCGCCACGGGACCTTTCGCTCGACTCATCTCGAGCTCCTTCAGGTCCGCACCCGCGCAGAAGTCCTTCCCTGCACCGGACACCACCACCAGCCGAACCCGGTCGAGCGCCGTGACGTCCCGTACGGCCTCCGACAGCGCCTGAACGAGCTTGCCGTTCAACGCGTTGCGCTTGTCGGGCCTGTTCAGCTCCAGCCAGGCCACCCCTTCTTCGATGCGCGTTCCAAGCACGTCGCTCATGGTGCCTCCTCGGGCATGCGACCCCGTCCTCGCACCTGCTCCGCCACGTCGTCGGGCACATCCACGTACATGCGCAACAGGGCGGTCGAAAAGACCTTGCCCTGCGCGTCGGTCATGAGCGACACGGTACCACCTCCGTCGAGAGCGCCGTGCAGCAGAAAGTTGAGGGCACCGAGGTTGGGCAGCTCGAACCGCTCCACCGGACCCCGGATCAGGCTGCCGAAGTGCTCGCGAACCCGCGCGGCTGTGAGCTGTTCGGCCAAGAATGGGTAGTCCTCCATCCGATAGGCGATCACACCGACGTTGGCGGTGTCTCCCTTGTCGCCGGAACGGGCGTGGGCCAGGTCCACCAGTTGAACGCGCATCTTCAGATCGGCATCCTGTGGATTTCCAGGAAGGGCCTGACCGCGGACTTGTCGATCAGCGCGGGCCAGTAGGCCATGATCTCCTGCACCCTGGGCCGCCCTCCGGCGAAACCGGTCACCGACGGCGGACCGGTGAGCACGAGTGGCGCAATCTCACGCGTGAAGCGCTCGACCGCAGCTCGATCCTGACCTCTCACGCCGACCCGCAACTGTACCTCGGGCAGGTCGGCCGGCACGGGTCCGGCGAGATGCCCGTGCGTCGCGCTCCAACCGACGAGCTCCGTCCGCACCTCCTCGAACCTCAGGCCCAGACGATCCAGACGGCCGCGCAGAATTCGGTCGGCTGCCCGCGCCTTTGCGCCTGCGTCGGGCCACGAGTAAACCAACGTTCCCACCGCCTTCCATCCGTCCGCGTAGGCGACGGACACCTTGAGGGAGTCGGTGGCGGGCCGGCCGCGTATCCCGTGCACGCGCACCCGGTCGTCTCCGATCTCGGACAGCTCAATGGTCGTGAAGTCGGCGATCACGTCCGGTGTGATGTAGGTGCTCGGGTCGCCCATTTCGTAGACGATCTGCTCCGCCACCGTCGCCCGGCTCACCCGGCCGCCCGTGCCTCGATGCTTGGTGACTACGAACTCCCCGTCGGGGCCGGCCTCGATGATCGGGAATCCGAGGTCGTCCATGTTCGGCACGGACCACCAATCGATCATGCAGTTCCCGCCGGAACACTGCGCGCCACATTCGTTGATGTGTCCGGCCACGACGCCGGCCGCGATGCGATCGCAGTCGTCCCAGCTCCACCCGAACTCGTGGATCATGGGACCGTAGGTGAGGGCGGTATCGGTGGAACGGCCCGTCAGCACCAGGACCGGATCGTGTGCCAGCGCCTCGACGATGGGACGGGCCCCGATATAGACGTTGGCGCTCTGCACCCGATCCCTTATGGTGGCGAGCGGCTCACCGGTCTCCATGTTGGCCAACACGTGCCCGGCCCCGATCAGGTCGTCCAACCGCTCCATGAGGTCGTCTCCGGTCACGACCCCGAGTGCCGCCTTCCCGGCCAGCCCACATTCGCGGGCCACGCGCAGCACCGCCTCGGCGCAGCCGGTGGGGTTCACGCCACCCGCGTTGGTCACGATGCGGATTCCCCGCTCGACGCACTGCGGCAGGATCCTCTCCATCAGGGGCACGAAGTCGCGTGCAAACCCCGCTTCCGGATCGCGCGCCCGCTGCTTCTGCATGATCGACATCGTCACCTCGGCCAGGTAGTCCATCACGAGGTAGTCGATCGGGCCTCGCTCGACCTGACGGACTGGAGCGTCCAGGTCGTCTCCCCAAAACCCCTGGCCGCTTGCGATCCGCACGGGTCCGTCCCGCGTCACACGCCGGCTCCGGGGAGCATGAAGGGTCCCAGGTGGGGGCCATCGTTTCGCAGCGCCGCCCGCAGAAGCAACGAGAGGGCCGGCCGGAGCTCCTCAGGGGTCAGCACGGCATCGACGAACCCGCGCGCGGCGGCAAAGCGCGCGTCCAACTGACGGTCGTACTCCTCACGCACCTCGTCCATGCGAGTGCGGAGGTCTTCATCCGGCGCCTTGCCTTCTTCCTTCAGACGATCGAGCTGCGCGCTGAACAAGGCCATCACGGCGCTCTCTCCCTCCATGACCCCCATGCGGCCCGTAGGCAGGCTCACGATGAAGTCCGGATCGAACCCCTGACCGCCCATGGCATAGTAGCCCGCTCCGGATGCGTGGTTGAGGGTCAGCACGAGCTTGGGGACCGCCGCCGTCGCCATGGCTTCGACGAACCGCGCCCCCGCCCGGATGATGCCCGAATGCTCCGCCTCCGTGCCCACCATGAAGCCCGACACGTCCTGAACGAAGAGAAGCGGAATGCCCTGCCGGCTCATGGTCTCGATGAAGAACGCCGTCTTCTCGGCGCTTTCCGTGTACACGATGCCGCCGAACCGGGGACGCCCGCCTTCGGACGCCCGAATCATGCCTCGCGCGTTCGCGATCACACCGACGGGAATCCCGTCCAACCGCCCGGTGCCGCAGATCATCTCCTGGGCTCGATCCGGCTGGAACTCATCGAGCCCTCCGCGATCGAGGAGCGTCTCCAGGGCCGCGACGGCGTCGTAGGGCTGACGGTGGTCGGCCGGCAGAATCTCGTAGAGCTGCATCGGATCGCGCGCGGGCGAAGTGTCCGAGTCGGGCGCGGCGTACGTCCATCCCCCTCGTGGTGGAGGGAGGCCTCCCACCAGGTCTCGCAATTTGGCCAGACAGGCGTCGTCGTTTTCGGCCCGGTAGTGCGCGACGCCGGAGAGGTCGGTGTGTACACGGGCGCCGCCGAGATCTTCGGCCTCCACCGTCTGGCCGATCGCCCCCTTTACCAGGTTGGGTCCTCCCAGCCCCATGAAGCTGGTACCCTCCACCATGACGATCACGTCCGAGAGCGCCGGCAGGTAGGCGCCTCCGGCAATGCACGGTCCCATGACGGCGGAGAACTGGGGCACGCGCAGGTAACGCCGCATGACCGAGTTGTAGTAGAAGATCCTGGCGGCCCCGTACTGGCCGGGGAAGACGCCTCCCTGGTAGGGGAGGTTGACCCCGGCGGAGTCGACCAGGTACACGATGGGGATCCGGCAGCGCATCGCCACTTCCTGCGCCCGGAGAATCTTCTTGATCGTCTCAGGCCACCACGACCCGGCCTTCACCGTGGCGTCGTTGGCCACGACGACGGCTTCCCGACCATGGATGCGACCCACGCCGGTGACCACGCCGGCGGCGGGCGCCTTGCCGTCGTACAGATCGTGGGCCACGAGCTGACCCAACTCCACGAACGGCTCGTCGGCATCGAGGAGCCGGATGATCCGTTCCCGCGCCGTGAGCTTTCCCATCGCGTGTTGGCGGGCGATGCGCTCGGTGCCGCCGCCCAACTCGAGGTGCGCCCGAAGCTCCAGCAGCTCCCGGGTGAGCTGCCCGAGCCTGGTCTGCGTGCCCGACGTCATCGGGGCGTCTTGGCCTGCTCACGGCCGGCGAACCAGTCCCGTATGTAGGCGATCGCCTCCGACGTGGGCGTACCCGGCCCGAAGAGGCGACCGACGCCCTGTTCCTCGAGGGCGGCCACGTCTTCTTCCGGGATGATCCCGCCGCCGGTCAAGAGCACGTCATCGACACCCTCTTCGCGAAGCAGCTCCAAGACCCGCGGGAACAGCGTCATGTGCGCCCCCGAGAGGACCGACATCGCGACGACGTCGACGTCTTCCTGCACCGCGGCCGCAACGATCATCTCGGGGGTCTGGTGCAATCCCGTGTAGATGACCTCGAACCCCGCATCACGAAACGCGCTCGCAATGACCTTGGCCCCGCGGTCGTGACCGTCGAGGCCGGGCTTGGCCACCAGCACACGGATCTTTCGGCCGCCGTCGTCCATCTCTCCGCTCGCTTACTAAAGTCCTTTAGGTGTAGTCCACGCCCGCAGGTCGGCACGCGTGGCATCGTGTGGCGCAGCACAGTCTGGTGACCAACGAGAAAGAACCACACTAGTGTCCTGTTTCAAAAGTGCCTACGCCATTCGTATGGAGCGGGCATCCCGTCTGCACTTCGTTGGAACTCCTTGCCGTAGCTACCGCTACGCCGCGTCGTCCCGCCTCGCCAGACAGGCGCCGCTCCATCCTCCGTGGTCGCCGGACTTCTAAAACAGGACACTAGTATAGCTGCGGCGCTGACGGGGAGGCAGCAGCGGCACGCGGTTCAACGGCTTCCCTCCAGGTCGAGAAATCCGGGGAGGTGTTCCACCCCCGAAATTCGGTGCACCGGCAGCGCGGTCCCCAAGCCGCCCGGGTCTACCAACAGCGTCCTCATCCCTGCCCTGCGGGCGCCGACGACGTCCACCGGAAACAGGTCACCCACGTACAGGCAACGGCCGGTCTCTACATCCAAGCGGCCAGCCGCCATATGAAAAATCGCGGGATTCGGCTTGGTGACGCCCACGGAGGCGGAATCGATCACGAACTCGAGCAAGTCACGTACCCCGGCGTCTTCGAGGGCATCCTCCATGCGTCCGTCCGCGTTGGACACCACGGCCAATCGCAACTCGGCATCCCTCAACGCCCTCAGTGCCCGAAGGACGCCCGACGGGGCGTAGGTCCAGAGGTGTCGGCGGGCGTGGGCGGCCCTCATCTCGGCCGAGACGGCGGGCGCTCGGTGAAGGGGCACCTCCGAGAGCTCCAGGAGGCGGCGGAAGTAGGTTCGCCAGTTTTCGGCCTCGGTCCCGTCGTCTCCGTCCGAGACCCGAGCCACGAGCTCGAGGCGCGCGACCAGCTCCGCACGCCGGAAACGGTCCTCATCGAACGGAACGCTCGCCGCTCGGAAGGCGTCCCCGACCGCTTCGGGATCCAGGAATACGAGCGTGTTGCCGGCGTCGAACACGACGGCATCCAGCTCGGCGCGAGAAGGAGGCGGCTCCTCTAGAAAAATACCGGCTCCCTGTAGGCGCCGAAGACCTCTTCCATGGCGTGCCGAATCTCGTACAGGGTGCAGTAGGCACGTGCGCAATCCAGGATCGGATCCACCAGATTGTCGCCGCCGCGCGCGGCCTCCGTGAGCTTGCGTAGCCGCTCGGCCACCGCCTGTTCGTCTCGGCGCTCCCGCAACTCCGCCATCCGACGGCGTTGGCGGGCCTCGACGTCCGCGTCGATGCGGAGCGTATCGATCTCGACTTTCTCGGATCCCTCGTGGAAGTCGTTCACGCCTACCACCGTACGTAGACTCGACTCCACCTCGACCTGCTGGCGGGCCGCGGATTGCGCGATCTGCGCTTGGAACCAGCCGGTTTCGATTCCGGGCACGACGCCGCCCAAGTCGTCCACGGTCGCGAAGATGGCCTCGGCCTCCCGTTCGAGCTGATCGGTCAGGGACTCGACATAGTACGAGCCCGCCAACGGGTCGATCGTGTTGGGAACGCCGGACTCGAACGCGAGGATCTGCTGCGTCCGAAGTGCGATGCGAACGGCCTTCTCGGTAGGCAGCGCCAGCGTCTCGTCCATGGAATTGGTGTGCAGCGACTGGGTTCCGCCGAGCACCGCCGCCATGGCCTGGTAGGCCACCCGCACGATGTTGTTTTCCGGCTGCTGCGCGGTGAGGGTCACCCCCGCAGTCTGCGCGTGGGTGCGGAGGCGCCAGGACTCTGGACGGGTGGCGCAGTAGACCTCGCGCATGTGGCGTGCCCATATGCGGCGCGCGGCGCGGAACTTGGCGATCTCCTCGAAGAAGTCGTTGTGGACGTCGAAGAAAAACGAGAGGCGCGGCGCGAATGTGTCGACGTCCAGGCCACGGGCCACGGCACGCTCCACGTACTCGAATCCGTTCTTGAGCGTGAACGCCAATTCCTGGGCGGCGGTGGCACCCGCTTCGCGAATGTGGTATCCCGAAATGGAGATGGGATTGTACCGGGGCGCGTGCTCGCTGCACCACTCGAACATGTCCACGATCAACCGGAGAGCCGGCGCCGGCGGAAATACCCAGGCATGTTGGGCCTGGTACTCCTTCAGGATATCGTTCTGGACGGTGCCCCGAATCTCCGTCGGAGATACGCCCTGCTTTTCGGCAGCGGCCACGTAGAAGCAGAAGAGGATGATGGCGGGCCCGTTGATCGTCATCGACACCGACACCCGATCCAGCGGAATTCCTTCGAACAACGTCTCCATGTCGGCCAGCGAGGAGATGGCCACACCGCAGACTCCCACCTCGCCCAAGGAGCGGGGATGGTCGGAGTCGTATCCCATGAGCGTGGGGAAATCGAAGGCCACGGACAGGCCCGTTTGGCCATGGGCCAGCAAGTACTTGTACCGTTCGTTGGTCTCCTCGGCCGTCGCGAAGCCCGCGAACTGCCGCATCGTCCACAGCCGGGTGCGGTACATCGTCGAGTACGGCCCGCGGGTAAACGGGTACTCGCCCGGTAGCCCGAGCCGCTCCAGATCGCCGTGCGCCGGCCGGTCCGCAGCGGTGTAGAGGGGCTGAACCGGCCGATCCGAACCCGAATCGAAGCCGTCGTCCCGCTTCGGCGCCTCCTCGTAGATCCGCTTCCAGGCGTCCAAGCGGCGCCGGAGCTCCTCCAGCTCCTCGGATCGGCGCTCGATTTCCTCGGCGAGCTCGGCCGCTCCGAGTGGCAGGTCTCGCTCGATGGTGGACATGTACGGGCTCCGTGAGGTGCGTGACAACCGCCCCGGCGCTCCCGATGGGGCGCCGGCTCAAGCATTAGGCTACACCGGCGTAAAATCGGGGTTCAACTTCGAAATGAAGCGGGACGACGCGACGGCACCTAGGGTTGGGAGGGACCCGGACCGAAGAGGGCTCGAGCCACGATGTTCGCGGCCACCTCGTAGGGCGTCGTGGTTTCCTCGATGATGGCGTCCAGCCCGTGCTCCATCTGCCGAATGGCCCATTCCTGCTGCCATACTCGCCGGCTCACATCGCGAGCCACGACGTGCCGCACCCTTCGCTCCGCTCGGGCTCGCCGCCGCGTCCGTCGTTCTCCGGTGACACGCAAATGACTGCCATGGCTTTCGATGGCGGTGATCAGCTCATCTATTCCCTCACCTGAATGGGCCACAGTCTTGAGAATGGGAATCTCCCAGCGCGGCTCCGCGTCGTCTTCCGGGGCCTCGTCCTGCTCGGCCTTGCCGTCCAAGCGACGCAGATCGACGCCGTGGTGGGCGGGAATCCCGCGGAGGCTCTCGCCCACCCGGAAACCCAGCGCGGTGCGGATTTCCTTCACCAGGCGGTCGGCTCCCGGCCGGTCGGCCTTGTTCACGACGAACACGTCGGCGATCTCCATCAACCCGGCCTTCATGGCTTGCACGCCGTCGCCGGACTCGGGCACCAGCACGACCACCACGGTGTCCGCGGCGCCCGCGATCTCCAGCTCCGTCTGACCCACTCCGACGGTCTCCACCAGCACCTGATCGAAGCCGAAGGCGTCCATCAGATCGACGACCTCGCCCGTCGTAGTCGCCAGGCCGCCCAACGACCCCCGGGTGGCCATGGACCGGATGAAGATCCCCGGGTCGGTAGAGAGATCGTTCATGCGAATCCGGTCGCCGAGGAGCGCCCCACCCGAGAACGGCGAGGTGGGATCCACCGCCACGATGCCCACCCGCTCCTCGCGCTCCCGAAACCGCTGCGCCAATTGCGCCACCAGGCTCGACTTCCCCGCACCCGGCGGGCCCGTGAAGCCGACCCGATACGCGGATCCGCTGGACGCCAGCGCCCCGTGAAGCAGCGACTCGAACCCGTCCCGCTCCCCTTCCACCCACGAGATCGCCCTGGCCAACGCGGCTCGTCGGCCCGCCCGGAACCGCTCCAGGAGGTGATCCACCGCCGGTGGAGCTGACTTCGGAGATTCCCCGACGGAGCTCATGGTCCACGCCCCGGCCTGAGGCCGCGCGCGTGCCGCAACGGATTCTCCAGCAGATGGGTGGGAATGACCAGGACGAGCACGAACAGGATCAGGGACGCCCCCAGGCCAATGGTCAAGAGCCATACGCTCCGAATCGCGATGAACACCACCGACGTGATCAGCGCCGTCGCGGTCGCGAAGATGCTCAGCAGCAGGCGCCGCGCCTGTAGGTGCACGATCCGCTCCCACGCCCCGAGGTCACGAGGGTGGATTCGCACACGGAGCTCCTCCCGTTCCGCTCTGCCGACCAGCTCGCGGAGCGACCAGATCACGTGTCCGACGTCTCCCAGGACGTCCCGGGCGAGCTCGGTGGGCTCCTTCCGCGTCGTCGCCACGATGTCCTTGCGCACGCTGCGCACCACCCGCCGCACCAACCCCAGACCGTCGAAGTTGCGATCGTAGCGGAGTCCGATGCCCTCGAGGAGCACCGAGGCACGGAAGAAGTACACCAGCTCCTGAGGTAACATGAGCGGCCACGTATAGAACGTGTCGAAAATCTCCTGGACGATCTCCTGGATGCGCTCCCTGTTGGAAGACTGGGCCTTCTCCATGACCCGCATGATCTCGGTGGCGGCCTCGCGCAGCTCTCCACGGGACACCTCGGGGCTGATCATGCCCAGCTTGTACATCCCGTTGATCATCGCGTCCAAGTCCTCACGCTCCACCGCCAGGGCCAGCGAGAGGATGGCTTCGCGGGTCCAGCGCGGCACCTCCAGCACCATGCCCCAGTCCAATACCACGATGGTGCCGTCGTCCTGGACGAGGATGTTTCCGGGATGGGGGTCGGCGTGGAGGAACCCGTCGACCATCATCATGCGCAGGTAGAGCCCGGTCAGGTTCTCCATGACGGCCTGGAAGTCCAGTGCTCCCGAGTCGAAACGGCTCTGCAGCCGGTCGATCTTGGTGCCGTCGATTCGTTCCATGACCAGGACACGCCGGCGGGTGAAGCGTTCGAGGACCTTGGGCGCCTTCACACGTTCGTCCTCGTCGAAAAACCGGCGAAAATGCCGGATGTTCGTAGCTTCCTCCCGAAAATCCATCTCCTCACGCACCCGCACGGAAAACTCCCGCACGACGTTGGTCAGGGCCCGCACGTGGTGGTTGGGAAACAACACGTTCAGCCAATAGAGCAGGCGGAACGAGATGTCGAGATCCAACGCCACGAGCTCCTCGACGTCGGGCCTCAGCACTTTCACGACGACCTGCTGTCCGTCCACCTCGGCCTCGTGGACCTGACCCAGGCTGGCCGCGGCGAGCGGCACTCGCTCGAAGCGTCCGAACACCTCGGCCACCGGACGTTCCAGCTCGGCCTCGACCACCGCCAGGACCCGGTCGGCATCGTCCGGGGGCACCTGGTCCTGGAGCGTGCTGACGGCCGACAAGTAGGGCTCCGGGAAAATGTCCGCCCGGGCGGAAAAGAGCTGTGCGAGCTTGATGAACGTGGGTCCCAGCCGGGCGATGGTGTCCGTCAGCCGCTCGGCCCGCCGCTGATGGTCGGCCTCGGACCGCCGCGCGGGTCGTCCCACGAGCAGCCACCGCTTCCGGTCGCGCAGGAACGCGAAGACGAACGGCGTCAGGCTCCTGAGGACGGTGGCGCTCCGCACCAAGCGGGTCATATGAGGAAGGCCGTCGCCAGCCCCAGAAGGAGGAAGAATCCGACGAGGTCGGTGAACGTCGTCACGAACACGGACGAAGCCACCGCGGGGTCCACACCCCGCCGGGCCAGGAGCGTGGGCACGAACGCGCCGGCGAACCCCGCCACCACCAAGTTGCCCCACATGGCCAGCAGCACCACCAGGCCTAGCCGGGGCGATCCTTTGACCATCAACCCCAACACCGCTCCGAACACCCCCAACACCGCGCCGTTCACCAGACCCACCACTGCCTCCTTCCCCACCGCGCGCCAGGGACGATCGTACCCCGACCTCCCGGCCAGCGTAAGGCGACGGACCGTCACGGCTAGGGCCTGCGTGCCCGTGTTCCCGCCCAGCGCCGCGATGATCGGCATGAGGAACACCAGGGTCAGCTCTGCATCGACCACATCCTGAAACAGCAGCACGACCGACGCCGCAATGCTGGCCGTGAACAGGTTGAGCAGCAACCATGGCAGGCGGGACTGGACCGCGTCCCACCAGCCGCCGGCCAGCTCCTCTTCCTGGTCTACGCCCGCCAGCTTGAGGATGTCCTCGGTCCGCTCCGCCTCGATCACGTCGATCACGTCATCGAACGTGATACGGCCCAGGAGTGCTCCGATGTCGGAGACCACCGGCAGGCTGACGAGGTTGTAGTGCGCGAGCAGGCGTCCGACCTCCTCCTGGTCGACGTCCGGCTCGACGGAGGCCAAGACCGGCTCCACCAACTGTTCCACGGGTGTATCCGGGTCGGCCAGGATCAGGTCGTCCAGCGGGACGGTCCCCAGCAAGCGCCGCCCGGCGTCGGTGACGAACACCGCGAAGAAGTCCTCCACCTCCCTCCCTCGCTGGCGGACGGCTTCGATGGCCTGCTGGGCGGAAAGATGGTGCTGGATCGCGACCAGCGACGTCGTCATGAGGCCGCCGGCGGTCTCCTCTCCGTAGCGGAGCAGCCCCTCCAGCTCTCCCCGCTCCTCGTCGGGAAGCTCCGCGAGCACGGCCTCCCGCTCTTCCGGCTCCAGCTCGGCGATGACGTCGGCCGCGTCGTCATCGGCCATCTCCGAGATGAGCTCGGCCCCGACCTCGGGAGCCAACGCCGCGAACAGGAGCGCCCGCTCGTCGCCCAGCTCCAGCTCGGTGACGGCGTCGGAGGCCAGGTCCGACGGCAGGTGTCGCAGGAGTGCGACCTTGCCCTCCACTCCGTCCAGCGACTCCAGCACGTCCGCCAGATCACTCGCGTGGAGCGCGACGAGCTCGTCGGCCACGGGGGTGACGTCCCCGGCGTCCAACGCAGCGCGCACCCGGTCGACGAGCGTACGCTCTCCGCCGGTCTCCGGCCCGCTCATGCTTCGCGCTGCTCCGGATCCATCACCCGTTGTACCAACCTTTCTTGCTTGCGAAAGAACGCGTCCTGTTCGTCGATCTCAACGTCCGCCGGATGGACGAACCCCAGGATGTGCAGCGTCCCGTGCACGACCAACCGCACCAGCTCCTCCTCCAGCGTAATGTTGCGTTCGTCGGCCTGCTCACGGGCGCGCGCGATCCCGATGTACACGTCGCCCAACGGCGACTCGCCCGCCCCGTGGAGTGGAAAGCTGATCACGTCCGTGGGCCAGTCGTGTTCGAGATACGTGCGGTTCAACGTGCGAATGGCATCGTCGTCCAGTGCCGTAATCGACACCTCCGCATCCGGAATCCCTTCTGATTCGAGCGTTACCCGCACGGCTCTGCGAACGTGCCCACGGGAGGGTTCGGCGTCCATCCCGTTGACATGGACGCGGATCACTTGGCCAGCGTCGTCTCGGCCGGGGAGCCGCTGGGCGCCTCCGTCAGGTGGCGGGTCTGCGGATAGTCGATGCGGGTGTGGTACATGCCCGCCAGCATCTTGGTGAACTCCTCCTTGAGGAGCGCGATCTCCCGTTGGGTCAACGGCGCATCGTCCAGTTGCCCGTCGGCGATCTTGGCCGCGACGATGGAGTCCACCAGGTCACCGATGCGTTCGACGGTGGGATCCTGGAGCGCACGGGTGGCCGACTCGATCGAGTCGGAGAACATCAGGATGGCGGTCTCCCGGGAGCGCGGCCGGGGACCCGGATAGGTGAAGTCCTCCACCGCGGGAGGATCCTCGTCGCCGGCGTCTTCCAGCGCCTGTTCGTAGAAGAATCCGATCCGTTGCGTGCCGTGGTGCTCGGCGATGAAGTCGCGGATGACTGGGGGAACGCCGTGCTCACGGGCCAGCTTGAGGCCTTCGGTGACGTGCTCCCGCACGATTGCGGCCGAGGTCGCCGCGCTGATGCGCTGATGGGGATTCCGGCCGCCCCGTTGGTTTTCGATGAAGTAGCCCGGCCGGAGAACCTTGCCCACGTCGTGATAATAGGTCCCGACCCGGCAGAGCAGCCCGTTGGCCCCGATGGCGTTCGCCGCCGACTCCGCCAGGTTGGCCACGCCGATCGTATGGGCGTAGGTGCCGGGCGCCTCGCGTGACAACCTCCCGAGAAGCGGGCGGTTGGGATCGGCCCACTCCAGCAGGGTCTGGTCCGTCGTGATCCCGGTGAACCACTCCAGGATGGGCAGCACGCCCATGGCCAGGATCGCGTTGGACGCGGCGCTGAGCCCGGCCCCCAGCAGCGACCCCACCATCGCGCTCCACGGCTGGAGCCCGAGCAGCGTAACGGCCAGCAGCATGACGGCGTAGCCGGCCGCAATGACCGCGATGAAGATCCACGCCTGGGAGCGACGCCGCACCGTCCGAACGGTCAGCGCCGCGGCGGCGCCACCGGCCAGCGTGATCGGGATCGCGCTCTCGGCCACGAACGTGGGGAACGCGGCCGTGAGCAACGTCACCACGAGCGCCAGGACCAGGGCGATCCGTCCGTCCCAGAGCAGCCCCACCGTGAGCGCCACGAAGGCGATCGGAAGCATCTCGGCCGAGAGTCCGCGGTTGCCGATGACCGCGGCGAGCAGCACGTACACCGCGATGAGCGCCGCATGTACGAGCAACCAGCGGAAGTTGTTGTAGATCTCGCGGCGGAATTGGAACAGCACGACGCCGTACACGAGGATGATCAGCAGCGCCTGGAGCAGGCTTCCGAGAGCGGCCGACGCGCTCCAGCCGGCATCGCCGGTGAGGCCCCGGTTGCGCTGTTCCTCCTGGTAGGCGAGCAGCCGCGCCAACTCCGGCTCACCGATCTGCTGGTTCGAGCGCACGATGGCTTCGCCCAGCACGATCCGAGCTTGTTCCGTGGGAACGGCGCTCCGGGCATCGTCCTGCTCCCGCTGGGTCTCCACCGCGTTCTCCACCAGCGAGGGCCGGAAGGAGCGGATCAAGATCAAGCGGAGAAGCGTCTCCACCTCCGCCGTCGCGAGGGACGCAGGCAGTCGCTCGGCCGCACGGGTGTAGAGCTCGGACGCTCCCACGACGTCGGTGAGGGGCAGCAGGACCGCCGACCCCTCGTTGCGAACGCGGATCTGGCCCAGCACGCGAACCTGGGAGCTGATGCCCTCGGCCACGCCGACGGGAAGCACGTCCTGAACGGTGCCCCGCGCCGCTTCGAGCAGTTGCTCACGCGTCTCGCTGTCGAGGAGAATGGCCGTCTGCTCGTCGGTCAGGGTAATGCCCTCTCCATCCATCAAGGAGCGGACGCGCGCTCCGGCCGACGAGGCGTCCTCTCCCTGGGCTGCGGGTCCGATCCGATCGAACAGGTCGGTGAGCGCCGAGACCATCCGGTTGGCCGCATCGGGATCGAAATCGAACGTCGCGGGCACCGCCGCCGCGGCCGCGTCCCGGTCCCGCTCCAGGTCGTCCGGGTCCTTGGGCACTTCGAACGGGAACTGGGCAATCACGTCTTCCGTGGCCACGGAGCCGATCTCGTAGCCCGTGACCTCGACGCCTTGCGAGCGCGGGAACAGCGCGGTTACCAGGGCAGCAAGGCCCAGCGCGAGCACGATTCGCGCGCCGTGATGGAGCAATCCACCCGAGCCGCCGCCGTTCTTTCCGGAGCGGGAGAGCCTGGAGAAAACCTCGGCGCCCCGGATCCGTTCCAGGGCCGGGTTCACTCGGAGTGCTCCTCGTCCGCTTCCGCGTAGGCCCGAATGATGTTCTTCACCAGCCGGTGCCGAATGACGTCCATGGCATCGAGATACACGAACGAAATTCCGTCGATCCCGGTCAGGATCCGCTCGATCTGGAGCAGCCCGGACACCTGCCGGGCCGGCAGGTCGATTTGGGTCTTGTCTCCCGTGATCACGACCTGGGAGTTCAGGCCCAGGCGCGTGAGGAACATCTTCATCTGCGCTCCGGTCGCGTTCTGGGCCTCGTCCAGGATCACGAACGCGTCGGACAGGGTCCGGCCGCGCATATACGCCAGCGGCGCGATCTCGATCGAGCCGGCCTCCAACGCGCGGTTGACCCGATCTCTCGGCATCAGGTCTTCGAGGGCGTCGTAGAGCGGACGGAGGTAGGGATCAACCTTTTCCTGGAGGTCACCGGGCAAAAATCCCAGGTTCTCTCCCGCTTCGACCGCCGGCCGCGCGAGGATGATCTTGCGGACCCGTTTCTTGTACAGCGCGTCGACCGCCATCACGACGGCCAGGTAGGTCTTCCCCGTGCCGGCCGGTCCGATCCCCACCACGACGTCGTGGGCTCTGATGGCGTCCAGATACCGGCGCTGCCCCTCTGACTTGGGCGCGATGACCTTGCGCAGGCCCGGCAGGGCGATCCGATGATGATCGGGGTGGATGAGCCCTTCTTCACCGTATGCGTCGGCCCCTTCGGCGAACCGGTGCAGGTCGTCGGCGTCGAAAGGCGCTCGCATCCGGGCGAGCTCGATCATGTGCCGGGCCACGGCGCTGGCGGCCTCCACGGCCTCCAGCGGACCCGACAGGATCAAATAGTCACCCCGAAACACGGCTCGCACCGAAAACAGCTCGGCGAGCCGGGTCAGATTGGACTCGTTCACCCCGGAGAGCAGCAGCGGATCTGCGCCCTCGGTCTCGAGGCGATGCTCGACGATTGTCTGTCCTTCTGCCATGGCCTACCTCCCGCCGGGTCTCCCGGCGGGCTGCAGGTGCAGTGCCTTCAACTCCTCTCCGCTGACCGGCGTGGGCGCATCTTCGAACAGCGCCCGCGCGGCTGTGGTCTTGGGAAAGGCGATGACGTCCCGGAGACTCTGGCCACCCGTAAACTGCAGCACAATTCGATCCATTCCCAGGGCTATGCCCCCATGCGGGGGAGCGCCCTGGTCGAGGGCGGACAGCAGAAACCCGAATTTCTGCTCGATCTCCGCATCGCTCAGACCCAAAAACCCCAGGATGTGGCGCTGCAGCGCGGAGTCGTGGATTCTCAAGCTCCCCGAGCCGAACTCCACGCCGTTGAGCACCAGGTCGTACGCCTGTCCGCGCACGCTCAGAGGATCGGTTTCCAACAGCGGAACGTCCTCGGCAAACGGGAGCACGAACGGATGGTGGTTCGCCGTCAAGCCTCCATCTTCCGTTTCCTCGAAGAGCGGAAACCCCGTGACCCAGAGCCACGCGGGATCTGCACCCGACTCGATGCCCGCAGCGGCCGCCCCGTGCACGCGCGCCTCCGCCAACGCGGGGCTCGTCACCCGGTCCGGTCCGGCGGACACGAGGGCGAGATCGCCGGGATTCATGGCGATCTCGCCGGCCACTTCCTCGTTCAGGAAACGCCCGAGCGGCCCCGAAAACCCGTCCGCGGATCGCTTGGCCCAGAACAGCCCCGGGGCGCCGGTCGCCTTCGCCCGATCTTCGATGGCGGTGATTCCGGCACGGGACACTGCTTGCCCGCCGGGCACGACGATGCCTCGCACCCGGCCTCCGGCTTCGATGGCCCGGCGGAGGATTTGGGAATCGGTGTCCCGGAAGTGCTCGGTCCAGTCCGAGATGGCGATGGGGACGCGCAGGTCCGGACGGTCGCTTCCGTATCGCTCCAACGCCTCGCGATAGGTGAGGCGCGGGAACGGCCGTGGAGCCGCGATGCCGGCGACATCGGCCAACCTCTCCATCAGCCCTTCCATGCAGCGTAGCACATCGTCCACCGCCACGAACGACGCCTCCAGGTCGATCTGGGTGAACTCGGGCTGTCGGTCGGAACGGAGGTCTTCGTCGCGAAAGCAACGGGCGATCTGGTAGTAGCGGTCGAACCCGGCCACCATCAGGATCTGCTTGTAGATTTGCGGGCTCTGCGGCAGCGCGTAGAACTGCCCGGGATGCACCCGGCTCGGCACCAGATAGTCCCGGGCCCCCTCGGGTGTGGGCTTTGTGAGGATCGGGGTCTCAATCTCGATGAAGCCTTGGCCGTCCAGGTAGTTCCGTGTCTCCAACACCAGACGATGACGGAGCGTGAGGCTACGCTGCAGCTCGAAGCGCCGCAGGTCCAAGACGCGGTGCCGGAGTCGCAGATCCTCCGAGGGCAGCTCTTCTTCCGGCCCGTAGTACACGGGTATCGCGGGCACGGCCGCCCGATTGAGCACCTCCAGGCGTACGGCACGCACCTCGATCTCACCGGTGGCCAGATCGGGATTGGCGTCGGGTCGTGGCTCCACCACTCCTTCGACCTGCACCACCCACTCCTGACCGAGGGTCTGCGCGGCCTTCCAGCCGTCCGCATCGGTCCAGTCCGGCCCGAGCGAGACCTGGACCAGGCCCGAGCGATCCCTCAGGTCCACGAAGATCAGCCCACCCAGATCACGGCGTCGATGCACCCACCCGGTCAGCCGGACGCGTGCACCGGCGTCCCCGGAACGGAGCGCTCCCACGACCCCGGTTCGAAGCTCCGTTTGATTCATGCCTTCGTTCAACGACCCTGCCTTTCGCCCGTCATGCCCGATCGGGGGTGTGGGATTGTTCTCGGTGGGGACGCCTGTCCGCCAGCAGCGCGAGAACGATCAGGAAGCCGATTGTGACGCCAACCACGTCCGCCGCAAAGTCCCCGAGGGACGGCACTCGCCGCGGAACGAACCACTGGTGCCACTCGTCCACCGCCGCGTAAGCGTATCCAACCAGCAACGGCAGCCAACGACGCCGGATGCCGCTCAACCGGGTGCCGAGCCCCAAGAGCGTCCCCATGACCGCGTAGAGGGCCACGTGCACGAGCTTGTCGTTGGCGATCAGACTGGGGAAGATCGGAACCCCGCGAATTTCGCTCAACAAAAAGAGGACCGCCGCCCAGAGAGCGGCGGGCCCCCATGCGATGACGGGTCGCAGGCGACCCGATCGGTCTTCGGAGGGAACCAGTGGCGCATCCTCCGCTGCCGTCCACGGTCACTGACGACCAGCGAGCGTGATCTGATAGGAGTGGCCCTACTTCGCAGCCCATGGATGAAAGCCCGCGGCGCTGCTACGCTAAGGTAACATCCGCCTTTTGCGACCATCAAGCGGCCGAACCATCGCCTCCGACGTTCACATGAACTCAGTCCGATCAGGGCAAATCGCGCTCCTTGGCCTGGAGCCCGAGGCGCTTCAATCCGCCTTGCGGCGGCACTTCGAAGCGCGAGGGCAGCCGCCGTTCCGTACGGATCAGGTGACGCGCTGGATCTACGAGGCGCACGCCGAGGACTTCTCGCGCATGACCGACCTGCCGGCCGTGGAACGTACGGCGCTCGCCGAGGCGTTTCGGCTGGACGTGCCGGAGTCGGCCACCGTGGCCGTGTCGGCGGACGGCACCGCCAAGCACCTCTGGAAGCTGGACGACTCGGAGTACATCGAAAGCGTGCTCATCCCGGCGCCGGGAAGGCTCACCCTGTGTATCTCGTCTCAGGCGGGATGCGCCATGGGGTGTACGTTTTGTGCGACGGGATGGACGGGGTTCCGTCGCCAGCTACGCGCGGACGAGATCGTCGCCCAATACCGGGAGGCGGTGCGCTGGGCCCGGTCTCAGGACTACGGACCCGTGACCAACGTCGTCTACATGGGGATGGGCGAGCCGCTGGCCAACCGTCGCGGTGTGTTTCCTTCGCTCCGCATCCTGAACGCCGGCTACGGAGTGGGAGCCCGTCGCATCACGGTGTCCACCGTGGGCCTGGTGCCGGGTATCCGCGAGTTGGCGGCCCGCCCCGAGCAGTTCCGTCTGGCGCTCTCCCTGCACGCCCCTGAGTCCGATCTGCGGCGCACGCTCATTCCGCTCGAGGCGCGCTATCCGCTCGCGGAAGTCATGGACGCCGTGGAAGAGTTCGCCGCCAGGGGCGGGCGCCGGGTGACGTTCGAGTACACCATGATCCGGGACGTCAACGACGATCCCGCGCTGGTGCCGCTCCTGGCGGACCTCGCGAACCGGGTGGGTGCATTCGTCAACCTCATCCCCTTCAATCCCATCCCCTACAAAGATTGGCGGCCGAGCAGCGCCCGCAGGGTGGGCAGGTTCGAACGGGGGCTGCGCGAGGCGGGTGTGGCCGTGGCCGTGCGGGAGCCCCGTGGGCGAGACATAGACGCCGCGTGCGGACAGCTACGGGCCAACCACCGGCCGGGCGATCCTCAGGGAGCGCGCGCCCGGACCTCCGCCTGAGCTACCGGATCGCCGCGCCCACGCGGCTGGCGCGGATATCCCGAATGAAACGGAAGGGCTTGATGGACTGCTTGTCGTACGAGTAGTAGATCCGCGAAGCACGGCCCTCCACCCGGTCTTCCTCCAACAGTCCCCAATAGCGCGAGTCCAACGACGTATCGCGGTTGTCGCCGAGCATGAAGAAGTGGCCCTCCGGAATCAGGAGTGGCCCCCAGTTGTCCCGGGTCGGTCGATAGGAATCGGAGTCCTGTCCCGGGGCGAGGTGGTCCTTCTGCCAGCTCATCCAGGGATGCCGCTCATCTCCCGTCGGATCCTCGTGCCGGACGTACGGCTCTTCCCGGGCTTGCCCGTCGATGTAGACAACCTTGTCCCGCATCTCGATCAGGTCCCCGGGCATGCCCACCAGCCGCTTGACCAGCTTGAGCTCGGGCTCGTGGGGCGGGTCGAACACGAGGACGTCACCCCGCTCGGGCTGCGAATACCCGGGAATACGGATGTTGAGAAACGGCACCCGGCTGCCGATCGCAGCGCGGTTGACAATGAGATAGTCCCCGACGAGCAGGGTGTTCTCCATGGACCCGGATGTGATGACGAACGTCTGAATCAAGAACGCCCGCATCAGGAAGAACAGCAGGATCGCGAAGATTCCGGACTTCACCCACTCCCGAACCTCGCTCTTCTCCTTGGTGGCGTCCTTGCCGCGACGCCCGGAGCCCGCCTTGGTCTTGGAATCCTTGGAACTCATGTCTTCGACTACCGAGCTTCCGGCTCCTTTGTTTCACGTCCGGGAGTGACCGCGCGGAGATCTCCGTCCTCCCCCGGCTCAGGCGCCTGAACGTCCGACGGATCCCAATCCGCTCCCAGATAGACCGTGACATCGAGGTAGAGTCCCGGATCGTGGTCCACGGTGCGCGCGGATATACCGAGGACGTCGCCCACCTGGTCGCCGAAGCCCGCTTCACCGCTCCGAACGACCACCTCGGACGAGTCCCGATCGAACTCGGTGGCGTTCCCGTAATAGACCACGTCGAACCCCCGGGAGAGAAGCACCTCTCGGGCGTGCCGAGCCATTCCATCCCGCCCGCCGGCGTTCAGGACCTCGACTCGGAGCCGCGCCGTGGGCGCGGAGTCCGCGGGAGCCGCGATGGCCGGGCGGCTCGAGCCCGTGAACCACTGATCGAGGCTCGACCCGATCAGCGCGCCGACCAGGAGCACCACCGACAGCACGACGATCAGCCTCACTCGGTCATCCATGCGTCACCCGGTTCCAGAGCCCGAGCGTGTACTCCGATATCGGCCGATTGGCCTGGAGGTGCGACGCCAGGCGCAAGCGAAAGATGCGTCGGGTGACCTTTCGGTACTTCTCGGGCATCCGCTTCCTCAGCTTCTTGCGCAGCTTGTGGAGCCGCATCCGACCGGGCTCCAGGAAATCGGCGGCACACAGGCTCAGTCCCATGCGATCCAGCTCCGGATGCCCGAGCGTATGGAAGGCAATGGCCAGTAACAGAGGCTCGTCGTCCACGCCGTCTTCGCGAAGTCGAACCGCGGCCGCCGGGCCGTGCACGATGCTGGGATGGAGGTTCTTGAGCTTTTTGGGCAGGGCCCGTCGCATCTTTTTGGGATCGGCGTCGCGTAGCGCGTCGTGGAGCAGGCCGGCAGCCGACCAACGCTGAACCTCCCACTCGGGCAACTCCAACGCTGTCGCCCAGCGGCGCATGAGCGCGGCCACTCGTTCCAAGTGCTCCATCCTCACCGGGGTGACCACGGCCCAGTCCGGCAGCCGGCCTTCCGCCGCCGCTTCGATCAGGGGGTGGACCTTCTTGCCTTTGGCCACTGGAACGGCATCCGCCTGTAGGGTCATTGCCTATCGCACCGAGGTTGCCGTCGCTCAGCCCGGCTCGGTTTGGAATGTGTGATTGTCTATGAGGCGCGTGGCTCCCACGTGTCCCGCCACCAGCATGACGTCTCCGGGCGCCGCCTGCTCCCGCGGCGCGAGGTCCGACGAAGACACGAGTTCCACGTACTGGAGGCGGAGCCCGGGAAAGTCCTCAGCCGTCCGCCGGGCGGCGTCCACGAGCGCCGCGGCGTCTCGCTCCCCGCCGATGAAGACCTGGGACGCCCGAGCGAGGGCACGGTGGAGACCCAGTGCTTGACGCCTCTCCTCTTCATTCAAATATAGGTTCCGCGAGCTCAGGGCGAGGCCGTCGGGTTCCCGCACGATAGGCGCTACATCGATCGTGATCCCCATGTTCAGGTCACGCACCATGCGACGGATCAGCACCGACTGCTGGAAGTCCTTTTGTCCGAACACGGCCAAGTCCGGCCCGACCAACCCGAAGAGCTTCGCCACCACCGTCAACACGCCGCGGAAGTGTCCCGGCCGGTACGCGCCGCAGAGACGGCCGGCGAGCGGACCGGGATCGACGGTGACCGTGCCGGCGCCGTCCGGATACATCTGTCTGACGTCCGGCGCAAAGAACACGTCCACACCGCGAGCCTCCGCCAGCGCAGCGTCCCGCTCCAGGGGCCTGGGGTAGGTGGACAGGTCTTCGCCCTCCGCGAACTGGAGGGGATTGACGAACACCGAGAGCACGACGCGATCGGCCCGTGCCTTGGCCCGATCCACCAGCGAGAGGTGGCCTTCGTGGAGCGCTCCCATGGTGGGCACCAGCGCGACCCGATTGCCGTCGTTGGGCGGACCGAGCGCCGATCGCAGGTCGGCTTCCGTCGAAGCCCGGATCATCCCTCGGACGCGAACCCGTGCTCGGGGCCCGGATACCGTCCGGCGCGCACCTCGTTCGCGTAGCTCCGGACTCCCTCGCGGACGATGCCGTCCAGGTCGGCGAACCGCCTGAGGAAGCGAGGGGTGAAGCCCGGATTCAGGCCGAGCATGTCGTAGAGCACCAGGATCTGTCCGTCGGTGTGGGGGCCGGCGCCGATCCCTATCGTGGGGATGTCCAGGTCGGCCGTCAGCTCCGCGGCCAGCTCGGTGGGAACCAGCTCCAGCACCACCGCGAAGCAGCCCGCGTCCTGGAGCCTTCTCACTTCGTCCCGCAGCCGGCCCGCGTCGTCCACGGTCCGCCCCTGCACCCGGTACCCGCCAATGCGATGTACCGCTTGGGGCGTAAGCCCCACGTGGCCCATCACGGGGATGCCCGCGTCGACGATTCGGCGAATAGCCTCGCACGTTCGGGTATCGCCGCCCTCCATCTTCACGCTCTCCGCGCCGGTCTCCTTCATGACCCGGCCAGCCGCGAGGAGCGCCCGCTCCGGCGACACCTGGAAGCTCAGGAACGGCAGGTCCACGGTGAGCAGCGTGGACGGAGCGCCTCTTCGCACCGCCTTGGCGTGGTGGATCATCTCGTCCAGCGTGACCGGAAGCGTGGACTCGTAGCCCAGCACGACCTGCGCGAGCGAGTCGCCCACGAGAATCAGGTCGACTTCCTCATGGTCGAGAGCCCGTGCGAAAAGCACGTCGTAGGCCGTCAGCGCGACGATCTTCTCTCCGCGTTCCTTGAGCCCGAAAAGATGACGAACGCTACGGCGGGACCGTGTCGGCTTCCCGGAGGACAAGTGGCACTTCCCCTTACTGGGCGAATGGTGCGACGACTTCCAAGCGGATGGCGTGTGCTCCCGTCAAGGACGAGGGGCACAGCCGGCAAGCTACCCGAAATCGACGGAGAGCGTCAACGCGCCGACCCGGGTGCGGTCGCGCCGCTGGCCCGCACGGGCTCGCCACGAGAGAATGACCTATGGCCGTCCGTTGGGATTCCGTACTGGTGCGCGCGCTGGCGGGTGAGTTGGAGGGCGCGTTCTCCGGCGCCCGGGCCTCCGCTCTCGAGCTGGACGCGGAAGAGCGCAGGCTTTCCCTGCACTTCCGCGACGCCACGTTGGATTGGTGGCTACACCCCGAGCGGGCGGGGCTCCGGATAGGCCCTCGCCGCGCAGCGACCGAGACCGCCTTTCGTCTGCCTGCGGTGCTGGTCTCCGTGACCGCTCCGCCCGACGAGCGGCTGCTCGACTTTCGGTTCCGTCGAGTACGCGGCCGGGTTCGGGTCGTCGGACTCCACGTGGAGCTGGTGCCGGGTCGGGAGACGGCGATCGTGACCTCCGGGGCCGAGCAGCGCACGTCGGGGTGGCTGCGGGCGCCCCGAACGCCGGACGGCCGTGTGCGCATGGGCCAGCCCTATCGGCCGCCGGCGCCGACGAACCGACCCGGCCGACTGGGAGAGCTCACCGAGGACGAGTGGACGGAGCTTGCGGATTCCGGTGGGCTCGTGGCCGAAGTCGCATGGACCTCCGGGCTGAACACCGCCTATCTACTCGAACCCGATCGCCCCACCGGATGGCGCAGGTGGCAGGCGCTGGCCCGGGGCGAATGGGACGGCGCGTGGGTCCACACCACCTCCCACGGCCTCCAGCCCTATCCGGCGCCGCTGGACGGCGCCGTCGCGGAGCGCTGCTCCACTCTACTCGACGCCTTTACGCGGGCGGCGGATGACGATGTCCGCGGCTTGGCGACCTCGGACGCACGCGCGTGGCGCCGGGAGGTCGAGCGGCGTCGGCGTAAGCTCCGCGCCATAGAGCGGGAAGCCGAGAGGCAGGGTCGGGCCACCGAGCTGAGGACGACCGGCGACCTGATCTTGGCGAGACTGGGCCAACTCTCCGCCGGTTCTTCTCAGGTGGTGATCGAGGGGTTCGACGGCACGCCGGTGGAGCTGACCTTGGATCCCGCCCTCTCTCCCGCGGAAAACGCTCGGGTGTTCTACCGTAAAGCTTCGCGCGCGGAGCGGGCGTTGGCCGAGTTGCCCGAGCGTGCGCAGGCCGCGGCCCAGGCACTGCGGGAAGCGGAAGAGGCCGTGGCTGCGCTGGAGTCCGGGACGGCGCCCGCGATGCCTCTGCCGCCGGGGGCCGCGCCTGCGCCTTCGGGCCGCGGCGATCGGACCGGCGTCCCGGCGCCGCCCTACCGCCGCTTTCGCACGTCCGGCGGGCTGGAGGTGCGGGTGGGACGGGGTGCCGCGGAGAACGACGCGTTGACGTTTCGGCATTCCCGTCCCGACGACGTATGGCTACACGCGCGTCAGGCGGGTGGGGCCCACGTCATCCTGCGTTGGACGAGCTCCGACGCGCCGCCCGCTCGGGATTTGGAAGAGGCGGCCATCCTGGCGGCGCTGCATTCGAAAGCGCGACACTCCGCCACCGTGCCGGTCGATTGGACCCGCCGCAAATACGTGAGAAAGCCCCGTGGCGCGGCGAAGGGCACCGTAGCCGTGGAACGGGAAAAGACGCTTTTCGTGGAGCCCGATCCGGAGGCCCTTTCGCGGTTGCGGCCGGATGCGACTTCCACGTGATTCGGCCCCGGGCCAATGCCGGTTTCTACGTGATGTAGTCGCTGACGCGGATCCCGTACTTTTGCGGATCGGTGGTCTTGATGATGGTCATCTTGGGTTGGTTCGTAGCCGGATCCAACTCGGAGAGGTCCACCGTGTAGGGCTGCGGCCGGGGAGCTCCCATCGCGTCCGAGATGACCACCACTTTGGGAAGGTGGAGTAGCTCGGGGTCGGTGTTGGCCTGGGAGACGACGGCCATCTCCAACGTGTCCAAGATCACGAGCGTGCCCACGGGGAAGACGCCGGTGGCATTGATCAGGGCCTTCACGAGGAGCTTGTCCTGTCCGCGCCGGGGATTGTCACGCATCTCACGGAGCACCTCGTCCGCCGGCCAGGGCTCGTATTGGTAGCTCCGCACCGAGGTGCCCGCATCGAACGCGTCCGCCACCGCGACGATCCTGGAGAACAATCCGGGGGTGCGCGGACGGCGATTGGTCGGATATCCGGACGAATCGACTTTCATGTGGTGCTCATAGGCCATGAGCATCTGCCGGTACGGCACGTCCGTAAAGCCACGCAGGTCGAACATGGCCAGCAGGCCTTCCGCCGGATGCTCCTTCAGGGCCGTCCATTCCTCGTCGGACAGGGACCCGGGCTTGTTGATGACTTCCTTGTCGATGCGCTCCTTGCCCACGTCGTGGAACAGTGCGCCCAAGCCCAGCTCGTAGAGCTGATGTTTACTGAACCCCAGCCGCTGGCCAATCACGAGCGAGAAGATGCAGACGTTGACCGAGTGCGTGAACGTGTACTCGTCGAAGTCCCGTAGCGTGGTCATCGCCACGATCGACGGCTCGTCCGAGAGCACCTGGTCCACGATGGACTGCACCGCGCGCTTCACCTTCCGCACGTTGACCGCCCGTCCCAAGCGGACATCGGTAAGCACGTCCTTGGCCACCTTGACCGACCGTACGTACGTCTTCTTCGCCCTCAGCTTGGCTTCGGCCTCGTCGAGCTCGGGAGGAGGGACGTCGTGCTCGGGCTTGAAGTCGATGTGCCGGATCGACGCGGCGTCAGCCGCCTCCACAAACGCGCCGAACGGATCTTCGGAGTTGGGCTTCCGAAGCAGCAGCGACAGAAGCGGCGCCCATTCCGAGCGCTCCACACCCAGCGTCACATGGAATGAGCCGATGCCGTGACTCTGGAGCGCCTTGGAGAAGTTTCCGAAGGTGGAGAAGTTCGACAGATCCAGGCGTAGCCGAGTCTCGTTGAGAAAGAAGAAGTCGCCGACCACCTGGAGCTCTACGGTACCCTCCCGCTCGACCAGCGGGATCATGACCGCGTGGAGCTCGGACAGGGCGCTCTGGACGGTCTCGTTCTCGACCGGGTAGAACTTGAGGGCCCGCAGTGCGGCGTAGAACACCGCCAGCATGCGGCGCCCTTCTTCCTGGGTTCTGAGCGTCGTCTGGCGATCGCCGACGGGCCGTTCCTGAGCGGTATTCATCCGGTGATGCTCCTCATGGCCCTCGAGACGGCGCTCTTCACGACCGGCTCGGTGGCCGACTGCGCCGCCGCCTTCAGGTACTCCAGCGCTTTGGGGGTCTTCGCCCGGCCCAGACCCAGCGCGGCACAGGCCCGGATCTCTTCGTTCTCCCTTCGTCCGAGCAAGCCCTTCTTGGTCAACAACCTGCCCAGCACCTCGACCGCATCGTCACCACCAACGGCGCCGTAGGCCTCGAACAGGGCGATCTTCTCCGAGATGTCGGCCTGACGGATGGACCGGGCCTGGACACGCTCCTTGAGCCGCGGCGCGGCCGGCTTGTACTCCAGCTCGCCGAGTCCTCTCGCGGCGGCGATGCGAACCTCACGCTCGGGGTCTGCCAACGCGCCCTCCAACGCGGAAGCCGCGGTCGACGCCTTCAGGGTCACCGATGCCTCGACCGCCGCCAACCTCACCTCGGTGGATGAATGATCCACCAGGCGCGCTACGGCCGCCCCCGCCTCGGAGATTCCCATGTGGCCGGCCAGCCGGCACGCGCCGGCAAGGAGGCCCGCGTCGTCGCCCGAGAGGAGCTCCACCACCGTGTGGGCGCTCCGCTCGGCGATCTGCGCCGTCGCCTCCAAGATCACGCTCTGCAGGCGTTTGTCCGGGGTTTCCTCCGAGGCCTTGATGAGGAGCGCCAGGGCGCTGCCGCGGAGGTGTTGCAGCAGCTCCGCCAACTGGCGAGGAGCCGCTTCGATGGTGCCGTCCTCGAGCGCTCGGACCAGCTCCTCCAGCGCCTCGGAGCCCGAGATCTCGTCGAGGATCGAGTTGGCCCGCGACTTCCCGGCCTCGTCCAGCACCGTCGCGTGGGCGGCGAGCGCGTTGATCTCCGCGAGCACCGCGGACGACGCGCCGAGCAGCCCGCGGCTCAAGAAGTTCGGCAGGAGTGTGTGGAAGACTTCGAGGATTCGGCCCTGCCGCTCCCGCTTCTCGGGATCCTCCACCAGGTCGAACAGGGCGGCGAGCACCGAGGATCGGAGATCGCGCTCCATCTCGGCAGCCAACTCTCGCTGCAACTGCTCCAGCTCCCGCGGATCC
Organism: Longimicrobiales bacterium; assembly: GCA_965223195.1. Lineage (GTDB taxonomy): Bacteria > Gemmatimonadota > Gemmatimonadetes > Longimicrobiales > Gaopeijiaceae > CBDCVX01. The sequence goes on from CBDCVX010000015.1 coordinate 46,123, forward strand.
AGCGAGTAGAGCGTGGGACTGAAGTCCTCGTGGCTGACCTTGGGCTTGGGCGGCTCTTGCTCGGAAGCCGGCTCTCCCGGCTCTCCCTCTTCCGCAGCGGCCTCACCGTCGGGTTCGGCTTCCTCCGCCCAGGCAGCCGCCACTTCTCCTGTATCACTTCCCGTATCGGGGACTTCGACTCCTTCGGCCAGGAGATCCACGTACTTGTAGTCGAAGTACTCCAGATCTTCGTCCCACAGGATGGTGAGCAGGTCCTCACCCTCCGGTCGCAAGTTCCGAGCACGCTGCAGCGCACGGAGCAGCCGCTCGAGCTCGTTCTGCGCCAACCCCTTGAGGAAGCGGATTTCGCGCACACCGTCCTTGAAGAACAGAAACGCCAGGGACTCGGTGCGGGTCTCGTTCGCATACACCTCTTCCCCGAACCAGAGCAGCCGGTGCTCCTCCACCTGTACCCGCAGCTCGTCGACGTCCAGCCACATTTCCTCCAACGCCTGGCGAAGATTGCTCACAAAGCGTTGGTAGACCGGGTTGTTCTCGTCGTAGAGCTGGAACGCGCGCAGGGCCTTCTGGAGGACGACGAACAGGTCATGGACCTGGGAAACCGGCAGGGAGCCGGACTCCCAGCCCTCCTGCACTTCAGGCGCCTCAGGAGTTGCGTCCGTCACGCTCGGTTCCGTCACCGACCCAACCTGCAAAAGACTCTTCCCTGTTCCGAAGGGCACTCGACAACGACGGGTCCCGCGGTATCGATCGATTGGCCGCCGTTACTCGGCACGTAATTAGTGGCAAGGAACGTTCCATGGCGCCCCCACCGGCGACCGGACGCCCCGGGATTGCATTTCGGGGAACATTCGGGTACTCTATTTTCGGTGCCTATTCGGTTTCCAAAGGTGGAGGACGCACGAACGATGCCCCTTACCAAGCGGCAAAAGGAGATCCTCGACTACATCGAGGCGTTTTTGGACGAGCACGGCTATGCGCCCAGCTTCGAAGAGATCGCCGCGGCGTTCGGATACGCTTCGCTGGCCACCGTGCACGAACACCTGACCAACCTGGAAAAGAAGGGCTATCTCCGGAAATCGTACAACGAGAGCCGTTCACTGGAGTTGGTACGGGAAGACTCTCCCGGCTATGCCGTGGACCTTCCTCTGTTGGGCAGGGTTGCGGCCGGACTCCCCATCGAAGCCGTGGAGGACACCGAACGCCTCGCGGTTCCCACGGACATGATTCGGCGGGGACGGGAAAACTACGTGTTGCGCGTCCAGGGCAACTCCATGATCGACGAGCAGATACGGGACGGAGACTTCATCGTGGTGGCCTCTCAACCCACCGCTCAGGACGGAGAGATGGTGGTCGCGCTGGTGGGTGGGGATTCGGTCACCGTCAAGAAGCTCTATCGCGAACCGCAAGGCCGAGTCCGTCTTCAGCCCGCCAACGAATCTATGGATCCGATTCTCGTCGATGCGGACGACGTGTCCGTTCAAGGCGTCGTCGTGGGCGTGATTCGGAAGTACTGAATTCGAAACGCGGGGCTTTGCGCGATTCGCTGCTCCGTCCGGAAGGGAGAAACAGCATGGGTAAGCAAGATCGTCACAGGGTGCCGTTCGCCATCGGGCGGTTGACGCCGGCTTCGGCAGAGATCGTTCTCGTCCGAACGGACCGAGACCCGGTGCCGGGCCCCTGGCGGCTCAGTGCGCTCGTGCGCGCCTCGCGGGCGGTGCGGTTCGCGGAGGCATAGGACGTCGACACGACACCCGTCGACCCTCCCCTGGATGGGCATAGGTACCCTGAGGTCCCGTTTGAAAAGTAGTGTGGCAGTTGAACGCCGATGCATCACGACGAACGGCGTTGCTCCCTCTGAATGGCGTAGCGACTTTCGCAACGGCACACTAGTTTCCGGGCGTGAATCAAGGGGAGGAGATCCGCCTCCGGTTGTCGCTCCACTACGACGGCACCCACTACGCCGGTTGGCAGGTCCAGCCGGACACTCCCACGGTGCAAGGCGCCGTTGAGGATGCGGTTGCCCGTCTGGTTGGAGGCCGAAGGACCGTGTTGGCATCCGGACGGACCGATCGAGGGGTGCACGCCACCGGGCAGGTAGCGACGGTAGACGTGCCCGCGGGGTGGAAGGCCGAGCGTTTCGGGACCGCGTTGAACGCGGTGCTCCCGCGTGACATTTGGGTCGAGTCCACCCGGGCCGTGCCGCCCGACTTCCACCCCCGCTTCCACGCGGTGGAGCGGACGTACGCATACCGGTTGGGCGTATCCGAAGCGTCTCGATCTCCCTTCGTGCGTCCGTACTGCTGGGCCCTCGGCGCGCCGGTGCCTCTGCAGGGATTGCAGGCCTTGGCGCAGGAAGCGCTCGGTGCCCACTCGTTCCGGCGATTCGCCAAAGCCGGGCAGGAAGAGCGGGGACACGATTGCACGGTGACCCGATCCGAATGGCGTACCTGGGGTACGCTGGGATTGGAATATTGGATCTCTGCGGACCGGTTTCTTCACCACATGGTGCGGTACCTCGTCGGGACCATGGTGGCCGCGGCTCGAGGGAGGAGGCCGGCGGCCGACATGACCCGCCTGTTGAACGGTCAGGAAGACGTGGTCACCTCGGCGCCGGCGCCGCCGGAAGGTCTGTACCTGGTCCGAGTGCGCTACCCGAACGAAACTCCCACGGACCCGGCTGCCGGGTCCGTGCTCCACTCCAACTTGTCACGTACATGAAGATCTTTCTCGACACTGCGGACGTGTCCGAAATTCGCCGCGCCGCGGCAGCAGGCCTCATCGACGGCGTCACCACCAACCCTTCGCTCGTCGCCAAGGCGGCCGGGGAGCGTGAAGCCGACGACATCTTCCTGGACATCGCGCGCATCGTGGACGGCCCGGTCAGCGCCGAGGTCATTGCGGTCGAGACCGAGCAAATGGTCGAAGAGGGCCGGCGGCTCGCTGCCATCCACGATCAAATCGTCGTGAAGGTGCCGCTGACGGAGGCCGGCCTGGGCGCCTGCCGCCGTCTGCGGACGGAGGGAATCGGGGTCAACGTCACACTTTGTTTTTCGGCCCCCCAGGCGCTGCTGGCCGCCAAGGCAGGAGCCACGTTCATCTCACCGTTCGTGGGCCGTTTGGACGACATCGGCCACGATGGGATGGCCCTGATCGGCGACATCCGGCAGATCTACGACAACTACGGCGTTGCGACGGAGATTCTCACCGCGTCGGTGCGCCATCCGGGGCACGTGGTCGAGGCGCTGAGAATCGGCTCGGACTGCGCGACCCTGCCGCCGAAGGTCCTATATCAACTCCTGAAGCATCCGCTCACGGACATCGGCCTGGAGCGCTTCCTCGAGGACTGGCGGTCCTTGGGCCGGGAGTTGGTCGAGGCCGTGTGAGCGCGAGGACATGCACACGCATGCGTAGTTTCTGCGGTTTGGCGCGCCTGGGCACGCGCTCCGTGCTGGGCACGCTGCTCATCCTCATCGGGACCCAGGCCTGCGGGGAGCTGCCCGCCGACCGGGGTGGGGAGGCCACTCTCGACGCCCAGGAGCGGCCCCCGGCGCGTCCCGGGAGGCTTCCCGCCGAGGGCTCGGAAATCGACCAGTCCCGCGCCACCGCGATCGTGCGAGCGGCGTCGCGGGTGGCGCCGTCGGTGGTCACCATCCACGTGCAGCGGACGCAGCGGGTTCGCTCCCGCAGCTTCTTCGACAGCTTCTTCGCCCCCTCCCGGGAACGGGTCATCGCAGGTCTGGGATCGGGGTTTGTGATCGATGATCAGGGCCATGTGATCACGAACGATCACGTCGTGCAGGGTGCCCAGCGGATCATGGTCACGTTGGCGGACGGCCGAGATCTGGACGCCGCGTTGGTGGGAACGGACGAGGTCACCGACATCGCGGTCCTAAGGGTCGACGATGCGGGCGGGACGCCGTTGGCCAGAGCCCCGTTGGGTGAATCCGGAGATCTACTCATCGGGGAGTGGGCCATCGCGATCGGCAATCCCTTCGGCAACCTGCTCTCCAACACCGAGCCCTCGGTCACGGCCGGAGTCATCAGTGCACTGGGCCGTCACATCGTGCCGGACGGAACCGACCGCGGCTTTTATCTGGGAATGATCCAAACGGACGCTTCGATCAACCCCGGGAATTCCGGGGGCCCGCTGGTCAATGCGCTCGGAGAGGTCGTGGGCGTCAACGCCTCGATCTTTTCCCGAAGCGGCGGAAGTGAGGGGTTGGGGTTCGCCATCCCCATCGACCGTGCCCTTCGGGTCGCTCGGGACCTCATTGACGACGGGCAAATTCGGCGGGCGTGGTTGGGCATCGACGTCGACGAAGCGGAGGCGGACGAATGGGGTCGCCGTCGCGGCGTGTTGGCGTCACAGGTATCGGGATCGTCCCCGGCCGCCGAGGCCGGCATCCGCGCGGGCCGCATGCTACTCGCCTTGAACGGACGCCCGCTGACGAACCCGTTGGACTTCCAGTCCGGGCTTCTGGACCTCCGCGCCGGCGATACGGCCGAACTGCTCGTGGAAGGCCGGTCGGAGCCGGTGCTGCTCCGCGCCACCGACCTCCCTTCCCTCACCGCCGAGCGGGTGACGGTGCTGCAGGAGCTGGAGCTGGTGACGCTGACCGCCGCCATCCAGGCGGAGCGCCGTACGGCGAGCAGCGTAGGGGCGTTGGTCGTGGGAATCAGCGACGCCCTGTCCCGCGCGCTGGGGATTACCGAAGGAGATGTGATCCTTCGGATCAACCGCGCTCCCATTCGCGCGGCGGAAGAGGCCCGACAGGTGCTACTCAGCCTTCAGGAGCGCGGGGGCCGTGTGCGCATCGAGTTCGAATCGAACGGAGCCTACAACATGCGGGAGTTCGTTTGGCGGTGACCGAAGCGCCCAACTCAGACGCATACCGGCACCCATTGGCCGGACGTTACGCCTCGCCCGAGATGCAGACGATCTTCTCCGCGCGGCACCGGTTCCTGACCTGGCGAAGGCTTTGGATCGCCCTCGCGGAAACCCAGCAGGAGCTGGGGCTCGACATTCACGACGAGCAGCTCGAAGCGTTGCGCTCGGGTGCGGAGGACCTGGACCTGGCCCGTGCCGCCGAATACGAGCGACGCTTCCGCCATGACGTGATGGCCCACGTGCACCTGTTCGGCGACGTGGCGCCGACCGCCCGCGCCGTGCTTCACCTGGGAGCGACCAGCGCGTTCGTCGCGGACAACGCGGATCTGATTCTGCACCGCGAGGCCCTCTATCTGATCCGGGCACGCGTGCTCCGCGTGGTCGAGTCGCTCGCCGCGTTCGCCAGACACCACCGCGCGCTCGCGACACTCGCGTTCACGCACTTCCAGCCGGCGCAGCCGACCACCGTCGGAAAGCGGGCCACGCTCTGGATTCAGGACCTGCTGTTGGACCTGGAGGAGCTGGACTTTCGCCTCGCGACCTTGAAGCTGCGGGGCGCGAAGGGAACCACCGGCACACAAGCGTCCTTCCTGCAACTCCTGGACGGCGACCACGACAAGGTCGAGGAGCTCGATCGTCTCGTAGCCCGGAAGATGGGCTTCGAGGATCGCTATGCCGTGACCGGCCAAACCTACCCGAGGAAGGTCGACCAGGCGCTTCTCCAGACGTTGGCCGGCATTGGCGCTTCCCTTTCAAAGTGGGGGAACGACCTCCGTTTGCTGGCCCACCTCCGCGAAGTGGAAGAGCCGTACGAAGCCGAGCAGATCGGATCGTCGGCCATGCCGTACAAACGAAATCCGATGCGGGCCGAGCGCATGTGCGCGCTGGCGCGTCACGCCGTCACCCTCGCACAGGACGCGGGGTTCACCGCGGCCACCCAGTGGCTAGAGCGATCTCTGGATGACTCGGCAAACAAGCGCGTGTCGGTGCCCGACGCCTACCTGACCGTGGACGGGGCCCTGGTGCTCGCCGAAAACATCGCCGGAGGGCTCATTGTCAACGACGCGGTCGTGGATCGCACCCTGCGGGCCGAGCTTCCCTTCATGGCCATGGAGCCGGTCCTCATGGAGGCCGCCGGTCGCGGCGGCGACCGGCAAGAGCTCCACGAGCGCATCCGCGTGCACGCGCGCGCCGCCGCCGAGCGGATCAAGGGCGGCGCCGAGGACAACGACCTGCTACTGCGCGTGGCGAACGATTCTCACTTCTCCCTCTCGTTGGCCGAGCTTCAGGCGCTCATCGACCCTGCGGGGTTCGTGGGCCGGGCACCCGAGCAGGTCGACGCGTTTCTGGACGCCCAGGTGAGTCCCGTGCTTCGTGCGGCACCCGATGCCCGGATGCCCGAACTCTCGAAACCCACGGTACGCGTGTGAGTCGTTCCTCCGGCCGACCGGGATTGCACAACGTCGACCTCCCTCTCCGGCCGGTGGCACGAGGTAAGGTCCGCAACATCTATGCGGTAGACGACGACCAGCTCCTGATCGTGGCCAGTGACCGCGTCAGCGCGTTCGACGTGGTCATGTCCGAGTCGGTGCCCCGCAAGGGCGAGGTCCTGACGATGCTCACGGCCTGGTGGCTGGAGCGTCTCGGCCACCTCACCCCACATCACCTCATCTCCGCTCATCCGGACGACCTCGCGGACCGACTGCCCGCCCTGCGAGACGTGGATCCGCAGCACTGGTCCCGCCGGTCCATGCTGGTACACTGCACCACGCCGTTGCCCGTCGAGTGCGTTGCGCGCGGCTATCTCTCCGGGTCGGCCTGGAAGGAGTACCGTGCATCCGGGACCCTGGCCGGCGAGCCGATGCCGGAGGGCCTCGTGGAGAGCGCCCGCCTGCCGGAGCCCATATTCTCGCCGGCCACCAAGGCCCACGAGGGACACGACGAAAACATCCGGTATGCCCGCGTGGAAGAGCTGGTGGGCGCCGAGGCCGCGGAACGGGTACGGCAGTTGACGCTCGCGCTGTACGCGTTCGGCATCGGCACCACGGAGAACCGCGGGCTCATCCTGGCCGATACCAAGTTCGAGTTCGGCTGGGACCACTCGGGACGGCTACGCCTGATCGACGAGGTGATGACGCCGGATTCCTCGCGGTTCTGGCCGCAGGAATCCTATGCTCCGGGCCGGGGACAACCGTCACTCGACAAGCAGCCGCTACGGGACTATCTGGAGACGTTGGACTGGGACAAGGGACCGCCACCCCCGACGCTCCCGCCCCACGTTGTCGAGCACATGACCGAGCGCTACCTGAAGATCTTCCGTCTGCTGACAGGCGCCGAGCTGGACGAATGGCACCCTCGGCGCGTCGGCCAACCCGCATGAGAATCGCTCCCGAGGGCGTGCCGTTCGCGATCGCCGCCGCAGTGATCGGGGCCGCGCTGGGCGCGGCGCTCAGCATGGGGCTCGGCTTGGCCGTCGGGTGGACGATCGGACTCGCGGCGCTACCGCTTCTGTTCGTGCTCTTCTTCTTCCGCGACCCGAGACGGCACGGCCCCGCCCAACCTCACCTGGCCATCTCTCCGGCGGACGGGCGGGTCACCGACGTTACCGATGTGGAAGACGACCAGCTCGGAGGTCCGGGCCGCCGCATCGGGATTTTCCTTTCGGTGTTCAACGTACACGTGCAGCGCGCCCCGCTGGACGGCCAAGTGGTGGCGCGGCGCTACAAACAGGGTCGGTTTCACGCGGCCTGGTCGCCCGTCGCCGGGACCGACAACGAGCAGTCGACGCTGACGCTTGCGACCGATGCGGGCCCCGTGGTGGTGCGTCAGATCGCCGGTTGGGTGGCCCGCCGGATCGTCACCGATCCCGACGAGGGCGACGTCGTGCGGCAGCGTGACAGGATCGGGCTCATCCGCTTCGGTTCGCGGGTCGAGCTGACCGTGCCGGTCGACTGGACGGTGACCTGCACCCGTGGACAGTCTGTCCGCGCGGGCGTCACCGCCCTGGCGCGGGCCCCGGTCCCGGAACCCCCGTCGTCCACCGGGGAAACGCCATCGTGATTCTCAACCGACGCGAGTCCCGCCTCCAACGCGGGGTCATCGTTCTCCCGTCCGCGTTCACGCTCGGCAACCTCTTTCTCGGCATGTGGGCCATGATCTCGGCGGAGCGCGGCGAGCTCGTGTGGGCGGCCTGGTTCGTGGTCTTCGCCGCCATCACCGACAACCTCGATGGCCGCATCGCCCGGTTCACCCGCACGGGATCGGACTTCGGGCGCGAGCTCGACTCGCTCGTCGACGCCATCTCCTTCGGGGTCGCACCGGCATTCATCGTGTATCGGGGGTACTTCCTCGAGGGATGGGGCTGGATCCTGCCGTTCACCTACGTCGTCGCGGTGGTCGTGCGCCTGGCTCGCTTCAACGTGCAGCAGGGCGGTCACGCACGGCGACACTTCATCGGGCTCCCTTCCCCGACCGCCGGGATGCTGCTCGCCACGTATTACCCACTCACGACCACGAGCTGGTTTCGCGCCAACCTGCCGCACCTCGATCAACCGCAGGTAGTCGCCGGCATCACCGTGGCCGTGGCCATCCTCATGCTCAGCCACGTGCCCTATCCCGCGGTGCCTCGCGTCAGCCTGCGCACCTGGGTCGGGCGCTTTCACCTCGGGTGGATGACCGCGGGCCTCACGGCCGCCGTCCTCGTGCCGAGGTACTACTTCTTCCCGGCGCTGGCCCTCTACACCTGCATGGGGCTGGCGCGTTCGTTCATCATGGGCCTGCTCGACCGACTGCCCGACCGCGATCCGCTGCTGGACGAGCCCGAAGACGAGGCTACTCGGCCCTTGGACTACGGCGAGATTCGGAGAGCCGCTCCCAGTCCGCCGTCGGCCACCACCGTAGATCCGGAGGAGACCACTTGACTCGATTTCGCGTCCGCGTCCGCGTTACCCCGCGGCCAGGACTCCTGGACCCGCAGGGTCAGGCCATTGAACACGCGCTCGCCAATCTGGGCTACGCCGGCGTGCAGGAAGTTCGCGTGGGCAAGTCCATCGAGCTGCAGATCGAGGCGCCATCCCGCGCCGCCGCGGAGGCGACGGCCATCGAGATGAGCGATCGGTTGTTGGCCAACCCGGTTACCGAGGACGTCGACGTCCACGTGGAGGCCGGCGAATGAAGGCGGTTGTCGTAACGTTCCCCGGCTCCAACTGCGACTACGACGGATACCACGCGTTCAAGCAGGTGGGCGCCGAGGTCGAGTTCGTATGGCATCGAGACGTGGACCTGTCCGACGCGGACGTGCTGCTGCTTCCCGGCGGATTCGCGCACGGAGACTATCTGAGGCCGGGCGCGATCGCCCGCTTCAGCCCCGTGATGGACGCCGTGGAGACGTTCGCGAAGGCTGGCGGCACCGTGATCGGAATCTGCAACGGATTCCAGGTGCTCTGCGAGGCGGGGCTCCTGCCGGGAGCCCTGCTCCGGAACCGCGGCCTACGCTTCCAGGGCCGAGATGCCTGGATCAAGGTGGAAAACGCCGATACCCGGTTCACATCCGACTACCGGGAAGGTCAGGTGCTGCGCATCCCGATCGCCCACGCCGACGGAAGCTACTATGCCTCCGAGGCCGACCTGGACCGGATGGAAGCCGAAAACCGCGTGGTGTTCCGCTGGGTGGGGCCCGACGGATCGGCCGGCGAGGCCTACAACCCGAATGGGTCGAGCCGTGCGATTGCCGGGATCGTCAACGAAGCCGGCAACGTGCTGGGAATGATGCCTCACCCGGAGCGGGCCATGGACCCGCTGCTCGGATCTTCCGACGGCCTCGGAGTGTTCACGTCCATACTTCGCTCGCTCGCGATCGCATGACCACGTTCGATACCGAAACCTCCGCAACCCGACCCCACCCCGTGGCGGCTCGGGCCGGCGACCCTCCGATGACGCCGGAGCTGGTTGCCGACCACGGCCTGTCTCCGTCCGAGTACGAGCTCATCGAGAACATCCTGGGACGGCCGCCCACGTTCACCGAGCTGGGAGTGTTCTCGGCCATGTGGTCCGAGCATTGCGGCTACAAGAACTCCAAGCGGCTCCTGAAGTTGCTGCCGACCCACGCGCCGTGGGTCATCCAGGGTCCCGGCGAGAACGCCGGTGTGATCGATGTGGGCCAGGGCTATGCCCTCGCGTTCAAGATCGAATCGCACAACCACCCGTCCGCCGTGGAGCCTTATCAAGGCGCCGCAACCGGCGTGGGGGGCATCTTGCGAGACATCTTCACCATGGGTGCTCGTCCGGTGGCCGTGCTCGATTCGCTCCGCTTCGGCGACCTCGACTCCGGACGGGTCCGGTACCTGTTCGACGGAGTGGTACGGGGCGTGGGCGACTACGGGAACTGCGTCGGGATCCCCAACATCGGGGGCGAGGTCCAATTCGACCGGGGCTACGAAGGCAACCCGATCGTCAACGCCATGTGTCTGGGCCTCATGCGGCACGAGCACCTCATCAAGGGAGAGGCGGCCGGCGTCGGGAATCCGTTGTTGGCCGTCGGCGCCCGCACCGGGCGGGACGGCATCCACGGCGCCACCTTCGCCAGCGAGGAGCTGTCCGAGGATTCCGTTGCCAGCCGCCCCCAGGTGCAGATCGGAGATCCCTTCACCGAGAAGCTCCTGCTAGAGGCCAGCCTCGAGCTGATCAAGAGCGGGCATATCGTCGGCATCCAGGACATGGGGGCGGCCGGGCTCACGTCGTCGGCCTCGGAGATGGCCGGACGAGCCGGCAACGGCGTGGAGATCGACGTCGCCAGGGTCCCCGTCCGGGAGCCGGGTATGACGCCCTACGAAGTGCTGCTCTCCGAGTCACAGGAACGCATGCTGGTGGTGGCCCGTGACGGGCACGAGGATGCGGTACGCGGCATCCTCGAGAAGTGGGAGCTCGAGGCGGAAGTGATCGGCCACGTGACCGACGACGGGCTGTTTCGGGTGCGCGAGGGAGAGCGGGTGGTCGCCGAGATTCCGGCTCGGCCCCTCACGGAGGACTGCCCCACCTACGAACGGGAAGGTGTGGAGGCCGAGGAGATTCGAGCGCTGCGCGAGGAGCGATTGGAGCACCTGGAGGCCGACGGCGACCTCACCGTGGACTTTCTCCGCCTCCTGGGATCTCCGAACGTCGCATCCAAGGCGTGGATCTACGACCAATACGACTCCACGGTGCGGACGGCCACGGTGGTCGCACCGGGTGGCGCCGCCGGCGTCATCCGCATCCGGGGCACCCGTCTCGGGATTGCGGCCACAACGGACTGCAACGGCCGCTACGTGTACCTGCACCCCCGTCGCGGAGCCATGATCGCGATGGCCGAGGCGGCGAGGAATCTCGTGTGCGTCGGGGCACAGCCGGCGGCCATCACGAACAACCTCAACTTCGGCAACCCGCTCAAGGCCCACATCTACTATCAGTTCCGCGAGGCCGTCCTCGGCATGGCCGACGCCTGCAAGGCCTTCGAGACTCCGGTGACGGGCGGCAACGTGTCGTTCTACAACGAGACCGAGGGACGAGCGATCTATCCCACGCCGGTCATCGGCATGGTCGGGATCGTGGACGACGTGGGCCACGTCACTCGTCAGACGTTCCAATCCCCGGGAGATCACATCGTGCTTTTGGGATCCAACGTGGGGGCCCTGGGCGGCTCAGAATTCCTGTATCTCAAGGACCGCCGGGTCGCCGGCGACCCGCCCGGCGTAGACCTCCTGGCGGAGCGGGCCCTACAACGGGCCGTTCTCCAGTGCGCAGCGGAGTCGCTCGTGCGGTCGGCCAACGACTGCTCGACCGGCGGCATCGCGGCCACCTTGGCTGCGTCCGCCCTTTCCGACAGGGAGCACCCGACCGGGTTCACGGCGGAGCTGGACGATGCGCTGCCGGGCACCCGACTCTTTTTTGGCGAGGACCAGGGCCGGATCGTCCTGTCCGTTTCGCCGGAGCATCTGGAACGGGTGCTGGCGGTGGCGGAGGAACATGGGGTTCCGGCCCGCGCCATCGGCCACGTGACCGAAGCCTCCGCCGGGCTGCACCTGACGTCGGATAAGTCGTTCATCCGCTGCGAGGCCGAGAGCGCCCGCGCCGTGTTCCACGAGGCGCTGCCTGCCCTCATGTCCGGAGACGTGTCATGAAGCGCGCCGCCGACGCCTCGGTGCGCGGCCATTGGGAGTGGAACGATCGGCCTCGTGAAGAATGCGGCGTCGTCGGGATCAGCGGGATCTCCAATGCGGCCGAGCTCGCATACCTGGCGCTCTACGCGCTGCAACACCGCGGTCAAGAAGCGGCCGGCATCTGCGTCATCCGCGATGGACAAGCCCGGGTCCACAAGGGGCGAGGGCTGGTGTCCGACGTGTTCAGCGCCGACCGTCTGGCCAGGCTTCCCGGCGACACGGCCGTGGCGCACAACCGATATTCGACGGCCGGCGGAAGCGTCGAACGCAACGCCCAGCCGATCACCGTGCGGTACGCCGAGGGCGATCTCGCGATCGCACACAACGGCAACCTGACCAACCAGGCAGAGCTTCGGAACATGCTGGTATCCGAGGGTGCGATCTTCCAGAGCTCCTCCGATTCCGAAGTCATCGTGCACCTGATCGCCCGATCCCGCCGGCACGGTGTGGAGGCACAGATCGACGACGCCCTGTCGCAACTCGAAGGGGCCTTCTCGCTGGTAATCAGCGTGGGGGACGTGCTGTACGCGGCCCGCGATCCGTGGGGCTTCCGTCCGCTTACATTGGGACGCCTGGAATCGGGGACCGTCGTGGTGAGCGAGACTTGCGCGCTGGACATCATCGGAGCCGAGTTCATTCGTGACGTGGAGCCCGGAGAAGTCCTCCGTATACACGGTTCCGACGTTCGGGTGGGACGCAGCCTGCCTACCGCGCCCCGACCCGCGCCCTGCATTTTCGAGTTGGTGTATTTCGCCCGCCCCGACTCTCGCCTGTGGGGCGTGAGCGTGGACGCGGCGCGCAGGGCGTTCGGCCAGCAATTGGCGCGGGAGCACCCGGTGGACGCCGACTGCGTCGTAGCCGTGCCCGACAGCGCCAACTCCGCTGCACTGGGGTTTGCGGAGGCGAGCGGAATCGCGTTCGAGCTCGGACTGCTGCGCAACCACTATGTGGGAAGGACGTTCATCCGGCCTTCGCAGGCGGACCGGGATTTCGGGGCGCGCATCAAATACAATCCGGTACGGGAGGTCTTACACGGCCGCCGCGTCGTGGTCGTGGACGACTCGCTCGTGCGCGGCACGACGAGCCGGTCCTTGGTACGGTTCATCCGGGCCGCCGGCGCGCGCGAGGTACACTTTCGCATCGCCAGCCCGCCCGTCACCAACCCCTGTTTCTACGGCATCGACATGCCGTCCAAAGAGGAGCTCATCGGCGCCACCCACTCCGTGCCCGAGATTGCCGCGACGCTGGGCGTGGATTCACTGGGATACCTGTCTCTGGAGGGAATGACCCGAGCCGTTCGTCAGGCCGGCCCGTTCTGTAACGCCTGTTTCTCCGGGGAATACCTGGCCCCGCTGGTCGACGTGCAGCGGGGCCTTCAACCCGCGGGCATTCCGCCGGGAGCCACCGCCGGATGATGGCGATGGCTACGTGACCGTGGACGCGCCGGTCACCCGCGAGCTTCTGGAGCGGCTGCCGAAGGCCGAGCTCCACGTACACCTGGACGGAAGCCTTCGACCCGACACGATGCTGGAGTTGGCTGCGGAACTGGGGATTTCGTTGCCCAGCGACGATCCCGACGAGCTGGCTAGGAAGATGCTCGCAGAGGACGCGCGCAATCTCGAGGAGTACCTGGAGCGGTTCCGGATCACGCTCTCGCTCATGCAGCACGCGGACGCGATGGAGCGCATTGCATACGAGCTGGCGGAGGACAATGCGCGGGAGGGCGTCCGCTACCTCGAGGTACGCTATTCGCCAATTCTGAGCACCGTCGGCGGCCTGCCCCTCACCGAAGCCGTCGACGCCCCTTTGAGAGGCCTCCGGCGAGCCGAGGAGGAGTACGGCATCCGCACGTCCATCATCGTGTGCGGCATACGGAACATGGATCCGGCCACGTCCCGCGACCTCGCCGACTTGACTGTGGCCTACAAGGGACGCGGTGTGGTGGCCTTCGACCTTGCCGGGGCGGAGTACAACTATCCGGCCAAGAAACACAAGAACGCGTTTTTCACGGTCATCAACAAGAACATGGCCACCACGATCCACGCCGGCGAGGCTTACGGCCCGGAAAGCATTCACCAGGCCCTGCACTACTGCCGCGCCAACCGAATCGGACACGGGACGCGCCTACTGGAGGATCCCGATCTGATGGACTATGTGCGGGACTTTCGGATCCCGTTGGAGATTTGCCTGACCTCGAACGTACAGACCAGGGCGGTACCGAGCTTCGAGGCTCATCCCGCGCGCGCATATTTCGATCACGGCATTGTGATGACGTTCTGCACCGATAACCGGCTCGTGTCGGGAACGACCCTCACAGAGGAGTACTGGCGCGCACATCGGCACCTCGACTTCACGTGGGAGGAGCTGGTGCGCGTGGCCCGCATGGGCTTCGAAGCGTCGTTCTTGCCGTGGGAGTTGAAGAACGAGGCCCTCGCAGCGTTCGACCGGGACGTCGAGGAGATCGTCCGGACGTAGGCAGACGTTCGATTACGACGCTCCTTCGCGGCGGCCGTCATCCGGTCGCTCGCGGTGCCTCGCACCCACCTCCGTCCCATGTGAATCCGCCCCGGGGAGTTCGACCCCCCGGGGCGGATTGCGCTTCCGCTAGCGGCACAAGGACCGGCTAGCAGACTGTAGCCAACGTCCCGCGACCACCGAGGAAGCGGCACGCCGGTGGACTGTACCATTCCACTAGAAACGATACCGTAGGCCGAGGTTGATCTGGTATCGCGACGAAGTGGAGAACACCGAGTACGGAAGCGCCGCGCGCTGGACTCCACCCTCGTCGGTACGCCGGAACCCGTCGTACGTGAACAGAACGCGTCCGGTCGCCACGTCACCCTCCCGGCCCCTCGTCCGCAGGAGCTGAACCGTGTTGAACGGCGGCCCTTCCTGCACACCCCACTCGGAGTTGAGCAGGTTCAGGAAGTTGAAGATGTCCAGCACCAGCTCCACCTCACCCCGTGGCGTGTTGATCCCCTGTGTGAGACGCAGATCCAAGGATTCGGACCACGGCCCCTGACAGGAGTTCCGCTCGAGAATGCTGCCACGCGCATCGCTGAGGCAGGAATCCAGTTCCACCATCTCGTTGAAGAGCCGCTCGTCATCCAGGGACCGGAACGCGAGCTCGTCGCTGGAAGACGGAACGTACACGAGATCGTTGGTGCGGGACGAAGAGAACGCCCCGGCGAATCCGTCTCCGTTCACGTCGCCGTCATAGACGTATTGGTACCGTCCACCCGACTGGCCGCGATAGATCAACGCAATGTTCGTCCCACCAAATTGGGGCCACAGAAGCGCATTGGCGGTTAGGACAATGCGATGCGGCCGGTCGAAGTTCGACGGTGTTACCGGACGGTCCTCCAAACGGACCGACTCGCCCACCGGGTTGAACCCATAGTTGGAGATGGCTCGGCTGGACGTGAGACTCTGGATATCGAACGTGCGGTTGTACGTGTATGCGCCGCGAACGTTGAACCAATCGCTGAACTGCTTTTCGAGCTCGCCGACGATGGCGTATCCGTACCCCTTCGACGTGTTCGTCATACGGACGACTTCGTTGAACGTGCTGTCGTTGACGAGGCCGGGGGCCCACGGGTCGTCCGAGGTGACGATCGGCGTGCCGTAGATGGTTCGGTTGCCGATGCCCAGACCTGCGGAGCTTTCGCCGGACGGGCCGGAGCTGTTGAGCTCCTCCACCGCGATCTGGTCGATCGATTTTGTGTAGATCCCTTCCAGCGTGCCCCGCCAGCCGTCACCGAACTCGCGGTCCACAGCCAGATTCACCTTCAGCTCCGTGGGGAACTTGAAGTCGGGGTCTACCACCGCGATCGATGCGGCGGCCGCCTGGGCGGTCGAGCCGTCCAGGCACGCCGTAGGCGGATTGTTGGGATCGAACCCCGGCGTGTTGCCACCGAAGCAGCGGAGCTCGACGGACTCCAAGCCGGTGTTGCCGAAGGCGTTGGAAATCCACACGAACGGGGGTCGCCCGGCAAAGAGCCCGGCGCCACCCCGGATCTGCGTGCGGGCCGTTGCATCCGGCTGGTAGTTGAACCCGATGCGCGGCTGCCAAAGCAGATTGCCGGTGGGCACGTCCGTGGTGGGAAACCCGAACGAGCTGGCAAACGCCGTGTTGTTCCTGGGCTCGTCGCTGGTCATGGGCACGTCCACACGCAGGCCCATGGTCACGGTGAGCTGATTGCTCACGTCCCAGGCGTCCTGGGCGTACAGCCCGGCCTTCCAATACGCGAACTCCGCGGCAGCGTCCTCCACGGCCCCACCAGACACGGGCACGCGGATCGCGAAGAAGCTCGACGTTCCGGCCGCGAAATCCTCCGGACTGTCGAAGTCGTACTGCCCCAACGAGCGATCCACGAAGAGGTTGTTGAACGCCCACCGCTCCAAGTTGGCGCCGAACGTCACGCGGTGCGCGCCGAAATCGCCGGTGAGGTTGTTCGTCAACTGGAGGATGTCCTGATCCAGCCGGTTGGCGTGCGAAAAGCGCTCCGCGCCGAACTGGATGGTGGCTCCGTCGTTCACCGGGTCGTCGGGAAGATCCACGCGGATCGTCGCGTAGCGGTGGATGGACTCCGGTGCCCGCTGGTCACGGACGAACTGCAACGTGGCCAGGAACTCGTTCGAGAACCCGCCACCGAGCTGGGAGAAGAGCTGGACCACCGAGGTGTTCGTCTCGTTGGTGAAATCGTATGTGGCGGACTGGGGCTCGAAGAACCCGCCTCCTCGGGAGGGAGAGTCGTCGCGGTCGGCGCCGGCGTACGTATGCTTCACCGAAAGCCGATGGTCGTCGGAAAGCTGAAAGTCCAAGCGCCCGAACAGGTTTACGGCCGGGTTCTCGTTGCTGTACGCAGACACGTCACCGAAGTCCAATCCGTAGCTCTCCGCTATCGTCTGGACCTGCGTAATCGAACCCGCGTCCAACCCGAGTCCGGTCGAACCCGAGCCGAACCCGAGCGAGTTGGGCTGGTTGCGCTGCTCGAGCTCACCGGCAGCGAAGAAGTGGATCCGATCACGTTGGATGGGCCCGCCGAGCGTGAACCCCAGCGTGGAGTTCGTGAACTCGTCGATCGTGAAGTCGGTGTCGTTGACCCGAATGGAGTCCCGAAGCAGGCTCTCGTTGCGATAGTACCCGTAGATGGAACCGTGAAACTCGTTGGTTCCGCTCTTGGTCACTGCGTTGATGAGGCCGCCCGTAAATCCGGCCTGGCGCACATCGAAGGGCGCCACCAGAACCTGGAACTGCTCAATGGCGTCCTGTGAGATCGGCTTCCCGTTGGCCTGTCCGCCCGGCACGCCGCTGGCCGCCAGACCGAAGACGTCATTGTTGACCGCCCCGTCGATCTGGATGTTGTTGAAGCGGTTGTTCTGTCCGCCCACCGACTGGCTGGACCCCACGCTCGACACCAAAGGCGACAGCGAGGCCAGCTCGGTGAAGTTCCGTGAGAGCGTGGGAAGCTCCAGGAGCTGCTCCTCGCTCACCGTGGTCTTCTGCCCGGTCCGGTCGCGGCTGAACGTGGCGTCGGACGTAACGATCAACCCTTCCAACTGCACGGCCTGCTGCACGAGCTGAAAGTCCACACGGTAATTTTGGCCCAACAGGAGCCGTAGCCCTTCGCGCCGCTGGGTCTCGTATCCGATGCTCTGCGCCTCCACGGCGTAGGGTCCGCCCGGCTGCAGATTGGGTACGAAGTAACGGCCGTCCACGCCGGAAAGAGCTCCGGTCATGACGCCGGTGGCGGTATTGAGTACGGAAACCTGCACGGTCGCAATGGGCGCGCCGGAAGCGTCCGTGATCCGGCCGCTGACCGCCGATGTCGTCACCCCCTGCGACCACGCCTCCGCCGAGAAGGCGAATGTGGCCAGGAGAGCGAGCGAAAGACTCAACCAGGGTCGTCGCATGCGTTCCTCCGCTTCGAAATGAGGGAATATTCTTTCGAGGGGAGGCGGAGAACCGGACGGCCCCGTGGGTGGGATGCGAGCATCGAGGTCTCCGAGCTTCAGCCCCCCCGCCGAAGTCGGACGTTAACAGAGCATAGCATAACGCTACGGTCCGTCCA
This sequence comes from Longimicrobiales bacterium, assembly GCA_965223195.1. GTDB lineage: Bacteria > Gemmatimonadota > Gemmatimonadetes > Longimicrobiales > Gaopeijiaceae > CBDCVX01. Next base: position 64,281 of record CBDCVX010000015.1, read on the forward strand.
GGTGAAGCAAGCTATACCGGCAATCCCGGAATCGTTACACGTCGCCGACGGTTTCCCGGGTATGGGGCTGGCGAAGCGCGTCCATCCACAGGCTCCGGTGTTTTCTCCCGATGCGCCGACGTTGCCACCAGTTCGGGTGCTCCCGGGCTTGCGGGAGGTCCACGGGCAGGGCCGTGGGCACCATTCGTTCCGCCCACCCGATCATATTGGTCAGCGTCTTCGCGCTCCGCTCGGCAAGGGCCGTTACCGTGCTCCGAAGCGTGTCCTCGAGCGTAGCACGGAACTGGATGGGAACCCGTCCTCCATGGACGACCAGTCGCCCCGGACCGTCGGTAAGCCGGTCGAAACGGAACTCGACCGACGTATCACCGTCGTGAATGCTCCACAGCACTGCCGTCTCCACGGCCTCATAGGACGCGGACCCGAAGCCCAGACGCACCGTGCCCCAACGGGGAAGCGCGTGCAGGGGCTCTGGCAACGCCCCGGCCTGCACGGCGACGGCCAGGTCCGGACCCCAGGCGGCCAACGCGCCTTCCGCCACCGGCGCCCACCACGTGGGCAGGTGGATGAGCTGAATCCCCGAGCGTTCCGCTGCATCCTCGACGCGGAGCAAGACGCTGTTGCGGCTGGAAGGGAACATGCTCCGCGCCGCTGTGGCGTGCCCCCGGGCATACCCGGCCGGCGTGCCCCGCGCGGCCCGTTCCGGGATCTGGAACACGGCCACGGAGCCGGGACCCAGGTCGGAGGCCATGAGCGGAGCAGCCAGCGCCGCGGTGGATCGAGACTGGGAGGTCAGGATGGCGATTCGCACCGGGTGCTCTCCGACCTACGAGGTTCACATGACGACTTGTGTGATGTCGTGGAGGCGTGGTGACTGTGCCGATCAGCCTCCGCCACTAACTCTATCCGGAGGCGGCTGTAGGGGCCAACCCGGGGGGCAGGCCAACCTCACGGGTTCGGGACGGCAAGGAGCTCCAACGGAGCCCAGACCGCATGTCCGCTCTTCGGAAGGGCTCAGCGACCTTTGTGACGGCGCACCTGTCGCCGCTCAGGCGCCAACGTTCGCGGCGAGGAAGTGATCGGCCTGGTCGACGAGGGACGAAGCGCCCACGTAGAGGGGAGTGCGTTGGTGTAGCTCGGAGGGGACCATGTCGAGGATCCGGGACTCGCCGTTCGAGGCGCGACCGCCAGCCTGCTCCGCCAGAAACGCCATGGGCGAGGCCTCATAGAGCAGGCGTAGCTTGCCGGCCGGATTCTTGGCGTCCGCCGGGTACATGAAGATCCCCCCCTTCAACAACGTGCGGTGGAAGTCCGCCACGAGGGACCCGATGTACCGGGAGCTGAACCCGCCGCCCTCGCCGCCGGTGCCTCTGAAATGGTCCACCAAGGCCTGCTGACCGGGGCCCCACCGCGTGTAATACGCCTCGTTGATCGAGTACGTTCGGGCACCGGGCTCGGGGATACAGATGTCGGGGTGGCTCAGCAGAAACTCACCGATCGAAGGATCGAGCGTAAAACCGTGCACGCCGCTGCCCGCCGTGTAGACCAACATGGTCGAGGACCCGTACAGAACGTATCCGGCAGCGAGTTGGCGAACTCCGGGCTGGAGGCAGTCCTCCAGGGTTCCACGCCCTCCCGAGGGGGTGACGCGCCGGTACAGCGAAAAGATGGTGCCGATGGAGATGTTGACGTCGATGTTGGACGAGCCGTCCAGCGGATCGAAGACCAGGACGTAGTCCCCCACGGGAAACTTTTCCGGGATCGGGATGATCTCGTCGGACTCCTCGGAAACCATGCAGCACAGGTGGCCGGTGTGATCCATGGCCTTGTAGATCACGTCCTGGGCGAACACGTCCAGCTTCTGCACGGATTCGGCGTGGACGTTGGTGGTTCCGGCCTCCCCGATAATGTCGACGAGGCCAGCCATGTTCACCTGGCGGGAGATGATCTTGGCCGCCAAGGCAATGTCATAGAGGAGATTGGAAAAAGCCCCCGTCGCATCGGGGTGCCTTCGCTCCCGGTCGATGATGTGCCGCTCGATGGTGACGACGCTGGTATCGGGCATGAGGCGCGAGCTTCCTTCCGCGGTAGAGGGCTTCTTGGGTGTGACGCTACAAACTTCCTGCCGCCGGCTCATCCGAAGCCCCGGACCGGTCGTCCAGAGCCAGGGACGTGGAGCCGGCCCGAGCTACGGAACGGCGTGCAGCAGCTTCGAGGCCACTCGAAATCTGTCGACAATCGACGTGCGCGGCTACGAGGCGTCAGCGTTCGGTCCTCACGCCGAACGATCCGTCCCGGTGGAAGCGGACACGTACGGTTCCGTGCCGATCGGTGCGGAGTATGCGCGCCCCGGTTCCTTCCAGCCGACGCAACACCTCGGGCTCGGGGTGGCCGAATCGATTCCTACGGCCCACGGAGATGAGCGCGACTTCGGGCCGAATCGCCTCCAGGAACGCTTCGGATGTCGAGGTCTTGCTCCCATGGTGGCCCACTTTCAGAAGTGTAACGTCGCCGAAGCGCCGGCCGGCTTCTTCCTCTACGACCACCGGCGCATCTCCCGTGAACAGTGCGCGGAACGACCCGTATCGCAGCCCGATCACCAAGGAAGCCGCGTTGGCGCCCGAACCCTCGCTCTCCGCGATCAGAGAGTCCGGCGGACGCCAGACCTCGACAACCATCCCGTCCAGATTCCACTCCGTCCGGTCGTCCACGACCGTCCAACGAAGATCCGCCGAGCTGGCTTGTTTCAGCAGGCGGGCCCAAGGCTCTTTGGGAGCCGGCACGCCGGGATCGACGATACTCTCGACGGGGACGGCCGAGAGCACGGATTCCGCCCCACCGAAGTGATCCAGGTCGGCGTGGGTGATGACGAGCGCCTCCAGCCGATCGACTCCCCGCTCGCGTAGGTAGGGCAGGACCCGCGCCGCACCGGCATCGAAGCGCCCGCCGGCCGGCCCCGCGTCGATCAGCAGCCAGCGTCCCATGGGGCTGCGGACGGCCAGCGCATCTCCTTGACCCACGTCGATCATCGTGAGCTCAGCGCTTCCGCGACCGGCCCAATCCATGGCCGCCGGCAATCCGACGGCCCCTGCCACGCAAAGGGCCATGGCGTGGGTCGGCGCCGCCCGCAGGAGAGATCGGGAGCCCCGGACCGTGGGCCGTCCCGGGCCTGTGCGTGAGGCCTGGCGGCCGCGCGGTCGGCGGACGGCCCGAGGTCGCGTGATCCACCCTACGATCAGTCCGGCTGTCGCGCCCAGGACCACCACCCGTGCCGCCCCGTACGTCGTCCAGCCCGGCGCGCCGGCCCATGTGGTGAGCACCGTCGCACCGTGGAGGAGGAGCACCGTCCCCCCGGCTGGAAGGGCTGCCAACCCCGGCAGGACGATGTCGAGGGCAAGCGTGGCCACGGCCCCCAGGATGGCGGCGGAGATCAGCGGGGTCAGCGCAGCCGTCATGGGAAGCCCGAGCAGAGGCAGCTCGCCGAAGTGCCAGGCCACCAACGGCGCGGTGGCCAGCGTGGCGGACAGCGAAGTGACGAGTGCGTTCGCGGCCGCGGGCGGACTACGGTGGGACCAGGCGGAAAGCATGCGAAGGAGTCGTGGACGTAGGAAGACGAGCCCCGCCGCGCCGGCGAACGAAAGCTGAAAACCCACGCCCGTCGCGGCGCCCGGAGCAACGCACAGGAACCCGAGGAGCACCACCGACAGCCCGGCCGGACGGAACGTCGGGCGTCCGCGGAGTCGCGAGGCCACCAGGACGCTGAGGATCGCAGCGGCGCGCACGGCGGCCGGCGGAGCCCCGATGACCGCGACGTACGCCCACACGAGCACGCACGGAATCACGGTCCTCGCTATCGGACCGCACCGCAGCAGTCGGACGATCCCGGCCGCCAGTGTGGCCAGCACACCCACGTGGAAGCCGGAGATGGCCAACAAGTGGGCGACGCCTGACCGAGCGTAGGCATCCCGGATCTCCGGATCCAGGCGCTCCTTGCGGGCGAGGATCAGCGCCTCGACGACCGGTGCCGCAGACCCGAACTGGACCTGGATCCGGGCCAACGCCCGCCCTCGAGCGCGCGCCAGCGTCCCACGCCAGCCGTCGCCCTCCTCGGTCGCAGGCGCGAGACTCACTGCGTCCAGGGTGAGGCGTCCCGCGTGCGCTCCACGCCCGGTGCCCGTGGGCTCGGGACTCCACCACCCCCTGCCCACGACTTGAACGCCCAGCGGGGCTCCGCCCTCTCGCAAACGGGCTCGGACGACCGTGCGACAGTCGGCACCCTCCGAGGTCGCCTCAAGCAGAAACGAGCCTCCACCCCTGCCGGGCGGAGCCAGGAACCGTCCGGTAACCGTGCCCAAGTGGCCGGCGGAGATGTGATGGACGCAGCCGTCCTCCCGTGAGCGGACCGAGGCAGCGTCGGACAACGCCCCGGCAACGAGCACCACCGCAAGTGCGATTCGTGGTGCAGGGCGAGTCCATAGAGGAATGGGCAGGACGCTCCAGGCGAAGCCCGCGAGGGCGACCGGCGCCCAACCCACACGCGAGCCCGCGAGGATCCCCACCAGGTAGGCGAGGGCCACCGGGACGACCGGCGGCCAACGAGTCAGGGTGGCGGTTCCTCCGGATCGTCACCCACGAACAGGTCCTGCTGAAAACGGTCTACCTCGGGCGGGACCTCCCCGGAGCCGGCCGATTCCAACCGCCCGCGAAGGATGCGGCGAACCTTCAGATCGCTCTGCACACCGACGGCGAGCATGACCAGCATCCCGAGTAGCAGGGATCCGAAGACGACGAGGCTGATAGGGACGCGGCTCAACCGAAACAGGCCGAATTCGATGGTGACGCTACGGCCCCCGTTCAGCGCCGCGAATCCGGCGGAAAGACCAAGCAGGAGAACAAGCGCGGCGGCACCCGTCCAGCGGCTCATGAGGCGGGAGGCGGGCTCTCCCGGGCGACCCCGGAAAACGTTGCACCGGTGGTGCCGGTCAACCGTACCGTCACGTACTGGCCCGGTAGGGCCTCGGCACCCGTGAACGCCACCACCTTGGCACGTCGGGTTCGTCCCATCAATTGCCCGTCCCGCTTGGCCGGGCGTTCCACGAGCACCTCTTCGGTCCGGCCTACCTCACCGACGTTGATCTCGGATTGGATGGCCCGCGTCAGGTCGATCAACCGGGTAAGGCGGGCCGCACCCTCAGTGGGATCGACGAAGTCGCGGGACGGAAGGCGCGTCGCCGGGGTGCCCTCGCGAGGAGAGTAGCGGTACGTGAACACCTCGTCGAAGCGCACCGTGCGCATCAGCTCCAAGGTGTCCTCGAATTGGCTTTCGGTCTCCCCCGGAAACGCCGCGATGACGTCGGTGGAGAGTGCCACGTCGGGAATCGCGGACCGCACGCGTTCGACCTTCTCCAAAAACGACGACACCGTGTAGCGACGGAGCATCCGTTTCAGGACCCGGTCGTTACCGGACTGCACCGGGAGGTGGAGCTGTTCGCAAACCGCCGGCTCGGTGGCCATGACCTCGACCAACTCGGGCGTCACGTCGTTGGGATGTGGCGAGGTGAAGCGCAGTCGCTTCAACCCGTCCACCCGCGCCAACCTCCGGAGCAGGGCCGGAAAGCCCGTGCCCCCGTGCGCGTAGGAGTTCACGGTCTGGCCCAGCAGCACCACCTCGGTGACACCGGACTCGACGATGGACCGGACCTCGCCCAGGACGTCCTCGGGCGACCGATTCTTTTCCGGACCGCGCACATACGGAACGATGCAGAACGTGCAGCGGTGATCGCAGCCGCGCTGAATCGGAACCCAGGCGCTGACCGGTGACGTCCGGCGCTGTTCGAGGCCCGCGTAGTTCTCCGCGGGATCCAGGTCCAGCACCGTGAGGCGAGTCCCGCTCCTCGCCCGTCGGCGAGCCCCCGTGGCCTTAAGCCTTCTCGCGGCATTCAGCTGGTCCGGAAGCGTACGGTAGGCGTCGGGGCCCATGACCAGGTCCACGTGTGGCGTCTTGGCGAACAGGTCGTCACCCATCCGTTGCGCCATGCATCCGGTCACGCCGATGATCAGGTCCGGATTGGCCTCCTTCAACCGATTGAGCTCGCCCACCCGCCCCAACACGCGGCGCTCCGCATGCTCACGGATGGCACAGGTGTTCACCAGCACCACGTCGGCGTCTTCCGGCGTGGTGACGATCCCGTATCCGGCTCGTTCCAGAACACCCTCCATCAGCTCTCCGTCGCTGATGTTCATCTGGCACCCGTACGTCTCCACATAGGCCCGCGGCTTTCCGGACGTCTGCCGGGAGCTCCGCAGTCCGTCGGCGGGCGCGGGCGCCTTCCGTTGGGAAGCGGTTTGTGGCATGTACGCGTTTAGGAATGGGGGAGTGCGGTGGGCCTTCCCATGGCTGCCGGGGCCCCAATGCTGCCAGATCCTTCAATATAGAGCGCATCGGGATTCCCACGTAGGATGCCGCCCTGCAGCGCTCCGCCGGAGGTCCCACCATCGGGCACTCCCACCCGAAGGTAGTCTTCGGTGAGTCCGGCACCGGTCTCGCCTTCCACCAGGACGGTGGCCCGAGTGCCCAGCCGAGCCGCTCGATAGCGACGGCCCTTCTCCTGAACCAAGCTGCGCAGCTCCCGGGCGCGCTCGCCGGCAACGCGCTGGGGCACCCGACCGGGAAGGTCCGCTGCGCGGGTGCCGTTCCGCGGTGAAAACGGAAACACGTGCACGTAGGTGAACGGCAGCTCGTCCACGAGCCGACAGGTGGCGAGATGATCGTCCTCGGTCTCGCCCGGAAATCCGGTGATGACGTCGGCCCCCAGTCCCAACACCGGCATTCCCGCGGCGATCTCCAGGGTCCGGTTCCGGTACGCGGCCCGCGTGTGCCACCGCTGCATTCGGCGCAGCACGGCGTCGCTTCCGCTCTGTAGTGGGAGGTGCAGGTGGGGCGCGATCCGGCCTTCGGAGCTCCTGAGCAGCGCGATCAGGCCGTCGTCCACTTCGGTCGCTTCGATGCTGCCCAGGCGAAACCGGACCGAGGGCACTTCCTCCACCAGGCGCGCGGCCAGCTCCGACAAGGAGAGACGGGGCGTCAAATCCCTTCCGTAGTGGCCGATGTGAATTCCGGTGATGACGATCTCTCTGTGCCGCTTCGCGAGCATGCGCGCCTCCGCGATCACCTCGCTGGCCGGCCGAGAACGACTGGTTCCGCGCGCAAGCCGGGTCGCACAAAACGAGCACTTCCGATCACAGCCGTCCTGGATCTTGAGCCAAGCCCTCGCCCGGCCCTGCCGTTCGCGGAGCAGCGCCGGCCCTCGTGCTCCGATGCCAGCGCGCTTTCCAGGTGACCGCGTGCTGATCTGGACCAGGCGGTTGCGGCGCACGACCGCCCGCGCCACCTGCTCGGCGTCGTGTCCGGCTACGACCGTGGAAACACCCGGAAGGTCCCGGTACGACTCTGGCTTGAGCGCGGCGGAACAACCGGCTACGACGATGCGCAGATCGGGGTGTTCGCGGCGGAGCCGGCGGATGAACCGACGCGCGTCCGCGTCGGCCTGGTTGGTGACGGTGCAGGTATTAACCACACACACCGCGGCTGAGGCCACGTCGGCGGTGGGCGCCGCTCCCCATGCCTCCGCCTCCTGGCGCATACGCTCGGTGTCGTACTGGTTGGCCTTACACCCGAACGTGCGGTAGTGAACCCTCATCCACCCGAGAGGCGCAGGGTCAGGGTCATGCGCCAAAACGACTCTTCCAGCGTGTCGGCCGAGCGGGAGCCCCGCTCCAGAGTCAGGTCGAGTCCGGCAAGCGTCGTCTCTTCCACCTCAGCCAGACGGAGGCCGAGCCCGGCGGCGATGGCGCTCTCCACCGGGTTCTCGGTCCCCGGCCGATAGGGCAACGTCGCTCGGCGATAGCTCAGCCGCAGGGGCAACGTGCGGTTGGCGAACCGCACGCCGGTAGCCTCGACTCCGCCACTGAACGCGACCGTTCGCCCGCTGGTGCTGATCTCCTCCAGTCCGCCGTCCGCGTCGGTCCAATCCGCGATGTGCAGACCCGCCTGGGCGGTCAGCCGCGGCGTGAGCCGCGCGCTGGCGCCGAGCCGGAACTCCATGGGCAGCTCGAACTCGGTCTCTCCCCGATCCACACCGTCGTCCTTCGCTTCTGCGGTGAGGACCCCGTTCCACGTGGCGCTGGCGCCCAGACGCAGGATCGGGAGCGGATCGAACGTGGCACCGACCGACACCACCGTTCCCGAGAACCGCCACTCCGCCACGTCGGTGAACGACGCCACGTCCGATCCGGCGGACAGCGTGTCGAAGCCGCGGGCGAATCCACGCGAAACCTTCCCGGTGTGCCGTCCCATGCTCACGCCTACGGCAACCCGACTGCCGAGCGCCCGTGCAGCGCCGATCCGGAACGTGGCGATCCCCCCGTTCGACTCGAAACGGTCGGTGGCCTGAATGCTGTCACCTCCGATCTCGAATCCGATGCTGCGTTCCGCAGCCCAGCGCTGGTCCAGATAGCTGCCGTACGAAGCCGTGACGACGACGTGCCGCGTCGGATAGGCCAAAGCGATCAACGGGAATCGCACACCCTGGAGCTCACCGCTCTCGGACCCGTCCTCGAAGTCTCCCCAACTGGGCTGCATGGTCCCGCTGATCGACGGCAGCAGGAGACGCGCAGCGCCCGAAGGATCGTCGGGCGCGAGTGACGAGCCCATCACGCCGGGGCCCAGGGACCCGATGGCGCGGAGACGCGCATCCAGGGCGTCCACCGGAAGTCCCAACCCGGCAGCCCCGAACACCGATTGGGCAGCCGCACCCGAAGGAACGCTCGCCGCAAAAGCCAGCAGAAGCGCCCATCTCGTTTTCATCTTCATCGGAAGCCCACCCGGTCGCCGACGGTAAGGATCATTCTCAGCACGGGACCGTCCACCGAACCCGGACCCGCGAACGTGGCGAATCCCAACGAGGACGGCTCCGCCGGAGAGAGCAACACGACTCCGTCCGAGGGATCGGGCTCTCCCTCCACCGGCCCTGCGAGGAGCCGCTGCACGAACACGGTGAACGGCACTTCAATCTCCATCCCCGCCTGATCACCGAACGCGCTGGGCCGGAGCTCTACATCGGGGAACGCGAGGATCGACCCCAACGGCGCGCGGGGTGCACGTTCGGGCTCCCGCACCTCCTGCGGGCGGAGCAACACCGTGTCCTCCGGGAGAAACGCGTCCGGACTCCGCGCTGTGCGCAGGAGGATCTGCGCCGAGTTCACCAGCTCGGGGGTGAGCTCGAGCGGACAGGTCACCTGTGCGCACAGAGACGGGGGGCCGGTCAGCTCGGTCGGCACGGACATCCGGAAATACGAGCGAAACGCCGGGGCTCCTCCCACGCGAAGCACGGTGGAGTCCGGCATCGGGCCGGGTTGGTAGATGAACGTGCGAGACTCGAGGCGCGCAAATGGGCTGATGGGCACCGCCACGGAGATCACGGTATCCGGATTCGCGCTGGGAATGGCTCGCACGCGAAGCGCGAACGCCCGCATCCGCACCCGCGTTGCGCCCGACAGCGCCTCGATGCGGAGGCCGCGCGCGGGATCGGTCGTATCGGCCCATTCTGCGATCGTCAGCGAGTCGATCGGCAGCTTCAGGGTGTCAGCGGACTCCGCCGGCCTCCAGGTCACGCTGCCCAACGACGAGACTGGCCCGGCACCCGGCTCCTGCCACGGCACCCGGTTGCCGAGCGAGTCGATCGCAAACTCCCAATTGGCGGTTCTGGGATCCCAGTTCTGGGCCAGCGCCCCGTACCCCAAACGGAGGGAGTCGGAGAACACCGTGCCCAACGTGTCCAGCACGATGCTCACCTCCCCGTCCAAATAGGTCAGGGTGGAATCGGTCACCGTGGCGCCGGTCGAGTCCCGCACCGTGGCAGCCTCTGGATATCCGGGGAAACGGATGATCGTGCGGGCTTCGAGATTCTGGGAGGTATGCCCGTTCGCGATGGCCAGGGCCGAATCGGGTAACGCGCTGACCAACCCGAATCCTCCCACGACCTGCACGTCCGAGATGAACTCGTCGGCCGTAAGACGAACCTCCACCGTGATCGGTGTGATGGGCACCAGCGACGGATCGTTCGCTGTGGGGATCTGGTCCTGACACGCGGAAATACACACCGTCGCGGCCGCCGCCCATCGGATCCAGCCACGGAACGGAGGCCTTCCCTCTCCCGTTCCCGGCATCCGCCGATCACCGTTTATCCGCGTGCCACGCGGAAACCGTCCGTCTACGATGTCACTTCCTCCCGTCCGGGACACACGCCGGCTTTCCCGGATCGCGGTCACCACGTTTTGGTTTCACCGGCCACTGGCCCTCAGTCGGTCCCATCCTCGATCCACACCCGCGGAAGCCGCTTGGACAGACCCGTCAGCACCTCGTAGTCGATGGTCGACGCGAACCGTGCCACCTCGGCCAGCGTGATCCGCTCCGCACCGTCCGTTCCGACGAAGGTGACGGGATCTCCGACGGCCACCCCATCCAAGCCGGTGATGTCTACCACTGTGAGGTCCATGGAGATCCTTCCGATGATCGACACTCGGGCTCCTCGCACCAGCGCGTGGCCGCGATTTCCCAGTGCGCGTGGCAGCCCGTCTCCGTATCCGATGGAAACTGTGGCCCATCGCTCCCAGCCCTGGGCGCGGTGAGTGGCCCCGTACCCCAGGGTCGTGCCCGGAGCTACCTCACGAATGCCGCACACGCGCGCCCGCACCGTCACGACGGGCTCCGGCTCCGGCAGTCCCTCCCCGGTCCAGCCGCCGTAGAGGAAGATCCCGGTTCGGACGGCACCCCGCGCATACTCTGGAACGCGTAGCGTGCCGGCGCTGTTACACGCGTGAGCTATGAGCTCGGAGCTGGTCTCCGGAAGCTGATCCAGCGTGTCGATGAACCGCTTCCATTGCGTGCGAACGGCGCGCGAATCGGCCACGTCCGCCGAGTGGAAGTGGGTGAAGCACCCAGTGAGGCGCACGCCTTCCGGCAGCTCCGCCAGACGGGGCGCCCAAGAGCCGACCTGTCGAAAGTCGATCCCGGCCCGGCCCATTCCGGTATCGACCTCCAGATGGAAGCGGGCCTCGCGGCCGGCCTTACGCCCCGCTCGAGCCAAAGCGTCCACGTGGCTCAAGTCCGAGAGCGCCACCGTCAAATCCGCGTGCACGGCAGTCTCGAAGACCGACGGGAGCAACGGGGAGAACACGACGATGGGCCGCTCCACGCCAGCCGCTCGCAGCTCCTGGCCCTCGGAGACCGTGGCCACGCCGTAGCCCCATGGCTCCGCCGGCTCGAGCGCCTGGACGGCCCGGGTGGCGCCGAGCCCGTATGCGTCCGCCTTGACCATGGCGATCACGCGAGGCGCGGGCTCTCCGGCCGCCTCCCGGATGCGGGCCAGGTTGCGCCGGAGTGCGGAAGCCTGCACCTGGACCCAGGCTCGAGATCGACGATCTAGTGACATGACGAGGCAAGATGGGACATACGACCGGACCGGCAATGGCGTCTCCCCCGAATTCCGGACGGGATCCGAGCGGCCCCGCCAGCGATCGTCTGGCCTACCGGCCCAACCCCGGCACGCTGGACCGCGCCCTGGCGCTGGTGCGTTTCCTCCGTCGGCACTGCGACTGGGATGCAGAGCAAACCCCGGCATCGCTCGTGCGGCACCTCCTGGAGGAGGCGCACGAAACGGCCGCCGCCATTCGTGGAGGAAACGCAGGGGCGCTCTGCCGGGAGCTGGGCGACCTGCTGCTCAACCTCGCGTTCCAGATCGTCATCGCCGAGGAGACCGACGCATTCGACGCCGAGGACGTCGCCGCGGGCTTGGAGCGGAAGATGGTCCGGCGTCATCCCCACCTGTTCTCGGGCGGGCCCGCGGCCTCGTGGGAGGAGATCCGGCGCCGCGAGCGCGGCGATGGTCCTCTGCTCGACGGCGTGATGGATGGACTCGATCCCGTCGTGGCGGCCCACCGTATCCAGGAGCGTGTGGCGGGCGTCGGGTTCGACTGGGACGATCCCCGCCCGGCCCTCGTCAAGCTCCGTGAGGAGGCCGGGGAGCTGGAGCATTCCTTGGCCGGCGGACGGGAGGAGGAGGTCGAGGCCGAGGTTGGTGACCTGTTGTTCAGCGTGGTGAACGTCGCCCGACTGTGCGGTGTCCACGCGGCGGACGCGTTGGACGCGGCCAACCGGAAGTTCACCCGCCGGTTCACGCGGCTGGAGGCGCTTGCGCACGAGCGGGAACGGGACTTCGAGGCCCTGGACCTTCCGGCCATGGATGCGCTTTGGGACGAGGTCAAGTCCGAGGAAGGCTGATTCGGGGTGCCGTCGCCGAACGTCCGCTGATGGCGCTCAGGGCCCCAGTCGATTCATGAGCCTGGGATAGGGAATCAGCTCCCTGATATGCGGGCGGCCGGTCATCCAGGCGACGAATCGTTCCAGGCCCAATCCGAATCCCGAATGGGGAAACGTGCCGTATCGGCGAAGGTCCAGGTACCAGCCATAGGCGGCTTCCGGGAGATTCTCCTCTCGTATCCGGCCCAGCAGCTTGTCGAGGTTGTCTTCACGCTGGGAGCCGCCGATGACCTCGCCGTATCCCTCCGGTGCAATCAAGTCGTTGCACTTCACCGTCCGCGGGTCCTCGGGGTTCTCCTTCATGTAGAAGGCCTTGGCCTCCTTGGGATAGTCGTAGATGAACACCGGCCGGTCGAATTGGTTGGCGATTATGGTTTCGTCGGCACCCCCGAGATCGCTGCCCCATCGGATCTCAGATCCGAGAGAGCTCAACAGCTCCACGGCCTCGCTGTAGCTGATCCGTGGAAAGGGAGGCGTAATGGCCCGCAGCGCCTCGACGTCACGCTCCAGCGTGGTCAACTGGGCACCGCATCGTTCGAGGACCCAGCCGACCAGGAACACTACCAGGTCTTCCTGGAGCTGCATGTTGTCGTCGGAGTCGGCGAACGCCACTTCGGGCTCGAGCATCCAGAACTCGGTCAGGTGCCGCCGCGTCTTGGATTTTTCCGCTCGGAACGTCGGGCCAAAGCAGTAGACCTTGCGGAACGCGGGGCAGGCCGTCTCCACGTAGAGCTGGCCGGTTTGGGCCAGGAAGGCGCGGTCGCCGAAGTAGTCGGTCTCGAACAGGGTTCCGGCGGACTCGCCGATCGACCCGGTGAGGATCGGCGTGTCGATGCGGACAAAGTCCCTGTCGTAGAAAAACGTGTGGATGGCTTGCTCCACCTCGTGACGCACCCGGAGCCCCGCCCGCTGCTTCGAGGACCGCAGCCATAGGTGGCGGTGGTCGAGCAGGAACTCGACACCGTGTTCCTTGGGCTGCAGCGGATACTCCGGACTTTCGCCCACGACCGTAATCGACACCGCACCCAGCTCGTGACCGCCCGGCGCGCGCGGCTCGGCCCGCACCGCGCCGGTCACCGTCACGGCGGCCTCCTGCGTCAGGGCGTTGAGCGTCTCCCAGGTGTCCTCCGAGACCTCCGCTTTGGGCACGACCACTTGAACCAATCCGGTGCCGTCCCGCACCACGGCAAACGCGATCCGCCCCTGAATGCGAGTGGTTTCCACCCAGCCCGCAACCGTAACCTGCTCACCCACGTGAGCCGCCAGCCGACTGACCTCTACATACTGCTGGCCCGCCAAATCCCGCTCCTTGTTGGAACCGTCGTGGATGCCTCGTCCGAAAGGCGCCGCAACATAGTGCGGTCACCCCACGCCGAACATGCGTAGTCGCTCGGCGTGCCGAGACTCCAGGAGCTGCGCGAGCCGCGCGTGCTCCGGGGCGGACAGCTCCGGATCGCGCTCGATGAGGCCACGCGCCCGCTTCTGGGCCTCGGCCAAAAGGGCCTCGTCCCGGCCCAGGTCGGCAAACCGCAGCACGTCCCTTCCGTGCTGTCGATCTCCGAAGAAGTCCCCCTGCCCGCGAATACGAAGGTCCTCGGCCGCGATCCGGAATCCGTCGGTGGTCTGCCGGAGCACGTCCAACCGCTCCTTGGCCCCCTCCCCCGGATCCGAGATCAGGAGGCACAGCCCGGGATGGGCACCCCGCCCCACCCGCCCACGAAGCTGGTGCAACTGAGAAAGCCCGAACCGCTCTGCGTGCTCCACCACCATGACGGTGGCGTTGGGCACGTCGATCCCGACCTCCACCACCGAAGTGGTCACCATCACCCGGGTGTCGCCGTCCGCAAAGCGTCGCATGGCCTCGTACTTCTCGTCTCCGCTCATCTGCCCGTGCAGGAGATCTACCCGGTGGTCGGGAAAGACCTGAGTACGGAGAAGCTCGAGCTGTCCCGTTGCCGACCGGAGATCCAGGTTCTCCGAATCCTCCACCAACGGAAACACGATGTACGCCTGTCGGCCGGCCTCCAGCTCCTCCCGCACCTCGCGGTAGGCCTCGCCTCGCTTGCTGGAATACCGAATCCGGGTGCGCACCGGAGATCGGCCCGAAGGAAGCTCGTCCAAGACGCTCAGGTCGAGGTCTCCGTAGAGCGCCATGGCCAGGCTCCTGGGAATCGGCGTGGCGGACATGACCAGCACGTCGGGCACGTCTTCGTGGTCCACCAACTGCATGCGCTGGCGGACTCCGAAGCGCTGCTGCTCGTCGATCACCACCAGACCGAGACGGTCGAACGCCACGCCGTCCTGAATGAGCGCGTGCGTTCCCACGACGATCCGGATCTCGCCTTCGGCGATTCCCTGGAGCACCGCCCGGCGACGGGCCGCCGGTAGGCGGCCGGTGAGCAGGCCAACCGATACGCCGAGGACCTCCAACTGCTCCGAGAAACGGCGGGCGTGCTGCTCGGCCAGGATCTCCGTGGGGGCCATGAGGACGGCCTGATTCCCGGACTCGAGGGCGAGGAGCATGGCGATCAACGCCACGACGGTCTTTCCGGAGCCGACGTCGCCCTGCAGGAGACGGTTCATCCGGCTGGCCGAGGTCATGTCCGCGACGATTTCTTTCAGCACTCGTGTCTGCGCGGCGGTCAGCGTATACGGCAACGACTCGTGGAACGGACGAATGAGCGCATTGGTGCGCTGGAACCGAACGCCCCGGCTGGTCAGGAGGCGTTCCCGCCGGGCCCGTGCGTGGACGAGCTGGAGAAAGAACAGCTCATCGAACGCCAAGCGCCGGCGGCCGCGTTCCACCGCAGCGAGCGTGGGCGGACGATGAAGAGCGGAGAGCGCGTCGTCCACGGCGAGGAGGTCCAGCGCGGTGCGCTCCTCGGCGCTCAGATACTCCTCTTCGCCCGATCGCTCGAGAAGCGCATCGAGATTTTGTCCGTAGATTCGCCGCAGCACCCACTGCGGCAGCTCTTCGCTGGCCGGATAGCTGACGAAGATCGTTCCGGACACCGGAGCGCCTCCGCTCGAGTCGTCCGGGGCGGGCGGTGACGACCGTTCGGCACCTCGTTGGAGGACCGTCATCTCCCGAGGGTGGATCTGCCTTCCGTGGAAGAACTTCACCGGCCCGCTCACCAGGACCAAGTCCCCCTTCTCGAGCCTGCGGTCTATCCACGGCTGTCCCGGCCAGGCGCACGTGATCATCCCCGTGTCGTCCTCCAGAACCGCCTGGAAGATTCGGAGACCCGTGCGCGTGGGAATCACGCCTTTGGAGCGGATGGTACCCACCGCCGTGGCCTCCATGCCGACCTCCAACGAGCCCACCGGATGGACGGTCGAGGCGTCGTCGTATCGGCGGGGGACCGTGTACAGGAGATCTCGCGCCGAATAGATGCCCATGCGCCCGAACGCGGCCGCCCGAGCGGGCCCCACGCCCTTCATGAACTGAACCGGTTTGTCCAGGAGCGAGAAGCTCATGCGTCTCCGTATCAGTCCGAGGCGACAGCCTCCGCAAAGGCGACCGGATCGAATGCCTGCATGTCTTCGATGGACTCTCCGGTCCCCACCGCTTTGACCGGGAGGCCGAACTCCTTCTGCAGGGCCACGATGACACCTCCCTTGGCCGAGCTGTCGAGCTTGGCCAACACGATTCCGGAAATCGTTACGACCTCGGAGAACGCCCGTACCTGGTGGATCGCGTTTTGACCGACGGTGGCGTCCAACACGATCAGGGTCTCGTGCGGCGCTCCGTCCAGGCGCTTCCGAATCACGCGATCCACCTTGGCCAGCTCGTCCATGAGTCCCTGGTGGGTATGAAGCCGTCCGGCGGTATCCACCAGGACGACGTCCGTTCCTCTGGCTTCGGCGGCGTCGATGGCGTCGAACGCCACCGCCGCCGGATCGCCGCGGCCCGCCCCCCCTACGAAGTCGGCGCCGATGCGATCCGCCCAGACAGAGAGCTGCGCAACGGCTCCTGCGCGGAAGGTATCGGCCGCCGCCAACAACACGCTCTGACCCGTTGCGATGAACCTCGCTCCGAGCTTGGCAATCGACGTGGTCTTGCCCGTGCCGTTCACACCCACGACCAGGTAGACCGTTGGAGGCCGGTCCGCCACCGTCCATTCGACGTCCCGGGATGGCTCCAGGATCTCCAGCAGCTTGTCTCCGAGCGCCGCTCGAAGCTGGGCTGCGTTTCGCACGCGGCCCCGGCGGGTCAGATCCTCCAGGTGGTCCACGAACTCCAACGTCGCCGGAACCCCGAAGTCCGCGGCGAGGAGTCGCTCCTCCATCTGCTCCAGCGCGTCCTGATCCAGGCCCTTGACCGCGACACGGACGTCGGTGAATGCGAAGTCGACGACCCGCTTCCACACGCCCCGCTTCTCGTCCGACTTCTTGAACAGTCTGGCCATTACCGCAGTCCCCGGCGCCGGCGGCCGACCCACTCGATCGCCAGCAGCGCGATGAGCAACAGATACGGCGCGGGATGGGTGCGGAGCCGGATTCCCGCCTGAAGTCGGGCGCTCGTGGCGCCGGCTTCCGCCGCAACCGAGTCGGGTGAGCCGGGCAACGTGAGCAGCTCACCCGACCAGGCGTCGATCTCCAAGCGGCCGCTGCCGACGCTGTTTCCCTGGGCATCGGTGACCCGATAGACGTGGGTGCCGGGCGCTGGCGCGTGCGTCCTGAAGCGCTGACCGGGTAGCACCTGGACCGTCGTGTCCGCGGGCGCGCCCGGCGACACCAGTTGCACGGAGAGCGTGTCTCCCGCGCGACCCGGGGCCAACCAGGTGACGGGATTTCCGACAGCCACCACCGTCCGAGCGGGACGCACGTCTCCCGAAGAGACCGCCCGTTCGCCGGCGAGCAGCCACCCTACGATTCCCGACCAGATCCGACGATAGGCGTTCATCCCCTCCCCTCCCCGCAGTGCCCAACGCCAGAATCCCGCGGCCACCGAAACCGCGGTTCGCCGGCCCTGCGATTCCACCACCAGGAGCACCGGCCGGGTGACGCCGGCATTCCCCATGCGGGCGCTGAGGACCGTCCTTCCGACTTCATCGCTCAGCGGCTGTACCGACGTCAGGGGAGGCAGATCCGCGAAACGGGCATCTGCCAGCTGTCCCGCAACCGGCGACGGCGGTGGCGGCGAGACGGGGTACCACTCACCGGAGGCGGGAGGTCGTCCGGCGACACCGAGCAGCGCCATCCCGTCCTCGTCACCCGGAAAGAGAAGCACCCGCGCGGCGGACGTGGCCGCAGTGGAAAGCCATTCCGGAGACGTGCCGGTCACCCCGTGCAGAACGAGCATCTCGGCCGAGCCCATGCGGCCGACCACCGTCGCCTCGTCGACGATCTCCCCGGCGGCGGGCTCGCCGACCCGCGCTTCCCGCCATCGACCCGATCCCAGGCGCAAGTACGCGGTGCCGCCCAGTCCGCTGACCTGGGCCAGCACCGGAAGCAGGAATCGGGGCTCCCAGTCGGGCGCGTCGGAGACCAACACCAAGCCACCGATATCGCGATCGGTGCGGACATATCCCACCCGTTCGTCGTCCGGCGAAAACATATCTCCGGGAAGCGTGGCCCTGACCGTATACCGCACTCCGCCCCGTCCGGGCTCCTCGGTACCTGGCGGTGGAAGGCCCACCCGCAGGCTCCGGGTGGCTCCTGGGCCCGGGAGGAGCGTACGGGTAGCAGCCACGAGTGCTCCTTCCCGGCGAACCTCGATCGACACCGAGTCACTCGCGGGACCCTCTCCGAACAATGTCACCCCTACCGAAAACGTGTCGGTCGCCTCCACGCTGGCCGGAATCTCCAGTTCCAATACCCCGACGTTGACCACCTCTTCGCCCACGTCGTCGAACGTGAGCCGCATCCCCAGGGTCTGAGCCCGGGCCAACGCCTCGGCCAGGTCGGAAACTCGGAGATCCGTCACCACCAGCGCGGACGCCGCTCCGGCTTCGGCCGCGAGCTCGACGCCACGGGTCAGCCGGGACCGCGTCTGGACCGGTTGACGGCTTTCGATCGCACCGGGGTCCAGGACCTCGGGACGGTCGCCGAACTCCACAACCCTCGCGCCGCGCGAAGCTGCATCACTCGCGCGCTCCTTCGCGCGTTCCCAAGGCGTTTCTTCGGATGAAGGGCCCGCCGATAGGCTCGTCGAGCCGTCTACCAGAACCCAGTCTCCCTGAGCGATGCCGTTCCTACCCCAGGGCAACGTCGGATTGAGCAGGAGCAAGACCACGAGCCCCAACACCAGTGCCCGAACGATCGAGAGAAACGTGGAGCCGGATACGGCCAGCTCCCGACGACGGTAGATCCAGGTGGCGTAGAGCGCGGCCGCCGTCAGCGCTGCGAGGAATACGACCAGCGCGCCGGCCGTCACACCGTCGTCCCGAAGGCTTCAGGGGAGATCTGCCCGAGTATGGGGGGACTCGTTCGGAGCGCCACGGCTCGGGACCCTAGGCGGAGCAACGACGCCATATGGGCCAAGCTCCCTTAGTGGACCGCAGGGCTTTCCGCTTCCCGGGCGAGCGAGGCCTGCGTGACCTCCGCGATGGTGCGCCCGGCGTGATCGGACACGCCGGCCAGCAGCGCCAGCCGCTGGTCGCGGGCATCGGTCCATTCGTCCCAGGCGTCGTCGGGCACGGGGTCGCCGGGAGGCAGCTCTACGGCCAGCGGGTCGATGGCCCGGCCCCTCCGTCGCATCTCGTAGTGGAGGTGCGGACCCGTCGCCAACCCGGTCATGCCCACGTACCCGAGCACCTGCCCCTGCGACACGCGTGTTCCGTTGCGAACGCCGGGGCCGAAGCCACGCAGGTGTGCATACCGCGTCACGAAGCCGTTCGAGTGCTGCACGTCCACCATGTTCCCGTACCCACCGTTACGGCCTCGGAACACCACCACTCCGTCGGCGGTGCTCATCACCTCGGTTCCCGAGGCCGCGGCGTAGTCCACCCCCTGGTGGGATCGCCAACGCTTCAACACCGGGTGGAACCGGGACCCCGAGAACCGCGACGAGATCCTCCGAAACTGAAGCGGCTTCTTCAGAAACGCGCGACGTACCGACTCCCCGTCCGCATCATAGTAGGTGCCCTGTCCGTCCCCGTCGGGATCGAAGTATATGGCGCGAAGCTCCTTGCCCCCGGTGGCGAGCTCCGCAACGAGCAGCCGTCCGTCCTTCATGGAGCCGTCCGGGCGCACCTGGCGCTCGAAAACGAACCGGTAGACGTCACCGACCTGGATCTGTCGGGAAAAGTCGACCTGCCACTGGAACACCTGGTCCATGCGGTGGATCACCAACGCGCGATCGCCCGGCGTCATCGAACGGAGACCCGGATTGTTGGATACCGCATTCCAGAGCACGTCCTCGATGGCGCCCGACGCGGACACCGTATCCACGAAGATCGGGGTGGTGATGGGTCGGGACCGCCAGCCCAACTCGGTGCGGGTGAGCCGCACGGTGAGGTCCGGAGAGAGGTCGACGTCGACGCCCCGCAACCATCCGTCTTCGGGTTTGCGGCGAAGCGTGATCTCGGTGCCCACGCGCATGCGTCTCGGACTGGCGTGTTCGGAGAATGCCAGGAGCACGGCCCGTTGGTCGTTCCCGCTCAGCTCCTGCGACAGCAGCTCTCCCAGCGTCTGTCCGGGGCCCAGCGTGTGTATGGTGAGCTGCTCGTTAGGACGCGCTCGAAGCGCCTGCAGTTCGCCCGCGTCCGGCGACTCTCTGCCGGGAAGGGCAATCGTGAGGCCCAGCAGCGCCACCGCCCCGAGGGCCACCGCTCCCTGTCGTGCTAGGTTGAACATGAAACTCCCGGCCCTCTAGTCCGAATCCTCAGGACCGAAGCCCGGGAGGTCCCGTCCTCAGTCCAGCCTTCGACGAATAAACGTCGGAATGTCCAGCTCGCCGATCTGGTCGCGCGTGGCGACCCGGTCCGGCAACCGGCGCAGCGGATCCCCTTCGGCTTCGGGTCGCGTGTTGGCCACCGCAAGGCGACGTTCCGACCCCGTAGCCTGCTGCACCGCGGCCGGCTGCGCAAACTCCGGCCGGATTACGTTATCGGACGTGGACTCGGCGGTTTCGAATCCGGTCGCGATCACCGTTACCCGAACCTGACCCTCCAACGCCGGATCGTGCACCGCGCCAAAGATGATCTCGGCTTCGTCTCCAGCCTCTTCTTGGATGATTGTAGAGATCTGTGTGACCTCGTCAATGGCAAGGTCCATTCCACCGGTGATGTTGATCAGGACCCCCAACGCACCCCGAATAGAGACGTTGTCGAGCAAGGGCGAGGAAATGGCTTCCTGGGCCGCCTCGACCGCTCGATTCTCGCCGGCTCCGAAGCCGGAGCCCATCAGCGCCGGCCCTCGTGCGGCCATGATCGTACGGACGTCGGCAAAGTCCACGTTGACTTCCCCGCTCACTCGGATCAGGTCGGAGATGCCCTGGGTGGCGTGCAGCAGCACTTCGTCCGCCTTCTTGAGCGCTTCGCGGAACGAAGTGCCCTTTCCCACCACCGAGAGGATTCGGTCGTTGGGCACGACGATCATCGTGTCCACGGTCCTTCGCAGCTCGGCCAGGCCTTGCTCGGCCTGGCGCATGCGCTTGCGGCCCTCGAACGAGAACGGCCGCGTGACCACCGCCACCGTCAACGCGCCCAGTTCGCGGGCAATTTCTCCGATCATCGGAGCCGCTCCGGTGCCGGTCCCGCCGCCCATGCCGGCCGTGACGAACACGAGGTCGGAATCCGCCAGCAGTCCGCGGATCTCGTCGGCGCTCTCCGCGATGGCCTGACGCCCGATCTCAGGCCGAGCCCCGGCGCCCAACCCGCGGGTCAGCTTGCGGCCCAACTGCACGACGTGCTGCGCCCGCGCGCCCTTGAGGGCCTGAGCGTCGGTGTTCGCGCTGACGAACTCGACCCCTTCGAGGTCCTCGTCCACCATGCGATTCACGGCGTTTCCACCGGCTCCGCCCACCCCCACGACGACCATTTTGGCCTTTTGAACCGGAGGGTCGGCAAACTCGAAGATCATGGAATGATTGGGCTCCGTCCTTTGCTTCGCCTTGGTCATGTCGGTCTCCAGGAATCTCACGACCCCAATATGTAGTGCCCATTGTTCAACTACGCCACCCCATCCGGTGTGGCCGGACATGTAGACGCCTCAGAAAAACTCCTTGATCCAGGCCAGTACGCGTGCGGTCAAACCCGACGCGGCACTGGAGGCGCCGCGGCCCGTCTCGTGAAAACGGTCGGCGCCGAGCAGGACCAACCCCGCAGCGGTGGAAAAACGAGGACGGGCCACGGCATCGGCCAAGCCGGTGAGCCCCTCCTGCGGTGTGCCGACCCGCACCGGCGCCGCAAACACTTGCTGCGCCAGCTCCAGCATGCCGGCCATGGCGGCCCCGCCCCCGGTGAGCACCACGCCGGCGCCCAGGCGATCCAGCAGTCCTTCCCGCTCCAGCTCCGACTGGACCATGCCGAGGATCTCGTCCAGACGCTGTTCGGCGATGTGCGCGATCAGCTCCCGTGAGACCTGCCTCTTCTGCTCGGGTCCGGGACCGGGAAGCTCGACGCGTTCCTGTGGATCGATGAGGCTTGCCACTGCGACGCCGTGCCGCTCCTTGGCGCGCTCCGCCTCCACGTACGGCACGGACAGGCCCCGCACCAGGTCGTTCGTGACCGACATGCCGCCATACGGGATCACCGCCAGGTGGCGAATCTTTCCGTCCAGGTACACGGCCAGGTCCGTGGTGGCCCCGCCCACCTCGACCATGGCCACACCGACCTCTTTTTCGTCTTCCGTCAGCACCGCCCGCGCCGAAGCCAACGACTCCAACACGAGCTGTTGCACCCGGTAGCCGGCCTTCGAGATCGCCTTGCGCACGTTGGTTGCCACCGCGCTGCCACAGGTGACCAGGTACACATCGGTCTCGAGGCGGATCGCGTTCATCCCCACCGGATCCACGACGCCCGCCTGCCGGTCGACCCTGTACTCCTGGGGAATGGCATGGAGCATCTCCCGGTCGGGCGGCAACGCCACGGCGCGCGCGACCTCGTGGACCCGCTCCATGTCGGACGACGCGATCTCGTCGCCGCCAATTGCCACCACGCCCAACGAATGGGATGCCCGAACGTGGTCTCCGGACAATCCGGCATATACGCGATCCACCCGCGCGCCGCTCATCAGCTCCGCCTCACCCAGCGCACGACGAATGGTCTCCGCCGTCTCCTCGAGGTTGACGACCTCACCCCGCACCCCTCCGGTCCGGGCTTGCCCCACACCCACGATCTCGATCTGCCTTCGCTGACCGGGATCGCGCCCGACCGTGGCGAGCACGGCGCACGTCTTGGTCGTGCCGATATCCAGGCCGGCGATCAAGTTCCCACGCATTCCAATGCTCGTGTGGCCCGGGGGGAGCCGTTTCGGGGAGCGCGCCTCATTGGGATTCTCCTCGTGTTTCCGTCACGGGCGCGGTCACAGGGACTCCGGCCCACGCACGACGACCTGTCCGTCGAACCGCAGATCCACCATCGAGACTCTGTCCATCCGCGTCAACGCATCCGATAGGGAGTGTAGGCCCTCGGCCAAGCGTGCCGCCCGAATCGGCGCCCGATACCGAATATCCACGTCGGGGGAGTACAGGCGGACGACCAGGTCGCCCCGTTCATCCACGGCGAGCTCCGACATTCGCAGCACCAGCTCGGAGTCGATCTCGTTCAGGGCGACCAGCTCGGCGAGCATGCGACGCAACTGGAGGCTGAAGGCCGCGTCCGGCCGTTCCGGATCACCGTTGAGCCGCAGGACGGGAAGATCCAGGCGGTGACGGGCCGGGTCGATCGGCAGCACGTGCCCCCACCGATCCACCGGCTCCAGCGTCGGCATGGCCAGGAATGCGATCGGCTTCCGCTCGCGCACTTCGATGACCAGCGTGCCAGGCAGTTGGCGACGAACTCGGGCGGACTCCACCAGGACGTTCCGGGCCAGTTTGCGCTCCCACGCGCCGGTGTCGTCCCACACGCTCGCGTCGGTGCCGATGCCGGCGGCCCGGATCGCCTCGGATCGCTCCATGAACCGCGTGCCCTCCACGCGCACGTCGGTCACACGGAACGCGTCGAACTCCCGGAGTATGCCCGGTGCCCACCACCACACTGCCGCAGCGACCGCGGCCACAGCCAGCGCCGCCCCGCCCCGTCGACTCCTGATCATTTCGCCTCTCCCAGTACGTGCAGCAGGCGCGGACCCACGTGCTCTATGGACCCGGCCCCCATCGTGAGGCACACGTCGCCGTGCCGGAGCTCGTCCGCGACCGCCCGGTGTAGCGTCTCCACGTCTGCGTGATACCGGACCGGGCCGTCCCCCACCCGCTCCGCGGCCAAGGCCACCAGCTCCCCGGTCACACCCTCGATCGGCTCCTCGCGCGCGGGATAGACGTCGGTCACCCACACGGCGTCGGCGGCCGCGAGCTCCCGACCGAAGGCATCGTGGAACTCACGGGTCCGGGTGTAGAGGTGGGGTTGGAAGGCGGCGATCACACGCCGACGCGGGTACGCCCTCCTCGCGGCGTCCAGCGTGGCCCGGACCTCGGTGGGGTGGTGGGCATAGTCATCAACCACGGTCACGCCTCCGACCTCGCCCAGGCGTTGGAATCGACGCCCCACCCCGCGGTAGCGCGCGAGCCCTTCCCGGATGTCCTCCCAACTCACGCCGATTCTCCGCGCCGCGCTCGCTGCGCCGAGCGCGTTTCGGACGTTGTGCAGCCCGGGCACAGGAAGCGAGAACGTCCCCCGGTCCTCGCCCTCTTCGACGACGCGAAAGCTCGATCCGCCATCGTCCGCGTGCCCCACGTCCGTGGCCCGGACCATGGACCCGGCCGTCGTCCCGTACGTGACCACGTGGACGTCGTGCCCGAACAGCAGTCGAGAGGCTCCATGGTCATCTGCGCAGGCCACCAGCGCTCCGCCGGAGACGATCCGGCCGACGAACGCCCGGAACCCCGCGACGACGCCCTCGAAGTCACCGTAGATGTCCAGGTGATCGGCTTCTACGTTCGTCACCACGGCGATCGTGGGATCCAAGTGCAGGAACGAGCGATCGTACTCGTCGGCTTCGACGACGAAGTGACGGTCTCCGCCGCTGCGCAGGTTGCCGCCCCACGAGGACACGTGCCCGCCGACAAAGCCGGTGGGATCCAGGCCGGCCGTGGCGAGCACCTCCGTCAGCATGGTCGTGGTGGACGTCTTTCCGTGCGTGCCCGCCACCGCCATAACGACCCCTCCCCGCACCCAGGCGCCGAGCGCCTCCGCCCGTTTGAGCACCGGCAGGCCGAGCTCTCGTGCTCGCACCAGCTCAGGGTGGTCCTCGGGAACCGCAGAAGTACGCACCACGGCCGAAGCGCCGGTGACGTGTGCCGGATCGTGGCCGTGGTCGATGGCAACCCCCAGGGCAGTGAGGGCCTCGACCGCCTCGGGAGGGCTTGCGTCACACCCGGTCACCGCCCGGCCCGCGCGAGCCAGCGCCTCGGCGAGGCCCCGCATCCCCGCCCCGCCTATGCCCATGAAGTGCACCGGCCCACCGCCCTCCGTGAGCACGCGGACGTGGTCGGGAGCACCGGCCGCGCTCTTCATGGACGGCTCCCGGCCTCGTCGCCGTTTCGGGAGGGAGGCGGCAGCAGAGCGGACAGGTGCCGTGCGGTTTTCATGGCGGCGTCCGGGTCGGCGAGCCGTTTGGCGCTGGCGGCCATGCTTCGCAAGCGCGCGTCATCTCCCAGAATCTCGAGCAGCGTGTCCAACAGGCCCGCGGCGGTGAGCTCCGCCTGGGGTAGGTGGATCGCGGCCCCTTCCGCCTCCAACGCCCGCGCGTTCCACGTCTGGTGGTCCTCGGCCGAGGTGGGAAGCGGCACCAACACCGCCGGCAGTCCCTGGGAAAGAAACTCCGCCGTGGTCATCGCCCCGGAGCGCGCCACGGCGATGTCCGCCGCCGCCAGCGCAGAAGGCATGTCCTCGATGTAGTCGAGTACGCGCACCCAGCTCGGGGCGCCCAGCGCCTCGATCGCGCCGCGAACGTCGGAACCGTGTTGCGGACCGGCGGCCCACAGCAGCGTCAAGCCGTCGGCAACGCGGCCTTCCGTCGCCAGCAGCCGCACCAGGTCGACCAGCACCGCGTTCAGAGCCCGGGACCCCTGGCTGCCCCCGGTCACCAACACCACCCGGCCGTGGCTCGGCAGCCCGAACTGGGCCCGTGCCGCCCGGGGATCCTTTCCGGCCGGCTGGCGCACCGGGTTGCCCACCGCGACGACGCGGTTCGGGCGCACACCGGGAATCCGATCCGCCGCGCCTTCGTACGCCAGGAAGAGGCGCCGGGCGAACCGGCCCAACAGGCGGGTCGTGACACCCGGATAGGCGTTTTGCTCCTGAAGCGCCAGCGGAACCCTGAGCAGGACCGCCGCCAGGCCCGCCGGCGCGGCAGCGTATCCGCCCGTGACCACCACCAGAGCCGGACGCCGACGCCGGTAGCGCGCTACCACCCTCGCCACCGCCGACCCGAGGTCCGTGAGGACGCCGACGTTCGCGAGCGCCTGTCCACGACGGAGCCCGCGAACTCGGAGTAACAGGTGGTCCAGTCCCCGCTCGGGAAGGACCCGGGCCTCGATCCCACGCTCGGCGCCGATGAAAAACGGATGGACGTCGGGTCTGATGGAACGCAGTGCGTGGGCCAGCGCCAGTGCGGGCTGGAGGTGTCCGCCCGTGCCGCCGCCGGCAAACACGACGAGGTGGGACGGTCCATCATCCCCGGCGGGCACTCAAGCCCCCTCGGCCTCGCGCCACAGACATGAGGATCCCGACCGCAGCGAGCGTGACCACGAGATTGGATCGTCCGAACGAGATCAGCGGAAGCGGGAGTCCGGTCGAGGGCACGAGGCCCAAGCCCACGAACATGTGGAGCACGGCGTGCACGGCGACCAGCCCGGTCAGACCGATCGCGAGCAGCTCACCGAACAGGTCGGGCGCCCTCCGCGCCACCCGAAAGCCTACGAGGATCAGTAATCCGTACATGGCCACCAGGCAGAATACACCCAGAAACCCCCACTCTTCCCCGATCATCGAAAACATGAAGTCGGTGTGAGGCTCAGGGAGGAACCCGAACTTCTGACGGCCTGCCGCGAACCCCACGCCGGCCACACCCCCCGACCCGAGCGCGATCAACGACTGGTGTACCTGGTAGCCCGCCCCACTCAGGTCGCCACCGGTAAGGAACGCGGCTACTCGTCCGGCGCGGAATCCCACCGCGAGCTGGGACAGCAGAAGAGGAAGGGCCAGCACGGCCAGGAATATGAAGTGTCCGACGCGGGCACCCGCGGCGAATACGATGGTCAGTGCCACGATCGCGATGAGCGCCGCGGTCGAGAGATCGGGCTCCGCTGCGATCAGCAGCAGCACGGCCGACCAGACGACCAAGAACGGCAACAAGCCCTGAGAAAGACGCCGGAACTTGTGCTGCTTACGGACGGCCAACCCCGCCGTCCACACCACGACCGCCAGCTTCGCGAGCTCCGACGGCTGAACGCGGACGCCGGCCAACCGGATCCAGCGCCGCGACCCGTTGATGCGGGGCGCGATGCCTTCCGTGAACGGCAGGATGACGATCACGAGCGTGAGCAGCGCCAGGAACATCAGTGGCCATGCCCACCGCTTCCACATCCGGTAGGGGATGTGTGCGCAGAGCGTGAGCAGAAACAGGCCGGCAATCGCGGCGATCGATTGTTGCTGCACGAAGTAGTAGCCCGGCAGACCTGCGCGCTCGGCGATTACCGCGCTGGTGCTGTAGAGGGTGACCAGCCCGAAAGACAGGAGCAGCAGCGTGATGAGGAACAGGCCGGCGGGCTCCCAGCCCAGTCCCAGCCCCGTGGCGGGCAGCGTCCGCGGTGGCCGCGCGAGCTCGGATACGCGAGGCACCGGTCAGCGCTCCCCGGACGCCAACGCCGCAAAGCGACGTCCGCGATCTTCGTAGTCGTCGAACATGTCGAAGCTGGAACAGGCCGGTGAGAGCAGCACCACGTCCCCATGCCGCGCCTCCGCTTCGGCGGCGCGGATGACGTCGTCGAACCCCCCCGGAACGAGCACGGTCTCACAGGCCCCTTCCACCTCACGGGCGAGCCGCTCCGCCGACTCCCCGAACAGGATGGCCGATCGTACGTTGTCCTTCAGGGCCGCTCGCAACGGCACAAAGGACTCGCCCTTGTCCTTCCCTCCCAGAAGGACGACCACCGGACGGTCCATGCTGCGGATCCCGCTTGCGGCCGCCGCGACGTTGGTGGCCTTCGAGTCGTTGACCCAAAGCACCCCTTTCCGGTCGGACACCGGCTCCAACCGATGGGGCAGCGGCCGTGCGGTCGCCATCCCTGCGGCCACCGCTTCCCGGGACCCACCGGCCAGCCGGACCGCCAGGGCAGCTGCCAACGCGTTCAGGCGATTGTGGCTTCCCAGCAGCGGCAAGCGAGCAGCGGGGACCAGCTCCGCCTCGGTCCGATCGAGCCGTTCGGTGAGGTGCCCGCGTCGGATGAATGCACCTTCTCCGCCGGGATCGTGCTCCGCGAACCGAACCCGGCGTCCGGGCACGTCGAGCGCCAGCGCCTCAACCTCGGCCTGATCCGCCAATACCCACACACTCCGATCGGTCGCGTTCCGGAACAGTTGGCGCTTGTCCGCGAAGTAGGCATCCACGCTCGGATATCGGTCCAGGTGGTCGGGCGCCAGGTTGGTCACGACACCGATAGCGGGTGTCAGCCCGTCGATGTCCGCGAGTTGAAACGAGCTCAGCTCCCAGACGGCCCAGTCGGGCGGCGGGTCCCGGCGCGCCACGTCCGACGCCGGTGGGCCCAGGCCCGCACCGATGTTGCCGCCCAGCCCCGGGCGCACGCCGGCGGCGTCCAACAGATGCGCGATGAGCGCTGCTGTCGTGGTCTTCCCGTTGGTTCCGGTAACTGCGATCAATGGCGCCTGGAGGAACCGAAAGGCGAGCTCAGGCTCCGATATCCAACGGACGCCCCGAGCGCGTAGCTCTCGCAGAATGGTGGACGACGGCGGGATTCCGGGACTGGCGACGACGAGATCGCAGCTCGCGATCCGCCCGACGTCGTGACGCCCCAGCTCGACTCGGGCTTCGAGGCGTCCGAGCCGATCTCCACGAGCTGAAGTTGTAGGGTCGGACTTGGTTTCCGAGACATAGACATCACCTCCCTTTTCCAATACCAAACGGGCCGCAGCCTCTCCACTGGCACCCAGTCCAAGCACCGCGACAGTCTTTCCGACGAGACTCGTCATGACCGCTCCGGGCCTCGGTCACCGAATCTTGAGCGTGCTGAAAGCCAGCATCGCACAGAGGATTCCCAGAATCCAAAAGCGGATGACAACTTTGGTCTCGGCCCAGCCAAGCTGCTCGAAGTGGTGATGGATGGGCGCCATTCTGAACATCCGCTGACCCTCTCCGTATTTCCGTTTTGTATAACGGAACCACGTGCGCTGGAGCATGACGGAAACGGTCTCCAGCACGAACACACCTCCCACGATGACCAACAGAAATTCGGTCTTGATCAGAATGGCCATCGTGCCGATGGCTCCACCCAACGCGAGCGCGCCCGTGTCACCCATGAACACTTCCGCGGGATGGGCATTGAACCAAAGAAACCCCGTGGCTGCTCCGGCCAGGGCCAGAGCGAACACCGTGAGCTCTCCGGCCCCCGGCAGGTAGAGCAGTCCCAGGTATGCGGAGGTGTCCACGCGGCCGATCAAATAGGCGAACACGCCCATCACGATGCAGGCGATTGCCGTAAGGCCGGCGGCCAGTCCGTCCAGGCCGTCGGTGAGGTTGACCGCATTCGAGCTGCCGGTGATCACCGTGATGACGAACAGCACGTACGCCACAGCTGCAAACCGGATAACGAGATCGGCAAAGAACGGCAGCATGCTGACCGTGGGATCCACGGTTCCCCAGATCGGGCGTAACAGGAGATACGTCGCCAGCATCGTCCCGAACGTGACCTGACCCACGAGCTTGTAGCGGGCCACCAGTCCTTCACGCTTCTTTTTGACGACTTTGAGATAGTCATCCAGAAAGCCCAGAGCTCCCATCCAGAGCAACGCACCCAAAGACAACATGGCGAACGGATTGTCGAGCGGAGCCCACAGCAAAGTGGAGAACGTGGCCGCAAAGAGGATGAGCACTCCACCCATAGTGGGTGTTCCTTCTTTCGCGTGATGGGTCTCCGGGCCAAGGGCACGCACCACCTCTCCGACATTTAGACGTCTCAGCCCCGCGATTGTTGCCGGACCCAGCAGGAACGCGAAGAGCAGCGCTGTCACCGCAGCGCCTGCTGAACGGAACGTGATGTAGTTGAAGACGTTGAAGATGATGTGCACGTCCGAAAACTGCGGCAGCAAGTGATAGAGCATGTCAGGACACCTCCTCCGCCGTTCCTGCGTGTGGCTCGAACGCCTCCAGCACCCGTTCCAACCGCACTCCGCGAGACGCCTTCAGGAGCACCGTGTCACCGTCTCGCGCCAACTCCAGCAATCGGGAGGCGGCCGCGGCCACATTGTCCATTCGCTCCACGCGATCATCAGGAACGTGTTCGGCCACGTCTGCGAACTGGCCGGTCAGGAGCACGGCATCGAGGTCGGCGCGCAGGACCTGCGCGAGCACGCGGGCGTGTATTGCCGCCGCCTCGGGGCCGAGTTCGAGCATGGATCCGAGCACGGCGATGCGACGCTCCGGCGAGGGCATGTCCGTCAGAGTCTGGACCGCAGCGACGACGCTCTCGGGGTTGGCGTTATAGCAGTCGACCAAGAACGTGAGCCGGCCGACCTCTCGTACCTGACCCCTCATGGCTCCGGGCTCGACACCTGACACGCCGCTCGCGGCCCGTTTCGCCGACACGCCCAGCGCGTCAGCCACGCCCAGTGCCAACAGCGCGTCCACCACGGCGACCTTTCCGGGAATTCGGAGCCGTACGGGCTGGCCCCGCCAGCGAAACCGGTAGCACCCACGATGTCCCACCTCGAGACCGGCAGGCCGTAGGCCGGGATCGGCACCGTCGCCCAGCCCTGCCACGCGCACGTGGGGCGCAGCCCGACGAGCCCGTTCGGGGAGCGCCGGCGGAAGCTCTCCTACGAACGCCGTCCCCTCGCCGGGAAGCCGCTCCAGCAACGCCGTCTTTTCTTCGAGAACGCCTTCCACGGAGCCCAGCTTCTCCAAATGGGTCTCGCTCACCGTAGTGATCACGCCGATGTCCGGCTCGGCGATCTCGGAAAGCGCGGCGATCTCACCCGGCTCGTTCGTGCCCATCTCCAAGACCAGCACCTCGGCATCATCCGGAGCGGCGACCACGGTGAGGGGCAGACCCACACGGTTGTTGAAGTTGCCGCGGGTCGCGTGGGTCCGAAGCGATTCGGAGAGCGCCCCGGTCAACAGATCCTTGGTCGTCGTCTTCCCGGACGATCCCGTGATGCCCACGACCTTCGCGTCGAGCGCACGCCGACGAAAGCGCGCCAGCCGGCCCAGTGCCACGAGCGTGTCGGGCACCTCGTAGGCCAGGGCCGGAGCGGCCGCGCCCGGCGTGACGCGCTCGGCCTCGACCACCGCGCCGGTCGCGCCCATGCGCGCGGCGTCGGCCAGGTAGTCGTGCCCGTCGAAGCGCTCGCCTACCAACGCCACGAAAAGGTCGCCCGGACCCAAGGTCCGAGTGTCGGTCGACACTCCCGCGAAGGTCGCCACCGATCGATCGGGCCCACCCAAATCGAGGGCTTCGCGAACGGCACGGTCGGTCCAGAATCCCCCGCTCACGATTTCCCCGTCCCGAGACGATCCAGGGACGAGATCAGCGACCGGACGATGGCCGGTTCGTCGAACGGGAGCTTTTCGGTGCCGATCACCTGGTACGCCTCGTGGCCTTTGCCGGCCAACAAGACGAGATCCTCGGCACGAGCCTCGTGCAGCGCCGCCGAGATCGCGGCCCGGCGGTCGGAGTCCCTGAACCGGTGAACCGACATGCCGGCGACGATGTCGTCGATAATCCTCTCCGGATCCTCCGTACGCGGATTGTCCGAGGTCACGAAGGCCAGGTCCGCGAGCTCCGCCACGACCCGTCCCATGACCGGCCGCTTGGTCCGGTCCCGGTCGCCGCCGGCTCCGAACACCACGAGGAGCCGTCCCTGCACGAGCGGGCGCAACGTGCGTAGCGTGCGCTCCAACGCGTCGGGTGTATGGGCGAAGTCCACCACGACCCTGAACGGAGACTCCACGACCTTTTCCAGGCGGCCCGGGACTTGAGGAGCCCGGTTCAGCGCGCTCGCGATGTCCGCCAGTCCCCGCCCGCGTACCAGGCCCACGGCCGCGGCCCCCAACGCGTTCTCGACGTTGAAATCGCCGATCAACGGGAGCGCCACCTGCTCGGTGGTGTCGTCGTGGATCAACGTGAACTCGGTCCCGGTAGGCCCCTGCCGCACCGCCTCGGCCCGCACGTCCGCCCCTTGCCGAGCGGAGAACGTGAGCGTCGGAGCCCCCAGCTCCTTCCACGCGGGCTCGTCCGCCAAGACCACCGCCACGCCGCCCGGAACGAGAAGCTCTGCCAGCCGCCGTTTCGCGCGGACGTAGTCGTCCAGGTCGGTGTGATAGTCCAGGTGGTCCCGGCCGATATTTGTGAACACCGCCGAGTCGAACGCCACCGCCTCGACACGTCGTTGGTCCAGTGCGTGGGACGACGCCTCGATGACGACAGCCACGGCGCCGGAGCGATCGAGCGTCCTTCCCCACTCGGCGAGCTGCACGGGTCCCGGGGTGGTGAGGCCCTCCGTTCCCTCCCACACCTCACCGCCCTGCCCCACCACCCCCAGGGTCCCAATGCACGCTGCGGCGTCGCCGGTCTCCGAAAGCACCCAGCGCGAGAGCAGCGCAGTCGTCGTCTTCCCGTTGGTCCCGGTGACGCCGACGACGAACGCCCGCCTCCACGGCGATCCGTGGATGTGATCCGCGGCGAAGGCCGCGGCTTCCCTCCCGTCCCGTACCAGGAGCTCGGGCACCGGGCTGGACACGCTGGGCCGCTCGACCACGCATGCCACCGCACCACGCGTCCAGGCTTGGGCCAGGAAGTCGTGCCCGTCCGCGGCGGTCCCTTCCCACGCCAGGAACAGGTCACCCGATTCGACCGTTCGTGAGTCCTGGGCTACGCCACGTATCGTCGTGTCACGGTCGCCGGTAACGCCCTCCAAGAGCCCCCGGGACTCGAGTACGCGCGCCAGCTCCGCCACGGTCGTCATCCGCCCGGACGAATCGGATCGACCAGGATCTCCACGGTGTCGCCGGGAGCGACCGCCGATCCGGCCGGCGGCCGGGTGCCGCGAATCCGTCCCGGTGACCTCCAGATCACCCGGAAACCGAACGCGTGCAGGCGACGCGCGGCGACCCGCACCGGAAGTCCCCGGACGTCCGGGACTCGCACCTCTTGTCGGGTCCGCGCCACCGGCACCGGCGGAGCCGGGGTCGGCATGGCCCGCCACCGATCAGCCGCGAAGCGGACTGGTCCGACGTCCCGCTCACTCTGCGCACGATTGGAACGCGCCAGCGCCGCGCGGTCGATCGGGTCGGACCCGCTCGCGAGGAGTCCCTGGATGACCGAGCGCAGCACGGGCGCCGCGGTCGATCCGCCGTAGTAGGATCCGCTCGTGGGCCGGTCCAACTTGACGAACAGGACCACCTGGGGGTCGTCGGCCGGAAAGAACCCGGCGAACGACGCGAAATAGTCGCCCGGTTGGTAGCCGCCCTCGCTCCACGCCCGGGCGGTGCCGCTCTTGCCGGCCAGCCGGTACGCGCTCAAGCGTGCCGCCACTCCGCTCCCTTCCTCCACGACCTGCTCCAGCACGCTCCGCAGCCGTCGAGCGACCCCACGCGTCAGCGTCCTGCGCACCACGCGGGCCTCGAATGCCGGCGTCCGGCCGTCGGCGATGTGTTTGACCAGTCTGGGCTGGAGCAACCGCCCGCCGTTGGCGAGGCTGGCGTACGCGGCGGCCATCTGGAGGGACGTGACGTTGATCTCGTATCCGTACGAGAGGGAGACCTTGGACTGCCTGCTCCATTCGTCGGGTCGGCGCAGTCGGCCCGAGGCTTCCGCGCTCAGGACGATTCCCGTCTTCACGCCGAACCCGAACCCCCGCAGCGCCTCGTAGAGCTCACCGTCGGAGAGCCCGTATGCCGCCTTGGCCACCGCGACATTGGAGGAATAGCGCAGCGCTTCGGCCAACGTGACCCGGTCCCGCGGGCGCACGTCGTGAACGGTCCGGCCGTCCACCGTCCAGCGTCCGCCCTCGGTGTCGATCGTGTCCGACAATTCGGCCAGCCCGCGCTCCAGCACCGTCGCAACCGTGAACGGCTTGATGGTGGACCCCGGCTCGTACGGCGCGGTGAGGGCGGTGAGCGCAGGTCGACCCGCCATGAGCGAGACCAACGCCAGCACCTCACCCGTGCGCGGGTCCATGGCCACCAGGTCCCCGCCCCGGGCCCCGGTCTCGGTGATCGCCGCGTGCATCGCGTCACGTGCGATCTGCTGGAGGTCCAGGTTGATGGTGAGAGTCACGTCGCTCCCCTCGGTGGGAGCCTCGACCAGCCAGGGCGGCGCCGGGATGACGTTTCCGTCCGCGTCCCGGCTCACGATTTGGCTGCCCGGCTCGCCGCGCAGCACCGAGTCGAGGGCCTGTTCCACGCCGCCGTCCGGGCCCTCCATCCCGACCGTCCCGAGCAGGGTCGAGCCCAGATCTCCACCCGGAC
Organism: Longimicrobiales bacterium; assembly: GCA_965223195.1. Taxonomy (GTDB): domain Bacteria; phylum Gemmatimonadota; class Gemmatimonadetes; order Longimicrobiales; family Gaopeijiaceae; genus CBDCVX01. The sequence goes on from CBDCVX010000015.1 coordinate 98,470, forward strand.
GGACCCGTTCCATCACGTGCTTGAAGTGCAGTCCGCGGACATCCTTGAGCTCGTCCTCCACCGAAGGAGGAAAAAAGCCCAGCAGGTCGATCCAGGGATCGGTGGAGCGCACCACGCGGCGAGCGCGTCGGGGAGACAGGCCCAACACGTCAGTGAGTCGGCCGGCGACGACATCGGGATTCCTCACCTCGCGCGGCGCCACCGAGACCTTGACGCGCTCCCGGCTCGCCGCCAGCACCCGGCCGTTTCGGTCCAGAATGGCTCCCCGCCGAGCCGGCACCGCATCGGTCCGCCGGTGCTGGCCCGCCGCCTTGTCTCTCCACTCGGCGCCTTCGATGACCTGCACTTGGGCGGCTCGGCCCGCCGCGACCAAAAGGGCCATGAGCCACGTGGCCAGGAGCAGCCTGCGTCGCCACACGGAGCGCACGGGCACGCCGGAGTCGGTGCCCATCAGTCAGCCCCCGGGAGGTGAATGACCTGGGTGTCGTCCGGTATGCGCAGCCCCAACCGCTCGTGCCCTTCGGCCAGCACCCGCGGACGCGAGATCAGAAACCGCACCCGCTGATCGAGGTCCGCGCCCGCCTCCCGCTCCAAGGCGATTTCGATTCGCAGCGCTTCGCGCATCCGCATCAACTCGCGCGCGTGCCCCTGCCGCCAGGCGGCGGCACTCAACGCCACGAAAAAACACGTCGCGGCCAAGGCCATCCAAACGGTTGCCGGGAGACGGGTCATGCCGCTGCCCTCCATGCTCGCAAGCGGGCGCTCCGGGCACGTGGATTCCGGGTCAGCTCTTCCGGGGTGGGCCGTTCCGGCTTTCGGGTCATCACCTGTCCCAACGGACGCCCGCGGCAGACGCAAACCGGCAGCTCAGGGGGACACACACAGGCTCGGCTCCACTCCCGGAACGCGTCCTTGACGATCCGGTCCTCGAGCGAGTGGTAGGCAATCACGACGAACGCCGCTCCCGGCCGTAGCGCGTCCCGCAGCCTGGGCAGCGCCGCGCCCAGCGCCACGAGCTCGTCATTGACCGCGATGCGGAGAGCTTGGAACGTGCGCGCCTTTTCCGACTGACCCGGTGCCCGGCCCAACGCACGGGCCAGCGCTGCCACCAGGTCGTCGGAACTGGTGAGCGGACGGGTATCGCGACGGCGCACGATTTCCCGCGCCAGCCGTCTGCCGCGACGCAGCTCACCGAACCGGACGAACACGTCCGTCAACTCCTCCTCGGAGCTCTGCGCCAGGATCGCTTCCGCCGTGAGCGGCAGCTCGGGATTCATTCGCATGTCCAACACGACACCCCGACGAAAGGCGAAGCCCCGCTCGTCTGCATCGAGCTGGTGGGAGCTCACGCCCAGATCCAACAGGACTCCGGCAAGCTCGCCCGGTCGGATGCCGGCCGCGGACACGGCATCGTCGAACCGGGCTCTCACGAATCGGACGCGGCCGGAGAACTCCGCGAGCCTCCGCTCCGACTCGCGGAGCGCCTCGGGATCGCGATCCACCGCCACCACCGTACACCCGCGCGACTCCCGCAGGATGAGCCAGGCGTGCCCGCCTCCGCCAACTGTGCCGTCCAGCACCGTTCCCTCCTGCGGCGGGCCCAGGTGTCGGAGGACCTCCGTCCCCATCACGGCTTCGTGGTACGTCATCCGAAGATCTGCGGGGCGTATCGTTCGAACTCCTCGTCGCCCTCTCTGAGCGACACCTGAAAACGCTCCGGATTCCAGATCTCGATGCGGTCCAGCGCACCCACCAGGAGGACCGCACCATCCAGCTCGGCCTCTTCCTTCAGCCAGGTCGGGATCAGGATCCGACCCTGCTTGTCCGGCCGGACTTCCACCGCGCTGGCCACCAGGCGGCGTACGACGGCGCCGGCAGCCCGCGAAGACTTTCTGTACTCGAGCAGCCGCTTCTGGACCTCGGTCCAGGTGGTAGCCGGAATGAGCGTAAGGGCCTCGGAATGGTCTTTTAGGAGCACGAAAGAATCGTCCCCCGCCACGCGCCGAAACGCCGCCGGGAGACTGACTCGTGATTTGTCATCGAGTTGGTACTCGAATCGGCCGAGAAATCCGCCCACCGCTATGCCCTGGGGGGTGAGGTGGATAAAAGTGGGAAAAGGTGGGTGAACTTAGGGACGTGGTGGGAGACACGCAACCGGTAGGGAAGCTCTGCCCAGGTACGGGGGGCTCGCACGTCGGGTCCGGACCCGGGCGGGACGCGAAACGGAGTTGATCGGCCGAGTCGGAACACGAGGTGCCGGAGCGCCTGGCCCCGGGCGGTCTACCCCCGGCGGGGAGCGGCGGCGGCCTCTGCCCTTGCGCGGTAGGTGCGGACTTTCTACGCTGCTCATTCTCCGCGACTATGGCGCCCATCAGGGACATCGGACACGGTCGTATATCGTGCTCGAACCTTCCATCTGGGCGGCGTCAGCGGCCCGGCTCAGCCGGGTTCGATCGGCTGCACAGGCGCGACCGTCATCACGACGGTTGTGCGGCCGACCCAAAGTTGTTTCTGGGTGGGGTGGGGTGGCCCGACGGGGACCCTACGTTTCCGCGGGATAACCCTTAAACACTGGAGGCAGTATGCGCCTCGTGCCATTGGTGCCGGGGGCGGTTCTCGCCCTCGCACTGGCCGTTCCACTTCAGGGTCAGAGCACGGGTGCTCTTGCGGGCACCGTGACTGACGCCTCGAGTGGGCGGCCGCTCGAATCCGCTCAGGTGTTCATCGAGGGCACCTCTGTCGGCGGACTCTCAAACATCCAGGGTCGCTTCGTGCTGCTCAACGTGCCGACGGGTCAACAGACCCTCCGGGTGCAGTTGATCGGGTACGAGGATGCGTCCCAAGTCGTAAACGTCTCAGCAGGCCAGACGACCACCGTCCCGGCCTTCGAGCTCACCGCCACGGCGCTGAACCTCCAGGAACTGGTGGTTACCGGCGTCGCGGGAGAAACGCCGCGAGTCAAGCTTCCGTTCACCGTGGAGAAGGTGGACTTCGAAGCCGCCCCGGTCCTGCCGCCCAGCGCGGACGGGCTACTCCAAGGCAAGATCGCAGGCGTCTCCGTGATCAAAGGCAGCGGGCAACCGGGCGACGAAGCATCCATTATGCTCCGAGGTCCGACCTCGATCACGAACAACCAGAATCCCCTGATCATCGTGGACGGTGTGATCACCGATAACACGCTCGCCGACATCGACGCGTTGGACGTGATGTCCGTCGAAGTGGTCAAGGGCGCTGCGGCCGCTTCTTTGTACGGCTCCCGTGCCGCCAACGGCGTCATACAGATCACGACCAAACGAGGCCAGGGGCTCGACGTCAACCAAACCAGGATCACGGTTCGGAACGAGTTCGGGACGCAAAGTTTGCCCGGTGACATCGGGCTGGCGCAGAGCCATCCGTACCTCATGGACGCCGGAAACGCCAACTTCGTCGACGACGGTGGCAACGTCATCGAGTACGGCCCGGGCGTCGTGCTGAACGGCTCCGGCCCCAACAGCTCTTTTCAGGACACTCCTTTCCCGGGCACGACGTACGATCAGCTCGACCTGTTCTTCGACCCAGGCAACACGTTCAGCAACTACGTGGCCGTCGAAGGCAAGACGGGATCCACCAACTATCGGGCGTCGTTCACCAACTTCAGCGAGCAGGGGATCGTCTCCGGACACGAGGGATTCGATCGGAAAAACTTCCGTTTGAACTTGGATCATGAGATTTGGGACAACCTCACGGTGTCCCTGAGCACGTACTACGCGCAGTCGGTGCAGGACGAGATCGGCACCAACCCCTTCTTCTCCCTCACCTTCATGCCGCCCAATGCGAACCTTCGTCGGTTGGACGAGGACGGCACCCTTGCCATTTCCGTGGATCCGCTCTCGCTCGAAGACAACCCGCTGTATGAGGTCGAGAACCGGGACTGGACCGACGAGCGGCAGCGGTTCATGGGAAGCGCATTCATTCGCTATCAGCCGTTGGACTGGTTCGAGTTGGAAGGCAACTTCTCCCTTGACCGAAACGACTTCCACCGGACGGATATCTATCCGAAGGGCTACAAGCAGCTCGAGGAGGACCCGTACGTAGGCAGCATCTTTCGGCGAAACGACATCTCCAACGACATCAACGGATCCCTGACGGCGTCGGTCAACAAGATCTTCGGAGATCTCACGACCCGTACCAAGGTTCGCTACCTGGTCGAGGACCAGCACTACGAGCGATACGACGTCTTTGGCGAAGATCTCGCGGTGGCGGAGGTCGAGGCGCTCGACGTCGTGCAAGGATCCAAGGACATCGAGTCCGAGATCACGGACGTCGTCTCGGAAGGCTACTTCTTCATCAGCGCCTTGGACTACAAAGGCAAGTACATCGGTGACGTTCTGGTTCGTCGTGACGGCAGCTCGCTGTTCGGACCGGAAGAGCGCTGGCAGACCTATTACCGCGGGAGCGCCGCGTGGCGCTTGGCACAGGAGCCATGGTGGTCCATCGATCTCATCGACGAGTTCAAGCTGCGCTACTCGTACGGAACCGCCGGAAATCGCCCGCGCTTCGCGGCGCAGTACGAGACGTATTCCGTGGAAGGCGGCCAGATCAAGCCGGAGACACTGGGTAACCGCAACCTCAAGCCGGAGTTTGCGACGGAGCACGAGTTCGGATTGGAGATGGTGGTCGGGAATAAGTACTACCTCAACTTCGCGTACTCGGACACCGACGTAGACGACATCCTGCTCCAGGTGCCCCTGGCGGCCTTCAACGGCTTCACCGAGCAGTGGCAAAATGCAGGCGCGCTCAGCAGCAACACCTTCGAGGCGAGCCTGGAAACATCGCTGGTCGACACGCCGGACTTCGGGTGGTCCACCCGGATCAGCTACGACCGGACCAGGCAGGAGATCACTCGGCTGGACGTCCCGGCCTATCGTACGGGCTCCGGATCTTCCTTCTACATCCGAGAGGGCGAGTCGCTGGGAACCTTCTATGGCACTCGCTGGGCCACGGGGTGCGGTGACCTGCCCGCCGGCGTCGACTGCGGCCTGTTCGACGTCAACGACGACGGGTACCTGGTCTATGTCGGTGCCGGAAACACGTTCCAGGACGGCATCAGCAAAGGTCTCTGGGGCACGTCCGAAAACGACTACAACTGGGGCTTGCCCATTGCCGCGGTCGACGCCGACGGCAGCAGCTTCCTACGGATGGGCAACACCACGCCGGACTATTCGGTGAGCTTCTCCAACAGCATCCGCTGGAAGGGCTTCAACGTCTACGGCCTGTTCGACTGGTCGCAGGGAACCGACGTCTACAACAGCACGGCGCAGTGGGCCTTCCGCGAATGGCGGCACGAAGACGTGGATCAAGCCGGAAAGCCGGACGGGCTCAAGAAGCCCGTGGGATACTACAGCGTGCTGTACAACACGAACGCACGCAGCAGTCATTTCGTTGAAGACGGATCGTTCCTCAAGCTGCGGGAGCTCTCGGTGCGCTACGATTTCGGCCGGGAGACCCTGGGCAGCATCGGCGAGCGCCTCGGCCTGGAGTCCATGGCGATCAACCTGATCGGCAGAAATCTGTTCACGTGGACCGACTACCGCGGGTACGACCCGGAGGTGGGCTTCAGCTCCACCGCCAACGGGGGCGCAGCGGCCATCGGGCGCGTGGACTCGTATCAGTACCCCAATTTCCGCACGATCACCGCGAGCCTCGAGCTCGTCTTCTAAGCCCGGAGACTAGACATGAACAGAAAATGGACATGGACGGCCTGGGCGCTGACGCTGACGATGGCGACCGCCTGCGCCGACCTCGAAGTGACCAACCTGAACGACCCGGACCGGGAGCGTGCGCTAGCAACCGCGTCCGACATCGAATCACTCATCGCCGGAACGTTCCTCTCTTGGTGGCTGGGCGCGCACGACTTCGCGCCCGGTCCGGCTCTGAGCGTGATGGGGGACGAGCACACGGCCTCCTGGGGCAACTTCGGCATGCGCGACATGTCGTGGGAGCCCAGAAGGGAGATCGACAACCAACCGTCGTACTCGTACGCGTACGTGATCGAAGACCCCTGGCAGCTCAACTACGCGTGCTTGTCCGCCAACCGGGATGGCATCAACGCCATCAACGGGGGAATCGACATCGGCACGGACGGACAAGACACGCAGCGGGCAATGGCGTTCGCGCGCTTCACCCAAGGCCTCTGCATGGCGCATTTGGCGTTGCTCTACGACAAGGCTTTCATCGTAGATGAAAACACCGACATCGCCACGACGAGCTTCTCGTCGTACTCGGAGGTCATGACTGCGGCCTTGGACTTCCTCGATCAGGCGGCGCAAATCGCGTCGTCCAACTCGTTCACTCTGCCGGCCCACTGGATGGCCAGTGTCCAGTTGAATTCCGACGAGCTCGCGGCGCTGGCGTATTCGTACAAGGCCCGTTTCCGAGCCCAGGTGGCCAGGAACGAAACCGAGCGCGCGGCGGTGGACTGGAACGCGGTCATCATGGACCTCGACCGCGGCATCACCAGCGATTTCGTGCCGATCGGAGACGGTTCCAACGCCATCTGGTACGACGTGCTCAAGATGTGGGGCGGGACCCGGCCCGGATGGGCCCGGGTGGACGTCCGACTGCTGGGACCGTCCGATCAGTCGGGTGGATTTCAGAGCTGGCTGACCACACCGGTGGATAGTCGGACCGAGTTCGAGATTGACACCGACGATCGGCGCGTGACCGGCGACGGCGGACCACAGACGGACGGGATCTACTTCCAGTACGAGGGACCGTCCCCGTTCCGGCCCGAGCGCGGCACGTATCACTTCTCGCTCTATGGCGACGCACGCTGGAAGCCGTACAACGCGGCCTCGGGCGTCGGAGACATGGACGAGATGACGATGCCGGAGTTGGACATGCTTCGGGCAGAGGCGCTGTACCGGCTGGGCGGAAACGAGACTGCGGTGATCGACCTGATCAACCTGACCCGGACCGCCAACGGCCAACTCTCCGCGGTCACCATCGACGGGGACCAGACAGCCCGCTGTGTACCACGTACCGATGCCGGAGACTGTGGAGACCTGTGGGAAGCGCTCAAGTACGAAAAGCGCATCGAGAACTTCCACACGGGCATGGGCATCCACTACTTCGACGACCGGGGGTGGGGAGACCTCGTAGAGGGAACCGCACTACACTTCCCCGTGCCCGGGATCGAGCTGTTGACGCTCCTCCAGGACATCTACACGTTCGGGGGACCCGGCGGTGACGGAGCGGCGCCGGACGTGATCACCCCGGTCAACGGCAAGCAGGAGATCGACTGGTCGGTCCGCGCCAAGGCGTACAAGGCCTTCCAGGACCGATACCACGCTCGACGGCTCGCGCTCATCGAGCAGCAGCACTAGTGGACCACAACGTTCCACTGGAAACGCGTTGATCCGGTAGTCGCGGATCGTTTCCACGCGCGGAGGATCGTCGGCTCGCGCCGGCGATCCTCCGGTTCCGGTCTCGATCGGAATGGGTTTCATCGTCAGCCACCGGAGGGAGAGGCATGTTCGCGCTACGATTCCAGGCAGCGACCGTTACGGCGGTCACCCTCACCCTGATACTGGGAGCGTGCGCCTCGACCGGTGGCGGTAGCAGCCCCACCGAGGACCGCTTTACGCGCGACCTGGGCCGTACCGGATTCGGCGTCCTGGAGGAGGGCATCAACAAGGTCATCCTCAACAAATACTCGTACCGCATTCGCCGCTCCGAAGCGCAGTCCAACCTGGTGTACTATGAAACCGACTGGGTGCAGACCGAGCGATCGGCAAACCCGGATGATCCGGACCTCATCGAGGAACAGACCCGAATCGTACTTCGGGCGCGGCGGGGGCCCGGGAACCTGTTTCGGGTGACGTTCGAGGGGGAACGCATGGTTCGTACGACGATGCGTACGAATTGGCACCAGGCCTCGCCGACCCAGGCGTTCAACGACTACATGGACCGAATCGCCACGGATCTCATGCTCGAGATTCGCACGGGTGTAGTCGGAGACGCCTGACCAAGCGATCCGCGCAGAGCGGGACGGCGCCTATTCGCGGTCCCGAATCGTAACCGGAGCCGAGCGAACCACGGCCTGTCCCGACACCCGATCGGTCACCGTCACCGTAAGGCGGTAGGGTCCCGGCGGCAGGTGCCCCACTCCCAGATCGAAGGACTGGGCTTCCCTGGCCTCTCGGCCCTCGATCTCGTAGCTCACCGATACCGGTGTCCGCTCGCGACGCGGCGCGTCCGCAGTCGGGTTCCAGGCTTCCAGACGAAAGTCGAGCGCGTAGGGATAGCTGCCGTCTTCCGCCCCGCGGAGCCGGTAGACCTCCATGTACACCCGCAGGACGTCGCCCCGCCAGATCCGATCGGTGGGCACCAGCGGGAACGGCAGGGCCTCGTCCTCGAGCTCCGGCGGCACCTCGATGCCCAGCACCAGGTCGCTCACCTCCAGCGAATCCGGATGCCCGGACAGCCTGGATCCGGCCACGAGGTGTTGCTGGGCCGGCAGCGCGTCCACCCGTCCGCCCCTACTCCGCTGGGCCAGGACCGTGAAGTACAACGGCTCGCCGGGATGGAACAACGTGAACGTCGTGAGATCGCCCGTTCCGGTCGTCTGCTGCTCGGTCACCGTGCCCAGCCCATTCAGGTTCTCGTCCCGCACCAACACGGAGTGGGCGATGTCGGCCGCGTCCACGCCCAACCCATCCGAACGGAGACGCCACACCTGGTCCACGTCCGTACGGGGGGCCGACAGCGCCACGATCTTGAGCTGGGTTCGCTCGTCGGGAGTGAGGACACGGTAGCAGAACGCGATTAGGTCCACCTGGCTGGATCGGGTGTCATAATCGGAGATGGAGGGTCGCTCGGGGCGTCCACGCGGGGCGAATCTGTCGACCTGCTCGAAGCGGGTCTGCAGGGCCTCCAGCCGGGACTCCGGCGGCGCCGCCGCTGGCGCCCCGATAGCCATGGACCGGCTTTCCGCCGCGCCCCACGCCTGCTGAAGCTCCGAATAGCGGCGGGCGTAAGGCCCACCGACCTTGGCCAGGTCGGAGTAGTAGAAGAGTTGAAGGTAGTGGGAAGCCCGGAGGCCGTTCGGCGTGGTCATCCGGCTGCCCGCGCTCTTGGCCTGCCGCGGAATGAGGTCCTCCACGCCGTCCACCAGCTCGAAGGGCCCGGTGCCGTCCCGGTTCCCGAACAGGAAGTATGTGAAGTCTTGCGATGACAGCTTGTCGTAGACCCACAACTCGTAGGAAGGATTGGTGTCGAACTGGCGAATGCGGTCGCGATCGACGGGATGGTTGATCCACATGCGCAACTCGGCCTCACTCGCGCCCAGCGAGCCACTCCACTTCTCCTGAGGTGGGCCGTAACGGACGTAGATGGCTCCACGGTCGTCCGTGCCGTACGGCGGCCGTCGCCCTCTCGTGAACTGGTCCCTGGCGTATTGGACGCGCTCCCAGTGCTCGATGAGGCGCTCATTGACGGGAGTGGACGGGTCCGGGTCGCGTTCGATCCAGAAGCGTTGGACGTCCCCGCGCCCGAGCACGTTTCCGGATTCCAGCGACCGGCCGACGGAGTCTCGTCTCTCTGCACGGAACAGCGGAGCGACGCGGCTCCATTCCTCGCGGAGAACCTCCCAGTCCTGCGGCTCCCGAGCTGACCACGACTCGAGGTACATGGCGGTCGCGGTCTCGTAGTGATCCGTCAGCCCGTGAAGCGTGACGAGGTCGATGAACGCCAAGCCGATCCGGGGATCCAGAGGGGCACGCAGACCGCTCTCATCCCATGCCTGCAACCACAGATCGACGGCCTCCGAGACACGGTTCTCATCGATCAGGACCTCGCCGTGCTCGTATGCGGATCGTGCCGGCCGATCGTCTTGGCCACGCGCCGGCTCCGCCGCGATCGCTCCTCCGATGAGGATCGCGCACGTCGTGACACGAAGGACTCGCCCTTTGGACATGGTCAACGAAGCGGGATCAGCACCCCGACCGAAAGCGTGAGGGTGTTTCCGATCTCGCCTTCGACGGAGGTCGCAGGGGTGTCCTGGCCGTCGTAGGGCGCCACGATGTCCAACAATTCCACGAATGCGCGAGTGCCGCCGAAATCTCGCTCCGCGCCCACGCCGAAGCGTACACTCGGCCGATTCTGCGTAGTCAGCAGATCCTGCGTGATCGTGCACAGGAAGTCGTCGCCGGCACAACCGAGGTCGGCAAAGTCCAGGTGCTCCAAGCCGGCTCCCACCAGGAAGAACATTCCCGCACCGTCCTCTCCCGCGCCCCCGATGACCACGTCCACCGCGGCGCCCCAATCGGACGCGCCCGACGACCGGGGATCGCACACGGGACCTTCCACTACGGTGCAAAGCGCCGGCTCCCATGTGACCGAGCTGCCCAGCCCGTAACGGAACGACCCGCGTATGCGTGCGCGTCGCTCGCCCAGTCGGAACAGTCCCGCCGCCCCCAACGTGGGGCCCTCGTCCAGCCGAGCCCGCATGGCCGTCAGCCGCGTTCGATCGGACGCTTTGGCGAGATCCCGCGTCGCCGCGGAGAAGCCCACGAACCCTGCAACTTCAACGGAGTGTCGCTGCGCCTGGAGAGGGAGAGCACCCAGGCCCACCGCCAACCCCACCGCACACATCATGCGTACACCCACGATCATCTCACCTTCTTTCATTGGACAAAAGCCCCGGAGCCGTTTGGCCCCGGGGCTTTCGACCTACGCTCGGCAGGTTACCGATCTCCGAAACCCCTCATCCTCCACGCTGGATGATGGCTTCCTGGATCTCGATGTACGTGCCGCTGGCACGGATCAACTCGTCGATGTTGATGCCCTGCTGCAGCTCGGCATACCCGCGATTCTCCTGGAACAGCCGCCGGGCCTTTTGGAAGTAAGGCAGCGAGCGTTGCGCGTTCTGGAGCGTCTGGGGCTCCTGTGCCGCCTCTCCGATGCGGTAGGCCGCGAACCCACTCCAGAATCCGACCTGGAGCCTCATCCGCTCCGACTCGGCGAAGTCCGCAGCCAGCGTGAAGAGCTCGTCGGCGTGCTGGTAGTTCTTGGGCTGAATGCCGTTCTGATATCCGTCCGCGAACAGCACGTTGGCGATACGATCACCGGTCTCTTCGCCACTCTCCACGGCCTCGCGGAGGACGGGAATGGCGTCATCCGTGTTGCCTTCGTCGAGCAACCACTTGCCCAGGCGTGCCTTGGCATTCCGGTAGCCGGGATCCATCGCGATAACGCGCCGGATCTGCTCGATGGCCTCGGGTCGGCGGTCGGACTTCTCGAGGGCGTCGGCGTAGGCCGAGGCCAGAGAAGCCTCTTCCGGATGGGTCTGGATCGACCGCTCAGCCAGGGCGATGGCCTGATCCAGCTCGGAGAGCCGCACGTGGGCGGCAATGACGTTCCGGATCTGTGACGGATCGGCTTCACTGCCCTTGGACTCGAACACGTGGTTGTACGCCTCGATGGCGCGGCGATAGAGCGCCTCGGTCTCGGGCGTGAGCTCCTCGGAGTTGCTGCCGGCCGCCGCGGCAAACGCGTAGCCACCGAGCTGCTCCCAAAGATCCACGTTCTCGGAGTCGAGCTCGATGCCCTCTTCGACCATCTGCATGGCGCCGTACGGATCGCCGGCCTTGGCCAACTCGAAAGCCACGTTCATGCGGACGGATGCGTTCGCGGGATTGAGCTCCAGGTACTGGTTGTAGTACGCCCGGGCCGCTTCTTCGTCGCCCATCTTGGCGGACGTATAGCCGGCGCCCTGCATGGCGTTCTCATGCATGGGATTGAGCTCGAGCACACGCTGGTAGTCCGCGAGAGCTTCGGCGAACTGCTCCTGGTTCATGTAGACCGCACCGCGCGTATAGATCGAACCCGTGCCCTCCGGATTGAGCTCGATGGCAGAGTTGCAGTTGGTCATGGCGTTGTCCCACTGCTGGCTCTGGGCGTACTCGGCGCAGAAGCGCGCATAGCGCTGCTGCTGCGCAAGCGTTTCGAACTCGGTCGCGATGATCTGCGCCGCAGCTTTGTGTGCGTCCTTTTCAGGCACCGTGAACGCATCCAAGGCGTAGGTCTCGTCCGCGCCCGCTGTTCGGAACGTGGTCGACACCTCGTACCCGTCGCCTGCAGCGGTGTACTGCCCGCAGACGACGACCGCGGCGTTGATCTGGTTGGCCAGCTGTACCGCGCTGACGCAGTTGAGGTCGTCCTCGTCCATGTCGAAGCGCTTGAGCGCGTCCTTGAGCTCCTTCCGCTCGACAGGCTGATGTGTGGGCAGGTCGTTGATGAGCTCGCCAAGCTCCTCGGCCATCTGTTTCCCCGGCTTGTCCTTCACCCCGTTCATGGGCGCGAAGTTGGGGATGAGGACCTTGAAGCGACCCGAGACGGTCTGCCCCTCTTGGGCTGCGGCGTCGATGGGCGCTAGGCCGGCGAAGAGGAATGCCGCGATCGCGAAGAGGGCGGCACCCAGTCCGATCCGTACGTTCATGCTGTGTTTCTCCGTAGGGACTCGTTGTGTTCGAGTTGTCGAAGCGACCGGTTCACCCGCCCCCAATGCACCACCCCACGCCCGGGCGTTCTAAAATCATGTGCCCCCGGGTAGAGGCAGGTTTTCTAAACGGCGGGACGCTGAAAAGGTCCTCAATGTCGGAGAACCCCGGCCGAACACAAGCAGGCATTGTATTTTGGGAGGTACTCACGGGTCAAGCCGGCCTGTTGGTGGCCCACGCCCGCACCCTCCGCTACAACCGGTCCCGGTGCTTCACGCCTAGAACGTACGGCAGGGCCCCCGTGGAGCTTTCACCCGCCGCCCGTTCCGGCCGATCTCTGTCGGTCGGATCGGTGAAACGGGCCGTCGTGCGTGACGATACGCTCCCGAACGTCGTCCGGTATGGGCTTACTCGCCCCGGCCGCGTAATCGTACATGATCTGCACGGTCTCGCCGGTCACCGCCAGCGCGCCCGACGCGGATCGGATTTCGTATCCCATGCGGAAGTGTTTCTTGCCCAGCCTCAGGACCCCGGTGCGCACCTCCAACAGGTCCGGGTAGAGGATCCGTTCGCGGTAGCGTACCGACGCCTGGGCCAGGATGTAATCGATGTCATCCAGGCCCGGTCTACCCGCAACGGCGCGCCAGTACTCGGCCCGCGCCTCCTCGAAGTACATGAGAGCGAGGGAGTGGTGTGCGTGTCCGCCGATGTCGATGTCACGAAATCGGACGGGCACGTTGACGCGGAAACGCAACTCCGAATCGAGCTGTCGCACAGGAGTACCCTACGTTGATGGAAGGCACGGGAAACGCTCACAATAGCAACGGCCCCCGCCCACGACGATGTCGCGAGCGGGGGCTGGCCGCGGTAGCTGTCTGGGGGAAACCTACCGCCGGCGAAGCCGAATGCGTCCGGATCCGGTCTCGAGCTCGATGAACCCGTCTCCGTCCCCGATGGAGCCGCGCAGGTAGCTGCGGCGTGCCTCCCGCACCTGCACGGGCACGTCCACGTCGATCCCGCCGCTGCCCGTGTCCAGCTCCACCTCCGCGCCCAACGTCTCGGGCAGGGCGATACGAATCGCGCCGGACCCCGTGTCCACCACCAGGCGGTCAACGTCCGCCAACAGGTCCAGTTCGACCGATCCGCTGCCCGTATCGACCTCGATCTCGGGTGAGGCCAGGTCCTGGAGCTCCACCCCACCGGATCCGGTGTCGATGGAGACCTCGTCCGCCTGGACGTTCGACCCGAAAACCGATCCCGACCCCGTGTCGACGAGCAGGCGACGTCCGCGCACGTCGCTGACGCGCACCCCGCCCGACCCGGTATCGACAAGGACGTCACCGTCTACGGACCGAACGTCCACGCTGCCACTGCCGGTGTCCAGGTTGACGCTTCCGGTGATGTCTTCCGCCACCACCGCTCCCGAGCCCAGGTCGATCAGGAGAGATCCGCGGGTGCCACGGGCCTGGGCTTCACCCACGGCGAGGTAGACGCTCACGTCCCGATCGGCCGGCACTGTGATGCGCAAGTCGGCATAGGCCTCTACGCCCCGTCCCGAGCCTCGAATCTCCACTCGACGACCGCCACGTCCGTTGCCGAACGTCCCGTCGTCGCGCACCCGGAGCGACGTCTGCGAACGCTTGCGGGGATAGACGATCCGTCCCTCGGGGTACATGACGCGAAGCGCCATCCGGCCCCGGATCTCGTCCACCTCTACCTGAAGGCGGTCGGCGTCGTCGCCGCCCCGCATGACCTCCACCGTCACGACGCGCCCGGAGCCCGGAACGATCTCCACCTCGCCGGCCAGGTTGTACACGGCCACCTCCGAACCGGCCACCTCGTAACGCTCGGCCTGCAATCCGGTCGCCGGGGAAGCTCCGAACATGGCCATCACGGCCGCGGAGACGCCGATCGTCCCCAGGGAACGCAGACCCTTACCACTTCTCATGATCGTCGCCTCCCCTACCGGATCTCGATGGAGCCGTTCACGGTCTTGAGCTCCACCCTGGGGCCTCCTGCGCCCAGGATGCCCTCGGCGCGCCGAGACACCCGACCCTGCACCTGCACGGGCAGCTCACTGGAGAAGCTCCCATTGACCCAGCTCGCCTCTACGTCGGCGTCCACGTCATTGGGCAGGTCCAGCTCGATGGAGCCGTTCACGGTGCTGAACTCTACGGCCCCGCCGAGTCGGGGGCCGTCCACACGCGCGTCGATGGATCCGTTGACCGTGCTGGCCCGGGTGATCCCCAGCGCCTCGACCGAAACGTCTCCGTTGACTGTGGTGACCTCGACCGCCGACCTCAGATCGATGGCTTCAACGTCACCGTTCACAGTGACGCCCGCGAACTTCACACCCTCCGGCACCTGTACCTCGAAGTCCACGGTGACGTGAGCACTGCCACGGTTTCCGCGGTTCGAGCCTTCGCGATCGCACGCATGACGGCCTTCCCGGGTTCCCGGATAAACCGCGCAGATGATCACGCCGTCCGCCTGCTCGACCACTTCGATCCGCACCTCGGAGACGTCGCCTCGCCTGGACCGCTTCTCCGCATGCACCTGGACCTCATCCCCATCGGACGCCACCGCTCGAATGTCACCGGACAGGCCCTGGATGCGGATCTCGTCTCCCCTGTCCAGCTCTCCGGACCAACGGAACTCCGCCTCCTGTTCCCGTGCACGGTCGCGGTCCTGCCGTGCGCGGTTCCGGTCGGCCCGCGCCTGCTCATTCGCCTGAGGCGCGTCGCCGTCATGAAGCAGGCCGTCCACGGCGTGCAGACCCCGGTCCGACGCGCTCTTGACGGCATTGGCCATGACGTCGGCCGCGCCGGACAGTTGCAGCGCGCCCGCGGTCACGGCCACTGCAATCCCCACGGCCCACACCGTCCCTTTACCCCATCGCATGGTCTTTCTCCCTTGTTTGCGGCCGTTCCGGCCAGCCCTTCTTCAAGTAGATACCACCGGCGAAAGCCTCCAGGTGCACGGAGGCGCCTCCGTCACCCAGTCGCATCTGAAGCTGCTCCTCGCTGTCGAATCGACTCAGGGTGATCGAAAAATCCGAATACAGCGTGCTCTTCAGCGTGGAAACCGAGAAGTCCGCGGAGGTGGTTTCGGGAATCCACAACGTCACGTCGCCCTCATGGGTCGAAAACCTGTATTCGCCCCCGGATTGGATCCCACCCACGAACCGCACGTCTCCATCTACGGTTTCGGCTGCAATGCTCATGGCCTCCACACGCTCCAGAATCACGTCTCCGTCCACGCTGTGGGCGATTACGTCGCCCTCCACGTCGGCAAGCCGGATGTCGTCGTCACCGGATTCGACGTCCACAGCGCCCCGGACGTTGGAAACGACCACCTCGCCGTCCAGAGTGCGGACCCGTACGGGCCCCTCGACGTCGCGGACTCGCACGTCGCCCTCGGCCGCGCGAATCGTCACCCCGGCGCCGAGTCCCTGTGCCACCACCTCGACCTCGCTCCCACGGATCTCCAGCGCGAGCCACTCCGGCACGGTCACACGGTACGCCCCACGCTGATCGGGTCGAGAGGGTCGCACACGGTGCATCGGACCCTGCTGGTTCCTCCGAAACGTCTGGCGAGCACCCGAGCGCAGCACGATCCGGACTTGGTCCCGGTCCCACGTGCCTACGGTTACCGAGCCGCTCAGGTTTTCCAGGCGCATGCGGTCGCCCGGAGACATCGTGAACAGGGTGTCCGTTGCCGGCGGCGCCCACATCAGCGCCGCGCCGAGAACCAAGGTGAGCGAAGTCATGCCTCAATCCGCCGCAGAGAGCCCCGTCACCGTTCGAAGCACCCGTACCTTCCGACGGAGCTGCGCCTCGAGATGCCCTTCGAGGAAGGGGTCGGAAGGCTCGGCGGCCAAGGCCTCCAAGCTCTCTCGAATGGCCTGATCGATGATGGCCAGGTTGCGCTCCACGATGTTCCGTGTCGTGGGATTCAGCTTTGCCTGCGAGGCGACGAGGGTCTGCTCCAGCAGTTCCAGCTCGCGCGACAGCTCCTCCGGGATCCCGGCGGAGACCAGGGCCAGTCGCGTGTCCTGCCCGGGCGCGGCAGCCTGCGAAGCCGGCGCGGGCTGGTTGTCGGACCCGCGAAGCACGATCCACGTGGAGCCCGCCGAGAACACCGAAAGCAGCACGGCGGCCGCGGCGGCGTGGGTCAGGGAGACTGGGCGCCTGCCCTTCCCGGCTCCGGACCGTCCCGAGCCGGATTCCACCCGCAGCGGCGTGCCGGTCCACGCGATGCGCTCCCGAATGTGTGGCCACAGATCGGCCGGGGGCGCGACCGGGCCGAGCTCGCCCGCTCTCCGCACCACCGACTCCAGGTCCTTCAGCACACCTCGACAGGACGCACATCCGTCCAGGTGGGCTTTGACCTCGGCGTGCCGGGCCTCGCTCAGCCCGCCATCGAGGTATTCGGACAGTCGTTCCGTAGGGTGTTGTGGCTTCACAACCGCTTCTCCGAATGACTCATGTCAGCGCTTCCCGCATCATCATCCTGGCTCGGTGCAACTGGGACTTCGATGTGCCCACGGTGATGCCGAGCAGGTCGGCGATCTCCTGGTGGGGGTACCCCTCCACGTCGTAGAGCACAAAAACCTCCCTGGCCCGGGCCGGGAGCGTGTGGATGGCCCGTTCGACGTCGATCCGGTCTCCGGTGCGCTCGGGCCGCTTGGCCGCGCTCACGCCGTTCACGTCGAGTCCCACGAACCGATCCCTCCGTTTCCCCAGGCTCCGCCGTTTGGTCAGAATGAGGTTGACCGCAAGCCGGTGGAGCCAGGTGCCGAACTGCGAACGCCCTCCGAACGTGCCCAGCTTCTGCCAGGCGCGGATGAATACTTCCTGGGTCAGATCTTCGGCCATGGCCGGCTCGACCATTCGACACGCGAGGGCGAAGACCCGCGATGCGTGGGATCGGTACAGGCGCTCGAACGCCTCGTGATCCCCACCGCGGGCGAGCTCAACGTCTCGCGTCTCGTCGCCGATTCTGTCCAGCGGCACTGCGTTCCCTGGCAGCGTTCGAATCCCTCGTTCTGATTTCGACGTATTGGACGGCACCTGCCGCCCGGAGGTTGGAACCGGCGGGCGGGCCACAGACCGGTTGCGTGGGAAATGTAGGCTGCCCACCCTACCGTCGACCACAACGAGCCAAACACTGCAGGAGACTCGGAGATGCAGGTCCTGCCGATAGATATCGTCGAAGTGATCGCTGTCGTCCTCGGGATGATGGTGGTGCTCATTCCCATTGCCGGACTCACGGCGCGGTTCGCCCTCAAGCCGACGGTGGAGGCGCTCAGCCAGTTTTTCGAAGCCAAGGGAAGCGACGAGGTCGTCGCCATTCTGGAGCGTCGCTGCGCGCTGCTGGAGCAGCAGGTGGACGCCATGGAGCATCAGATGCTCCGGCTCACCGAGGCCAACGACTTCGACCGTGCGCTCAAGGCCGGCACGCAGGCGGACCCGGAAGCGACGGGGTGAGCCCCCCGCAACCGGAGATCATTGCCCATCGCGGCTATAGCGGACGGGCTCCCGAAAACACGCTCGCCGCGGTTGCCGCAGCGGTCGAGGCGGGAGCTCCCGCCGTCGAGTGGGACGTGCGCATCGCCCGTTGCGGCACCCCGGTGCTCTTCCACGACGACACACTCGATCGGACCACCAACGGACGGGGCGAGCTCGAGGCGCACACCGCAGCCGAGCTTGCGTCTCTGGACGCGGGCGCGTGGTTCGCGCCGGAATTCGCCGGCGAGCCCGTGCCGAGCTTGGCGGCGGCCGTCGAGGCCGCTCGAGCCTGGGGGCTCCAGATCTATTGCGAGATCAAGGGAGCACGCGCAGCCGCCTCCGCAGAGACGATCTGGGCCGTATTCGCCGAGCATCGGGCGCTGGACCGCACCACGTTCATATCGATGCAGTGGGAGGCGCTCGACCGGATCGGCACCAAGGATCCACACGTACGACTGGGATACATCGCGGAGGAGCCTGAACGGTTCGAGCCGGCGCTGGAACGGGTACGGGGCGACTCGCGCAAGCTGCTGGATCCCGACTACCGAATCCTGCTCGACCACCCGGAGTGGGCAGAGCTGGCGCAGGCTCAAGACACCCGTTTGGCGGTCTGGACCGTGAACGATCCCGGAGAGGCAGCGGCGCTGGCTCGGCTCGGTGTGTCCGGATTCACGACCAACGAGGTGGAGGCGCTGCTGGAGTGGGCGAAACGCCCTACGCGTTGATCGGGGCTCCCAGGTCCAGAGGCGCGTCCCCGCCCAGGGCGGGCAGCGTGAAGTAGAACGTGCTTCCGGCTCCTGGCTGACTCTCCACCCAAACCCGGCCGTCGTGAGCCTCGACGATGCCCTTGACGATGGCCAGGCCCAGACCGACGCCAATGCCGGCCGAGCCCCGGCCCACCTGCCAGAACCGCCCGAAGACACGCTTCGTGTCCTCCTGGGCAATGCCCCGGCCGGTGTCGGTCACCGCCACCCGCACCGCGCCGTTCTGCCGGCAAGCGGAGAGGGTTACCCGGCCGCCGTCGGGCGTGTACTTGATCGCGTTGCCCACGAGGTTGGAGAAGACCTGGAGAATGCGTCCCCGATCTGCGCGGACCAGCGGGAGGCCCGGATCCACCTCGGCTCTCAGCACGATATTCTTCTGCTCCGCCAGGGTGCGTGCGTCCTGCAGGGCCTCGTGCACCAACGCGTCGATGGGCTCGGGCGAGGGTCGAATGGGAAGCGTGCCCGCCTCGATCCGCGTGACGTCCAAGAGGTCACGGATGAGGCGCTCCATGTGCTTGCCCTGCCGCTTGATGACCTCTAGTTGCTCTCGTCGTTTCTCAGGTGGCAGCGGCACGTCCAACAACAGATCCGCCGCGAGGGTCACCGTGCCCACGGGATTGCGCAGATCGTGAGAGACAATTCCGACGATCTCCTCCCTGGCCCGTAGCGCGTCCTTGAGGCGCCGTTCCGCGTCCCGGATCTCGGTCATGTCCACGAAGCTCAGCACGGCCCCCCGCACCTCCACGCCGTCGACCAGCGGACGCGAAAAGACCTGCACCGGAAAGTGGCTCCCGTCCCCGCGCACGAAGGTCTCCTCGATGGGCGGAGTGGCACGGTCCATGTCCAGCGCGCCAACCAACGGACACTCGTCGGAGGGGTAGGCCGAGCCGTCCGGGCGGGAATGGTGCACTGTCTCGTGCAGTGACCGCCCCAGTAGCGAAGGAGCGGACCGCTGGAGCATCTCCGCCGCCGCTCGATTCACGAACGTGCAGTTCCCTTCCAGGTCGATGCCGATCACGCCGTCGCCGGTGCCTGCCAACACGGCATCCGCCTCGCGACGGGCGCCGACGGCGGTCCTCCGGCGCTGCTCGGACTCGCGCGTCAGCTTGTGGGTTTCGCGGGCCACGTAGAACACGGCGAAGACCGAGAGCATGCCGAGCAGCAGCAACAGCGTGCCGATCCGCCATTGGCGAGACACCGCCGCATCCGCTTCCGCCCGGGCCGCCTCGATGTATCCCGCCAGGACGCGGTCCATGGCGCTGCCCCGGTCGAGGAGATTGCGATAGTCGGCCTGCTCACGTCCGACATCCCGCTCGAAGTCGGAAACCGCCACCTCCCCACGGAGCAACACCCCGAAGCTCGCGTACCAGTCTTCCGACCGATCGCGCAGGGCAATCGTCTCCAGCTCCAGCTCCTGATCCACAGAAGACGCGATGCCGCGCAGCTCCTCGTACGCCATGCGTGCCGTATCGGCGTGGGCCCGATACGAATCCAGGTTCTGCTGGCGTGCCAGCGGATCCGAAGTCTCGAACAGCCCTTGAATCCGTGCCATGGCCTGCACGTTCTGGCGCATGAACTCGTTGTTCAGGTCGCGGGCTCGCTCGAGCGTGTTGCGGATCTCCAGATCGATCCGGTCGACCCGCCGGGCCGTCCACACTGGGAGAAACGCGAGCGCCGCGATGGACAGCGTGACGAACAGCAGCACGAAGTTCGTGATGAAGCTCCGCCGGCGGGCTACCGAGTCCTGGCCGGAACCCGGCGCGTCACCCCCGGACGACGTCAACGACGGATCGCTGGACACGTGCCTTTGGTCACCCGAGCCAAGAGAATGCGCCATACGCCCTTAAGATAAGGCGGTCCCATGCGACACGCACAGACCTCATCCCGCCTCGATCAGGTCTGCGACGTCCGCGACCGCACCGGCCGAAGCCACCGTTCGGACGTCCTCCGGCAGGTCGGGGAGCACCTCGTCGGTCACGACCGCGAGCAGCGGGCCGGCCAACGCTCCTTCGGTGAGGAACGCCGGCTGCGCTTCGCCTCCTTCAGCCCGAAACACCTCGATCTTGGGGTAGGGCGAGGACTTGAATCCTTCGGCGATGACGATGTCGGCGTCGGCCAGGTACCGTTCTACGACCGTCGAGAGCGCCGGCTCACCGTCCGCCCCCCAGTCACCCATCACCGCCCCGCCCTTCGGGCCCACCACCGCGACCCGGCGAGCGCCTCCCTCGTGGCGCATTCGCCACGAGTCGGTGCCCGCCCGGTCGAGGTCGAACCCGTGCCCGTGCTTGGCCGTCATGACCACCCGACCTCGTCGTCGTAGCTCCGCAACGAGGCGCACCGTGAACCCGGTCTTTCCGGCGTTCTTCCACCCCACGACACAGTACACCCGCGGCAGTGCCCCGACCCCTGCGGACTGCGGCTGCGCTCCCGGATCCTCCATGGCCGCCAACGCCTGCTCGGCTCGGACCAGGTCGTCGGGCGTGTTGACGTTGAGGAAGAGTCGCTCGATCTCCCCGAAGCGGGCGAGCGCCATGCGCGAGATCCGCCGGGTCGGCAGGGCTTCGAGCAAACTGCGGAGGGACCCTTCCCCACCGGCCAAGTGGGCTTCCGCGACCGGAAGCGCCGCAGCCGCGTAGAACGCGCCCAACGGCTCCAACGACTGTGGGCCCTCGGCAGCCACCGCGTGCGCCCCCGACAGGCCCAGCTCGGCCACGTGGCGGAGGAACTCGGCGGGCAACAAGGGCTGATCGACCCCCACCGCGACGACGCCGGCGAGGCCCCGGTCGGCCGCGACCCTGAGCGCAGCCACCAGGCCCGAGAGCGGCCCCCGGTGAGGTCGGGCATCCGGCACCGAGGCGAGCCCCAGCGCCGGGCCCAGACGATCTCCCTCTCGGTCCACCAGCAACGGACGAAGGCCTGCGGCTTCGATGGCGGTGCGAGCCCGATCGATCAGCCGCACTCCGTCGAGGCGGGCCAACGCCTTGGGGCTTCCAAAGCGCCGGCTGCGTCCGCCCGCTAGCAGCGCACCCAGGACCGGAAGCAGTCCCTGATTCATTCGAGCCCCGCGGAACGGAGGTCGCGGCCGGGCATATCAGCAACCCATGAAAACGTCACGGTTGTATCCAGGTTTCGCATTGCTTCTGTCCGTTCCGTTCGGCTTGCCGCTCCAAGCCCAGTCCGTCGAGGATATCATGCGAGAGGCCATGGCCCGCCAGGAGGCCAGGACCGACGGAATTGAGAACTACACCGTCTACCAGACGGCGTTCGGCATGGAATCGTCCATCCGGTTCGAGCGCCGGGACGTAGACGGCATTTCCATGCTCGTTCCGGTCCAAGGAACCTCATCGATGGGCGACATCCCGATTGAGCAGGCGGAGGAGCAAGCGGCGTACAGCGACCCCTGGAGATCGTACGAAGCATGGGTTTCCGGAGCCGAGCTGGCGGGCACGGAGGCGGTCGACGGCAGGGAATGCTGGGTGATTCAGTTGAACGAATTTCCGGAGCAGGCCTTTGCGGTGCCGGGTCGAGACGACGGGACCGGGTTCGAGCCGGAGTCCGGCCGCATGTTCGTAGACCGGGACGAGTACCTCGTGCGACGCTTCGAAGTGCACGGCACCGTCCACTCCGAGGGCAATGAGCGGGAAGGATCCGCCGTGATCTCCCTTTCCGACTACCGGGGCGAACGGGGACTCATGCATCCGCATCTGATGACCGTGTCCCTCGACGGCCTCATGGACGAAGGTCAGTCCGAGGAAGCCCGAAGCGCACTCGACGAGATGGAAAAACGGCTCGAGAACATGTCGGAGCAGGAGCGGGCCATGGTCGAACGCATGATGTCCGGTCAGATGGAGCAGCTCCGGAGGATGCTCGGCGGCGAGGGAATGGAAATCCGCATCGAGACCACGCGCCTGGAGGTCAACACGCCACCGGGAGGCTGATCGACCCTCTCCCGCCTCGGCGCGACGAGCTGCGGGAGTCGGCGGGTGGTCTGGACCTCGGGGATCCGTCACCCTATCGTCGGCGCCATGGGATTCCTGCGGTCGAGCCTCCTTTGGGCCTCCGAGAACCGGACGATCGAAGCACAGTTCCGCAAACGCCGCTTCGCGAAAGCAGCCGTATCCCGGTTCATGCCGGGAGAGACCCTGGACGACGCACTCCGAGAATGTCGATCGCTCGCCGAGCACGGCGTGTCATCGGTCGTCACCCTGCTGGGCGAGATGGTCTCCGGCGCCGAGGCCGTCCAGGATGTCGTCCGCCGCTATGCGAATGCCCTCGAGACCGCCCGCGCCCAGGAGTTGGACACCCACGTCTCGGTGAAGCTGACCCACCTGGGGCTGGACCTGGGTGGCCGGGTGGCGCGGGACGCGGTGGCCGAGCTGGTCCGACAAGCCAGGCGCGCGGGTTCGTTCCTTTGGGTGGACATGGAGCACTCCCGCTACGTGGACCGCACGCTCGACATCGTCAACGACGTCTGGGCGGCGGAAGGCCCTCTGGGGGTTTGCCTGCAAGCCTATCTGTACCGGACGGCTCGGGACCTGGACGAGCTCTCGCGCCAGGGCGTTCCGATTCGGCTGGTCAAGGGCGCCTACGACGAGCCGGACAACGTCGCCATGCCCAAAAAGGCGGACGTGGACCGGCATTTTTACGAGCTGGCGTTGCAACTGATCGAACGGTACTCGGGTGAGGGCCCTCCGCCCGGACTCGCCACCCACGATCTCGCGCTGATCGAAAAGATCCAGGCAGACCTTCCGGGGTCGGCTACGGCGTCGTACGAGGTGCAGATGCTCTACGGCATTCAGCGCGTAGCCCAGCGCCGCCTCGCGCAGCAAGGCGTGCCCGTCCGCGTGTTGGTGAGCTACGGAGAGGCGTGGTTCCCGTGGTACGTCCGCCGCCTCGCTGAACGGCCCGCGAACCTGGGCTTCGTGCTACGCAGCATGCTGGGCACGTAGGAGGTGTCGGACCGGGCTCCAGCGGTCGACCGCGCTACTGGAACGTGATCGGGTAGGCAACCCAGAACGGCGACCCGAGACAGTCGATGAAACAACCAGACGTGTGCGGTGCCCTCCAGCCGGTCCGATCCGGGATGCCGAACGGACCTGTCCTGCTCCAGCCGATTGTACTCCTGTTGAAGCGACGCGTCGACAGCCTCCCTCGACCGAAGCCTGGGCGCCTTGGTGAAGGGGGTGAAGGTCGGAGCGGCCACCAGGTCATCCGAAGCCTGTACGCCGGGTGGACTCCATTCCCGCTCCACCTCGACTGCGGCCCGACCGTCGGCGAGTGCGGTGCTCGGCGCGTCCGACCGCCAACTCGCGAGCGAGGACAGGACCGGAACGGCCATGGCTCCGGCCAACACGACGACCCACAGGGATCGCGAGCGGAACGCGTCACCGGCCGTGCCGCGCGTTGACCACCACCCGGCGGATCGGGAGCCCATTCATGTGACCTGCAACAGCCCGGGCCTGTCATCCAAGCACCGGGCTCTAAGGAAGCTCTGCACCGGGATGGGGACTCGTAAGGGGGTCTTACGCGGTTCGAGCAGGGAACGAGGGAACCCTACACTCGGGCGGAGCTTCAGCAACGGTTCCGGAGGGGCGTCAGAATCCCCTTCCGGGCAACCCTTCTCCGAGGAGGCCCTCAGGGCATGAGCAAACTCGTCACGGAGTTCATCGGCACCTTCTTCCTCGTTCTCACCGTCGGCTTGGTGGTCGTCAACGGGACCGCATTGGCGCCGCTCGCCATCGGATCTGCGTTGATGGTGATGGTCTACATGGGTGGACACATTTCCGGCGCGCACTACAATCCGGCCGTCAGCCTGGCCGTGCTCCTGCGCGGCAAGATGTCCGGAAGCGAGATGCTGTCGTACTGGGGCGCGCAACTGCTCGGGGCCGTGGCGGCAGCCCTGATGGTACGCGGGGCCACAGGCCAGGGCTTCGCCGCAGCGCCGTCGGCGACGGCATCGGTGTTCGGCGCGCTTTCGATTGAAGTCCTCTTTACCTTCGCGCTGGCCTTGGTAGTACTTCAGGTGGCCACATCTCCGCGGACGGAGGGGAACTCCTATTACGGACTCGCCATCGGATTCACCGTCCTGGTCGGCGCTTTTGCCGGCGGTGGGATCTCGGGCGGTGCGTTCAACCCCGCGGTGGGCGTGGGCCCCATCCTGGTCGAGGCACTGGCCGGGGGCGGCTCGCTCATCAACCTCTGGCTCTACGTCCTGGGACCGCTCCTGGGAGGCGGCCTCGCCGCCGCCGTATACCGGATCCAGAGCGATCCCGCCGAAGACTGACTCGACCAAACGGAGGGCGTCGCGTTGACCGGCGCGGCGCCCTCTCTCGTCGTCCTCGCGGCAGGACGCAGTTCTCGGTTCGGACGCCTCAAGCAGCTCGAGCCCCTCGGCCCCATGGGAGAGACGCTTGCCGAGTACGCCGTACGCGATGCCGCCCGGTCGGGGTTCGGTAACGCCGTGATGGTGGTATCGGAGGCCACCGCGGAGCGGATGCAGGCCGAGCTGACCCGACACCTCCGATCCCATTTGCCGTTGACCTGGTGCGTACAACGTGTAGCAGACTTGCCGGGGGATCTCCCCGAAACCTCTCGCCGATCCAAGCCCTGGGGAACCGCCCACGCGGTGTGGTCGGCCAGAGACAACGTGACGGGGCCTTTCGCGGTCGTAAACGCGGACGACTGGTACGGACCGAAGGCCTTCCAGGAGATGGCGACGGTCCTGGGACACCCGGACCCTCCGCCCACAGACGGCGCCTACCTGGTTACGTACCCCTTGGGTGCCACTCTCTCGCCGAGCGGCGGGGTGTCGCGGGCACTCTGCGAAACCCACCAAGACGGCTCACTCCGCGCGATTCGCGAAATGACCGAGCTGGTCCGAAGCGAGGACGGATTCATCCACGGGCGCAGCAACGATCGGGTGCTCGAGACCGTCCGTCCGGATGCTCCGGTGTCGCTCAACTTCTGGGGATTCGGGGAGGCCGTCTGGGAAGTCCTGCGAGACGCAATGGAACGGTTCGCCGCATCGTCTCCGGACGCCGAGGCCGAGCTGGCCCTCCCGGACGTGATTCAGCTCGGCCTGGAGCAGGATCGAATGCGGGTGCAGACTCTGCCCTGCGGCCGGACGTGGTTGGGCGTGACGCATCCCGGAGACCGGGAGAGGGTCGCTGCCGGCTTGGCCGCGATGGGACCCGGCCCCCGAGGAGAACGCCGCCGGCGCGGGTAGCGCACCGGCGCCGCGGGGCTAACCGCTGCCCACCTCCCGTACCGTCGCACCTTCCGACGGCTCGACCCTCAGGAGTCGCGCGCCCTGTAAACCATCCTCTGTGTGGAGGCGGCGCTCGATTTCGGAGGCCACCCGTTCAACGCGGAGGTCATCGGTGAGAATCACCACGGATCCGCCGAATCCGGCGCCGGTCATGCGCGCGCCGAGCGCGCCGGACTCGAGCGCCACCTCCACTCCTCGGTCCAGGGCAGCGCAGCTCACGTCGTAGTCGTGCCGGAGGCTCCGGTGGGATTCCAGCATGAGTCGGCCGAACGTCGGTCCGTCCCCGGCTCGCATCGCCGCAATGGCCGCGCAAACCCGCTCCGCTTCGGACACGGTGTGGCGAAAGCGGAGGCCTGGGGTTTCCGTCAACACCCGCTCCCCCGCGGACAGCAGCGACTCGGCCCCGAACTCCCGAAGGAGCTCCGCATACGACCGCTGTGGGCGACCCAGGTGGGACCGCACCAGTTCGAGGGCCGTGCGGCAGGACTCCACCCGCTTGTTGTATTCGCCGAGGACGCGAGCCGACTTCTCGGCGACCACTCCCGTGAAAAGGACCAGGATCCGCCAATCGTCCGGCACCGGGATCGGCGCCGCACGCAGGGGATCGAAGTCGATGCGCAGGGCGTGCCCCGACACTCCACCCAGACAGATGGCCTGATCCATTCCACCCCCCTCCGTGCCCACGTAGCGTTCTGCGCTGGCGTAGAGCTCCATCAGCCGGTCGGGGGAGACGGTGCGTCCGTTTCGGTGCAACAGAGCGTTTCCGACAGCCACCACCAGCGCAGACGAAGACGAGAGCCCGGCCGCGACCGGCAAGTCGCCTCCGACCATCGCATCGAGCCCCTGCAGCGGAAACTCGACCGAGGCGACGCCTTGCACGGCAGCGCGTACATAGTTTCGCCAATCGCCCTGGTCTCGTGCCGGAACCCTCCGGGCGGCGTCGACCCGGGCCTCGGTGTCCTGGGACTGTGACCGGACGCGCAGCTCCCGATCGTCCCGGGGCGCAAAGGCCGCCCACACGGCTTGCCGGATCGCGATGGGCAAGACCGGCAGTCCGTTGTAGTCCGTGTGGTCGCCGATCAGGTTCGCGCGTCCCGGGGCCACGGACACGTGGGTCGGATCCCGACCCGGGAAGGCAGATCGGAATGCTTCGACCAGCGCCCGCATCTCGATGGAGTGCGGGCGGCCGTGGTTGCGACCGTCGGGAGGGACGGGTCTAATGACGCATGCTCCCGTGTCGCGCTCCAGTTCGACCCCCGGGCCCGTGAGACTCTCGCGCGTCATAACGGCGGTAGACGCCCACGCCGGCGGTGAGCCCGGCCGCGTCATCACCGGCGGCGTGCTCGACGTTCCCGGTGACACGGTCTTTCAAAAGAAGCTTTGGCTCGAAGCGCATGGCGACCACCTGCGCCGGCTGATGCTCAAGGAGCCACGGGGATATCCCGCGCTGTGCTGTAACCTCGTCCTTCCCCCGGTGCATCCGGAGGCCGACGCCGCCTTCATCATCATGGAGCAGGTCGAATACCCTCCGATGTCCGGCAGCAACACGATCTGCGTCGCCACCGTGCTGATCGAGACCGGCATGGTCGAGGTGACCGAGCCCATGACGCACCTGACGCTCGAGGCCCCTGCCGGACTCGTGAACGTGGCGGCGAAGGTGCGGAACGGGAAGGTCCAGGCCGTCACCTTTCGGAACGTGCCGGCCTTTGCGGTCCACCTGGACGAGCAGATCGACGTCCCGTCGGTGGGGCCGGTAACGGTCGACGTGGCATACGGGGGGATGTTCTACGTCATCGTCGATTCCGCCCTTCTGGGTGTGGAGATCATTCCGGAGAACGGCGCGGAGTTGGCCCGACTGGGCGAGATTATCAAAGCCGCAGCGCGCGATCAGCTCCCGGTGGTCCATCCCGGAAATCCCGATATTCGGGGCATAACGATCGCGCAAATCACCGGGCCTCCCCGGGGTGACGCTCACGCCCGCAACGCCGTCGTCGTCTCGAGCGGGCGTTTCGCGTGGGACGAGCCTCGCACGTGGACCGGCTCCCTCGACCGGTCGCCATGTGGCACGGGGACCTGCGCACGCATGGCCGTCCTCCACGCCAAGGGCGCCCTGGCGCTGAACCGCGAGTTTCGCCACGAGAGCGTCCTCGGCACCGTGTGGACGGGTCGCCTGCTGGAAGAAACCGATGTCGCGGGCGTTCCGGCAGTGGTGCCGGAAATCACGGGCACCGCGTGGATCACCGGGATGTCGCAGTACGTCTTGGATCCCGACGACCCGTTCCCCGAGGGGTTCACCGTGGGCGACCTCTGGGCGTAGAGACGACCCGCCCCGCCACCATCCGCTCTGCCGCCGCCCGCTCCGCCGCCGCGGGTGCGCCTACTCGGTCTTCCGCCGACTGAGGGCGAAAAGGTACAGGAGCGATCCCAGCGACGTGGCCACCGCCGCCACGTACGTCATGGCCGCGGCCGTGAGCACACGCTTGGCGCCTTCTCGCTCACCTTCGCTCGCAAGACCGAGCCGCTCGATCTCCGAGAGCGCCCTTCGGCTGGCGTCGAACTCGACGGGCAGCGTGATCAACTGAAACGCGACCGCCCCCGCAAACAGCACGATGCCCGCTTGCAGGAGAATCGGGCTCCCCATGAACAACCCGAAGAGCGCCGCCATGGGCCCGAAGCGGCCCCCGAGGCTCGCGAGCGGCAGGATGGCGGACCGGAAACGCAGCGGACCGAAGTTGCGAAAGTCCTGGATCGCATGCCCGACCTCGTGCGCCGCAACCGCCAGCCCCGCAACCGACGGCTGACCGTAGTTGGACTCCGAGAGCCGTACGATCTTGGTGCGGGGGTCGTAATGGTCCGTCAGGCGGCCGCGCACTCCCTCCACCGGCACGTTGACGAGGCCGTTGGCGTCCAGGATTACGCGTGCCACCGCGCCGCCGGGCAGACCACGCTGGTTGGCCACCCTTCCCCAGCGCCGGTACACGGTCCCCAACCAGCTCCGCACACCGAGCGAGAACAGGAAGGCGACGCCTCCGATGATGTAGTAGGTCGTGATGTTCATGTCCGCTCCAAACGCCTTTCCCACTTGGCTTTTGCGGAAGCACTCCAGATCCAATTTAACGTTCCTCCGGGGTTGCGCATCCAAAGGTCCAACAGCGTACTTCCCAACCCAGCGGTACCACGCCGCGGAGGATTGATTCAAATGCGTACCAAGCTCTTCAAAGGAACTGTTCTCGCTCTCACCGTCGCCTTCGCGGCCTGCGACGAGGCTACCGGGCCGGACGGCCAAACATTGAACGACGGTGAAAACGAGTTCTTGGCCCTCCAGACCGACCAAATCGTGAACTTCATGGTGGACGATGCCGTCGCCGCCGCCTTCGGTGAGCCGTCCGCCGGCGTCACGCTCGCAGCCGACCAGGTGGTCGATCAGGCCGCCGTCGTCGACACGATCCTGACGCGCTTCGAGTTCGAGCGCTCTCGCCGGTGTCCGGTGTCGGGCAGCGTCGTGGCCACCGGAACCGGGCACAAGCTCCAGTATGGTCAGACCGTGGAGTGGGAGGTGTCCGGAAACAAACACCAGATCGAATGCGCCCGAGTCCGCGGTGACGTCGTGATCACGATCAACGGGGCCGGCGAATTCAACGCCTACCGCAAGCGTGTCGAGGGCACGTTGGTAGAAGCGCGGTCGGCCGCCTGGGGAGCCTTCCGCTACGAGACCAGCAACGGCCGGAGAGGCAGCTGTGAGTACCGGATCCTGCGGGAGTGGGACGCCCGCTCCGACCAGATCCACGTGGTCGGCAACATCTGCGGACATGAGATCGACAAGGTGATCGACCGGCCCAGGGACTCGGCCTGACCCACTCGCAGGGCACTATACGAACCCCCGGGGCGTCGCGCTCCGGGGGTTTTGTATGGCCGGTGGGCCGACGCCATTGCAAGTTGGCAGCGGCAACCACACTTCATCCGGCCGGGAGCGCACGTGGACTTGAAATCGCGGATCCGCACCATTCCCGACTATCCGGAGCCGGGGATCCAGTTTCGCGACATTACGACGCTGTTACTCGACCCGGACGGGCTGCGCACGGCAGTCGAGGAGCTGGCCCGGCCCTTCGCCTCCGACTCTGTAGACCTGGTGGCCGGCATCGAGGCGCGGGGGTTCATCCTCGGCGGTGCGGTCGCCACCACTATGGGCGTGGGGTTCGTCCCCATCCGCAAGCACGGAAAGCTCCCCGCGGCAGTGAACCACCGGGAGTACGAGCTCGAGTACGGCACGGACGTCGTGGAAATTCACCGCGACGCGGTGCGTTCCGGAGACCGAGTGCTGGTGGTGGACGACCTGGTTGCGACGGGTGGCACGGCGTTGGCGGGCGTCCACCTCCTGGAGCAGTCGGGCGCCACGCTGGTCGGCGCCACGTTCGTGATTGACCTGCCCGACCTGGGCGGGGCCGACCGCCTCCGCGAATACGGCATCGCCGTTCATGCGCTCGTCTCCTTTTTCGGAAGCTGACCGGCCCAAAACGGAGCCCATGTGCCAACTTGCCCGCAGGCGCTTTTCGCGGCTATGCTACCGATCTTCGATACGACCAGCGGAACCGTTGCGGCTTGTCCGGGGGGGGAACGGTCGCAGAATGCTTTTTCTTCGCACCCTGGGTGCCATCGACCTTCGCGACTCCGGGTCCGACGGGGAGCGTCCGACCTTGGTGGACCATCCCAAGCGTCTGGCCTTGTTCGTCTATCTGGCCAGGGAGCCGGGGACGGGCCATCAGCGCGACAGCCTGCTTGCCACGTTTTGGCCCGACAGCGCCGCCCCCAAGGCCAAAAACGCGCTCCGGCAATCCCTGCACGTCATTCGTCAGTCGCTGGGACCCGAGGTCCTCATGTCCGACCGCTCGGGCTGCGTTCGTCTCGATGCCTCGATGGTGGTGTCCGACGTTCAGCGGTTTCACGAAGCGGTTCTGGCCGGACAGGGTGAGGAGGCATTGGCCTTGTACACCGGAGACTTCCTTCCCGGCTTTCACCTCAAGCGTGCGCCCGAGTTCGAGCACTGGGTGGACAACGAACGGTCCGGAGCCCGTCGCCTGGCGGGCGAAGTGGCAGCGGAGATCGCTCGACGCCGCGAGCGGTCGGGCGACTATCTAGGCTCGCTTAGGTTCGTGCGGCGGGCGCGCGAGCTATCGCCGTTCAACGAACGCTTGGCTCGGCGGCACATCGAGCTCCTGGCCCGAGGCGGGGACAGCGCCCGGGCTATGGAGGAGTACATCACATTCCGCGACCGACTGGCCTCGGAATTGGGCGTTCAGCCGTCCGCAGAGACGGTCGCCTTGGCGCGCCGGGTCCGGCGCCCATGGCGGGGCTCCCGCAGCCATGGCGCAGCCGGAGTGCAGTGATTTCGGGCTCCCACCGGTGCCTCCGCTCACTCGACTCTACAATAACGCTCCGATAACGCCGTGATAACGTGCGCAAGTTCCTTTTCCGCAGGCGTTTCCCCTCCGAGGCCTGCGTGACCTTTGTGAATGACCCGTTTCACGCCGACTTGACGCCTTAAATAAAGCTAGCGAGTGCAGGATATCGTCCTGATTATCAGCGGGCGGCAAAGTGTCGAAAAACGCCCCCGCGCGAGGGGCCACGTGTACGCATCTAAGCGAGCCGTTGGATCCAGGGGATGTTCCGTCCCTATCGGACGGATGTACAGGCTGGATCCCGGCTCTTTTCAGTCGGTGGAGCCATCCCACCGGCGAGTCTGTCCCAGGAGGGGATGCTCATGACGACAAAGAAGGTTTGGGGACTCGGCTGGACACTCTTTGCGGGTATGCTCTTCTGGGCTTGCTCACCTGATGTGTCCACCCCCCCGGTGCCGCCGCCGGTGGATCCGGCGGTGCTTCTCGACAACCACCTGACCAACCAGGGCTTCGGCGTCTGCCAAGGCCTGGCTGACGGCAGCGATACGTGGGCCATCGAGATCGAAGATGCGGACGGCGTCAACGACGAGCCCGGTCAGAAGGACCTGACCCAGTGGATGCTCGAATCCAAGACGATGGGCCTGACGTGTGTCGGCTGGCAGTGGGACGAGACCGACGTGTGGAGCGGCGCCAACACGGGTGACGCCTGCGCGCTGTACGACACGGACGGCGACGGGAATATCAACTATGCGCTCTGCGTGACGGTGGACGAGTCCGATCCTGCGGCCGGCACCGCCGGCCAGTCCGACAACTCTCCCCGCATCTACGAGTGTGGAGACAACAAGCCGGACCGCTGCACGCAGCCGGTCAACCAACTCACCCTGGGAGATTTCGGCGACCAATCCACGATGTGTGGCGTCGACCTGCTGGGAGACGATCCGTTCAATCCGGAAGGGGACGACTCGCCCTGGGACACCCGGGCCATCTGTCAGCTCAACACTGCAGACATCCCGGGCGACGAGGTGCTGATCAACGTCTGCTCCTATCCATCCGAGCAGCCCAACTCCGACCCCTCGGACTGTGTGGTCTCGGCTCCGGTCGGGTTCGTGAAGATTGTAAAGGACGCCGGAGACGACACCGGCACCCAGTTCGACTTCACGCTGACGCCGGGCAACGTGAACGGCGTCACGGACTACTCGATCACGGGAAGCGGAATGACGCTTCCGATCACCGTGTTCGCGGGGACGTTCTCGGTATCCGAATCCGTCCCGAGCGAGTGGCAGTTGGACAGCGCGGTCTGCACCCTCGAAGGGGGTGGCAGCACCGGCACGCCAACGGCCACCGGGGTGGATGACTTCACCGTCGAGCCCAGCAAGACGACCACTTGCACGTTCACCAACTCGCTCATGCTGGCGTCGATCAAGGTGATCAAGAGCGCCGACGCGGCCGGTGACTTCGACTTCACCGGCGACCTGGGAGACTTCACACTGAGCACGGCCGATCCCGACTTCATGGACATGATGACGTTCATGGATCTGGATCCGAACAGCACGTACGACATCGCGGAGACGCTACACGACGACTTCGACTTCGAGGGCGTCGCCTGTACGCTCGAAGGTGGTGGGTCCACCGGAACTGCAGATGGTGTCGGCGGCATCGACGATGTCGCCGTCGAAGCCGGAAAGCAGACGACGTGTACGTTCACCAACGCGTTGAAGGACGGATCGATCAAGGTCATCAAGAACGCCGACGCAGCCGGTGACTTCAACTTTACCGGGGATCTGAACGGGTTCACGCTGAGCCCGGCCGACCCCGACTTCATGGACATGATGACGTTCGAGAACCTCGACGCCACGCAGGTCTATGACATCGTAGAGACCCTGAACCCGGACTTCGACTTCGTCAGCGTGGCCTGCACGCTGGAGGGCGGCGGATCAACGGGTGACTCGGACGGCGGCAGCGGCATCAACGACGTCGTCGTCGAGCCCGGCAAGCAGACCACCTGCACGTTCACCAACGCGCTCAAGTCGGCGTCGATCAAGGTCATCAAGAACGCGGATGCGGCCGGTGACTTCGAGTTCACCGGCGACCTGGGAGACTTCACGCTGAGCCCGGCGGACCCCGACTTCATGGACATGATGACCTTCACGGGTCTGGACGCCGGCTCCACGTACGACATCGCGGAGACGCTGCACGACGACTTCGATTTCGAGGGCGTCGCCTGTACGCTCGAGGGTGGTGGGTCCACTGGAACCGCAGATGGTGTCGGCGGCATCGACGACGTCGCCGTCGAGCCCGGAAAACAGACCACCTGCACGTTCACCAACGCCTTGAAGGACGGATCGATCAAGGTCATCAAGACGGCGAGTGCAGCCGGTGACTTCGACTTCTCGGGTGATTTGGGAGACTTCACGCTGAGCCCGGCGGATCCCGACTTCATGGACATGATGACGTTTGATGACCTGGATCCGACCCAAACCTACTCGGTCGACGAAACCGTGCCCGACCTGTGGGACCTGACGAGCGCGAGCTGCACGCTCATGGACGGCACTGCTACCGGCACGGAGTCGGGTGACGGGGTCACGGGCATCGAAGTGGAGCCTGGAAAGACCACGACGTGCACGTTCGTGAACGCACCGGAAACCCCGCCCGGAATCACCGTCACTAAGACGGCGAACACCATGTACACGCGCACCTGGATCTGGGACATCGACAAGCGGGTGTTGAACGCTCCGGACGCGCCGTTGGCACCGGGCGAGGTCTACATCCTCCAGTACCAAGTCGAGCCCACGGCCACGTCGATGGACTCGGAGCACAAGGTGTCCGGCCAGATCACGGTCACCAACGACGGCGAGGCCGGGTCACCGTTCGTCGCCACGATCACCGACGTGAGTGACGTGCTGAGCGCAAACGGCACCGACATCTCCGCGACCATCACGTCGTGTTCACCGATGCTTCCGGCGATGCTGGCAGCGGGTGAATCGGTGGTATGTGATTACGAGAGCACCGACGCGGGTCTGGCAGACCACGGCATGTGGCAGAACAAGGCCACGGCTTCAGGCACGTGGAACGACGGCTCGGACGCGATGGGTATGGGCACCGCCGACGCCACCTTCGGCGACCCGACCAGTGAGATCGACGAGTGCGTCAACGTTCAGGACCTGGACTATCCGGGCGAGATTCCGGACGGGATGGTGTGCGCCGACGAGCTGCCCACCACGTTCGACTTCGACCTTCAGCTCAACGGCGACGGGGCGGACGTGATCCTGGACTGCGGCGAGAACATCATCAGCAACACGTCCAAGTTCACGACGAACGACACGGGGACGATGGGCGATGACGGTGTGGAGGTGCCCGTACGGGTGAGCTGCGGTGAAGGATGCACCCTGACACAGGGCTACTGGAAGACCCACTCGGATCAGGGGCCGGCACCGTACGATCCCGAAGGCTGGGGCAACCTCGGCGACTACGACGGAGACGGCGTAGAGGAAGAGGAAGAAGAGTCCCTGATCGGCACCGACGGATACGAGTTCTACGACGTGTTCTGGACGCCGGTCCGCGGACGGCCGTGGTACAGCCTGGCTCACCAGTACATGGCGGCCGTGCTCAACGTCCAAAACGGGGCGGACCCGACCGACGCGATGGCGGCGTTGACCGCAGCCAAGACGTGGATCGAGTCCTACGATCCGGAGCTCCGGATGCGGGATCTCACACGCGAGGAACGCGCGGAGGTAACCGGACTGATCTCGACCCTCACGGACTACAACGAGGGCCTGATCGGGCCGGGACACTGTGCGGAGGACTTCACGTCCGATCCCTAGGAGCGCGACCAACGCTCCGAGGTGAGGCAGCGCGGCCCCGGCCAATCGGCCGGGGCCGCCTGCACATCAACGAGGGTTCAGCGAGGCTTACCCTTGCCGCTCCCTCCGCGGCCTCCCGACGTAGCACATTTGGCTGACGCGCGTCTGCCCTTCCCTTCGCAGGTCTGCGCCGTCGCAACCGGACTCCAGTCCGACGCCCGCCAGGCGTCACTGAACGCCTCGAGCGCACGGATGCGGAACTCGTAGGCTGTACCGTTCGGAAGGTTGGCGAGCGTGAACGAGGTCTCCGACGCCGGCCGGACCCGGCTGAACCACTCGCCGTCCGTGCTGCGCCAGCTCAACTCCACCTCGGTGGCGCCGGCCATCGGCGAATCCCAGGCGACTGCAATCTCCGGAACGATAGTGCCCGCTACCGCCGCCAAGCCCGTCGGCGCCGACAGGACGGGAGGCGGAGGTTCGCCGTCATCCCCTTCTCGGGGCGCGAACACCATGTGGGCGTTGGCCGAACGGGCATCGGACACGACGTCCTTCGTGCTGGCTTCCCACACCGCGTTTCGCAACGCCACCGGATCCAACCAGGGCTCGGATTCGAGGAACATCAACGCCACGCCCGAGGCGTGGGGCGCAGCCATGGACGTTCCACTCAACGCGAGCGCTGCGTCATCCGTCGAATAGTGCGCCGATTGAATCCCACGACCGGGAGCGAACAGGTCCACACAATCGCCGTAGTTCGAGAAGTCCGCCCGTTGGTCGGAAAAATCGGTCGCCCCCACGGTCAACGCGTCGGATACCCGCCCCGGCGAGTGGCCACAGGCATTGCCTCCCTGGTTTCCGGCCGCGACCACCACCAGCAGACCTGCGCCGACCAACCGCTCCACGGCTTGGTCGAGCACGACCGAGGGGCTTCCCCCGAGGGAGAGGTTGACCACAGCCGGCTCACCCGCGGGATGCCGGTCGGCGATCCACTCCAATCCCGCGATCACTCCGGAAGCGGCGCCGTTGCCTCCGCAATCGAGGACCCTGACCGAGACGACCGTGGCCTGCTTGGCGACGCCGTACTGCGCACCGGCGGCGGTTGCCGCCACGTGCGTTCCGTGCCCGTTGCAGTCCGATCCGTCACCGCCCAGCGCGTCGTAGCCGGAGAATGCCCTCCCCTGGAAGTCCTGGTGGGTCGTGCGCACGCCCGTGTCCACAATGTAGACGGTCGTGCCCGCGCCGGTGCGGTCGTAGGAGTAGGATCCATCGAAGTTGCGGCTTCGTTGGTCGATGCGATCGAGCCCCCAACCGGGGCCTACCTGTAGATCGCTGGCGTGAACCTCCACGTCCCGTTCCAGAAGCCGCACCCGGCCGTCCTTCAATAGCCCGGCGCGGGCAGCTTCCGAGACGGAGCCCGCGAATCCGCGAACCGTCCGCGTGAAGACGTGCAGCGGCCGTACACCGTGGGAGGCCGCAACCGAGACGGGATCGGCGCCATCGTCGACGATGACCAGAAATCGGGGCTGTTGGCCCGGGGAAGGAGTCGAGCTCGCGTTGAGCGCAGCCTGCCCGAGGGGAGAGGACATCGGATCCACGGTCGATGGACCGGTGGCACCGCGGTCCCCACACGCCACGAGGCAGATCGCCGCAACGACCAGACCGGCGATCCGGCGGGTGGAGCGGTAAAGCATGGGAAAAGGGTCCTTACATGTGAGGCGTACGACGCTCCCGCCAAAGGCAGGACCCGTGCCTCGGGCAGAAAACGCCGCTGGCGACGCCGGGATCCCGAGGGAACTACGGGGGGTCCCGAGCCCCGACGCGTGCAAAGTCGGTACCCGGAACCCCCTCGGCCGGAAAGAAATGCCGGCCCTGAGGAGCCGCCGCTACAGTCCGTCAGTCGGCCATGACCACGATCAACGGACGAAGCACGTGCAGGACCTCGATGGTCCCCCGCTGCGCCTCCAAAACGCTGGGCAACCGACGATATGCGTGAGGACTTTCGTCCAATCCACCACCGCGGAGGATCACGCCTTTCTCGGCCACCCACGCCTCCATCATCTCCGGCGTGACCTTTCCGCGCCGGAGCACCTTTCCGGTCTTCCGATTCCGGCGCCCGGCGGCTTGGCTCCGGCTCATGACTCGGCCGGCGCCGTGCACCGTCGAAAAGAGTGCTCCCTCCTGAAGCTCCCGGACCGGATCCTCCACGTCCTCGACGCCCCGGAGGATGACCGCGTCGTCGCCCATGGAGCCGCCCACGAACCCCAACTGTCCCGGGAACGCGGGCGTCGCCCCCTTCCGCACCACCACCAGCTCTTCGCCGCCGTGCGTTTCCTTCCAGGCGAAGTTGTGGTGGTTGTGGACGAGCTCGCGCTCCTCGCCGCCCAACAGCTCCACGACCTTTCGGGCCGCCCACTCGCGTCCCGCATAGGCGTACTTCCCCGCCAGGTTCATCAGGTGCCAGTAGTCGTGCCCCAAAGGCTCATCCAAGGATAGGAGCGCCGGAGACTGACTCCCCCTGTCTTTCCATGTTCCTCCTTGTGACATCGCCAGGAACCCCGAAGCCACCGCGTGTCCGAAGCCACGCGACCCGAAGTGCACGCCCACCCAGATCCGGTCCTGTTCGTCCGCGAACACGTCGACGTAGTGGTTCCCCGAGCCCACCGTGCCCAGCTGGTTCCGGGCCTTCTGCTTGAGTCCTGTCCGGTGCTTGGCAGGCACGGCCTCCCAGGCGGGATCTTCGAACAGCGGGTGGTCGGCCGGCGCGTCCTCCGCCTGGTTGTTCCGCCCCATGCCGAACGCGATCGTCTCCTGAATCCGGTCCGCGAGTCGGTTGAGCCGCTTGGCGGCTCGGGTAGGCTTGGAGCCCAGGTCGTCCAGGAGAAGGTCCGTGCGAATCGCGGCGTTGCCGCACGCAATGTCGAACCCCACGCCCACGACGCTCACCCGGTTCCGGTAGGCCGCCACGCCCCCGATGGGCATGACGTATCCGAGATGCCCGTCTGCCATGAGGGCGGATCGCTCCGCCCCCATGGCAACGTCGCGCATCTGATCCAGCGTCTTGTCGTCGTGCGTTCCAAAGATTTGCATCGGTCTCAAGCGTTCGTGTTGTCTTCCCACGAAGGCGGCGAATCCGCCTTCTTTTCCTTGTTCCGCGCTCGCTCGAATGCGCGTGCTCGCCGGCGCTGTTCTCGGGTGCACTCCTCAACCTGGCGGATGTCGCGCACCTGAAGCCGGACGCGGCTTCCGAACAGGTCGACGAACTCCACCCAACGAGGCTTCCACCAACGGTCCAACCATTCTTCGAGGTCGATGGCCACTTCGCGCGAAACCAGGTGCCAGCCGAAGTCTCCGCTCACCAAGAAGTACTCGGTCAGCTCCCACTCTTCCGGCTCCCTCAGGAGCTCCATGATCCGGTTCGCCATCGTTCTCGTCCTCCAAAATGCGAAAATCGCCCCACCCGCCGACCGCGCGGGTGGGGCGACTTCGTTGGTCACCCACGGCAATCGCGCTCGACTACGTCATCGGCGCCGCGCCTCCCGCACGTCCTGATTCCCGGCGCCTTGATAGGCACCGCGAGATATTTGTGAATCGTCCATGGGATGGTGTCATGTTCGGTCTGTGTATTCAGGTCTCGGGCGGACCCGCGCGGCCGTGCACGGGGCGAAGGGTTATAGACGGTTGAATCGAGTTCGTCAAGGCGTGAGACGCGCAAAGTGGCGGTCCGACGTATGTTGGTGCGCCTCGATCCCCCGACCTTGAGCCCCGAGAGACCGAACCATGTCCCGCTTCATCCGCGTCGTCCTTGCCTTCGTAACGGTTACGCTCCTGTTGGCTGCCCCCTCAGCCGCCCAGTCCGCCTCGGACACCGAAGAGATCAAGGCAACGCTGGTTGCCATGTGGGACGCGATTGAACGGGAGGACCTCGATGCGTACGCGAGCTATCTCCACCCCGACTTCACCGCGTTCGGTGAGAGCGACACGTACCTCGCGTCCGGCAAGGATCTGGAGCTCAGGAGCTACGCCGACTACCTCAGCCGAGTCGACGGGGTGCACACGGAGATGCACCAACCGAGCGTGACCGTGCGGGGGGACGTCGCGTGGATCACCTACTATTGGACCGATGCCGGCTGGGCCAACGGCGAACGGTTCACCTCCCGGGGAAAGTCGACGCGCATCTTCGTGCGTGAAGGTGGCCGCTGGCTCTGTATTCACGGCCACTACACTGCCGTGCCGTAGACCGCATCACCGCGATTCAGCCCCGGACCGCCCAGCCCGTGTCCGGACTGCCGGTAGGTTTGCGCGTCATTAGGTACAGGCGCAGGTAGACGAGCACCGCCGGAGACCACGGTCTTCCGTGACGTGGACTCGGTGACCAAAGACGCGGTCCTGACGAGCCCGTCCGGCGGTCGGCTACCACAGTAAAACGAGGCGCGTTATCCGAAGCGCCCTCTGCCCCCCCAAAGAAGAAACGCGTCGCCATGCGCGGCCGAGCGTGGCCGAGCGTGGTTGCCGTAGAGCATCCGCTCCAAGCCACGGTCGGATGTTCACATCCATGACTCCGTGGCTGGGGAGTGCAACGTCCATGGCAGGCAAATCGGATCAAGCAACCAAGAAGGAGGGACGCTCCGGCGTACAGCGCGAGCGACTCCATTTCCGTTCGTTGATGGCGGCGAACCCCAACTACTTCGGCAACCTGCCGGACTCCGGGTTCGAAGTCGTCAACAAGATCGTCGCCGACGTGACGTACGAGGAAATGACCTGCTTGGGGTACAGTCCCGAGCGCAAGAGCCTCGAGGCGACCGTCCAGGTCAAGCGACCTTCCGGATACGGCGGTGGCGCGTGCGACGTCGGCTCCCGCGAATTCGTGCGGTTCTACGTCGATGCGGGAAGCGGGTGGCAGGACCTGGGCGTCGTGGCCACGAGCGTCCACGACTTTCCCGACCGGAAAGACTGTGAGGGCAAACGGGAGCTTCCGTTCACGTACGCGCTCACGCTCCCGTATACTCCCCCGCGGCGAACCTGTAGACGTCCGCAACTGCCGCTCGTGCGAGCCATCCTCTCCTGGAACGTGGAGCCGCCGGCAAATCAACCGGATTGGCCTCCGGTCTGGGGAAACGTGCTCGAGTGCCACATCCAGATCGACAAGGCGTTCAGCCTGGGGGCGGTAATCGACACGCTGGTCATCGACAACGACCTGAAGATCCCCGCCGATCTCCTGGAGCAGATCCAGCCCGTCATCGATAACCCCTTGCCGCAGCCGGATCCCCCTCCTCTCAGCGTGGCGGAGCTGGGCGCATTGTACGGATCCGGAAAGGAGGCCGCGGCGAAGGACCGGTTCGCCATCGAGCCTCACCGGTTCGGATTCGAGCACCTGGAAGCGTACGCTCTCGCCTCCGATCTCAGTGTCGAGGCGTACACCGCCCAGGCCTTGAACTGGAAGGACATCGGGCTGGACCTGAGCGACCTGCTGGTCGAGGTGGAGCAGACCAAGGGCAACGTCAGCTACGAAGAGCTGGAGTGCTTGGGCCTCGACAACAACCGTGACCAGTTGGTGGCCACGTTCCGGGTCAAAAAGGCCGGCGGATACTCGGGCGGCCTTTGCACCAGGGGCAGCACGGAATACGTGGCCTTCTGGGCGGACTGGAAAGACACGTGCGAGTGGACGTACCTGGGCACGGTCGAGGTGAAGGCATACGACTTCGGAGATAGCCTGTTTCCGGACGGCGGACTCTGCTACGCAGCCGTGCTTCCGGTGGACCTGTCGCGGATCCAGCGTCCATGCACGAGACGTGTCGTTGGGCGCGTGCGCGCAGTGTTGTCTTGGAACTTGGCCCCGTCCGTGACCGATCCGGACCGCATTCCCCATTGGGGGAACCGGATCGACGCGCACGTTCAGGTGCGGCCCGGAAGAAAGATCGGCCGTCCGTTCCCGGACATGACCGTGATTGGCGGAATCGCGGTGGAAGACATCAACGACGTCACCGGCATGACCGGCACCGGCGCCAAGTTCGTGGACAACGGCTACGATGCCGATGAGCTTGGAAGACCGTGTCCGTTCGCTCAGCGGGTGGTGGTTCGAGGCGTCCAGTTCCCCGGCCACCGGTATCGGGTGCAGGTGCGCGAGGTGGGAACGGCCACTTGGACCACGCTACTGAACAAGATCTGGGTGACGCCGGTGGTGGGCTCGGGTTCCTACCACTTCCCGGACCCGGACGGATGGTTCTCCTACCTCGGCCACAGCCAGAATTTCGCGGGTGTTCTCGCGTACTTCGAGACGACCGGAAACGAGAAGTGGCAGATCCGCATCATCATGGAGGGTGTGTTCGGGCAGGAGTCGCAAGTCATCCAATTGGACAACACCCCTCCGGAAGCGAGCGTCGAGATCACCTCGGGCGGTGGAGACTGCGGCATGTTCACACCCGGATCGACCATAGCGGGTCGTTTCGTGGCCCGTGACCTCCACTTCCGGAGCTACTCGCTACAGGTCAAAGGCCACCCGTCGGCCAACCTCCCGAATCCGCACGATGGGAGCACGCAGACTCCCGTCGCGGGAAGCACGTGGACACTGCACACCAGGGATATGGCCGAGTGTGGATACATCATCGAGGTCGTTGCACGTGATCGAGCGATTCGAAACAGCATCGCTTCGGGCTGGTATGCGTCGGCATCGATCGGGTTCTGCCTTCGCGAACAGTAGTCCGCTCACCACGGGGCGGGGCCTTCGGGCCCCGCCCTCACGGGAGCATTTGCAGCCAGGGTAGGATTCTGCCTCCGGCGAGATTCTTGTTCGGGTCCGACTCGTAGAGCACTTGGAGGGTTTCGACCGCGTTGGCGGGCGTGTACTGGCAGTACGCTACGAGATAGGCGCATACGGAAAGCGGCGAGCGCATTTGGCCGTGCTGGCAGTGCACGAGGATCGCGCCATAGCGCTCCAAAAGCGTCCTTACGCGATGGGCGATTCCCCGGATGAGCCCCTGATCGGCCGGCCCCGCGTTGGGCAACCTGTCGGTCATCTCCGTCCGGAGATCGTAGATCTGTCCGTCGTTGTAGTTCTGTTGGACCGCGTCGCGTTCCGC
Organism: Longimicrobiales bacterium; assembly: GCA_965223195.1. Classification (GTDB taxonomy): domain Bacteria; phylum Gemmatimonadota; class Gemmatimonadetes; order Longimicrobiales; family Gaopeijiaceae; genus CBDCVX01. Next base: position 140,759 of record CBDCVX010000015.1, read on the forward strand.
CGCAGAGCAGATGACGACCGTCCCCTTCGGAGTTTGCACGATCACCGCCATGGAAGCTCCTTGCGTGTCGGTTCAGTTTTCGGAGGCGGGTAACGCCTCCTGAGCTCCGCCACCTGCTCGTCGGACACGTCCCGTGGGTAGCACTTCGGACTTCGCCCGCCGGGACGCGAGTAGGCGGAGCGGCGCCCGCAGCTTCGGCCGGCGCGGTCCCGGCAGTACGGACAGGGACAGTTGCCGGGATACTCTCGGATGGACCGCGCAATCACGTAGTCCCGGATCTCCGAGTCCGTGGCGAGGCCGAGGACGATGCACCGCGCCTCGCGCTCGACGTGGCCCACCCCGCAGGCCCCGCCCTTTCCCTGCTGCGCGGCGCTCGACGCCGGGATCGCAGCGAGAACCAGAGCGGCCCCGGCGACCAGCAGACCTCTCATCACGGGCTCAGTTCCCTTCACCGCCGCCTTCGTCCTGCTCTTCCGCCTCCTTGAGAGAGGACCGGAGAGCCGATACCGGTTGGAACGAGAAGAAGACGAACGAGTCGCGCAGGTTGGTGTGGCAGGTGTCCCGCGCTTCGTCGCGGGCGTCCTCGAGGCGTTCCAGTTGCTGTAGGTCCACGGCTTCCTTCCCGATCCGGGACTCGGTTTCCGCAACGGCGCTTTCGGCCTCGACGATCAACTGACGCTGCCTGGGCGTGCATGCCTCGGTGCGAAAATCGCGGCGATCGTAGAACAGCCGGCCCCAACCGGTGGCGAGGCTGCTGTTGAGGAAAGACAACCCGGCCGAGAACCCCCAGTCCACGGACACTGCCTGCGTCGTATCGACGAGCTGCCGCCGGGCCGGACTCTTTCGGTCCAACACCACGGTGCTGGGCCCGAACAGTGCGAGCTGGAGGGCGGCCCAGCTCTTGTATGCGTTGACTTCGACGGCGAACTTGGGAAGGAGTCTGAACCCCGATCCTTCGAAGCGGTTGGCTCCACGCTGGAACAGGAAACTCGCATCCAACTCCAGCACGAATCGGATGCCGCTGAACGTTTCGGTTCCGTCCCAACAGACCGTGCCCGAGTCCGCGCACCACCGATCCACTCCGAAGCGTGCGGTCTCCACCTGGGTCGCAGAGAGTGAGCTGGGCAGTGCGACAAGAGCCAAGCCGATGAGCGCGGTCCCTGCCGCAGCCCGTGCAGCCGAAGAAAGGCCGGGTCGATATCGTGCCATTGGAAGCTCCCGCTCAATGAGCTGTAACAAGTCGTTCCACAACCTTCACCGACCCGATCGAACCGGGGTCAGCTATACAACAGGCGACTGAAGCCGAACCCGCCGCCCGCCACCCCTACGACGGCAGCCAGCGTCTGGGCCGAGTATCCGGAGAAGAACCAGTTGGCGAAGTCGGTCGCGGACGGGAACCGGATTTCGCCGTGGTTGGGATCGAAGTAGTAGAGGCTCTGGCCTGTGCGGAGAATCCCCATCGCGTGCGATCCTCCGGCCCCTGCCGCAATGAGAATTGTGCAGCGGGCCGCTGCCGGAATCGGTTGCAGGGCCGCGGAGTTGAGGGCCGCGGCCGGGCCCAGAAACGCCGGGCCGGCGGCAAGGCCCATCGCCACGTAGGCCGGTCCGGCTTGAAGCCCTCCCGGCGGCATGGCCGCCACCCCACCACCGACGCCCCCCATGGCTACGTCCGCCGCGGCGGGCCAGCCCCCTCCGGCAAGGTTGATCGCGTTCGTATTGAGCGCCACGTTCGCGGCCCCCGCCACGCTGTTTACGTATTGCTCATAGCCGCCCCAGACGGGCAGCCCACCCCCGGGACGGGCCTGCAGCCAGTGCCGAAACCACTCGATGACGAGAGCGAGGCAGCAGCCGGTAGGGCCACCCGGACCGACGGCCGCGACGAAGTGCGCATGCGTGGATTGATCGTAGTCGTACGTGACGAATCCGTGGTGAGCTCCGATGCCTGCGGCCATCGGGGTAAAAGCCATCTTCGGGACTCCCGGAGAAGCCTGATTTCGCGCCTGGTATGGGGGTGCTGCGACCTACTACGCGTGAGCTACGGCCAAAACCGGACAGGGACCGCACGCGACGTGGATCGTCGGCTACCCCCCTCCCCCGCCGGCCGCCCGCTCCAGGTCCGCCAACATCTGACGGGCCGGATCGTAATCGGGCCGAAACTCCACGGCTCGGCGCCCATGGGGGAGCGCCTCGTCAATGCGGCCCAGCCGGATCAGCGTGCGGGCAAGGTTGAAGTGTCCCATGGCCAATCCCGGGTCGGCCGCCACCGCCTGCCGGTAGGCTGCTGCCGCAGCCTCCAGGTCGTCGGCACGGAGCGCGGCGTTGCCCAGGTTGAAATGGGCCAGCGCCTCGCGAGGGTTGATCTCCAAGGTCCGCTGATATGCCCGAACGGCCCCGGCCGGGTCTCCCAGACCGTCCCGAGCCAAGCCCAGGTTCAACCAGGTGAGCGGCTGCGTGGGGTTCAGCTCCAAACTCCGTTGAAACGCGACCTGCGCGGACCGGTAGTCGCCCGACTGGTTGTGTAGAAGGCCCAGCGCCGTGAGGACCGCCGGGTCGTTGGGCGCCACCTCCTGCGCCTTGTCGTACGCCGCCTTGGCCCACGCCGAGTTTCCCCCGTCTCGATAGTGGTCGCCCAAGAATCCCAACGCCAAACGCCACCTGTCCCGTAGGCGACCATCGTCGGCCTCGAGCGCCGCCACCAACTCACCGCGAACCGACGGCTCGTTCCCCCGGGTCCAGTGCAACCCGGCCAACGCCAGCGCCCGGACGTCCGCATCGGGATCACGGGCCAAGGCACGAAGCCGATCGACCGCTCCGGCCGGGATGGTGGTGTCGTCGGGCCCCGGCCCCTCCACCAGATAGCGCGCGAGCCCCTGGAACTGTGCCATGGGATCCCGAGTGTCCGGGTGCAGCAGCCTGGTCCATCGCTCCCCCGGCCCGTCGGCCTCGGCTTCGAGGAGCCCCGCGACCGCCGACCGGTGCGGCCGGATCTCTCCCCACCACTCCCCGGCTTGGCGCTCGAGGTCTTCGATCGTCCGATCCGCGTGGCAGCCCGCACAGGCTCCCTGGATCCCCAGTTCCGCATCGAAGGCGGGACGGGGAATGGAAATAGTGTGATCGGAGCGCGCGAACGGGATCCGAGGCCCCACCTCCGGATGCTGTAGATAGGGCATGTGGCAGGAGACGCAGCGCGCGCCTTCGGAGTCCGGCGGGTGGAAGGTGTGGCGTTCCGGCGCGTCGGCCTTGCTCGCATGACAGGAAAGGCATTGGCCGTCCGCGAACGGGTCGGGGAGCGGCTTTCGATCCGTGTCCCAGTAGCCCTGTCCATGGGGCTCGTGACAGCTCACGCAGTCCATCGGACCGTCCAGATAGCAGGCGCTGGAGAGGTGCGTGGCCTGGTACGCGAACGTCCGCACTCGGCTGTCGGCCGTGTAGGGCTCGTCGCCCAGCACAGGGAACTTCAGCGCAAAGAATCTCTCCAGCGACTCTCCGGGCAAATAGCCGGGACGGATGACGTCCTTGAGCGCATGGCACTGAAAGCACACGGTCAACGACGCGTCCTTGGATAGGCCGACGAGACTCTCGAGCCCCAGGTCCGCGTCGAGCTCGGCTTGTCCGGCCTGGGCGCGCCCGACGTGCTCGCGCCCCGGTCCGTGGCAGGACTCACAGTTGATGCGAAGCGTCGTGTACCGCGTCTCGTAGGCCGCCAGCGTTTCACTCAGCGCAGCGTCGATCTGACTGCCATGGCACTGCTGGCAATTGGCGAATCGCTCGACGGTGCCCAGGGGTCGAACCGGGGGCCAATCGCCGCAATCGGCGAACGCCAGCGTCGGTGTGATCGGGACCCAGCCCTGGTCCAAACGAGAGCCGGTGTTGCAGAACCACACCCCTTCGGTCGCGGACCAGTCGAAGGCCAGAAAGCGGAGCGTGCCGTCTTCCAGGCGGGTTACGAATCCCTGGGTTCCGCCGCCCAACATGTGGCCCCCGCCGATCACGCCGTCCACCGAAACCACTTGCTCCGCGTGTCCGTCCTGCCGAACGACGAACTCGAACGCGTCTCCCCGTCGACGAGGAATGACCCGTCCGTCCCGAAACTCCATAGGGGTGCCGTCGAAGGGCGCGATGATGACGGACGGGTCGGGCCCTCCGCCCGCCCTTCCGTGAGTCGACGTTTGCCACATCGCGTATTGTTCGCTGTGGCAGGACCGGCAGGCTTCCGCTCCTACGAAGTCCTCGGCCACCACCGTGGGGCCGAGCTCGGGTGGAGGCGGCGGAAAGGCGGCGAGAGCTCCTACGTCGCTCGGACCGTCCGATCCACCGGCGCATCCGGCCACTAGGTAGACGACGCCGGCAGCGGCCAAGGCGAACCGGCCTTCGACCGCTCGCCGCATTCGTGGGCGCACGAGATCACCCAAGGGGTGGTCCCCCCGTCCGGCGGACTCCGTCTCTGGACCAAGCGGGCGCGCTGCAGCGGCACAGCTCCCGGATGTAGTCCACGAGCATCCGAATCTGGCCCGGCGTGAGCAGGGCGCCGAAGGCGGGCATGCGAGCACTGCGGTCGAGCACCCACCCTCCGGCGTGGATGGCGTCGTACAACTGATCATCCAGCCGCCCCGCCATCGTGGCAGAATCGGCGTGGACCGTGGGCGGCACCGGAAGGTTCACGGCGTTCCAACCGTCTCCGTTCCCCCGCTCGCCGTGACAGCTCGCGCAGTGCCGGCGATAGAGCGCTTCTGGGTCGATGCCACCCGAGAGGGTGTCCGGCGGGAGTGGATCCGGCAACGCGCCCGACCACGTTGCGCCCGACGTCAGAAAATCCGCCAGGAGCTCGGCATCTCCCGGCGCGAGCGGCTGGGCCGGCATCGAGGTACCCGGCCTGACGGACTGCGGCTCGACGATCACGCGGAGGATGAACTCCCGTGACAGCCGCTCGCCCACCCCGTCGAGCGAGGGGCCTATGGCGCCGCCCGACCCTTCCAACCTGTGACAGCCCAGGCAGGCCACCCGGTCCTGCAGCAGCCGCTCGGCCCGTCGGCGACGGTTGGCCGTGAGCGTGTCCGGAGCGGACTGCGGCGCCACGACCGCGCTGTGGCCGGCAACCGACGGAACGACCGTGACCGCGACCGCCGCCGTGATTCCGAGCATGAAGACGATCGATCGCGGCCTTCCCCCGGTCGTTCGAGGCGTGGACGGCGCTGACGGTGAGGCAGGCATGCAGGAAGAGTGCGTCCAGCGGAATCGCTGTCAACGGGTTCCGCGACGTCCTCTCCGCGGGGGGCGGACTCACCGGCGTCCGTGTGGAGTCCTCCCGGGACTCATAGGACCGACAACCCATATGTGTCACTTGACATATATGGGTAAATCGACAGATTGAGACATGACGAAGAAACCCGATGTGAGACTTTCCACCCGCGACGTGTTGATCCTGGGCGTCTTGGCCGACGGCCCGCTGCACGGCTATGGCTTGGTGAAGGCGATCGAGCGGGAATCCGAGGGCACGGTCCTTCTCGATCCCGCCAACCTCTATCGGTCGCTCGGACGCATGAGGGAATGGAACTGGATCGCCGAGGTGTCGCCTAGTGGATACACGCGAAGGCGGACCTACGGGATCACCCCGCAGGGACGGGAGGTCCTGACCGTCGAGCTACAAAGGCTGGCCCACATGGTCGAGCGCTTTTCATCCTCCGAGACGGGGGCTTCCTAGCCGTGCCCTCACGCTCCCTTGCGGGCCGCCTTTATGCGGCACTCCTGCTCTTGCTCCCGCCCGGCATGCGACGCGCACACGGCGAGGAGATGGTACTACTCTTCGACGAGTGCTGGCGTGAGGCCGCGAGCCCCGGACAACGCCTACGGTTCGCCGTTCGGGCGTACTTCCGCCTCCCGTTCATCGCTGTCCAGGAATGGTTCGGTGAGGCCGCCGCATGGTTTGGCGCCGGAAGCGACCCGACATCGAGTCGCCTCCGTTCGAAACGCCCTTTGAGCGCATGGATGGGGTCCGTGCGTCTGGACGTGAAGGGTGGACTTCGCTCTCTGACGGCCACACCCGTGCCGACCGCGGTCGCAATCGGCACGGTGGCGGTGGCCATCGCGTTGACCACGCTCACGCTCAGCACCATTCGCGCGACGCTCCTGCGGCCTCCTCCGTTCGCTCATGCCGAACGGGTCATGGCCATCGGCTGGATCGATGCCGACTTCGAGGCCCGCGACCTGAACTATTTCCGGGAGCGGCAGACCGCGTTCGAACAAGTAGAGGGCTACTTCCGGAGTAGGGTCAGCGTGCAGGCGGTAGGGAGGTATCCTGAAAGCGTTCGAGCCGCGTTCGTCACGGCCGGCGCGCTGAGCCACCTGGGCGTGACTCCCTACCTGGGACAGCTCTTCCCGGCGGGGGAGGGGCTCACCGAGCCCGTGCAGCACGTGCTCCTGGGATACGACCTGTGGCGGGCCGGCTACGGCGGAGACGCCGACGTTCTCGGCCGAACGATCGAGGTCGACGGCCGGCCGTTGCAGGTCATCGGGGTGATGCCGGCAGGCTTCGGGTTTCCGGTGACGGAGTCGATGTGGATTCCCTTCGACGTCGGGTACGGCGGCGGACCCGCCTCGGACCGGAGCTTCTTCGCGTTCGGAAGGCTCGAGCCCCACCGGACGATCCAGGACGCCACGGTCGAAGCAACGCGGATCGCGGACGCGATCCGGGCCGACCTTTCACCGGAGAACCCACCGGAAGGGGCTACGATACGACCGTTCGCACGCCGTCACCTTCCAACCGGAATCGACTCCCTCCTCTTTGTCATGCTCGCCGCGGTCGCCGGTGTGTTGCTCGTCGCCTGCTCCAACCTCGCCAACCTACTCCTCGCCCGTATGTCCACGCGCCGACGTGAGATCGCCGTCCGGGGCGCGCTCGGGGCGACGGCCGGTCGAATCCTTCAGCAGTTCTTTCTCGAAGCACTGATCCTCGCTTCGGTGGGTGCGATCATAGGCTTCGGATTGGCTCTGGTGGGCATGCGAGCGCTGACCTCGTCGGTCGCGGACGTCACGTTGCCCTACTGGATCGACTTCCAAGCGGACGGGACCGTCATGGTTGCGACGGTCGGGCTGATGGTGGCCGTGGCGCTGGTCACAGGAGGCCTGCCTGCGCTGCGCGCAGTCCGAACGAATGCCCAGCCCCTGTTACGCGACGGGGGGAGAGGCAGCTCCCAGGCGCGGATCGGACGGGTCGGGTCCGCGTTGGTCACCGCCCAGATCACACTCTCCTTGGCACTTCTGTTGGGCGCCGGGCTGTTGATCAAGAGTGTGACCAGACTGCAGTCCCTGGATCGCGGATTCGAGGCAGAGGGAATCCTCGTCGCCGGCATCACCCTCACTCCCACCCTGCATCCGGATCCCAACCGAACCTTCCAGACGCTCCTGCGCGAATTCGAAGCCCTCTCGGGCGTCTCCGAAGCGACGATCGCACGCAATGCGCCGGGAACGGGGACCACGTTTGCCTGGAACGTATGGGTGCAGGGTGTCGAATACGATCGGACGGGGCCCTCCGCCGACGGGAAGAACGTCGGCCACGGGTACTTTCGAACCATGGGGCTCGACCTGGTCGAGGGTAGGACGTTTACCTCCGAAGAAAGCTTGTTCAACGAGACGAGCGACGGCCCTCGGGTAGTGGTGGTGAACCGCACGTTCGCGGACCGCCGTCTGGAATCGCGTCCAATCGGTAAGCGGGTGCAGTTCGGCTCCCACGATCCCGACGGTCCGTGGTTCACCGTCGTGGGCGTCGTGGAGGACGGATACGTAGGATCGAGCTCCGGAGGAATAGGGCTCCGGTCGGCGCCGCGTGAACAGGTCTACATACCGTGGGGGCTCGCACCCTACCGAAGCGGTGTGCTGCTGCTGCGTACGGCCGGCGATCCCGAGTCGGCCATTCCGGCCGTGAGGGACCTGATGGCGAGACTCGTTCCCGAAGCACCTCTCGTCGATCCGGCTCCGCTCGTGAGGCGCATCGAAGAGACGACGTGGGCCTTTGGTCTGTTCGGCAAGGTGTTCTCGACCTTCGGAGTCTCGGCCCTCTTCATGGCGATGGCCGGTCTCTACGGCGTCATTGCCTTCGACATGGCCCAGCGCCGTCGAGAGATGGGCACGCGAATGGCGCTCGGTGCGGCCCCGGCAGCCATCGTGCGGTTGGCGATGCGTGACGGGATCGTTCAGCTCGGGCTCGGGCTGCTGCTCGGATCGTCGATCGGATTGTTGTTGGCCAGGGCCCTGCGGGCCCTGATCTTCGACGTCAGCACTCGGGACGCCCAGGTGTTTCTATCCGTCGTGGCCGTCGTGAGCCTGGCGAGTCTCCTGGCCGCGCTGTTTCCTGCGCTCGGCATGGCCGGGCTCAAACCGGCGCACGCCCTGCGTCGTGAGTGACCTCCGCCAGTGCCCCTAGGACCGAAAACCCATCACGCCCGATCGCCGGCCGTCACTGGTCGGGATGGCAGAAATCCTGAAGGCGACGAAGGAGCCTGGGACAGTCGTCATCCGTCCGTCCCCGAGCTTCGCACGCATCGACGGACCAGCCCACCGTGGCCATGAACTCGTCGGGTGGAGGCACGGAGGCGCAGAACCCTGCCGTCGGCGCGCTTACCGGCAAGCATGCCTCCAGAAACACCGCGGTCTCGACTTGACAACGCATCCCGTCGCAGGCGAGCTGACGGCGTAGCGCCTCTTCGAGACACCCTTCATTGGAGGCGGATTCTCCGAAGGATTCCGCCTCCGCGATCATGGCGGGCCCCTGCTCTTTGAACTCGTCCAGTTTTCCGCTGGCCCACCGAATGCCGAATACGACGAGCACGACCGCAAACACAGCGAACAGCGCGGTGCTCAGAAGAATCCCCTTCGCGAGCTTCGTCACGGCTGTTTCTCCATGGAACGGAGACATATCCCACTATGGTCGCCGTGGCATACACTCTTTCCGCGCGTTCTGGTCCTGCCATCGCGTTGTCAGAGCAAAAGTTAGTGCGCTGGTGTCTCTCTCTGGTCGACTGGCTCAGGGACATATCGCTCGATCACGCTCCGGAGTCGCTTGGCGGTGACCGGCTTGCCGATGAAGTCACTCAGGCCAGCATGCCCCCCAACCAAAGTGCGGATCTGGTCTTCCGCCAGTCACGGCCTGGCCACTCCGGGACGCAAGCCGGATCACTGGCGCCCGGCGACCAGCCATCCGGTTAGGGGTTCCCGCCTGATTGACGATGTCGGTTCCGGGGCGCATCCGGGTGCCGCGCCCAATTCTGATCCAGCAGCTGACGCGCTGCGTAGATTTCGCCAACAGCGCGCGCCGAGATTGGACTGGCAGTCGCAAAGATGCTCGCAGGGCCGTCAATCATCTCCAACAGCTCCCGTGCAGCCCGTTCGTTCTCCATCTCGGTAATCGCCTGCAGGGCATTCCTCTCCACCCGGAGCAGTTCGTCGGCTGCCAAACCTTCAAACTCCTTCAGCAAAAACGGAACGTCGTATCTGGGTAGGTCGGTGGCCGTCTGAGGGTCCGATTCAGGTATCGGTCCAGCTTGCTCCTGAGGGTCACATGCGATGGCAGCCAACAAGACCATCACGGTGCAACCTCGAGCCAGAGTGCTAGTCAGGACTCTACCTCTTTCGGTACTTGCGTAGGTTAACATCCCATCGCCTCCGGTGGACGTCCATCCTCAAGGGGCGTGTCGGCCGTGCCATAGACCCTGGGCACCCAGATCGTGTCCGCGACGTTGGCCCGGCTCCTAGCATCAGCGTGGCTGCGCGCGATTAGCTGCTTAAGAATCTTGTCTGTCTTCCTCTCCGAGGAGTTCGTCCAAAACGCCGTTCGGCCCGGCCCCGGGCGCACGCGGTAGACGGCTCGTTCCGAGGGGCAGCCACCGAATGTCTGATGGAGCCAGGACAGTACGACCAACGCTCCACCAACGCTGTCGCGATTGGCCAACTCCGGTGTCATCCACAGCGTGTAATGAGGGCTTTCGTCCGGTCGCCCCTCAAGATAGATGTCCAACCCCGATTCGGGCAACGTGTCCGAAACTACCAATCGCAACGGCACCAAGCCCCTAGCATAGAAGTTCGCAGCCTTATCCGTCGCGCTACGCTGAGCAGATCCCTCACTCACTCCAAAGCTCATCAGCGCGAGCAGGACGGGAAGGACGGGGCGCAGTATATTTCTGGTTCTCTTCGTCATGGCCCTAGATCTCCAATATCTCCACAGACCGTAACTTCCGCACAGCCGATAGGGTGCCACTGTCCGTCAATCAGGATATCGAAGCAAATTTCTTCCCGCCCACACGAAGAGTTATGGCCGACCCCGCCGCCATTCTCGCACCACTCCTCGCTGTCCCCCCAATCCATCGCTTCTGGTTCGCACCCTGGCAAGGCATCGGTGCTGGCGGCGGCATGGTTCCGAGCCACGGCCCGTCCGTACACCGATAATACATATCGCGTGCCTTGATACGTTGTCCCGCAGCGCGCATCCCACACGATGTGGTTGAACATCCAACGAACGCCGTTTTCGATAACGTCGTCTGCTCTGTCTGCGTTGTACGTAGCCTGCCACGTGCCACTGTACGTTGGTTGTATATGCATCGGCCTAATGTAGGTATACCTCAACGCGAGTGGATTGCCATAGTTCGGGGCCCAGATCTGGGCTTCGACGGGAGATGGATATGCTGCGGGACAGGCATAAGGTGTGACCTGCCCCTTTATTGGTGTTGCGGCTGCTACGGACAGAATGCCCACCAGTATCGCTTTGCGCATCGTTTGCGTTCCTCAGATGTGGTTTGTTCGTAACAATGCGACGCCTGCGGTTCCAGCGATGGGCAGGAGGATCCCGTGAGCTAGGCCGCACGGACCGTTGGCTGACCGCAAGCGCTTGAGACACGCACAACATCAAGCCAAAGTCGACTGCCGAACTGAAACCACAACACACGCGACATGCCAATTGTCCCTCATGTTCGTGCGACGCGGACCCGACCTAACAGGTCCCGTAGCTACCCGTTAACGACGTAAGGGGGGAGGGAGCCATCAGTATGGTATCAGTAAAACGGGGTCTGAGCAACGGCTGACCAAACGGTAGTCCCAAATTGACATCCGAGTGGGCTGGGATCGGACGGCCTCAAACAGGGCGATGTCGCGTTCGGGTATTCCCTCGGCTCGCAGCTGCCAGACCCAAATGCGGCGTGCCGTGGTCAGTGTGTCGACCGCTTCGGTGTCGAGACTTCGGAGCATAGTCATCGTCCTGCGACCGCTTGAAATTATGACGGCGTTCCTCACGGCCATGGTCCAACACCTCCACCAGACCGCGTTCGATTTGGCTGCCGACTCGGCCGACGACCGCCCTCGCAATCGCATCCACGTCGCCTGAGGCGTTGTCGAGCACGACATTCACGGCAACAACGTCCGACAACAGATACCTCCGTGGGTCGGCAGCCGACGCTCTCGATTAGCCGCTCTGGTGGGATGATCGCCGGCATAGGTTACGAGCCGAACGGCTGCGTTTCGATGGATTCAGCGCTTCAGTGGACCGGCGGTCGTAGTCTAACCAGGTCGTGAACAGTTCAGACGAGCCAACGCCTGTGTCGCAGGCGCATCGCGTACATCGAATGCCCATGTCCACACGGCCGTGGACGCTGTTGTCGAACACGCCCAACTCGGCGTTTTTTACACGCCTCGATAGCCGTTCGAGCAGCGGCATCCGATATGCACTCGGAGGTCTTGTACGTCAGGTCACCGCCGTAGCCTTCCCCTGCGGCTCTGATAGCCGCCCGCTGCTCCGGGCGTGAGCTTGTCGAACTTTGATGCGTCCGAGAATGCTCCGTCCGGCGTCGTACAGGATCGACTGCAGACCCTCGACTCGCTCTCGCCGCTGAACCGGTCACATCGGCCAGGTTAGACACGCTCCAACTCGGTCACCGCGAGACGCAGCTTGCCCATGCTCTCGCGGAGTTGGTCGTTCGAGCCGAGGAACGAGCCTATAACCCGATGATTGACGTCCCGAACGTGGCTCGCGTTGGCAAGCTCAGCCTTAGGCGTTCTCTCGACCCGCTGGCTTCGGGACACATTGCTCGACCACGCTCCACAGTCGTTTGGCGGTGACCGGCTTGCCGATGAAATCGTTCAGGCCCGCGTCGAGCACTCGCTGGCGCTCGTCTGCGGCCACGTTGGCGCTGACCGCCACGACGGGGAGACTTTCGCATCCCTCCAGCGACCGGATGTGTTCGGTCGCCTCCACACCGTCGACCCCGGGCATCTGGATGTCCATCAACACCAGGTCGGGCCGCGTCCCGGCCACCGCACGCACCGCCTCCTCCCCGCCCTCCGCCTCCTGGACGAACGCTCCTCCTCTTTCCAGGAGATCACGGAGCAGCAGGCGATTTCTGGCCAGGTCGTCCACGACGAGCACGCGCAACGTCACGCCCTGACTCGAGACACCAGCGTTTCGGTCCGCCTCGACCTGTACATCATCCACGGGCGTATCCAGCGTCACCGGCAACGTAAGCGCGAACGTCGAGCCCTCTCCGACCGTGCTTCGGACTGTGAGATCCCCGCCCAGCAGTCGCGCAAGATCCCGGCTGATCGGCATACCTAATCCCGATCCTCCCTGGGCCGCCTTTCCGATCGACGTCTGGCCAAACATCTCGAACACCAGGTCGAGCTCGTGAGGGGCGATCCCGGGTCCCGAGTCCTGGACCTCCACACACAAGGTGACCGTGCCCTCGGGACCGGAATCCACCACCGACGCCCGCAGCTCGACGCCACCCTCGTCGGTGAACTTGACTGCGTTCCCGATGACGTTGATGAGAATCTGCCGGAGTTTGCGTGTGTCCGTGCGCACCGAACTCGGGACGCTCGGATCGATGTCCAACCGGATGGTGAGACCTTTGGCCTCGGCCCGGGCGCGAAACATCTCCTCGAGCGTGGTCAACAGATGGTGTACGCTGCACGGCTCCAGCGAGACGTCCAGGCTGCCCGCTTCGATCTTGGACAAATCCAGGATGTCATCGATCAAACTCAGCAGATGATCGCCGGCAGCCAGGATCATCTCGACCCTCCGACGCGCGGCCTGCGCCAGGCCGGGGTCGTCCCGGAGGAGCTCCCCGAACCCCAGAATCGTATTCATGGGCGTGCGGATCTCGTGACTCATCGCCGACAGAAACCGGGTCTTGGCTAGATTGGCCTTTTCCGCGGCGCGTTTCGCGGAGGTGAGTTCCTGCGCCGCCAACTTCCGATCGTGAATGTCGACGAACCCCAGTATTACGGCCGGCTGCTCCTCCCACGTGAGAACCGTGGCAGAGAGCTGACACCAGCGGGATTCGTCCGCCGCGACCCGCCGCATGTGCACCTCCATGTCCCGTACGATCCCATCGCGACGGAGTAGCTCGCGCACTCGATCCCGCTCGTCGGGGTCTGCCCACATCTCGACGTTTCCGGACGCAACGAGCTCGTCCATCGATACACCGACGAAGTCGGCCATAGCGGCATTGGCCACGAGGACCTGGCGGCTCTCCAGCAGTTCGACGGCCGCGGGCACGGGCGACGTGCGGACGAACTCCTCCATGCGGCGCTTTGCCAGCCTCAGAGTCTCTTCCGCGCGCTTCCGCTCAGTCACGTCCCGAAGAACGGCGGTATAGAGCCTACGGCCGCCTTCGTCGGTTTGTCCGATCGACGGTTCCAACGCGAACCGAGATCCGTCTTTCCGCCTACCTTCGACCTCGGGTCCCCGCCCGACCCATCCGTCCCAGTCCGGGCGCCCGTCTCCATCGCCTCCACTGTCCACGGGTCCCGGCATGAGAACCGCAATGGATTGGCCCAACAGCGTTTCCGGCGCATGCCCGAACAGCTCTTCGGTGGCGGGGTTCGCGGAAACGATGACCCCGTCTCCGTCTACGGTGACGATTGCATCTACCGCGTTGTTCAAGACCGCTCGGAGCTGCGCTTCGCTCGCGGCCAGTTCGGCGGTGCGATGAGCCACCTGCTCTTCCAGCAATGCCTTGCTCTGCTTCCGCTCCGTGATGTCGGTGATGAACGCGTGAAATTCGAAAGACGTCCCGACTCGGTGCGCGCCCACCGCCAGCTCCGCGTCGAACTCGTGACCATGTCGGTGGACCGCCCGGACCTCGACCCTTTGTCCGATCATGGACCCTGTCCCCTTCTCCAGGAACCGAGCCAAGCCCCGTTCGTGCGCATCGCGTAGCTCAGGCGGAATGACGACCTGGCTGAGAGGCTTCCCGACCACGTCGTCGTGCGCCCATCCAAACAACCTCTCGGCCATCGGGTTCCAGCTTGTGATCAAGCCCGCCGCATCCATTCCGACGACGGCATCCGGGGCCGTTCTGATGATCGAGCTGAGCTGTCTTTCCCTGACGACAACGGCTTGCTCGATGCGCTTGCGGGCCCTGATGTCGCGCACGAAAAGCAGGACGATGGGACCTTCAGCGGTCATGAAGGGTGACGACGCGAGCTCGACCGGAAAACGCTCCCCGTCCGCGTGTCTGCCGGCCAGCTCCAGCCCCGTTCCCATAGGTCTTTCCTGGGGATCCGAGAGATACCTCGTCCTCGGGCCCAACAGCATGGTGCCGAACACGTCGGGCAGGAGAAGCTCGAGAGGCTTCCCCACGAGGCCCTCGCGTTCATACCCGAACAGCGCGACCGCCCTGTCGTTCGCCAATGTCACTTCGCCAGTCGGACTCACGCCCAGGACACCGTCAGGCGTCAGGCCGAGCAAATGCCCGAGCCCCTCCGCCTCGCGCTCTTCCGGCTTGGCCCGTCTCGGCCACCAGCCCATTGAGCCAATCTCCCTTTTGAACCGTCAGAAGGTGCGTACGCCGGGCCCCTTCTAGCCCGCAGGGCTATCGAGTGCCGGTGGGTACGCGCGGCCCGGATCCGATCGGTGCGCCACTTCCAAAGATTCCGTCGGATCGCGTCGTGGGCCGCGGCTATTGAGGGGCTGAAGCTAACATCGACCGGCCGCTCGCCACAGCTACGGGCCGGTACGTCACCGGTGTCCTGACGGACGCATGGGCCCGGAAAGCGAATTGATGGCCCGGCCGCTCAACGGGCATACGCCGGCGAGGAACCACGGGCCGCTGCTATGGTGCCGCGGCCGGTCGAATCCGGCCGAGCCGGAACAAGGGGTTGAATGCGGGGACCGGAGAAACGCTCGACGTCGGCTAGGCCCAGGCGTCCTCACGGCGACGACGCATCCATCGAACCGCTGCAACCACCCCCACGACCATCAGGAGTGCTGCGAAGGCGGCGAACACCGCCAGGCCGATCTTCAGGCCGATGAGCAAGAGGCCTGCGATCCAGATCAAGAGTGGCGCCAAGACCAACTTCAGCAGCTCGAGAAGAATCAGGCTGAGCAGCCCTGTAACCGCCAGCGGCGCGGCCCTCATCACGCGGCATCTCTCCGTTATTACCCAAGGCGGGGTCGCGGCTCGCAGCCCCGCGTAAGGGGCTCTACGTAACGGCGGGGCGCGCCGTTTCAGGTGAGGCGGGGTGACGGACAGGAAGCGCCGACGACGCCATGCCCCGTGAGCGCAGGGCCGCAGACCTACGAAGGAGCTTGGAGGTGAGCCCGTCCGGGACTCCAGTCGGATCCACCGGCGCCCGGGGACCAGGCATCCGGTTAGGGGTGCTCTCCGAATTGACGGTTTCGGTTTCGGGGCGCATCTGGGTGCCGCGCCCAATTCTGATCCAGCAGCTGACGCACTGCGTAGATTTCGCCAACAGCGCGCGCCGAGATTGGACTGGCCGTCGCGAAGATGCTCGCGGGGCCGTCAATCATCTCCAACAACTCCCGTGCAGCCCGTTCGTTCTCCAGCTCGGCAATCGCCTGTAGGGCATCCCTCTCCACCCGAAGCAATTCGTCAGCTGCCAAGCTTTCAAACTCCTTCAGCAAAGCCGGAACGTCGTACCTGGGTAGGTCGGCGGCCGTCTGAGGATCTGATTCAGGTATCGGTCCAGCTTGCTCTTGAGGGTCACATGCGATGGCAGCCAACAAGACCATCAAGGTGCAACCTCCAGCCAGAGTGCTAGTCAGGACTCTACCTCTTTCGGTATTTGCGTTGGTCAACATCCCTCCGCCTCCGGTGGACGTCCATCCTCGAGGGCCGTGTCGGCCGTGCCATAGACCCTGGGGACCCAGATTGTGTCCGCGACCCGTCGTCGCATTGCGAGTTTCGGCCGCGTCAAACCGTAGCACGAAACCGTAGCACAATCTGGCGAATGAAAATGAGCCTGTGGGCTAAACTGTTGGCTGGAGGTGGCTTGAGTAGATGGGCGCTGCTGGATTCGAACCAGCGACCTCTTGCTTGTAAGGCAAGCGCTCTAAACCAACTGAGCTAAGCGCCCCTCGCCCGAAAATCCTATCACCATTGCCGTTTCGGGGGTAGGCTGCGCTCCGGTCCTACTGGACGGCGCTACGGCATTCGGGCCGTGACGCGTCCGTCCTCGTCCAGCGTTTCGATCGCAGGCTGCCCATCGGCACCTACCACCAACCGGACTCTGGCTCGTCCTTCCCGGTCCATGAGATGGAGATAGGACAGCCCTTCATCGGGCCGAACTCCAAAGGCGAACCGTTGAGGCCCAGTCACGCCTACCTGAGCACCTTCGGCCGGGGGCTCCATGATCGTGAACGTGACGTTTTCCTCGTAGCGCGTAAGGCAAACCGCCTCGGCGGTCTGGTGATCGAAGCACAACATCATGGCGCGACGCTCCTCGGGGATCGTTCCGAGGCCTCCCAGCTCGTTCCCCTGCGCGTCGGTGAATTGCAGCCCGGCAACGACGTTCGACCGTGGAAAGGTACGCCCGCCAACCTGAGGGTCCGGAAGCGCCCCGGCCAGCCTGACCACGGGATTATCGAACCCGTCCGGAGTGAACGCGACCTCAGGAGCTGTCGGTGGCTCGGGCGCTCCGTCGGCATCTCTCTCTCGCAGGAAAAGCGCGCCCACCGCCACCGTCAGCACGGCTTGCCAGACCATCAGGATCCCCAACCCACGGGTCCATGACCCTCCACTTCCCGTCCTGCCGACCATGTTCACCCCCACTCCCCGTTGACGTTACGTACAGCACGAGGAGAACTACGGCGGGATGATCGGGCGGTGTTTCATCGAGCCGTACGGCGACGGACCGCGAGGTAGCCGAGCCGGAATGGCCACAACCGACAAAGGGTGGTCCGGCTTGATTTCATTTCGATAATTAGCTAATTATGATTGCGTGAACAAGGTATTCAAGGCCTTGGCCGATCCGACGCGGCGCAAGGTGCTGGAGTTGCTCCGGAGCGGACCGCGGACAGCGGGAGAGTTGGCCGACCACTTCCCCGTGTCCAAGCCCACCATGTCCGCCCACTTCAATGTTTTACGGGAAGCGAATCTGGTGCAGGCAGAAAAAACCGGAAGAACGGTGACCTACCGAATCAAGATGTCCGTCCTCGAAGACGCCATGCTGAGCTTCGCGGAGGTTGTAGGGCTGAACGAGGCGTGGACCGATCGTAGCGCCCGATCCGGCCCGCAATCGGAAGTGGAGGGCTAGGCATCATGTCCAAACGTGTTCCCAACGGGATTCTCCTAGCCGTTCTCACAGGGGTCGCGCTGCTCTCGGCTTGGATGGCGTACCTGCATCCGGCCTTGTTGACACCCGAGAAGCTCGAGGCCTTGGGTGTGCCCCCATCCCGCGAGCACCTGGTGGTCGAGGAATGGTCTCGCGACTGGCTGCGCTTCTTCCTCCGCTACCAGCCCGAAGCGTTCCTGTCTCGGGTCGACGTGCCCGTACTGGCCCTCAACGGATCCTTGGACCTCCAGGTGCCCGCGGCCGAAAACCTGGTCGCGATGGCCGCCGCCCTGTCACACAATCCGGACGTGACCGTCAGCACACTCCCCGGACTGAATCACATGTTTCAGACGGCCCAGACCGGCGCGCTGGGCGAGTACGCCGACATCGACGAGACCCTCGCGCCTTCCGCACTCCGGATCATCTCCGCCTGGATCGGCGCTCGCTTCCCCTAGCAGGCTCTGTATAGGCTTGGAGAGTCTCGCACAGGGGGGGAGCACGCATACGGGGCGACGCGCGGAGATAGCCACGACAGCGCCTTCGGACTCGTGAGCAGTACAGCAGGAACTTCCAACGCCCCGCGGACCTCTACGTGCAGACGGAAACTCCTTCTACCATCCCGAGGAGGTACGCGACGTTGTCCTCACCCTATGCGCTCCAACGCCAGGTCGATCTGACCTTCGAAGACGCGGACCGGAGGGTCCGAGAGGAGCTCGGAAAGGAAGGCTTCGGGGTCCTCACAGAGATCGATGTCAGGGAGACCTTGAAGAAGAAGCTGGACGTGGACTTTCGACCCTACCGTATTCTCGGGGCCTGTAACCCGTCGCTCGCCCATCAGGCGCTCAGCGCCGAGCGGAACATCGGCCTTCTGCTTCCGTGCAACGTGATCGTTCACGCCGACGAGGAGGCGGGCACCACCGAAGTGGCGGTGATCGACCCGGTGGTACAGCTCTCCGTGGCGGACCGGGAGGAGTTGGCTCCGATTGCGGACGAGGTGCGGGCTCGTCTCGCACGGGTGCTGGAAGCGCTGTAGCTGGGGCTACGCCCAGGCGTCCTACGGCGTCGGCCCATCATCGGGCAAGAGCGATCACGCCGACGACCGCCAACAACGCCCCGCAGGTCGCCAGGACCACCAGGCCGACCTTGAGTCCGATAAGGAGCAGGCCCGCGATCCAGATCAGCAGCGGTGAACGCGGCCGCATGGCGAAAGATCGCACGCAGCCCGGAACGGTTCCGTTTCGGTGCTGCCACACGGGCTTAAACGCCATCAACTTCTCCCCTTCCGGTGGCGCCTGGCGTTTTCCACCTTCCAGAGAATCGCCGGATGCCTCGCCACACGGTCGGCCAACCTTTGGTCAGCCGGGAAGAGTAGGTCAGGGCGCAACTCTCCCTCCTGGATTCGATCAGTGTACTCGCGTTCCGCGGGTGTCAACGCGAGGAGTGGATCCACGACAGCGCGGGCCGCGTCAATCAGGTCGACCGCCTTCGGCCTCGTGATCTCCGTGAGCATGGGGTGCAGTTGCTCTTCGACAGCGCTGTCGGTCACGCGCTTCCATCGATCCGCTTGGTACGAATGGACAGGGTGAGGCAATGTGCCGGCGAACGCCACGAACAGCGACCGCATCAGGCGCCCACCCCAGGAGTTGCCTGCTACCGAAGGGAGCCGCTGCACGTCGAATAGGTCCCGTGGCGCCGCCCGATCCAAGCTGGCCAGCAGCTTGCCGGAAACAAGCTCCACGACGCCTACCGTCTTCACCGTTGGTCTCTGAACATCGCCGGGCTGCCACAGTTCCGCTGTGACCTGTGGATCGAGAGGAAGACGGTGTAGGAAATTGAGGTCGAACTCGATCCGGTCCGCTGTTCTCGCAGTCGAAACGTATCGTAGGTAAGCTTTTCGACCGGCGTGCTCCGCTCGAGACCACTGAAGCTGATAGCCTCCGGCACGGGCGACTGCGGCGACGGCACGTTCTACCTCGGGACGCTGTTCCAGCATCGCCTCCCGCCCTTCGGCACCGACGTAATTGTAGTCCAGATCCACTGAAAGACGGCCCGGAGGACCAAAGGCCAGATTCAACGCCGTGCCGCCCTTGAGGGCAAGCACCTGGCCGAGGAGGGGATGGCGACCGACCTCCGTGGCCAACTCGCCGAGGCGTACGACTTTTTCAAGAGTAGCGACGCGGTAGCCGGTGTCGTGTGCGACGGCCTCGAACCACGCCCGACTACGGTTCATCGGGCTCCACGCCCCGAAGCACGCCCTCCGGAAGTATCAGGTTCCACCGGGGTACGAGTCGCCCTCGGTCGGTCTCGCTGCGGCCCCGGCGCGGGAGGTACTGCGGCGAAGCGGGCCGCCGGGCCTCCAGCTTATGTAGGAAGGCATCCGGCGCATAGAATTGCTCCCGATAGGTTTCCAAGAACCATCCCACGGCGGCAAAGAGGATCCGGAGATCGTACGCGTGCAGCATCGCGTCGAGTAGCTCGAAATCGAATGAGGCGAAGCCAGCGGCCGACGTGACCAGCTCCTCGAGCCCACCTACTAGCCGAAGCTGCCGAAAACCGTCTACCAGTGTGCGTTCCCGCCCCGTCACGCGGATCGTGGTCTGACGGTACCCAAGCGATCGAACCCCAAGGTCGATAGCCTCTTTGCGGACGAGCGCTACGGGATGGGGTAGGATCTCGACGCGAGCTGTTCGCAGCTCGAGCGGGCGGCGGCGACGGTCCGATACCAAGGTCACGACACCCCAGTCCGAGTGGCCGGCACCGAGGAGAGTGAGGGCGGAGTGGTACGCGAACACACCGTCAGGACGCAGAGCCGCCCCCACCAGGTAGGGGTCGGGCGCAACGGCCTTTGGGTCCTGACCCGGCCGGACTGTGGCGTAGAGCCCGCGTTCCAGGCTGACGATCCGCCCGGTGGACTGTAAATACTTCAGGCGCTTCACCAATGCGGAAGACGGACGGTAGTCTCCGTGCGCTTCAGCGAACATGGCGCGGCTGAACACCGGATACCTGTCCAGAAAAATGTCGGTCGTCTTTGCGGCAACTTGACGTTGAGTGCCCATAAGGATCATAAAATCGTATCTATGTACACCTAACGTCAAGTTCGCTTGCGGTTGCCGACGTGCGTACAACCGACCCACCAATTGGGGCTCATGAACGCGTATCGGCCAGTAGACGCACGTTGTTTGTAACGTATCCCGACGCTTCCAATCAAACGACCCGCGGTCCTGGATAACGGGGCGATCCGGTGAACGCGGGAGGCGCAGTGGTCCCCGGGAGCGCCTGAGAGCTCCGGGGGCTTAAAACCGCACGTCCACCATCAGGTAGGCGAACGTCAGGTCGCCGGTGAGCCTGCCCAACTCCGCGATCCCGTCCGAGGCGAACACGTGGGACGCTCCGCCGGTCAGGGTCATGTCGTCGGTGTACGAGTACGCGAGCGTGAAGTCCACTTCCTGGGCCAGGTCGGCGGTCGTGAGCCCCGCATCCTCGCTCGCCCGGAACGCGTGAAGGTCCAGGTTGGCCCGAACTCGGTCGCCCACCCGTTGTGTCACTTTGACGGCGGCATCGCTCAACCCCCGCCCTCCGGTGTGGACCGGCACGTTGAGGAACAGGTCGGCCAACCCGTAGAACTTGTGGTTCGTCGCGAACAGGGTGTCGAACACCTTGGTGCGGGTGTCGCCGAGGTCGGCGTCGCCGGACAGGTAGTCGTACCAGAGCGTGAGCGCCGTCCTCCCTTCGGATAGTGTGCGGCCGATCCGGAGTCCGACCATGTAGGCGGAGACGTCGTCCCCGGCCCGTTTCCCCCGCTGCAGGGCGGCCTCGGCCCGGTAGCGGAAGCTCCGGTAGTCCCCGTGGAACCTCACGCCGCTGGTCACCTGACGGGTGCGATCGATCCCGGACTGTCGGTTGAGCAAGCTGAAGAGGTCGACGTTGTGCGAGGTATGGAGGTCGACGGTGGCGTAGGCGCCCAGGAGGTCACCGTCGACGGAGCGGTTGGTGCCATCGCTTTCGGCCGTTCGGTAGGCCAGGAAATCCAGATGAAGGCGCGGCCGGGCGGCAGACAGCCGGATCCCGTCGAAGCTCCGGCCCTGTTGGGTCCACCCCACCGCGCCCACGAGTCGTTGCCCGCCCAGGTTGGTCTCCTGCCGCCCGACGCGGATGGACATCCAGCGGTCCTCGCCCAGAGCGGCCTGCACCCAACCCTGGTGCAGATCGAGATGATCTGCGTCGAAATCCCCAAGGGTGCTGGTCTCCTCTCCGAAGACCCGCACGTCCTGGAGCTCCACGTAGGTCGAAACGGCATCCTGGAGCTGGGCTGCAATCCCCAGGCGCACACGCATGGACGTGAACGAAACGGCGTCACCGGCCCCGTCTTGGTCACGAACCTCGGTACGCGGGCGCACCTGCCCTCGGAACGTGACGTCCTGTGCGGCTGCCGGCTGGGAAACGAGCGCCGCCAGGCCCAGCAGAAGGACCCGGCGGCGCAGGCTACTCCAAGTCATGATGCGCTACCTTCTCCGCGCACGCACCTCTGCGGGCACCACCACCTGTCCGGAGTTGCCCCACTGGCTGTAGACGTAGGTCAAGACGTTGGCCACGTCTTCGTCGGAGAGGTTGAGCGCCGGCATCACGCCGTTGAACACTTCTCCGTTCACCGTGACTTCGCCGTCCAAACCATTGATGACAACGTCGATCGCCCGGCTCTCGTCGGCATTCAGGTAATCGGAGTTGGCCAGCGGCGGGAAGGCCATTGGAATGCCTACTCCCGTGGTTTGGTGGCAGGCCGCGCAGTTTTGCGTATAGACCCGCTCGCCAAAGGCTACCCGCTCATCGGTCGTGGTGGCCGCGGCGGGCGCCTCGGACTCCGTGGGCAGGGTCTGGATAGCCCCTCCCTCAGGCACGTACACACCCTCCTCGGTGCGTCCGGAATACACCACCGAGTCCTCGGCGCCGCTTACGGCCATGATTCCCAACGCGCCCTTGTTGAACGCGCGGAAGATCGAATGGTCCACCAGGATGTAGTTCCCGGGAACTTCAAGGTCGAACTCGACGATCGCCGCTCCGCCCGCCGGCACCAACGTGGTTTGCACGTCGCTGTTGATGGCCCCTGTGCCGGCCTCGGTGTACACGCGGTCGAAGATCTCCCCGATCACGTGGAACGACGAGATCAAATTGGGTCCGCCGTTGCCCACGAAGAGGCGCACGGTTTCCCCGACTTCTGCGGTGAGCACGTTGTCTCCGGTGAGCGACCCCACCGCTCCGTTGAACACGACGTACTCCGGATCTTCACGGATGGCCTTGGCCATGTCGAAGGGTTGCAGCCCCGGCTCGCCGTACGGCCCTGCCGTATAGAACTCGCCCTGCATCACGTAGTACTCGCGATCCACCGGAGGCAGTCCACCCTCCGGTTCGACCAGGATCAACCCGTACATCCCGTTGGCGATGTGCATGCCGACGGGAGCCGTGGCGCAGTGGTAGACGTAGAGACCGGGGTTCAGCGCCTGAAAAGAAAACGTCGCCGATTGTCCGGGAGATACAAACGACGATGCGGCGCCTCCACCCGGTCCCGTCACCGCGTGCAGGTCGATGTTGTGGGGCATCTTGCTGTCGGGACGATTGTTCAGGTGGAACTCCACCACATCGCCCTGCCGCATGCGAATGAACTGACCCGGGACATCGCCCCCGAACGTCCAGATCGTGTAGTCCACTCCGTCGGCCAGCTGCGCAATCCGCTCCTGCGTCTCGAGATTGATGACGACTCGGGCCGGCTGGTTCCGCGTAATCGGTGGCGGCACGGCTGGAGCGGCGGTGAGGACCGCGTTCTCCGTTGCGGTGGGCAACGCTCCACCGGAGTCGGCGGCCTGCGTACAGCCCGCTGCCAGCAGTAGAAACGCCGCGACGCCAGCCGGAGCGTAGAGGACTCGCAGTCGTTGATCGTTCATGACGGCCATAGCCTTTCCGCGCGGGCCGAGCCCCGACCCACACGTTTCTCGAGCGACTCGGAGAGACGTGCAACTGAATGAACATATACTCATGATAAATTCATGTTTTCGCCGGCCGGAAAAACCGGAACTTCGCGTAGGGAATTTCCTTACAACGGGGCTGTGTGTGCCGTTGCGAAATCCCGAGGCCATCGAGGATCGCGGCGATTGCGTAGGGGCACGCCGGAAAACACGCGGGGATGCCAAGGCATGAACGCACATAAGTGGAAGCGCCGGCTGCCCGAGCCCGAGACGGTTGTTCGAGTGGCGCGGCACCCGGCCGTCCTGATAGGAGCGGCCCTGGTGGCTCTGTTCGGGGTGACGCGTGCCGTGCCGTTGTTTCGGATCCCCAGCATCGAAGCGCCTCGTCCGGCGGTGGCAGCCGACGAAGACTGGGTGCCCCCCCTGCCCCTCTCCACGCTGAGCGTGCCGGTTACCGTCGACCTTTCCCCGGTCGTGGCCCAACTCGAGGGAATCGTGCCTCGCCGTCACGGATCGTTGGAGGACCGGAACCGCGTGGGCGACAACGATCGTCTGGAGGTGGCGTTCGAGCTTCGTAGGCAGCCCTTCCAGGCCGAGCTGCGCGGAACGACGGCCCACGTGCGCACGACGATCCACTACCGCGCGCGCACCTGGTACGACCCTCCGGTTCTGCCGACGGTCTCGGCGTCATGTGCAACCGGGGAAGACGAGCCGGCGCCCCGCGCCGTCGTGGAGCTGGCGGCTCGACTCTCCCTGTCGGCCGACTGGCGGCTTCAGAGCCGTCCCAGAATCGTGGCCATCGGGCCGGCCACGGAGACCGACCGAGACCGTTGCCGACTCACCGTGTTCAACTTCGACGTGACGGAGCGAATCATGTCCGGCGCGCGCGGACTGATCGAGACCCGGATTCCCGAGATTCGCGGGGCGCTGGCGAACATCGATCTGCGCTCTCGCTTCGAGCGCTGGTGGGACGTGCTCTCGACACCCGTCCAACTGGATGAGGACGTGTGGCTCGTGGTCGATCCGCTCGCGGTGGCCCAGGGGGAGACGTCGGGATCGGGACAGTCGCTCACGGCCACGACCGTGCTCACGGCCAACCCCCGGCTGGTGTTGGGGCCTCGGCCCACGGTGGAGGCCCGTCCGCTTCCGTCACTGGCGCAGGCGGGCGCGGCACGCGGCCTGACCATCCGCGCCACGGCCACGGCGGACTACGTGACGGCCAGCGCCCGACTGAACGAGCAGCTCGCAGGGCAGACGCTCGAGCAATCGGGTCACACGCTGGAGATCGAGCACCTGGAGCTGTTCGGGATCGGGCAGGGCAAGGTTGCGCTCGCAGTCGACATCGGCGGCGCCGCCAGGGGCCGAATCTACCTGGTGGGGAGTCCGGACTACGACCCGGCCCAAGGACAGGTCCACGTGCCGGACCTGGAGTTCGACGTGGCCACGCTCAACGTCTTGGTGGGTGGGTTGGATTGGCTGGCCCACGACGAGTTGGTGGGGTTCCTGAGGGAGCGGGCGCGTTGGCCTATGGAAGACCTGACCGCTCTGGCCTCCACCCACCTCCAGCGGGGTCTCAACGCCAGGCTCTCCGAGACCGTGCGTCTGGAGGGAGCCGTGGACTCCGTGCGTGTGCTGGGCATCCACCCCACCAAGGAATCCCTTGTTGTTCACGCAGCGGCCAACGGCCGGGCGGAGCTCCTGGTCAGTCACTGACGGGCCCACCGGGCCACCCGCGGAGTCGGTGAGCGTCCGGGGGGCAGGCCTTGGAAGCGGTTGAGGGTCCGCCCTCCCGGGCGGTCTAGGCCTAGCCCCCGGACGGCTCGTCAGCGGTTCAGCCAGTAGGCGACCTTGATCAGGAACGTGTTGTCGGGATGGAGATCCAACAGATCCCGGAAGTCGTCTCTCCACGGCCTCCGCGCCTGATCCTCCAAGAACCCCTGCCGCCCGTGCGCCCACACCAGGAAGAGTGTCGATCCGGGCCGATACTCCCAGCGGAGGACTGCGTTCGTTCGGAGCTGGCTGAACGAAAAGCTCGTCGACGACCCCTCCGGGGCGACGTAGGGCTGGAAGCGGTCGGCGTACGCTTCGGCGTCGGGTGTGGCGCTCACTTCGCGCACGTTCGAGTACGTGCCACTGCTCGTGAACGGCTGCCCGTAGAACTCGAAGGTGAGGTCCGGGGACGCGGTATAGTTGATCCGCAGGTTGGCTGACACCGTGCGCTGGTCGAGATGGGCGAACGCGTGGTGGGTGACGCCCAGGCTGTCCGTGAAGTTACCCAACCACTGCGCGTCGTTGTCGGCGTTACGCACGTTCACGCCGATGTTCACGCGAAGGCTGTTGGAGAGCCTGAGGTTGACGTATGGGCTCAGCGACGCGGAGCGGCTGTGGCCCTCATCGGTGAACGACATATTGACCCACATGCCGGGCACGACCGTCTTGCGGCTGTCTCCGTTCACGCCGAACCAGGGAAAATACCCGCGGGACTGACGTAGCGGCGGCCCCCCGCGAGTACAGCGGTCGCAGTAGCTCTCCGCCAGGCGGCCGATCGTGCCGCCCGCGTGCAGGTTCCAGTTGTTGTGGAGCCCCATGTGTCCGTTGAAGTTCAGCGCGGACCCCAGGCGAAGGCCCGAAGTGTTCCAACGCTGCCAGTGGTTCCCGTTGACCTGAGCCCACCGAAAGAGCTTGGTGGGAGTCCGGAAGCTCAGCGCCGCCCAGGTGCTCCAGTCCTGAATGTCCGCGCGCTGCAGGAATCCGAGGTCGTTGACCTCGAATCCGCCCGATTGGCGAACCAGGCTCGTCTCGAATCGGGTGATCCCGCCGCTGTACTTGCCCAGCTTGAGTTGTGTCGCCCAACCGCTGAGTGAGGTGCGCGCCGAATCCACAGCCAGGTCGTCTCCGGGCTGCTGGTAGTAGTGCACGCTGCTCCGTTGGGTGCGCGTGATGGCCTCGGCACTCCCCGAGACGCGCGACGCGGCCACCGACCCGGCGACTTCGTAGTTCCGGTCGCCGAACCGGGAGCGGAAGCTCCCCCCGGTCACGTAGGCGCTGCGGTGCAGATAGGGAGCGGTAAAGTCGTCGGATGCGCGGTTTACCGCGGTCGCGATCCAACTGATGCCCGCGTCGCCATCGCGAAAGTCCTGCTGGGCCCGTAGGACCGCATAGTTGGTGCGCGGCTCCGCCGTCTGGTCGCTCACGCCCTCGACCCTCCGGGTAAATGCATTGAGCGCGCCGAACGAAAATCCCCCTCCGGTGCGTCCGGTAAGCTTGGCGGCCGCGGCGATCGGGGTCGCCGTGGGCGTTGTGGCGTCACCGTAGGGGCCGCTCAACGAGGGTCGCCTTCCGATGCGACGCGAGTAGAAGAGGCCCTCATTGGTGTTGCAGTCGACCACGATGTAACAGTTCAGACGGAACTCGTAGAGCCCCGTTCCCTCGAGGAAGAACGGTCGGCGCTCTCGGAGAAACGTCTCGAACGCCGTGAGGTTCAGCACCGCGGGATCGGCCTCCACCTGACCGAAATCGGGATTTACGGTGGCGTCCAGCGTAACGTTCGACGTGATGCCGAACTTGAGGTCGGCTCCGGCCGAAACCTCCTGATTCCGTTCGAACCCGGCGCTCGGCAGCGGGCGGGAAACGTTCTTGGTGACAGCGTACGGGGTAATCTCCAAACGCCTCGGAGAGCCCAGGTCGCTCAGGCCCCGCAACTGGCCCAACTGCGAGACCAACCCCGTCGCGGTGCGGTCGTAGACCGGCCAGCTCACTCGCTCGTTGTGGCGCTCGATATCGCGCCATACGCCGAACCCGAACGTCTGCTCGGGTGCCTCCGCATACCGGAGCTGGGACAGTGGGATACGAAACTCCGCGGTCCAGCCCAACGAGTCGATCTGCGTGGCAACGTCCCACACCCCGTCCCACGAGGAGTCCTGGTTCCCGTCGTCGTACAGTGAAAAGTCGCGTTTTACGCCGTCCGGATTCACGTAAAAGTTGAACCCCGTCCGGCGGTCGTTGTAGGAGTCGATGAACACGCCGATCTGATCCGACGGGCCCCGCACGTCCCGGCGCGTAAGCGCCCGCATGATGCTGTCCGGATGCGCGTCGAACGCCCGCACGAACAGGTAGAGGTTGTCGTCATCGTAGATGACCCGGAACTCGGTTCGCTGCGAAGGAGGAGAGTCCGGCTCGGGGTCGAACTGCCGGAAGTCGCCGATGCGGGCAGCGCCGTTCCAGACGGCTTCGGTGTCCCACCCGTCGATCTGGATCTCTTCGGACACACGCATGGCCGTCGCCACGGCAGAGGCGGCCCCGGCCGATGCCGGCGACCCGTTCCCCCGGGACGACTGAGCTTCGAGCGCGCCGGTCGTCACCACACCCACCACCACACCACACACCATCACCCCAACGAACGTCTTTCCCATCACCGTCCCCTCCCGTACCGGGTTGCGCGTACCAGCGCCTCAGCAGCTTGGACGACCGCCGTGCTCGAGAGGTTGCGAACGGCGCGTCGCTTCCTCGACAAGCACGGGGCGTCGGGTGGCGCTGAACGGGTCGACCAAGTGCTCAATTTTCAGCATATGCTGGAATTTGAGCATTTCCCAGCGCGGGTCAACCCTTCGAATGGCGTAGCAACCGTAGGTGAGGGGCTCGACGGACCGGGTCAGTCGCGGATGGCTTCGATCTCCGCTTCCTTGGCCGCGATGGATTCGTCCAGCGCCTCGACGGACTGGCAACGGGAACCGAACCCCAACGTGGATTCTCCGCGCCGGTGCATGGCGTAGATCTCCTCACCCATCTCGCGGAAGAGCGCGACTCGATCGCGCTTGAGCTTGGAGACCTCACCCCTGAGCCGAGTCACGCGGGCCAGGTCCTGGGCTTCGCCCTTCGCCTTCTTCATGCCTTTCTTGACGCCGTCCATCCAGCCCATGTCCCGGCTCCTTTTTCAGCAATCCGCCCCTCACAGCGCACGCCGCGCCTCTCGAGGCGCGGCAAGGCCCGGGAAATCGGGGATCCTTCCGGGCCCCTCGCGAATTGGAGGGGCGTGAAACCTTTTGCGATCTCACACCGTCCAAGGTAATGAGCGCGCTGCCAGGGGGTGGCGCAAGAGTGGAGGGGTGGATCGGGACAGGATGATAGAACGATGCGGCGGACACCACATAAAGTTGCGGTTATAGGAGTAGCGTTCACGATCTTCGCACTCGCTACGGGCGGGTGGCTCAGCGCGGACGCGACGGACGTGGATCCGGGAGGGGACGCGGTGCACGCGAGCGAAGCCGGCCTCGTGGCACCGGACGTTTCGCTCCCCGACATCAAGGCGCTGCGATCGGCCCTGGACTGCTGATCTCGCAGCGACGTGTCAGCACCAGCGCACACGAACCCGGTAGGTGAGCTCCACGCTTTCCCGGGCCGGAACCCGCGGCGTGAACCGGAAGGTCGCGGCGTCGATTTTCTCCCAGTCGTGTGAGGCGCTCAAGATCTCCCAGTCTCCGCCCACCGGCTCCATGACCGTGACCGTTTCGGCTCGGTCCTTGTGGTTTCTGAGCTCGATCTTCCACGCCGACTCCGACTGACATCCGCTCAAGACGCTCCAATCGGTCTGCGTACGACTTCCCACGACATCGAAGGACTCTCCCAGCTTGATCCGCACCTCTTCGTCGCGAGGGGTGTGATCGACCCGGTCTTCACCGATGAACTGCTGCGCGCCCGAGGGATCGCGCTTGTATACGCGGATGACCCCGGCGGGCAGAGCCATCCCGAGCCCGTTCCGCTCGCTGTTCCGGACGTGGAGGTACACGCCCACCTTGCGGTTGCTTTCCAACTGCCCGTACTGGCCGCGGTACAGGTAGGGCGTCCCCGCGTACACGAGGCGCTTGTCGACTTCGAAACCCGCCGATTCCAAAAGGTTGACCTGTTTCTGCTCGTTGTTGAGCACGGTGGCCGGACGTCCCAGCGTGTAGAGGTGATACTCGAAGAACCCCTGCTCCTGGAATCCGCTCGCGTCCGATTCGGCCGCGGCCCGAAGCACGTCAAATGCCTCCGGGCGCGGACCCTGGGACACGCGCTGAACGTCTCCGGCCACCAACTTGAGCTGGGCGTCCCGGTAGTCGGTGCCACTCTGGTTGGTGAGCGTGACCCAGCCGGTCAGGTCGGCGGCCGTATCGTCGTCATCCACCACCATGACGTAGTCTGCCTTCCAGTTGAGTCCCGACGTGAGATACGACGCTTCCACCCTTTGATCGGATCGATCGGATTGGAGTAGCCAAACCAGGGTGGGAGATGGGATGAGGTTGTCCGGCACGTCCGGAAACGCGTATCGGCCGGGATAGTTGAACGTGATCTCGCCGTTCACCCGCAGGATGGCACCGCCGTTGACCGACAAGACCTCCGCTTGGACGGGCACCTCCCGTTGGGTAGCCTCGTCGAAGCGATAGACGGTAACCGTGCGGCCGACGTATTTCTCGAGCAGCTTCTGGGGATTCAGGAGGTCGTACTGGTAGTTCTGCTCCAGCACGCGCAGTCCGCCCTCGCGGCCCAGCGGCCGTAGCAGAACCGTCTCGGGCTGAATGCCCGAGGCTACGTCACCGAACTCGAGCGCGACCGTGCCCCGAGCCAAGTCGAGGTCCCGGACCTCACGTACGAGGCCAAAGTTCTGATTATAGACCGTGATCGAAATCGTTTCGCGGTCCGCCGAAGTCGAGCGAAAGCGCTCGGGGTCCGGGCGGGTGGCCGCACCTTCCTTCCCAGTGGCGAAGCCCATTGATACGACCACGGCCAGTAGGGCGAGCGCGCCGCTCCAACGTGCTGCAAACATCCGTTCCTCCAACGTTCAGCCGCCTCGGGGCGGCGGTGCTTTCTTGGAGGGTGGACGCGCTACGGGCCCGTATTTGCACACGACCGGAAAATCCGGTCGGCAGGGATGGGCGACTTCCCGGCGGCTGATATCCGGCGTTCGAACGCCACAGGACTTCTCAAACGGGACGCTAAGGTGCCGTGACTAGAGGATGATCGCCAACGGCAGGAGGCCCACGTATCCCAAGACCAGCAGCAGGGGTGCCGCGGTGATCGAGCCCTGGGCGAGGAGCACGTATCCGAGCGACACGCACGCCAGACCCGCGATGCCGAGAATCAGGTTGATCCCGGAGAACCGAAGTCGGGATCCGGCGCCGGCCGAGGACGGACGCGCGGAAGGCGCGTCGGGGTCGGCCGGAGTCTTGGATGCCTTCTTGGACGTGTTTTTGGCCATGCCGGAACCCTATGAACGCCCGCGGATCGGGTCAAGCGTACGGGGACTCAACCACCCTCCAGGGACTCGTCGCCCATGTCGGAACGGTCGAGGATGCGAGCCAGACGAGAACGCGAGATGCCAAGCGTGCGTGACGCCTGGCTCTTGTTCCCACCGGTCCGATCGAGAATCCGGCGGACATGGGCCTGGATGACGGCATCCAACGTATCTCCAGCGGCCTCGGGTAGCGGAGTGCCCTGGCGTCGGTCCATGCCCAACACGATGTGCTCATCGGCAATGGCCGCGCCCCGCGCCAGCACGATGGCCCGCGTGAGCACATTCTCGAGCTCCCGTACGTTCCCGGGCCAGCCGTGTCTGGTGAGTCGATCCATCACGCCGGGTGCAAGGTGCCGGACCCCGGATCCCATGTGTCGTCTGATGCGCTCCATGAGCGCGCTGACCAACAGCGGGATGTCATCGGGACGCTCCCGCAGGGCGGGCACGTGAATCTCCACGACCTTCAACCGGAAATAGAGGTCTTCGCGAAATCCACCCTCCTCCACCAGCTTTTCGACCGGCTGGTGGGTGGCGGCGATGACCCTGGCCTCGGTGCGACGCGAGGATTCGCCTCCGACCGGATAGAACTCTCGGTCCTGGAGCACACGAAGCAGCTTGGTCTGAAAGTCCGGGGACGTATCGCCGATCTCGTCGAGGAAGATGGTGCCGGATCCCGCCAACTCGAAGTATCCGCGTCGGCTCGAGACCGCGCCGGTGAACGAGCCCTTGACGTGCCCGAACAGCTCCGATTCGAGCAGGGTGTCGGACAGCGCCGTGCAGTTGACCGCAATGAACGGCTCTGCGTGGTGGGTAGAATAGTCGTGGATTGCCCGGGCGATCATTTCCTTCCCGGTGCCGGTCTCGCCGCGAATGAGCACGGTAGTGCGGTTTCGCGCCAGTACCCCGATCATCTTGTAGATCTCGATCATGCGCGGGTCCCGGCCGACGACGCCGTCGTGTTCCGCGGGAGGCAGGGTGTCCTGGGCCGCTCCGAGCCTGGCCAAACGCTGCGCTTTCAAGCAACGCCGGATCAGGTCCGTGACCTGCGCCAAATCGAACGGCTTGACCACGTAGTCGTAGGCTCCGGACTTCATGGCCTCGACGGCGGAGTTCATGTCCTCGTGGCCGGTGGCCACGATCACGTCGACCCCTTCCAGATCTTCCCGCACCCTTCGTAGCAGATCGATGCCGCTCATGCCCGGCATGCGTAAATCAGTGATGATCAACGCCGGATCGAAGTGGCCGATTCGGGAAAGCGCCTCTTCTGCGCTCTCGGCGGTGGCCACCTCATAGCCGTCGTGAATCAGCTTTTCACGGAGGATGTTCATCTGGTAGACGTTGTCGTCCACCAGAAAGATGCGTTGTCCCATCAGGGAAGCTCTGCACAGGTATGGAGGGCTCGTCAGTCAGCGGAGCGCGGTGGAGGGTCGTACCCGAGCGTGGGGTTCTGGTTCTCCGCGGAAGGGCGCGGGGGCAGCGCCGGCGGGAGTTTCCAGTATGCGGGACTCTCCGGCGGCTCACCCGCGCGCAGCTGGGCCATCTTCTGGCGTCGCTGGCGCCGTCGCAGCCAAAACGCCGCAAGGACCACCACCCCGAGGACGATCCAGAACACGACCGCGTGGGACAGTGTGAGCAGCCAACCGTAGCGGCGCTTCACATATCCCTTCCAGTCCTCTTCGAGCTGGGACGAGGTGACTCCGTAGGTACGACGGAGCGCCTCCTCGAAGCTTTCCAGCTCCTTCCAACGGGTGAGAAACAGTCGCATGCCCCGCTCGCCGCTTCCCTGCGCCAAATACTCGACTGCGGTGGCCGAGAGCAGGTAGGCCAACTGGGCCCCGGCCGGGTCTGCCGGCCAGGCGAGCTCCAACGAGTCCAGGGTCTGGGCGCGCCCCAGGGCCAGTGCCGTTCGGAGCTGCCATCCCTCCGACGCGTCCCAGCTTCCCGACGCCCATCCGGCGTATCCTTCATGGAACCACCGGGGCACCCGCAACGAGCGAAGGTGCTCACCCAGCGCCAGGTGCGCCATCTCGTGACGGAGGGTCACGCCCGGATCTCCGAATCGGGTGCGGGCGGACGCATAGGACGGCATGAGGATCTGCCCGATGTCCGGCCTGGCCAGCCCCGCTTCCCAGGTCGAGAGGGGCCCGCCGGCGAGGAGGCGGAACCGCGCCTCGTCCGGCGCCAAGATCACCTCCGCGTATGTGGGCAGGTCGGGCGGCAGCCCGGGAAACGGGGTCATGCGGCCGAGCTGCGCGATCGTACGGGCAGCTTGGACGGAATCTCCGGGCCAGAACAAGACGCGGTGGGGACCGGACACCAGCGTGTCGGGCGGAAGCTGTCCGGCCGCGAGTGGAGCGTTCACGCCCGGCGTGGTCAGCGCAGCCACCAGGGCGGCCGTGCCGAAGACGATTCGGACGGTACGCCTCAGACGGCGACGGGCGTGGCCGACCCCATCCGATCGCTCGCGGCGGAGTGCTGCGGATCCAACGCCAACGCGTTTTGCCAGCACTCCCGAGCGGCGGCCTCGTTCCCAGCCTGCTGGGCGATATCGCCCAGGCGCACGTACACGTCGGGGCCGAGTCGGGGATCGACGTGCACCGCCTGCTCGTAGCACGCTCGGGCGGTGTCCATGTCCCCGTTCACCCAGGCCAGGTCGCCGAGGCTCTTGTACGCCTGCGCCGGAACCGGCGCGGTGGCGCTCTGGACTGCTCGCTCGTAGAGCGCCTTGGCTGCGGCCGGCTCCCCGCTCCGCTCCAGCACGGCGCCCGCGTTGACCAGAATCGAAGGGTCGTGCGGATACTGCCCCAGCCCCTCCCTGCCCAACCGTACGGCGCCCGGCAGGTCGCCGTCCATGGCGTGGATCAGCACCGCGTGGGCGAAATACACCGCCGGCGGCGACCCATCGCCCAGCCGCTCGCGGTACCGGCGGATCGAGTCCGACGCCTGGCTCGGCATTCCCGCCTTCATCTGGGTGATGGCCCGGGCCAGGAACACCTCTCCGTCCCCCGGCCGCGCGGCCTCCACCTGGTCGAGCAGCTTGAGGGCCTCTCCGTGGCGACCCAGTTGCTCCAGGGCCAGCGAACGGTTGCGCAGCGCCGCATAGGTCCTCTGCGATTCGGCCGGAAGGGCGTTGAAGTGCTCGAGCGCCTCCTCCGGACGACCGGCGGTGAGCTCCAGCGTCGCCAACTGTGCATGCGCCTTGGCGTTGTCCGGGTCCAGCTCGACCACGTTCCGGAACTCGCGGATGGCGTCTTCCACCATTCCCGCCCGGCCGAACGCAGCGCCCAGGTCCAGGTGCGTCGCCGCCGGATCGTCGGAAGCTCCCGCGTCGGGCTCCCGCTGACCGGCCTGCTCGATCAACCCCAGGTTCAGCAGCTCGAACAGCGCTTTTCCGGCTTCGAAGTCGGAGAGCCCCGAGGCGCCCACCAGGTCCGAGACCGTCCGGTTTCCGTCGATCAACGGCAGCGCCTTCCGGACGGACGAGGAAAGCTCTCCGTCGGCTTCCGTCGGAACGCGGGTGACGCGGAAAATCAGGTCGAACGAAGGAATCCGCTTCTCGATCTGACTCCACTCGTCGACCCTCCGAGCTCCCTCGAGGAGCAGATTCTCGGCGTTGATGGAGACCAACCGGGCCTCCTCTTCGTCGGGCTTCTTGTCCGGCTCGAACTGGAAAGAGCCCGAAGACCATGTGAACAGGTGGTAGACCGCCTCGGAAACCTGCTGCGTCACGTACCGCGCGAGCTGGTCCTCGGTGAGACATCCCATGCCGATCAACACCTGGCCCATGCGTGTATCCGGCGAATCCGCTTGTCGGCGAGCCGCTTCGTCGAGTTGAGCCTGGGTGACGATCCCGTTCTGAAGGAGGAGCACGCCGAGGCGATCCGGCCGGTTGAGCACGTTGGCGTAGTTGACCTTCCCCTGTTCGAAGTAGATATACCCGAATCGCGAGCGATCGGTCAGCCACAGGCAGCCCGTCTTACGCCCCAGCGCAAGCAACTGACAGATGTCGGCGAGGTTGACCTCTTGGAGAGCGCCGCGGAGGGCCATCAGGCGTCCTCCGTCACGATGCGGTCTTCAAGATTCGGCCACTCCCAAATCACGTTTTCGGGCGCCGGGATCCACGCGGTGGCGACGACCGCCTTGGCCTCAGTGGGTGCATCGGTGGGTGCGTCGGTGGGTGCCTCCGTGGGTGCCTCGGGGAGCCGGGCCGCGCTCCGAGACACGCCCTCGGACCCGTCCGGTGGGATGACGGCTCCGCTCGGTGCCCCGGGGGTGGCCCCCGGTCGGGGGTCGCCGGTGCTGAAGACCGATGCGATCTGGTCGGTGAACTCCGCCCGCGCGGAGTCGTCGAAAGATTTTCCGGTCGGCGCGTTCTCGGCCGGGCCGCTCGGAGACTCTGCGGACTCGGACTCCAGGGGCACACCGCTCTCGGTTCGGAGCTGGAGGCCCATGTTCTCGAGCAGCCGCCGATCCGCCTCGGACGGGAGGAGGCTCGGAAACTCGCTTGCGTTGATCTCGAGCCGGGTCAGCGCGGCCGGGGCAGCCGCGGGCATTCCCGCTCCGGGCGGGTGCACACCGGACGTTCCGCCGTCCAACCCTTGGAGCTGCGCCTGAAACGCGGGATCCAACACCTCGTCTCCGGAGCTGTCGGCCCCATCGGGCCGAACCTGGGTCACACCGTCTTGGCCGGCGTCCAGGGAGTCGAACGAGGTGGCCAGAGCCTGGGCACGAGCCTCTCGCTCGGCCAGAATCTCTTCGGCGGGACGGGGCGGCTCACCCTCCACGGCCACGTCCACCACGAGTCCGCCTTCGAACCTCGACCGGAGTCGATCGTCGATGTTGTCGATCTGGGACGGCGGCCGGTCGGCCGCGAGCATGATGCGCGCGCCGCGACGTTTGATGGCCTCGAAGAGGTGAAAAAACTCGTCTTGGGCACGCTCGGTCTCGGACAAGCCCTGTGCCTCGTGCAGCAGCAGCAGCTCCACCGTCCACCACCGCTCGCGCCAGGCACCGGCCACGCCGTCGGACAGCGCCGTGATGAACTCCTCCGCGAACTCGGCGGCCGAGATCAACGCGACCCGCGCCGTGGGTCTGGCCCTCAGCAGCGACGTGCCGGCAGCCTCGAGCAGACCCCGTGCACCCCACCCATCCGGGCTGTGCACGAAGAGCGGATTGTACTCGGGCGGCTCGTCTCCGACGAGCTGGGCGGCGGCGCGCACGGACAGCGCGGAGTAGCTGTCCGAGAGTGACTCGATGACCACGCCGTCCGGGACGGGCGGAAAGTCTCGCATGCGCTCTCGCGCGGAGGCCAGCAGCGCCTGGGCTTCGTCCAGTCGCTCGGGGTCGGTGAGCACGCCGCGGGCCGCCTCGGGCCAGGGATTGCCCACCATGTCCAGGTCGGACTTGATCTGCCGTAGCTGGTCCAACACGCCGGTGTAGTTGCCCACGATCTGGTCGACGTTCGCGGGCTCGTTCGGACTCTCCAACACGCGACGCAGACGGGCGGCCGAGAAGCCCTCTTCCTCCGCGGCCTCCGCAGTCTCGCGGAGGAGCCGTTGCCACGGCTCTTCGGGTACTCTGGTGCTTTCCGCGGGAACACCCGCGATCGACGCTTGGACCTGACGGCTCAACGGCTCCTTGGGCACCTCGACGATGTTGGACACGTCCGCGGCGCTGATGTCGCGGCTCTCCAGCTCCTGCACCGCCACGACGCGGTTGAACCCACCCTGGAGCTCGCGGACGTTGCGAAACGGCATTCGTGCGATGGCCTCGACCACGTCGGACCCGAGCGAGCTCTGCCGCTCCTCCAGTCGCTTCCGCAGAATGGCTACCCGGGTCTCGTATTCCGGAGGTCCGATGTCGACCATGAGTCCGCCGGAAAACCTGGAGAGCAGCCGGCTGTCCAGGCCGTCGATCTCCGCCGGCGGCCGGTCGCTGGCAAGGACGATCTGGCCGTGCGACCCGTTCAACGCGTCCAAGGTCCTGAGGAGCATCTCCTGAGCCTCCGGCTGCCCGGTCAGGAACTGCACGTCGTCCAGCAGCAGAATGTCGAGCTGTTGGTACCGGTCTCGCATGGCGTCCTGGGTACCGTCTTGGATGGCCTTGGCGAGCTCCTCGATGTAGCCCTCGAGCGTCTCGTAGTGCACGCGGGCCTCGGGATCAAGGCGCGCCGAGTGATGAGCCATGGCCGACAGGATGTGGGACTTGCCCAACCCGGACGGCGCGTAGAGGAACAGGGGATTGTAGCTGGCCGCCGGACTGTCGGCCGCACGGCGGGCGGCGGCCGAGGCGAGGCGGTTGGCGGGACCGACCACGAACGAGTCGAACGTCATCCGGGGATCGAGATCTCCCATCAGCCAGCCTCGGCTGCCGGGAATAGACGCTCCAGGCTCTCCATGAGCGAGGCTTCGAACTCTTCGGCTGTGATCGCCGGCGCCTTGCGTAGGCCGGCCAGCGCTCCCAGTCGACGGGCAAAGACCTCGAACGAAGCCCGCACCTGATCGGCCTTGGCCTCCACGCCCGCCTGAAATACGGTCAAGAACAGGATCGGCCCCGAGGGTGTCCACAGCTCGGACAGCATGAACTCCCGTTCATTCCCGCGGTTGTGGGCCTGGGCCATCCGCTCGTCTCCGAGCAGCTCACCGATGTGGCGGCCGGTCGCGTGCACGCCGGCGGCCAGCGTCGCAACCTTCATGACCGCTCTCGGATCGTCGAACCCGCGTTGGATCAGCAGACGACCGGACTTGTTCATCAATACGACGGAGGTGGCCCCGGCCGTGGCCATGAACTCGTCGACCGCTACGTCGAGCGGACCCACCGCGTCTTTACTCGACGCGGGGCCGGATTCCGCATGCCGCTCGATCGGCGGCGACTCGTGATTCCCCATCTCCAATCCTGACTTTGCCTCAGACCTCTTCACCCCGAGCCCAGCGCGCCACGGCCGCCAGATCGGGGGGCAGTGGTGAGACGAACCGCATTTCGCGCCCGGAACCGGGATGCCGGAACGAGAACTCCCTCGCGTGCAGGAACTGCCGGCTGGCCCGTTTGGCCAAACTGGCCGCCCACCGTGCCGCCGCCCCGCTCATGCCGCGCTCCCATCCCGACCCGTACGTTTCATCCCCTACGACCGGGTGTCCGATATGCAAGAGATGGACCCGGATCTGGTGGGTGCGACCGGTCCCGAGCGACACATCCAGCAACTGCGCGGCCGGCCAGGTCTCCAGCACCTCGAATTCGGTAAAGGCACTGCGCCCTTTTTCGTTTACAGCCATGCGCTTACGATCGCTCCGGTGTCGGCCGATCGGCGCGTTCACGGTCATCGGCGACTCGGGGAGCCTCCCCCAGGCCGCCGCAGTGTAGCGCCGCGTGACCGCCCGATCCTTCAAATCGGCGGCCAGCGCCACGTGCGCTTCGTCCGACTTGGCCACCACCAGCAACCCCGACGTGTCACGGTCCAACCGGTGTACGATGCCGGGCCGGAGACGCCCGCCGATGCCCGAAAGGTCCCGGATGTGGTGCAGAAGGGCATGCACGAGCGTGCCGGTGGCATGGCCGGGCCCCGGGTGGACCACCATGCCCGGAGGCTTGTCGACCACGACCAGATGGGCGTCCTCGTGGACGATGTCGAGAGGGATGGGCTCGGGCACCACGTCCAAAGGCTCCGGGGGCGGCACCAGCACGCGGATTCGCTCGCCGGGAATGACCGGATGGGATTTGCGGGGAGGCTTGCCGTCGACCTCCACGAAGCCCTGGGCAATCAGCCCGGCGACGCGGCTTCTGGTCAGGTCGAGACGTTCGGCCAGATACTGATCGAGCCGTCCTCCGTCCCCGTCCGCGACGGCCAGCTCGTAAACTGTGCCGGCCGCCGGCTTGTCGGAGGCCACCGATTCGCTCCGATCAGCAGCGTTCGCGCCGCTGCAAACGTCCGGCGACGACCGAGGGCCGCGTCATGACTTTTGCAACGGCACACGAGAGCGGCGGAGCCCGATGCGGGCCGCTCGGCCGTCCAACTCCACGTCCTTCACGTGAGGGAATCCCGCCGGCTCCTGCGTGGTGTCGACGCCCAAGGCCAGCGTTTCGCCCAGAACGAACCCTCGGTGATCGGCCACTGCGGCGAGCACGTCGTCGTGCCCGCTGACGTGCAGGTCGATCCGATCGGTGATATCCAACCCCGCGTCGCGCCGAAGGCGTTGGATACGGTTGACGACCTCCCTGGCCAATCCCTCGCGGATCAGCTCCGGAGTGAGCGCGGAGTCGAGCGCGACGGTATAGCCCTGCCCGGCCTGGAGAGACAGATCTCCCTCCGCCTCGGCCAATACGTCGAGATCGTCCGGCCCCAGGTCGTGTGACTCCCCGTCCACCACGATGGACGCTGCGCCCTGGTCCTGGAACGCCCGTAGCGCACGTTGGTCGAGGGCTCTGATCGCCTGGGCGGCGACCTCGGTCTTTTGCCGGAAGCGCTGGCCCAGAGACCGATAATTGGGCCGAGCCACCAGGCGTACGAGACCTTCGGACGTGGCCATGAAGTCGATCCGCTTCACGTTGAGCTCGTCGTGCACCAACGCCAGCAACTCGGGACGCAAGGCGCCGGACGGCGTCACCACCTGTACCCGGGATACCGGCTGACGAACTCGGATGCCGACTTCTTCCCGGGCGGCCCTGCCGAGGCTCACCAGCGCCCGGACGTCGGCCATTTCCTGGAACAACGCCGAATCCAAGGTCGCGGCGTCGGACTCCGACTCCGGAAAGCGCGTGAGATGGGCGCTTTCTCCCGTGAGGGCCGTGTGCAACCAGTCCGCGGCGAACGGCGCCACCGGCGCCATCAGCATGGACACCGTTCGCAACACGTCGTGGAGCGTGCGGAACGCCGCCCGCGCGTCACGCTCGTCGTCGTTGTTCCAGAATCGCGGCCGCGAACGGCGTACGTACCAGTTCGACACGTCTTCGACCAGAAAGTCCTGCACCGCCCTGCACCCGCGGGTGGCTTGATACGCATCGAAGGCCGCGCCCGTACGTTCCACGACCTGCTGGAGTCGGCCCAGGATCCAGCGATCCATCAGCGGTCGCTCCGCTGGAGCCGGATCGTCTTCACCGGGCTCCCACGCCTCGGTACGCGCATAGAGCGCGAAGAACTTGTACGTGTTGAAGAGCGTATCGAAGAACTTGCGCGTCACGTCGAACGCGTCGGGATCGTACCGCTTGTCGGATCCCGGGGAGCTCACGGTCATCATGTGCCAGCGGATGCCATCGGCTCCGAACTGGCCGATGGCGTCCCAAGGATCGACCATGTTGCCCCTGGACTTGGACATCTTCAGTCCGTTCGCGTCCAGGATAAATCCGTTGACTACCACGTTTCGGAAGGCCGTCCCCATCCCCAGCATGGTGGAGATGGCCAGGAGCGAATAGAACCAGCCCCGGGTCTGATCGATGCCTTCGGCGATGAAATCGGCCGGGAAATGTCGGGCGAACTCGTCTTGGTTCTCGAACGGATAGTGCCACTGCGCGTAGGGCATCGCGCCGGAGTCGAACCAAACGTCGATCACCTCGGGCGTGCGTCGCATGGTTCCGTCGCAGTGCCGGCAATCCCACGTCACCTCGTCGATGAACGGACGGTGCGGATCGAACCCGTCGGGCAGCGGTCCCGCACGTTCCGCCAGGGCGTCCAGCCCGCCGATCCACTCGACGTGACGATCATCGCGATCGCAAAGCCAGACCGGGAGAGGCGTCCCCCAGTAGCGGTCGCGGGACAGCGCCCAGTCCACGTTGTTGGCCAGCCATTCGCCAAAGCGACCGCTTCCCGTCTCCGGCGGATTCCAACCGATCTCCGCGTTGGTGCGCATGAGCTCGTCTTTGAGCCCCGACGTAGCCGCGAACCAGGACTCGCGGGCCATGTAGATCAGCGGAGAATCGCAGCGCCAACAGTGCGGATAGGAGTGCCGATACCGCTCGACCCTCCAGAGGCCCCCGCGCCCGCGCAGTAGCTCGATGAGCACGGGATCCGCTTCCTTCACGTGCATCCCCGCCACTCGGTCGACGTGGTCGAGAAACCGCCCCTGATCGTCGATGGGCTTGAGCAGCGGGAGGCCATGCGTTTGTCCGGCCGCGTAATCGTCGGCCCCGAAGGCGGGCGCGATGTGCACCACGCCGGTGCCGTCGTCGGCGGTGACGAACGACTCGGCGACGACGGTCCAGGCGTTGCCCGGGTCTTCAGGGAGCGGCACGATGTCCAGAGGCCGTGCATAGGAAAGACCGACCAGATCACGCCCCGCGCAGCGCACGGTCGGCTGGACGTCTTCGCCGAAGAGCGCTTCCATGCGCGCTTCCGCGACGATCCAGCGCGTCCCCTCGTGCTCTACCTCCACGTACACGAGGTCGGGGTGAACCGCCAGCGCGGCGTTGGAGGGCACCGTCCAAGGCGTCGTGGTCCACACGAGGAAGCTGCGGCCGTCGGGATTTCCGGACAGGTCGAGCACGGGCGCCGAGAAGTAGAGCGACGGATCGTCCACGTCCTCGTAGCCCTGCGCCACCTCATGGGAGGAAAGCGCGGTGCCACATCTCGTGCAGTACGGAACCGACTTGTGCCCGCGGTAGAGCAGGTCGCGTTCGGCGAGCTGGGACAGCACCCACCACACACTCTCGATATAGGACGTGTGGTAGGTGACGTACGCCCGTGAATAGTCGAGCCAGTACCCGATCCGCTCCGAGAGCTTCTCCCATTCCTCCTTGTAGGTGAAGACGGACTGGCGGCAAACCTCGTTGAAGCGGGCGATGCCGTAGGCTTCGATTTCGGGCTTGCCGCTGATGCCGAGCGTCTTCTCCGCTTCGATCTCCACCGGAAGCCCATGGGTGTCCCAACCGGCGATCCGCGTCACCCAGTGACCTTTAAGCGTGCGGTGTCGGCAATAGAGGTCTTTGATCGTGCGTGCGATGATGTGGTGCAGTCCGGGCCGGCCGTTCGCCGTGGGCGGACCTTCGAAAAACACCCAGGGCTCCCCGCCCCGACTCCACTCCACCTGGCGCTCGAACAGTTGCTCCCGTCTCCAGCGATCGAGCATCTGCTCTTCCAGCAGGATCAACGAACCCGGGTACTCCGGATAGTTCACGGACATACGTTGGTCTCGTTCAGAGGCGGGCGACGACATCGGAGACGATCGCGGTGAGGTCGGGTTCGGCGGCGGCGGCCGTGGCGATGATCGCCGGCACGTCCGCCGGCTCCAGCGCATCCGGCAGGCAGGCGTCGGTCACGATCGAAATGGCCAGCACTCGCATGTCCATGTGGCGTGCGACGATCACTTCCGGAACGGTCGACATGCCCACGACATCCGCGCCGGCCGTGCGAAGCATCCGGTACTCGGCGCGCGTCTCGAGATTGGGCCCGATCACCGCGGCGTACACGCCCCGCCTGAGGGAGCGCCCGAGTCGGAATCCGGCGTCCAGCGCCAACTGTTGCAGCTCCGGATCGTAGGGCTGCGACATGTCCGGAAACCGAGGACCCAGCGAGTCGAGGTTGGGCCCCACCAGT
The DNA here is from genome assembly GCA_965223195.1 of Longimicrobiales bacterium. Lineage (GTDB taxonomy): Bacteria > Gemmatimonadota > Gemmatimonadetes > Longimicrobiales > Gaopeijiaceae > CBDCVX01. The sequence goes on from CBDCVX010000015.1 coordinate 183,060, forward strand.
GGATTGTCGCCCAACAGGTTGATGTGGTCGTCCAGCACAACCAGATCCCCGGGCTCCCAGAGGGGGTTCATCCCCCCGCACGCGCCGGACAACACCAGCACGCGCGCGCCGAGCTGGTGCATGACCCGCACGGGAAAGGTCACCTCGGCCGCCGTATAGCCCTCGTATAGGTGAAAGCGCCCTTGCATCGCGACGACCGGCGTGCCTTCGAGCGTCCCGAGAAGCAGCCTGCCGGTGTGGCTCTCCACCGTCGACAGTGGGAAGTGGGGCAGGTCCTCGTACGGCACGGAGACGTAGGCATCGACTGCGTCCGCGACCTTCCCCAGGCCCGTGCCCAGAATCAGCGCGACGCGGGGAGACCACCCGTCGGGGAGCTCGGCTCGGCTGCGGACCGCGTATGCGGCCTCCAGGATCGCCGTCAGCGCCGTGGCTTCATCCATCCGTGCCGGGTCCCTCTCCGTCTTCCGTCCGATGCTCACCGCCGAGCGACACCCGGTATTTGGGATCTCCGGACCCTGTCCCCCCTTCCCCGCCGGAGGTCGGGGACGTGGGAGGCGTCGTCTCGGGCCGCGGCTCGGGTGCCGGCGCACCGGGGCTGGTGTGCGAGGTGGTGGGCACGTCCCGCGCGGGCTGCGCGGGAGCGGGCTCGGGTTCGGGAACCGCGGGCAGGGGAGCTACCGGTTCTCGCGTTGCCGGAGCTGCGGGTTCGGGGGCCGCAGGTGCCGTTGTCGCCGACTCGGGAGGCTCACGGTCGGGGGTCGCGGGCGCGGCGGACGGAGGCGCAGCCGCGGCATCGCCTCCCGGCGCCGGCTGTGACATCGAGACGGACGGCGCGGGCGCGGGCGGCGTGGTGGTCGGAACGGGAGCGAAGGAGCCGAATCCCTCCAGGTCCAGGGACATTCCCTCCAAGGGGTCGATCTGCTCCTCCGCCGCAACGACGTCCAACTCCTGCTCGAGCAACGTGCGGTACGTCTTGAGATACCGGCGGCGCCGCCGGTCCAGCTCGGCTACGGAGAGACGCACCTGGTCCAGCCGGCCCTCGGCCTCGACCAGGAGCCGCTCCACCTCGGATTCGGCTTCGCGTCGGAGAAGGTCGGCCTCCCGCTGTGCCTGGCCCGTCACGTCTCGACTCAGCTCCGTGGCGGTGACCAGCGCCTCCTGCACGGCTCGCTCGCGATCTCGCGCCTGTGTCAGCTCCTGTTCGAGCGAACCCCATTCCTCCCGATACTTGAGGTTCTCGCGTACGAGCTGCTCCATGCGCTCCGCCACCAGCTCCAGGAAGGAGTCCACCTCGGAGGGTTCGTATCCCCGCATGGCCCGGCGGAAGTCTCCGCGCTTTTGTCGAATGTCGAGTGGCGTCAGGTCGATCATCTGTTTCGCTCGCCGAAAAGTGCGGTCCCGAGACGCACGAGGGTGCTTCCCTCCTCGATCGCGATCTCGAAGTCGTTAGTCATCCCCATCGAGAGCTCCGTCCCCCGGTAGTTCGTGTCTCTCGACGCTCGCTCGTGTAGGGCCCGCAGGTCCCGGAACGTACGCCGAACCACCCGGGCATCGTCGGTGAACGGCGCCATCGTCATGAGCCCTCGGACCTGGAGGCCCGACAGCGAGACGACGGCGGCAAGTTCGTCCAATGCCTGTGCTCCGGAAAGCCCTCCTTTGGAAGCTTCTCCCGATGTGTTCACCTGCACCAGCACCTGCAGGGTCCGCGCCGACTCGGCGGCCAAGGAGTGGAGCCGCCGCGCCAGCCTCACGCTGTCGACGGCGTGAAAGAGATCGAACAGGTGCATCGCCTGCTGCGCCTTGCGCCGTTGTACGTGGCCGATCAAGTGCCAGGTAGGCCGGATGTGTCCCTCCGCCGCCTGCACCTTCCGGCTCAACTCCTCCACCCGGTTCTCGCCGATGTCGGTGAGCCCGGCAGCGACCGCCGCCTGCACCGCATCGAACGGATGCCCCTTGGTGACCGCCACCACGCGGACGGCGTCGGGGCTCCGGCCCGATCGCTCGCTCGCCCTCGCCACCCGGTCCTTCACGCCCTCCAGGTTCCGGGCGAGCGCCTCCCGGTAGCGGTCGGTCGTCTGTCGGATCATGCATCTCCTACATGTGCGTCGGCGCCACCTCGGCGGGGCGACATAGAGAAGACCCCGCCGGACTGCGCCGGCGGGGTCTCGAAGTGTGTGCCGTTCGGCGCGGCCGTCAGTTCACCTGGAACGTAATCGGGAACGCAACCCAAACCTTCACGCGCTTTTCGCGGTTGAGGGCCGGGCTGAACTCCATGATGTTCGCCACGTTGAGCGCCGCGTCGTCCAGGCTCTTGTGGCCGCTGGACTGCTGCACCCGCGTGTCGAGCACCCGCCCGTTCTCATCGATGAAGAACCAGATGTTCGCCGTGCCTCCGATGCCCGCGTCCCGAAGCAGGGGCGGATACTCACGCGTCAGGGCGCGCTGGACCTCGGAGCGGTTCTTCATGCTGGGCGCGACGGTATACGGCGTGAACGTCGGCGCCGCGGAGATGTCGGTCTCCGTCGCGTCGGGCGGTGGTGGGAGGTCCTCCACCGGATTGTCCTCGAACGTGGTCGGGGCAATCGTGATGTCCTCGTCGATCGTCGCGTCCGTGATCACCGGCGTGGCCGGTCGTGCGATGCGCTCGGGCGGCGGCGGAATCTCGATCTCGGGCGGCAGCTCGACGTTCTCGAGCACCTCGGCTGTCACCGAGATGTCGGCTGCGGTCATCTCCGGCCAGAACTGGAACAGGCCGAAGTGCACGACCGTGGCCACGATGACCGAGCCCCAGAACCACGAAGGGAAGCTGCGCTTGAATCGGTCGTTCGCGGTTTCGAGTGCCGCGACTGCGCTCAGCGATTGATCACTCATCGTCTCTCCCTCGTCATGCGACGTTCCAGCTCCGTGGCGAAGTTGACCCGTACGGCGCCGGACTCCTGAATTTCCTCTTGAACCTGGTTGATGAACCGGTAGGGCACGCTCGCGTCGGCCCGAATCGAGGTCACCAACTTCTGTCGTGTGTCGATGTACGCTTGCTGCACTACACTGGACACGTCCTCCATGGCCACCCGCTGGTCGTTGATGAACACCGACCCGTCGCGGAGGACCCAGAGCTCGAGCACGTCTTGCCGCTTCTCTTCGATCTTCTCGGCCGCCTCCGCCTCGGTCCAGTCGATCTGTTGCTGACCGGCCGTCCGGAATACGGTGGTGACCATGAAGAAGATCAGCAGGAGGAAGGCGATGTCGGCCAACGACGAAGACGGAATCTCGTCGGAAACGCCGGACTTACGGTGAAAGCCGCCTGACTTGATCGGCATCTACTATCCCTCCTCCAACTGCTGTAGCGACACGCGTTCCGCCCCGGCGAGGTGCAGGCCGTCGAGCACGTCGACCATAGCACTATACGGTGCATCCGGGTGGGTCTTTACCGCGGCGATCAGGCCGTCGTTCTGCGAAACCTCCAACCGCCAGATGCCTTCGATCTCTTCGGCTCGGACGGTCTGGATCTGCTGACTCTCGCCGCGCTTCACCTCGACCAGCCCGGTCGGCTGCACCAACAGGTGGAGAATGTTCTTCTGGCTGACCTCCACCTGTTCCGCCTGTTCGGGAAGGACGATGGCCAGTCCCTTGTCCCGCGGAAACTCGGTGGTGATCAGAAAGAAGACGAGCAGAAGGAAGGCGATGTCCGCCATGGACGAGGTCGGGACCTCATCGCTGACTTTGGACTTTTTTCGAAGAAATGCCATGGATTCCTCTATCTCCCGGTGCTGCGGATGTTCCGCTCGGGTGCCTTACGTGCCCGCGCGAGTCCGGTGTGATGCACGGTTACAGGTCCTCGATGATCGGATCGAGACGGCGGCCCAACTCCTGCCATGCCTCGATCGCCGCCACGTTCGGAAGCGCCTCGTTCACGACCAGGCGGCGCTCCTCGTTGATGGCCGGAAGCTCCCCTGCGAGCCCCGCGGCATCGGTTTGGCAAAACCGCGGAAGCGTGGCGATGCCGGCGGCTGCGATGATCTCCGCGGCGTCTCCGCTCATTCCGTCGATGCGGAGCAGATCCGCTTGCGTGGTCCAGTTGTCGACCCGGGCGGCATCCACGTCGAGACGCTCCTGAATCGAGGCCCGGCCCGTTGCGTTGCGGCACTGGAGCAGTAGCTCGTGGGTGGTGCTGACGCCCATGTCGCGAAGCTTGTGGCCGAAAGACTTGCCGATGCCCTGGATCTCTTCCACCCGCCGCGTCAAGCCGCCGAGATCGGATTCCGTGACCGGCGCCGTGGCCACCGCAGCGGCGGCTTCCGGCTGGATGGCGGCCGCTCCGGCGGCGGCCGCAGCAGCCGCGGCGGCGGTTCCGCTGCTCTTCTCGGTGATGACCTCGAGGCTGCCGTCCCGCTCCATGTCCCATGCGAGATTCAGAATCTCCTGAGCGCCCTGCTCCATGTTGACGATCAAGCGGTCGATCTTCGACACGAAGTAGTTGTAGAAGATGTTGACCGGGATGGCGATCACCAGGCCGGCCGCGGTCGTGAGCAGCGCGACCTTGATGCCTCCTGCCACGAGTGCGGGATCAACCTGGCCGGCGGTCTCGATCGAGGCGAATGCCAGGATCATCCCCGCGACGGTGCCGAGGAACCCCATGAGCGGCGCCACGTTCGCGATCGTGGCCAACACCACGAGCCCGCGCTCCAGGAAGCCCAGCTCAATGGTGCCGGTGGTCGTGATGGCCTGTTCCAGCTCGCCCGCCCGCACCGTGCGGTCCCGGATGCGCATGAGGCCCGCGTGCAGGATCGCGGCACAGGGCCCGCGCGTGTCGGCTGCTTCTTGGATCGCGTCCTCGATGCGGCCGTCCCGGGCCAGCTCGGACACCCGGCCGAGGACCTGCTTGGTGTCCCTGTGGGCCACCCAAAGCGTGTAGGCCTTGGCAATGCCGACGCCCAGCGCCAGCAGGGAGCACAGCACCAGTGGATACATCCAAGGTCCGCCGTCCGCGAATAGCGTCAGCAGGTGGTACCTTGCGCCTTCCAACTTCTACTCCTTGCTCGGGTGCCGCGGCCGGACCTTTACGTGCCCTCCGCTCGAACGAAGCGGCCAATGTAGGCGGGTCCCGCTCGGCGTGTCAACGCGAGAAAGCGCCCGCTTTCAAGCACTTTCGCCGTGAAAACCTCAGCCTCGCGCATCCTCGCCGCGCACGTTCGACGGGGTGGACACTCCAACCTACGCGGACCGGTGCCCTCGGCTTTCGGTCTCCGACCACGGAAAAGGGCTGCCAACGAGCGGCCGCACGATGCCGAACGCATCGAAGGCCAGACGAGGATCCGCTGCCGCCCGCTAGCCGGGAACCAGGGCCGGAACCTCCTGGGTCGATTCGAGAATCTGCCGGAGGCGGGAGGTGTCGATGTCGGTCTCCAGGCGTCCGCGGCGCGCAACCGAAACCTTCGCGGTTTCCTCGCTGACCACGATGACGATGGCGTCGGTCTCGTCGGAGAGCCCGATAGCCGCGCGGTGCCGGGTCCCGAGCGAACGGTCGCGGACCGGATTTTGGGTGAGCGGGAGAATCGCGCCCGCGTACTTGATGACGTCTCCGCGGATGAGAACGGCCCCGTCGTGGAGTGGGGAGTACGGCGTGAAAATCGTAGTGATCATCTCTGCGGAGACGCGCGCATCTACCGGCCGACCCGTCTCCCCATATTCGTCCAGCGCCACGCCGCCCTCGATGGCGAGGATGGCGCCGCTGCGGGTGCGCGAAAGGTGTTCGACGGCGTTCACGATCTCGTCGAGGACGTGGCTGTCTTCGAGACGGTTGAAGAACCGAATCATGCGACTCTGTCCCAGCCGAGCCAGCGCCGACCGTAGCTCCGGTTGGAACACGACCAGCGCGGCGATGGCGCCGTACTGGAAGAGGGTCTCGAGGAGCCGGCGGATCAGCATGAACCCGAGAAAGCGGGCCACGAGGTAGGTGCCGCCCAGCAACAGCAGCCCGAGCAACATCTGCATGGCCCGCGTGCGCTGGAGCAGCAGCAGGAGTCGATAGATGAGCGCGGCAACGATCAGGATCTCGATGAGATCCAACCATCCCGGCCGCAGGACCCGAAGCTGCTCCAGCAGAGCGTTCACGGTCCCGTCGTCCCCGTCAGGACGCCGTTCCCTCCTGCCTGGGCGGCGGAGAGAAGGTGGCCGCAGGCGCGCGCAGGGGATCTTCGCTCTCCGCAGCGGAGGCGCCCGTCTCCTCCCGCTCGTCCACTTCCCCGTCCGGCTCGGACGGTTCCGGCAGCGGAGGAAGGGGATCGCCGCTGGCCAGCGCTTCGATCTCGTCGCGGTCGAGCGTCTCTCGATCGAGCAGGGCCTGCGCGATGCTCTCCAACAGCTCGCGTTCCGCCATCACGATGTCCCGCGCACGATCGTGCGCGCTGTCCAGGATACGCTTGATCTCGCCGTCCACCAGCTCCGCCGTGTGCTCGGACACCTCCCGTCTCTGGACCAGCTCCCGGCCGAGAAACACCTCCTGCTCGGAGTTCCCGACCGCCATCAGCCCCACCGCCTCGGACATGCCGAAGCGGGTAACCATGCGGCGGGCGATGTCGGTGGCACGCTCGATGTCGTTGCCGGCGCCGGTGGTGACTTTTTCCGCACCGAAGATGATCTCCTCGGCCACGCGACCGCCGAAGAGCATGATGAGGCGACCTTCCAACCACTCCTTCGTATAGGTGTGCCGGTCCTCGGACGGAAGGGAGGCCGTGATGCCCAGGGCCCTCCCCCGCGGCACGATGGTCACCTTGTGGACGGGATCCAAGCCGGGATGGCGGAGTCCGATGACGGCGTGGCCCGCCTCATGGTAGGCGGTGAGCCGGCGCTCGGACTCGGTGAGTACCATGCTGCGGCGCTCGGTGCCCAACATGACCTTGTCCTTGGCCTGCTCGAAGTCGAGCATTTCCACCCGCTCGGCATCGCGACGGGCAGCCAGGAGTGCAGCCTCGTTGGCGATGTTGGCCAGGTCCGCACCGGAAAGTCCCGGGGTGCCCTTGGCGATCGTCTCGAGGTCGACGTCCTCGGCCAGCGGCAGCTTCTTGGCGTGCACGGACAGGATGCCCTGCCTGCCTTTCACGTCCGGCAGGTCCACGACGACCTGGCGATCGAATCGCCCTGGACGCAGCAGCGCCGGGTCCAATACGTCCGGTCGGTTGGTCGCGGCGAGGAGGATCACGCCCTCGTTGGTCTCGAACCCGTCCATCTCCACCAGGAGCTGATTCAGGGTCTGCTCCCGCTCGTCGTGGCCGCCGCCCAGCCCGGCGCCCCTGTGGCGCCCGACAGCGTCGATCTCGTCGATGAAGATGATGCAGGGCGCGTGGGATTTCCCTTGCTCGAACAGATCCCGCACCCGGCTGGCGCCGACGCCCACGAACATCTCCACGAAGTCCGAGCCGGACATCTGGAAGAACGGCCGCCCCGCCTCGCCGGCGACCGCCTTTGCCAGCAGGGTCTTTCCGGTTCCGGGCGGCCCCACCAACAGGGCCCCCTTGGGCAGCCGGCCGCCGAGGCGTGCGAATTTCTGCGGGTCCTTCAGGAACTCGATGATCTCGCGGAGCTCTTCCTTGGCCTCCTCCGCGCCCGCCACGTCCTGGAACGTGATCTTGGGTGTGTCGGGCGAGATGAGCTTGGCCTTCGACCGTCCGAATTGGAAGGCGCGGTTCCCGCCCGTTTGCATGGTGCGGAAGATCCAGATCCAGAACGCGATGAAGAGCAGCCAGGGAAGGAACCCGAACACGAGCGTGACCCAACCGTCCTGGTTGGCCTCCGCCCGAACGGACACCTCCCGCTCCTCCAGCATGGCCTGGACACCTTCGGTATTGGGCGGAAGGTTGACCCAGAACTCCTGGATCTGCTGGCCTTCCCGCTCGACCGTGCGCCGGAACGTGCCTTCGAGCCGACCGTTCTTCTTGAACTCCGCCTCGGCGACGTTGTCGTCCTGGATCTGGGCGCGAATCTCCGAGTAGCTGAACTCGGGGCGACTCTCATCCCGCCCGCTGCGCAGGAACAGAAGCGGGACCATGAGCAACACGAGGAGGAAGGACAACACCCGGGAATACCGGGACATTCGTCCGTTACGATCCTCGGGTTTGGGAATGTTCTCAGCCATTGAGAGCCGTTTTTGAAGGCGCCGACCGATCTTCGGCCAAGCTGACGATGAAAGGAAGGTGCCGGAAGTTTTCGCTGTAGTCGAGTCCGTACCCCACGAGAAACTCCTTGGGGCAGTCAAATCCCACCCAACGCGCCTCGCGCGGCAGTGCGGCCACGCGTTTATGCAAGAGCGTACACACCTCCAGGCTCTTGGGCCCTCTGGCCTCCAGCTCGGGCAGCAGTCGCGCCACCGTATTGCCGGAGTCGATAATGTCTTCCACCAGGATCAGGTTGCGGCCTTCCACGGATGCCGCCGCGTCATAGAGCAGTCGGACGTCGCCGCTCGACACCTTGCCGGACCCGTAGCTCGAAGCTACCAGGAAGTCCACCTGCAGCGGCCTCCGAATCTCGCGAACCAGATCCGCCAAAAAGATAAACGATCCCTTGAGTAGGCCCAGAACCAGGAGATCGTCGTCGTCCTCGTAGGCCGCGGTGATCTGCGCGCCCATCTCTCGCACGCGGGCGCGGATCTGCTCTTCCGTATAGACGATCCGCTCGATCCGCTGGCCGGTATCTTCTACGACCCGCTCAGCCGACTTGAGCATGACCGATCCCGATGTGGAGGCAGGGCGCGCCGGAAGAGGGAGAAGCCACGTCCGCCCGCGCGACTCCGGCGACCCACAGCACCCGGCCGTTCCCGTCGACGAGCACGGGCAAACGGGTCCGGGCCGTCACCCCGACTCGCCGCTCTCCGAACAGCTTCTTCAACTTTTTGGTCCCGTATGCCATACGGATGCGATCTCCCGGTCTCCAGGAGCGTAACTGTAGAGGAAAGGGCACGTGCCGGATGGGAAACGACGCGACCCAGCGAAGGTCGGGCAGCCGGTCGACGGACCAGCGTGCCGTGAATCGCGCTCCCCCGATGTGAAGGCCGCCTTCTCCGTTTCCGGGCGACGCCACCAGCAGGACCGAATCCGATCTTTCCGGTGCCCGCTCGCCCACGACGAAACGGTCGAACTCGCGTGACAACCGAACGTGGGAGACGCGAATGCTTCGGCCGCTGGCACCTCGGCTAGTAAACTCCAGCAAAGAGCGGGTTCCGGCGCTGTCGAGCGGGATGCCCAGCCGGTGAAAGCAGGACCGGAGCACGAGTGCGCGCAGCTCCTGCGGCAGGGCCAGCAGACGGGCACGGTCCAAGCTCATTCCCCCTTCCGTGCGGTCCGGATCGGGCGTCTCGACCACCTCGACGGCCACGGCCTCCACCCACTTGTCCACTGCCCGCTCCAGGTCGGCCGCGTGGCCGGCCAGACGGGCAAGCGCACGACGGGCTCCCGGCGCGAACGTCCGCTCCACCTCCGGCAGGATACGGTGGCGAATGCGGTTGCGCGCGATGCGAAGGTCCCGGTTGGTCGGATCCCGCAACGAGCGGATGCGGTTCGTGCCCGCGTAGGCTTCGATGGCCTCGCCGTGGAACGGCAGGAGCGGACGCCGGACCGCGTCCGGCCGGGTGGCGCGTATGCCCGCCAGCCCCGCCACACCCGTGCCCCGTAGCGCGCGAAACAGCACCGTCTCGGCCTGGTCGTCCGCGTGATGGGCGGTGAGCATAGCCTGCAGGTCCAATCGGCTCCTCACCGCCTGGAGGATGCGATACCGGATCTCCCGCGCCCCGGTCTCCGACGCCACGGACAGCTCGCTCTGCTCACAGACGACCGGCACGTTCCAGGCACGGCACAGTCCCCGGACCCACTCGGCGTCAGCCGCGCTCGCGGCCCGCATGCCGTGATCGACGTGCACGGCCGTGATCCCCAGGTCGGGGACGGGCGGATGGAACCGCAGGAGGTGAAGGAGCACACACGAGTCCCGCCCGCCGGACAACGCGACGCCGACCGATTCACCCGAGCGCAACAGGTCGCGGCTGCGCACATGCTCGGCGAACCGGTGCTCTAGTGACCTCACGTACGGGCTCCGGGAGCCGGCGGTCGGCCCTTCATCTCCTCCAACACCGCAGCCAAGAGGTCGGGCCGATCGGTCTGGATGCCGTCGATCCCCCACGCGACGAGCTCCCGCATACGGTCGGGGTCGTCGACGGTCCACACGTGCACGGGCAGGTTGCGGGCGTGGGCACGCTCCAGGAAACCGGGCGTTACGACGGGCTTGCCCCGCCAGACATCGGGCACCTGCAACGCATCCGCTCGGGGCACGTAGAGCGACCCGCCGGGGACGCGCAGCGCAACCGCGAGACGGCGCAGTTGTCGAGCCGACGCCCCCCAAGGCCCCCCGTACCCCCGGGCGTCCCTACGGGCCGGCTCATGCTCTGCCGCGACCAGAACCCTGCGCTCTGCCGCATGCTTGCGCACGACCGCCACCAAGCCGGCTGCCGCGTCGGCGGACTTCGACTCGACGTTCAGCCGAATCCCGGGGAAGCGGGTCAGCACGTCCTCGAACAGCGGCACTCCGACGCCCTTTCCGCGAAAGCTGTGCTCTCCTGACGGATTCGAGAACCGATGCCCCGCGTCGAGCTCCCGGAGCTCGGCCCACGACAGATCGGCCACCGCCCCGGTGCCGTCGGTGGTCCTGTCGACGGTGGCATCGTGAATCACCACGACGTGGCCGTCTCGCGTGGCGCGAACGTCCATCTCCAGCATGTCGGCGGCCCAGTCTCGGACCGCACGGTCGAACGCCGCCAGTGTGTTTTCAGGTGCGAGCGCAGAGCCGCCCCGATGGGCGATGAGCAGCGGGGCGCCGGCCATGTAGGGTCGGCCCGGGCGAGCGCGCATCAGTATCCCGCTACGAACGTCTGGCGGCTACCGGAGCGGGAGCCTGCACAGCTTCGCTAATGTCCTGTCGAACGGGACACTAGACGTCGGCCGGGTCTACCCCGTGGAGCCGGAGGAGCACGAGGTCCACCAGATTGGAGGTGAGCGTCCGTTCGGTCCGGGCTCGCGCGGCGTCGTCCGCGTCCCCGGGCTCGGCGTCGTTGGACAAATCGAGCAGTCGCTGGGAGAGAAAGGCCAGCACGTCCTCGACCACCTCGGGTCGCGGCGTGGCTTGGACCCCCGCTTCGGGCAACGCCTCTTTCAGCAGGAGACCCCTCACGAACGCCAGAAATCCCGGGAAGGTCAGCTCGGCGATGGCGCCGTCGTCCAGACGCTCCTCCTCGGTAATGTTCTCCCACTCCAGCTCGTTCCAGTACAGCTCCTCCGCCTCTTCACGCAGGAAGTTGCGCTTCGTCTCGGTCAGCGGAGCGGCGGTCGACGAAGGAACCGGCCCCAACGCTCGCCCGATGGCTCGCTCGAGCTGTGTGCGCCGATCGTCCAAAAAGGTGGTAATGTCTTTATCCATCAGGTCCCGAAAGGTCGAGATTTTTCGCCCGTGACGAACGGTCAAGCTACGTCCGGTAGTGGCGGCGAGAAAGACCGGAACGCAGGAAGAACGATCACCGACGTGGGTGCCGTGACAAAAGTCACGCGACCGTCCGGGCGAAGCGCCTCCCGGCTCGCGAGGCGGGACGACCCGGCGTATCCATTGGAGCACGAGCCATGACCGTCACCCGACTCACGCTGCCCGCGCTGGGGCTCGCCTCCGGCTTGGCCCTCGCGGCCAGCCCGGGCCAGGCCCAGGACATTCTTTTGCGCCCGGCAGCGGTGTGGGACCACGCCACTCGGTCCGCGCAGGCGGGTTGGACGGTGACCGTGCGGGACACGCGCATCGTGGCCGTTGGGCCGGAGGCCCCTACGGCGGACTCGGTGATCCACCTTCCCGGCTTGACCGTACTTCCCGGACTGATCGAGGGACACTCCCACCTGCTGCTGCATCCGTACGACGAAGCGCCCTGGACCGAACAGGTGCTCGAAGAGCCCGTGGGACTTCGGGTCGCGCGGGGCGTGGTCCACGCCGAGGCCACGCTCCGGGCCGGCATTACAACGGTCCGCGATCTGGGGAGCGAAGGCGCCGGCTACGCCGATGTCGGCCTCAAGCGGGCCATCGCCGAAGGCATCGTCCTCGGCCCCCGGACGCTCGTTGCCGGACCCGCCATCGTGGCCACGGGCAGCTACAATCCCAAGGGTGCGCCCGAGCTCGATCTTCCCAAGGGCGCCGAGGAGGCGGACGGCGTAGACGACCTCATCCGCGTCGTGCGAGACCAGATCGGCCGGGGAGCCGATTGGGTGAAGGTGTACGCGGACTATCGGTGGGGGCCCGACGGCAGCGCGCAACCCACGTTCACGCTGGACGAGCTGCGTACCGTGGTGGAGGTGGCGTCGTCGTCCGGCCGTCCGGTGGTGGCCCACGCGGCGACGGCGGAGGGGATGCGGCGGTCCACTCTGGCCGGGGTGCGGACCATAGAGCATGGAGACGCAGGCACGCCCGAGGTCTTCGCTCTCATGGCGGAACACGACGTCGCGTTTTGTCCTACGCTGGCCGCCGGCGATGCCATCGCGCGCATGCAGGGGTGGAGGCCGGGCGCTGGCCCCGAGCCGGAGCGCATCACGCGAAAGCGGGCCAGCTTCGCGGCGGCGCTCGCCTCCGGGGTGGACATCTGCTTCGGTGGTGACGTGGGCGTGTATCCTCACGGCGACAACGTCCGGGAGCTCGAGCTCATGGTCGGATACGGCATGGAGGCCGCGGCGGCCGTGCATGCCGCCACGTCGGGCAACGCCCGGCTCCTGGGCTTGACCGATCGGGGGAGCATCGCGCCCGGGTTGCTGGCCGACCTGATCGCGGTGGAAGGGGACCCGGCGGAGAACATCACGGCCCTGCGTAGCGTGCGCTTCGTAATGAAGGGCGGCGAGGTGGTGCGGGCGGATCCCTGAGAATTCGCCGTCTTTCGGAGCCCGACGAAGGCCCGACTACGACGTGGGCGGCGAGCCGGCCCTACCCGGAGCGCCCGTCGGGCGGCGCCTCCCCGTCTTCCGAGGGGTGACGGCGGAAAAGTCCGCCCACCAGGCGATCGTATGCAAACCGTGGAAGCAGGCGCCCCAGACGCACGGCCGTGGCGAGGGTCCACGGGAAGGCCAAATGGGGACGACGCTCGCGGATCGCGCGCATCATGCGATCCACCGCGGGCTCCAGCTCCAACAGTATGGGTCGGGTGCTGTGCTCTCCACCGGTCATGGGAGTGCGGACCCAGCCGGGGGCCAACACGGTCACGTCCACCCCGGTCCCGCGCAGATCCAGCCGCTTGGACTCGAAGTACGTGGTCAACGCGGCCTTGGAGGCGGAGTAGGCGCCGGCGCGTGGGAGACCGCCGTATGCGGCGATGCTACTCACGCACACCAGGTGGCCGGAGCCGCGCTGCAGCATCGCCGGAAGCACGGCCTCCACCGCATAAACGGCGCCCAGCACGTTGACGCCGAACACCCGTTCGACGTTCTCACCGTCCACTTCCACACCCCGCCGTCCCCCGATCCCCGCATTCGCGATCAGCAGGTCCACCGCGCCGAGGCGTTGTTCGCACTCGGCTACGGCGTGTAGCACCGCGTCCCGAGAAGACACGTCATGGGGGTGGACCGAAGCCCGGCCGCCCGCAGAGCGAACGGCCTGGGCGACCTCTTCGAGCAAGCCCGCGCGACGGGCGCACAAGCCCACGTCGTACCCGTCTTCGGCCAACCGGACCGAAAGTGCACGTCCAATGCCCGACGAGGCACCGGTAACCAGGGCCACGGGGCGGGGGTTGGAGGTCATGATGCCGGAGGAGGGACTCGAACCCCCGACACGCGGATTATGATTCCGCTGCTCTAACCAGCTGAGCTACTCCGGCGCGGAGAGAACCCCATGGGGCTCCTCTTCCGAGGCGCAAAGCTAAACAGGGTGCTCAGCCGTGCCAACCCTGGTCCGGACCCCTCCCTGCACGCTCGCCGACAGGCCGTGATCATGCAGTCCGCGCCGGTGGACGGCGCCAGTTATTCGTCGAGTTGCCGGGACGGGGTTGGCGCGCTCCGGGCGGGGCGGGATCGCATAGTGACTCACGTAACGGGACGCCAGGATCCGCCCGAAGGGACGGGGGTACGGAACTTCCCGCCAATCTCTATACCCGGAGCTCGCGGATGGATACGCTGCTGATCCCCTTAGCGGTCGGTGCAGGGGCCGCTCTGCTCACCTCTCTTCGCGTGCTGTACGAGTATGAACGGGGCGTGGTGTTCCGCCTGGGCAAGCTTCGTCGGGCCCGGGGGCCGGGGCTCATCTTCCTGGTGCCGTTCGGCGTCGAGCGGATGCGAAAGATGGACCTGCGCATCGTGGCGTTGGACATCGCGCCGCAGGACACGATCACCAAGGACAACGTGAGCGTGAAGGTCAACGCGGTGGTCTATTTCCGCGTTTCGGATCCGACCCGCGCCGTGGTGGAGATCGAGGACTACTACTTTGCTACGAGCCAGCTCGCCCAGACCACGCTACGCAGCGTCATCGGACAGTCGGAGCTGGATGAGCTCCTGGCGGAGCGGGAGCAGATCAACGAGATCGTCCGCAGCATCATCGACGAGGGCACTGACGCATGGGGCATCGAGGTCACCGGCGTCGAGATCAAGGACATCGATCTCCCACACGAGATGAAGCGGGCCATGGCCAAGCAGGCCGAGGCCGAGCGAGAGCGGCGAGGCAAGGTGATCGCAGCGGAAGGCGAGTTCCAGGCGTCGCGTCAGTTGGCCGCGGCCGCCAAGGTGATTCAAGAGTACCCTGTGGCGCTTCAGCTCAGGTTCTTACAGACGGCGGTGGAGGTCGCTGCCGAGAACAACTCCACTACCCTATTCCCGATCCCGATCGACTTGTTCAGCCACCTGACGTCAGGGAAGCGCGGCGAGTCCACCGAGGACGATCAGAGCAACGCGCCCGCGCTACTGGACGATCCGGACACGCAAGCCGTGTTGGCCCATGCTGCTGGGAGGGCTTTGGGGCTGGTGAGCGCTCCCTCGGAGGAGCCGGAAGCCGTACCCATCGATCGCGGATCGGGTGACGTGCTGGAGCTTCCCGCCCGCGAAGCGGACCCGAGCGAGACGCCCGAGGACTGACGACGAGGGGAGCCTCAGGGATTTCGCTCGGACGTATCCTGGGGCTCTACGAACCGGTAGAGGAGATCCCCTTCTCGGATCATCCCGTGCTCCTCGCGGGCCAGCCGTTCGAGGACGAAGTTGTCGTTCTCCAGCGAATCCACTTTTGCCCGCAAGGCCGTGGTGACGGTGCGCAAGCTGTCCAGCTCCACGCGCATGTCCGCCAACTCCGCCTTGGTTCGCCTCACGTCCAACAGTGAATACTCGCCGCTGAACACCGCGGCGTAGCCGGCCAGGGCCACCACCAGCGCCACGGCCACCGCGCGACGCTTCCCGCGCCCGGTCATTTCCACAGCTCCTTGCCCGGATACCGCGCTCGGCCGGCCAGCTCCTCCTCGATCCGCAGGAGCTGGTTGTACTTGGCCACCCGGTCGGTCCGGCTGGCAGAGCCGGTCTTGATCTGCCCGGCGCCGGTGGCCACGGCCAGGTCGGCAATGAACGTGTCCTCGGTCTCGCCCGAGCGATGGGAGATGACCGACCGATACCCGGCCTCGTCGGCCAGGCGGATGGCCTCCAAGGTCTCGGTCAGCGTGCCGATCTGGTTGACCTTGATGAGGATGGCGTTGCCCACGCCCGACTCGATCCCTCGTTGCAGCCGCGCAGAGTTGGTGACGAAGAGGTCGTCCCCGACGAGCTGTACGCCGGCGCCCACCGCATCGGTGAGCGCCTTCCATCCGCTCCAGTCGTTTTCGTCCAACGGGTCCTCCAACGACCGGATCGGATACCGGTCCAACCAACGCTCCCACCACTCGACCATGCTCTCGGAATCGAATCGCTCCCCGGTGGACCAGTGGAAGCGGTACTCTCCGTCCTCGTACCACTCGCTCGCAGCGGCATCGATGGCGATGACCACGTCGTCTCCGGGCGTGAGCCCGGCGCGCTCGACCGCACGGAGCACGACTTCGACCGCCTCCTCATTACTGCCCAGGTCGGGCGCGAACCCTCCCTCGTCCCCGACGGCGGTGTTCCGGTTCATGGAGGTCAACACGGCCTTCAGATGGTGGAAGATCTCCACTCCCATGCGCAGCCCGTCGGAAAACGAGTCGGCATTCAAGGGCATGACCATGAACTCCTGGATGTCCACGTTGTTGGGCGCGTGCGCCCCGCCGTTCAGGATGTTCATCATCGGCACCGGCATGCGGTGCGCCGCGGGACCGCCCAGGTAGCGGAACAGGGACATCGTGTTGGCCCGCGCGGCCGCTCGTGCGACCGCGAGCGAGACGGCCAGGATGGCGTTGGCGCCGAGTCTGCCCTTGTTGGGCGATCCGTCCAGCTCCAGAAGCCGGCGATCCACGTCGAGCTGCTGCGTCACGTCGAAACCACGCAACGCCTCGCGAATCTCGCCGTTGATGTGGCCCACCGCCTTTCGCACGCCTTTGCCCAGATACCGCGACTTGTCGTTGTCGCGCAGCTCCACCGCCTCGTGCTCGCCGGTGGAGGCCCCGCTCGGCACCGCCGCACGACCCCGCACATCCGACTCCAACACCACGTCGGCCTCGACGGTGGGATTCCCGCGGGAATCGATGACTTCACGACCACGAATGTCACGAATGACTGACGACAACGGCTTCTCCTCCTGAATGCTCCAGTGGCAAGTGGTAGATCGGGGATGGCGAGGCGTGCCTCCTCAAGCGCCGACCTCGGTGGTTGCGCTGGCAGCGCCTTCGGGACCGGGACCGTCCTGG
Source organism: Longimicrobiales bacterium (assembly GCA_965223195.1). Classification (GTDB taxonomy): domain Bacteria; phylum Gemmatimonadota; class Gemmatimonadetes; order Longimicrobiales; family Gaopeijiaceae; genus CBDCVX01. The sequence goes on from CBDCVX010000015.1 coordinate 199,900, forward strand.
ATGAGCATGGCCACGGCCGAGCGGGTCCGCTCCATCAGTCCGTCCCGGTCGGCGTGCTCGAGACCCTCGACCGGTATGGCCGGCCCCAGCCTGAGCGTGATACGCCCCGGACGGATGCGGAAGGTTCCCTTTGGCATGATCTCGCGGGTGCCCAGGACGGCAATCGGCTGCACCTGCACACCGGCCTGGATCGCCAGCACGAACGCGCCTTTCTTGAACGCCTGCAAAGACCCGTCGGGCGACCGGGTTCCTTCCGCGAACATCACGATGTCGAGTCCTTCCTTCCGGATGCGCTCGCTGGCCCTGGAAAGCGATTCGATGGCGGCAGATCGATCGGTTCGATCGACGGAGACGTGTCCGCAATGACTGAACGCGCGTCCGAAAATGGGGATGCGCATGAGCTCCTGCTTGGCCACGAAACGGAAGTTGCCCGGGACATAGCCGCACAGGGCGAACACGTCGAACCAGGAAACGTGATTGGAGACGAAGATGTGGGGCTGATCGGGATCGTATCCCTCCAGGCCCTCGATCTCGACCGTCGATCCGCTGGCCTTCACGATCGCGCGTCCCCAGCGGCGCGCACAACGTTCGCAGTAACACGCCGTGACTTTTCCGAACAAGCTCTTCACGACGATCGTGACGGTGTACTTGAGCGTCAGTGTCACCCCGACCAGCACCACCCACAACGAACGGATCACCGCCGTCCGCCTCCGAAGTGATCAAAGCCACCGTCCCCGTCCATTCTGGTAAGGTCGCCCTGCTCGCCGCGAATGGCGACCCCCGATCCCGGTTCGACCCGTCCAACCCGCGTCAACGGAATGCCGAACGTGGAATGGAACGACGGGACCAGGCCGGACAACGCGCCAGCCGGAGCTGCGAGCAGCAGCTCGTAGTCCTCACCTCCGGCGAGCGCGGGATCGCGCTCAGAAGATCGGGAGGATTCGCCTGCCTGCACCGTGGCGGCGTGCCGGGGCACGGCCGCGGGGTCGATCACGACGCACACGTTGGAGGCGCCCGCCAGCTGCTCGGCGTCTCCCAGGAGCCCGTCCGACAGGTCGATCCCCGCGTGGACGTCCGCCCGTTGCCGGATCCAACGCACCTCGGCCACGCGTGGCACGGGACGGGCGTAGGCATGGAGCGCGTCCGGAGACGGATCGTTCCCGGTTTCCCAGGCCGCCACCGCGGCGGCGGCCCCACCCAGGCGCCCCGTGACCCACAGCTCGTCTCCCGGCCGGGCCCCGCTACGCACCAGCGGCCGCTCCGCACGCCCCACGACCACGATGTCGATCACGGCGGGTGCGCCCGTTTGGACCCGTGACAGATCCCCCCCCAACAGCGCCCCCTCGAGCTCTTCCACGGCCCAGCGAACGCCCTCCATGAGCTCGGGTACGGTGCCCTCAGCCTGCGCGGGGTCGATCGCTACGGAAGCCAGCACCCCTATCACGTCGGCGTCCATCGCGGCGAGGTCCGAAAGCGCCGCGTTCGCGGCCCGGACACCGACCTCCCGGGCTGGTAGCCAGCTCCACCGGAAGTGGACGCCCTCCACGCTCAGGTCGGAGGAGATCGCGAGCCCGTCGGCGAGCACCACGGCATCGTCCCCGGCGCCGACCTGCGCCGCGGCGGAGGGACGGGCCCCCGCCAGGATCTCCCGGATCAGGCGGAACTCGCCGCGCTCGCCGTAGGGCCCCGGGGCTCGGCTCAAGGCTACCGGGCCGGATCCTGATCGAAGATCACGAACGGGAGGCCGACATCCGTGTGGCCCGGGCCGGACTCAGCCAGCGCATCGGGAAGAGCCTCGATCACGTCCGTGGGAATCAGCCCCGCCCCCCGGCGTGCGCGGACGGCGGCCCGTCCGGTCGTGTGGAGCGCCAAGCCAGCCGCGACGAACGGGTCCGCTCCTTGGGTTACGAACGCCCCGGCGGTCCCCGCCAAAACGTCACCCAGCCCAGCAGCCGCCAAATCCGAGGAACCCAGCGATCCGACGAGCAGTCGCCCGTCGGGAGCCCCGACCAGGGAGGGCGTCCCCTTGGCCAACACCACGGCTCCGCACCGACGCGCCAGTCCGAGCGCCACATCCGGGTCGGCCCGGTCCACGTCCAACCCGACCAGCCGAGACAGCTCACCGGGATGGGGGGTCAAGAGCAAGGGCCTGTCCTGCGACACCAGCCGCTCCACCCCACCCTCCCGCCTCGCCAAGAGAGTGAGCGCGTCCGCGTCCAACACCACGGGAGCGGAATGGCCGTCGTCCAACACCCGGTCGAGCGCCGCGGCGGCCGCTTCCGATCGACCCAGGCCAGGGCCGACGCAACACGCCCGTGAGGAGGCCACGGCATCGGCGAGCGCGGCTCGGTCCGCGAGATCCACGAAAATGGCCTCCGGAAGCGCGGTCTGCAGAACCTCCCGGTTCCCCGCGCTGGACGCGATCCGAAGCAGGCCCACGCCAGCCCGGAGGGCGGCCCGGCCGGCCAGCACCGCCGCCCCCGCCATACCCTCCGAGCCGGCCATCAGCAGCAGCGCCCCGACCCGGTTCTTGTGGGTCACCGGCTCACGGCGTGGCAGCCGCGCCTCCACCCACCCCGGAGTCAGGACCTCCGCCGCGAACGCGGATCCGTGGGGCTGGAACCCGATCTCGACCGCGATCAACCGCCCGGCGAAAGACCGCGCCGGGTGTAACAGGCTGCCCAGCTTGGGCCAGCCGAACGCCACGGTCGCATCCGCTCGAACGGCCGCGGCGGGAACGGCCCCGGAGTCCGCTACCACGCCACTCGGGACGTCCAGCGCGAGGACCGCGGCAGACCCGCGATTGACCCAATCGATCCAGGCCGCGGCGCCCGCGCGCGGAGCGCCCCGTAGTCCGGTGCCCAATAGCCCGTCCAACACGACCGCGTCTCCCGCGGGTGAGGGCACGTCCGCAGGCCCGTCGGGCCGCCGTACGTCCAGGGGCCACCCGTGGGTGAGGCTCTGGTCGGAGGGGCGTCCCACGTGAATCACCGACACCGGCGCACCCCATGCCGCGAGGCTCCGCGCGGCCACCACCGCGTCTCCTCCATTGTTGCCGGGTCCCGCCAGTGCCACGACCCGACGGCCGGGAAACAGGCGTGTGGCCACCAACGCCGCCGCCCGCCCCGCCGCCTCCATCAGCGTGGCGGCGGCAACCCCGAACCGCTCTTCGGCCAGCAGGTCGAAGTTCCGCGCCTCGGTCCCCGTAGGCGCGGCGACGCCGTCCAGGCCGAACGGCCGCACTACATCACGGCCGGATCGGTCCAAGGATCGAAATGGGCTGGAGAGATGAGCCTCGGCACCCCGGCGTGGCACACCCGGGGAGAAAGGCGACGGGAAATCGGATCTACTTGTAGCTCTGCCCGATGGCTCGGCCCAGCGTGATTTCTCCGTTGTCTATGCGAATGTTGAATCCGCAGTCCGGATTTGAGCATACCCATGCCTTGTACCGGATGGGCGCCCCATCCCGCCCGTAGTCGGAGAGCGGAAGCAGGGTTCCCGAGTTGCACTTCAAGCAGCTCGGGCCAGACCCTTCAGCCGCCATATCTTTGCCCCTTTCTCACGCGGTTCACAACCTGTTGGGGGGAAGCCGGATCTCAGGCCCGGGCACTCCCCCACGGATAATCACGCTCGAAGGCCTCTTCAAAGTCGAAGAGACCGGTGAAATCTTCCAAACGGTCGTCTTGCTGTTTGATCAGCACGCCCGTTTCCACCAAGGCGAACACGACCTGTCCCAGGTCGTCGGTGGCGTGGATCCCCCAGTGCTCCAGGACCGTCCGCGCCATCGGCCCGAACCGATCCAATGCCAAGGACCGCACGCCTTCGGCGAGCTCACGCCCGCTGATATGCCGTGGCTGTTCCAGCCCGGCAATAACCGTGTGTAGCGCCTCCAACACGAAAAGATACGACTTCGGATGGAAGCGCGGATCGCGGTCCTGCAGTCGATCCAGCATTTCGTAGGCAAACTGCACATTGGCCATGGCGCGAAACATACGCGGATCCCCGACCCGCGCCAGGGTCGCGGGGAAGCCCTGCACCGGTATGGGGAGGCTCGCACAGCGGGTCTGTGCTGGTCCAGGCAAGGAAACGACGACGAGTCTCAGCGCGAGCTACGGTGAGGAAGAGAGACGGCGGATCATCCGCGTAACTCCCTTGCGCCCTTCGGGTTTCGGCGGCCCGACACATCACCCGCGGCAACGCGCGCTATGCGGTCGCCGCCAGCTCCTCGTAGAGCGGAAATCGTCCGCACAGATCTTCGACTTTCGCTCGGATTCGGCCGATCAGCGCATCCGAGTCGGGAGACTCCAGCACGTCGGCGATCCAATCGCCGATCCGGGCCATCTCTTCCACGCCCATCCCCCGGGTCGTAAGCGCCGCGGTGCCGATCCGGAGGCCCGACGTCACGAAGGGAGAGCGCTGCTCACCCGGCACGGTGTTCTTGTTGACCGTGATTCCGGCGGCCTCCAGCCGCTCTTCGGCCACTTTTCCCGTGAGCTCCCCTCGGTCACGCAGGTCGACCAGCAAGAGGTGGTTGTCGGTACCGCCCGACACCAGGCTGAATCCGCGGGCCGTCAGCGTTTCACCCAACGCACGTGCGTTGGCCACGACCTGCGCTGCATACCGACGAAAATCGGGGGCCATGGCCTCGGCGAAAGCCACCGCCTTGGCGGCGATCACGTGCATGAGCGGACCGCCCTGGGTGCCGGGAAATACCGTCTTGTCCATGGCTTTGGCGTGCCGTTCCGGACACAGGATGGCGCCGCCGCGAGGACCTCGGAGGGTCTTGTGGGTGGTGGTGGTGACCACATCCGCGTGGGGAACCGGAGACGGATGGACGCCAGCCGCAACCAGCCCGGCAATGTGGGCCATGTCCACCAGCAGGTACGCGTCCACCTCCCTGGCAATGGCGGCGAACACCTCGAAGTCGATGACGCGGGGGTAGGCGCTCGCGCCGGCCACGATCAAACGAGGACGCACTGACCTGGCCAGATCACGGAGCGCGTCATAGTCGATCCTGCCCGTATCTTCGTGCACACCGTACGCCGACACGGCGAACAGTCGCCCCGAAAAATTGACCGGAGATCCGTGCGTGAGGTGGCCCCCGTGGCTCAGGTCCATGCCGAGTATGCGGTCGCCGGGGTCGATCAGCGCGAGGAAGCCCGCCATGTTGGCCTGCGCGCCGGAGTGCGGCTGGACGTTCGCATGATCCGCGCCGAAGAGTGCCTTGGCTCGGTCCCGGGCCAGGTCCTCCACAACATCGACGAATTCACAGCCGCCGTAGTAACGCCGGTGGGGCAGCCCCTCGGCGTACTTGTTGGTCAGCACGGTGCCCATGGCCTCCAACACCGCCCTGGACACGAAGTTCTCGCTCGCGATGAGCTCCAGTTGTCCGGCCTGCCGACGCGCTTCGGACACGACTGCTTCGTATACGTCCTGATCTGCGATTCGCAGGTGCTCCAGGCTCGGGTCCCCCCTTCCGAGCCGTCCGTTCGACGTCATACCCAACTCCGCTGAAGCCTGCCGGCCTCCTGAATGCGCAACTCCGCCAGGCGATTGGCCGCCTGGTGTGTGGGAACACCTTCCTCTCGGGCAAACTCGAAGATGCGCAGCAGCGTGTTGTACACGTCGCCCGCCTTGCGCTTGGCCCGATCGGGGTTCCAGTCGTTCAGCTCACCATAGACGTTGATGAGACCTCCCGCATTGATCACGTAGTCGGGAGCGTACAGAATGCCCCGCTTCGTAAGCTCTTTGCCGTGACGTGCCTCGACGGCCAGTTGGTTGTTCGCCGCCCCGCCGATGATGTCCACATCGAGGACCGGCAGCGTGTCATCGTTGACCACGGCGCCCAAAGCGCAGGGCGCGAAGACGTCGGCCGACACCGCATAGATCTCGTCGGGCTCGACCGCGTCGGCTCCGAACTCGTCCACGACCCGCTGGACCCGGTCGGTGTTGAGGTCGGTGACGGTGAGGCGCGCACCCTCCTCGTGTAGAAAGAGGCACAGGTAGTAGCCGACGTGTCCCAGGCCCTGAACGGTGACGTGCTTCCCTTCCAGGCGATCGTCCTCGTAGCGCTGTTGCGCACAGGCTTTGATCCCCCGGTACACGCCGAAGGCCGTCACCGGTGAGGGGTCGCCGGAGCCTCCGATCAGGCCGACGACGGAGTCGGTCTCCATCCGCACGAACTCCATGTCGTCCACGGACGTGCCGACGTCTTCGGCCGTGATGTACCGGCCGCCCAACGACTCGACGGCGCGGCCGTGCGCCCGAAAGATCATCTCGCGGTCTTTGGTCGAGTTGTCGCCGATAATGACCGACTTGCCGCCTCCCAGGTTGAGCCCGGTGATGGCGGCCTTGTATGTCATCCCTCGAGAAAGGCGCAGCGCGTCCACCACCGCTTCCCGATCGTTTTCGTATTGCCAGAAGCGCGTGCCGCCCAACGCGGGACCCAGCGTGGTGTCGTGGACGGCGATGATGCCTCGGTAGCCCAGTTCCGGCTCACTCCAGAACACGAGCTGTTCGTGGCCCTTCTCACTCAGGAGGTCGAAGATCTGCATCTTGGGGTACCCGCCTCTCTATCGTGCCAATACGTCACGCGCGATCACGTGACGCATGATTTCGTTGGTGCCTTCGAAGATTTCCAAGCCCTTGGCGTCGCGGAGCAGCCGCTCGACCGGATAGTCGCGCATGTAGCCGTACCCGCCGAAGATCTGCACGGCCTCGTCCGCGGCCCGTAGGGCGTTCTCGCTCGCGAAGAGCTTGCACATCGCTGCCAGGGCTCGGCGTTCGGACTGGGGCGCGTCCGTGAAGGCCTCCGCGGTCTCGGCCACAAGAGCGCGCGCAGCCCGAGTGCCGGTCGCGACATCCGCCAGCTTGCCTTGAATCGCGCCGAACTCGCCGATGGGTCGTCCGAATTGCTCTCGCTCCCCGGCGTATGCGCCGGCGTGGTCCAATGCGGCCTGAGCCAACCCGACGGACAACGCCGCCACACCCAGCCGACCCACGTCCAGGGCTTCCAAGGCGTAGCGGTAGCCGGCCTCGGGATCGCCCAGCAGCGCGTCATCGTCGACCTGGAGGTCGAGGCTGACGCTGGCACACCCGGACGCCCGAAACCCCATGGTGCTCTCGACCCCGGTCACCTCCCAGCCGGGAGTCTCGGGATCCACCAGAAAAGCGCCCACAGCGTCCGAGGAGGTCCGAGCGAACACCACGACCAGGCCCGCACGGGCGCCGTTCGTGATCCATCGCTTGCGGCCGCGGATTCGCCAGCCGTCCTCGGAGCGAACGGCCTCGGTCGTGAGGGAGCGGGCGTCGCTGCCTGCTTCGGGCTCGGTCAGCGCGAACGCCGACAGGCGCACGTCGCGCGCGCATTGCGGAAGCCAACGCTCCTTCTGCGCGTCGGACCCGTAGGCCGTGAGCAGGTGGACCACGGGACCGTTGTGGATTCCCAGGGCCAGGGCCAGCGCGGCGTCGCCCCAGGCGATCTGCTCCAGGACGACCAGATAGCTGGACATGTCCAGCTCCAGTCCTCCGTAGCGTTCCGGGACTCGCATCCCGAGAAACCCGAGCTCGGCCATCTCCGCGAAAATGGTCTCGTCAATGGCCCGCCGTTCGTCCCAGACGGCGGTGTGCGGCCGGATCTCGCCTTCCGCAAACTCACGGGCCATGGCCCGGATCTCGAGCTGCTCGGCGGTCAGCACGCGGGGCTGCGGCCGCTATTCATAGACGTAGAATCCCCGGCCGGCCTTTCGGCCCAGCCATCCGGCTGCGACGTGTTTTCGCAGGAGAGGGCAGGGCCGGTACTTGTCCTCGCCGAGGCCCTGGTGGAGCACCTCCAGAATGTTGAGACAGGTGTCCAGTCCGATGAGGTCCGCAAGCGCGAGCGGCCCCATGGGATGATTCATGCCCAATTTCATCACGGTGTCGATGGCCTCGGCCTCGCCCACGCCCTCGAGGAGGCAAAACGCTGCCTCGTTGATCATGGGCATCAGCACGCGGTTCGAAACGAAGCCGGGAGAATCGTTTACTTCCACCGGCGTCTTTCCCAACGCCCTGGCCAGCTCCATCACGGCACTGGTGGTGGCGTCGCTGGTGGCCAGCCCGCGGATGACCTCCACCAACTTCATGACCGGCACCGGATTCATGAAGTGCATCCCGATCACGGCTTCCGGCCGGGCGGTTCGGGCCGCCAGCTCGGTGATCGAGATGGAAGAGGTATTGGTGGCCAGGATCGCTCCCTCGGGCGCGGCCGCGTCGAGTGCGCGAAAAAGGTCGTGCTTGAGATCCGGCCGCTCGGGGGCCGCCTCGATGGCCATCTGGACGTCGGATACGGCGTCGGGGAGCGAGACGTCCGTCCGGATACGGGACATCGTCGCGTCGACCGTCTCCTGGTCGACCCGACCCTTGGCCAACTGCCGATCGAGGTTCTTCCTGATGGTGCTGAGGCCCTGATCAACGGCCTCTCGGGACACGTCTACCATGCAGACGTCCAACCCCCCGAGACCTGCGACGTGGGCGATGCCGTTCCCCATGGTGCCGGCGCCGATCACGGCGACGCGTCGTATCTCCAACTACCCCTCGCGTTCGGGGAATCAGGGACCCGCGGCGCGGAGCGGCGCGGGTCGGCAGCCGGGTAAAAACGGCTGCCGCTCAGCCTTTAGTGTACTCCGGGAATTTCACGAAGTGCCCACCGATCAATGCGGGAGTAATCGCTCCGATCAGGCGCTCCGGCCCCGTACGAGCCAATAGCCGATCCCGAGCTTGATCAGCGCTCCGGGAAGGAATGGAACCACGCCGATCAGGAGCGCCGCTCGGAGGTCCAGGCCCGTCGACACGAGGAGCTGTGACACCCCTCCGACGAAGACGATCACGGTGCCGCCGGCCAGGGCGGCCAAGGCCCTGACCGGGCCTCCTCGGCCGCCGGCGAAGAGAAATCCGGCGACGGCCGCAGCGGCCGGAAACGCGACCAGATAGCCACCCGTGGGCCCCAAGAGATACGCCAGGCCCGCTCCGCCGGCTGCAAAGACCGGAACACCCACGGCGCCCGCGGCCAGGTACATCGCCTGCGCGGCGGCGCCCAACCGAGGACCGAGGAACACGCCCGACAGCACCACCGCCAGCGTCTGGAGCGTGACGGGCACGGGAGATCCCGGCACCGGAAAGGCCACCTGCGCGGCCGAAGCCGTCAGCACCACGGCCAAGAGCACGCCTCCCGTGCGTGTACGAGCCCAACCCGGGGCGGTATGCCACGGCCAGGCCAAGCTGCGTTCGCCTACCACTCCGTTCGCTCCTTGGATGAGATGGATCGCACCTTCGACTCTACGCCTTTTCCACCGACAGCGCCACGGCATTTCCACCGCCCAGGCACAGCGTGGCCATGCCGGCATCGACGCCCCGATCGTTCATGGCCGCGAGCAGCGTCACCAGGACGCGCGCGCCCGAAGCGCCGATCGGATGTCCGAGCGCGACCGCACCGCCGTTCACGTTGACGCGCTCGGGATCCATGTCCAGCGCCCTCATGTCGGCGATGGCTTGCACCGCAAATGCTTCGTTCACTTCCACGAGCCCGTAGTCACCCACGGCCTTGCCCTCTTTCTCCATCAAGGTGCGCACGGCTTCGATGGGAGCGAAAAACAGATCTCGTGGTTCGGTGGCGCCGGCTGCGTACGATGTGATCACCGCGTCGATCTCCAGGCCGTGCGCTTCCGCGAAGGCCTGGGAGGTCACCACCAGCGCAGCGGCACCGTCGTTGAGGCCGGGCGCGTTGCCGGCCGTGACCACCAGCTCTTCGATTCCCTCCGGGGCGTCCCGGCGAAACGCGGGACGGAGCTTCGCCAGCGCCTCCAGCGAGGTGTCCCGGCGAGGCGCTTCGTCGGCGTCGACCACCGTCGCGCCGCGGCGGGAGGCGATCTCCACCGGAACGATCTCGCTCGCGAACCGGCCCTGGTCTCCGGCCTCCACGGCGCGCCGATGGGACTCCAGCGAAAACGCGTCGGCATCCGCACGCGTGACTCCGGCCTTGGCGGCCGTGTACTCCGCATGCCCACCCATGTGGCACGCGCCGAACGAACACCACAGACCGTCGAGAATGAGACCGTCCTGGAGGGTCTGGTCACCGAATTTCACGCCGTTCCGCATTCCTCGGGCATAGAACGGCACGTTGGACATCGACTCCATGCCGCCGGCTACGGCGGCCTGGATGTCTCCCGCCTTGACGGCCTGGGCGGCGAGCATCACAGCCTTGAGACCCGAGCCGCAGACCTTGTTGACGGTGACCGCCGGCACGGTCGCCGGCACGCCGCCGCCGATGGCCGCTTGGCGAGCCGGAGCTTGCCCCACCCCGGCGCTCACGACGTTCCCCATGATGATCTCGTCCACGGCCGTCGGATCGAGGCCGGACCGCTCGACGGCCGCCCGCACGGCGATCGCGCCCAGATCCGGAGCGGACAGCGAGCTCAACCCGCCCAGAAAACGCCCGATCGGCGTGCGACTCCCTCCCCGCAGGATCACGGGGGTCCTGGACTTGTCCATCAATCGGCTCCTTTCACTTCGGTGGGAGTGCCCGCGGGCACCTCGCTCCGGCTGTGCAGCTCGGGCTTTCCGCTTTCCATGCGCATGCGGCCCCAGCGAACGGTGGGATCGTGCTCGAAGATGAGCAGCCAGTCCTCCTCGGCGAGCCGTGGCCACCACGCGGCCTTGGTCTCCAGGGTAACCAGCGGCTCGACGTCATACCCCATGATCCACGGAAGTGGCAGGTGCGCGACGGTAGGACAGAGATCGGCCAGAAAGATGGCCCTTTCGCCCTCGCTCTCGAGCACGACGGACTGGTGGTACGGGGTATGGCCCGGCGTCACCGCAACCCGTATGCCCTCGGTCACGGGCACATCGCCCTCGACGACGTCCCACAGCCCGGCGCTCTCGACAGGATCGATGTTGTGTGGCAGATAGCTGGCTCGAATGCGGGGGTTGTCCCAGCGCGCGTACTCCAGCTCTCCCCGCTGGACCACGTAGCGTGCGCCGGGGAACGCCGGAACCGCGGCTCCGTCCTCACCACGCGTGGTGTTGCCGCCGGCGTGGTCGAAATGGAGGTGGGTGTTCAGCACGATGTCGATGTCTTCCGGTGCGAACCCCGCGGCTCGAATGGCATCTTCGAGTTGGGTGGGCGTCCCGCGGTTCCGGATTCCGTAGATATTCGTGAACCGGTCGGACTCCTTGTTGCCCACGCCCGTGTCCACGAGCACGAGCGCGTGGGGTGCCTCTACCAGGAGGCACCGGAGTGCCAGCGGGATGCGGTTGCGGTCGTCCGCCGGAATGCGTTTTTCCCAAAGCGGCTTGGGAACCACGCCGAACATGGCTCCACCGTCCAGGCGCTGCCGCCCGGCCTCCAGCGCATGGATGCGGAGCGCGCCCACGTGGGTGGTCGCGGTGAGGGAGCCGTCGCTCAAGACCGCTCGCCGTTTCGAGAGGGTCGCCCGGTTCCGTTTCGGACCCCGCGGGAGCGTCGTAGATGGTGCTGGAGCGCGGAAAGGTCGGTGAGCCCGCAGTGGGTGGCGCGGTCCAGCAGTCGAATCAACACACGAGCCGTGGCCAACGCATCTCCGGCCGCCCTGTGCCGATCGAGAATCGGAATGCCGAAGTGGTCCGCCAGTCCGTCGAGGCTACGCCGTTTCAGCTCCGGCACGAGGTGCCGAGCCATGCGGATGGTACACAGCCGGGGTACCTCCGGAACGTCGCCCACCGCGTCGCCCAGGGCGCTGGCCACGAACCCCCAATCGAAACGGGCGTTGTGGGCCACGAACACGCGACCCTCGATGCGGTCGAGCACCTCTGCGGCGATGTCGTCGAAGAACGGAGCTCCCCGCACGGATTGGTTGTCGATGCCGCTCAGCGCGGCGGCGTTTCGCGAGATCCAGCGGCCGGGATTCACCGCCGTTCGGTAGATGTCACGGACCTGTCCCTCCGCGACCTCCACGATCGCGATGTCGGTGATGCGGTGTCCCATGGAGTAGGTACCACCGGTGGTCTCGACATCGACGACTGCGTAGCGGAGCTGCGCCAGGGGCTCACCCGGACTGTGCGTTCCGGGCACCACGGTCCAGGTCCCGTCGCCCGCAACTCGAAAACGGGGGTCGCTGCCCAGCAGCGCGAACACCGCCGCGGCACGAGCGCCGCTGTGTCCGGTGAGGTTGAGCACCTCCTCTGCAACGGCCTGGGTGGATCGAGGCCCTGCGCGGAGGAACCGGTAGGCTTCCTCGATCAACGACCAGGAACGACTCCGGCTCACGCCGCCCCT
>CBDCVX010000016.1:0-56453 GCA_965223195.1 Longimicrobiales bacterium
AGCGCCGGCGGCCCCACCCGCCCCCGAGGCCGCTGCAGCACCGGTCGCTGCGGCCCCTGTGGCTGCCGGGGCCCCGGCGTCATCGCCTCCGCCGGCCGTACAGTCGGACGAGGAGGACAGCGCCGAAACGCGACTGCGCCTACGGTCCACTCCGGTCGTGCGAAAGATCGCCGCAGAGCACGGGATCGATCTGGGATCGGTCCAGGGAACCGGGCACGCGGGCAGAGTGACCAAATCCGACATACTGGCCTTCATCGAGAGTGGCGGCCAAGCGGCGGCCGCTCCGGCGCCGGCCGCCCGGGTATCCGAGGCCCCCGCCGCTCCGGCGGCGCCCCGGCCGGCGGCCGCAGGCACGGTGGACGACTTGTGGACGCGCTTCCACGGGCAGGCTCCTCATCCCGAGTACCCCGTGCGTGACGGCGACCGCGTAGAGACGATGGACAAGATCCGCCGTCTGACCGCCGAGCACATGGTCTTGGCCAAGCGGGTCGCTCCCCACGTGCACTCGTTTCAGGAGATCGACTTCACGCGGATCGATCAGCTACGGCGGGAGAACAAGGCCCGCTGGCAGGAGCAGGGGGCGCGCGTCAGCTACACGGCGTTCGTCGCGTGGGCATGCGCCCATCTGCTCAGGGACTTTCCGATGGTGAACTCGGTGGTCTCGGGCAACAACGTGATCTACCGCAAGCGGATCAACATCGGCATGGCCGTGGACCTCAATCCCGGTCTGATCGTGCCCGTGATCCACGACGCGGACGAGCTGAGCCTCGTGGGCATCGCGAAGCGCATGGTGGACCTGGCGGAGCGGGCCCGCGCCAGAAAGCTGCAGCCGGCCGAGATCCAAGGTGCGACGTTCTCGATCACCAACCCCGGAGTGCTCGGCACGCTGGTAGGATTGCCGATCATTCCCAAGGGCACGTCCGCGATCCTCGGAACCGGAGCGATCGAGAAGAAGGTGGTGGTGATCCAGGCGGAGGATGGCTCGGACATGATGGGCATCCGCAAGCGGTCGCTGTTCTCACTCGGATACGATCACCGAATCGTGGACGGAGCCGACTCCGCGCGCTTCCTGTCCGCACTCAAGCGCACCCTGGAGGAGTTTCCGGACGACGTGTGAGCCATCTCCATCGCCCCGAGCGGTGAGCGACACCGACGCTCGCGTCGTCCGTGCGCGTTGGTTGGGACGCGTGCCCTACGGAGAGGCTCTGGCGCTCCAGAGCGATTTGGTTCGTAGGCGACGGGAAGAGGCCGTCTCGGATCAACTGCTGCTCCTCGAGCATCCGCACGTCATCACGCTGGGATCCACCGCCGATGCCACCCACGTGCTGGCGACGGACGAAGACCGGACGCGGCTGGGCATCGAGCGATTCGAGGTGGGCCGCGGCGGGGACGTCACCTATCACGGGCCCGGCCAACTCGTGGGATACCCCATCCTGGGGCTCGCGCCGGACCGAAAGGACCTGCACGCCTACCTGCGGGATCTCGAGTCGGTCCTCATCCGCGTCGTGGAGAGGCTCGGCGTCACAGGGCCCAGGCGTCGGCAGGGTCTGACCGGCGTTTGGGTCCCGAATGGGAAGCTCGCGGCGATCGGTGTCCGGGTTTCCTCCGGCTGGATCACGTCGCACGGCTTCGCCTTGAACGTGGATCCGGACCTGGAGTTCTTCCGGACGATCGTGCCGTGCGGAATCACCGACGAACGAGTCACGTCCATTGCGCGTGAGGTCGGAAAATCGGTCTCCGTCACGCAGGTCATTCCGTCCGTGTTGGACGCGTTCTCCCAGGTGTTCGCCCGACCTGTTCACTACGACGGGCCAGCCCTCGGCTGAGTCTGCTGAGCGCTTTCACAGGTGCCTGTCTCTTTCCCGTGGGCGCCTACACACGACTTGGGTTCCGATCGGTTGTTGTGCTCGCAACAATCGGCGGGGAGAATCGGAGACCTCCGAATGCAACGAGAGGTGAGAATTTTCGACAAAAATCCGACGCCGCGAGCCGGGGCCGCAACCGCTTGTAGCAGCCGTTTTTATCGGAGCACAGGTGCCGAAAACGAGGTGTTTACGAAGTGGATCCTGATGTCAGGATCCAAGTTAGATGAAACATGTTACTGCACTGTGTAGCAACGAGTTATTCGTGTGCACGGAGTGCAGCTTTACAGCGGCCTTTCGTGCTTGCGCCCCGCGTCCCCGCGCCCCATAATGTGCGCACGTTCTGATGCGGCACGTCGAGGGCGGTGGCGTTGGCCACCCCAACCAAGCGACGATCGGGACGGCAGCCTGATCGGCAGGACGCTTCCGACAGGCGGCGGACGCGCAGATTGAGGGCGCAGTCCGACGGCAGGGAGGTCGCTGGACCCTGTTGAAAAAGTCCTCGGCAAAATCCGAGGCTCCTGAGCCGCGAGCCGCGCGGCAGTTAGGGAAAGACTCGGTGGTCGACGTCTACACGTGGACGTACTCAAACGAGAAAACCGAGTCGCCGGCGAAACTGACGAAGCCTTCGGCCCCACGTGTGGGGACGGAGGCTTCCGTCTTTTTATGAGCCTTCTCCTTCTGCGGGCTTCTCTCGCAGCCTCCTATGCGGAGGGAAGGCCCTCGTTGTAGTCCTCGTACCGCCCGCGTGCCCGTTGCCCTTCCAGCCATCGGTCGAATCCCGAGTCGATGAGGCCATCGGACGTTTGCTGGTTTTGCGCCGCCTGGATGGCCAAATCGTTCACGTACTCGTTTTTCGGGTGTCCCGCGTGGCCGCGAACCCACTCCCACGACACGTCGTGGCGCGCCGCCTCCCCATCGAGCTGTTTCCAGAGCGGGAGATTTTCGATCGGGCCGCCGCGGCGCTTCCAGCCGCGCGCCTTCCATCCGGGCAGCCACTCGGTCATTCCCTTCACGAGGTATTGGCTGTCGGACACGAAACGCACGGTCCAACCGGGCTTGAGCAGTCGCAGGCCCTCGATCGCGCTGGTAAGCGCCATTCTGTTGTTCGTCGTGTCGGGTTCCGAGACCCAGTAATCCCTGCGGACCCAGCCTCGGTTCTTCCAGACCTCGACCAGCCCGGCGGCGCCGCCGGGGTTGGCGCGGTTCTGGAACTGGTTCCCTAGGCAGGACTCGTCCGCGTGAATAACGACGTGTTTGGGCATTCTCACGAGCTCGACGGGTTGGTTCCAGGGGGTGGCGAGGCGACGGATGACGCGCGTGTCGGCACCCGCTCGCCAGGGAAGGTAGTAGATCGGAGGTCCAGGTCCACGCTCGTCCATCTCGCACTCCGGGCGCGGTTCCGCCGATCCGCACCGGCCTACCGTGGCCATGACTTTTGTGATGGCCACCCAAGCTGGTAGATTCGCGGCGCATGCCTACGACCCAGCCTCCGCCGCCCGCCTCGCTCTTCCTGGAAGACGGACGCCGCTTCGACGGCGTTCAACTGGGCCGGCCCGGTCCCGCCTTTGGCGAGGTCGTGTTCAACACCTGCATGACCGGCTACCAGGAAGTACTCACGGATCCCTCCTACGCCGGCCAGTTGGTCACCATGACGTATCCCCTGATCGGCAACTACGGAGTGAACGAGTCCGATCAGGAATCCGAGGGTCCCCAGGTGGCCGGGTTCGTGGTTCGAGAAGCGTCCCGCGCCTTCAGCTCCTGGCGGGCGACCGGCTCGCTGCAGGACTACCTGTGGGACCACGACATTGCGGCGATCTCAGAGGTGGACACCCGCGCCCTGACGCGCCACATCCGCTCCCAGGGTGCGATGCGCGGCGCCATCGCTCCGAGTGACCAGGCGCCCGACGAGATCATCGCCCGGGTCCGCGCTCAGCCGCGAATGGAAGGGCTCGATCTCGCGACGGGCGTATCTACAGTCAGACCCTACGAGGTGGCTGCCCGCGGTGACGAGCGTTACCACGTGGTGACGTTCGACCTCGGCGTCAAAGCCCACTCGCCTCTGCTGCTCGCGGAGCGTGGTTGTCGCGTAACCGTCGTGCCCTCTCGCACCGGTGCGCAGGATATCCGCGAGCTGGAGCCCGACGGGGTGTTCGTGTCCAACGGCCCGGGAGATCCGGCGGCGGTGCGTGCCGTGGCGGAACACGTGCGTGAGCTGGCTCATGCAAGGGTGCCGGTGTTCGGCATTTGCCTGGGTCTCCAACTCATTTCCCGGGCGTTCGGAGGCCGCACCTTCAAGCTCCCGTTCGGGCACCACGGCGGGAACCATCCGGTAAAGCATCTCAGGACCGGAAGGGTTGAGATCACGTCGCAAAACCACGGGTTCGCGGTGATGGCGGACGACTCCGGCTCGCTCGTGGGAGCGCCGGAACTCGAAGTCACACATGTAAATCTGTACGATGGGACGGTGGAGGGCGTGCGCCACCGGGAGCTTCCGGTGTTCGCCGTCCAATATCATCCCGAGGCCGCGCCGGGGCCTCACGACAGCCGGTACCTCTTCGACGAGTTCATAGAGCTGATGAACGCGGCCCGAGCCTGAAGGCTCGGCCGTCGACCCGGCGGTACGGCGGGATGAACCGCGTATCTCGTTGGACGCCGCATCCTTGGCGAAGCCCCCAGGAAAGGCGACGACGCTTGATTCGGGTTGGTTGGCCCGTTACCGTGCGTGCCGGGGGGATTTCCGTTTCCGACTTTTTTGGAGAAAGGCGCGATGACGAAAGCGGATCTCGTCGAACAGGTAGCGGATGCTATTGGCCCCGGGGTTACGAAGAAGGACTGTGCCCTGGTGGTCGACGGCTTCCTCAACGCCGTGAAGGCGGCGTTATCCCGCGGTGACAACATTGAAATCCGCGGGTTCGGGACCTTCAAAGTGCGTGGCCGCAAGTCACGTATGGCGCGGAATCCACGTACCGGGGATCCGGTGCGGGTACCGTCGCGAGCGGTTCCGGTGTTCAAACCTTCGAAACACCTCAGAGCAAGGGTTTCCCTGCTCGAGTTGGACCGGGACAACTAGCTCCGGTCCGAACGTAAAGAGAAAAGGCGGCGGGCCGCTCATGCGGCCTGCCGCCTTTTTTGCTTACGGATGGCGCCGCTGGCCGGGTGCCGCACGGCTCCGGGTGGCACGGTCCTTTCCGTTTGCGACTGCCGTCCACGTGCCCCGACGTTTCCGGCCGGCTCGGACGGAGAGGCGGCGCGGGCGTTTAACACTTCGGTCAGCCCGGGCATCTGATTCTTGGTGACAAACGAACAGGTGAGCGGATCGCTTTCCGATGCCGAGCTGGTTTCCCGGGCAAAGCGGGGAGACCGCGTGGCCGTGCAGGCGTTGGCTCGACGACATCACGCAGCAGCGTACAGAGTGGCCTTGGGCATTCTCCGAAACGAAGAAGACGCCGCGGATGCGACACAAGACGCATTCGTCAAAGCACTTCGGGCGTTGGCCGGGTTTCGGGGTGACTCCGCGTTCAAGACCTGGCTCCTCACGATTGCCGCCAACGAGGCCCGCGGCCGGCTCAGGCGCGTCAAGCGACGGAGTGAGACCGGCTTGGACGACTCGACTTCGATTGCCGCGTCGGAGCAGGGGGGGCTGGAACGGGTACTAGTCGTGAGCCAGGCTGCACGGGTGCGTGCGGTCCTCCAGACGCTACCGGAAAAGCAACGGCTTGCCGTACTGCTCAGGATTGATGAAGGACTCAGCTTTCGTGAAGTCGGAGAGGCGATCGGGTCGTCCGAAGGGTCGGCGCGGGTCAACTACCATCACGGAATCCGAAAGCTCAGGGAGCTTTTGAACGATGAATGACCAATGCACACGGGTGCTCCACATCCTGCCGGAGTGGGCAGGAGGAGAGATGGACGCCGAGCGGCGCCAACGGGTCGATGAGCACCTGCGGGCGTGCGAGGCGTGCCGTGCGGAGGCAGACCTGGTGCTCGCCGTTCGCTCCGGAAGGCCCGAGCCGCCTCCGGAGCTGTGGGACCGAATCGAACATTCGATCGACCACGAGCTGAGTCGCCCGACGTTCGGCCGTCGTCGAGCGCCGCGATGGACCTGGGCCGCAGCGGCCGGGCTCGTCGTAGCGTTGGGCACCGGCGTCATCTGGAATCAGGTGCAGAACGGAGGCGTGCAGGTGGCAGCCGACGAGCTGGAGCCGATTCCGGAGAGCTGGTTGATCGACGACGCAGTGGTAGCCGGAGCGGTCGTACTCGACGATCTCTCGGACGAGGACCTCGCTGCGCTGCTCGAGGAGGTCGGAGGGTGATCGGAGTCGTGCGGACGGTTCTGCTTGCGTCGGTCTTGGTTGCAGGTGCGGTGACGAGCGCCCACGCCCAGGCGGGCGAGCAGCCGGCAACTCGCGAGCAGTTGGAGCGGAGGCTCCGCCAGGCGTTTTTCAACCGGATCCGCCAGGAGCTGCGTCTTTCGCCGAACGAGGTTCGGTCGCTCGAGGAGGTGATCCGATGGTCCGAGACCGAACGTCAGACGATTGCCGCGACCACCCGGGAGCTAAACCGGGACGTGACCCAGTTTCTCCGATCGGGCGGGACGGAGGCGGACGCGCGCGACCTGTTGGAGCGAAGGGCCGCCCTACAGACACGGGAGGCCGAGCTTTTCCAAAGTGAGCAGGCACGACTGCTGGAGGTCATGTCGGCACCGCAGGTCGTACGGTTCTACGAGATCCGTGACCAGCTCAACGCGCGCATCCGACGTCTTCGCACGCAGGCACAGGGTCGCCCACCCGGCACGGATGGCGGATAGCTGCGCGCGGCCCAAATCCCGGCGGGACGGACGGAACCACCCCACACGGGTCGGGTTTGAAGCCGGTAATGCGCCTCTCCACGCTTTTGTTCGCTTCGTATCGTGACCTCGCCGGCCAATCCGTCGTGCAGGTCGACGTGCCTCCCGGCGCCACGGTGGCCGACCTGGTCGAGGCTCTGCGCACTACCGTCGCTGGGCTAGACCGGCTGCCGCCCGAGCCGGCGGTTGCGGTAAACCGCACGTATGTGCGGTCCGACTTCACGCTGTCCCCGGAAGACGAGGTGGCCCTGATCCCGCCGGTCGCCGGCGGCTGATCCCGTGCAGCGGTTTACGGACCAGCCGCTCGGATCGGCTCCTCACATCGCCGTTCTGTCTTCGGACAAGGTCGGCAACTTCGTCGTCAGCACGCCGCTGCTTCGTGGCCTGCGAGCCAAGTATCCGGGCGCGACCATGGACCTCTTCGGGAGCGACACGAACCGCGACCTCGAGGAGGCGTGCCCCTACGTGGACTTCCGCTGGTCGCTCTATCGCGCCGGTTCGCACGACACCCTGCATGACCTCCGGACCATCCGGGACCTGCGAGCCGAGGCCGCCGGTCGCTACGACCTGGCCATCAACCTGGACGGCTTCAATCCGCTGGGCCCGTCGGCCGCCGGGGAGTTGAACGCCCGCTACGTCGTCGGTGAGGTGGCGGTTCCCGGATCGGGAACCTCGGTTCCGGCAGGCGATGATCCACGCCACCGCCTGGTCCTCGAGCCGAACTGGGACGACCCCTCACTGGTCGATCGGTATCCGGGTGTCCTGAGCTCCAACTACATCGCGGAGATCTTCTGCAGCATCGCCTACGTGGAGACCGACCCGTTTCGGCTCGAAGTCGCCTCCCGGGCTCCCGGTTTCGACGTGCCGCCGGTCCTGGTGCACGTCACGACCACCCGTACCGCCAAGATGTGGCCGCTGGGCCGATGGGAGGAGGTCCTGGCCTGGTGCCGACAACAGGCGCTGGGCGTGGGTCTCATCGGCAGCGCCCCCGATGCGCAACGGGCCAACTACAACGCGGGAACGGGCGAGGAACGACTCCTGGAGGCCGAACACGTCGGCGATCTCCGCGGCCGGACGACCCTGACGGAGCTGGCGGGCGCGCTGCAACGGGCGCGGGTGCTGGTCACCGTCGATGCCGGACCGCTGCACGTCGCGGCCGCGGTCGGGTGTACCACGGTCGCGGTGTTCGGCAACGACGCGGACGGCATAGGCGCCAGCCCGCGCCGCCTATGGGCTCCCCGTGTTCCGCACGTGCACGTCCTCGACTCCGCCGCGACCTGTGGGGAGTGCCGGGCACGCCGGTACAAAAACCCGGACTGCGTCGTCCCCGGGCATCCGTGCATGGAGGGCGTGACCGTCGACCGCGTCATCCACACGTTGGCGCAAGCGCTGGGGCTGCCCAACGATCTCAGGCCAAGACCCGCCCCGGCGGTGAACCGGTGAGCGCCGCGACGGTCCGAATCATCGACGGAGCGATCGATCCGTCCGAGGTGATCGGCATGGTCGGCTCGGAGCGCGACGGCGCTGTGCTGCTCTTTCTCGGAACGGTCCGAAACCACAATCAGGGGCGTGCCGTCCAACAGCTTCACTACGAGGCCTATCCCGAAATGGCGCACGCGGAGCTGGCGCGGATCGTGGACGAGGCTGTAGCGCGCTTCGGCACGGATCGGATCGCAGCGGTCCACCGTACCGGCACGCTGGACATCGGCGACGTGAGCGTCGCGGTTGCCGTGTCCTCACCTCACCGCGCGGCGGCGTTCGAGGCGGCGCGGTGGGTCATGGAGGAACTAAAGGCCCGGCTCCCCATTTGGAAGAGGGAAGGGTACGTTCAGGGAGGGGAAGAATGGGTGGCTGGACAAGAGCCTTGAGGCTGTTTCCTGCCCGCGCGCCGAATCACGCACCGGATTTCGCACGATGATCGATCAATTCGGAAGGCGAGTGGAATACCTCCGGGTATCGGTCACGGACAAGTGCAACCTGCGGTGTGTGTACTGCATGCCGGAGGAGGGGCTTCCCTGGCTCAAGCGGCGCGAGCTGCTCACGTATGAGGAGATCGCCGAGATCGTGCAGGTCATGGCCGGGATGGGGCTCCGGAGAGTGCGCCTCACCGGAGGGGAGCCGCTCGTCCGCCGGGATCTCCCTCGGTTGGTGGGAATGATCTCGGCGCTCGACGAGATCGACGACCTGTCGCTGTCCACCAATGCCGTCCTGTTGTCGGATCAGGCGGAGGCGTTGCGCGAGGCGGGGCTCGATCGAGTCAACGTGTCTCTGGACTCGTTGATGCCCGAACGGATCGACCGCATTGCGCGCCGACCCGGGTCGCACGGACGCATCATGGAGGGACTCGATGCCGCGGAGCGGATGGGCTTCGGTCCCATCAAGATCAACGTCGTGCTCATGCGGGGGCAAAACGATGACGAGATCGAAGATTTTGCCCGCGTGACCCGGGATCGACCCTGGCACGTCCGCTTTATCGAGGTCATGCCCACGGGGTCCAATCTCGACCTCTCTCGAAATTCGTTCGTGAGCTGCGCGGAGGCGCTTCGGAGGGTGCGGGCCATCGGCGACCTGGAGCCCGTGGAGGGCCCGACCGGCAACGGCCCGGCCACCTACTACCGTTTTCCCGGCGCCCCCGGATCGATCGGTGTGATCACGCCGATGAGCCACAACTTCTGCGAGCGTTGCAATCGGATGAGGCTGACGGCGGACGGCCAACTCCGGCCGTGTCTGTTCGGGTCGCTCCAGACCGACCTTCGGGGACCGCTCAGGAGCGGGGAGCCCATCGAGCCGCACATCCGTCACACGCTTACGGTCAAGCCCGAAAGACACCACCTCGTGCAGGGTAGCCAAGTCGGCTCGGGCGGATTGGTTGCCCTGTCCCAAACGGGTGGATGACCACCCGATCGGGCTGAAACCTTCCCCCCCACCGAGGGTAGCCGTGCGCGCCCTTTTGGGTCCACCCGACCGGCCCGTCGGCCAGGCCGAATCGGCTCCCGGTGAACGGTGGTCCCAGCCCACTCCACGAAGGATCCCAGTACCTCGATGAGCACCAACAAGATTACGGTTGTCGGAGCAGGACACGTCGGCGCGACCTGTGCGCAGCGCCTCGCGGAAAAAGAACTCGCGCGCGAGGTCGTTCTGATCGACATCGTCGAGGGCATCCCACAGGGCAAGGGGCTGGACCAGTGGGAGAGCGCGCCCATCGAAGGGTTCGACACGCGAATCGTCGGATCCAACGACTACGGGCCGGCGGAAGGCTCCGACATCTTCGTCGTCACGGCGGGAATCGCCCGCAAGCCGGGCATGAGCCGAGACGATCTGCTCCAGACCAACGCCAAGATCGTTCGCTCGGTGTCGAGCGAGATCAAACGGGTCGCACCCGACTCGATCATCATCATGATCTCCAATCCGCTGGACGTCATGTCCTCGGTGGCCATGGAGACGACCGGATTCCCGAGAGAGCGAATTCTCGGGATGGCGGGTGTGCTGGACACCGCCCGGTACCGCTCGTTCATCGCGCTGGAGCTGGGCGTCAGCGTCGAAGACATTCAGGCGCTCGTACTGGGCGGACACGGTGACACGATGGTTCCGCTCGTGCGGTATACGTCGGTCAGCGGCATCCCCCTCACGCATTTCCTCGATGACGCCGCTATCGAAGCGCTCATCCAGCGTACCCGTAAGGGCGGCGCGGAGATCGTCGGCCATCTCAAAACGGGAAGCGCCTACTACGCCCCGTCGTCCGCCGCTGTGCAGATGTGCGAGGCCATCGTTCGCGACAAGGGGCGGATTCTACCCTGCGCCGCCTATCTGACCGGTGAGTACGGCTACGAGGGGATCTTTCTCGGCGTGCCATGCAAGCTCGGAGCGGGCGGACTCCAGGAGATCATCGAGCTGGACCTCACGCCGGAGGAGACCGCGGCGCTGGAGCACTCGGCCGGAGCCGTGCGTTCCACGTTGGCCTCTCTCGCAGCCGCGACGGCCTGACCGCCGGCCGGGTCCCGCCCGGGCGGGGCCGCCCACGCAGTGTCACCACGGGCGGTCGCGAACCGCCCGCCCGCCACGGGCTTGGCCCTGTGCGGTAGAGGTCTTGCATGAGGGAACCCCTATGCACGTCCACCCGTAGCAAACAGATGCGTCTTCGCTTCCCACCCTCGATCCGCGCGGTGACAACCGCCGCTGTTGTGATGCTCGCATCCGGCTGTACGGTCGACATGGATCACCTCATCGATCCGCCCCGGCAAGACGCGTTCACGACGAAAGGCACCTGGAACAGCATGGTGTACGCGGCCGCGACCGACTCGGGTGTCGTCGTCATCGACTTGGGATGGAGTAGGAGCGAAGCGCGCTTTCTACGCGCCCTCGAGGCCCTGGGCGCAGATCCCTCCGACGTGACGCACGTGTTCGTCACCCACAGCCACCGCGATCACATCTCCGGTTGGCCATGGGTCGAGCACGCGCGCTTTCACATGGCGCAAGCCGAGGTCGCGCGGTTCGAAGGCAACGCGCGGCACTCGGACTGGCCCTCCCGGTTGATGGAGGGCTTGAAGCGTACTCCCACACCCGCCCCCGGGGCGCTCACCATCGAGCCGTTCACCGCCGATACCGTGTTCGATCTGGGCGAGCCTTTGGTGGCGTTGAACGTATCGGGGCATACACCGGGGAGCGCCGCGTACCTGTTTCGTGGGGTGCTCTTCGCCGGAGACGCCGTCTCACACATGCCCGTTCGCGGGTTCCACGGCGCCGCCACCCTGTACACGGACGATGTCGACGGAGCGCGGTCCAGCCTCCAGTCCCTGTTTCGCGACCGACTGGACATGACCCAAGTGCAATGGGTCTGCACCGCCCACGGCAAGTGCTTCCGGCCCACGGAGTCCCTGTTGGACAGGGTGACCCGTTAGGTAGAGGTCAAACGAGACCCTACGGGTTCTCGAAACGCGCGCGAGGCAACTCCGGGTTCAACTCCAGGTCGCTCGTTCGGATCACCTTGGTCACGCGTCCCTCGTCGTCGAAGTGCACCCGTCGGCCGACGAAGAAATAGCCGTCGGTGACCGAAATGTCCTCCCATCGCGTCTGGTTCACGTTGGTGCGGCCCGCTTCCCGGTAGTCCACCTGCACGGGCCAGGGATCGGTGCCCGTGAAGTAGTAGTGCCAGGTATCCTGATGGTCACCCACGCCCTCACCGAAGGTGACCCGCACGACCCTCCTCCCGTCGGCGTCGGTGCCGTCGTCGTGAAGGGTCACACCCGGGTCTTTCAGCTTGAACGGAAGGGCGATCCAGTAGTGCACGTCGCCGCCGACGTAGTCGGCCTCGTCATAGTCTTTGTCTCCCTCCGAAAGCCGCTCACCGTTGAGCGTGGCCCACTTGCCGGACGGAGTCCAACCCTGTGCGATGTAGTCGTCGCCTTCCCACCGCTCGATGCGTGCGTAGAGGCCCTCGTCGTCCTTACGGATCTGGACGTATCGGGGACGCGTGCGCCGCAGTCGGCTCGACGCAGCATCGTAGATCTCGGTGGTAAGGGTGAAGCCGGCCGTGGCCAGGCCCCAGTGTTGTTCGAGTCCACCCAGGCTTTCGATCCAGCGATCGACCAACCCCACCGCGTCCAGCGTATCAGACGTCACTGGTGCCGCCTCGCTGGACCCCACGCAGCCGGCGTACACCGCTGCCAAGACCGACACCACCAGGACCGAAGCGGTCCGACGAACTCGCGACGAAGGGATCATGGGAGTCAACTCCACAGTGAGGGGGGGGCGAACCGTAGGGCGCTTGGGCCCAACGGCACAGTAGAATACGGCCTTCGGTCCATCCCCAATACCCGAGCCCGCCTACTTGCTCCCGCTCGGACCACCCGGTAGCCTCCACCTTCCTTCCGCCGTCACACCACCCCGTTGGCACAACCCAGAGGTTCCCCCATGCAGCGCCATGCCGTTCGTCTCGATCCTCCCGCCGCCCCGCCCGTTCGCGTTTATCGGCTCGGCCTACCGCTCCTCCTGTTGGCCGGCGCGGTGGCATCCTGCACTCCGCCCGGCGCAGACGCGCGTGCGGACTCGCAGGTGGCAGACCTGATCCTGACCGACGCCGACATCTGGACCGGAGACGACGCCAACCCCCGCGCGGAAGCGGTCGCCGTGGCCGGGAACCGAATTCTCGCGGTGGGGACCGCCGACGAGGTGGACGGGTTCCGGGGCCGCGCCACGCAAGTCATCTCGCTCGGCGGGCAGTACGTGGGTCCGGGATTCATCGACAACCACACCCACTTCAATCGGGCCGGCGAGCTGCTTCTGGGCGTGAATCTGCTGGACGTGGCCGACCAGGAAGGCCTGGAGCGCGAAGTCGGAGCCGCCGCTTCCCGAATGCCCGACGGGGCCTGGCTGGTCGGCGGAATGTGGGGCGCGTACGAGGCCTGGGCCCAAAACTCGACCGGCCGCGAAGGAGAGGCGGGCGCGGCGGAGCCGTTCTCGCCCGACCGTACGGTCATCGATCCGCTCACGCCCAACCATCCCACCGTGCTCTCGCGCTGGGATCGGTCCGCCTATCTGGCCAACGGGGTGGCCCTCGAGGCTGCCCGAGTACGCTGCGGCGATGCAGGGGTGGAGTGCGAAAACGGCCAGCCGACCGGGCGCCTGAGCGCGGACGCCGCCCGGCGGGTCATGGAGGCCATGCCCCAGAAGTCGTTCGAGCAGCGGCTGGCGGAAGCGCGCGTCGCGCTGGCGCGGCTGGCGAGCAACGGCGTCACCACGATCTTCGATATCACGCCTCCGTCGCAGGTCCCGGTCTATGAGGCACTCCGCGAAGGCGGCGAGCTGACGGTCCGGGTAAACGTGCGGCCCGTCCTGGACACCTGGGATGAGCTGGCTCACGCGGGCATCGGCCACGGATTCGGAGACGATTGGATCCGCTTCGGCGGCCTCAAAGGCTTCGTCGACGGGATCATGGGCAACTCCTCGGCCCGGTTCTACGAACCCTATCTCACCACCGGCGTACGCGGCCAGTGGCGGAATCCCACCAACACCGGCCACGTGTCCAACTACGGGTCCGGCCTCGAGCCGCCCGGGAACATGGAGCGGCTGATTCGCGGCGCCGACTCCATCGGTCTCTCTCCGCGGGTCCACGCCATCGGCGACGCGGCCATCGACACGCTGCTGGACCTCTTCGAGGACGTGATCGAAACCAACGGACCGCGGGAGGACCGACGGTTCGCCGTGATCCATACCCAGGTGCTCCGCGGTCCCGAAACCGCCGAGCGAATGGCCCGCCTGGGGATCTTGGCAGAGGTGCAGCCGTATCACACGATCGACGACATGCGTTGGATGGAGGAGCGCATTGGCGACCGCTCGCGGTGGGCCTACGCGTTCAAGACGCTGCACGATGCGGGTGTGACGCTGTCGTTCGGGAGCGACTGGCCCGGCACCAACGCCGCGTGGTACACGTCCAACCCGCTACACGGCATGTACGCCGCGGTTACTCGTCAGACCATGACCGGAGAGCCGGCCGCGGGTTGGTTCCCTGAGGAGCGCATCGACGCGGAGACCGCGCTGAAGGCCTATACGGTCAACAACGCGTGGGCCGTGGGTGAAGAAGACCGAAAGGGCAAGGTCGCCGCAGGGATGCTGGCCGACCTCGTCGTGTTGGACCGTGATCCGTTGGCGGTCGAGCCCGCCGAGATCAAAGACGTGCAAATCGAGATGACCATCGTGGATGGAAAAATCGTTTACCGAAGAGGGGTGGCATGAGGCGCAGCCGGAAGAGGATCGGGTGGAAGGGCGCGTTGGGAGCAATTGCGCTCGGCGTGGTGGTGGGAGCGTGCGGAGACGATGAGTCCTTGGGCCCGAACCCCGAGGACGCGGACTTCGCTGCGGCGCTCAACGTGGATCTAAGCCAGATGACCCGCCTTCCGAGCGGAGTGTACATCCAAGACTTGTCCGTGGGGGCTGGCGACACAGCCCAGGCCGCGGATTCGATCAGCGTCGACTACGAGGGTTGGCTCGCCAACGGCGACAAGTTCGATTCCAGCCTCGATCGAGGGACGCCCTTCGAATTCGTCGTCGGCGTGGGTGACGTCATTCCCGGGTGGGATCTGGGAATTCCGGGGATGATCGAGGGAGGACTACGCAAGCTCGTGATCCCGGCTGCGCACGCGTACGGCCCGCGCGGCTCGGGACCCATCCCCGGGAACGCCGTGCTGGTGTTCGACGTGGAGCTCCACGAGGTCTATCCCGACTCGTTGTCCGGCTGACCGAGGACGCGGAGGCAGCTCGGGGGCAGTCCGCCTAAAACGCTGTCACCACCCCGGCCGTCCACCGCGTTCGGCTGTCGTCCATGTCCCAGGTTGCCTCGCCGAGTAGGCGGAGGTTTCGCTTGAGCACGTAGGTGGCGCTGCCGGTGAGCGAGCGGAAGCGGCGCCTGGGATCGGGATCGTCCGTCCCGAACCCGCCGATGGTCAACGCGGGCCGATCGGACTGGAGCCAGTTGAACAGTCCGGTGAAGTACCAGCGGCCGTTCACCCCTCCCGGTGACCAGGTCAGCTCTGCCATGGCCGCATCCAAGCGCGTCTCACCCGGGTCGTCCGCCGTGACGTCGCAGCGGGGATCGTCCGCGCGACAGACGGCCAGGAAGAAGGGGTTGGTATCGCGGCGCCTGAGGTATTGGAGGTTGAGCTCGACCGCGGGGCCCAGGGCCACGGTCGCGTCCGGGCCCCACGTAACGATGTCGTCCGCTATGCCCTCGGAGCGCTCCCGCCCGGCGTAGACGAATCCCCCCAGCCGCACCGGTCCCAGGTCCTGCGACAGTCGGAACGCGACGTTCTTGCCCTGGTCCGAGTCGTACCGCCGATCGAAGCCGGCGTCTCCCAGCCCTCGCCCATTCACCACCTCGAACACCAGGTCCGTCCCGGACCGGGGGGACCATGTGGCCATGATGCCTCGGTCGTAGGCGAGGTTGGCTCGGGCTTCTCCCAGCCGGGCCCGGTAGGGATGGTAGTCCTCGACCTCGAGACGCAGCTCGCGTTTGAAGAGCGGGTCGGACACCTGGAACTGTCCCACCATCAGGTTGATGCCCGAGCCGGCCACGTCAGTGAACTGGACGTAGGCGTCTTCCAACCCGGCCACCTCGCCGCGCTCAGACATGTAGAAATACATGTAGTAGCTGATACGATCCGAGATCTGGCCCCCTGAGAGCAGCTTGATGCCGAAGGGTGTCTGAAGGTCCGTCGCCACCACCCGCCCGGATCCGTCGGCCAACGCCGAGACGTAGGCGTCCACGCGCACCGCCAACGGAACGTTGCGCTGGAGTCTGAGCCACGAGTCTCCCACCGCGATCGTGTCGCGCGGGGGCTCGTCCACGACGAGCTCGAACCCGTTTGCCGCGAACGTCTCGCCGAACGCGTTGAGGCGGGGGATCGGCTGATGGCACAGCGCGCAGCTCACACCGTACTTGCGTGCGAATGCCGGGATCGCGTGCTCCGTCGGATCTCCGTCGTCCAGGGCGTGGACCACCCCGGGCCCGATCATGGCCGCCATCCATGTGGTGAGGAGCATGCGTGACAGCGAAGCGGTGAAGGCTCGACCGATCATCCGTGACCTCGGCGCTGAAAGCTCGATGGCGTGACGACGTGCCGTTCGAGGAAAGTGCCCACGCTACCATGTTCTTACGGCACCCGCCCCATGGCTATGGGGAGTTGGCCTACAGAAAACGTGGGGCTTTTCCCTGGGGAGCCGTGCCCTAACCTGCGCCGAGCTTCACCAAGTGGACTATAGCAGCTAAAGTCGCGGCAGAGTCACACCTGTCTGTTTCATGTATTTCCCACTCCGATCGGCATACGCCACTTCCGGCGACTCGTTGCCCTGGAGGAAGAGCAATTGGGCGATGCCCTCGTTTGCGTAGATCTTGGCGGGAAGGGGAGTCGTGTTCGAGATCTCGAGCGTCAGGTAGCCCTCCCAAGACGGTTCCAACGGAGTGACGTTCACGACGATGCCGCAGCGCGCATACGTAGACTTCCCCAGACAAATGGCCAGGACGTCTCGCGGCATGCGGAAGTACTCCACGGTGCGGGCCAGCGCGAACGAGTTCGGCGGGATGATGCACGCTTCGGCGTTGACGTCGACGAACGAGCGGTCGTCGAAGCCCTTGGGATCCACCACGACGTTGTGCACGTTGGTGAATACCTTGAATTCGGGCGCAACGCGGATGTCGTACCCGAATGACGACAGACCGTAGGAGATGGTCCCGTCTCTCACCTGCCCGGCCTCGAAGGGCTCGATCATCCCGTGATCTTCCGCCATGGAGCGGATCCAGCGGTCACTTAGAATCGGCATGAGAACACGTGGGTTCAGGTGTGAGATCGGCCGGGTCGGCAAGACCCGAAAGGCGAGCGTCAGCGCACAACATAGACCGCTCACAGAGTCGCGCCAAGCGGCGTTTCGCACGGCGAACGCGCCGAGCGATCGCGCCTGAAAGTCCGCTTGCTTGGGGGCCCGAAACCCCATAGATTCTGGGAGTTTCGGTTCGTGAAGGTTTTCACAAACTTCCACGGCTACTCGAAAAAGAGGGCATGTCCGGAGCCTACGCGCCGCTCCTCATTCTGTTCGGGGTCTCGATCCTCAATGCCGTGGGCATGGTAGTTACGTCCCACGTGCTGAACCCCCGCCGGCCTACGCCGCAAAAGCTCATGCCGTACGAGTCGGGGATGATCCCGCTCGGCAGCACACGGCAGCGCTTTTCCGTCAAGTTCTACCTCGTCGCCATCAGCTTCATCGTCTTCGACCTGGAAGCGGTGTTCCTCATTCCCTGGGCCGTTCGCATGCGCGAGCTAGGCTGGGGTCCCTTCGTGGCCGTGATGATCTTCGTCGCGGTGCTGACCGCAGGGCTGGCGTACGAGTGGCGGAAGGGAGGGTTGGAATGGCACTGATCGAGCCGCAGGCCCGGTCCAAGTCCGGCATCTTCGGGGAAGGCACGCCCACGTTCCTGACCACGACGGTGGATTTCGTGGTCAACTGGGGCCGGCGGAACTCGCTTTGGCCCATGCCGTTCGGCACGGCGTGTTGCGCAATCGAGATGATGGCTTCCGCCGCGAGCAACTACGATTTGGCCCGCTTCGGCATGGAACGCATGTCGTTCAGTCCTCGCCAGGCCGACGTGTTGATCTGCGCGGGACGGGTGCCGTACAAGCTGGCCCCGGTGCTACGCCGCATATGGGACCAGATGCCCCAGCCCAAGTGGTGCGTGTCGATGGGCGCCTGTGCCAGCTCCGGCGGCGTGTTCGACGTCTACTCGATGGTGCAGGGAATCGACACGATCGTACCCGTCGACGTCTACATTCCCGGCTGCCCTCCCAGGCCGGAAGCGCTGATCTACGGCCTGATGATGATCCAGGAGAAGATCCGCGAGGAGCGATGGGCAGAGCGGGAGGCGTACCGTATCGAGGATCCTTCGGAAGTGGGCGTCCCCAACGCCAGCGATGCCGAGGTGGTCGGCCTGACCGGCCCGTTCGGAAACTCGACCCAGCAGAATCGCGTGGCCGGCCGAGAACCCACCGACGCGATGAGCCGGCCTTCGGACCGGCTGCCGTGAGCGCGGGCGTGCCGAGCGGAGCGCTTCCCGAGGAGCGGGCCCGGTGACCGCAGGGGAAAAGGATCCCTTCGATCTCGTCGCCGCGGGACCCCGAAGGGCCGAGGGCGCGGCGGCGGACGCCGGCGATGCCCCGGGGCACGCGTCCGATCATCCCGCCACAGCGGCGCTCAGGGATCGGTTCGGGGACGCCGTCGTCCGGACCAGGGTGGCGGCGGGAGATCAAGTGGTCGTGTTCCTGGATCCCACGCGAAACCTCGAGATCCTGAGTTGGCTCAAGTCCGACCCGGAGCATCAGTTCGACCTTCTCGTGGACGTCACCGCGGTAGACTACGGCGGCGGTCGTCCGCTTCACGTGGTCTACCAGCTCTGGTCCATCCCGCTCAAGAACGCGCTCCGGGTCAAGTGCGAGCTCGATCCGAGCGATCTGCGCATCCGGTCGGTCACGTCGCTCTGGGCCTCGGCCAACTGGCTCGAGCGCGAGGTGTACGACCTCTTCGGGATCGTCTTCGAGGGACACCCTGATCCGCGTCGCATCCTCATGCCCGACAACTACGCGGAAGGCCACCCGCTGAGGAAGGACTTCCCCCTGCGCGGCCGGTTCTCCCGTGCGGAGCAGACACGACGCGCTCTGTCCCAACGGGTGGAGGACTACTACATCCCCGCCGAGCTGGGAGCGGGCGGGCGGCCGCAGGTCGTTGGTCCGGATTCGCAGGCCGAGGAGGATTCCGGTGGCTGAGCGCACGGTAGAATACCGGGTGGGAAGGGCCCCGGAGCTGGGCATGGACGGCGGTCCCGCCTGGGGCCCCCTCCAACCCGTGGAGGGGGAGGAGCCCACCATCGGCTCCGACCGCATGCTCATCAACATCGGCCCCCAGCACCCCGCCACCCACGGCGTGTTGCGGCTGGTGTGCGAGCTGGACGGAGAAACCGTCGTGAAGTGCATCCCCCACATCGGATATCTGCACTCTTCGTTCGAAAAGCTCGGCGAGTACCGCACCTACAATCAGATCGTCCCCCTCACCGACCGCATGGACTACCTGGCCCCGTTGATCTACAACTGCGCCTACGTCATGGCGGTGGAAAAGCTCATGGGGATCGAGGTCACCGAGCGGTGTAAGGTCGTGCGGGTGATCTGCATGGAGCTCGACCGAATCTTCAGCCACCTGCTGTGGTTGGGCACGACGGCCATCGACGTCGGCGCGTTCACGCCCTTCCTCTATGCCTTTCAGCAGC
Organism: Longimicrobiales bacterium; assembly: GCA_965223195.1. Taxonomy (GTDB): domain Bacteria; phylum Gemmatimonadota; class Gemmatimonadetes; order Longimicrobiales; family Gaopeijiaceae; genus CBDCVX01. Next base: position 19,508 of record CBDCVX010000016.1, read on the forward strand.
GGGAGAAGGTCTACACGCTGCACGAGTCCTTGTGCGGGGCCCGGATCACCACGTCGGCCACCCGGGTGGGCGGCATGCTGGCCGACATTCCGGAAGGCTGGGAGCAGGAGGTGAAGGCGTTTGCCGATGGTGTGCTCGCGACGCTGGATGAGGTGGACCGGCTGCTGACGACCAACGGGATCCACCTCGGACGCACCCTGGACGTGGGCGTGATCTCGGCGGAAGACGCCGTCAACTACGGGTTCACCGGCCCCAATCTGCGGGCTTCCGGGGTGCCGTACGACGTGCGCAAGGACCGCCCGTACTACGACTACGAGACGTACGACTTCGAAGTGCCCGTCGGCCGTCACGGTGACTGCTACGATCGTTACCTGTGTCGCATGGAAGAGATGCGGCAGAGCGCGCGCCTCCTCCATCAGGCGGTGGACCGCCTGCCGGGTGGTCCGATCAACGTCGACGACCCCCGCGTGTCGCTGCCGGCGAAGACCGACTGCATGAACGACATGGAGTCGATGATTCACCACTTCAAGCTGATCATGGAGGGCATCGACGCGCCCGAGGGCGACTGCTTCTACTCCGTCGAGGGTTCCAAGGGCGAGTTGGGGATGTACCTGGTGTCGGACGGCGGGCCCAAGCCGGTGCGGTGGCGCATCCGGCCGCCCTCGTTCGTGAACCTCTCGGTATTGCCGAAGCTGGCCGAAGGCCACATGGTGGCCGATCTGATCGTCATCAACGCGAGTCTGGACATCGTGCTGGGAGAGATCGATCGGTGACCGACCGAACGAATCCCTTTCAAAATCCGGGGTGGGCCGGCAACACCGGAGATTTCGACCTCTCCGAGGAGCAGGTGCGCGGCGACGACTACGTGGGGAATCGGCCGCTCGACGGCGGACACGCGTCCGTCTCCGCCAGCTATCCCTACATGTTGGCCGGGAAGCGGCCCGAGGCGCCGCTGTTCGAGGGCCCGTATCTGGAGCGCTTCCAGAAGATCCGGACCCGGTATCCGGACGCGCAGGCGGCGCTGCTTCCTTCGCTCAACCTCGCCCAGGAGATCCGCGGACATCTGTCTCCGGAATCCATGGACCGGGTGGCCGAGCTGCTCGGGCTGTCTCCGGCCTACGTCCGCGGGGTGGCCACGTTCTACACGATGTACAACAAGCGGCCGGTCGGACGCCATCTCATCCAGGTCTGCACGAACATCTCCTGCAACCTCTGCGGTGCGGACCAGGTCATGGAAGCGTTCCTGGAGCATACGGGCACCGATCCCGGCGAGATCAGCGACGACGGGCTGTTCACGGTGATCGAAGCCGAGTGCCTGGCCGCGTGCGGATTCCCGACCTGCGTCCAGATCAACTCCCGGTACTATGAGAATGTCACGGCCGACCAGGTTCCGGCGATCCTGGAGCACCTGAAGGGCCGGTCGGAATAGTGGCCTACCCGTACGAGCACCCGAGCGAAGTCCGCCTGCTCTCCAAGCACTTCGGCGATCCCCGCGCCCGCACCCTCGACGGATGGGTGAAGCGCGGCGGATACGCCGGGCTACGCAAGGCGTTGGACGTGGGGCGCGAGGAAGTGATCGAGACCGTGAAGGCGTCCGGACTCCGCGGACGGGGCGGGGCGGGGTTCCCGACGGGCCTCAAATGGAGCTTCATGCCGAAGGACTCGGGCAAGCCCCACTACCTGCTCTGTAACGCGGACGAGTCGGAGCCGGGCACGTTCAAGGATCGGGAGCTGATTCGGTGGGCGCCCCACCAGGTCATCGAAGGGTGCCTGATCGGAGCCTACGCGATCGGCGCGGAGCACTGCTACATCTACCTCCGCGGCGAGTTCTTCGAGACGACTCAGGTGCTGGCCAAGGCGGTCGAAGAGGCCTACGCGGGTGGGTACATCGGCAAGGACATCCTCGGTTCCGGAGTCGACATCGACGTGACGCTGCACGTAGGCGCCGGCGCCTACATCTGCGGTGAGGAAACCGGCCTGATGAACTCCCTGGAAGGCCGCCGCGGACAGCCGCGCATCAAGCCTCCGTTCCCGGCCGCGTTCGGGGCGTTCGGAATGCCGACTACGATCAACAACGTGGAGACGTTGTCCGCCGTGCCGCACATCGTGGAGCACGGAGCCGACTGGTATCGTCAGTGGGGCACGGAGAAGAGCCCGGGCACCAAGCTGTTCTGCGTGAGCGGGCATGTGATCCGGCCGGGTAACTACGAGCTTCCGCTGGGATTTCCGCTCATGGACCTGATCCACGACGTGTGCGGAGGAATTCCCGGTGGACGTGCGCTCAAGGCCGTCATTCCCGGGGGCAGCTCCGTTCCGCTCATGTCGGTCCCGGAGTGCCAGCGTTGCGATCTCGACTACGAAGGCGTCGAACAGTGCGGCTCGATGTTGGGCTGCGCGTCGGTCATCGTGATGGACGAGACCGCGAACATCGTGGGCCAGGTCCGGCGCATGGTGCAGTTCTACGCGCACGAATCGTGTGGCCAGTGCACGCCCTGTCGGGAGGGGACGGAGTGGATGACCCGGATTCTGAAGCGGATCGAATCCGGACGGGGCACCCAGGAGGACCTGGACACCCTGCTGGCCATGAGCGACCAGATGACCGGCACGACCATCTGCGTGCTTTCCGATTCGGCCGCTGCACCCGTGGTATCGTCCATCGAGAAGTTCAAGGACGAGTACCTGGCGCTGATCCGTAGCGACCAGCCGGTGGGAGCCGCCTGAGATGGCCGCCTCCGAAGCCGCGACCCAGATGGTGACGCTCACCGTGGACGGAGCCGAGGTCACGGTCCCGCGCGGAACCACCATCCTCCAAGCCGCGCAATCGCTAGGCACCACGGTCCCGCACTACTGCTACCATCCGGGCCTCTCCTCCCCGGCCATGTGCCGGCTCTGCCTGGTCGAGGTCGAGGGCGCACGAAAGCCCATGCCCTCCTGCGTGACGGAGGTGGCCGAGGGACAGGTCGTGCACACGAGCTCGGAGCGGGCCGAGCACCTCCGGCGGGGCGTTCTCGAGTTCTACCTGGTCAATCACCCGCTGGACTGTCCGATCTGCGATCAGTCCGGGGAGTGCAAGCTCCAGGACTACGTCAACGACGAAGGCCGGCAGCACGGACGGGCCCAAGAGCCCAAGCGCGTGTTCGGGCGGGACGACTTCGGCGGAGACGTGTTGTTCTACGGGGACCGCTGCGTGATGTGCACCCGCTGCGTGCGGTTCATGAACGAGGTGGCCCGGGACGAGCGGCTCTGCGTGGTCGAGCGGGGCTCCCGATCGATCATCGACACCTTCTTCGAGCACGGCCTGGACGGATCGCCGTTTGCCGGGAACATCGTGGACATCTGTCCGGTCGGCGCGCTCGTGTCGAAGGACTTTCTCTACAAGGCGCGCGCGTGGGACCTGGACCACACGCCATCGGTGTGTCCCAACTGCAGCCAGGGCTGTAACGTCGACCTCCACACCCGCGACAACCTGGTGCAACGCATCAAGCCGCGGGAGAATTCGGCGGTCAACGGCCACTGGATGTGCGATTACGGACGCGCCACCTACGAGTGGATCAACCATCCGGACCGCCTGGAGGCACCGTCGGTCCTGGACGGGGAAGGCCGCCGCCGGCCGACCGACTGGGCCACCGCGCTCCGTGCGCTGGCGGACCGGTTGGAAGGAGCGCGCGGCGGGCCGGTAGCGGCGGTCGCGAGCCCGCACGCGTCCAACGAGGATCTCGGCCTGCTCGACGAGCTGGTGACGTACCTCGGCGGCGGCGAACGCCGCTTCCGTATGCGGCGTGCGTCAGACGAGGTTCCGCTGCCCGGCTTTCCCACGTTGGTGCGTCGGCGGGAGCTGGTTCCCAACGCGGACGGCGCCGCACTCGTGGGCTTCGAACGAGCCGGCGATGACGACGGCACGGGCGGATTGGACGATCTGGCGGGCCGGGGAGGCACCCTGATCGTGATGGGCGATCCGCTCGCGGACGCGGCCTCCAGCTTCGGGAAGGAGGCTTCGTTGGTGGTGTACCTGGGACAGGCACCGTCTGCCGCGGCCGCAGAGGCCGACTTCGTGCTGCCCATCACCACATTTGCCGAGCAGGACGGCACCTTCACGAACACGCTCGGCCGCGTGCAGCGCTTTTGGCAAGCGCGGCACGCCCCCGGGGAGTCCCGTCCCGCCTGGCTCATCCTGGGCGCGCTCCTTGCGGCGCTCACGGGCGAACCCGCGCCGACGGGTCCCGAAGAGGCGTTCGCCCGGCTGGCGGCGCGGATCCCGGCCTACTCGGGTATCGACTATCGTTCGATGGGCACGGCGGGCGCCGTGCTCAATCAACCCGTGGGACTGGCAGGGTAGGGCATGGATCCGGTCTCCGGCAGGGCGCTGGTCCTGATGATGCTCGCGAAGGTGTTCGCGGTGTTCAGCGTCGTGATGGTCGGCGTCGCCTACGCCACCCTGGCAGAGCGACGGGTGTCCGCATTCATTCAGGACCGTCTGGGCCCCAACCGTGTGGGTCCCTTCGGATTGCTCCAACCCCTGGCGGACGGGGTCAAGAACATCTTCAAGGAGGAGACGCTTCCGGAGACGGCCTCCCGGTTCTTCTTCGTTCTGGGCCCAATGCTCTCGATCATGCCGGCGGTGGTCACGATTGCCGTGATCCCGTTCGCGGCCCCGCTCCCCACGCCTTGGGGCGTGGTGGACATGATCGTCGCGGACGTGCCGATAGGAATCCTCTACATCCTCGCGCTCTCGTCCATCGGGGTGTACGGGCTGGTGCTGGGTGGGTGGGCATCCAACAACAAGTACGCGTTCCTCGGTGCGCTACGGGCGTCCGCGCAGATGGTCAGCTACGAGGTCGCGCTGGGGCTCAGCCTGATCACCGTGCTGATGCTGGCCGGCAGCGTGACGCTCACCGAGATGGTGTGGAAGCAGCAAGAGATGGGACTCTGGTACGCGCTCCCGCTGTCCCTGGCGTTTCTCCTGTTCCTCGTGTCCGCCTTTGCCGAAACGAACCGGCTCCCCTTCGACATGCCCGAGGCGGAATCGGAGCTGGTTACGGGATACCACACCGAGTATTCGGCCATGAAGTTCTCGATGTTCTTCATCGCCGAGTATGCCCACATGCTGACGGCGTCGGCCCTGATGGCGACGTTGTTCCTCGGAGGGTGGGACATCCCGTTCGCGACGTTCGACAACATGGTTTGGGCGGACGGCGCGCTGATCTCGGGCTACGATCAGAGCGGCGCTCCCATTCCGGCCACGCCCAGTGTCCTGATCACGCTCCTCACCCTTTTGTCGTTCGCCATCAAGACCGCCTTCTTCATGTTGCTCTACATCTGGGTGCGGTGGACGCTGCCGCGCTTCCGCTACGATCAGGTGATGAGCCTGGGCTGGAAGATCCTTCTGCCCACTACGTTGGCGTATTTGGTGTTGATCGGGGGCACCATCCTGGTGCTCGACGAACTGGGAGTCCCCTACGGGTTGGGGTACGGGCTGGCACTGACCGCCGTGAGCGGCGTGGCCCTCTTCACGTTCCTGTTCTTCGTCGATCGTGGACGCATCATCCGCGGTGCCGGCACGGGCAGGGAGCGGATGGCCTCGAGGCTGGCTGCGGCGTTGACAAAGGAGGGGAGCGGCGGATGGCGGTAACCGTAAAGATTCTGGACCGACCCGATCCGGAGCAGACGTCGTATTTGCGGGCGGCGCTCAAGGGCATGACGCTCACGCTGAAGCACCTGATGGCCCGCAAGACCGTCACTCAGCAGTATCCGGAGGAGGCCACCGAGCTCCACGGCCGCTGGCGGGGCACCCACCGGATGGAAGTCCACGCCGACGGCCGACCCAAGTGCGTGGCCTGCGGGCTGTGCCCCACCGTCTGCCCGGCCAACTGCATTCGGCTGGTGGGCGGCGAGGACGACCAGGGCAACCGCTATCCGGTCGTCTACGAGATCGACGAGTTCCGCTGCATCTTCTGCGGCATGTGCCAGGAGGTGTGTCCGGTCGAGGCCATTCACGTCGGCCAGCACTTTGAAAACGCGGAGTACACTCGATCGCGGTTCGTCTACGATCTGGATCGCTTGATGGAGCAGGACCATCCGGTAACCGAGCTCTGGGACCCTTCGGATCCGAGGTCCGAATAGCGTGGTCGATCTGCTGTTCTACGCGTTCGCGGCCGTGGCCCTGGGGAGCGCCATCGGGGTCATCCTCGCCAAGAACCCCGTCGGCAGCTTGCTCTTCATGGTCGCCACGCTTGGAGCCGTGGCCGGAATCTTCGTGCTCATGGAGGCGCATTTTCTGGCCGCCATCCAGGTCATGGTCTATGCCGGCGCCATCATGGTGCTCTTCCTGTTCGTGATCATGTTGCTCAACCTGGGTCATGAATTCCGCGCTGACAGCGTGCGGGTCGGGTGGATGGTGGGCTCCTTTGCGTTGACCGGGCTCATGGCCGCCGTGCTCATCGGAGCGTTCCGAGGGACGGAGGCCAGCGCGGCCTACGTAGGCACAGCCGGCGGAGAGCAGATTGACGCGTTGGTGGCGGAGCAGGGCGCGGTGGGAGCCATCGCCGAGCCGCTCTTCACGACGTACGTGGTGCAGTTCGAGCTGACAGGGATCCTGTTGCTGGTCGCAGTGGTCGGTGCGATCGCGCTCGCCAAGAGGGCCGGAGAATGACCGTGGGGAGGCGAGCGTGACCGGGATGGTCGATCAGGCGCTCTGGATCAGCGCGCTGCTGTTCGTGATCGGGACGGCGGGCTTCCTGGTTCGTCGTAATGCCATCATCATGTTCCTCTGCGTCGAGCTCCAGCTCAACGCCGTCAACCTGGCGTTCGTGGCGCTCTCCCGGATGGTGGGGATCGACGGCCAGGTCTTCGTCTTCTTCGTCATGACGGTCGCGGCGGCGGAGGCCGCCGTGGGATTGGCGATCATCATCGCGATCTTCCGGCACTATCAGTCCGTGGCCGTGGATTCCTTCAACCTCCTCAAGTGGTAGCCCGGTGAGCGCGTTGCTGCTGCTGTCGCCGGTGGCCGTGCTACAGGAGCACGCGGCCGAGGCGGGGTTCGAGCCCTTCTATCCGGGCCTGATCGTCCTCCTGCCGCTCCTCGGGTTCGTGCTGAACGGGATCCTCGCCCTTTCCCACGGGCGCCGGTCGGCGGATGCGGTTCGCGCGGGTGACGAGCTCGACCTGGATGGGTCTGGCCGGCCTTCCACGCACACGCTGCCCACCTGGATCGGCCCGGGCGTCATGGCCCTGGCCTTCGTCCTGACGCTGGTCAACTTCGTGCGCGCGCTGGGCGCTCATCTGGAGCACCCGGTGGTGGTCCACTACTGGACCTGGATGGACACCGGTGCCTTCCATGTGGACGCCGCGCTCCAGTTGGATGCGTTGTCGTTGGTCATGATGATGGTGGTGACCGGCGTCGGCTTCCTGATCCACGTGTTCAGCGTGGGCTACATGAAGGACGACCCCGGGTACCCCCGGTACTTCGCCTACCTCAACCTGTTCGTCTTCTTCATGCTGGTGCTGGTGATGGGTGCCAGCTACCCGATGATGTTCGTGGGCTGGGAAGGCGTGGGACTCTGTAGCTATCTGCTCATCGGCTACTGGTTTTCCGATCGCGAGAAAGCGGACGCCGGAAAGAAGGCGTTCATCGTCAACCGCATCGGCGACTTCGGCTTTTTGATCGCGATGTTCCTGTTGTTCACGGCGTTCGGCACCCTGGACTTCGTCCCGGTGCTCGACGGGGCCGCGGAGCGCCTGGTGTACGGCGGCGGCCTGGTGACTGCGATTACGCTGTTCTTCCTGCTCGGCGCCGCCGGCAAGAGCGCGCAGGTGCCACTTTACATTTGGCTGCCCGACGCCATGGCGGGGCCCACGCCGGTGTCCGCGCTGATTCATGCGGCCACGATGGTCACGGCGGGGGTCTACCTCGTGGCGCGATCTTCGGTGCTGTTTGCGCTCTCTCCCGTGGGCAGCGCAACCGTAGCCGGAATCGGCGCGCTCACGGCGCTACTGGCCGCGACCATCGCCGTGGCCCAATACGACATCAAAAAGGTCCTGGCCTACTCCACCGTCTCGCAGTTGGGATACATGTTCCTGGGCGTGGGCGTGGGAGCCTACGCCGCCGGGGTGTTCCACCTCATGACCCACGCCTTCTTCAAGGCGTTGCTGTTCCTGGGGTCCGGAGCAGTGATTCACGCCATGCACCACGCGCTCCACCACACACACAGCCACCGCGATGCGCAGGACATGCGCAACATGGGCGGCCTGAGCCGTTATATGCCGATCACGTGGGCCACCATGTGGATCGCCACGCTTGCCATCGCCGGCATCTGGCCCTTTGCCGGATTCTTCTCCAAGGACGAGATCATCTGGTCGGCAGGCGCCTGGGCGGGAGCGGCCAACGCGCCCTATCCGGCGCTCTATACGGTGTACTGGATCGTGGGACTGGTCGCGGCCCTGCTCACCGCGTTCTACATGACCCGGCTCATGGTCATGACCTTCCACGGGGAGAATCGCACCGGCCAGGAGGAGCAGAAGCACCTCCATGAGGTCGGAGGCGTGATGTGGATCCCGTTGGCGATTCTCGCGGTGCTGTCGGTGTTCGGCGGATGGATCAACGTGCCGGAGGCTATTCGCGAGTCGGCGCTGGGCGGATTCGGCGCCCTACCCATGAGCGAGTGGCTGCACCACTGGCTGGAGCCCGTGACGGCGGCGGCCGCTACGGTGCAGGAGGAGCACCTCGGCGAGATCGCGCACTCCGCTCCGCTCGGCGGCGGCGAGGTGGCCTGGGCGATACTCTCCACGCTCCTGGCTGCGGGCGTGGTGTTCGCCACGACCCAGTTCTTGGGACGTCAGACCGTTCGCACGCCCGAGGTGGAGGGCGAGCCCGCATCCGGCCTCAAGCGAATACTCTACAACAAGTGGTACGTCGACGAGCTGTACGACGCGCTGATCGTCCGTCCCGTCCTGGCGACGTCCCGGTTCCTGTGGCGGGTCGTGGACGCCTTCGTGATCGATGGATTCGTCAATGCCGTGGGGCAGGTCGGAAGGGGAGTGGGGTTCTTCACGACGTTCCTGCAGGATGGGAAGGTGAACACGTATGCCATCTTTGTGGCCCTCGGAGTGCTGATGGTGTTGGGAGCGTGGGCGCTGTGATGGCGGGGAAGGGGCGCCCATGATGGGCCTGTTGGAGGGCGTCGCGTACTCGAGCTGGATCCTGCACGCCCTGGTGTGGCTCCCCCTCCTTGGCATGTTCCTGGTGCTGGCGTTACCCGAGGACCGGGCCCGCGGCACGGCGTTCTGGTGGAGCCTCGGCATCCTGGTGCTCAGCGCCGGACTCTGGTGGGCATACCGTCCCGGCTCCGGGTTCGACATGGCCTCCAGTCATCCCTGGATCGAAGCGTGGGGTGCCCACTACAGCCTCGGATTGGACGGCATCTCTCTGTTCATGGTGCTACTCACCGCGCTGACGACGCCGGTCGCGATCCTGGGCGCGTACGAGTACATCACCAAGCACCGGAAGGCCTTCTACGCACTCATGCTCCTCCTGGAGACGGGGGTCATGGGCGTTTTCCTGGCCACCGATCTGCTCGTCTTCTACGTCTTCTTCGAGCTCACGCTCGTCCCGATGTACTTCATCATCGGCGTATGGGGAGGCGAGCGTCGAATCTATTCGGCCATCAAGTTTTTCCTGTACACGGCCGTGGGCTCGCTGCTGATGCTGGTGGCCATCCTGTACCTGTCGTTCCGGGCCTCCACCACGCTCGGCTATCCGAGCTTCAGCTACGTCGACCTGCTGAGCATCCCGCTCTCGCTCACCGAGCAGCTCTGGCTGTTTTCCGCCTTTGCCCTCGCCTTTGCGATCAAGGTGCCGGTGTTCCCGCTGCACACCTGGCTGCCCGACGCACACGTGGAGGCACCAACGCCGGGATCCGTGGTCCTGGCTGCGGTCCTGCTGAAGATGGGCACCTACGGGTTCGTGCGGTTCCTGCTTCCGTTGTTTCCGGCGGCCGCCACCCACTCCACGGTGGTCAGCGTGATGCTCGTGCTCGGGACCATCGGGATCGTCTACGCCGCGTGGGTGGCCGCCGTACAGCCGGACGCCAAAAAGCTGGTGGCCTACACGTCGGTGGCCCACATGGGATTCGTGGTCATCGGCGTGTTCGCGTTCACGATGAACGGCCTTCAGGGCGGACTGCTGGTGATGATCTCCCACGGCATCTCGACCGGCGCCCTGTTCCTCCTGCTCGGCATGCTCTATGAGCGCACACACACCCGTGAGATCGCGGCGTTCGGAGGACTGGGGCGGGTGGCTCCGCTGTTCGCAACGGCCTTCGTGATCACCGCGCTCGCGTCGATCGGACTGCCCGGAACCAGCGGGTTCGTGGGAGAATTCCTGGCGTTGCTGGGCGCCTTCGAGTCCCATCCGGTGCTGGCGACCGTCGCCACCACCGGGGTCATCTTTGCAGCGTATTACATGCTCCCCATGGTGCAACGCGTGTTCTTCAACCGACTCGAGTCCAAGGAGAACCGCCGCATCCCCGATCTGACCCGGCGCGAAGTCACGGTACTGGCGCCCCTGGTGTTGCTCATGGTCCTGATTGGCGTGTTCCCTTCGCCGATCCTACGTCGCATGGAGCCCAGCGTGCAGGCGGTGCTCGAGAGGGTGGACGCGGCGCGGTCCGCTTCGGTGCACCCGGATCTCGACATCCCCGGCCCGCCCGGTCCTTCCGCAACGGAGATCACTGCGCGAATCGTCGGAGGTGACGAGTGACGCTCGACTTCACCGGCGGGCTGGACTACCTGTGGGCGCTGCTCCCCGAGACCATCCTGTGCCTCTGCGCAACCGGCATACTGCTGGTGGGTGCGGGCCAGTCGGTCGATGACCCGGACCAGGACGGTTCGGTGCTCGGCTGGGTAGCAATGCTGGGAATCGCCGTCGCGGCCGCCGTGAACGGGTGGCTGTACGGCGTGACCGACACGAGCGCCTACGGCATGGTCGCCGTGGACGGGTTCCGACTGTTTTCGAACTGGATCTTCCTGTTGGGTGGCGGACTGGCCATCGCGATTTCGTTCGCGTATGTCCACAAACAGCGCCTCCAGGCCCCCGAGTACTACGCGCTGATCCTGTTCTCCACGGTCGGGATGATGTTCATGGCTTCGGCCCGGGAGCTGATCCTGATCTTCATCGCGCTGGAGCTCATGTCGCTGGCCGTCTACGTGCTGGCCGGGTTCAATCGACGGAGCCGCCGCTCGGCGGAGGCGGGCCTCAAGTACTTCCTGTTGGGCGCGTTCGCCTCCGGGTTCTTCCTGTTCGGCGTCGCGTTGGTCTATGGGGCCGCAGGCAGCTCACACATCGAGGCCATCGGGCAAGCGGTGGCTGCGGGCAGGGCTCAGGCGACGTTGGTGACGTTGGGCGCGCTGCTGCTCCTCACGGGCTTTGCGTTCAAGGTCTCGATCATCCCCTTCCACATGTGGACGCCGGACGTGTACGAAGGGTCACCGTCTCCGGTGACCGCGTTCATGGCGGCGGCGGTCAAGACCGCTGCGTTCGTCGCGTTTTTCCGTGTGTTTCTCGTTGCGTTCGGAGACATCCAGGACTCGTGGCGCACGATTCTGTGGACCCTCGCCGCGTTGACCATGATCGGTGCCAACCTCATGGCGTTGGTGCAGGACAACGTGAAGCGAATGCTGGCGTATTCGAGCATCGCGCATGGCGGGTACCTACTGGTCGCACTGGTCGCGTTGAACCGTAGCGCGGCCGCCGGGCTGCTGTTCTACCTGCTGGTATACACGATCATGAACATCGGCGCATTTGCCGTCCTGATCGTGGTTTCCCGGCATGGCGAGGAGCGGCTCGAGGTGGAGGACTACGCAGGACTGGGATGGGAAAGGCCCGCGCTGGCCGTCATGCTCACGGTCTTCCTGCTGTCGCTGGCGGGGTTCCCCGGCACGGGCGGCTTCATGGGCAAGGTCTATCTGCTCCTCGGAGCCCGCGACGCGGAGCTGTGGACCTTGGCCGTGATCCTCGTGCTCACCACCGTAGCCTCGTACTGGTATTACTTGCGCGTAGCGTGGTTCATGTGGATGAAGAAGGCCGCGCGGCCGGACACCCACGAGGGCATCGTCGTTCCGCTGGCCATGCGAGCGGTCCTGGTCGCAAGCGTGGCCGCGATCCTGCTGACCGGATTCTTCCCGGGGGCCTTGCTGGAAGTGGCGCGGACGAGCGTCGAGGGCCTCATGCAGCCCGTGCTCGGTGCCCTGGGCGGAGCGGGATAGCGCGACGTTTCCCGGATCCGCGGAGCGCGGCGATGCGCCGCTCGACCGACGTCCACCCTGCCGTCACGCCGCTTCATTCCGCAGCGTGATATTTTTTAGTATCCCTGACAAAGGATCAACGATCTGATGACGCTGGCCGCACATATCTTCCGACAGTACGACATTCGGGGAATCGTTGGGACCGACCTCGATCCTTCGGTAGCCCGCAGCGTGGGACACGCGTACGCGACGCTACTCAGGGAAGACGGTGGTGACGGTCCCGAGGTTGTGGTCGGCTGCGACAACCGGCCCAGCTCACCGGCGCTGGTCTCGGCACTGATCGAGGGACTTCGGTCCGGTGGTGTCGACGTGGTCGACATCGGCACCGTGCCCACGCCTCTGGTCTATTGGGCCACCAAGACGCTCGGCACCGACGGCGGGATCCAGGTGACCGGCTCCCACAATCCCGCGGAGTACAACGGGATCAAGATGACCCTGGGTGGCCGATCCCTGTACGGAGAGCGAATACAGGAGCTGAAACGCCGAATCGAGTCCGACGATTTGATCACGGGAGCCGGCAGCCTGCGCGCCCTGGACATCACTCCGGACTATATCCGTGACATTTCCGAGCGGATCCAGCTTCCCCGGACCGTTCGCGTGGGAGTCGACTGTGGAAACGGCACCGGCGCGCTCTTGGCGGTGGAGCTGATGGAAGCCGTGGGAGCGAGCGTCGTCCCGCTCTATTGCGAGTCGGACGGCACCTTTCCCAACCACCATCCGGACCCCACGGTCGACGAGAACATGCAGGACCTCATCCGCGCGGTGCTGGACGGCGGACTCGATTTCGGGATCGGCTTCGACGGCGATGCCGACCGGGTCGGGGCCGTGGACGACAAGGGTAGGATCGTGCGTGGCGACATCCTGTCGCTCCTGTTCGGTCTCGACATCCTCCGGCGCAGAGGGCCGGGCCAGAAGCTCATCTACGACGTCAAGTGCTCGCAGGCGCTGCCGGAGGTGTACGAGGCCGCCGGAGGCATTCCCATCATGTGGAAGACCGGCCACTCCCTGATGAAGGAGAAGATGCGGGAAGAGGGAGCCATGCTGGCGGGCGAGCTCTCCGGGCACATCTGCATCGCGGACGACTACTTCGGGTTCGATGACGCGCTCTATGACGCCTGCCGGCTGGCGCAGTTGATCGCCTCGGCCGACGAGCCCATGTCTGCCATGGTGGACAAATTCCCCGCCTACGTGTCCACTCCCGAAATTCGGATCGACGTCACCGAAGAGGAGAAGTGGGGCGTGGTCGAGCGGGCGACGGAGCACTTCCGGCGCACGCACGACGTCATCGACGTCGACGGAGCGCGTATTCTGTTCGGAGATGGATGGGGGCTTCTACGGGCATCCAATACCCAGCCGGTGATCGTGGCCCGCTTCGAGGCCCGTTCCGAAGAGCGGCTTCGGGAGATCCGGCGGGAGGTGGAAGGATGGCTTCGAGCGCAGGGTGTTGATGCGTAAAACTCTCCCGCAGGTGTTTCGGAGCGGCAGGACCCTGATCGCCGTCCTGGCGATCCTGGGGCTCGTGCTGCTCCTCCTTCGGGGTTTGTCTTACCTCTACGTCGATGTCCTCTGGTTCCAGGCCGTGAACTACGAGGACGTGTTCTGGAAGCGGAAGTTCTGGGAGTGGGGCGTGCGGGCGTTGGTGATCGTGCTCGCCGGGGCGATCGCATTCCTGAATCTCCGCCCGGTCGCGAGCACGCTCGGCTCGATCCAGATCCGGCGACGGTTCGCCAACCTGGAGATCTCGGAGCAGCTTCCCAAGACCTACGTGCGGTGGACGTTGATCGGCACGGCGGCGCTGTTCGGGCTGTGGTTCGGCGCGGCCGTGCCCGGCCGGACGGGAATCGACACGCTGGTGGCGCTGAACGCGCCCGAGTGGGGCACGCGGGAGCCGGTCTTCGGCCACGACGCCGGATTCTACGTCTTCATCCTGCCGCTGATCGTACGGCTGGTGAATCTCGCGTTGGCGCTGACGTTCTTGCTGTTCACGGTGTGTGTGGCCGGCTACTCCGCCACCGGATCGCTACGCATCCAGCGCGGCCGCCCGGAGATTCGCGAGACGCCGAGGAAGCACCTGGGCCTCATCATCGCCGCCGGCCTCGTGCTGTTGGCGGGTCGGTTCTTCCTGCTTCGGTACGGGCTGTTGCTGGACGGGTCGTCGGGCGTGCGCGGCATCTTCGGGCACACCGACGCGGCGGCGCGACTCCCGGCGCTGCAGGGCATGGTCGGGATCACGCTCTTTGCCGGTCTGGTGTTCGGATGGGCCGCGATTCAGCGTCGGGCGCCGGCGGCCCTGGCTTCTCTGGGCGTCGTGGCCATCGCCTGGGTGTTCCTGGGGCAACTGTATCCGAGCTTCGTCCAACGATTTCGGGTCGAGCCCAATGAGCTGGAACGGGAACGCCTCCACATCGAGCGGAACCTGGAATTCACGAGGGACGGGTTCGGACTGGCCGACCTGAGCCGGTCACCCTTCGGCTACGATCCGACCAGAACCCCCGACTGGAACGCCGCGCTCGGGCAACTGTCCGGAGTGCCGGTGTGGGGGGCGGCGGCCCTGCTCACCACGTTTCGCGAAGTGGAGGCCCAGCGAGCGTACTATGAGTTCCACGACGTGGTCATCGACCGCTACCCGTCTCCGCAGGGCAGCCAGTTGGTTGCGCTCGCCGTCCGGGAGGTGAACGAGGCCGGCATTCCCGATCCCAACTGGCAAAACCTCCACCTCCGTGAGCTCTACCTGGCCGGGATGGGTGCGGTCGGCGTGTCCGCGACGGATCGTACCGAGGTCGGTCGGCCTCGAGAGCTCCTGTCGGAGATTCCCCCGCGGCTGGTGGATCCCGACGCGCAGCCGATCGCGCTCGTCCGACCCTCGGTGTTCTTCGGGACGCGCAGACACCCCTACGCGGTCATCAACGCCACGTCTGAGGCGTTTCTCGCTCCCGAAGGCGCTCCCGGCGTTCCCGGAGTGGACTACCCGTTCGGCATCGAGATGTCCTCGCCGCTGCGGACCGTGTCGCTGGCATGGCGCTTCCGAGATATCAACTTGCTCTTTGCGTCCGAGGTGTCCAGTGAGAGTCGGCTGGTGTTCAGACGCCAGGTGCGCGAACGGGTCGCCACCATCGCTCCGTTCATCCGGTTCCCCGTAGACCCTTATCCAGTCATCCACGAAGGACGGGTCGTGTGGGTGTTGGACGGTTACACGGATTCGAACGGATTCCCGCTCAGCTCGTCGTTCCCGTTCGAAGCGCGGCGGCCGATCAACTACGTGCGGAACTCGGTCAAGGTCACGGTGGATGGCGTAACGGGCGACGTCCTGCTCTACGCGGTCGACGACGCCGATCCCATCCTGGAGGCATACCGCTCCGCGTTCCCCGAGCTGTTCTTGCCCGTCTCGCAGATGCCGGAGTCGCTTCGGTCCCACCTGCGCTATCCTGCCGAGCTGATGGAGCTCCAATCGGAGGTGCTGCTGGTCTACCATCAGGAGACCGCCTTCGAGTTCCATCGCCAGGAGGACGTGTGGGCCGTACCTCAGGAGCTCGCGCAAGAGACGCAGGCGGTGAAATATCGACCTGCGTATTCCCGCTTTCAGCTTCCCGGAGAGTCCGAGCCGGAGTATCTGTTGTCGACGGTATTCGTCCCCGAGCAGCGTCAGAACCTGAAGGCCATCCTGGTGGCCCGGTCGGACCCCGACCACTACGGGGAGCTCATTCTGTACGACGTGGAAACGGAGGATCTGCGCGGACCTAGACAGGTCGAGGCGCTGGTGGAGCAGGATCCGACCATCTCGCAGCAGTTTTCGCTGTGGCGGCGGAGCGGAAGCCAGGTCTGGCTGGGGCATCTCTATTTGATTCCGGTCGGATCGTCCCTCCTGTACATGGAGCCCATCTATCTCGCGGCAGAGGCCGACGCCATCCCCGATCTCCAGCGATTCATCGTGAGCGACGGACGCAGGGTGGCGATGGACACTTCGATCAGGGGTGCCCTCGCGCTCCTGGCCGGCGAGGCCGTCACGGAGTTGCGGGAGGAAGGGCGTGCCCAGCCGCTGGTGGCGGAAGGGCTCAGCAACGAGGCCCTCCGCCTGCTGGACGAAGCCGAAGCCCGTCTTCGCGCTGGAGATTTCGCCGGTTTCGGCGAGCGCCTCGATCGCCTTCGGCGCCTCCTCGAGGGAGCCGACTCCGGCGGGAATTGACGCCGGGCGAGAGCCCCGGCCGAACCGTCCCAACCCACCGTCCCCCCGGCCGTTGATCCGACCGGGAGACCCGTCTACCTTGTGGCCGGCTCTCGGCCCCGCGAGTTGCGGGCCCGGGAGCCATTCCACGTCGACCGACGACGGATAGAGCGGGTCGATTGCCCTGGAACCCACGCCTCCAGCGTCCATGAACATTCACGAATACCAAGCCAAAGAGGTCTTCCGAGCCGCCGGCATCCCCGTGCCCCCCGGCGAGGTGGCCCGCACGCCCGATGAGGCGGAGGAGATTGCTCGCCGCTATGGAGGCATGGTGGTGGTGAAGGCACAGGTGCACTCAGGGGGTCGCGGAAAGGCCGGCGGCGTAAAGCTCGCCAAAGACCCCGCCGAGGCTCGCGCCCACGCCGAGGCCATCCTGGGGATGTCCATCAAGGACCTCACGGTCGGCAAGGTGCTGGTCACGCCCGCGGAGGACATCGCGTCCGAGGCGTATGTGGGCGTGCTCATGGACCGCGCCAGCCAGGCGGCGGTGTTCATGGTCTCGTCCGAGGGCGGCGTGGACATCGAGGAGGTCGCGGCCACGATGCCCGACAAAATTCGCCGTCTGACCGTGGATCCCCGATACGGCCTGTTGCCTCATCAAGCCAATTGGTTGGCCGATGCGCTGTACGACGACCCCGGGCTGATCAAGCAGGGCGCCAAGATCATGCGGCAGCTCTATAGGGCGTTCGACGATGCGGGAGCGTCGATGGCGGAGATCAACCCGCTCATCACCACACCCGACGGGCAGGTGAAGGCGATCGACGCCAAGATGAGCATTGACGACAACGAGCTGTTCCGTCTTCCGGACATCGAGGCGTATCGTGATCTGGACGCGGAGCCGTGGGAGGAGACGCGGGCCAGAGAAGCCTCGCTCTCGTTTGTGAAGCTGGACGGCGACGTAGGGTGCTGCGTCAACGGAGCCGGCCTGGCCATGGCGACCATGGATCTCGTGAAGCACTACGGCGGCGAGCCGGCCAACTTCCTGGACATCGGGGGCTCGTCCAATCCCGACAAGGTGGTGGCTGCGCTCGAAATCATCACCGCGGATCCCAACGTCAAGGTCATACTCTTCAACATCTTCGGCGGTATCACGAGGTGCGATGACGTCGCCAACGGGATCGTGACGGCCACATCGAGGACGCAGATCGACGTGCCGATCGTGATTCGCCTGACGGGAACCAACGAGAAGGAAGGACGGGCCATCCTACGGGACGCCGGGTTTTCGGCGCACAGCTCCATGGATGCGGTCGTAGAGGAATCCGTTCGCATGGCGAGGGCAGGGTAAATGGCGATTTTCATTGGACAGGACACGCGTCTCGTCGTGCAGGGCATCACGGGCCGGGATGGTTCGTTCCACGCCCGCCAGATGATCGAATACGGCACGCAGGTGGTGGCCGGGGTCACCCCGGGCAAAGGCGGCCAAACGTTCGAGGCCGGCGACGCCCGCGTGCCGATCTACCACGGGGTCGATCGCGCCGTGAAGGAGCAGGGCGCCAACACCTCCGTGATCTACGTGCCTCCCGCCTTTGCAGGAGGGGCGATCATGGAGGCCGCCGACGCGGGCATCGAGCTGATCGTCGCGATCACGGAAGGGATCCCCGTCCAGGACATGGCCCGCGTGCATGCGTACTGCCGGGACCGCGGCGCACGCGTGGTGGGCCCGAATTGTCCCGGGCTCATCTCTCCGGGCACGTGCAAGGTGGGCATCCTGCCTGCGCAGATCGTTCAGCCCGGGCCGGTGGGGGTAATCTCCCGCTCGGGCACGCTCACCTACGAGGCCGTGTTCCAGCTCACCCAGGCGGGTATCGGCCAGACGACGTGCATCGGGATCGGCGGCGACCCGCTGATCGGAACCACGTTCGTGGATTGCCTCGAGGCGTTCGGCAAGGACCCCGAGACCCGTGCGATCGTGATGATCGGCGAGATCGGCGGCACCGACGAGCAGGAGGCGGCGGCCTACGTGGGAGAGCAGGTCGACGTTCCGGTCGTAGGGTTCATCGCCGGCCAGACGGCGCCGCCCGGGCGTCGCATGGGCCACGCAGGGGCCATTATCAGCGGGTCCGCCGGCACGGCCGCCGAGAAGATGAAGGCCTTCGAGGATCACGGGATCGCCGTTGCCCGGACGCCCAAGGACATCGTCGGCCTGGTGCGCGACGCCCTGTAGAGGGGCCGTTCCGAGGGCATCACGTTTCTACCGATCAGACAAGACAACCATAGGGGATAGCTGCATGAGCCGTACGTTGGGGATGATCAAGCCGGACGCCCTCGGATCCGGGAAGGCGGGCAAGATCCTGGCGCACCTGGAGGCGGAGGGTTTCAGCGTGCGGGCGCTCCGCATCGTCCATCTGTCACGGGCCCAGGCCGAAGCGTTCTACGAGGTGCACCGCGAACGGCCGTTTTTCCACGCGCTCGTCGAGTTCATGACCTCCGGACCGGCGCTTCCGATGGTGCTCGAGGCGTCCGATGCGGTCAGTGCGCTCCGACGAGTCATCGGCGCCACCGATCCGGCCGAGGCCGCCGAAGGGACCGTGCGCAAGCTCTACGCGGAATCCAAGGAGCGAAACGCGATCCACGCCTCCGATTCCGACGAGAACGCGGAGCGTGAGATCGGCTTCTTCTTCGCCGACACGGAGCTCCTCTAGGCCACGCGACGAGCCGTTGTCGACCGTCGTCGGGCCACCGACCTCGGGATCGACAGATTCGGCCTACCAAACTAGCTTTAAAAACTATGCTCAGGTTGGACCTAACAGCGCTGAGTGAGACCGGAAAACTCCCGATTCGGGCGTCGGTTCCGGCGGATCCCGCGTGGTGGGCCGGAGCGGCGTTCGAGATGGCCGGGCCGGCGAAGTTGTCCGGGCTGGCCCAGTGGCTGGCCGGGGAAGAAATCCTGGTCGAAGCGAGCCTCGAGGGCGCGCGGAGTGGCCGGTGCCGCCGATGCGCAGATCCGATGGAAGCGGAGTTCCGGATTCCACTCACATTGTATTACGTGCCGGAAGGCGCGGGCGAGGTGGACTCGGCCGATGTGCGTACGTACGATCCCTCGGCGCTCAGCTTGGACCTGAGTGAAGCTGTTCGGGAGGAAGCGATACTCACGCTGAGCCGTTACCTCCTCTGCAGTCAGGAATGCAGGGGGCTCTGCCCCCACTGCGGAGTGGACTTGAATCAAAAAGAGTGCGTGTGCGCTCCGGAAGAAGGAGACGCGCGCTGGAACGTATTGAAAGCCCTGCGGGCAGAGTGAGAGTGAACCATGGCCGTCCCCAAGAAACGCACGTCCAAGCAGAGGAAGCGCAAGCGGCGCACCCACTACAAGGCCGAGGCTCCCACCGTGGGTACCTGCCCGCGGTGCGGTGACCCCAAACGGCCTCACCACGTGTGCGGGTCGTGCGGCTATTACCGGGGTGAGTCCGTCCTGGAACCGGACATCGACTGATAGTGCGGCTGGCCGACGCGTTTTCGGGCCGTCCCATGGTGGCTCCAGGGTCCTGATCGGATCCGGCGGACCCGCGTCCATATGAGAATCGCGCTCGACGCGATGGGCTCCGACGACGCGCCGGCCGTGGAGGTCGCAGGCGCGGCACGCGCGCTCGAGGAGCTGGGCGACGACGTGGAGATCATCCTCGTCGGGGACGAGGCCGCGATCGCGGCGGCGTGCAAAGCGCAGGGACTCGACGATCGGCGGGTCCGCATCGATCATGCGCCGGATCGGATTTCGAGCGCCGAGCCACCCGTTTCCGCGGCGCGACGCAAGGTGGAATCCTCGATCGTGGTCGGGGTGACCCTGCACTCCAGCGGTGAGGCCGACGCGTTCGTGAGCGCAGGGTCCACGGGCGCCGTCATGGCGGCGTCGCTGTTCCACCTCAAGCGCCTTCCGGGTGTGGACCGTCCGGCGATCGGGACCGTTCTTCCCACTGCGACCGGGCAGTTGCTGTTGCTGGACGCGGGAGCCAACGTCGATTCCAAGCCCCACCATCTTTTTCAGTTCGCCCAGTTGGGCAACATCTACGCACAGGATCTGATGTCCAAGGCCCGCCCCCGGATCGGCCTGCTCAACATCGGCGAGGAAAGCGAGAAGGGCGACGAGCTCGCCATCGAAGCCCATCGGCGCCTCGCGGCCAGCTCGCTGAACTTCGTCGGGAACGTAGAGGGGAGCGACCTCATTCGGGGTGTGTGCGACGTGCTCGTGTGCGACGGTTTCGTGGGGAACGTGCTGCTCAAGTTCTACGAGTCCGTCGCTTCCTATATCGTCGAGTTGCTCAAACGCGAAGTGGCCGGGAGCCAGCGTGAGCAGGACCTCGACGAGCTGTTCCGGACACTGGACTACGCGGAATACGGCGGAGCCCCGCTGCTGGGTGTCAACGGGGTTTCGTTCATCTGTCACGGCCGGTCGTCCCCCAAGGCGATCGCCAGCGCGCTGATTGCCGCGGCGCGTGCCGTTAGCCGCCATATGGTTTCCCATATCACCCGCGAGTTGGCGCAGGCTTCGAGCCGCCCGGAGGTCAAGGCATGAAACGACCGAGTCCACGCGTCGAGGTCGTATCGACGGGTCGCTTCCTTCCCGACCAAACGCTCACCAACTCCGACCTCGAGGAGATGGTCGAGACGTCGGACGAGTGGATCCGGGAGCGGACCGGGATTCGGGAACGGAGGATAGCACCGGACGGAATGCTCGCCGCCCACATGGGCGCCAAGGCCGCAGAGGCTGCGTTGGCCACGGCCGGCGTTACGGCGGGCGAAGTGGACGTCTTGATCGTGTCGACCGCCACGCCCGATCGGTGGCTTCCCTCGACCGCCTGTGACATCCAGGCCCTGTTGGGCGCCACCAACGCGTTCGCCTACGACCTGTGCGCGGCCTGCTCGGGCTTTCTCTATGCCCTGTCCATGGCGGAGGGCTACCTCGCCACGGGAAGGGGAGAGACCGCCCTGGTCATCGCCACGGAGAAGATGTCGTCGATCGTCGACTGGGAGGATCGATCAACGTGTGTGCTGTTCGGGGACGGCGCCGGAGCCGCCGTGGTGCGTCAGTCGGACGGCAGCCGAGGCATCCTCTCCAGCCATTTCGGTTCGGACGGGACCCTGGCCGATATCCTTTACCGTCCGGCCGGCGGGGTTGCGATGCCCATCGACGCGAGCGTCCTCGAGGCAAAGGATCACCTCGTGAAGATGCAGGGTCGGGAGGTGTTCCGAGCAGCGGTCCGCTCCATGGCGGATGCCGTGCAGGTGACCATGCGCCGGGCCGGAATGTCACCCGATGAAGTGGACCTGCTGGTCCCGCATCAAGCCAACATCCGCATCATCGAAGCCACGGCCAAGTACGCGGGGATGCCGATGGAGAAAGTGTTCGTCAACGTGGACCGCTACGGAAACATGAGCTCTGCGACCATTCCCATAGCCCTCCACGAGGCCACGGAGGCGGGACTGATCAAAGACGGCACTCGAGTGTTGAGCGTCGCCTTCGGCGCCGGCCTCACCTGGGGAGCGATGGCCTTCCAGTGGTGAGCACAGGACTGTTGTTTCCGGGGCAGGGCTCCCAATTCGTGGGCATGGGGAAGGACCTGGCCGATGCCTATCCCGAGGCCCGAGCCGTGTTCGAGGCAGCGGACGAGACCCTGGGTGAGTCGCTCTCCGAGCTCATGTGGACCGGCCCCGAAGCCGAGCTCACGCAAACGAGGAATGCGCAGCCCGCGCTGCTGGCGCACTCGGTGGCCGTCCTGCGGGTGCTGGGGGACGTGGCCGGAGCCGCCACGGTCGCTGCCGGACATTCACTCGGCGAGTTCAGCGCCTACGTGGCGGCGGGCGCTCTCGGGTTCGAAGACGCGTTGCGCGCCGTGAGGGTCCGTGGCGAGGCGATGGCCGCCACCGGATCCCAGCGTCCCGGCACCATGGCCGCCGTCCTGGGCCTCGACGCGCAGGTCGTGGAAGAGGTTTGCGGACACGTCAGCCGAGAGGAGGGCGCGGGCGTCGTGGTTCCAGCGAACTTCAACGCGACGACCCAGGTGGTCATCAGCGGTGACGTGCGGGCGGTGGAGCGGGCATCGGAGACGCTGGCCGAGCGGGGAGCCCGTCGGGTCGTGCCGCTCAACGTTTCCGGGGCGTTCCACTCTCCGCTGATGGCGAACGCCCGACCCGAGCTGGAGGAGGCGTTGGGCCGGATCGACTTCAGCGCGCCCGCGTTTCCCGTGGTGTCCAACGTCACCGGACAGGCGGTTACCGACGGGGCGTCGATTCGAGACCTGCTGGTGGAGCAGCTCACCTCTCCCGTGCGGTGGACCGAGTCCGTGGCCACGATGATGGACGCGGGCGTCGCGCGATTCCTGGAAGTGGGTCCCGGAGCGGTCCTCTCCGGGCTGGTCCGCCGGGCGGCACGGCGGTTTCCGACGGTTACCTTGGGCACTCCGGATGAGGTGCGTGCCTTCCTCGAAGAAGCGGAGAACGAGTGAGTAAGGGTGAATTGGCGGATCAGGTCGCCATCGTTACCGGCGGATCCCGTGGCATCGGCCGGGCCGTCGCCCGTGCGCTGGCAGAGGCTGGAGCCACCGTTGCGGTCTTGAGCCGCGGAGAGTCCGGCGCTCGGGAGGCGGCCGCTGCGTTGCCCGGATCGGGACACGCCGGGTTTGCCTGCGATGTCGCCGACTCCCACCAGGCCGTAACCGTCGTTCGCTCGGTAGAAGAGCAGATGGGTCGGGTGGGGATCCTGGTGAACAACGCCGGAATCACCCGGGACAACATCCTACTCCGCATGAACGAGCAGGAGTGGGACTCGGTCTTGGCCACCAATCTCAAGGGCGCGTTCAATCTCACGAGAGCGGTGGCGCGAGGCATGATGAAACAGCGTGCGGGAGCGATCGTGAACGTCACGTCGGTCATCGGCCTGATGGGCAACGCCGGCCAGGCCAACTACGCGGCGTCCAAAGCCGGCCTCATCGGGTTCACCAAGAGCGTCGCCCGCGAGCTGGCGTCACGCGGAATCCGGTGTAACGCGATCGCCCCCGGATTCATCGAGACGGACATGACGGCGGATCTCGGCGAGGATATGATCGACGAACTGCGGTCCAAGATTCCCCTGGGGAGGTTGGGGGAACCCGCGGACGTGGCCGGGTTAGTCCGGTTCCTGGTGGGCCCGGACGCCTCGTACATTACCGGGCAGGTCATCGCCGTAGATGGCGGAATGGCCATGTGACCGACGTTTCCGGCGTGCCCGCCGTCGTTGTAGGGCAGTGGAAGCGGAGTTTGATCAAAACCAAAGGGGGACTGAATGGCCGACATCGAAGCGAGAGTCAAAGAGATCATCATCAACGAGCTGGGCGTCGAGGCAGAGAAGGTCAATCGCGACGCCTCGTTCGTGGAGGATCTCGGAGCGGACTCGCTGGATACGGTCGAGCTGGTGATGGCGTTCGAGGAAGAGTTCGGGATCGACATTCCCGACGAGGACGCTGAGCAAATGCGTACGGTAGGAGACGCGGTCGACTACCTCGGATCCAACTCGGCGCAGCCGGACTGATCAACCGGTCCCGGGCTCGGTGATGACGGGTGACGAGAGGACCCCGAACCGGGTCGTAATCACCGGTGTGGGCATGGTCACGCCGGTAGGCACCGGCGTTGAGCGAGCATGGCCGGCCCTTAAGGACGGAGTGTCGGGCGGGGGAGCCGTCACGCACTTTCCCGCGGGAGACGACTATAGCACCCGTATCGCGTGCGAGGTCGACGACTTCGATCCGGGTCCGGTCCTCGAAGCGAAAGAGATCCGTCGGTACGACCGCTTTTCCCAGTTCGGTCTGGTCGCGACCGCGGAGGCAATGGCTTCTGCTGATCTCCTCTCCGGTGACGGCGTGGCGCCCGAGCGCTTCGGCGTCGTGTACGGCAGCGGGATCGGCGGCATTCAGACCTTCGAGGATCAGTGCCGGGTCCTGATGACGAAGGGGGCGAAGCGGGTCAGCCCGTTTTTCGTGCCGATGTTCATCCCCGACATCGCCGCAGGCCTGATCTCGATGCGGTACGGCGCCAAGGGGCCCAATTTCGCTACCGTGTCGGCGTGCGCATCGAGCGCAAACGCCATTGCCGACGCCTTCCGCATCCTGCAGCGTGGCGATGCGGACGTAATGATCGCCGGTGGGACCGAGGCCACGATCACACCGCTCGCCATGGCAGGGTTCTCGGCCATGAAGGCCATGTCCACCCGAAATGACAATCCCGAGCACGCCAGCCGTCCCTTCGACGCCGACCGGGACGGGTTCGTGATGGGAGAGGGGGCGGCCACGCTCATCTTGGAGACCGAGCGACATGCCCGGGAGCGCGGAGCCACCGTGTACGCAGAGGTGGCCGGCGCCGGACTCTCCGCGGATGCACACCACATCACTGCGCCGGCGCCCGACGGGTCGGGTGCCCAGGCGGCCATGCGGCTGGCTCTGGCGGACGCCGGGCTGGACGCCTCCGAAGTGGATTATATCAACGCGCACGGGACTTCCACGCCGCTCAACGACCGTTCGGAGACCGCCGCCGTGCGCGCGGTATTCGGAAGCCACGCCGACGCGTTGGTCGTGGGATCGACCAAATCCATGACCGGGCACCTGCTGGGCGCCGCCGGCGCGGTCGAAGCGGTGGTCGTGGCGTTGGCCACTCGCGAAGGGATCATTCCCCCGACGATCAACTACGAAACGCCGGATCCGGACTGCGACCTCGACTATGCGCCGAATCGGGCGGTCGAGCGGCCGGTACGGGTGGGCCTTTCCAATTCGTTCGGCTTCGGAGGGCACAACGTCTGCCTGGCGATCCGGCGCTGGGACGACTAGTGGGCCGTTGCGGGTAGGCGTCGGCTACGACTCGCACCGATTCGACCCGGGGAGGTCGCTCGTGCTCGGCGGAGCCGAGATCCCGGATCATCCCGGCCTTGCCGGCCATTCCGACGGCGACGCCGTCGCCCACGCCGTTACCGACGCCCTGCTGGGCGCCGCCGGACTCGGCGACATCGGCCAGCATTTTCCCCCCGGTGACGCGCAGTGGGCCGGGGCCGACTCGATGGGGCTGCTCGGCACCGCGGTCGAGCTCCTGCACACTGCCGGATACCGCGTCGTCAACGCCGACGTCGTGGTGGTGACGGAGACCCCGCGGATCTCGGCCCACGCCCCGGCGATGCGTGACAACCTCGCCAGCACGCTGCGGGTGGACACGTCGCACGTGTCGGTCAAGGGAAAGACCAACGAAGGCATGGGTTGGATCGGTGACGGCCTGGGACTGGCCGTCCACGCAGTGGCGTTGGTGAGGGCGGCGGAGCCGCCGGAGTAGCGGCCCGATGGAAGGGCTGCTCGCGTTTTTCGACGGGCTTCCGGCCCCGCTGGTCTATACCATCCTTGCGATCGGATCGGCGCTCGAGAACCTGGTGCCGCCGGTTCCGGCAGACACGTTCGTGGTGTTGGGCGGTGTGCTCGCGGGGCGAGGGGGAGTGAGCGCCGGCTG
The DNA here is from genome assembly GCA_965223195.1 of Longimicrobiales bacterium. Classification (GTDB taxonomy): domain Bacteria; phylum Gemmatimonadota; class Gemmatimonadetes; order Longimicrobiales; family Gaopeijiaceae; genus CBDCVX01. Next base: position 45,477 of record CBDCVX010000016.1, read on the forward strand.
GGTATTCATCGCCACCTGGTTGGCCAACGTGGGAGCGGCGTTGTTCGTCTATTGGCTGGGGCTCCGGCACGGTGAGACGTTCTTCACGACGGGCAAAGGCCGCTTGCTGCTCTCACCCGGGCAGATGGCCCGAGTGAGGAGGTTCTACGACCGCTTTGGCGTTCCCGCGTTGTTTCTGACCCGTTTTCTCCCGGGTCTTCGGGCCGTGGTGCCGGTGTTCGCCGGTGTCACCCGGCAATCGTTCATGGACGTGGTGCTGCCGCTCGGCATGGCATCGGCCATCTGGTACGGCGGGCTGGTCTGGGTCGGCTCGAGCATGGGCCGGCGGCTGGACCGGGTGGCGGATTGGCTGCACGATACCAATCGTGCTCTGCTCGGCGTGGCGCTCGTGCTGGGCGCGGGGATCGTGGGGTGGTGGTGGAGGACGAGACGGGCGGAGGTCGGCCGAGACCGGCCGGACTGAAGGACCACCGCCATGTATGAGCCTCCACCCATCTTCGAGCTGGAGTTGTTTCTGGACCACCTGGCCCTCGAGAGGGGATCTTCGCCAAGGACGGTTCAGGCGTATCGGAGCGACATCGCCCGGTTCCTGCAGTTCGCGGCTCAGGAGGAACGGGAGCGGCCGACGGCCATCGACGTCGATGTGGTTCGGCGATTCGTGTACCATCTCCACGATCTCGGACGTGCGCCCGCCACGGTGCGCCGGGCCACGTCGGCGCTGAAGACCTACTTCAAGTTTCTGGTCACCGAAGGCGTAATCGACGAGGATCCGACCGATCGGATCGACACTCCCCGCATGACGAGCCGGCTGCCGGTAGTGCTCAGCGTCCGGGAGGTGGCCCGTCTCATGGAGAGTCCGGATTCCGACCACCCGTTCCACTGGCGCGATCGCGCCATCCTGGAGTGCCTGTACGCCACCGGCATGCGGGTGTCGGAGCTGACGGACCTGCGCACAACGTCCGTGGATCTGGAGGACGGGTTCTGCACGGTGTTCGGAAAGGGGGGGAAAGAGCGCATTGTGCCGCTGGGGCGGCCGGCGCGCCGAGCGCTTGACCGCTATCTGTCCGGCGTGCGTCCGGAGTTGGACCGGGGCAGCGGCTCCGGACGAGTGTTCCTCAATCGTCACGGACGGCCCTTGAGCCGAGCCGCGGTCTGGGACATCGTGAAACGGGCGGCTCGCCGGGCGGAGATCTCCAAGGAAGTATCGCCCCACACGCTCCGGCACACCTGCGCGACGCACCTTCTGGAGGGAGGCGCCGACCTCGCCGCCGTGCAGGAGCTATTGGGTCATGCCGACATCAGCACGACCCAGCTCTACACGCACGTAGATCGTCAGTACGTGCGAGAGGTGCACCGGACGCACCACCCTCGCGGATAGCGCGTCTGCCGGTTCGGAAGGGCGTGCCGGCTCCGCTGTCCGAACCGGATCAGCGCCGCGGAACAGCGCCGTTGGGGCGCGACCCCAGACGGTCGCTGGGGACGACTCCCGCCCCGGCCGCAGCGAAGAGCTCCTGTTGGCTCTCGGCTTCTTCGAGCAACTGGACGGCCGCGGTCAGCACGGGGTCTCGCTCCATCCGGTATGAGGCTGCGAGGCCGAAGTCCTTGACCCGCTCGGCCGAGCCGATGCGGATTCTCCAGTCCAGATAGTCCCGCACGCCCGGCGCATTCAGGGCATCCGCCGGGACGCCTTCCTCGCCGAGATCCCGGATGAACCCATCGAGGCGCTGGTCGTCCAGATTGGGCGGAGTTTGGTCGCGAAGGCTCTCTTTGGCGATCTCCAGGCTGATCTCAGCCAACCGGAGGGCCAGGGGCACCTCCGCCTGCGCGGCGGAGTTGAGCAGGGCCCGCTCGTTCACCGTGAGTGTGTCGTCCTCGACTTCCAGATCGGGGAAGATCCCGCCGCCGCCCTTGATCTCACGGCCTCCGGCCGTCGTGAAGAGCGGGAGCTCGTCGGCGTCTTCGTCCACCAACTCCCCCCCGCTGGTGCGCTGGCGGTGGAGGGTGCGGCCCAGGGGTGAGTACCACGCTCCGGTTGTGAGCCGTATCTGACGGCCGGCGGGAAGGGGCAGGAGGGTCTGCACGACCCCCTTACCGAACGTGCGCTCACCTACCACCAGAGCCCGGTCATGGTCCTGAAGGGCACCCGTGATGATCTCGGCCGCCGACGCCGTGTAGCGGTCCACCAGGATCACGATGGGCTTGTCGCCCACCCGCGCGGGAAGTCGTCCGCGATAGGACTCCTCCACCTCACCCGAGGGCGCCTGGGCAGCCCGGCTCTTGACGGTGGCGAGGGGTCGGCCCCGCGGCAGGAACAGGTCGGCCAGCCGCAGCGACTCCTCCATGTACCCGCCGGGATTCCGTCGTAGGTCCAGCACCAGGCCCCGTGCGTTGCTCAGCTCGGCCAACGCCTCGTCGATCTCGCCTGCGGACCCCCGAGCCACGCGCTCGAGGTGAATGTATCCGACGTCGGGTCCGATCAATCCGGAGCGCACCGCCGTCACGTGGACGTTGGCGCGCTCGATGTTCATCGGGATCGGGCGTTGTAGGCCGTCGCGGGCCACCGAGATGCGCACGTTGGTTCCCGGCTCGCCCCGAATGACGTCCGAAGCGTCTCCGGTGGTCCACTCCGCGGTTGTCTGGCCGTTCACGCCGACGATGCGGTCGCCCACGAGCATTCCGGCCGCTTCGGCGGGCGTGTCGCGGAAGACCGTCGTCACGGTGATGGCTCCGTCCAATCCGCTGATCTGCACGCCGATCCCCGCGTAGTCGCCGGTCGTTTGCTCGCGGAACTCCGCGTACTCGTCCGGAGTGAACACGGTGGCATAGGGATCGTCGAGCGCTTGGATGAGCCCGTCGATCGCCCGCTCCCAGATAGCGGAGTCTCCCAGCGCACTCATGTGATACTGGCGAATGGTTTCCAACGTGGACAGGAAGACCTGCGCTTCCTTGGAGTCGGTCGGAGGGGGCGTGGTCCGATTGGCCTGGGCGTGGACAGGGCCGGCAAAGGCCAGGCTACCCAATAGGAGGACGGGGAGTATCTTACCGGCCATGGTATCGGCTCCAGCAAAGCACGAGGGGCAGTTATCCTGTGGAACACGAGGCGGGGGGACCGCGTTCCGGAGGCGCAGTTTCTTGTTGCAACCCAAACCGAGCAAGTTTCGAGCCTTTTGTGGACGGCTCCCACCAAAGCTGTGCATGAGCATGGGGGGACTCGCACAGTGGTCTCATGGGCGTTCGGTCGGCGAACGAGGACGAGTCCCAGCGGTGAGTCGATTCCCGTGAACCAACCGACGCAATCGGGCAGTCGCCAAGCCGAGCCCGCGCTGCGGGTTGCGCTTGTCCAGCTCGCGCCGGTCAAGGCGGACGTCGCGGCGAATGCCGCCTCGATCCGGGAACGACTGGGCGCCGTCGGCTCCACCCACGACCTGGTCGTGTTCCCGGAGGCGTGCCTCACCGGATACTTCCTCGAAGGTGGAGTGCACGAGGAGGCACTGCCGGCCGGGAAGGTGGCCGAGCTGCTCGGTCCGGCCGGATCCGACGCGCCCGATGTGGTCCTGGGGTTCTACGAAGTCTGGCGCCAACGGCTCTACAACAGCGTAGGCCATTTCACGCCGGACGAAGGGGTGTACCGACCCCTCCACGTGCACCGCAAGATGTTTCTGCCGACGTACGGCGTATTCGACGAGGATCGCTTTGTCGAGGCGGGAACGGAGATCGATGCGTTCGACACGCGGTTCGGCCGCATGGGGATGCTGATCTGCGAAGAGGCTTGGCACGCGCTCCCCGGAACGGTCCTGGCTTTGGGAGGCGCCGAGCTGATCGTGGTCGTGTCGGCTTCCCCGGCCCGTGACCTGGGCACGGGAAGCGGGCGGCCCGGCAACCTACAGCAATGGGAAGCCCTGCTGCCCGCCATGGCCCGCGAGCACGGCGTCTTCGTGGTGTCGAGTCAACTCGTGGGATCGGAGGGTGGGAAGCTCTTTGCCGGGGGTTCACTGGCGGTCGGCCCGGACGGAGAGGTGCTGGCCCGCGGCCCGGCCATGGAGGAGGCCGTCACCTCGTGCGTGCTCCACCCCGGAGATCTGCGCAGGGCGCGCTTCGAGACGCCGCTCCTGTCCGACCTGGAGCAGATGCTGCCCCACGTCGTGCGTTCCTTGGATCGCGCCGGCAGAAAGGGCGTCTCGTCGGCGGCTGGCGCGCCGTTCCTTTCGGCCGGACTCAGAGGAAAGGCGCCACGCGGGGCCACGGGCGGCCCCCCTCCCGACGATTCCCGCCGGCTGGATCTGGACCTCCCGCTCGTGGAACGCATGCTGATCGAGTTCATCCGCCAAGAGGTCCGGAGGCGCCGCGGCTTCGAGCGAGTGGTGGTCGGGGTCTCCGGCGGGGTGGATTCAGCGGTCTCGGTCATGCTCGCGGCCCGCGCCCTGGGGCCGGAAAACGTGTTCGGATTCCGGCTGCCCTACCGCACTTCGAGCCAGGACAGCCTGGATCACGCCGCGCTGGTGCTGGACCTCGTCGGCGCGCACGAGCGCACCATCGACATCACGGGAGCGGTGGACGGCTACATCGAGGAACACGAGCCCGACATCTCGCCCCTGCGTAGGGGGAACGTGTGTGCGCGCGTGCGCTCGGTCGTCCTGTTCGATCAGTCGGCCAAGCTCGCGGCGTTGCCGCTGGGCACGGGCAACAAGAGCGAGCGTCTGCTGGGCTACTACACGTGGCACGCGGACGACTCCCCGCCCGTGAACCCCCTCGGAGACCTCTTCAAGGTCCAGGTTTGGGCGCTGGCCCGTCACCTCGGTGTGCCGGAGGAGATCACCACCAAGCCGGCCAGCGCGGATCTCGTACGGGGCGTTCACGACGAGGACGAGTTGGGCATCTCGTATCCGAGGGCGGATCTGGTGCTCCACTGGCTACTTCGCGGATACCGGCCCGACGAGCTCGTGGCATCCGGCTTCGACGAGAACGACGTGAACACCGTTTGGTCGCGCCTGAGCGGCACCCACTGGAAACGTGAGCTGCCGACCGTGGCCATGCTTTCGTCCAGCGCCATCGGCGAGTTCTACCTGCGCCCGGTCGACTACTGAGCCTGAGCATGGGCCGTGGCTCCGGCCCGGCGGTCCTCGGCAGTCCTAGTCCTGTCCCACGACCTTCCGACGCAGGGACTCGATCAAGGGAAGCGGCGTCAGCTCGCCGTCGATGATCTCCGCGAGCTCCTCCTCCATCCGCCAGTGCTCCTCCAGCGTCGCGAGCTCCAGCTCCAACAACCGCTGCTCGGACGCGTCGTTGGCTGCAATCTCGAGCGCGATCGCGCCGGTGCGGGGAAGGGCCCCGAGCTGTCGACCGTCTCCCAGAATCACTTCCGAGAGCCGGTCCGCGGATCCGGTTTCTTGAATGAGCCGCGTGGCTCGAGAGACCCGGTCGACCGAGGCCCCCGCGTAGTGGTGGTAGGCCAGGATCCGCCGCACCGTACGCTCGGCGTCACGTCCGTCCAGGTGCAGGCCGCCGGTCTTCAGGGCTCGACAGAACGGACAGCGTGCCGCAACGCTCAGTCCCGAGCCGTTGGACGACGCTCCGATCACCAGCCGCTCACGGTCCTCGAAGCTGAGCGGAGGGAGCTCGGACCCGCAGCGTTCACAGTGCTGCTGTCCTCGCCAGGCCGTCTTCCCGAAGCGCAGCCAGCGGGCCGTGTTGGTGACGCCTTGGGGCGCGTGCTCCCAGAGGAGCCAGGCAACCAGCCAACCGGCGCCGGCCGTGAGGCCGCCGGCAATCAGCGCCGCCGTGCCCACCGACCCCGCGACCGCCAGCCGCTTATAGCTCTGCCGCCGATTCACCAGCTCCTTCCCGTACCGCCACCACGCCTCCTCGGCCATCTCGGCCCGGCCGACGCGGACCACTTCCAGGCGGCCCACGCGAAGTAGGGAGATGTTGTCGGTTTGGGAGAGCAAGCGTCCGGAGTCGGTTACCCTTTTCTCCAGTTCTTCCAGGGCCTCCCATCGGTCCTCGATCGGGGCCAGCGTCCAGCGCTTGCATCCGGTGCAGATTGCCCAGAGCCGGCCCCGTGAGGGGTCGTACGCAACTCGTTCACCCGTAGGGAAATGCTCCAGCTCCTCGTTGGGCTGGAATCGGGCGAGGCAAGTCAGGCAGCGTGTAAACACCGGTCCCTCCGCGAAGGCGACTCTGTCCGTTATACTCTGTCCGGCGCCTTTTTCTTCGGCCTCTCCCGAGAGAGAGCGTCGACGCCTGCCCGTCACGTCAGGATCCAGCGCAACGTCATGACCGATCTCCGTACGAATCGCTTCCGTGTGCCCATCTCCTTTTCGACGCTCTGCTCGACGTTGGTGGCTCTTGCCGTTCCGATGGCCGCCGCCGGACAGGAGGGCCTGTCTCTGGAGCGAATCCTGGCCGGCTCCGAGCTACGTCCCGAGGGCATTCCCGTCATCCGTTGGATCGACGACGGCAGCCGGTTCACGTACATCCGCCGAGGCGATGACGGCACGACGGACCTGGTCGCCCAGGACGTCCGAACGGGCGCGGAGGACGTGCTGATCACCGGGTCGACGTTGGTGCCCGGCGGCGAGAGGCAGCCCATCGAGATCGAAGGGTACGATTGGTCACCGTCGGGCGACCGCATGCTGATCTACACGCGTACACAGCGGGTCTGGCGGCGGAACACCAAAGGTCTCTACTACGTGCTCGACATGGCGTCCGGGGCACTCATGCCACTCTCGACGGGCCATGGCTGGCAGCAGTTCGCCAAGTTCTCCCCGGATGGACGTATGGCGGGTTTCGTTCGCGACAACGACCTGTTCGTCGTGGACCTGGAGAGTGGCGAGGAGCGCCGGCTCACCCACGACGGGAGCGAGAACGTCATCAACGGCACGTTCGACTGGGTCTACGAAGAAGAGCTGGGGCTCCGCGACGGCTGGAGGTGGAGCCCGGACTCTGGGCGGATCGCGTTTTGGACGATCGACCAGACGCCCGTCAAGACGTTCTTCATGATCGACGACCTGGATCTCTACTCCGAACCGGTTCCGGTCCGTTACCCCAAGGCGGGAGAGGCCAATTCGCTGGCCCGCATCGGCGTCGTCGACCTCCAGTCCGAAGCCATCGTGTGGATGGATGCCGGACGAAATCCCGACACCTACTTGGCCCGCATGGAGTGGGCGGGGCCGGACCGGGTGATCGTGCAGCGGCTGAACCGGCACCAGAACCGGCTGGACGTCCTGGACGCCAACCCTTCCACGGGCGAGAGCCGCGCGCTGTTGACCGAGGAAAGCGAAACGTGGATCGACATGCAGGGCGACCTCACGTGGCTGGACGACCGCCGATTCGCCTGGATATCCGATCGCGACGGGTACCGGCACGTCTACCTCTACGGCGGGGACGGCACGCCGATCCGCCAGCTCACGGACGGACCCTGGGACGTGGCCGCCATCGAGGGAGCCTCGTCGGACGGGGAGTGGCTGTACGTGACCGGCGGCCGGGCATCGCCGTTGGGGCGGGACCTCTTCCGCGTTGCCACGGCCGGAGGATCCGTGGAGCGGCTCACGTCGGGCGAGGGCACCCACAGCATCGACATGGCTCCCGGCGGCGCGTACTACGTCGACGCCCACTCGACCGCAGACGGGCCTCCGAGCTACGCCCTACACGACGGTGACGGACGGCGCATTCGGGTGCTCGTGACCAATGACGACCTGCGGACCCGACTGGTCGAAGCCGGCACGGCGGAGACCGAGTTCTTCCGGTTCACCACGTCCGACGGCGTGGATCTCAACGGCTGGATGATCAAGCCGCCCGGGTTCGACCCGGACATCCCCTATCCGGTCGTGATGTACGTGTACGGAGGGCCCGGGTCGCAGACCGTACGGGACTCGTGGGGCGGCACTCGTTACCTCTACCATCAGCTCCTGGCGCAGCGCGGCTTCATCGTGGCCAGCGTGGACGGCCGCGGCACGGGAGCGCGAGGCCGCGACTTCAAGAAGCTGACCCATCTGGAGCTGGGCACGTGGGAGACCCATGACCAGATCGAGGCGGCGCGCTACCTGGGGTCGCTGCCGTACGTGGACGCCGATCGCATCGGCATCTGGGGTTGGAGCTACGGCGGGTACATGACGCTCCTTTCGCTCATGGAGGGAAGCGACGTGTTCGCCGGCGGTGTCTCCGTGGCGCCGGTCACGGACTGGAAGTTCTACGACACGATCTACACCGAGCGGTTCATGCGCACGCCGCGGGAAAACCAGGACGGATATAGGGTCAGCTCACCGCTCGCTCGCGTCGAAGAACTGGTCGATCCGCTCCTCCTCGTGCACGGGACCGGAGACGACAACGTGCACTTCCAGAACTCGGTCCAGATCGTGTCCGAGCTGCAGCAGGCCGGAAAGCAGTTCGATTTGATGATCTACCCGAACAAGACCCACTCCATCGGGGGCACATCCACGCAGATGCACCTGTACACGCTCATGTTGGGATGGCTGGAAGAGACCCTCAAGCCGCTTCGCCCTGCCGCATAATCAGGTGTCTCGTTCCGAATCTCACCACGCCATTCTGATGGAGCGCACACCGGCGTGACCCGTCTTGTGTCGGGTAGGCCGGAGGAGTACGTTCAAGGGCGTGCCTAGATCAGTGTACGCCGCGTGCGACGGTGCCGGAGAGTGCCGTTGATTCCCCGGGTCGTCGGAATCGTCCCGGCGCGCCTCGCTTCGACCCGCCTCCCCAACAAGCCCCTCTATCCGCTGCTGGGACGTCCGCTCATCGAGTGGGTCTGGAAGCGGGTTCGGGACATGGAGGTGCTGGATCGGGTCGTGATCGCGACCGACTCGGAAGAGGTCCGTGAGGTGTGCGAGCGGATGGGTGCGCCCGTGGAGATGACGTCTGCCGAACATCCGTCCGGCACCGACCGGGTCGCCGAGGTGGCGAACCGACCTCAGTACCGGGACTTTCCGGTGATCGCCAATATCCAGGGGGACGAGCCGCTCCTCCAGGAAGTGCACCTGCGGGCAGCCATCGCCATGGTCACCGACGACGGATGGGATGTCGGCACTTGTGCCACGCCGATCCTCAGCAAGGAAGCGCGGGAGGATCCCTCGGTGGTCAAGATGGCCCGGGGCCGGGACGGACGCGCGTTATACTTCTCGCGGGCCCGGATTCCGTTCATGAGGGACGGGAATCCCGCGTCGGACGAGCTGGGCAGAGAGCCCTTTCTTCGTCACGTGGGCATTTACGCCTACCGCCGAGACGCGCTGGACCGCTGGGTGGCGCTCGCGCCGACCCCACTCGAGCAAATCGAAAAACTCGAGCAGCTCCGGCCACTGGAGGCGGGTGTGCGAATCGGCGTGGCCCTGGTGGGGAAGGCGGATCCCGGGGTGGACACGCCCGCAGACGTGATCAGAATGGAAGAACGCCTGAAACAACTCGGAGAGCCCCCTTTCGTGGCGAGTAGCCCATGACCGAATCCGGACTTTCCCAGACACGCTACATCTTCGTGACCGGTGGGGTGGTGTCGTCCTTGGGCAAGGGAATCGCGGCGGCGTCGCTGGGGCGTCTCCTCAAGGAACGGGGGTTCCGAGTCACGCTGCAGAAGTTCGATCCTTACATCAACGTGGATCCCGGCACCCTCTCGCCGTTCCAGCACGGCGAGGTCTTCGTGACCGACGACGGCGCGGAGACAGACCTGGACCTGGGGCACTACGAGCGGTTCCTGGACGAGTCGCTGGAGCAGGCCAACAACATCACGACCGGCCGCATCTACCAAACGGTGATCACGAAGGAGCGGCGCGGCGACTACCTGGGCTCGACCGTGCAGGTCATCCCGCACATCACCGACGAGATCAAGCGCGCGATTCGGCGGCTTTCCGAGGGTCACGATTTCGTGATCACCGAAGTCGGCGGCACGGTGGGCGACATCGAGAGCCTCCCGTTCCTGGAGGCGATCCGTCAATTCCGTCAGGACGTGGGGCGGGAGAACACGGTGTTCATCCATCTGACGCTCGTGCCCTACATCGCGGCCGCGGGCGAGCTGAAGACCAAGCCGACCCAACATTCGGTGCGCGAACTCATGCAGATCGGGATTCAGCCCGACGTGGTGGTGTGCCGCACCGAGCATCCACTGGACGAAGACATCCGCAGGAAGATCGCGTTGTTCACCAACGTCTCATTGGACGGCGTGATCGAGGCGCGGGACGTCGACACCATCTACGAGGTGCCGCTGGAGTTGCGACGACAGCGCCTCGACGACTTCGTGCTGAGCTACCTGGGCCTTACCGCGCCCCCACCCGACCTGGGCCCCTGGTCCGCCATGGTGACCCGGTTCAAGGAGCCCACCAAGGGCACGGTCCGGATTGCGGTCGTAGGCAAGTACACCGAGTTGGTAGACAGCTACAAGTCGGTGCAGCAGGCGCTCTTTCACGGCGGGATCGCCAACGACGTCCGGGTGGACATCGAGTGGCTCTCCAGCGAGCACTTCAGCGATCTCGACGCCGCCACCCGCCTCGAGGGCTATGACGGCCTCCTCGTTCCCGGCGGCTTTGGGCCGCGGGGCGTGGAAGGGATGATGGCGGCCATCCGGCACGCGCGTGAGGGGGGAATGCCGTTCTTCGGCATTTGCCTGGGTCTGCAGTGCGCGGTCATCGAGTTCGCGCGCAACGTCTGCGGCCTTACCGAGTCTCACTCGTTCGAGTTCAGCAAGGAGTCGCCCGATCCCGTCATCTGCCTGATGGACTCACAGCACAACGTGACAACCAAGGGCGGCACGATGCGGCTCGGCGAGTACGAGGCCGTGCTCAAGCCCGGCTCGCAGGCGGCCGCTATCTACGGGAGCGGCACGATCTTCGAGCGGCATCGGCACCGGTACGAGGTCAACAACGCGTATCGGGATCGACTGGAGCAGGGAGGGCTCCTGATCAGCGGCACGTCACCGGACGACGGCCTGGTCGAGATGATCGAGCTGGCGGGCCACCCGTGGTTCGTGGCCGGTCAGTT
>CBDCVX010000017.1:0-378657 GCA_965223195.1 Longimicrobiales bacterium
AAGTTTGTTTCATTTTTAGAAACTAGCCTCCTTCAGAATAATTTGGCGTTAAAATGTCAAATTTAAATAAAATAAATTTTATTTTGCTATAAAATGACTTAAAACTGAGAAGTGCAACTAGCGCCTGGTTTTGACCTGTTATGTCACATATAGAATTTGCAATAAACAGGATAAATTTTCAAGCTTCAGTGATTTATAAAATTTATGAGGAGTTTAAATTTCTAGAGTTTGAAGTTCATTTATGTCAGCTTTAAAACATGTCAGTGTGGGTTTTGACATAAAAGTAGGCCTACCCTGTGCCCTTAAATTTACTTAAGGTTATAATGCAAATGCGTTTAAGTCATGATATCTTGCAAACTGTTTGTTTTGAAATGTGACTCACATTATCAAATGTGAGGAACAAAATGTGAAGTGACCTTCAAGCTTAAAGGTCAAGGTTTTAATTTAAATGCTCTTTAAAAATCACCATATCTTATAAACTACCAGATCTAAAGAGATGATAGTGACCGGTACCACCTGAATATAAACCACGAGGAATAAAATGTGACCTTGATCTTCAAGATCAGGTACCAGTGTCATAAGGCAAAAATTAATGCACTTAAATCATGATATCTATCAATATATTTCTTTATAAATAAATTTAAAATATACAGCCATCTTTATATTTTTAGATGCAAAGAACTGATAGACATGAAGAGCAAAGAGGTATTTATTAAACAAATTTACAATTAAAATAATATACTCTTACAGCTATGGCCATTGAACAAGTACAATGTAGTCTCCCTCTCCTATTGATTTGAAACATTTTTTGGCCAGGTTTTATGACAGTCGCAATATCAATCAATAATCTGATATAAAGAATTATAACAGACTATTATATAATGCTATGACAAGGTCAAACTGGCCCTAGACAACTAAACACCACCAACTTGGTTATCACTTAAATTTGTGTATTTTACCAAATTACCATCATGTCATGCCTCTTTACTATGATTCCTGGAAATGTTTGAGCACAATATAAATGAACACAAATGAGCACAAATGGAACGGTGACAAACATCACTTTTATTAAAATAACTTCATGGGTTCCCCTTTGGCATGAGAAACCCGATTCTGATGGTCGGTTGCTTGGATTCTGGTTCACCCACTCTCCTGATTCATTACCACTCATTAAAGCGATACTCCCACCTGATATGGGATAAAAAAATTATGTTTAATATTAGGGTTGTTTATTGATGGCATTGATACCAATATTTAAAATCTGAAACATTGTGACACGAAAATCAGTGGATAAGGAGAAAATTAACATTACTATGATTTGTGTGCCCACACAGTTGTTTACAAACAGCCATAGATTATTGTGGAATAGCCCATCCTGGCGTCAATTCAAAATCAGGTCTGCCAGTCAAGGCCGTATTTCACTTCCGGTACATTATTTCTTTTGTTTATTCAAAAACCGTGTCAATTCATTGCAAGAAAAATTGAAATAAACATTATTTCACTTGTTAACCAAATTTTCCATTTATTTATTTATTGACCCGACCTAATTACTCGGGCGGAAGCAGTGAAACCTGTCTCAGCTTGAATGATTGGATGGGCTATTCCAGCAGATAATAGAATAGCGCATAAAAATATGGAGCAATCAAAACAAGCGAAATACTGCTTTAATCTTCCAAATAATGAGTAAATGTGTTTTAATAAGTAAACTGGTGAACATAACGCTAAAAAATACTTGAAAAAATGTTCAATTTTGTTGGAGTATATCTTTAATGGTTCCTTACCAGAACCACAACTGGCAAGCCAATGACACTGACTTTAAACTCTAAACTAACCAGATGCATCTAATAATCTTAATTTTGTTTGAATTTTCTACCTTCAATTCTTAAGTTAAAAATTATTTACAATTTTTATCAGTTTTAGCATCTTATTGTTTTGAATAGTAACATTTCTTTTTGATCAAAAGTTGAAATATTGTCGTAAAAAATGGCTTCTGGGGTCTTATTTGCCTCCCTACAGTAGACCCCCACTTTATTCACACTTTGAGCTTTGTACATCACCTCGTGCCACTGCTATTTCTGATTCCTTCAGGTTATCACATCTACAAATCTATCTATTTCATTTGCAGTGATGGTTTACAGTTAATTCACTTGGGTTTGATTTATTGGTTTTAAGTGTTTGGTTACCGTGTGCAATGTCAGTATCATCAAGTTTAAAGTCACTAACCATATCTAGTCAGATTTTGTTTTTAAAATATATTTTGTTGCTTTACAAAGTAACATTCTTTAGGTTTCTTTTTGAATAGAATGTCTTCTTGGTTTCAAATTCTTGATTTATATTTTCCACAAATAACCAGTTGTCTCTTTCAAAGGATCGTGGATTGAGGTGTGTTAAGAACATTATTCCTGTTCCTCTGATGTCAATGATAATTTTCTATATTAAGAATGGCCTTCGGAATATGATAGGAGACTAGGACCTGTGGAACTTGCAGCATCTAAAAGAAGAAAGCTACTCGACCCAACGCGTCACCGTATCCGCCGGTCCGGACCCCGGAGACGATCCCGACCCGGTGGCTCACGTTCTGGTCAGCGTGGACGATACCGGCCGGGGCATGGACTCGGAGGAGTTGATGCGGGCGCAACGGGACTTCTACACGACTAAAGAGGACGGGACCGGGCTCGGCCTCACGATTGTGCGCAGGTTGGTCATGGACCTCGGAGGGTCCGTCTCCTTCGACAGCGCCGCCGGTGAGGGCACGCGTGTTCGGATGCGGTTCCCCTCCGCCACCGAAAGAGGATAGCGGCATGGCCACCGTACTCGTCGTCGATGACGTCCGCACGCTGGCGGAGCAGTACGCGTACGACCTGGAGCGCCTGGGTGGTTACGACGCGCGTTGGGTCGCGGACGGGCAGGCGGCGTTGGACCTCCTCGGCACCGAGGTCGTCGACTGCGTGATACTGGATCTCGAGATGCCGGGAATGGACGGATTCGAAGTGCTGCGGCGCGCCCGCGTGGCCGGCTTCCAGGTGCCGGTGATCGTGTATACTGGAACGGGTGACTACGACCGTTGTGTGCGGGCGGTGCGATTGGGCGCATTCGGCTTCATCGACAAGTCCGAGCCCGTCGAGCGAGTGGTCCAGGAGGTGGCGAACGCGCTGCGGCATCAGGCCCTGGTCGACGAGGTCCGGGAGCTGCGCTCGCGCGTCGGCGGAGAGTCCGCGCTGCTCGGCGAAAGCGCCGCCATGCAACGACTTCGAGAGGCATTGGAGCGCCTGGGGCCCATCCCTTCGACCGTGCTCATCCTGGGAGAAAGCGGGGTGGGCAAGGAGCTCGTGGCCCGTGAGCTCCACCGCCTGGGCCCGGGGGAAGACCGCCCCTTCGTGGCGGTCAACTCCGCGGCACTGCCGGAGCACCTCGTGGAATCGGAGCTGTTCGGGCACGAGCGCGGCGCGTTCACCGGAGCGGACCGCACGCGGAAGGGCGCCTTCGAGAGCGCGAGCGGCGGGACGCTGTTCCTCGACGAGATCGGAGAGCTGCCGGCCCCGGTGCAGGCCAAGCTGCTGCGGGTGCTCGAGGATCACCGCGTTACGCGTCTGGGCAGCAACCGCGAGATCGACGTGGACGTTAGGGTCGTGGCCGCCACCAACCGAGACCTGGAAGAGTCTGTGAGGGAAGGGCGCTTTCGGGAGGATCTCCTGTACCGCCTGAACCCCCATGTCGTTGTCGTGCCCCCTCTGCGGGAGCGGCCCGAGGACGTGCCTCGGCTGGTGGAGCACTTCCTGGCTCGACTGTCCACCAGGCTGGGCCTCCCCCGACCGGCCGTGTCGGGTCCCGCGATGGCGGCGTTGGTTGGATACCGTTGGGAGAGAAACAACGTCCGGGAGCTTCGGAACGTGGTAGAGCGGATGCTCATCCACGCCGACGAAGGCCAGGTGCAGCCGGAAGATCTCCCACCGGAAATCCGGGACTCCGGTCGGGACGGGTCCAATCCTCCCGCCCGCACCTTCCGGGAGCTACGAGCGGACGCGGAACGTCAAATCGTGGTCCAGGCCCTGGAGCGGAACCAGGGACACGTCTCCCGCACGGCCGCGGAGCTGGGGCTGGCCGACCACGCCTCGCTGCTCAAAATCATGAGACGCCTCGGGATCTCCCGCTGAATCGCCGGATGTACGTGTCCTCCGGGACACAATCCATGGCGCGAGGGCGTGTCCACATGGACACGAATGACCCCCATGGCCCGGCTTTCACACGTTCCCGACAACTCCGTAACTGGTAGTCCGACTGTGCATTGCATGTCGTAAACCCCAAACGCCGCCCATCCGGTGGCACCTTTGCCTTTGAGTCCTTCCGTCCGCGGGTCGACTCCCGGCTCGAACACGCGGGGACATGAGCAGTAGCCGGCACAGGCAGGAGGATTTGGGAGATGTTGGAACGACACTTGGAAAGCGCGGAGAAGCGGTCGGAGCGAGCGCTCCGGTGGTTGGCCGTAGGAATCTCGATCGCGGCCCTGGCCGGCACAGCCGCCGCATGCGACGAGACGGGCGACCATACCTCGGTCGGCGCGGTCGCCTCCTCGGGCGCACCGACGCACATGGCCGCCGAAACGCCGGAGGAGCGGGCCCGGCCGACGTCTCCGCCAACCGTCGAGGTGCCGGATCCCGTGGTCTTCGCCCCCGCCACGTATGAAAACGGAGAAGCCGCCTACCGCGACCGGGACTATACGGAGGCTCGTCGCATCTTCTCCACCCTGGTCTCGGACCGGCCCAACCACGCGTGGGGCCACTACATGCTGGGTCTCTCGGAGTGGAAGGCGGGGCAGCTCATCGAAGCCGAAACCGCGTTCAGACGCGTCCTGGAGCTGGACGAGGACCACGTGAAGTCCCTGGTCAACCTTGGACGGGTGCTGTTGGAGCTCGACCGTCCGGAAGAGGCGCGGGAGCTTGCGCTCCGGGCCCGCGACATCGACCCCACGTCCGGCGGTGCGCTACGCACGCTCGCCCGAGCTGAGTCCGGGGTCGGCAATCCGGACTCGGCCGTGGCCGTCTACGAAGCCGCGATCCGCTTGAACCCCGAGGACGCGTGGTCCATGAACAACCTCGGGCTCATCCGAGTCGAGCTCGGACGCTTCGAAGAGGCGATCGGGCCGTTGGCACGAGCCACCGAGCTGCGAGGCGACGTGCCCGTCTTCCACAACAACCTGGCCGCAGCGCTCGAGGGTGCAGGCTACGGGTCGAGTGCGTTGGCAGAGTTCGAGCGCACCGTGGAGCTGGATCCCCAGTACGCCAAGGCGGTCGCCAGCGTCGACCGTCTCACGCAAGTGACGGGACTGACCGACCGGGAGAGCCTGGACTTGGTGGTCTACTCGGCCGCCTTCGTGGACGGGCTCGTCGAGCATGAGGCGGAGGTCGGTGAAGAGGAAGGCGACACCGGGCCCGGGAGCATCGGCCTCTGAATATCCGGCTCCACCCGTCTGGGGGGACTATTTGGGAGGGAGCCGGTCAGCGGCCCCCGGGGAACGCTCTCCGGGGGTCGTTGCTCGAATCCGGGACCGGAAGGGCTTCGTACGATAGTATCGTAGCGCCCAACCACCCTCTTTCGAGCGTGCCGCCACCATGTCCGACCTGGTTCGTGATCTCAAGTACAGCCTTCGCATGCTCACGAAGAACCCGGTGTTTACGGCCGCCGCGGTCCTCACGCTCGCGCTGGGCATCGGGCTCAACGCCGCGACGTTTTCTGCCGTACACGGCATTCTCCTCAAGCCCCTTTCCGGCGCCACCGACGTGGACCGCCTGGTGCAGCTCTACCGGCATTGGGAGGGCATGGAGTACGGATCCAACTCGATCCCCCATTACCAGGATCTACGAGACCGTACGGACGAGGCCTTTACCGATGTAGCGGCGTGGAACTTCGTGGACATGGCGCTGTCCGTGGACGGCCGGAGCGAACGTCTGATCGGCATGATGGCGAGCGCCAACTTCTTCCAGACGTACGGGGTTCGGCCCGCCATGGGACGGTTTTTCATTCCCGGTGAGGAGGACCGCAGCCCCGGCGCCCACCCGGTGGCCGTGCTGGGGCACGGGTTCTGGCAATCCCGGTTCGGAAGCGATCCGGGCGTCGTGGGACGCACGCTGCTCCTGAACGGACACGCGTTCGAAGTCGTCGGTGTCGCTCCGGCGGAGTTCAAGGGGCCGGTCAACTTCGCCGCCGCCCCGATCTACGTGCCGATCATGATGGCTCGTGAGATCTCGCCGGGCTCCAGCTGGTTGGAGTCCCGCGGCAACAACATGATGAACGTCATTGCCCGCATGCGCGACGATCGCTCGCTGGACCAGTCTCGCCAGGTGCTCGACGCGACGCTGCTCAGCCTCAGGGACGAATATCCCGACAGCTACGCCCGCCAGGTCGGCACCACCATGGTGCCGCAGATGGAGGCCGGGATTCATCCCACGTTCCGGGCGGCGCAGGTCGGCATGAGCTCGGTCATCATGGCCGTGGTTACGCTGCTCCTGATCATCGCGTGCGTGAACGTGGCCAACCTGTTCCTGGCGCGTGCACGCGAACGGCGCAGGGAGATGGGCATTCGCTTGAGCATTGGGGCGAGCCGCGGACGAATCATCAGGCAGCTCCTGACCGAGAGCCTGCTCTTCAGCGTACTGGCAGGCCTTGCCGGGCTTGGGCTGGCCCGCGTCGCGGTGGGGCTCTTGGGCCGGATCCGCCCGCCCATGGACGGACCGTGGGAGTTCGGGATCGAGATGGACACGACCGTGTTGCTCTTCACGCTGTTCGTGTCGCTCATGGCCGGGTTCATCTTCGGCCTGGCACCCGCACTCCAGGCGGCCAACCCGGACACCGTGGCCGCGATCAAGGGCGAAGGGGACGACGGCGCCGGGCGTTCCCGGATGAGCAAGGGCCTGGTCGTGTTCCAGATGGCACTGTCGTTGGTGCTGCTGGTCAGCTCGGGGCTTTTTCTCCGGAGCCTCCAGGGCGCTACCGACATCGACCCGGGGTTCGATGAACCCCGCAACCTCGTCGTGGCCTCCATGGATCCGGGGCTTCAGGGCTACGACGAAGAGCGCTCGAGGCAGTTTCTCGACCGCATCCTGACCGATGTCGCCGCGCTGCCCGACGTACGTGTCGCAGGGCTTTCGAACTGGCTTCCGTTGGGTCTGAGCACTTCGGATCGCGGCATCGAAGTCCCCGGATACGAGTTCACCGAAGGTGAGCGGAGGAGCATCCACTACGCGCTGGTCACCGAAGGCTTCGTGGAGACCATGGGCATGAACGTGGTCGAGGGCCGGTCGTTCACCCGCCAGGACGACGCCGAGGGACCCCCGGTCATCATGGTCAACCAGCGCTTTGCCGACCGGTTCTGGCCCAACCAGCCCGCAGTCGGGAAGATCGTCCGCACCGCGGGCGAGGAACGCGAGGTCATCGGCGTCATCGAAACCGGGAAGGTGCGCAGCCTCGGAGAAGAGCCCACCGAGCTGATGCTGCTCCCTCAGCGGGAGCTGTTCCGCTCCGGCATGACCGTGGTGGCCAGGACCCCTGCCAACCCGGAGGCCGTATTACGGAGCATCCAGGAGATGGTGCGAGGGATGGATCCCGACCTCCCCGTGTTCGATGTGCGAACCATGGAGGACCACATGGGCGTCGCGCTTCTGCCCGCCCGCCTGGGCGGATCCGTGCTGGGCCTCTTCGGTATTCTGGGCCTGGTGCTGGCCGCCGTCGGGATCTACGGCGTGATGGCGTATTCGGTGTCCCAACGGGGAAGGGAGATCGGCATCCGCGTGGCGCTGGGCGCTGACCGGAGCAGGGTCCTCCGGCTGGTTGTCGGCGAGGGCATGAAGCTCACCGTGGTGGGGATGGTGCTGGGTCTCGCGGCCGCGGCCGGTGCCGCGGGTTTGGTGCGAGGGCTCCTCTACAACGTGAGCGCCATGGATCCGGTTGCGTTCGTGGGCGTGCCGTTGCTGCTGGTCGCGGTGGCCGCCATGGCGGTGTATTTCCCGGCGCGGCGCGCCGCGGCCACGGAACCGATGCGGGCGCTGAAGGTGGACTGAGGGGGAGCCTCTAGAGGAGTCCCCGGCCCAGAACCGACAAGGCGTATCCCACGACCACGTGGAATAGAAACAGGATCGTATACACCGTCAGCCAGCTGTAGCTTGCGCGGATCGACCAGCTCACGATCGCCGTGACGCCGCCCAGGAGTACGGCGATCCCCACGGTCGCCAGCAGTGACTGCTGGGCCTGCCACAAACCGTATATCTCATAGAATGGCCAGCCCTGCAGGAGGATGATCACGACCGCGAACACTGCTGACTCCGCAGCCTCTACCAAGCGAAACGGTAGCGCAAGAACTCGAAGGACAGTCTTCATGAACTCAGGGGGGACTAGATCTCGATCAGCTGAACTTCACCCGAGTCGTCAGACGACCATGCCTTGGCGAAATTCACAACATCCGACACGCTTTCGCCGGGATGGGAGGTAGTAACGCCGTCCCAATTACCCATGCCGTCCGGGCCAACGGCTAGCTCATCCATCACCTGTTCCCAAGCTCACAGTCTCGAACCACCGCGCAGAAAAGGACAATATCCCGTTTGATGAGCTCCTTGAGCAGGTCGTCATGCACCCGATCGTAGCCGGTAGTGGAGACCAACACCACTCTTCTTGCGTCGTGAATCATGTCTCCGAGCGCTGAACGGTTTTGAACTCAGGCATCACTCGCGAGCAGCTCCAGGTGTGCCCACCATGGGAGCGGTGTCGCCGGTAGACGGGTCGATGCCATAATTCACTTCCGAAGCCACCTCGAAACGGTCTTTGATGCACGGTTCGGCCTGGTGACGGTTACGCGCTCGATCGTTCACGTTGATCTGGTCAGACCTGCCTCACCACGGTACTTGGTCCCAACGATCGGCCTCGTTGCTTCCTCCCGACAGAGCTCATGCATGGCAATGCCTGCCGCGACGCCGACGTTCAGCGAGCCGACCAACCCAGGCTGGTTGATCCGCACGACCGCTTCGCACCGCTGTTGAAAGGCTAGGCTGAGACCCTTCGCTTCAGACCCCACGACCAACGCACAGCGATCCGGGAAATCGTAGCATTGGATTGGCGTTGCGTCCGGGCTGATCTCGACCGCGATGGGAACGTAGCGTCGCATTTCGGCCCAGGCGAAAAACTCCAAATCGGAAGGCAAGAATACGCACTCGCACTGCCGCTCGAGCTTACGCGAGAATGCCTGCGTACTTCTCCTGAAATCCCAGGGGCGGTCATGGCCGAGGAAGACGACTTCCATACCGCCAAACGCAACGTGACTTCGAACGATCGTGCCGACGTTCTTTGGGCTCTTCAGGCTATGGAGGACTGTTGCGAACATGGCACGCATATCTAGCTACCGCGTCCGGGTGAAGATGAGCACGGCGCCACCTCCGCCAGCGGTGCCGTAGACCAGCGTAGCTTGAATGGGTGTGAGGATCACAATGCTCTCGACATCATCTGGATCGATGTGCAGGGCCGATTCTAGCGAGAACAACGATCTCTTCCAAGCGTCCTTCCCTTCTGCTGCGCCACGCAGAGAACGGGCGAATCGTCGGTGTTGAAGTTTTGTGATCGGAGGATCTCGACACCGGCGATGTTCTGCCACTTCAGTAACGCACCAATGTCCCTCGAGGTCTGGCGCGCCTCAATCTCGTGGCGCGTCACGATTCGGGTCTCGAGCACATCGTCCAAACCAAGGCCGACTCGTTAAAGCTCGATGTCGAATGGCCGCATGATCCTGGCTTCGGCTGTGGCTCCCTCGAGTTCGGTTGGCTCCGGACCGAGCTCGAAACGCATCAACAACGGCTGCTCACCCTCGATATCGATATCGGGCGCCACTCTCTGGCCGTATCCCGACGGACCGAGCTGTAAACGTGTACGTGCCGGCACGAGGGACGCTCACGAGATCAGGTTGGTCCGTGCCTTGCGTTGTGCCGGTGTATCGGTACACCGACACACCTGGGGCATGCGATGAAACGGGCACTAGTAGTGACAATCTTGATTGCGACGGGCAGCTGCGGCACGGCAGAGCGTATTGAAGAACCGGGAGTTCCTCTCTGGACCCTACCCGATGCGCCGCTTGTCGAAATCGGCGTGGTCGGAGGTGCCGAAGAGTACCAACTGCATCGGGTCGCTGACGTACTCCGGCTTGCTGGCGGCGACCTGCTCATTGCCGACGACGGGACGTTGCACCTGTCTCGGTTTTCCCCCACGGGGGAGTTCCGCGCGAGTTCCGGAGGCAAGGGAGAAGGACCGGGGGAGTTCACCAGCCTGAGTGGGTTACATCGTGGGCCGGCCGACTCGGTGCTCACCCTGGACGGCTGGGCTCGGCGTATCTCGATGCTCGATCCGCACGGAGGCTTCGCTCGCATCGAGCGGGAAGCGCCGTACTCGGGTGATTCGCTCTTCACGATGGATCAATGGCTTTATGGTGGGTTTTGGGTCTCGGGAGCGCTGGAGCCACAGCAACGCCAAGAGGTGAAGAACGTTCTGGACCGCTTGCCGCAACCTGGAGGGCCGATTGGGTTCCGTCGGGTGCTCGTGAGCGACGACGGTCACGTCTGGGTTCGCGAACCGGAATCTGGCCACACCAGTCCGACCTACACCGTGGTAGACTCGTCCGCTAAGGCCGTGGCGATCGTCTCGATCCCCGAACGGTTCGAGCCACTCGACGTTTCTCTAAGTGAAGTGGTGGGAAGATGGCGCGACGCGAACGACGTCGAATACGTGAGGGTCTACGCACTACAACGAAGCTCGGAACGTGGGGAGCTCCCGAGCTGGCTGACGGACCCGGTGCGTGAACCGGCTGTGGTCAAGCAACGTCCCGCCGATCCACTCTCTGCGGTACGCCCCGCCGTCCGCGCATTGGCGATAGCTCAAGAGATGCACTACTCGACCGAGTTCACATATACATCGGACTTGGAGTCCCTGGAGTGGGAGCGCCCCGAGGGCATCGAGGCGTTCGTCCGTCAAGCTGACGACCGCGGCTGGATCGGCATCTTCTGGCATGCGGACTGGGATTTCGTGTGTGGGATCGGCTACGGATTCACCGCGCCGGCCGGTTGGCCCCAGGGGACGCCTACCTGTGGTCCCCCTGCAGGGGGTTGAGGGCCTTGGCTTCGGCAGCGTCACGGGCAAGCTGTAGCGCTTGGCGGCGGATCACGCCGCTGAACGGCGCGATGATCTTCCAGTATCGAAGGAAGCGGCGTCTCGACTCGGGGTCCATGCAGTAGACGCGGGTCGTCGTCACAAGCTCACAGCGTTGGCCGGACTCCGGATGCACGCGGAAGAGCCAGATGGCTTTTGCGAACTCGGGATGACGGGCGGTGGTGAAGGTCGCCGGATCGAAGTCGAGAAGGCGGCCGGACGCTCGCCAGAACTGTCCGATGAGGCCGAGCGCGAAGGCGTTGGGAGGATCCTCGACGAGAGGCTTGAAGCGTATCCGCGCCAGACCGTCGAGCGTGAGCGCAGATCGGGGCATGCCACGGAGCCGAAACAACCACCGGACCAAGCGGGAACCGGAAAGGTCGAGATGCCTGGTAGCCGCGTACGTGGCCTCGGGCGTGGCGCTGACCCAAATCGAGTGAGAGCTCTCCACGTCGAACTCCGGCAACAGCTCGACGGCTAGGGGATCGGGCTCACGTCGGGTGGAATGGGAGGTCACGGTGTCCGCGGCGGGGCGTTTGGGAGATCGAGAAGGCCGTCAAGAGTGAGACGGCCGTCAGAACGCCCAGCCGAGGTGCAGGAAGAGATGCCAGTGGTTGTTGTGACCTGATAGCGCATGGTCCTTGGTCTGCACCATCGTGAGCTGAGACCGAAGAAACACAGGGCCGTGGCGAGCGGTTGTCCCCATGCTCAGTCCCGGGCCGAAGCTACGGCGCGTCTCGCGGCCTTCCGTGACCCAATGCATCTGCTCGTAATCATGTGCAATCACAAAGGTCATGAAGGGATTCAGAGTGACGCTGCGGTCCGGCATGAACTCCTGGCCGATCGAGACCCCGACTGGAGTCCGAACTCGCATAAAATCACCGGTGATGTGGTATCTGCGAGGCTCTGAGCCCGCTTGACTGCTGGAACTCGACGCCGTGTAGCTGGTCCACTCGGTGCCCACGACGCCGCAAGCTTGAAAAGGTCCGTCGGTCCAGCCGAGCGCGATGCGGCCGCCTGTACTCACGATCCGATCTCGTTGCGCGAACTTGTCCAGCGACGAATGCGTTACCTCTACGTTGATACGTCCAGTGCGGAGTGCAACACTTGCAGAGCCACCGGACGCGCCGTCGGTTCCCTCTAATCCGAAAGTCAATGTAGCTCGCTCTCCGGGGAGACCGAGGCAGGCTTGGGCCGCGAGGGACGTGGCCAAAGATCCGACCAATGCCGCGCAGCTGATTACGAGCAATGGCAGGCGGAGTACTCGGGCGCGCATGTTCATGACTACTTCGCCCGCACTGGTGTTGGTATCTGCAGGATAAACCATGTTAGTACCTACACTAGGGAGCGGAACGTCGTTTCGGTAGTCCGGAAATCAGGGATGCTCGCTATGCACCCTCGGCCTCACTCGACGCCCCCGCTCCCTCTAGCATATCCGACTCGGCGCTTCGAGCATACGTCAGGAGCAGCCATGCCGACACGGCCAAAGCGAACAGGGAGCATCCCCAAACCGCGGGCGTGAGCGCCACGCGGATACCGGGTCCCAGCAGGTCCGGGTCGACGTGGCCGACGCGCTCGACACTGCGAGCGGTCACGGCCAAACCCAGCGCGGTCCCGAGAATGCCCAAGAGCGCATTCAGCAGGCCCCACGCGAGGACCGCATGCCGGTTGGTCGTGACGTGTCGGGAGGGTTTCCGGCTTCGCTGCCCGACTGCGCGAGCGATCTGGAGCAGCAACAAGAGGGTGCCCACGAGCATGGGCCACCGAATGAACCCTATCTGCTCGAAGTGTTGGATCCACGGCTGCAGCTGACTCACCGGGTCCCACCTTCGTGCAGGGGATTGGTGCGTTCCAGCAGGCTCCTGTACTCCTCCTCGATGTCTTCCGCCAAGACATAGGCCCCGAGGACGGCACACGTGCCGAAGAGCCCCAACATCGCGATACCGAGCGCCAGCGCCGCGGTCTCGGCGCAGGTTGCCACGCTCTGGGCGATGCGGATGACATCACCACCCAAGGCCTGCTCGACGCTCGAGAAGACTTCGAGTGTCACGGAAGATGCGCCAATGCCGAGAGTGAGCACGAGGAGCCCGGCCTGGATCGCTCCCGCTCGGACAAGGCTGGCGGCATCCGCTTCTTCGCGGATGAGCACTTGGAACGCGCACCACATGAGGTGAGCCGCCACGATCACCGCAAGGGTACCGAGAGTACCCGCTGTCCATACGGACAGGCTTGTGGACCGGGCGTACGCGTGCAGGGGAGAGAAGATGGCCGCAACGGCCATTCCTCCGATCCCGATCGCCTCCAGGATCCGGACGGCTCGGGACGGGATAGAGCGGGTGAGGCGAGCGTACCAAGGGCTGTGCAGACTCACCAGGTCGGCCAGGGCACGGTCCGTAGGGGTGAGAAGATTCAGCGCGAACGCACGAGCATCACGGGGCGCGAGTCCTTCCGCCTGCACCTTCGCCTCCAAGCCCTCCAGATCGCTGCACAGCTCTCGGAGCAAAACCACCTTCCGCCGAACCGGGAGGCCCAGGAGCTGGTCGACCGCCCGCTGGCCCGTGTCAACCGTGTGCACGACTTGGCACATCGAGCGCTCGGATCAGATCGAGGAAGAGGCTCTTGATCTCCCGCGACTCCCCCTCGAGGTGCTTCCGCCCGCGCTCGGTCAGGTGGTAGGTCTTCTTGCGCCGTCCGCTCCGCTCCCAGCGCCCCTCGATCAGCCCGTCCCCCTCCAGGCGGTGGAGGATGGGATAGAGGGTGCCGTGCTGGACCGTGAAAGCCCCGCGGCTATCGCGCTCGATCGCCAAAGCGATTTCGTAGCCGTGAGCAGGTCCTTCCCGGAGACGAGCGAGGACGAGGAGCTCGTTGATGTGCTTCGAGAGGTTGGCGCGATGTGTCATGGCGTTCGCTGGTATCGAGCCCGCGGGCGGCTTTGACAACCTCCGCCGGCTCTACAAAATACGTCGGCGGCCTACATAATGAAAGGACGATACGCCAGGTTGTAAGGATTAGGATCGAGGTCGTATATAGAGACACTCTACATAACGACGAACAGGAGCCACCTGATGGAAATCGTCGGAATCATGGGCCAGTCCCTGATCCTTCCACTACACGAGATCGTCCCTCAAGTGGGATCCTCAACACCTCCCCCGCTCTCGATCCGGTTGATGGGAAAGTCCCTCGTGTCCATCTCCTTCTTCGCGCTCGTAACCTTCGGCGTCGCAGCCAGGGCCGTGTGGCATGCTACACGGGGGGAAGCAGCGGACCGTGCGCAAGCGCGGTCGACGATGAACACCAGCCTTTTCTGGGGTGCGTTCACCTTTGCCGTGGCCCTTATTCACACCCTCATCGGGCTGGTCATAACCGCGCTGAGCGTGCGCGCCGCAGCACCGATTGAACCGGGTATACATTGGCTGATCGCCACGGGGATTGCCGTGCCGCTGGCGTCCAGTGTCTACGGCCTCTTCGTCCTCTTGCTAGCGGCCCTGGTCTGGCTCGGCTTCCGGACCTGGCATGCCAGGGCGAAGCGACTGCCCGCCTAGAATGTCGTACCGATTAATCGGCCCTCCCGCCTTCCTCGCCGGTGTGGCGACCGCCTACGTCCATGAGTTGTTCCGCGACGCTGGGGGCCTGCTCGGCCGGCCCGGCGGCCTGGCCCTGGCCGTGTGGGTCGCCATCGGCCTCGTGGCGAGCTTCGGTGCAGCCAGGGTAACCACTCAGTTGGCGAGCCCGTCGACGGCTCGGCCTCCGTCGATGATGGGTTGTGCCATCGCATGTGCGTTGGGTGGGATGGCCGTCATGCTCCTCCCCGACGGATGGCTGCGGCTGCTTGGCGGCGCGGGCTTCATCCTGATGCTCTACCTGGCGCTTGGGGTACTTGCAGGCCTGGTCGACGTGGCCTTGAGGATCAGTCGAAGGTCGGCGGGCAGGTGAAGCGAATCAGGACTCCCGCACTTGAACCTTCGCCTGGAATCCTGCGAGGCGCCGCGCGCCGGGCTCAGCTTCCTTGGTGTTCGGTGGCCCGCTCCAGCCAGGCCAGGACCGAAGTACGGGCGGCGGCCATGTCAAACCCGGTTCTCGAGTCGACCAGCATCGAGGAACCATGGATGCCATGTTCGACAACGTGGAATTCCGCTCCTGCTGCCGTGAGGCGATCCCGCTGCTCGACGGAGCTTGACCGCGTCATCTCGGACGCTGGTCGTAGGACGAGCACCGGCGCCCGAACGTCACCGGCCCACGTGCTCGCTCGGCATTCCGCCATAGGCCCGCCCGAGGCCGGAGAAAAGGCGATGACTCCGGCGACACGGTCAGGGTTCTCCGACGCGAGCCGGAAGACCAGGGAGCCAGAGTAGGAACTCCCCCATAGGACGACGCGCTCAGCGAGGTTCGCGCTGACCGCGTACTCGAGCGCGGCCTCCAGGTCGGAATACGCAGCGCAGAAGGATGGTTGATCGTCTCCGACCAAACCCGCCGCTGTCCGGTTCTCGCTTCCGTAGGTGGCACCCCCGACGCGCTGGTCCCAAGCGACAACGCGGTATCCTTGCTGGTTGAGCCAGGCAGCGATCTCCGCGTACTCGCCCCGACCGTTCGATCCCCCTTGGTGAAACGCGAGGACAAGGGGAGCCGACTCATCGAGATCGGCGAAATACTTCTCCCCGTAGACCGAAACGCCGTCAGCCGTCGTCGCCATGACGGTGCTGGACGTCTGCGCCGAGATCCCTGCGCCCGTCACCACGGACATGAGCAGACCCAGGGCCAGTGCCCGGCATTCGGTTCTGAGGCTCGTCCACTCCATGGTAGTCGCCACTCCTTCGGGCAGAGGCTCCGTGGCTACACCAACGTTCCTGTGCTTGAACAGCGCGACGCAGCCGCCAGGTCCCGAGCTGAGCGTTGTGCCCGCTCGGGTTGCTTCCCAGAACTTTCTTACGTCAGCGGACGGCGGATCCTACGGTTCCCGGCCCGGTGTGGTATCTGGTCCCCGGGGCTGACGTTCCAGATAGCACCGCCGGATCAGGGCCTGCGCCCGCGTTGTGCGTCCTCTGCCCCACTCGTGACCCGCACTCCCCCAAGCAGACTCATCCGTCTCGTCGAACTGGTCGAAGAGCAGGGCCGCTTGTCCCTCGTTCAAGGGGACCTGGCTGGACTTTGTCCAGCACTGGAAGGATGAGAACGATCCGGCCTCTCTACCTTGCCTTGGCCGATCTCGCACGGCACCTCATCGGCATGCTAGCTCAGGGAAGGGTCGAGTCGTTTCCTGAAATCTTCTCCGTGATCGAGCTCTAGCTGGTCGAAGGCGACCCGTACGTAACCGAGGGCACCGTGGTCGGACTGCTCGAGGGTTTGCAGAACCTGTCCCTCCATGATCGGACGAGGCCGGTGGAGTTCCGGCCCTACCTACAGCCTGAGGCTACGAGGTGGTGGGACAAGCTGCACGGATTCTGGGAGCGCGCAGAGCCGCTCGGGGTTTGACGGTGGTCTCGGCTTGGTGAAGTCCTACCTCCCAGAACTTAGGGGAACCGCGATCACGACGATGGCTCCCCGGAATCGGGCTCGGCATTCCTGAACCGGAACGCTGCTACTACTCCGTAGAAGGCGAGAATAGGACCCGTTGCTGCGGCGGTGACTCCCGGCGCGGCACCGACCGAACCGCAGTGCATGCAAATGATCATGTGCCCGAGCCCACCGACTGTAAGCAATCCACCGATCCCCGCGATTCGCCATGGCTTCACCCACAGCCGCAGTGGGCGTAGCGCCACCGTCCAGAGTATCAACACGAGGGACCCGCTTACGAGCACAACTCGTCGCAAGTCACCCGGCCAATTGTATCCGTAACGCGACGCGGACGGATCGAACGGTCCGGAAACGTAGCCTCGATAGATGAGCCACACTAGAAAGCCTGCCGAGAGCCCGAACAGGATTTGACGCTCACGCCGATATCTACGGCCATCATCCTGCAAAACGCCCCTCCTGGCCGCGGGACACTGACTCGACGAGGCCGCACCTGGGTGTCGTCATGGAGGCGGCGGTGTGTCTGGTCGGACGCGTACCCACTCGGATTCCAGTTCAGCGTCGAAGAAGCGGATCCAGGATCTGCTTGGGATCCCACCTTCCTGAAGCGCATGCTGAACCAGTGGAACCGACCGCTCCAGATCCACAATGGCCAGGTCAACATACAAATAGCGTAACCCTGTTCCTCCACCGATCGTGCAGCCGAGCCCTTCTTGTCGTAGCGCTGCGGCTACCGCATCGGCGATTTCGCCGCGGTCATCGAAAGCGGATGCGTCAAGCCTCTCGGCCCGATCAATCTTCAGGTAGCAGAAGATCTCGCCATGCCGCGAGAAGCGCCGAGACGCGAACAATGGATCCAGGTGGTAGGCCTTCCAGAGGTCAACGTCGGCTGTCGCTACGACGAAGAGATCCTCGCGCCGAGGATAGTCATCCGCCGTGTCCGGTTTCAGCTCGAAGATGCTCCATTTGCTGTCGTCGATGCGGTCCGAGTACGGCTGTTGGGGAAGCGAGGCCCTGACCTCGCGAATCAACCCGTCTACCCTTTCAGCGAACGCTGGAAGCAGGACGGGCTGCGACAATCGCTTCACGACCTCAATGGCACCGACCCACTGGTTCAAACATTCTTCTCCCAGAAGGGTCTCGGTGGCGACGAACGCCTGGGCCAGGGCTTGGTCGTGGGTTCGCTGGGGGAACCTCGTCTGTCGCGCGAACGTCAAGTCCAACCGGTTGAAGTCACCGCGCTCAACGGCGGCTCCAGTCAGAAGTAGATCGGAGCCACACCGCGCAGAGATGACCGGCGCGAGCATCGCGTGTGTCTCTCGGGGGCGACGTGCGTGGAACTCCCAACCTTCCACGGCGGGAGCTCGTGCAAGGACTGCGTCAACCAAAGGGCGCAACCGATGCTCCGACTCAGGTGTGATCACCAGCCGATAGCGGCCCTCCGCGCCCCGCCCATACTCCCACATCAGCCGCGGATGGATCGCCTGGAGTGTCTCGTGCATCCACGATGCGAGATCCCAGGACGAGCGCTGAGAGAAGAGGTCGTCCAGAGCACCCACGCGTGCCTCGAAGGAGCTCCACCAATCGGCGATTCGAGCGTCTGTACGTTCCCATTCCGGATCGACCGTGAACTGGGGATCGAGATGCGCGTATTTACACCTCATGCGTCCTGCTCTCAGTCCTCCGGGCTCGTGTAGCGGTCACGCAGTTAAGTTGCGTATCTCACCCCGGTTGGAGCAATCCAGACGCAAATCGGCCTGGTAACCTTCGCCGGTCGCTCGCGCACCACCTTACCTGGTCAGGCAACCAATTGGTCTGTCAGTCTGTCCACACGACCGGCCGTCAGCCTCCCTGCCGGTTGGACCGCCTCATCGAAGGCCGAGGACATGAGCAAACTTAGGTGCCCGTGTGGTTTCGTGTTCGTCGACCAATCCGATGGCATCGATTGGAGGGCCCAAGTGGTGTCGGACGTCGACGCCGTAGAGCTACTGGATTCGGTGTCATCGGCAGCAGCGTCCCTCGCGCAGGCGGTGTCACGCGGCCGTCGTGACGACTGGATCGTTGAGCATCTAGGCGACGGGTACCCGACACACGTTCCGGATCAGGGAGCATTCTCAGATCTGGTGGTCAAGCTCACGCTCGACCGAATCCGGACTCTGTACAAGTGCCCGGAGTGCGGGAGGCTATCCCTGCAGCAATCGCCGGGCTCGGGTGCCTTCCGCTTTTTCACCGAAGAAGGGCCGGACTGAGCCTGTGGTCTGTACAGCGGATCCGGCGACCTGTTGCGATCTGACGGTGTATCGCAGCGAGCGACCCGAACGCTTCAATTGCTCTTGGTGAGGCGCCGTACGGGAATCCGTCGGTCTATGATCGGACGGGACTCTGTCCGGAGCTGCTGACGGCGCTCAGGAGGATATGGGTTGAACCCTGGAGACATCTCCAGTTTCGTTTCCCAGGAACTCGTGACGGTTCGTGACGCGAGAGTAGTTGAGCACATCACAGGACTTCGAGTCGCGCCGCGCCAGGAGGAGCGTCGTTGGGACTACGGCGCTCCGGACTCGTTCACGTGCTGGGTGGTGCTTGAGCATGTGCCGTCGAACACGGCGATCGTGTACTGCCAGGAGGGATTCGGTCCGAAAGCTCCCTGGGGGCTCGTCGCGGCTCACGGTACCACAGCCGAGATGTCCATGGGCATGGACTCAAACTGGTTCCCGAGCTTCATAGCCACGTACTTCGAGTCAGTCGTCGCCACTGAGCTACCGATCTGGCGCGTGTTCCGCCGGACAAGTGATGCCTATCCGGGCGATCCGATTACGGATGAGTCAGACTGGGAATCCACGTGGGAGCGAGTGGAAGAGCTTCGCGCATCTGACCCCTCTGCGGTCTACGAGTGCTCTCACTCGGTGCGATTCGGCTCTAGCGAGTGAGAGGCGTCTGAGATAGGCGATGCTTAACATCGTGTTCACCCACCGTGCGTGCCCACAATCCCCTCAACCCCCTACCGCCCAAACCGCCCCAGCACCTCCGGGTCCCCATCCATCTCCGCCGCCTCCAAACCCAACAGCCCCGCCAGCCAAGGATAGATGTGGATGTTCTGAAACGCGGGGATCCGCCGGCCGCGCTCCAGCGTGGGGCCCTTCGCGATGAACAGCGCGTGGGAGCTCCGGAGCGACGGGACGTACCCGTGCTGGCCGCCGGGGCCCTCGCGAGGGCCGCTCTCCCGATCAGCGTAGACGCGCCATCCCTGATCCATCAACACGACGATGTCTCCCACCCGAGGGCCGCGGGAGAATTGGAGCTCCTCGGGCAGGTCCCGCTTGAGGTACGCGCGGCCGTGCCGCATGCCTTGGTTCAGCCGGTCGCGTAGCTCCACGGCGCGCTCGGGGCCCGCCGGCACGAACAGGCTGGCGTAGGCGCTGACGGCGCTGATCACCAACTCGTCGGGGTCCAGATGGTCTTCCAGATACTCCACCCGGTCGGAGTGCACCTCCGCCATTCCGTGATCGGCCACGAGCACGAGATAGGTCCGCTCGCCCACGGGTGAGCGCTCGAGGCCGCGCAGCATGTGTCCCAACAGCGAGTCGGCGTGGGCCACGGCCTGCCGGGTCTCGGGTGCGGCCGGACCGTGGTCGTGGCCGGCGCCGTCCACGGTGGAGATGTAGAGCGTGAGCATGTGCGGCCGGCGATCGTCGGGCAGGTCCAGCCAGGCCAGGACGGAATCCACTCGCGCAGCGTTGGGCACGCGGGAGTCGAACGTCTTGGTGATGGTGGGGCGGATGCCCTGGATGTCCGCCTCGGTGCCGACGAAGAAGTAAGACGCGGCAACCATGCCCTGCTTTTCGGCGGTCACCCAGATGGGCTCGCCGCCGTACCACGATCCGTCGATCACGGTGGATGGCTCGTGGTAGTCGTACCAGGCGTCCCGATCCGGGTCGTAGAACTCGTTGGCGACGAGCCCATGGTTTTGGGGGTGGAGGCCGGTAGCGATGGAGTAGTGGTTGGGAAAGGTCATGCTGGGGAAAACCGGCACCAGGCCGTCGGCTCGGAGTCCCTCGCGGGCCACTCGGTCGAAATTCGGGGTCGGGTACCAGTCGAGGTAGTCCGCCCGGAATCCGTCGAACGACCACAGGATCACGTAGGGTGCATCCAGGTGACGGGCGTGGTTCTCTCCGCCGGAGGGGGTCGGAGCCCCCGTCGCTCCACCGCTGCCCCCCGTGCCGCCGGTCCCGCACCCCAGGGCGAGAGCCAGCGTGAGCAGGCCGATTCCGACGCGTCTCATCTGCGTAGGCGCTCCGTGGGGCCGGGGTGGGGTCACAACCTACTCGAGCATCGTGACCGGGTCCTCCAACATGGTCTTGAGCGTCTGCAGGAATCGGGATCCGGTGGCTCCGTCGATGCTCCGGTGATCGCAGCTCATGGTCATCCGCATCATGGGCCGGGTGGTGAGCTCGCCGTCCTGCACGACGGGCGTCTCCTGGATTCCGCCTACGGCCAGAATCGCGGCCTCGGGCGGGTTGATGACGGCCGTGAACTCGTGGATTCCGAACATGCCGAGGTTGGAGATCGAGAAGGTGGCGCCGGTGTATTCTTCGGGCTTGAGACGCTTCTCGCGCGCCCGGCCGGCCATTTCCCGGATCTCCTCGGCGATCGTGGCGATGCCCTTGGCATGTGCATCCCGGATGACGGGGGTGATGAGCCCGTCGTCGACCGCCACCGCCACCCCCACGTGGGCCCGGTTGAACCGGCGAATGCGATCGCCCATCCAGTGCGCGTTGACGGCGGGGTGTTGCACCAAGGCCGCCGCGACCGCGCGGATGATCATGTCGTTGAGCGACACCTTGCGGCCCTGGTCGGCTAGGCGCTCGTTGATGCGCCGCCGGGCCGCCATGGTCCGCGTCATGTCCACTTCGACGGTGAGGAAGAAGTGGGGCACGGGCCCGATGGATTCGACCAGCCGCCTGGCGATGGTCTTCCGCATCTGGGAGAGCGGGACGTCCTCGAACTCGGGTCCCGATGCAGCGGGAGCCGTGGGCACGGCCGGGGTCGGTGAAGGTGCCGTGGCGGGAGCCGCCGGCATGCCGCCGCCGGAGATCCACGCTTCGACGTCGCGCTTCACGATGCGACCGCTGGGTCCGCTCCCGGTGAGCGCGGACAGGTCCACCTGCGCTTCCGCGGCCAACCGCCGCGCGACCGGTGAGGCGCGGATGCGTCCGTTCGCGGGAGCTGCCGGCGCGGCTATGGCCACGGGAGCAGGTTCCGCTTCGGGCTCGGGGGCGGGCTGGGCTGCGGGCGCCGGGTCTCCGGCGGGTGGCTCCGGAGCGGCAGCGGGCGCTTCGGCGGCCGCCGGCGGCGCGGATTCCGAGTCCGCCGGCAGCAGGGCCGAAATGTCCTCGCCTTCGTCGGCAATCACGCCGATCACGGCTCCGACGGGTGCGGTTCCTCCTTCGTCCAGCACGATCGCGCGGAGCACGCCGTCGCCCCGCGCAACCAACTCCATGGTGGCCTTGTCGGTCTCGATCTCGGCCAGCACATCCCCGCTCGTAACCGCATCGCCTTCGGCCTTGAGCCACTTCACGACCTGACCCTCCTCCATGGTGGGGGAGAGCGCCTCCATGTGGACCTTTGTTGCCATGGACCTCTTCGTTTCCCTGCTCGTTTAGGCTCGCGCGGTTAGCGGTACAGCACCTGGTTGACGGCCTCGATCACTCGGGCCGGGCTGGGCTTGGCCAGTTGCTCCAGGTTCTTGGCGTAGGGCATGGGGGTGTCGGCTTGGGTGACCCTCAGCACGGGTGCGTCCAGATGATCGAACGCCTCCTCCTGGATGATGGCCGCGATCTGGGCCCCCACTCCCAGGTAGGGCCATCCCTCTTCGAGGTAGACGGCGCGGTTGGTCTTTCGCACCGAATCCAGAATCGCGTCCACGTCGAGCGGCCGAAGAGAGCGAAGATCCAGGACCTCGGCGTCCACCTCTTCCTTCTCCAACGCTTTGGCCGCCTGCAGCGCGACGTGGACCATCTTCCCGTGGGTGACGATGGAGACGTCGGCTCCCTCGCGCTTGACGTCCGCTACGCCGAGCGGCACCACGTGGTCACCGTCTGCCGCCTCCGGCACGGGCCCCTTCACGTTGTAGAGCAGCTCGCCTTCCATGAAGGCCACGGGATCGTTGTCCCGAATCGCGGCCTTCAGGAGTCCCTTGGCGTCCGCGGGCGTGGCCGGTGTGACGAGCTTGATGCCCGGCGCGTGCGCATACCATGTCTCACACGCCTGGGAGTGCTGGGCGGAAAGCTGGAGCGCGGCTCCGGTGGGCCCCCTGAACACCATGGGCATGCCCACCTGGCCGTTGGTCATGTAGAGCATCTTCGCGGCGGAGTTTACCACCTGGTCCAGCGCGAGGATGGAGAAGTTGAACGTCATGAACTCCACCACCGGCCGAAGCCCCGCCATGGCCGCGCCCACGCAGACGCCCGTAAAGCCCAGCTCGGCGATGGGCGTATCGACCACCCGCTGGTCGCCGAACCGGTCCAGCAATCCTTTGGACACCTTGTAGGCGCCGTCGTACTCGGCCACTTCCTCGCCCATCAGGAAGACGGTGTCGTCCCGCTCCATCTCCTCGGCCAACGCCTCGTTGAGCGCGTCGCGGTACGTGATCTCGCGCATCAGCGGTCCCGTCCGTCGAAGTACAGGCGGCCCGCAGTGTCTTCATCCGCGTACACGTGCCGGTAGAGCTCGTCGGGATCGGGGAAGGGCTGGGCGTCGGCCCACTCGGAGGCGTCCGTGACGATCTCCTTGACCTGCCCGTCGAGCGCGTGGAATTCGGCGTCGGTGATGATGTCCGCGCGCTCCATGCGCTCCTTGAGCACGGTGATGGGATCCTGCGTGCGCATGTGCTCGTCCACTTCCTCCTTGGTGCGATAGACACCGGTGGAGGGATCGGACATGGAGTGGCCTTTGAACCGGTAGGTCATCACATCCACGTAACGGGGGCCGCCCCCGGAGCGCACAGCCTCGATGAGCGACTCGAAGTGGCGGTAGGTGGCCAGCACGTCCTGTCCGTTCACCTGGCTGGCGGGCACCCCCGTGCCCTCGGCCCGCTCTGCGATGGGACGTGCCGAGACGCGGCTGTACTTGGTGCCCATGCCGTAGTCGTTGTTCTCTACTACGAAGATCACCGGCAGCCGCCAAACCGCGGCCATGTTGAGCGCCTCGTGGAACGCACCCTGGTTGACCGCAGCGTCGCCCATGAAGCACATGCACACCTGGTCGCCGCCCCGGTATTTGATCGCGAATCCGATTCCCGCGGCGAGCGGCACCTGTCCGCCCACGATGCCGTGGCCGCCCATGAACCGGTCCGACGCCGAGAACAGGTGCATAGAGCCGCCCCGGCCGCCTGACACGCCCGTGGCCCGTCCGAACAGCTCGGCCATGGCAGCCCGGGGGCTTACGCCTTTGGCGAGAGCCTGGGTGTGCTCCCGGTACGCGGTGACCACGTAGTCGTCCCTGCGGAGCGGGCGAATGCAGCCGACGGAAACGCCCTCCTGGCCGATGTGCAGATGGCAGAAGCCGCCGATCTTACCGATCGCGTAGGCCTTCTCCGCCTCTTCCTCGAAACGGCGGTAGAGCAGCATTTCCCTCAGGAAGGTGTTGAGCTCCTGACCGGTGAACCGGTGCAGTTGCAGCCCCTCCTTCTCGGACTTCTCCTTGGTCGCTTCCGGGTCCGCGTCGACCCTGGACTCCGTGCCCGTTTCCGACATGATGCGATTCAGCTCTCCTCGGTGGTTCTCGGCGGTCGGGCCGGATCGTGCTCGTCGGCGCCCCCCGTCCATTGGCGGCCGGGGCGGCCCACGTCCAACGAGACCAGATCCAGCCGGACCTCCGCGGGCGCCGGCACGTCGGCTTCCATAACCCGCTGGATGCGGCCCGGGCCACCGGCCTCGACCTCTCGCGCCTGTTCTTTGGCATGATAGCTGGAGCGCACGAGGGGGCCGGACTCCACGTGGCGGAATCCGTACTCCTCCTCACCGATGCGCTTCCACTCGGCAAACTCCTCGGGGCTCACCCAACGTGCAACCGCGATGTGCATGGGAGACGGCCTCAGGTACTGACCCAGCGTGAGGATGTCCACCGACGCTTCGCGCAGGTCGGCCATGGCCTGTCGGATCTCGGGGCCTTCCTCTCCCATCCCCAGGATAATCCCCGTTTTCGTGAGGATGTCCGGACGGATGCGCTTGGAGGCGCCCAGGTACGAGATCGAGCGCCAATACCGTCCACCGGGCCGCACGTCGGGGTGAAGGCGCGCCACGGTCTCCAGGTTGTGGCCCAGAATAGACGGCTCGGCCTCGAGCACCGTGGCCAACGCGGTTTCGTCCCCCTTGAAATCGGGAATCAGGACCTCGACGGAGCAGCCCGGCATCCGGGTTTTGATCTGACGAATGGTCTCGGCGTAGATCCCGGCACCGCCGTCCGGGAGCTCGTCCCGGTTCACGCTGGTGATGACCACGTGTTCCAAGCCCAGCCCGGCGACGGTTTCGGCCACCCGCCGGGGCTCATCGGTGTCGAGCTCCGTGGGAAGTCCGTGGGCCACGCCGCAGTACTTGCAGGCCCTGGTGCAGACATCGCCCAGGATCATGAACGTGGCCGTGCCCGCTTCCCAGCACTCTCCAATGTTGGGGCAGCCCGCCTCCTCGCACACCGTGTGCAGGCTCTCCGACCGCATGAGCTTCTTGAGGCGCAGGTAGTTGGCGCCTCCCGGCGACCGCACCTTGAGCCACGGCGGCTTGCGGGAACGGAGGGGAACGGTCGTGAGCTGCTCGTGGGCCCGAATCGCATTCGTGCCCTTGGGCTTCACGATTCCCGTGTCCTTGCCGGCGGGGGCGTACCCCCGGCGCTTGACGCTCGATTCGCTCACGCGGCTGACGGTTGTGTGGCTGGACAAAAAAAGGGCCGGGCGACCGGTACAGAAGTCGCCACGGAGGCCCCTGTTACCCCGCGTCCAACCTAGCGTTTCCGCGTATTGAGCGGCAACCGGACCGACCACCGCCCGTGAACGGCATGCGTACCGGCCCCGAACCGCCCGACCGGCGGCGCGTCTTGGCCGGAAGCTTGCTCCACAGCCTGGTGTTACGAAGGCAACGACGCTGGCTGCGTTGACGATAGACCCTCATCAATACTCGAAAACCCATGAGCGACGAGACCCGCCACGGTTCCACCGCCTCCAACGAGGCAGGCGAACCGGGTCCCGGTGCGGCCGACGACCCCACGAACGAAAGAGCCAAACACTGGAGTGTGGCCCAGGACTGCTGCGCGGTCCCCGCCCTTTCAGACGAGCCGCAGACGGCCGAGGGCGAGCCGGCGGCGACCCCGATCCCCCAGATCCCGGACGACGTGCCCCTACAGATGGTGCCGCGCCCCAAGCGCGGCGGAGGCGGCGCGCTCGCCAAGCTGTTGGTGCTGGCGTTTCTGCTGGGCACCGCTTGGAACGTACGCCGTGCGATGACGCCGGTTGAGCTGGCCACCGTCGAGGCGGAAGAGGCGGCCGCACGCTTCGAGCTCTACCTCCTGGGTCAGGAGATCGAGGCCCACTTGCAGGCCCGCGGGGCCTTGCCGGCGTCGTTGGTCCAGGTGGGAGAGCTGGGAGACAACGTGGGCTACCGTCCCCGTGAGGACGGCACGTTCACGTTGTCCACCGAGGTGAGCGGCCGGAGGGTGCTCTACCGGCCGGGAACGGAGGACGCCGTATACGAGTCGTTGGTCGAGCGCATCGCCGGAGGGCCGGTCCGATGAAACAGGGTAACCGGGCCGCGGGGCTGATCGTCGTCGTGGCGGTGGCCGGAATTCTGGCGAACGTCGCCGTTCCCGCCGCGCAGAGCGCGTCGGTCACCGAGGAAGTGGCGGATGTGATCCAGACCCTGAGAGATATCAGGACCGCCACGGACGCGTACGCAGAGGACGAAGGACGCTATCCCGCCCATGGCGGCTGGGGCGTGCTTCCAGTCGAGCTGGAAGCGACGGGCGTGGAGTTGGACCTCGATACTCGGCGGGCCGACTTGCGCTGGCGCAACTGGGGCCTTTCCGGCGGGCTCGATCGGCCCATTCGGGCGGTGCAGATCCGTTCCGACGAGGCCGGGATGCTCCAGGCGATTCTGGATCAGTGGGATGATGAGGTCATCCTGGTGAGGAACGACCAGATCACGGTGCTGATGCACTGAGCCCGGAGGCCGGCCCTCGGCCTCTCGATGATCGCTCCGGTCAGCCGGACTCCGGCGTTGGGCATCCCGGCGACGGTGTCGTTACTTTCGGCTCATGCGAAGCTCCGGCGGCGGCAAGCGCCTCGTTAGAATCCGAGTGCGGACGTCGAGTGCGCGCTCGCAGGCTCCCGGATCCACATAGGTGGCCGAGCCCACGACCCCGACCCCACCCGAGCGGGATCACCTCCGACTACCCCGCCGGACGGGGCGCTCACGCAGTCAGACGGTGGGTCTGTTTCTGGGACCCGCGCTGTTCCTGGCGCTTCTGTTGACGGACCTGCAGCCCGGAGAGCCGCAAGTCACTCGCATGGCCGCGGTGGCCGTGCTCATGGCGACCTGGTGGATCACCGACGCGATCCCGCTCTTCGCAACGGCCCTGATTCCCCTCGTCCTCTACCCGTTGCTCGGCCTGGAGCCGACGGGTGCGACGGCGCCCGTGTACTTCAACAGCACCATCGTCCTGTTCCTGGGCGGCTTCATGATCGCGCTGACGATGGAAAAGTGGAACGTACACCGCCGGATTGCGCTCTGGATCATTCGCGCCGTCGGGGGCGGAAGCGCACGCATCATCCTGGGATTCATGGTCGCGGCGGCCTTCCTCTCCATGTGGATCTCGAACACCGCCACCGCCATCATGATGATCCCGATCGGGCTCGCGGTGATCCTACGCATGGAAGAGGACTTCGGGGTGGAGCGGACCCATGCGTTTTCGGTCTCGCTGATGCTGGGAATCGCCTACGCCTGCTCCGCGGGTGGGTTGGCCACGTTGGTCGGCACACCCCCGAACCTGTCCTTCCAGCGCATCGTCCAGATCACGTTTCCGGAGGCGCCGCCTATAACCTTCGGACAGTGGGTGGTACTGGGCCTTCCGATCTCGGTGATCATGCTGATGCTGGCCTGGCTCCTCCTGACCCGGCTGTTCTATCGTGTCCCGAGCGACGTGACCGTGGACCGGGAGATCGTGGTTGCCGAAGCCGAGAAGCTGGGCCCGGTCTCGTTCGAGGAGCGGGTCGTGATCTCGGTCTTCGCGCTGACCGCGCTGCTGTGGGTTTTCCGCGCGCCCGTTAGCGTGGGATCGCTCACCGTTCCGGGCTGGTCCCAACTGCTCCCGAACGGAGCGCTCATCGACGACGCAACCGTGGCCATGTTCATGGCCGGCCTGCTGTTCCTGGTGCCCACCCGGTCCCCGGGTGCGCGCTCCGCCACGGTGATGGGGCCTGACGTGATCATTCGCCTGCCTTGGAACATCGTGTTGTTGTTCGGCGGCGGATTCGCCCTTGCGCACGGGTTCCAGATCACGGGCTTGGCCCGCTTCATCGGCGAGCAGTTCGCCGGGCTTTCCGCGATCCCGCCCGTCCTGCTGGTACTCGCCATCTGCCTCGGGATCACGTTCCTCACGGAGCTGACCTCGAACACGGCCACCACCGAGATGGTGCTGCCCGTGTTGGCCTCGGTTGCCGTGGCCGCGAACGTCCATCCGCTGCTATTGATGATTCCGGCCACGCTTTCCGCTTCGTGCGCGTTCATGATGCCGGTGGCCACACCGCCGAACGCGGTCGTCTTCGGAAGTGAGCGCGTGACCATTCCGGAGATGGCGCGGGTCGGCGTGGTCCTCAACCTGATCGGCGGCTTGGTCATCACCGCCGTGTTCTATCTGCTGGGGACCGTGCTCTTCGGGATCGAGCCGGGGACGTTGCCTGACTGGGCTGGGCCCTGAGGCGGAAGACGACTCACTCAGGCCGAAAGTAGCTGCATACAAAAAGGGGGAAGAATGGGAGTGCGTTCCGAGAGTCGAGTCATCTTGCCGGCTTTGGTCGGTGTGACGCTGACGGTCGTGCAGGCCGTCCCCGCCGTGGCCCAGGAAGCCCTCCCATCCTTCGCTCAGCCCGCGGTGAGCCCCGACGGCTCCGAGATCGCGTTTGTGAGCGGTGGGGACATCTGGACGGTTCCTGCGACCGGCGGGACCGCCTCCCTCCTGGTGAGCCACGAGGCGGACGAGGGCATGCCGCTCTACTCGCCGGACGGCGGGCGCCTCGGCTTCATCTCGAACCGGGCGGGCGACAACGACATCTATGTGCTGGACCTGGGGTCCGGTTCGGTCACCCGACTCACCTTCGGCGACGGAGGGGAGCAGCTCGATGCATGGTCCCCCGACGGAGAGTGGATCTACTTCTCGGACGGCCGCCAAGACCCGGGCGGACATCCCGACGTGTGGCGAATCCGGTCGGCCGGCGGCACGCCCATGCCGGTGCTGGCCGACGCCTACGCACCCGAATTCCACGCGGCCATCTCGCCGGACGGCCAACGAATCGCGGTGGCGGCCCGCGGCCGAATGGCGCAGGGCCAATGGTGGCGAAACGGGCACAGCCACATCGACGAGTCCGAGATCTGGGTGGCCACTCCCGGTGAGCCCCCGTCGTATCGGCGCCTGTCGGATCCGGGCTCGAAGAACGTCCAGCCGATGTGGACCCGGGCCGGAGACGAGATCGTCTACGTCTCCGATCGCTCGGGCACAGAGAACCTGTGGGCCCAACCGGCCGACGGCGGCCAGGCCCGAGCCGTCACGCAGTTCCGGGATGGACGGCTGCTCTTTCCCTCCATCAGCGCTGCAACGGATCTGGTCGTGTTCGAGCGGGACTTCGGCATCTGGTCCCTGCGGCTCCCCGACGGAGAGCCCGCACGGGTGCCGATCACACTGAGAGCCGCCACCCGCAGTGCGGACGTGGAGCACCTGAGCTTGTCGAACGGGTTCTCCGCCCTCGCGCTTTCGCCCGACGGCAAGAAGGTGGCGTTCACGGCCAGAGGCGAGGTGTTTGCGGCCTCGGCCAAGGACGGCGGAGTGGCCGCCCGGGTAACCCACACCTTGGCGCCCGAGTCGGAGATCACGTGGGCACCGGATTCGCGGCGCATCGCATACGTCTCCAAGCGTGACGGGACGCCCAGCCTATTCCTCTACGACTTTGGCTCGGAGGAGGAGTCCCGCATCACCGGAGGGGTCGACGCCGATATCACCCCTCGGTTCTCGGCGGACGGGACCCGCATCGCGTATACGCGGAACGGCACGGAAGTGCGCGTAGTCACCCTCGAGTCGGGCGATGACGTCCTGCTGGCTAGCGCCCAGCTCTGGGTGGACCCGTTCACCGCGGCGGAGCCGCTGGTCTGGTCACCGGACGGAGAGTGGCTGGCCTATCTGGCGTCGGACGACCGCATGTTCACCAACCTCTGGGTGATCCCGGCGGGCGGCGGCGAGGCCCGAGCGGTCTCGGGCCTCGCCAACTCGTTCGCGGGCTCCATCGCCTGGGACCCGAGCGGCGAGACGCTGTACTTCGACACCCAGCACCGCACGCAGACCGGCCAGGTCGCGGCCATCGACCTGGTGCCCAAGACCCCTCGCTTCCGAGAGGACCGCTTCCGCGAGCTGTTCGAAGAGGAAGATGAGCCTACGGGCGGGGAGACTCAGGACGGAGACGCGGCCGAGGAGGACGCCGGCGACGGAATGACGCCCGTGTTCGAGGGCATCCGTCGCCGGCTCACGCTACTGCCCATCGGGGTGGACGTGGGCTCGATCTCGTTGAGTCCGGACGGGAAGACACTGGTGTTCACCGCGGCCGCGGAAGGTCAGCAGAACCTGTACGCGTTCACCGTGGACCCCGACGCCGAGGGTCCGCGCGTGACGCGCCAGGTTACGTCCACAGCCGGGTTCAAGAGCCGTCCGCTGTTCACGCCGGACGGCAGTGAGGTCTACTTCCTGGCCCAGGGTCGTGTCCGGGTGGCCAACGTGGAGAGCGGGCAGACCCGTACGATGGCCGTGACCGCGGAGATGGACGTCGACACGCGTGCGCTCACCATGGAGGCCTTCGCCCAGGGGTGGCGCTATATGCGCGACCACTTCTACGACGACGGCCTCCACGGTGCGGATTGGGAAGCCGCCCGGGAGAGGTTCGAGCCGCAGGTGCGCGGCGCCCGCACGCCGGCCGAGTACTCGCGCCTGATGAACATGATGCTGGGCGAGCTGAACGGCTCCCATCTGGGCCATTCCATCCGCTCCAACAGGGACGGTCCGGACACCGGAGTCCCGGGGCTGCGATTCGACCGCACCGAGTACGAGGCGAACGGCCGGCTCCGCGTCACCGAGGTGGTCCCGTTGGGTCCGGCGCACGTGGCGGGTGGAATCCAGGTGGGGGATTACCTGCTCGCCGTGGGGGGCACGGCGATCGACCAGTCCACCAACCTCGACCGGCTCCTGGAAGAGACGCAGGGGGACAAAGTCACGCTCAGCGTGTCGGGGAACGCCGACGGGCGGAACGCCCGGGAAGTGAGCGTGCGCCCGATCTCCACCCAGGCGGAACGCCAGCTCGAGTACCGGGACTGGGTGGAGGCGAACCGGGCCTACGTGGACCGCGTGAGCGGGGGGCGGTTGGGATACGTGCACATGCCCAACATGGGCTCGGGCGCGCTACGACAGCTTTACGTGGATCTCGATGCCGTCAATCACGACCGCGAAGGCGTGATCATCGACATCCGCAACAACAACGGCGGGTTTGTGAACGCGTATGCCCTGGACGCCTTTGCCCGACGCGGGTACATGACCATGCAGGTGCGGGGATATCCCGAGGCCAACGCCCGCAGCATGCTGGGCCAGCGGTCCCTGGAGCGGGGCACCGCCCTGGTCGTGAACCAGCACACGCTGTCGGACGGAGAGGACTTCACCGAGGGCTACCGCACCCTGGAGTTGGGGCCGGTGATCGGGGAGCCCACGGCGGGGTGGATCATCTACACCTGGGGAACCACGCTGGTGGACGGGTCCACCGTCCGCATGCCCCGGGCGAAAATCCGCGGCTCGGACGGCGAGAACATGGAGCTGAACCCGAGACCCGTGGACACCGAGGTGATCCGACCGATGGGGGAGTCCTATACCGGGCGCGACAGCCAACTCGATGCGGCCGTGGATGCGCTTTTGGGGCGGGGCGGCTGAGGGAAGGCGTGAGGACCCGCCGCAAAACGCGGCGGGTCTCTCGTGCGGATTGCTGCATCCATCGGAACCAGGTTGAGACTCAGGTCACTCAGGTTCTGAATCTCAACCACACTGCCCTAAGCGCCCATACAAGGGCCACGGCGCCAGCTCCCGTGATGCGGACCCCATTGCTACGGATAAACGCAATGTCTATTGTCAAAATCGATACGATGATCAATATCACAATGATGTACATCAGTACGTATTCGACTCTGTGAAAAAGAGACGATGTTGTTTGGCGGCGAGATTCGCTCGATTGCCATTGACCTGAGGGTGACCAATACATCATGATGACATATGCTACAAGCAGGACGGTAATCGCCAGAAGGGCGCCTTGAGCCCTCGCATACGTGCTACTGGCAACGTCAACCGTGCGCGCAGCCCAAAGCACTGCCAGCTGTGTGACAACTAGTACCGTATTTCGATGCACAGGCCCTGTCGTCTTCCTCTGTGCTGCCTTTTGCGTTTCTACGACTTCATGTTTATGGCGCATGATCGGGCTTCGAGTGAGACAAGATTGGATCCCTCAATTATTGCGGCGAACTACCGGCATCGGCCGGCGAGACACTACGGGTGAGCGCCGACTCTGCGACGGTGGAGATGTCGCTGTGGATGAGCTACCACCTGCCGAATTGAGCACGGCCGATCCGGTCGCAATCGACGCCGATTGAACTGACTGTGCGACCGCACCATCACCGTAACGATCGGCTGCTTCGCGAGCGGCGGCGGTAGCCGTGACCCGTGAATTTCGTGAATTTTGACTATTAACTCGCTCCATGCGATCCGCTGTTCTCTCAAGGATACGACCCTGTCGGCTTCCCTGGGCAACAGCTTGGGCTGCCTCAGCAGTATACCCAGCTGCGATTGGAAGGCCTGCGTCGATGACGGCATCCGCTGCGGTGTATCCCGGCCTATCAGAACCGGTGTTCCCCTTCACTGCACCTTCTACGACACTCAGTGCGGCACCTCCACCTACTCTCACTGCCGTAGCGGCTGTACGCAAGACGCTGAGACCCCCGGTGGCAGCACCTACCACGGTGGCGGTGGCGACATCGGTTCGATCAACTCGCGCCACCGACTCTCGTAAGCTGTGGCCCGCCAACACTCCTCCTACTACCTGCGCACCGAACTCGGTAACGCCGCCGATTGCAGCACCGATGACACACCAAGGACATCGCCCGTCGGGATCGGTGAGTATGACAGGGTTGTTGAACACGTAGTTATACGTGGACCATTCCGGAACTTCATCCGCGAGCGGGTCTGGTCCAGC
This sequence comes from Longimicrobiales bacterium, assembly GCA_965223195.1. GTDB lineage: Bacteria > Gemmatimonadota > Gemmatimonadetes > Longimicrobiales > Gaopeijiaceae > CBDCVX01. The sequence continues at coordinate 33,212 of CBDCVX010000017.1, forward strand.
CCACCGACCGATGGCGGGCATGTAGTGCCTGGCACCGAAGTAGTCGAACCCGGTTTCGAGGTCGCGTTCTTTGCCGGTGAACCCGTCCTTGGTGGCGGCGGTGCCGGTGCTGCGGCCCTCCATGCGAACGCCCCAGGGCCCGTAGTCGGCGCTTTCGACGAGGACGTTCGAGGTGTTGGCGACGGCCCTGACGGTACCGAGCAGGTCCTTGTAGTAGTAGAGCTTGGCGGAAGCGACGGGGTCCCTGCCGAACACCTCACCGGAGGACGTGATCAGGTTGAAGAACTTGTCGGTGACGGTGCCGCCCGAGTTGGTGGTGAACACGGCGACGGTGGTCATGCCGTCGAGGAGGTAGTACTCGACGTTACCGGAGCCGGTCTGCTTACTAATGCGGTTGCCAGCGTCGTCGTAGCGGTACTTGCTCTGCTGGCCGCCCTTCCAGAGCGAGAGGGGGCGGTCCTGGTAGTCGTAGTTGACGCCGCTCACGCCGTAGGGATCGGCCTTGGTCTGCTTTCCGCTCCAGCCGTAGGCGAACGCGCCGCTTTCGGCGTCGTCGGGGTTGGTGGTCGGGCTCACGGCATCGGTGACCTGCGTGAGCCGGCTGTTGTAGCCGTAGCTGTAGGTCAGATCATCGAGCAGGCTGCCGGACTGGCCGTAGCGCTTGAGCGTGAGGATGTTGCCGGCGTCGTCGTAGGTGATGTTCGTGACGTCGTGCGCGGCAACGTTCGACCACGAGCTGCCGTTCCAGTACGAGTAGTCGGCGGACTTCAGGCGTTTTGCGCCGTCGTACGCGTAGGCGTAGTGGTAGTGCGCCTGGCTGGATAGCCCGGTGTTGCGCTGCGTCGACCACGCGATCGTCGAGTTCCAGTTGTAGCCGTATTCGGCGCTGAACTTGGAACTGGTGAGCCAGGGGTTGCCGATGCGGTCGAGCCGTTCGCGGATATCGTAGCGCAGATCGACCGTGGGTCCGCCGATGTAGTCGAAGCTCGCGCGTGCACCGGACGGCCGGTGCGTGTATTGGACATCGGCCGACGAAGGCTTGGACGTGCTGGTCGAGCCACGCACCTCGTCGAGCAGGCCGCGGTCGTCGTAGTCGTACCAGAGCTTGTACTGGTTGGCACCGACGGCGAGGTGGCGGTCGACGAGCTCGTTCCTGAGGTCCCAGGTATAGGAGAACGTCGCGTTGAGCGCCGTGAGCACATTGGTCGTGCCGTTCTGGTGCGTGTAGACGTAGCGCTTGGTGATGCGGCCGTCGGCGTCGTAGCTGAACAGCGTTGCCTGCCACGATCCGGTCGAGTAGCTGGCGACGGCTGCGAGCCGGCCGGTCGTGTTCGTGAGTGTGAGCGCGTTGATCTGGCTCGAGAACTTGTCCCACGGGAAGTTCGAGGTCGAGGGCTTGGCGTCGTAGGCACGTACGACCCGCCAGTTCGCGGTCGGCGTTTCAACCGCGTTCGAGCCGTCGGGGTTGAGCGAGCTGAACGTCGCGGCACCGCGCCCGGTGATCAGCGGCCGGTTCGCGAAGTCGTAGGTCGTGAACACGACCTCGGGATTCGACGCGTGCGAGTGATCCGAGTTCTGCTTGAACCTCAGGTTCCCGTTCTGGTCGTACTTGAACTCGGTCAGGTCCTCTTCCGGGTTGTCTCGGGCGAGCAACTGGCCACGTGTGTTCCACGTGAAGTCGGTTGTGAGCCCGCGCGGATCCTTGGACTCGATGCGCCGGCCCACGATGTCGTTCGTGAAGTGCGTGTTCGTCTCGTCCGCGGTCCCGAACCCGAGCGTGCGTTGTACCGTGAACCCGAACCGGTCCTTGTACGTCCGCGTCTTCGTGCCTGCTTCGTCGATCTCCTCCAAGAACGTCCGACTGTTGCCCGGGTTCAGGTAGTACCGGTACTGGAACTCGCCTTGATGTGAGCCGCCGATGTACTCGCGCGTGATCCGACGTGGTCGCGTGAGTGCGTCCTCCGTGTACTCGTGTTCTTGGTACGGCTTCGCCGCACTCGTGCTGTGCAGCGTGTTGTAGTAGCTCGTTGCCGCCGAGTTGTAGCTCGACTGGTAGCTTCCGCCGCTCGATGCCGGATAGGGCTTCCACTGCCGCCACATCTGGCCCTGCGCGTCGTACTCGGTCGCCGTGACCACGTACTGGGAGCCGTCTTTGACCTGCGTCTGGACCGAGCGCCCGAGCCCGTCCAGATACTCGATGCCCGTGGTCGTGACCGTCGGGCTCGTCGACAGGTAGGTGGTCGTCGTGACCTTGTTCGGCGAACTCGCGCTATAGGTCCAGCCGTTGCCGAGCGTGCGCGAGAACGCGTACGCGTACTCCTCGAGCTTTTGGTAGCCGTCGTTCTTGATTGTCTTGAGTCGGCCGAACCCGTCATACTCGAACCGCCGGTCCGCTCCGCCCTCGTCGCGCATCGACGACATGTAGCCCGACGCGTTGTATGTGAACGACGTTGTCAGGTGCGTCGAGCCGGTGCCGTCGTTCACGCGCGTGATCGCCGACAGGAACGCCTCGCCCGACGTGCCGCCGTTGTAGAAGTAGTTCGTGACCTTCGAGCGCGCGTCGCTGTGCTGCGTGATCCGGCCCGACGCATCGTACGAGTGCGCGGTCTCGACCTTCACGTAGTCGCCGTCTTTCGTGAACGCGCCGCCCGTCACACTCGACGGCTGGAACCCGGTGTCCGATGTCGTCTTCTCGAGCGCGAACCGCTGATACGGCAGGAACTGATCCGTGCCGTACTCCTTGAACGTCGTGAGCGTCGCCTCGTAGACCGCGACTGTTGCACTCGAGTCCGCGACCCAACGCTCGATCACCGGCGAGTGCATGTGCGCTGCGCCGCGCATCTCCTCGAGCGCGTCCGCCTCCGCGCCCGTTCCGTTCCCGTAGTCCGCTGGATACTGCATCCGCGTCACGCGCACCGTGCCGTCTCGCTGCTGCTCGCGGACCTTCGTCAACTGCACGTGCGTCGGGTTCCCGTACTCGTAGCGGACCGCCATCGTGTCCGCGTTCGAGCCGTCGTCGTTGTAGACGATCGTCGAGTCCACGCTCTTGTACGTCCACTCCGAGATCACCTCGAACGCGTTCCGCACTTCGACCGCCGAGGTCGGCGCGCCCGACCCGCCGAACCGCTGCACCGCCATGCCACGGAACTTGCGGAGCGTCGTCGGCTCCGTGCTCATGAACGCATACTCGGACCGCGACCAACGCTGGTTCTTGCCCAACCGGTTCCGTTCTCGCGCCTCGACCGTCTGACCGCGCATCCATCCGTACGTCGTCGACCGTAGGTTCGGCTGGTCGCTCACCGGTAGGATGTCGTCCGCCTTGTCGAGCACGCTCCGGAACGTCGTGCGTGTCGTGCCGTACACGCCGTTCACCCCGTGCTCGACCGTCACCTCGCTGTAGCCGACCGCAGGACCTTCGCCCAACGGCATCTTCGATGTCGACTGCCGCGATGCGTAGTTGCAGCTACCCGCCACGTCGTAGTAAAACCCGTAGCGCGGCTCCGTCGAGACCACGCCACTCGAGCGCGTCGGGTCCGACGCGAGCGTATAGTCGAACGTCCGCGTCTGCGTGTTCCCCATCCCGTCCTTGTTCCGGATCTCTTGGATCCGCAAGCCCCCGCCCAGCTTCTTGTTCTCCGCGTTCAGCTCGCGCCACTTCGCCGTGATCTTCGCAAATCCGCCCGTCTGCTCCGAGTACGCACGCAACTGATACGTGCCGGGATCCAGCAGCAGCGTGAACGTCGTGTCTTCCGTGAACGGGCCATCTTCATTCACGATCTCGACGTACGGACACCCGAACTGCTGGCCACACCCGTCCGGGTCAATGACGACCGTGAACTCGACCGGGATTGCCGTTCCCGCAACACCGCCGATCACGAACGTCTCCGTCTGTTGACCCTGATACTCCGACGCCTGCTCCGACTTACTCTCCGGATCGCCGTACCCGTACGGTTGGCTACCACTTGGGCCGATCTTGCCGTAGTCGTTGATCTCCCAATCGAACTCCGTCTCGCCACCCGTCGGATACGTGATCTTCGTCAGGCTCCCCGCTTTGACCGTGCTCGCATCCGGATCCCGGTCCGCTCCGTCCAGCCATTCGTTCGGATCTTCCGGTGCCGGCATCCCGGGGATCGGCGTGTTGTTGTTCGCGTCGTTGAAGAACCCCCAGTGATCCGTGTCGTACGAGGTCGGCGACGGAAGCGTCGCGTTCGTGTCGTACGCGAACGTGTGCGGCGGTAGCTTGGTGCCCGACGCATCCGTCTCGTACACGTTCTTGAGCGTCAGACGTCCGCCCAAAGCGTAGTCCATATCCAGATCGAACTTCCGGATCACCGTGCCGCCCGCCGACTTTACCGTGATCTCGTCCAGCTTGTATTCCTGCTGAACGCCCGTCGGCGACTTGAGGTCCGTCCTGAGCGACGTCGCAAAGTGCACCGTCTGCACCGGTGTCTTGATCGAGTCCAACACCTGAATGTCCAGATCGTACGTGTTGTTCATCCACGCTTCGTCCGGCACGCAGTTGTTCGAGTCGTAGCCGTATAACTCCCGGAACCCCACGCCCTGGTGCGTCGTCGAACGCGACGTGTAGTAGAACGTTGCCTCCTCGCCGCCAGGCGTGCGGATCTTCGTCAGGTGCCACGCCGATGTGTGGTCCAGTCCGAAGTGCGCGGGCAGCACGCCGCCAAGGTTCGACGAGCTCTTGTCCGTGTTCACCTCGCGAGCCGCGAACGTGTACTCGGTCCCGTCTTCGGTCGTCACTTCCCACTCGTGGATCCGACCCGCGCTCAGCACCGGCACGATCTTCAGCTTCTGATACGGGATGGCGCGTACCTCTTTCACCGCGCCCGTCGAGTCCGTCGGACCCATCACGAACTTGCCCGACCGGCCCTGGAAGTTGAAGAAGAACTGGTCCGGCTCGCCGTCCAAGAGGCCATCCGCGATCTTGTCCAACGTCGCGTTCGGCGGGTTCGGCCACATCCCGTTCTTGTAGAACGTCTGTCCGTTCGTGTAGTACCCGTTCGTCAGATCGTCCGCGAGACCGCGTACCGTCCGCGTGATCGTGCCGCCCGCGACCAGGCTCCAGCCCAGACCCACCCAGCTCGCCTGCTCCTCCACTCGGACACCGCCGCCGTGGTACGTCAGCGCCAACGGAACCGCCAACGTTCGGCCTTCCACCGTGAACAGCGGGACCGTCACGTTCGGCGTCCCCGTATACAGCGCCACCGGTACGTCCCCGTACTCGCCCAACGACGCCGCCGTCGGTGACTGCGGACGAACCCGCATCGATCCGTCCTGACCGCTCACAACCGCCGGACTCAGCAACACGCTCGCGCCCGCGACGAACAACAGCAGCACCGTCCACAACATCGGACGCGCACGCGCGCATATACGCGCGCGTGCGCTCGTGGACGGCGAGGGGAAACGGGACTGCGAGAACAACCCAATGCGACGGCGTGACGAGTCCATCTACCTGACCTCCGAAGGACACCTGGTTGAGGGTCTTTTCCGAAGGCCTCTTAATGAAAGCCACGCGCCATCGCGTGCCGAGATCGCTAAATATTTAACGCGACAAATCTTACAACGTCACGCTCATCCTACACTTGACCTCCGATTCCCAGATCTGACCGATTTGCCCCACTTTTCCACAGCCTCCAGAACTGTCAAATCTGGGAATCGTGGCCAGCAACATCGCCGTCTCTATAAACCCCTGTAAACAAACCGGATAGCGTATCGCACGCCTCGAAAGCCACCCCGAAATCATCCCGAAACATATGTTTTGACACTTTTTTCCCTGTCAAATCTGAGAATTTGTACGATCTCGTAGTAATTTTCCCAAGCGACGATCTGGCGTAGGAAAATGGGACTCCATTTCAGCGGTGCCGGTGCTCCTTCTTACCTCGAGGCCGCCCCCCGATCACGCGCTTGTCGGACGCTACCCCACCCCCCGCACCACCGCCGCCACCGCCAGGCCCAGGTAGTTCCCGACCGCGTAGCCCAAAAGCCCCACGACCACGCCGGGGAGCACCAGCCACGTCCATTTGCGGCTGACGGCAACGGCCAATGCCGATGACGGCCCGCCCACGGCCGCCTGCGAAGCCACGGCCAAGGTGCCCACGTCCAGCCGGAACGCCCTGCCCAGACCGAACACCACCAGGCCGTGCACCAGGACCACGGTGACGGTGAAGTAGAAGACGGCCACGCCGACGGCCATGATCTCCGAGACCTTCGAGAAGATCCCGATCACGACGAAGAAGAAGTGGAGCGCGAGGTTGCCGAGCTGAAAGGCCCCGGTCGCGTCGCGCCACGGACCCACGTGGCCCACCACGAGCGCGAGCGTTGTGAGCCAGAGGACCGAGGGTACGGCCGGAATCACGGTTCCCAGCCACTCCGCCACCAGCACCAATCCGAATCCGAGGGCCAGCAGGGTGGCCAGGTCGAGCGTGGAGAGCGGCACGGTGCGGAAGAACGGATGCGACTCGCCGAGGTCGGCATCCGCCGGAGGGAGCGGATCCGCGGAGCCCGACGAAGCGACGGGTGCCGGCGCGGGTGGATACCAACGCTTCAACCACAGAGGAAGCGTCAGCGTGACCGCGAGCCAAAGCCCGGTCGTGAGGGCGTCCGCCGCGTTGGCTCCGGCGAACAGCGCGTCCGGCAACTCGACCGCGCGGCCCACTGCGACAAAGTTGACCGACCCGCCCGAGTACGTCCCTGTGAGGGTCCCGGCCAGACGCCACGTGTCGTCTCCGAACCGGCTCCCGAACAGAAAGGCTCCGACCGCCGCTCCGATCGCGGTGCCGAGCAGCGCCAGCGAGAACGCGCCCAGGATGCGGGGACCCGCGCGTTTCAGGTCGGCTAGGTTGACGGAGAGAAGCAACCAGGCGATGGCCAGGGACGTGACCACGCCGGTGATGCCGTCGTAGACCGGGCTGGAGACCGGCACGAGGTTGGTGTTCGAGAGCACCGCGCCCAGCACCAACGCCAGGAGTGACGCTCCCACCCGCGAAAGCGCGGGCACGCTGCGGTCCAACCAAAAGGCCGCAAACACGCAGAGCGTGATGAGGCCGATCAGCGGCAGGGCGCCGTCGATCACCGGTTGAGCTTCTTGGCTTCTCCGTGGGTCACGACATGGCTGACGACCTCGTCGGGATCGTCGGTCACCTTGATCAGGTCCATGTCCTCACGGGAGATGTTCCCGTCCTCCACCATCCGGGCCCAGAGCCATTCCAGGAGGCCGCCCCAATACTCCGTGCCGACCATGACCACGGGGAAATTCCGCACCTTTCCGGTCTGGATGAGCGTGAGGGCCTCGAACAGCTCGTCCATGGTCCCGAATCCGCCGGGGAAGATCACGAACCCCTGGGCGTACTTGATGAACATGGTCTTCCGCACGAAGAAGTAGCGGAAGTCGATGGCGGTATCGACGAAATCGTTGGTGCCCTGCTCGAACGGCAGCTCGATATTGCATCCGATCGAGCGGACTCCCGCCTCGCGGGCACCTCGGTTGGCCGCCTCCATCATTCCGGGGCCCCCGCCGGTGATGATCGCGAATCCCGCGTCTCCGAGGCGGCGGGCGGTCTCCACGCAGGCTTGGTACATGGGGTCGTCGGGGGTTGTACGGGCGGATCCGAAGATGGTGACGGCCGGACCCAGCGCCGCGAGCTCGTCATAGCCCTCCACGAATTCCCCCATGATGCGGAACACGCGCCACGCGTCCTTCCCGACGGCCAGCTTGTGCTTGGCGTCCAGAAACTCCGGCGTCTGGAGAAATCGCTCGTCCTCGGTGGTGCGATGCGGGCGTCCCTTGGGCGGGGTGGACGGGGCGGAGTCGTTCATGGGCGAGGTCCGAGTGGTAGGAGTGGGAAATGACGTGCGGCCGGAAAGACTGAGGTGCGACTACGGCGGTCCGGCCAGGAACTCCTGCGCGTCCCGCAGCATGGACGGGAGCAGCAGCTCGTGAATCTGATAGTCCTGGTCTCCCCCGGCCCGTTCCGAATCGTACTTCTCGGCAAACCGCTGGAAGTAGGTGCGGGCCGCGTCCATGTCGCCTTCCGCGCGTGCCGCCTCCGCGGCTGCGTGCAGGGCCAGCAGGTAGTCGGGTCGACCGACCAGAACGGCCTCGGCCGTCGCACGCGCCCCCGCGAAGTCGAGAGACAGCCGCTGGAGCAGCGACAGATGGAAGCTCCCGTCCGCGTCCAGCGGCTGGGCCCGCTCGTAGGCGGCCACGGCCATGGGCAGGAACGACACCATCTCCACCGAGTCACCCACCTCCTGCGCAGCCACGATGCGGTTGAAGAGGCGATCTGCCGCCTCACGAGGCGTCATCGTGTTCAGATCCACGGCTTGGGGATTGCCTTGGGGAGTCACCGGAGGAGGCACGGAGGCGCCGGCCGGGCTTGCGGATCCGTTGCGCAGACCCGGCAGGACGATCATCAGCATCAGGCTCAGCCCGAAGACCGCAGCCGTCACCCAACCCAGCGTCTTGGAGCTGATCACGGGGGGTGGACGTCCCGGGCCGACCCCGGCCGCCAAGGCGGCCGTACCCAAACGATCTCCACAAGACGTGCAATAGCGTGCCCCGGGCGGCGGGACTGCACCACAGCGCCCGCAGGCGGTCTCTTCCAACGAGGCCCCGCACTGGGCGCAAAAGCGGCCGTCTCCGGTCGTGCCGCATGCGCTGCACTGTCTACTCACTCGCGCGTCGTCCCGATCAGAAGGTGGTGGCGCGCAGCCCGCCGGCGAGCGCTTCCCAGAGCAGCGACCAAGTCCCGACGGTTTGGGAGCGGTAGTTCGGCTGGAAGCCGAACAGGATGATGTCTCCGTCTCCCGCGCTCGCACGGAGAAGCGCCGGCTTCCCGGCCAGGTTTTCGATCCCGAGCGCCCAACCCGACAGCACGGGATCTCCCTCACCGAAACGGGCCAGCACCTCGATTCCGTCTCCGTCCACGTCGAAAACCCGCGAAGTCCGCCAATACCACGCCGGCGTCGGCTCGTCGCCTCCGTGTTCAAGGGACAGGATGGAGCCCGGCACGTAGAAGTCTTGGGGCCGGAGCTCCCGGATGGCGTTGTGAACCGGCAGGTCGAACAGGTCGATCGCCAAGTCGGTCGCCTGTTCGATCACCACCATGCGCCCTCCGTCTTCCACGAACGAGACCAGCGCATCGGCCCCGGCGGCACCGATCCCACCCGCGTACCCGGTGGGCACACGGTCGGCGTCGTAGCCGTTCAGGATCGACCCCGGATCCTGGCCTTGGAACACGATCACGTCGTAATCGTCTCGGAGGTCGCCGGCCTGGATGCGCGCGTTGTGGAGCGTGTCGTAGCGAAGCTCGTGTTGATCGAATACCCAGCGGGTCCAGCCCGCCATCATGGGCTCCTGCCAACCCTTGTAGAGTGCAATGCGGGGCGCGTTGCGACCTTGGAGCGCGTCGGGAAGCTCGAACTGGAACGCCGGCGGCTCGATCGGATCGCCCATGGGAAGCTCGGTCGGCTCCTCGATCGACACGGCCTCGAAACCCATCAGGAGCGGCAGCGTGTGTCCGGTCACGTCGTAGGGCCGCTTGGGCGGTCCGCCCGGATACTCCCGGAGGTCCGGGTACTCCTGGCGCTCCAACAGCGTCTGGGCAAACGAGGCGTAGGGCTGATTCATCGAGATAATCCAGCTCCCCGCGGGATAATCACGCCCCTCGGCCGTGAACGCACGGGTGGCAGGCCGGACCTCGACGTCTCCCATGGCCAGGCTCCGCAGCGCGTACTGCACGCCCACGGGATTCCCCTGCCCGGATGGGATGACCCACGCGGCCGGCCATCGGTCCCAGCCCTCGACCGCGCGGCGGTTCACGTTGTAGAAGTTCTCGAGCCAATAGCGCCGATTGCGGGCAGCGTTGGTGAGCAGGGCCATGGCGCCCGAGTCCATGTAGTCCACGATCTGGGGCAGTCCCCACTCTCCACCCTCCCAGGGCCACGGAAACTTCCAGCTCGACTCGGAGGCCTCGTACTCGCGGCCGCCCCGGACCTGCTCTTTGGTGAGCGTCACGGGAGTGGCGAGCCGTGCGGAAGCGGTCTCCGAAAGAATCCTCGCCCCGCCGTGATAGTGCATGTAGGCCCGGCCGGGATGGAAGCCGTCGTAGATGGCGTTGATGACCACGCCCCGCTTGCCCTCCGCCGTCAGCGAGGCGGCCATCCACGACCCCAGTTGGTTCACGGCCGACACCAAGCCCGGATCCACGTTGGGCTCCATGGGATCGATGTACGGCGGGAAGAAGATCCGCGCGCCGCTTCCGCCCATCTGATGGATGTCGTGCACGATCTGGGGATGCCAGCGGTTTTGCGCCCCGATGGTGTGCTGGGTCTCGACCTGCGCGAAGGTGAACCAGTCACGGTTGTTGTCGTGGCCCACGTAGAACTGGTAGAGCCACGGCATGGGCGCGGCCTCGAACTCGGTGCCGACCCACTGGTTGTACCAGTCCGAGATCCACTGCGTCCCGTCCGGATTGAGCGACGGGATCTGCAGGAAGATCACGTTATCCAGGATCTCGTCCACCTGCGGATCGTTGCGCGAGGCGGCCATGCGATACGCAATGCCGGGCGCGACTTGTGCCCCGCCGACCTCGGTGGAGTGGATGTTGTGGGTGATCATCACCACGGTCTTGCCGCGATCGAGAAGCGACTGCAGCTCGGTGCCCGCGTCGAACGAGCGCGGGTCGGAAAGCTTCATCTGGATCTCGTGGAGCTCGTCCAGCCGGGCCAGGTTGGCGGGGCTCGAGATCGTCAACATCAAAAACGGCCGACCCTTGGTGGTAAGCCCCAGCGTGTCCAGCATCACGCGCGGGCTGGACTCGGCGAGCGCTGCGTAGTAGGCGCTGAGCTGGTCCCAGTTGGCCAACTGGCGACTGGTGCCGGGCACGAATCCGAAATGGGATTCGGGACTGGGCACGTTCTGCGCGACGAGGGGGCTCACGCCAATCAGACCGGCGCTCAGGGTTAACAACAAACGGCGCATGGACCGGGCCTCCGTGTGGACCGCTGGAACGACGGTCTGAAACATACCGTGAAAGGCGATCGATCGTAGGGGACCCGAGACGGGGTGGGCAAGACGGCCAGGACCCGTGCAGGACGCCGGTCCCTCTGGTCAGCGCGGAGGCGGATTCCCCTGGCGCGGCAACAGCGGCCTCAGCCGGGCAACCACGTCGGGAAGCCGCTCCACCAGGTTGGCGCGCTCATCGGGATCCGCGCCGACCCGGTAGAGAAGGAGCACTTCGGGCTCCGGGTACACGGCCCCGTATCGGTTACGAAACCGCCGAACGAGCTTGTAGCCCCCGGAGATCACGCCGTCGAAGCGCTCGCGTCGGTAGATCATCTCCAGGCGGATGGGCACGTCGGGCAGGGGCTCGCCGCGCACGGCCGGGAGCAGCGAACGACCCTGGAACGACGGCACGGGCGCTCCACCGAGCAGCGCGATCACGGTCGGAGGAATGTCCAGCAACGAGACGGGCTGGTGCACCCGTCCCGCGGACCAATCTCCCGCCATGATCACGAGCGGTGTGCGCACCATGTCGCGAATCAGGTCGGTTGCGTGGTACCTGGGACCCAGCCGGCGGAGCGACTGTCCGTGGTCGCCTGCCACGATGACCACGGGATTGCGGCCGTCGCGGACCCTGCCGTGCGTCTCCAGCAACGCGGCCAACTCCCTGTCCGTGGACGCGAGCTCTTCGCGGTACCGGGCTTCCCGTCCCCGTCCGCGGGTTCCGAGTAGATCTGCCGGCGGATTGTAGGTGGCGTGAGGGTTCATGAAGTGAACCCAAAGTGCCAAAGGACGGTCGGTTGGCGCCGCGCGTATGGCGGCCTCGGCGAGCTCCCGCACCCGGTCGTCGCGGGGATGGGTCAAGAAGGGGTGCGCGTCGGTCTCCGCGAGACGCACGTCCGCCACGCTCGTGAGCAGCGCGGCGTGATGGGGAATGGTCCGCCCGTCACCCAGATCCAACGGAAAGCCGCTGACCACGGCGGTGTGGAAGCCGGCAGCCGAGAGGAGTGAGAAGAGGCTCGGCACCCGCGGGGCCGGCCGGCGTGCCAGGCAGCTCATCTCCCGGGACATCATGAAGGCCGCGGTGCCGAACCCGGTGGCGGGGCCCGGGCTCATGGCCTCGGTGAAGTGGGTGCCGGTCCGGGCGAGACGCTCCAGCGTGGGCATGTTGGGCGGGCCCTCCGTATCGTCGCCGACGTAGCCGCCGGAGAGGGCCTCGATGGTGATGAGCAGCACGTCCCGCTCGGCCAGGCCGCGAGCCGGAGGCGGGAGGGGAGCGGCGGGAGGGCAGGCGTAGTCCGGCGGCGCCACGGGCGGGCGGGCCAGCGCGGCGGCCTGGACCGCAAGCGGTCGGTGGGCGTCCAGTATGGCCAGGGCGGGCTGATCCACGCCGGCCAGGCGGGTGGACAGTACTAGTCCGCCCAGGAGGAGCGCCCCGACGGCCGGGGCCAACACGTATGGGCGACGGACGGCTTCGACCATGCGTCTGCCTCGGCGTGTAAGGGCCAGGGCAAGCGCGAATCCCGCGAACACCAACACCATCACGGGCCGGTGAAACGTGCCTTTGAACCCGAGAGGCCGTGCGGTCAGCACCAGCGATCCGACGATCGCCAGAGCAGCAAGCGCAGGACCCGGCGACAGGAGCCCACCGCGGTCGCGCGACTCGCCGATCAACCGGCTCAGAACCGCGACCCCTCCACCCGACAGCGCGCCCGCGCCCATGACGATCGGCAGTTCGGCAAAGAGCTCGTCGGCGTGAGCCTGCCAGTCCACCCACGGGACGAACACCGACAGGTCCAGGTCCACCCAAAACGACACCACCAGCGCCCAGATGACGCCAAAGAGACCGGCCCCGCCTAGCACGAACGCCACGGCCGCGCCGGCCGGGTGGTGCGCCGCTCGTCCGAGCCCCTTTCCGAGCTGGTCGCGGACCCGGCCCGGTGTCACCAGTCGCACCCCACCCTCGACGAGGAGGAGCGCACACAAGGGCAGTCCGGCCAAAGTGACGGCACGCCAGGCATAGGCGGCGAACGCCCAGCCGGATCCCGGCGCGTCTCGGAGTACGATCGTCACCCACTCCGGCAGCACGGTGAGCGTGCCGGCGATCAGGTACGTGGCCAGGCGACGCGGGAGGAACCGGGCCGCATCAGCCAGGTGTCCGCCCGGCTCCGGCCGATCGTTCGTAGTCGCGCCCCTCTCCATAGGTCAGGCGCCCGCGCCGTCTCGCTCCAGCAGAACGACCGCCAACTCGGAGGACAGCGAGAGCGCATCGGCAGGAGGCGCGTACGTGTGCCGCCAGACCTCCGAGTAGCGGGCGTCGATCCACCGGCGCAGGTCTTGTCCGTACCCGCTCCCGAAGCGACCGAACACCGACAACTCCCGGTCCCACACCAGCACCCAGTCGGGAGGATCGGCCGCGAACGCCTCCTCCACACGGTGTGGCCCGTAGATGCTCAGCTCGAGCGGTAGCAGGCTGGTGTAGGGCAATGAGCTGGGTGTCCGCGTCAGATAGTTGACCATCAGGCCTTCGGGCAGCGAGGCGAGGGTCTGCCCGGGTGGAATCCGGGCCTCTACCTCCCGGATGGCCGCGGCCAAGGCGCCGGCCCGGATCGGGTCCGTGCGAAATTCGTCCGGGGCCGACGCGACCTCGACCGTCCGGGTCCGAACCACGTTGGCCGAGGGGACCAGGTGACTGGCAACCAGCCCGATGGACAACCCGACGGCGTACGCGCCGAACATCAGGGCAGCCGCTGGCGAGCGCCGCGCCAAGTAGGCAGGCAGGGTTCCCAAAACCACTGCGAAGAGCACGACCATGGCCGGCGCGGCAAGCGCGTACCCGTAGAAAACCAGGTTGACGAAGAGGACGATCTTGGCCAGAAGCACCAGCGCCGTGAGGCTCATCAGCCCGGCGGTCCCCCGCGCCATATCGTCGCGACCATAGCTGAGGAGGCGGAGGCGACCGGTCAGCTCGCCGACGAGTACGATGGCACACACGATGGGCAGTGGTACGAAGAGATGCCACCACGATATACCGTATACGACTGCAAGTAATACTACAGAGAGGCCCGCAAACAGGAATGCCACCATTGCGACCGGCACCGTCCGGCGAGGGACTAGCCCGCCCCACCGATCGAGTACGAAGAAGGGGATCCCGACCGCGATCGCGTAGGCGGCGGTCGCCAGACCCAGGCGCACGAGCGATCGCGCCGGGTCGTCCGTGCCCGAGATCCAGCGATAGAACTCGAGGCCACGCACGTCCGGTGACATCGCCGCCAGGTAGGGCGTCACGAGGCCTTCGGTGGCGGACCCGGGGCCGGCCACCAAGGCGACCAAGATCCAGCCGGTCACCACCGTCGCGGCCGCGGCCACGAGCAGTCGCAGCCGGGCGGTTCTCCCCAGCGGGATCGCTGCGACCACCCCGAGCGCCAGGGCGGCCACTCCCAGCTCCGGCTTGGTCAGGAGGGTGGTGCCCAGGGCGGCGCCGGACAGCGGCACCCAGCCGGCTGCTCCGGTGCGGCGATGACGGCCGAGCGCGAAGATCGCCGTCAGCAACAGCAGGAGCCCATGCGGCAGCTCGTGAGAATAGGGAAGCATGTAGGTGTACGATCCCGCGTACGAGCGTGGCGCGAAGACCACCAGCGCGATGAACGCGGCTCCGCAAAGCACGGCCGGACCCAGGCCACGCAGCTCTTTCACCAAGGCAACGACCAGGGTCACGATCCCGGCCGCAACGGCGGCGTTCACGGCCGACAGCACCGTGATGCCCGGGCCGAACAGCCGAAACCAGAGGGCGTTCCAATAGGGTGAAAGAGGTCCGTTGAAGTACGCGACGTCCCGGTATAGAGCCTCTCCGGAAGCCAACCGCCAAGCCACGTACAGCTCACGTCCCGAGTCCACCACCGGATCGGGCCAAACCTTCCAGGTCCACGCGGCCAGGATGGCGGCCCAGACCAGGAGTCCGGCAGCGGCCAACGTCGTGCGGCCGGCAGAGCCCGCGTTCGAGGGTGGGTCGTCCCCGGGGCTCGTCACAAACCCGTGGGATGATCGATGAACTCGAACGTCAGGCGGAACTCCTCTTCTAGGTGCTTACCCAGCGCCCGCACGCCGAAGGTCTCCGTTGCGTAGTGGCCTGCGTAAAACACGTTGACGCCCAACTCCATGGCATCGTGGTAGGTGTGATGCGCGCCCTCACCGGTGATGAGCGTATCGATGCCCTCGGCGGCAGCCGTCCCGATCAGCGATCCTCCGGCACCGGTGACGATCGCAACGCTCTGGATTTGCTCCGGCCCACCGGGAATCATGATGACCGGCCCATCGATGAGGCCGATCAGGCGGTTCTGCAGGCTCTGGCGATTCCCCGTCATGAACCCTCGCCACCCGACGGGCGCGCCTTCGTACTCGCCGAAGGTGCTTTCCACCTGCATGGACAGCGCACGAGCCATAGCGGCGGCGTTTCCGACCCCGGGATGGCCGTCCAGGGGCAGGTGGGACGAGTACAGCGCGATGTCCGCGTCCACTAGCAGACGCAGCTTCTCGTACCGGCGCCCGGTGACGGGCTCCAGCCCGCTCCAGAACAGGCCATGGTGCACGATCAGCAGGTCGACCTCGGCGTCGGCCGCGGACTTGAGGGTCGCCAGGGCCGAGTCCACTGCACCCCCGATGCGGGTGACCTCCGTCTTTCGTCGAGCCACCTGCAGGCCGTTCAGGGCGTTGGGATAGTCCGGATGACCCGGCACCTTGAGGTATTCATCCAAGTACTTGACCAGCCGGATCAGCTCCATGGCTACGGTCCTCGACTTTGTACGTTGCGCCTCGTGCGAAGGGTGAGGGTACGAAAAACCCCGGCCCGCGGGGAGTCCCACGGACCGGGGTGGTTTTGCCGAGAGCTACCGACGCCGGGGCGTCGGAGCGTCAGATGCCGGCCGCGGCGTGCTCGGGACGAGACGTCTTCGCGACGTTCTTGTTGCCCTTGGCCGACTCGGAGGCGGCCGACCCCGGCGGCTGGGCTTTGACATCGCCCATTTTGATCTTGCCGTTCAGGATGGCTCCTTCCTCGAGCTGCATGCGACGGGCGTGGATCTCCCCGTCGATGTGGCAAGTGGACTGGAGCTCCAACCTCGAGGCGGCGGTGATCGTGCCGTTCACGGTCCCTGCGATCACGGCGTCCTGCGTGTCGATGGCTCCCTGGACGTGCCCGTCCTTCCCGATCACGACGGCCTTTCCGGCCCGCACGTTACCCTCGACCCTTCCCTCGATGCGGACGGTGCCATCCGTGACACAGTCCCCAACGATCTTCATGCCCGGTCCGATGATGGAAATGACGGTGTCGGACCCGGGTCCCGCGTTCGTGCGCTCCTTCATGGCTGCTTCCCTGGGGGTGAGATGTTCGGAGTGATTTCGTTTGATCATGGCTGAGTGACCATGGACAGCGGATCTACCGGCTCGCCGTCCTGCAGAATCTCGAAGTGTAGGTGAGGAGCAGTCGAACGTCCCGTTGAACCGCTCAGGGCAATGACCTCGTTTCGTCGCACCTGTCGCCCGAACTCGACCAGAACACTGGACGCGTGCGCGTAGACGGTCCGGTACCCGTCCGCGTGATCCAGGATGACAAATCGCCCGTATATGGAATCCTGCCCGACCTGCGCCACCGTCCCGGATGCTGCCGCGCGCACGTATGAGTCGCTGGGAGCGGCAATATCCAGGCCGGGGTGTTCGCCCTGTGCACCCTCCACGAGCGGCTGGGTGATGAACCCCCGCACGGCCAGTGGCCAACTGGTGGGAGCCCCGTCGTCGACCACGTCCAAGCTGGCTTCGGTGCGGCGTCGGCCCGGGGGCAGCCAGAGGTCGAGCGAAGGACTCTCGGCTGCCGTGCCCAGGAGATCCATCATTCGCGAGTATTGGGACTCCAGTCCGGCGAGCTCGGACGCCAGCCCTCGAATTCGTGCCTGTTCGGCCTCCAGCTCCGCGACCCTGCGTTCGAGGGGTCCGACCCGCGCCGCCCTAACCGCCAAGTACCACCACGATCCCATGCCTATCGCCGCCAGGCCGCCCAAACAGGCCACCAACAATCCCACGCTCCGCAAACGACGCCGGCTGAGCCGGTAGGTGCGGCTACTCCTGCCGCCCTCGGGAACAACGAGAATCGAGATACCGTTTTCGCGCACGAGTCTTACGAAAGGCCGTCTTTACGAGAGGACCTCGGAGGCCTCCCGACGGGCGATGAGGGCAAAGAGGCGCTCGAGATCTTCCTGGCTCAGGAAGGGCACTTCGATGGTGCCGCTCCGCGCGGTGCCACGGATGCGGACTTTTGTTTGGAGCACGCCGCGGAGCTCCTCTTCGAGGGCACGGAGGGCCGGATCGGCGCTACTTGTTGCCGGCTTGGCCTTGGGCGGTTTCGTGGCAGCGGCCTGGCGCTCGACCTCGCGCACCGACCAGCGGCTCTGCACGGCGCGGCGGGCCAGCTCCGCGGCCCGAACGGGATCCTCCACACCGAGCAGCGCGCGGGCGTGCCCCTCGGTGAGCTTACCCTCTTCGAGGAGCTTCCGGATCGACGGCGGGAGGTTGAGCAGCCGGAGCGTGTTGGTCACGGCGGAGCGGGTTTTGCCCACGGCCCTGGCCACTTCGGCCTGGGTCAGCCCGAACTGCTCTCTGAGCGCCCGGTACCCCTCGGCCTCCTCCAGTGGGGACAGCCCCTCACGCTGCAGGTTCTCCACCAACGCCAACACGAGCAGCATCTGGTCGTCGACGTCGCGAACCAACGCGGGCACAGTGGTCCATTCCAAGCGTTGGATAGCCCGAAAGCGACGCTCGCCGGCAACCAGCTCGAAGCGCCCCGGATCATCCGAGCGAGGCCGCACGAGCAATGGCTGCAGCAGTCCGTTCTCGCTGATCGATCCGGCCAGCTCGACCAACTCGGCCTCGGAGAACTCGTGCCGCGGCTGGAGAGGGTTGGCCCGGATTGCCGTCACCGGGATGCGGCGCACGTCTACGCCGGCGGGGCTGGGAGCGGGGACGGTCGTGTCCACCGCGTACTCGCCGAGCAGCGCGCCCAGTCCCCGTCCGAGCCGGTCCTTCCGCTCTCCGGTCACGCGGCCACCCCGGAGGCGGTGCGCGCGATCAGCTCACGCGCCAACGCCAGGTAGCTCTGCGCGCCGGTCGACATGATGTCATAGAGACTGATCGGCTTGGCAAAGCTGGGCGCCTCCGCCAACCGCACGTTCCGTGGGATTACCGTCTTGAACACACGGTTGCCGAAGTACTCCCGGGCTTCCTCGGCCACCTGCCGGGAGAGGTTGAGCCGCCGGTCGTACATGGTGAGCAACACACCCTCGATGTCCAACGACGGGTTGGGACCCCGCTGAACGATCCGAACGGTGGCTAGAAGCTGACTGAGACCCTCGAGCGCGTAGAACTCGCACTGGATCGGGATCAGGGCGGAATCCGCCGCCACCAGCCCGTTCAGCGTCAGCAACCCCAACGATGGCGGGCAGTCCAGGAGGACGTACTCGTATCGGTCTCGCACGGACGCCAGCGCCCGACGAAGAATGGCTTCGCGCCCCTCGACTCCAACCAGCTCGATCTCGGCTCCCACCAGATCCCTGGTGGCGGGTACGACGTCGAGGGCAGCAAAGTGCACGTGCGACCGAATCGCCGCGTCGATAGGCACGCCGGAAATCATGACGTCATAGATCGACGGATCGTCAACGTTGCGTTCCACACCCAAGCCGCTGGTGCAGTTGCCCTGGGGATCCATGTCGATCACCAAGGTCCGCTTTTCGGCGACCGCCAAGGAGGCGCCGAGGTTGATGGCGGTGGTAGTCTTACCAACGCCGCCTTTCTGATTGGTGATCGCGATGACTCTGGCCATTTCTCTCGCGGTATTTCAGGAGGGATCGCAATATAGGAGCGGCCGTTCGGACGGTAAAGCGAATTGCGGACAGCCGTGGGACGGATCGGGCACAACGAGGTGCATACATGAAGCATCGTGTCGTCGTGTGTAAATCGTTACACAACAATGGGTTACGGCTACGACAGGCTCTTGGGCACAGGGAAGGCGAGCCCGATCCGGGCAGTAGCTGGACCCGCCCGCGAGCAGGGGCACGGCGGGAATTGGGCATACACCGGCGAGTGGAGCGACGGGCCCGCCGGCTCGGATGGATGGTGTCGGTAGCGGTCCTTGCCTGCGGTGGCGACTCCGATCCGATCGGGACAACCACGCCCGATCCGGGACCCCTGGCGCCCTTCGTCGGATCATGGAACGGGGTGACGGTTGTGCACACCCTGAAGGCCGACACGACGCAGACATTCGACTTGATCGCGAATGGCGGGACGCTGACGCTCCAGATCCTCCCCGAGCGGCGGTACGTGGCCACGGTGACGTTTGCCGGTGAGACGACGGCCGAATCCGGACGCATCCGGTTGGATGGACTGGAGCTGGTGTTGTCTCCCGAGTCTCCTCAACCGGAGCCGGACGTGCGTGTTCAGTATGTGCTCTCGGGCAACCAGATGACCTGGATCGGAGATTCGCGATTCGACTTCAACTTCGACGACCAGCCGGAGGAGACCGTTCTGCACGTGGATTTCGTGAGGGTGGGCGGGTAGATGTTTCACGGGAAACATGACGGTGAAACAACAACGACGGCTTTGAATGTTTCACGGGAAACATGACGGTGAAACAACCTTCGGGCGGCTCCGGATCGGATGCTCCACCTCCTGCCCCGCTCAATCCCACCGCACTCGACACCGGCATTTTAGTTGGTGTGCTCATCGGTGAAGGGCACTTCGGAGGGGACGGACGCCAAGCTCAAATCACCCTGCGCATGCACACTCGCCATGCATCACTCTTCCACTGGATCGTGGACCACTTCGGAGGTCGCCTGTACGGTCCTTACAACCACGGCGGCCGGGAGTACTACCAATGGATGTGCCGGGGTCAGGCACTCGCGACGCTCCTTCCGGTGCTGGACCCGCACATCACAGCGGAGCTGGACGCCCATGCCGCTGACAGGTACGCTCGGATGAAGGCAGAGTACGGGCTTTGACTGAAAGATGTCGTCGGCTTTTGCCTAGGGAGTTCCGCCGAGATCCCGCCTTACGTCGTCGAGCGCTCCGCTCGCAGCTTGCGCAACTCCATCAGCAGATTCTGAAGATCTGCAGGGGACACGCCCGGAATGCGAGCAGCCTGGGCCAGGCTGTCGGGTTGGATCCGGTTCAGCTTCTCGCGGGCCTCGAAGCTCAGCGAGTGAAGCTCCAGGTACTCGAGCGGCACCGGTAGCGCGACCGCCGCCTGGCGGCTCAACTTCTCCGCCCTCTCGGCTTCTCGCCGGACATATCCCTCGTACTTGAGCTCCACCTCCGCCGCCGACAGCACGTCGGGACTCGCCAGGATGTCGGATGGCGCGTCGACCACTCCCACCACATCCTCCACACGCACCTCCGGGCGCTTCAGCAGCTCGGCAACACGAACCGTCTCGCCAACCGGAGCCGACCCCCGTGCCTCCAACAGCCGGTTCGCCTCCTCCCTTCCCACCCGCGCCGTGCGAAACCACACGGACGTTCGCTCCTCGAGCCGGATCCGCTCGTTGAACGCCCGGGCCTGTTCATCCGTCAACATGCCGGCGTCGTGCGCGATCGCTCCCATACGACGGACCGCGTTGTCCTGACGTAGCAACAGCCGAAACTCCGCCCGTGACGTAAACAATCTGTAGGGTTCGTCGACGCCTTTCGTCACCAGGTCGTCGATCAGCACACCGACGTAGCCTTCGTGGCGTTCCACCGAAAGTGGCTCGCGTCCCAGCGCCTCCAGCGCAGCGTTGGCTCCTGCCACCACCCCCTGGCCCGCCGCTTCCTCATATCCCGTCGTGCCGTTGATCTGGCCTGCGAAGTACAACCCACCGATGCCTCGAACTGCCAGGGTCGAGCGAAGCTGGTGGGGTGGGAAGTAGTCGTACTCGATGGCGTATCCGGCGCGCGTGATCTTAGCCTGTTCCAGGCCTGGAACCGCCCGGATGAAGGCCTCCTGCACGTCGTACGGCAACGACGTGGACAGTCCGTTTACGTAAAGCTCGGTGGTGGACAGCCCCTCGGGTTCCAAAAACACCTGATGACGGCTCGTCCGGGGGAACCGCACGATCTTGTCTTCGATCGACGGACAATACCGGGGGCCACGACCGGAAATCTCGCCACCGTAGAGCGCGCTACGTTCCAGGTTGGCCTTCACGACCTTCGCGAGACCATCGTCCGTCCAGGTGATCCAGCACGGACGCTGCGCCGGCACCTCCTCACGGGTGTAGGCCGAGAACCGGTAGTCGTCGGCGTCTCCCTCTTGACGCTCGAGCCGCTCCAGGTCCACCGTCCGCCCGTCCACCCTGGGTGGTGTGCCGGTTTTGAACCGGGCAATCTCCAGCCCCAACCCTTCGAGGGCCTCCGCGAGCTCCAGCGACGCCGGCTCTCCCGCTCTTCCGGCGGACACGCCCTCCCGCCCTCCAACATGCACTTTTCCCCGTAGGAACGTCCCGGTCGTCACCACGACCGTCCGTCCGGAGAACTCACGGCCACCGCGCGTGTGCACGCCGCGCGCCGCGCCGCCTTCCAGCTCCAGCCGCGTCACGTGCCCCTGAAACACGTCCACACCGTCCAGCTCCTCCAGGCAGCGCCGCACCTCGCGAGGATAAAGATCCCGATCGCACTGCGCCCGCGGACCCCACACCGCCCGGCCTTTACTCCGGTTGAGCATCCGGAACTGGATCCGCGCCGCATCCGTCGCGCGGCCCATCACTCCGCCCATGGCGTCGACCTCCCGCGCCACCACACCCTTCGCCACACCCCCAATGGCCGGATTACAACTCATTTGCCCGATTCGTTGTAGATCGGGGGTCACGAGCAAGGTCCGAGCGCCCAGCCTCGCCGACGCGGCAGCCGCTTCGGACCCGGCGTGGCCGCCACCTACCACGATCACGTCGTACACCATGTTCTCGACCCTAGTGGACAGCATCGGAAGCATCGCTCACTACAGAATCTCGAAGCCCGAGCCGCTCGGCGCCGGTCCAGCCTCCAGACGCTGAACTTCCTGCACCCGAGCGTGCGGAGAACCGAACTGTAATCTTCGTTCTAATTCTGCCAACGCGTATCGGCTACCTCGGGCCAGAATCTCGACCGTGCCGTCCGGCCGGTTCTTGACCCAGCCGTCCAAGCCCAACTCCCCGGCCTGACGGCTCGTCCACCAGCGAAATCCAACGCCTTGGACCGATCCGGTTATACGCCACCGGGCTGTGTGATCCGCTCTGTCCATGGGGGTCACTTCCCGATGCAGAACTCCGAAAACACCCGGTCCAAGATATCCTCCGGAGCGAGCACTCCCAAAAGCTCCTCCAGCGCCGTCTCGGCCGGGCGCAGGTGTGTCGCGGACACCTCCGCCGGCAGACCCTTCCTCAATGCCTCTACGAACGCGGACACTTCCGCTGCCGCCGTCCGGACTCCAGCGATCTGCCGCCTGCGCATCAGAATCGGAGTTCCCACCGCCACGTCTCGTAGCGCCCCGAACACACGGTCCGCCAACGCGGCTCGGAGCGTCCCCAAACCCTCGCCGGTCCTCGCCGACACACGGATCTCCACCTCTCCCGCCTCGTCCGCCTCGTTCACCTCGCCGTCGGAGCCCTCCGACCCGCCCTCCGGCATCAGGTCCGATTTGGTCCGCACCCGCATCACCGGCGTGTTCACCCTCCACCCCTCCTCCCCAGCGAAGCCCGGCAGCTCCCCCGCCGCGTCTGCCGTGGCCTCTTCGCAGAAGAGCACCAGACTGGCGTCGCCAAGGTAGCGCTCCGCAACCTCGATGCCCTCCCGTTCGACTCGGTCCGTCGCCTCAGCTCGGAGCCCGGCCGTATCCACCAGCACGAACGGGAATCCGTCGATCGCAATCGGCGCCTCAATGGCATCCCTTGTCGTCCCTGGAACATCCGTTACGATGGCTCGGTCGCGTCCCACTAACGCGTTGAACAGACTGGACTTACCCGAATTGGGACGCCCCGCGAGGACGACCAGCGCCCCCTCCCGCAGCAGCTCACCTTCCGGGGCCACTGCGAGCAGCGCCTCCAGCGACTTCAGGATGTCCTCCCCCCTCCTGACGATCTCCGTGACGGGCACGGGAGCCTGATCCTCCTCCGGAAAGTCGATATAGTGGACGAGCACCGCCTCGAGGTCGATCAACGCCTCCCGCAACTCCACCAACCGCGCCGACAGCGCCCGGTCCAGGTGCCCGACCGCCGCCCGGTGCTGGGCCGGTGCCTGGCCGTCGATCAAATCACCCACCGCCTCAGCCTGCACCAGGTCGAGCTTGCCGTTCAAATACGCCCGCTTCGTGAATTCCCCTGGATCCGCCAGCCTTGCGCCCAGCCGGCGGCAGGCATCCACCACTAAACCGGGGATCAGCCGGCTTCCGTGGGTCGAGATCTCAACCACGTCCTCGCCGGTGTAGCTCGCGGGGCTGCGGAACACGTGAACGACCGCTCGGTCCAACGCGTCCCCCGAGTCCGGGTCCCGTAGCCAGCCGATGACTCGGTCCCGTCCCTCGAAGCCCCGTTTGGAGTCAACGAGCCTCTGGCCGATGTCCAGAGCGGCCGGCCCAGAAAGGCGAACCAAGGCCAGGGCCGATCGACCGGGCGCCGTAGCCGGCGCAACGATGGTGTCGGGTTGGACGGTCATGGTGTGACCACTGTGCAGCCGGCCAACCAGCGGCCGATAGGGGGTTCGCTGCGGCGCTACCGCTTCTTCCGCTTGGCGTTCTTTCGGTTACGCGCCCTGCGACTGGCCGACCGACCGCCCGGATTGGCTGACTTTCCGTCTCCCGCGCCGGCCGGGGCCGGCTCCGGGGTCAGCGGGGCCGACGCCACCTCCGCGGCCATGGATCGCTTTGCCGATTGCTCCTTGGCCTTCATGCGCTCCTTGGCAATGAGGTGCTGCTGCGGCAGCATCGCGACGTTCCAGGTCGCGTAGTACAAGTTCAGCCCAGACGGGAAGTTCAAGAACAGAATCAGCATGAACGGCGGCATGAGCCACATCATCATCTTCATCTGCGGATTCTGGTCCGGGACCGAGCGGAAACCGATCCACTGGAGCAGGAACATCGAGATGCCGATGAATACCGGCAGGATGTAGAGCGGATCGGGCGCCGACAGGTCCGGCAGCCACCAGAACGACTCTCCTCGAAGCTCGATCGAGTTTTGGAAGACGAAGAACAGCGCGATCAGCACGGGGAACGGGATCAGCATCGGCACACAGCCCGCCAACGGATTGAACCCTTCCTCCTTGTACAGCCGCATCATCTCCTTCTGCAGCTGCTCGGGATTGTCCTTGTACTGGGTTTGGATGGCCTTGAGCTTCGGCTGAACCTCCATGTTGCGGAGCTGGGCCTTGGTCGATCGATGGTGTAACGGGAAGATCAGGATCCGGATCAGGACCCCGAACAGGATCAAAACCCAGCCGTAGGCAAGGTTGAGTCGTTCGTGGAAAAAGATCAGCAGTCGGGTGATCAGGCCCGACACCGGCCGCACGATCGGCTGGATGAAGCGCCAACCGTACGGATTCACGTCCTCCAGCCCCTGCCCTACCGCCGCCATCCGGGCCAACTCCTGTGGGCCGAGATAGCTGCGATACTCGAACGACCCATCCGTTTGAAACGCCTGCGTGACGGCGACGGGAGCTTGGTACTCCAGCTCCGAATCCTGCACCAGGATCCCTCCGAAGCGGTCGTCGGTCACCGCATTACTCCCCGGGAGCATCGCGGCCACGAAATACTTGCTCTTGAATGCCACCCAGTCGAAAGGGCCGTCCACGACAGCACTTTCGTCCACCTTCTCGAGCCTCGTCGCCCGAATGCCATCGTCGCCGTTGGTGACGTACGCCAGCATCTGGATGTCGTCGCGCTCCTTCACCTCGTTGAACGCGATCCCCGAACCCAGATCTGTGATCAGCAGCCCCCGGTCCAGCCCCGTCTGCGTGCCCGCCACCCCGACGACATATCCCGAGGGATCGAACGTGTAGACCACCTCGAAGCTCATCGGCTGCGTCGGATGCACGTAGCGAAAGCGAAGCTCCGCGGGGGGGTCGCCCTCGTCTACCCTGAGGCCGTCGGCCGGCGTCACCTCGAAGGGGACTCCCCTCAGGTCCACCGTATCCCTGCCCACCAGGACCCGGTTTCCGAACAGCGCTTCGCCTCCTTCCGGCAGCAACTCTACGCCGCCCTCACGCTGGAAGGAGGGGAACTGCACCAGCTCCGCCGAGGTCAGCCGGGCACCGTAGTTGTTGAACGTGTACCGGTAGAGCGGCCCTTCGACCACGATACTCCGCTCCGGCACGCGCTCCACCACCCGCTGTTGCGAACCATCTGCGTCCGGAGCATTCGTCCCCTCGCCGGTATTCGTGCTCTCGGCAGCATTCGCCCCCTCGGACTGGCCTTCCGGATCCGGTGCGGGCTCGGTTCCGGGAATCGTGATGGCCGGCGCCGGGTCCGTCTGCGGAACCGGCTCCACCACCACCGTGCTGTCCGTTACCGTCGGCTCCGGCGGGATGGGCGGAAAGAGCATGTTGGTGCCGATGATCACGCCCAGCACCAACATCATCGCAACCAGAAACCGGCGATCTCCGGTCACAGTCCCCCCCTCACACCATGCTCGAGCCCCTCGGCTTCCGTTGGTGGCGGCACCGGGTCCAATCCAGACCGTCCGAACGGCCGGCAACGTAGGAGGCGCCGGCCGCCGAGCCAGACCCCGCGCGCCACGCCGTGTACCTCGATCGCCTGCCGGGCGTACTCCGAACACGTTGGATAGAACCGGCAGCTCGACGGAGTGACCGGCGATATCGCCTTCTGATAGAACCGGATCAGGTTCAGAATGCTTCGTTGGAGCATAGCCATTTCGTGGTACTACGCATCTGCTCGCGAATCCGTTCGAACGGCAGTGCGTACGCGGACGGAAGCGCCCGGATCAACAGGTCTGCCCGCCGCCCCGCCGCTCGGAGCTCGGGCAGCACTTCGGTCCGAGCGATTTCGCGAATCCGTCGCTTCAATCGATTGCGCTCGACGATGGAATGGCCATGCCTCGGCACGATCCACCCGACTCGGGGCTGGGTGGCGGGAGAGTGGGCGAAGTGAAAAACGAAGCTCTCCGTTCTACGGAGTCGTCCTTTGCGGACTAGATCCCTGATTTCGTTGGACTTACGAATCCGAACCCGACGCGACAGCCGGTAGCCCCGGGCACTCGGCACGGGGCCGACGGCGGCCATCGCAGGCTACTTGGAGCCGATCGTCACCACCAGCCGGCGGCGACCGCGTCTCCTGCGTCTCGCCAGCGTTTGCCGTCCCGCCCGGGTCCGCATGCGTGCGCGAAACCCGTGCTTGTTCTTGCGTTTTCGGTTCCGCGGCCTGTACGTCGGCTTCATCGGCGCGTCGCCCCCGGGGTACATGGGATTTACGTTCCAAAAGAGCTTTGGAAGATACCCGTCAGCGCAAGTTGGGGTCAACCCGGGTGGAAGCCTACCGACCTTTCCCCGGGTCCGCCCGCGAAGCCCGTTTTTAGGTTTGACTTAATTCCTGTCCGACGGTAGCTTCGGCGCCCCTCGCCAAGGGAAGCGAGCGTCTGTTTTGCGGCCCCGCTTGCCCGGGGCCGATCCCGACGTTCACGCACCAACGCACGCGTACAATACGCCGGCCGTTCATGGAGCTGTCTGCCGCCGATCTTTGGGTTCAAACCCTGGAATTGGCCAAATCCCAGGTGCCTGAACAGGGCTACCAGACCTGGCTCAAGCCCACGGTTGCCATCGGCCTCACAGACTCCGCGCTCATCGTCGAGGCTCCGAGCGAGTTCCACGCCCAGTGGGTGGACGACAAGTTCGGCGCCACCCTGCGCGGCCTCATCCCGCGGGTGTTGGGAAGACCGCTCGAAATTCGGTGGCAGGCATCCGACGGCGGCCCCCAGATTCAGTTCCCTTCTCTCGATGCCCGCCAGGGCATGGTGCAACCGCCGTCTCCCGGCCCCACTCGCTCGGCCCCGGTCTCGGATCACGGTCTGAACGAGCGCTACACGTTCGACCGCTTCGTCGTGGGCTCCAACAACGAGCTCGCGGCCGCCGCGTGTCACGCCGTGGCCGAGAAGCCCGCACAGGCCTACAACCCCCTGTTCCTCTACGGAGGCGTAGGACTCGGGAAGACCCATTTGATGCACGCCGTGGGCATCGAGATCCTGCAGCGGGACCCGACGTTTCGCGTCGCCTACGTCACCAGCGAGCGGTTCATGAACGAGCTGGTGGTCGCCATTCAGGAAAGCACCACCGCTGCATTTCGTCGGCGGTACCGTGAGATGGACCTCCTGCTCGTCGACGACATCCACTTCCTGGAAGGCAAGGAGCGCACGCAGGAGGAGTTCTTTCACACGTTCAACGCCATCTACGAGTCCCACAAGCAAATTGTCATCACCAGCGACCGGCCCCCCAAAGACATGCCGGGCTTGGAGGAGCGGCTGGTTTCGCGGTTCGAATGGGGCTTGGTGGCGGATATTCGCCCGCCCGACTACGAGACTCGGATGGCGATTCTCAGTAAGAAGGCGTCCCTCGACGGCCATGATCTGGACGAGGACGTGATCGACTTCGTCGCTCGCTCCTGCAGGTCTTCGGTGCGGGAGTTGGAGGGCGCGCTGATCAAATTGCTCGCGTACTCCTCCTTGACACGTCAGGACATCACTTTGCCCTTGGCTCGCAAGGCCCTGACGGGAATGTTCGGCGCATCCGGCTCCGCCAAACACGTCGACCGACCCAACCTGCCCTCTCCGCGCGCCATTCGGTCCGCGGTCGCAGAAGCGTGGGGAGTCTCTCCGGAAGCGCTCCAGTCCAAGCGGCGCACCCGTGACCTCACCGTTCCACGCCAGGTCGCCATGTACCTGATCCGGGAAATTCTGGATCACTCTTTGGTCCAGATCGGCACCTACTTCGGTGGCCGGGACCACTCGACCGTGATCCACTCCATCCGCAAGGTCGAACACGAGTTGCTCCACGACACCGGGCTCAAGTCCCGGATCGACGCACTCAAGAGTGACCTCGCGCCGACCTGAGCGTACGGCCCGCTTCGGAAGCCGGACACTGCGCCGTTCCGTTACCACGGGATCTCGTCACGGCACGCCAGATCCGGACGTCCCCAGTGGTTGGCACCGGCCGTGGGTTTCCTGTGGAAAACGTGGAAAAGTCGTGGGTGAGCCACACCGACCCGTCGGATCGTGGAGGGAATCAGGACATCGTCCGGTGGTCTCCGCAGGTTTTCCACACGGTTGTGGGTTCCGGAAACGCCATGCGGTGTATGGCGCTTTTAGGGGCTTCCCATCCCACAATCCACACGCACGCCCTTCTCTACTACTACTACGAATCTTCTCCAAGTAGAGTAGGAGTAGTATTCTTCCGCGGGGATAATTGGAAAAACCGTCAGAGAGCCCTCATGAACTTCACCATCACCCGCCACAACCTGCACCAGGGGTTGGGTGCCGTCTCCGCCAGCATTCCTTCCAAAACGACGCTTCCGGTGCTCTCCAATATTCTCCTGGAGGCGACGGGCGACGGCATCCGCATGAGCGGAACCGATCTGGACGTCGCCGTACGCGTGCAGGTTCCCGCAGAAGTCACCGAAAAGGGCAGCATCACCGCCCCGGGAAAGAAGCTCCAGGAGATTGCCCGCGAGCTGCCCGACGAGCCCGTGCAGGTCACCGCCCGGGGAGACCACCTCGAGATCACGTGCGGCCGAAGCCACTTCAAGATCAACGGCCTTCCCAGTGAAGAGTTTCCCAGCCTGCCCGACGTAGACTTCGAGTCGGGTTGGACCGTATCCGGCACGGACCTCCAGAACCTCATCGCCCGAACCGCGTTCGCAGTTTCGACGGAAGAGAGCCGCCCCATCCTGAACGGGGTGCTCTGGGAGCTCCGCGAAGGCACCATGCGGATGGTGGCGACCAACGGGCACCGGCTTGCGCGTATGGGCGTCAAAGCCACGGCCGGCACGCTGCCCAGCTCTGACCTCATCGTCCCACCCGCAGCCCTACAGCAGGTCCAGCGCCTCTTCAAGGACGAAGAGACCGTTCAAGTATCCAAAGGTGGCAACCACCTGGGCTTTCAAGCAGGGTCCACCGAGGTCTACACCCGTCTCATCGAGGGTAGCTATCCCAACTACGAGCAGGTCATTCCGAAGGACAACGACAAAAACGCGGTCGTGGGTAAGAAGATGATCGAGTCGGCAGTGCGACGAATGGCGGTCGTGGCCTCCGACCAAACCCACCGTATCCGACTCAAGTTCGAGGATGATCGGGTCCACCTGAACGTGCTCACCCCGGACTTGGGAGAAGGCCACGACGAGCTGGAGCTCTCCTACGAGGGAGACGGCCTCGAAATCGGATTCAACGCGTCCTACCTGCTCGAAGTGCTCCGCAACATGCCTACCGACGAGATCAAAATGACGTTCAAGGCACCGGAACGGGCCGCGACCGTCGAGCCTGTGGGCCTCGATCCGGACACCGTACAGGACTACCTCTGTCTGGTGATGCCGCTGCGGTTGCTGGACTAGCTGCCTCAGCCCAACTCGGCTGGAGCGGATCGGCCTCTAGTGCGTTTGGCGCACGAATGCCCACGCCACGAACTGGCCGTGGTGCGAAAGTGAAACGTCGATTCCACTCGGCTCGCCGTCCATCAACAACTGAGGCGGGATGCGTCCTGTGGGAGAGGAGCCGCAGATGAGCTCGAGCCGGGCCTCGTCCATGGAAAGCGACTCCGCGACCGCCCGCCGGGCCAGCAGCCGCACGTAGGCCGAGCGCACCCCGCGGATGGACCTCCGCTCCCGCGCGGTGAAGCGTTCGAGCAAAAGGACGTTGAACGTCTCCGAGTCCCGGCCCACCGACAGGGTCCCGGTTCCAACCGCCGCTTCTCCCGTCGCGATCTCGTCTCCCTGATCCGGCCGGTACCCCGGAGACCAGGAGAGCACGTGGATTCGGTCGGAGTCCACGGTGACCCGGAACGGGTAGGACGCGTCTTCGTAGAGCACGATGCCGCCGCCCGCCTCTTCCTGCCGGGTCCTGGTCAGGAACCGTGCGTGGGAAAACACCGGCGCTTTTCCATGGGTCTTGGACACCACCTTGAACGCGGCTTCCTTGGCGGCCCAGGCCGTCCAAAGCTCCCGATCGGGGTCGTCGGACGATAGGATCCGCGCCTGCTCCTCGGGCGCGAAGATCTTCCGGACGAAGCGAATGTCCCGCGACTTGTCGGGAATCCGACGCGCACGAAGATCCACGATGTCGTTTCCCACGAACAGCCCGCTTCCTGCCGCGTTCATCTACGCGCGTCCGCCGGGTTTGGCGCACCCGTTCATGTCGGCTTCTCCAGTAGCACCACGCGACCGCGCGGTAGGCATCCCGTCCCACGCCCGCAAATAGGGATACGGCCGGGAGCGCTCGTCAAGCACATCCTGCACATCCCCATCGCACGAGAGCCGGCGCCCTTCGCCGCCCCGTGGCGAAGGCCTGCGGGCGTCTCTATTGTGTTCGGATCTCGGCCGACCCCAGGGGACTCCGGCGGCCGCTTACTCCTTCACGACCTCCGCGATCCCCGAACCGTCACATGTGTCACGTCGGTGTTCTGTTCGCCGCCCTGGCCGGCGTGTCCATGGCGGCGCAGGAACCCGCCGAAGGCCGGCCCATCCGCGTGGCGGCCGCCGCGAGCCTCGTGCACGCGCTTCCGGCGCTCTCCGAGGCATGGCGCGCCGAGAGCGGCCTGCCCATCGAGCTTTCCTACGACGCTTCGTCGCGCATCGCGACCCAAATCGACCGTGGTGCGCCCGTAGACGTGTTTCTGTCGGCCGACGAGAACTGGACCCACTGGCTGGCGGGCCGGGGCCGGGTGGACGCAACCGATATCGTGGCTTTCGCGGGCAACCGACTGGCGTTGGTCTCCCGCGGTGGCTCCGGTGCTTCCCTGTCCCGGCTGGACGATCTTCCCGGGGCCGGACTTCGCATCGCGCTGGCCGGCGAACACGTGCCCGCGGGCCGGTATGCCGAAGCCGCGCTCCGGGCGGCCGGCGTATGGGACGCCGTCGAGCCGGACCTCATCCGCGGCGGCAGCGTGCTGGGGGTGATCGAGTGGGTGCGGCGAGGTGAAGCGGATGCAGGGCTGGTATACGCATCGGACGCGGCGCGCGACCAAACGCTCACAACACTGGTGTCGGTCCCGGAAGCCCTTCACCGGCCCATCCGCTATACCGCCGCGCCGCTCCGAGACGTTGGGGAGCCCGCACGCGAGTTCGTTGAGTTTCTCGCCTCGCCCGGAGCCATGGATGCGTTGTCCGGTGCCGGTCTGGTCGTTGGGCGGCTACAGCCAGGGGCCTCGGACGGGATCCCGCAGCCTCAGGACCGCCCGGGGGTAGATCTTGGGGTGGACCTCGGATCGGCCGTGCGGCTTTCGGTGACGGTGGCGTTTCTCGCCACGCTGCTGGGCCTCGTGCCCGCGGTCGCGCTGGGATGGCTGCTCGCCCGGGTCAACTTCCGCGGAAAGGCGTTGCTCACCACCGGCGTCCTGGCCCCGTTGGTGCTCCCGCCCGTGGTGACCGGATACCTGCTGCTCTCGATCCTGGGGAGGGAGGGGGTGGTGGGTAGATGGCTGGGGGCCATGGGTGTCCAGGTGTCGTTCACCCTGCTCGGTGCGGTCCTCGCCGCCATGGTCGCAGGCTTCCCGCTCTACGTGCTCGCCATCCGCACCGCGTTCGAAGGAATCGATGCCCGATACGAGGAGGTGGCGGCCACGCTGGGCGAGACTCCACTGCGCTCCTTCTTGCGCGTGTCGCTCCCTCTCGCCCGTCCCGGCATCATCGCCGGAGCCGTACTGGCGTTCGCGCGGGGCCTCGGCGAGTTCGGAGCCACCATCGTGTTGGCGGGCAATCTGGAGGGGGCCACGCGGACCATACCCCTGGCCGTCTACACGCTGCTCGAGTCCCCCGGCCAGACGCGGGCCATATGGGCGCTCGTGGGTGCCAGCGTTGCCCTGTCGCTCGCGGCGTTGGCCGGATACGAGTGGCTGCTCGTCCGCCAACGGGCCCGCTTGGGACTCCCCACTTGAGCATCGCCGAGCCCGGGCCCGCGCCGCCGTTCGACCTCGCATTCCGGCGACGGCTGAACCCGTTCGAACTGGAAGTGACATTTCAAAGTACGGCGGCCCGCATCGGCCTGGTGGGCCCGTCCGGGTCGGGCAAGTCCACGCTGCTCCGCGTGTTGGCGGGGGTCGACCGAGAGGCCCGTGGGCGGGTGTCCGTCGACGGGGAGCCGTGGCAGAGCGCCGCACCGCCCGGCTTCCGCCCGCCCTGGATGCGGGCGGTGGGATGGGTGCCGCAGGACGTGCTGCTCTTTCCCCATCTGAGCGTGCAGGAAAATCTCGGGTTCGCGCGCAGGAACGGAGACGGAGCCTCGCTCGACGAGCTCCGGGCGCTCGCCAACGCATTGGACATCGAAGATTTACTGGCACGGCGGGCGTCCGGCATCTCCGGCGGCGAGCGCCAGCGGGTCGCGCTGGGCAGGGCCCTGCTCGCCCAGCCGCGTGTGCTTCTCCTGGACGAGCCGTTCGTCGCGCTCGACGAATCGCTCAAGGAACGGGTGGTCGCCTGCCTGGTCGAGCGCGTGCAGCAAAAGGGCCTTCGCGTCGTGCTCGCAACACACGACGTGCGCGGCCTCGACACATTGGTGCAGGACTGGCGCTCGGTGACAAATGGCGTCGTCGCATCACTCTGACGTTCGGCACCCTTTCTGCTCTATGGTCGGTGTGCAGCCGGGCAGCGTGGCTCCGGTGCAGCGCAGGACGATGCAGGCGTGTTTACCGAACAGCTCTTCAACCGACACTACGCGGAAGGCGGGGCCTTCCTGACAACGTGGCGCGTGTGCGCGCCGCGGGCGGCGGTGGATGTGGTGGGTGTCCCCAGTGCAGACTGAGACGAAGCTACCCGTCGCCCCTTCCGGCTCTACTTCCGAAGGCGACTCCCGGCCCGCCGTGGGCAGGCCTGATGCGACCCCGGAGTCGGACGACTCGCGGAAGGTGCTGGGACGGAACCTGCTTACGGCCGCGCTCGCCGACGGCCGGCGGGGCACCCTCCTCCGCATGGCCACGTTGCTCGTAGTCAGCATTGCCGTCGCCGTCGCGCTCGCGCGGTTGGCCCTCGGCTGAGGGCCCGCTTCGGCTCACTCACCCAGCAGGACGGTCGTTCGCACCAGGTCCGTGAGCTCGCCGCGGGAGTTGACTCCCAGCTTCTTGTAGATATTGGAGAGGTGGGTGCTCACGGTTCGGGGTGAGATTGAGAGCGCTTTGGCGATCGCCTTGTTGGATTTTCTCTCCGCCACCAAACGGGCAATCTCTATCTCCCGGCCGGTCAACGCACTGGCGCCCGCCCCCGTGGACTGTTCGCGGGCCGGCGGCCGTGCCCCCAACTCGCGGAACATCTCCCGGGTCCTGCTCAGCTCCCGGCGCGCACCGATGCGGGCGAAGGTCTCGTGTACCGTTCGGAGCTCCGCGAGCGCCTCTTCGCTGCGGCCGGCCTCCGCCAGGCGCCCGGCCAACTGGCGACGCACGCGGGCGGCATCCCACGTGAAGGGAACGGCATCCAGGGACTCGGCTGCAGCGCGCAGGCCCACGATTCCACCCTCGAGGTCGCCTGAAAGCCAGCACACGATCGCGTCACAGGCGTCGGACCAGGCAAGCCCCAACTTGTGACCCAGCCGTTCCGAGTCCCGGCGCATGCGGGTGCCGACCGCCGCGGCCGCCTCCAGGTCGCGCTGGCCCAGGATGGACTCTGCGAGGGTGGGGAGCAGTCGGTGCACCGCCCAGATCACATAGCCCGTGCGGTCCGCGATCTCCAACCCTGCGCGGGCGTACTCGACCGCCCGCCCGTAGTCACCCTCGAAAAGGTGGGCGACCGCTTTGCCGGTGTGGGCCGGCACGACCGTGTGCACGTCGACCGTTTCGCCCCGATCATCCGCTCCCGCTCGCTCCCACGCTTCGTCCAGGAGCTGGTGCGCGCGTTCGGCGTCGCCCCGCCCGACGTAGATGAGCGATGTCCACACCAGGAGCCGCGGCAAAAGCGCGCCCTGACCCAGCCGCCGGGCCAGGTCGATCGCCTGCTCTCCCACGGCCAGCCCGCGGTCCCAGTCGCACGTGGCCGAGGCCAACTCGATGCGGAGCTCTGCGGCCCAGAGTCGCAGCTGGGGTGACCGGAGGCGATCCGCCACCGCTTCCGCGCGGTCTATCAGCGCCGGCATGCGATCCACGTTTCCGGTGAGGCCCTCCAAGACCGCCAGCACCCAGTAGCTCCAGAAGAGCACCGTGCCGCCCTGCTCCCCCGCCAGATCCACGGCACGGGTAGCGTGCGCGCGCACCCGGTCCGGCCGGCCCACCCACAAAAACGCCAGTGCAAGCCCCCGGTTCACCTTGGCCAGGAGAGTCTCTTCCCCGAGCTCCTCCGCCAACCGGAGCGCGTCCTGCAGGGTGGCTCGCGCCGCATCCGCCTGGCCCAACTGCTCCAGGCAGAGTCCACGAATCAGCAGAAGTCGGCCCCGCTCCGCACGTGCGCCCGCATCGGCCGCCAGTGCCTCTCCACTGGCCACCGCATCGAGAGCGGCCGAGTACTGGCCTGTAAACAGGTGCACCAAAGCCGTACGGCGTTCCAGCCGAGTCCGTCGCTCCGCGTCGTCGGGGGATGCCAGATCGCGAGCTTCTTCCAACAAGCCCAACGCCTCGGGCGTCCGGCCGATGGCTTGGTGCGCCACCGCCAGCTCCTCCAGCACTTCCAGCCCGGCGTCCGAAGCGAGCCATGAGCGATCGGAGTCTCGCATCCGCCGCAGCGCGCTGCCGAGTTGGTCTACTGCCGTATGGTACGCCGAGCGCCGGAACGCCCTTCTTCCCGCTGAGATCAGGAAGCGCTCGACCCGGCCTTCCGGCGCCTCGGTACCCGCTCGGTCGTAGTGGAACGCCAGCTCATCCGCGTGCTCGTCCGCCTGTTCGCCGTACAGCGCCTCCAGCGCGGCGGCCACCCGGCCGTGCAGCACGCGTGTCCGCGCCAGACCGAGCTCCGCATATAGCGTTTCGCGGACCAACGGGTGGGCGAACTCGTACCAGACCTCC
The DNA here is from genome assembly GCA_965223195.1 of Longimicrobiales bacterium. Taxonomy (GTDB): domain Bacteria; phylum Gemmatimonadota; class Gemmatimonadetes; order Longimicrobiales; family Gaopeijiaceae; genus CBDCVX01. Next base: position 68,403 of record CBDCVX010000017.1, read on the forward strand.
GCTCCGTCCAGTCGCTCCCGCATGAGCTTCCGGCTCCGAAGCTCATCCAGCCCGGACAAGAGATCGCCCTCGCTCTGGGAGGCCGCGGCGCGCAGATGGCGAAAGCTGGTTCGCGTGCCCAACACCGCGGCCACGTTGGCCACGTCCTCTGCAGCTCGGGGGAGTCGGTTCGTGCGCTGGAGCACCGCGTCGCGAATGCTCTCCGGCAGCGCCAGGTCCCGAGTGTCCCATCCCACCCACGCACCCTCCTGTCGCGTCAACCGGCCCTCCTCCACCAGTGCCTTCAGGGTCTCTTCGACGAAGAAGGGGTTCCCGCCGGTCCAACGGTGTAGGCGCTCCACGAACCCGTCGATCAGTCCAGGGTCCACGGAAAACGCCTCTTGGATCATTTGGGCCGTCTCACGTCGCTCCAAGCATCCCAGCGGAAGCAGTCGGAGCAGCTCCTGCGTATGGAGAGAGCGCTCTACTTCTGGAAGCTCCGATCCCTCGTCCAAGTGGGTGTCATCGTACGTGGCCACCACCCGAACCGGCGCGCCCGCGGTCTGCCGTACCAGGAAATGCAGGAGCTCCAACGACGGTCGATCGGCCCACTCGATGTCCTCGAGCAGGATCAGGATCGGACTCCGCTCGGCCAGTCCGCGCAGCAGCTCCGTGAAGTTCCAATAGAGCCGGGTCTTCAGCTCCTCGGGGGAGCCTTCATCGGCCGCTGCGCCCGTGCTCGCGCCGAGGGCCGGAAACAGGGTCCGAAGCGCGTCGTCTCCCCCGCGTGTCAGGGTGACCAGCGCGCTGGGCTCCAACGTGCGCAAGAAGGGGACGAACGCATCGGACAACAGTGCGTAGGGCGCGCTGGACTCGACCGGATACGCGCGGCCGGCCAGCACCGTCCAGTCCTTACGGCGCGCGTCCTCGCCCACCGCCCGCGCCAGACGGGACTTTCCGACCCCGCCTTCGCCCCGGAGGAAGACCGCCGGCTCGGGGCTGTTGCCTACCCTGTCCAGCCACGTGCGGAGCTGGGTCAGCTCGGCATCGCGGCCCACCAACGGAAAGGCCATCAGGGCGGATAGGTCGCTGCTCACGGGGCCAATAGCTGCCATCGGGATCACTTTGACAAGGCGTGCGCGGTTGCAGCGCCCGCATTCCGCCCCGCACATTTAGCCATCACCGCCACGTACCTCGCAGCGGAGGGCGACAACGGATGAGCGGGCAACACGGCGCATCCACCATCAAGCGGTGGATGGATGATCTATTGACGCTGGCGCGGGACGGCTCGGCCTTCCAGACCAGCGCCGGGGCCGATCCCGGAAGGGACTATGCGTACCTCGAGTTTCACCTGCCGGACGGTCAGCACTCCGTCCTTTTGTTCCGGGTCGAAGCCGAAGGGGACGCAAACCGCGTACGGGCCTACCGTTTCGACGGAGACGACACCGAAATCCGCGACCGGGTCCACGCGTTGGTCCACCCGGCCGACTGAACGGAAAGGGACGGGCTCCGCCGGTCCCGGGCGGACCTGCGCAGCCCGGCCGAGAGCGGGAAGGCCGGCGGCCGGGCGGATCTCCGTCCTCGGCTCTGCGGTACATCAGATCGCTTTCTTTCCTCCCAACCCCGGGACCCATGCGCCTTGCCCTGCTGTTGACCGGTGCCGTGCTCGCGGCTGCTCCTTCCAACCTCTTTTCGCAATCCCGCCCTGGCTCCGTCGACCTGTTGGCCGGCCCCTCCATCGGTTCTTGGGCGGGCTTCGGAGTCGCGTTGGCCGTCGACGGCGATCGCCTGATCGTGGGCCGTCCCGGAGCGTTCACGTTCGGCCTCCCCGCGCCCCCCACCGCACCCGGTGGCGTGCACGTTTTTGCGCGTTCGCCCGAGGGTGAGTGGACCGAGTCCGCCCGGGTGGACTCACCCGGAGAGATCGGCGACGGGTTTGGCCAATCCGTGGCGGTTTGGGACAACCTCATGGCCGTAGGGGTGCCAGGGGCGGAGGAGGGGCGAGGGCAGGTCATCGTCTACGAGCGACCCGAGCCGAGCGGCGCGTGGACGCTAAGCGCCACGCTCACCGCCCTTGATCCCACTCCCGGCGACAGCCTGGGACTTGCCGTAGCCATCGCAGGCCAGACCGTGGTCGCGGGCGCGCCAGGGTTCGGAAACCGGTCCGGGGAGGTATACGTGTTCGATCGGGACGGGAACGGAGATTGGTCGGTCGGGGAGCAGCTAACCGTCGAATGGGAAGACGATCAGGACCGGTTCGGGGCGGCGTTGGCCGCGACGCCCGACGTCATAGCGGTGGGCGCACCGGGCGGGTTTCCCTCCCTGGTGCCCGGCGGCGGGCCGCCCAACGTCCAGCCCGGATCGGTCCAACTGTTCGAGCGTTCGGAGTCGGGGGGCTGGACCTCCAGTGAGAGCTTGGATCCGTGGGATCCCGGCCCGGCGAGCATGGGCTGGGCCGTGGCTCTTCAGGGGAACGACCTACTCGTCGGCTCTCCTCTGGCCAACCAATTCAGCGGAGTTGCGTCCCACTATCGCCGCGGCGATGACGGCACTTGGTCCCGGGTGGCCGTCTTGACTCCCGAGGAGCCGGTCGCGCAAGGCGGATTCGGCATGGGCCTGGCCTGGGCGGGCCGCGCGGCGGCCGTGGGTGCGCCGCTCAGCGGCAGCGCAGCGGGAAGCCTCTACCTGTTCGAGCACGACGCCCAAGGCGAGTGGAGCGAGGTTCGGGTCGTTTCGCCTCAGGCCGGCATCGGCTTTTTCGGGGCGCCCATCGCCGGCTCCGGCGACCTGATCCTGGCCGGAGCGCCTGCTCAGGCGTTCTCCGGATCCGCCCGGGTACTCGTCCGCGGGACCGACGGGACCTGGTCGGACGAAGCGGTCTTGACCGACCCCTCCGGTGGACTCGAGCCCATCGTGGGCGCGCCGGCCGAGTGCGATGACCAGGAAGGCCGCGTACACGGCTACGACTGCACCGATGTGGACCTCGTGTCATTCCTACCCGTGAGCGCGCTCGGCGGAGGACCGGGGGTGATCGTCAACGACGTGTGGGGCTGGACCGACCCGACCACCCAGCGCGAATACGCGATCGTGGGCCGGAACGAGGCGACCGCCTTCGTGGACGTCACAGACGCGGCGAACCCCCGCTACCTGGGCCACCTACCACTCACCGAAGGGGCCACGCCCAACATGTGGCGGGACATGAAGGTCTACGCCGACCACGTGTTCATCGTCGCCGACGGGGCCGGCCCCCACGGCGTGCAGGTATTCGATCTCACGCAGCTTCGGGACGTGGGCCCGGCGCCCGTAACCTTCCAAGAGACAGCGCATTACGACGGGATCTTCAGCGCCCACAACATCGTCATCAACGAGTCCACCGGAATCGCCTACGCGGTGGGCGCCAGCATGGGCGGAGAGACCTGCGGCGGCGGCCTCCACATGATCGACGTGCGCGAGCCCACCAATCCGACCTTCCTGGGCTGCTTCTCGGACGCGGAGACCGGCCTGGCCGGCACCGGCTACAGCCATGATGCCCAGTGCATCGTGTACGAGGGGCCCGATGTCGACTATCAGGGACGGGAGATCTGCTTCGGCGCGAACGAGAACGCAGTTTCCATTTCCGACGTGACCGACAAGGACAACCCCGTTGCCGTGTCCCGAGCCGCCTACCCCAACTCCGCCTACCTACACCAGGGCTGGGTTTCGGACGATCACCGCTACTTCTACATGAACGACGAGGGCGACGAGGTGGCCGGGCTTGCCCCGCGCACCCGCACGCTCGTCTGGGACATCGAAGACCTCGACGACCCCGTGCTCCTGGACGAGCACATGGGCACGACCGCCGCGTCCGACCACAACCTCTACGTGCAGGGCCGCTTCATGTACCAGTCCAACTACGTGAGCGGACTCCGCATTCTGGACGTGAGCGACCCCGCCAACATTCGGGAGGTGGGGTACTTCGACACCGTCGGAGGTGAGGACGCGCCGGGCTTCGCGGGCTCCTGGAGCAACTACCCGTTCTTCAGCAGCGGAGTAATCCTCGTGACGAGCATCAACGAAGGGCTGTTCCTGCTCAAGAAGCGGCAGCGTCCGGTTTCGTAGAGATTCGGCAATTCTCCGGGACGGTTGAGCCAAGGCCCTTCCCGGTTCGTACTGACCCCGCGGGAGCCGGTCAAGTGCGTCGTAGTTTCGGGCCTTCACGGACGAAGCCGTGCCGGATCTCCGGCGGTGCCGGAACATATGACTCACCCACTCATATTTGGTGCTATACCAAGATCCGTCCTTGCGCGCTTGCAGGCTGCAGCGGTGCGGCCCTGTTGAGAGGAGCAATTTCGTGAGGAACGCTAGGTGCGTTCTCAGTCAGCATCCTCTAGCATAATTCCCCCCCCCGGCAGTCGGCTGACATGATAGCGAATGAAGCCACTAGCCACGATAGTAGCAGCGGCCTTTCTGTTTCCTTCGGCCGGTTTCGCTCAGCGCCTACCAACGGCGACCCGATTGGTCCTTACGGAGACCTATTCAGTTCCGATTCCTCTGGACATACCGATCAGCGGTGTTCAAGCCGCGGGACCTGATTCGTTCTTAGTTTGGTCTAGTCCTCCCGGATGGGTCGGAATGCTCAGTCGCCACGGGACTATCCGTACCATATCCGAAGGTCTTCTTGACCGACCGGTAGGCTTTTCGTTCGTTGAGGACGACGCGCTACAGGCAATTCAACGCGACGGTCATGCTGTTACTCTAACATTATCCGGAGCAGTTACGTCCCGCATCGCGTTACCGTTGCCACTTGACTCTGTCCAAATCGCAGTGCGCTGGCGCCAAACCTGGTACCTGGGTGGCTGGCAATCTCAGTCGAGTCAATGGGCGGTTTTCACCTTTCCTGATAGCCCCGCAGACAGCTTGCCGCTTGTCACGTTCGAGAAGGGTCCCACCACTCACGGCGGTGTAATCGCGGCGGTCGACGACGGCATCGCGATAGCCCAAGCCGGTACACCCCATACCGCCGTTACATTCCGGCCAACCAAGGCTCGGGTAGTCCTCGATACACCTGTGGAGCTTGCCGATTCTGTTGGATGGATCACCGTGGCTACGGTGCACGTGTCGCCCGGATGGTTGCAGATAATCGCCGATCCGCGTTCTGACCAGCGATGGTTTGTGACTTTTGACGAGACCGGTCAACAACTCCGTAGCAGTCGGGTGCCTGTAGCCGTGGGAGTGCGTAGTGGAGGATATGGCGACAACTCGCTTCTCGGAGTACGCGACATCGGGAGTCGGTACAGGGAGCTGGTGGAGTTCAAATGGCGATGGGATACGACACGGTAAACTCACACGATGGAGGTTCCCATGAGTGTTAAATTACTAGCAAGTGTTCTCGTGGCAATCACGACGGGAGGCGCTGCGTTGCTTGCCATGCCCTCCGTAGGCTGAGGCACAGGTTGGCGAGTGCTTTGTCTGCACAAACTGCGGATCTTACTCCTGCTGTACGGGGTCGAGTCACGGGCAGTTCCAGTGTGCACAACAACCCACCTACTGTATGACATACGGTGGCTCCTGTTCGCCGACGGACGACGCCGACTTGACGGTCGACGGTACTCTAGCGGCTGTGACGACCCACGCGAGCAATGACCTGCCAGATCGTCCCGCTCTTCTCGACGACGGGTATTTTGTCGCGCCGTCCGGTGAGGGCGAGGCCATGATATTGAAGTCTTGCAACGCGTTCGTGGTCCGGAGGATTTATGCAGACGATGTACGACAAGCCAAGATCGACAGATCGCGGCGTATCGTAATTTGAGCGACATCAACTAGCGTGCCGGTTGTGTCCCGTCGCCTGATCTATTTGTTCTGCGTTTCTGCGTGTTGGTCACCTCCCACCACCAGACCCGAGATGCAACCTTCCGCCACGGCTGATGTCGATTCGGTAACCGTCACAGACCTAGTGGGCGAAGGCTTCTCGGCGGTTGCGGACCTACCGGAGGTCACCGACCTGACGCTCGACCGCAACGGTGGTTTTCTGGTGGTCAGCAGGACGACGGCTCAGCTACTCTCTATCTCACGGGCGGGTCGTCTACGTTTCGTGGTGGATAGCAGCGACGAGGTCGGCCTTACCTGGCCAGTCCGAGTAGGCACCGTCGCCGACTCGATTTGGGTAGTAGATGCAACGAGACGCCATGTGGTTCTATTCAACTCGGTGGGCGAGATGTTGCATTCCAGGTCTCCCAAGTCACCTCAAGTCGGACGTTATCTGCAGCCGGGCGACCCCTCAGCCCTGCTCGCAGACGGACGCTTCCTCGCGGAGCCTCGCTACGCATATGGACCGGACCTAGCGCAGAGGCTTCCATCGGTTCCACTCCTGCTGTGTATCGACGGAATACGCCAAGTTGACACGCTCATGACGTTCTCCGTGGGCTCCCGCACGCTGGTGCTCCGCGATCCGGACGATGTCAGCGGCATGGGCGGCACGCTGTACACTGCCAACCCCCTCGGTACGCCAACACTCTTTTCAGCTTCCGGGGACGGCGAGTTTGTGGCGTGGGCGGCCGTGCCAGACGATACCATGACATCGACCTTTGACATTGGTCTGTTGAAGGTTCGGGAAGATGCGCACCGGTCATGGTCCGTATCCTACATACCGACTCCCGTTCCACCGGCCGTCGTCGACAGCGCCGCGGCGCACGTCGCTCGCGACGTGAGGCAGGCGTTTCCGCGAAGCGGCCTGAACGAAATCCGGGCGTGGGTTCGGGCTGGCCTCGGGCATCCCAGGTACCTCGGGCCAGTTTCCGCAGTCATCGTCGACGAAGCCGGATCCGGCCTGTGGGTTGGACGAGAGAAGAGTGTAGATGTCGCGACGACATGGGAACGCTATACTGACTCGGGCGAGTTGAGCCGCCGAATCCCAATATCCCGAGAGGTCACCATTCATGCTGCGGTCGCCGACACCCTGTTTGGGATTCGACGAGATGCCGCAGGCGCGCTCCGGCTGGTTCGAACTGTAGTGCACCGGAGATAGGAAGTTCCGATGATTTCTCATCTTGTGGTTGCGATGACAGTCTTGGGGTCCCTGATTCAGGACACGGTTTTTGTCTCGGCGAATAGTCCTCCCGTTTGGGGTGAGGAGATCCGGCTAGTCCACGAATGGCAAATCGGTGACCAAGGCAGCAGTCTGGGAAGCTGGTTTGCCAGGATCTCATCCGTGACCGTGGCGATTGACGGGAGCGTCTGGGTGGTTGATGGCCAGGGGCCTCGCATCGCTCGGTACGGTCCCGATGGACGGTTTCTGGGATTTGTCGGGCGCGTCGGCTCCGGTCCCGGCGAATTCAGAGGCATTTTGGCTCTGGCCCGGTATCCCGGAGGGAGGGTAGCCGTTCGGGACGGAGGCAATGGACGGGTTAGCATCTTTGGCCGAGACGGTATATTGGATCGCACCGTTACGGCGGTGGGTAGCGGATATTACTCTCGAGGGCAGACGTTCCAGACGGACACCGCAGGCCGGATCCACCTCCAAGCCGCAGTCGGTTCGAGAGGTGGATGGACCGACACCGTGCCTCAAGCATGGGTCGTGTACGACTCTGTTGGGCGCGTCATCCGGCAGCGCCCGGCACCGAGAGCCAGCATCCTCCCCACGTTTCTAGCGCTGCTGACAGGTGACGGGACCCGGGAATCCTTCACTGACAAGGCGGTGGAGTACGTCGGTAGCAACGGGTCAGTGGTGTCCGGTCGCACGACTCGGTACCGTCTCCAGCTTCGAACGATGCGCGGGGATCTACGAGTGATCGATCGTCCGTGGGAGCCTGTTGAGATTTCTCGCTCCGAGCGTTCGATGTGGCGGAGCAAGCTCAAGGAAGCAAGGGAGCGAGCCGGCGGGAGAAGCCGAATAGCTCAACTCCCGAGTACCAAGCCCGCCTTCCGCTCTCTCCGGATCGATCTTAGCGGCAGAATTGTCGTTGGTCGATACGTGGCCGCACAGTACGTAGAGCCGACCCCCGAAGACCTTGATCGCTGGCAGGGCCGTACGCCGTACACGTATCGGGAGCGTTCAACGTACGATTTTTTTTCCGACGAGGGTGTCTTTCTTGGAACCCTGACATTGCCGAAAAACACCGACCTGGCAGAAGCAGAAGGTGACCGGATTTGGGTAGTCGGCCGCGGTCAGCACGACGTGCCGTTTATCGCCCAGTATCGAATCTCCCGGGGCAGGTAGAAACGGTCCGGATCGTCCGACTTCCACCTCTGAGCTTCGGGGTTCCCGGAGCTTCTCTACAGGACTTGAACGAAGCGGACGGCCCGTCCACGTTCGTACGGTTGACGTCCGCTTCACAAGCGGAACTGCGCAGTGTGCATCAGGCCCAGAGCTACGGTCCGTCTGATCCCAGGGCGTTTCGTTCAGGAATGATCCGGAGCCTTCACCGGAAACGTCCGGTCTCCAGGGTCGAACGCTACCAACGCGCTACTAGGAGAACTACTCGCATGCGAATGAGCGCTTTCCGGCCCCGAACGTCCGCTTTGGCCTTCCTCCTTCTGGCCCTGCCCGTCGCACCAACCCCCGCACTGGGCCAGGACCCGACCGAGCAGCAGATCAAACAGTGGAGCGAAGACCACGTGGAGGAGGCCATCTCGCTTCTGGAGCGCGTGGTCAACATCAATTCCGGGTCGGCCAACCCCGAGGGTGTCCGCGCGGTCGGCGAGATCTTCCAGGCCGAGTTCGACGCGCTCGGCTTCCGCACCTGGTGGACCGACCCGCCGGCCGACGGATCCCGCTCCGGACATCTCTTCGCCGAACGGGAGGGGAGTGGATCCACCAGGGTGCTGTTGATCGGCCACCTGGACACCGTTTTCGAGCCGGATCACCCGTACCAAAGCTTCGAACGGGACGGCATGACCGGCTCCGGACCCGGCGTCGATGACATGAAGAGCGGAGACGTTGCGCTCCTGTATGCGCTGAAGGCGCTGGACGCCGTCGATGCGCTCGATGACATGACCGTCACTGTTGCGCTGATCGGAGACGAAGAATCACCCGGCGAGCCGCTCGACTTCGTACGGGGACCGCTCGTCGAGGCCGGAAAACGGGCAACCATTGCCTTTGGGTTCGAGGGAGGAATGCGGGATCAGAACGGAGAGTACGCCACAGTCGCCCGTCGCAGCGCATCCGGTTGGCGCCTGATCGTGCGGGGGCGGCAGGGCCATTCGTCCCAGGTGTTCAGCGAGGCCCTGGGCGCCGGTGCGATCAACGAAGCCGCCCGGATCCTCAACGCGTTCTACGAAGAGGTGCGTGGCGAGGAATACCTCACGTTCAACGCCGGCAACATCCTGGGCGGCACCGAAGTGGAGTACGATGTCGATTCCCGCAGCGGCCAGGTGTCCGGAAAAACCAACGTCGTGCCCCAGTACGTGACCGTTCACGGGGGCATCCGGACCATCTCCAACGAGCAACTGGCACGCGCACAGGAGAAGATGAGGGAGATCGTGGCCGACCACCTCCCCGGCACCACCGCCGAGATCACATTCGAGGAGGGGTATCCGGCCATGGCCCCGACCGACGCCAACTACGCCCTGATGGAGGTGTACAACCAGGTCAGCCAGGACCTCGGGTACGGCCGGCTCGTCGCATTGGACCCCGGCCGGCGCGGGGCCGCCGACATCTCCTTCGTGGCGCCTCACACCACCGCGTTGGCCGGCATGGGTCCCATCGGGCAGGGTGCCCACAGCCCCGCCGAGACCGTGGATCTGGCGAGCTTCGTTCCCTCCATTGCCCGGGCCGCCGTCCTCATGCGACGGGTGGCCAAATCAGAAATCGTCTTCTGATTCTCCAAAATCGAACCATGTGGCGCGGCGGAGGGCCCGGAGCACCGGTTAGACGGCCCGGAACTCCGCGGTTCGCCGGAGCTGCCACGTTGACCGCCGTGCCCGCGTCTTGGATGTCCTGGGACTTCGATGTCTTCCAAGGCGACGATCGGCGCCTGACCAGGCTGGACCTGGCCCGTATCCTCCGCCGGGCCACGTTCCGGCTCGAGGGCACCGACTACACCATTGCCCGTACCGCTTTCCGAGGGCCGCTCCACATGATGGTCGGGGGAGAGCCCGTGGCCAGCGCCTCGACGTTGGGATTTTTCCGGCGGGGGTACGACCTGACCGTCGCGGGGCTTCCACGCTACCGCCTGAGGCCCAGACGTCCGCTGAGCCGCCACTTCGGTCTCTTCGCGGGGCCGCGGGAGGTGGGACGGGTGGGGCCCGAAAAGCCGTTTCGGCGCACGCTGAAGGCCGAACTCCCTTCCACGCTTTCACTGCCGGACCGAATTTTCATTCTGTTTCTCGTGATCCTCACCTGGCGAAGAGACGCACAGGCGTCCGGAGCATGAGGAAGCCAAGCGCCCTCGCTCCCGCACTCGTGGCACTCGCGGGCCTCAGCCTGGCCGGGCCCCTGACCGCTCAGCAGCGGATCCCCGAGCAGGTAGCCGACCGGTTCTATCGTTCCATTCAGATGCTTCGCTGGGACGTTACCGCGGAAACGCTCCACCCCACCGCTCTGGCCACGGTGCACGAGAGGATCACCGCCGTGATCGAGCTTGATACCCGTGGGATCGTGCTCGACGAGTTCTTCGGCCAGACCGACATCGAAACGTTTCGCTCCTGGTCCCACCGCGAAGCGTTCGAGCGCCTGATGGACGGCGTCGAGCAGCGCGTCCGCGGACTCGTCGACGTGCTAGCCACCAACGAGTACCGAGTGGTGGGCCACGTCACGGACTCCCCGTCTCGCGCGTATGTGGTAGTGGAGACACGCCCTTACGCCTCCGGCCCCGTTCCCACCCGCATGCAGGTCGTAACGCTCGAGCGGAGCCAGGGAGAGTGGAAGATCGTGGAGGCAGTGGAGCTGGAAGCCATCAGAACGGCGGTGATCGCGGTCCCGTCGGGGTAGGAGGACGCCAAAGGTGAAGTTCCCGGCGATCGTAGGATCAGCATTCTGTGCTTGGGCCGTGAGCGGATGCGGCATCATCGTGCCCACGTGTGAAACCGTCTTCAATCCCGGAATCGAGGTGACGCTCAGCGACGCGATCACCGGCGAACCCGTCCGAGCCACGGACATCCTGGCTACCGCCACCACCTCGGGATACGCCGATACCGTGGCCCAGCTCACCGGGCAAAGCCGGTTCTACCTGGTCGACGACTTCACCCGGCCCGGTACCTACACGGTGGAGGTCCAGGTGCCCGCGTATGCGCTCTGGGTAGCGCACGGTGTCGAGCTCGAGCGAACCGCCCGAAGCGACGCGTGTCCCGTTGAAACCGAGCACCTGCGCGCGGAGCTCGTTGCGGCTGGAGGGTAGGGTGCGGGCGGTGACCGTATGCACAGGAAGGTTCACAACCGCGATCTTACTGGTAGCGTTCTGGGCGCACATTCGGCCCCCAGCCGCCCTCGCCACCCAACTCCCCGAACCCTGGACGCCTTCCGATCGCTTTGGTGAGACCGCCTACATCGGGCTGAACGGACTGCTCGGCGCCATTACTGCCGGAATCGAGGCGTATCTGACCGACCGGCCGCTGGCCGATGCCCTGCTGGGCGGAGCGGCGGGCGGGGTTCTGGGCTACGCAGGGAAGCGGGTGGCCGTCGAAGACTTCCGGGGCTCGGGGATGCTGGGCCGACAACTTTCCGCCGTCGGCGCATCTTTGGTCCGGAACGCGGGAACGGAGGACCGGCTGCTCGCGTCCCTCATGTTTCCCCTGGGACCGCTCCGGATCCATGTGGATCCTTACGAACGAAGAATCGAGCACGTCCGTCTTCAACTGCACGAAGCGGGTGCGTTGATCTACGCGTTGACCCGTGACGAGTTGGAGCTTGACTGGGGAGAATCGCTGAGCTCGGGCGCGCCGGTGTTCATCGTGCAAAACGGCACGATCCTGCACGACGGTCAGGAAGCGAACGGGGTGACCGTTGCGGGCGTGGTCATCGTAGAAGGCACACACCGGGTCTCGCGTGACCGGGTACTCCGACACGAGCGAGTCCACGTCATCCAGCACGACTTCGCCGCGCATGCGATTGCCGGTCCGGTGGACGATTGGTTCTTCCGTCGAGTCCCCGCACTCTCGCCTTTGGGCGCCTACCTGGAGCCGGCCTTCGCCACGCTCCTCGTCGGCCTGTCTCCGTTCGCGGATGCACGGGAGGCGGAAGCCAGCTTCCTCGATCAACGATGAAGGTTCTCAGAGCATCGCTCCTGGCGCTGTGCACATCGTCGTGCGGCCTGGAGTTTCCCCAGGCGCCCGAGTCCGGTCCGAACGCGGCGGTAACCGTAGCCGTCCTGGACTCGTTGAGAGGGGAGATGCGGCTGCACGCCGCATTCAGTCCGGGCAGAGATGCCAACGGCTCGCTCCGGGCCGTGGATGTGGACACCGTCCTGATCGGCGAGGTGGTGCTCGTGCCGAGCGAGACCTTTCCGGAGGGCTCGTTGGGCTACGATTCCACAGCGTTCTGGATGGTAGGCGTGCCCGCGTTCGCGGACACGGCTGCCAGGCTCACCAATGGACCGGTCGTCCCACCTCGGGTCGTCGGTGTCGAGCCGCCGCCGCGCGTACACCTTAACCTGGTGATGCGCGCCGGGCCCTTCTCCGTCCGGCGCGCATCGAACGGCACGCTGTCGCTTCCGATCAACGTGCCCTCGTCTCCCGCCCTGGACACGTCGTGGGAGCTGGTCATCGCCTCGCCGGACGACGCGCCGACTTTCCGCCGCTTTTCCCTTACCGGAACAGGGGATCCTCCCCCGACGATCGTGGTGGATGGTTCGCTCTTCGGCGGGTGCCAGGTGGGCGGTCTGTCCGCGCAACTACGATATCACTGGGCCAGATTCATTCATCCCGCGAGCAGATACCGGCTGGGTGTGACTGCAGTATCCGAAGTTTGGTGGGCGGTGGAGCCCGGCTGCGAATAGGGCGGGCGGAGATCGATGGACGGTGGACGGCTGGATACCCGCTTGTCACGCGCGGGGCCCGCGGGCGGTCTCAGGACTCCCGCGACGCCTGCTCGACCTCGACGGCGCCCGTTACGGGGTCGACCGTAACGGTGGTGCGCCCCCGTTCGCTCATCACAACCACCGTGTCCGGCTCCACCGCTCCGTTGGGGTAGAACACGAACACGGCCAGCGGGTCTTCGTCCGCACGTCCGGTCGAGCCGGCTACCCCGTCCAGGTTGCCCTCACCCGTATCGCGTCGGTCTTGCCCGTCCGTAGAGGACGACACCTCGTACCGATACGCACCGGTGTGCCGGTTGATCGAGACGGTGACTCGCGAGGCGCTTCGCACGGAACGCGCTCGAGCGCCGCGAAGTAGCTCGACTGTCGCCTCTCCGCCGTGAGGCCGGTCATCGAGAATTCGAGGGAACGCGGGTAGCACGAAGGTGGCCGTGATTCCCATGATGGCCAGTACGACCAGGATCTCGATAAGCGTGATCCCGCGGTTCGTACCGGCGACCGAGCTCATCCGAGCGATCCCGCGTTGACCCCGTAGATCGCCTGTAGCAGCGAAAGCGCCACCAGGGCCACGATGCCGCCGAAGACCACGATCATGGCCGGCTCGAGCAGAACCGCGAGTCGCTGGATCGTCCGCTCCGTTCTCGTCTCGAAGATCTCCGCGGCTCGGAGCAAGAAATCCGGCAACTGGCTGGCCCGAGCTCCGACGGCGACCAGTTGGCCGAGCTCTTTCGGAAAGAAATCGGACCCAAGGAACGCCTTGTCTAAACTGGAGCCTTCCCTGACCAGCCCCCTGATGCGCATCAGGTCGTCCGCCGCGACGGGATCGGCAATGGACTTGGCGGTATCGCTGAGTGCAGTGAGGAGCGGCGCTCCGCTGCCGAGGAGCATGCCCAGGAATCGTGCGACCCGTCCGCTGACCAATTGCCGGCGCAAAGGACCGATCAGGGGCAGGCGAAGGGCCCAAGCGGCCAAGCGCCGGCTTCCCACTTCGTTTCGAACCGTCGCGGTCAGCGCGACCCCGGCACCCACGACCCCGATCAACAGGAGAAGCCAGTTGGCCCGCACGAACGCGGATACCGCCAGCAACGCGACCGTCGTGGGCGGAAGATCGGCACCTGCGTCGACCAGCAGCTCCGCGAATCTGGGCACGATGAAGAACAGAATCGCCAGGATCGAAACGACCCCGGCGCACGCCAGAATCATGGGATACAGAGCCGCGGAGAGAAGCCGACTTCGCAGCTCGGATTGGCGCTCCAGTTGTTCGGCCAGGGCCCCGAACGCCTGAGCCAGGGCGCCCGAGCGCTCTCCAACCGCGACCACTCCGACGTAGGCGGACCCGAAAAGGTCCGGGTGTTGGCCCAACGCGCTCGCGAGTGACTGGCCACGGGCCAGCCGCCGCTGGATGTCCCGGCCGATGTCTTCGGGCCAGGATCCGCAAGCCACCGCACTACGCACGGCTTGGGTCGGATTCAACCCGGCCTTGAGAAAGGCGGCGGCCGCTTGGGTCGCCTCACCCGCGACCCGAGTTTTGTTCATCGTCGTTTCGTAACGTTCGTTCTGAGTGCCGTATTCGACTTCGTGACGTCATGCAGCTGAAGCGGACATCCGCTAGGCGGTGATGCGCAAAACCTCCTCCGGGGTCGTCAGACCCGCGGAAACCAACCGCACTCCGTCCTCTCGGAGTGTCCTCATGCCTTTGGTCGTGGCGAGCGTCCGGATGTGCTGGGAGCCGCGCACGGCCTGAACCTCCGCCCTGAGCTCGTCGTCCATGACGAGGATCTCATAGAGCCCGGTACGGCCCAGGAATCCGGTTTCCAGGCACTGCTCACAGCCCTTCCCCCTTCGTACCATCTCGAGGGACTCCGGACCGGCTCCGAGCGCACGCCTCGTGTTCGATTTCAAGGGGACGGACTCGGAGCAGCTCTGGCACACTCTACGCACCAACCGCTGCGCCAAAACGGCCTCGACGGTGCTCGCCACCAGGTAGGCCGGTACGCCCAAGTCGAGGAGCCGGGTGATCGCCGAGGGGGCATCGTTCGTGTGCAATGTGCTCAGGACCAGGTGCCCGGTCAGGGCGGCATGGGTTGCGATCTCCGCCGTCTCCCGGTCCCTGATCTCGCCGACGAGCAACACGTCGGGATCCTGCCGGAGCAGGGCACGGAGAGCGGAGGCGAACGTGAGTCCCACACGCTCATTCACGGCTACCTGCGGCACGCCCTCCAGCTCGTACTCCACCGGGTCCTCGACGGTGAGGATCTTCTCGGAACCCGTGCGAATGCGGTCGATGGCGGCGTAGAGGGTCGTCGTTTTCCCGGACCCGGTGGGTCCAGTCGCCAACACGATACCATGGGGCTTGCGAATGACTCCGAGCAGCGCCTCAAGCGTTGCAGAAGACATCCCCAGGTCCTCGAGCTCGATGCGGCCCCTGTCCTTGTCCAGCAGGCGGAGCACCACGCTCTCACCGTGGAGGGACGGGAGCGTGGAAACGCGGACGTCGACTTGCCGGCTTTGGAGCTTCAGCCGAATGCGCCCGTCCTGAGGAATGCGGCGCTCCGCGATGTCCAGCTCAGCCATGATCTTCAAACGACTCACGATGGCTGGGGCCATTCTTTGGGGAGGACTCGGCTGATCCAGCAACACGCCGTCGACGCGGTATCTCACGCGAATCTCGTCTGCGTAGCTTTCGATGTGAACGTCCGACGCCCTCGCCTCCAGGGCCTGTAACAGCGTCAGGTTGACCAGGCGGATGACGGGGGCCTCGTTGGCGAGCGACACCAGATCATCCAAGGCCAGCTCGTCCCCGAGGTCGATCTGCGGCAGGTCGAGGTCGTCGAGGCTTCCGTCCAGATCCATGGGGTCCCGACCGTACACGCGGTGAATCGCCTGACGTCCTTCCGCTTCCGGAATCGGAACCAAGAGCGGCTCGGCCAGGAACAGACGCCGGAAGTCGTCCAACGCTTGGGTGTCGACCTCCTCCATCCAGGTGCCGGTGTGTACGGTCCCGTTCACGATTTCCAGCGGAAGCAGCCCGTAGTACTCCAGATAATCGGCCGAGAGGACCTCGGTCATCGGCTCCAGTTTCCGTAAGTCGGGGCTGCCCGTACCGGGTCGCTTCATAGGCCCGGCGTCCATCAACGGATCCGTGGGCGAGGATTTAGCGACGGATTGACCATCGTCGTATCGCGAAGAAGCTCCGACTCGTGACGGAGGTCTTCCAGGATTCGGTCCGCGTCTTCATCGGTCTCGACGATCCGAGGAGTGAGAAAGACGAATAGCTCGTTCTGACTTCGCGACCGGGAGGAGGACTTGAACAGATGTCCCAAAATCGGGATGTCCTTGAGAAGAGGGACTCCGGATTCCGACTCGGTGACCTGGTTGTCGATCAGACCTCCGATCACCACGGTCTGTTCGTTTCGGACGAACAACTGCGTCGCGGCCTCCCGGGTGCTGATGACCGGCGCGCCGAACTGCTCCTCCGATGTCGCGGTGCTCACCTCCTGAACGATGCGGAGGTTGACGTATCCATCCGAGTTGATGGTCGGCGTGATCGTGAGTGACGTACCCACATCTCGATACTGAACCACTTGGTCACGGACCGCGGCATCGGTGGGGAGAGACCGGAACACCTGGATGAAGGGGCGTTCGTCCCCGATCAGGATGCGGGCTTCTTGATTGTTCTGTGCCAGGATCACCGGTCGAGATACCACCCGTACGTTCCCCTCGGTAGCGAGGGCGGCGATCAATGCGTTGACCGTGGTTCGGCCCGAGCGCATCACTTCGAGGATGAGATCCCCGGCGCTCTGTCCGACGAGGGACGCCTCTACCCGTGTGCGGTCGGATTGGGGCCGTTCGGTCGAGGCGGAGACCCCGAGCTCCAGGTCCGAGCTCCTTCGTACCTCCGCGATCATGACCTCGATCAGGACCTGTAACGGGCGGAGGTCCAAGGCCTCGATGGCCTGCCTGATCACTTCCCAGTCCGAGGGCTGCGCGCGGACCAACAGCGAGTTGGTGTTTTCGTCCGGAACGATCTGGACCGCCCCCGCGACCTCCCCCGGCAATCCGGTTCCCGCCTGGGTCGCGCCCATCTCCACTGCGACGTCCGGAGGCGCGTTCGGATCGAATGGCGGGATGCGTTGCTCTCTCAACCGCTCCGAAAGGGATCGCGGACCGGGCTGAGCGTCGATAGGACCGACTCCACCCCCGAACAGGCTTTGAAGGGTCGCGCTCAGGACAGGAGCGCGCGCGTGTTTCAGCCGGTACACGAATAGCCGAAGTCCGGTCTCTTCGGGTTCCTCGGTCACCTCGTCGCCGGCCGCGGAACGCGACTCGACGCGAACCAGTCCGTCCTCTTCGATCACATCGAGGCCGTTGGACGCGGCCAAGCTGCGAAGAAGGGCCGGGATCTCGTCGGGCGCGACGGGCCGGCTCATGCGTAGCGTCACACGACGCGTCGGGAGATCCCCGTAAATCACGTTCAGGTCGCCGGCCGCGGCCAGCGCGGAGATCACCAGGCGCAGGTCCACGTCCTGAAAGTCCAGGCGAACACCCACGGTGTCGGCCGGTTGCTGGGCGGCCGAGGTTGCGGCGCCGGCGAAACCCGCTACGGCTAAGAACATGACCTTTACACACCACCTTACCGGGAGCCTTCTCATGGCAGCGCTCCTTCGGCGTCTACCGTAAGCACGAGATTCTCACCG
This sequence comes from Longimicrobiales bacterium, assembly GCA_965223195.1. Taxonomy (GTDB): domain Bacteria; phylum Gemmatimonadota; class Gemmatimonadetes; order Longimicrobiales; family Gaopeijiaceae; genus CBDCVX01. The sequence continues at coordinate 86,026 of CBDCVX010000017.1, forward strand.
CCCCTTTCCCGAAACACCGCACGGCCCGGCTCCACGCGACGTAGCTCGTAGGGACCGATCGACTGCCCAAGGCGCACGATGGCCGGTGCGTCCTCGCCCAACTGGCACATCGCAAAGCCGCCACCGTTCGCCGAGCTCACGGCTGTGCCCAGGAGCTTCAACCCCGTGTTCACTGTCCCTTGCTCCGGAACCGAGGCTGTGCTTGGGTCGTCGTCGAACTCGTACCGGGTAGCCGGGGCCCTGCGGAGCGGGTGGAGCGGGTCGCTCCGCACCGCCACCAGGACGCTTGCGAGGCTCGCATGAGGTTGCAGCGCGACGTTGGGAGGGGCCAGGACCGCTCTGGTATGCGCGCTACCAACGGGATCCGTGATCCTGGAGGCACGGAGAGCGGCAGCGGCGAGCGCCACCAAGGACACGCCCAGGAGCAACATGGCCGCGCGAAAACGCCGGTTCGCCTGATCCATCGTAGTCATCGCGCGGCTCCGGCTGAGTCCGTTGTCGGGACAGGTTCCGTGTCGGCGGACCGGTCGGAGCGCGGCGCCATTCGATAGCCCCAGACAGTGGCAGCCACCGTGAGAAGCTGACCCTGCTCCAGATCGCCGTCGTTGACTCCCGAGGGACGGAGCGACAATCCGAGCACCCTGAGCAGCGGCGTTCCCGACTCCAGTCCGTGCAGGAACCGCAGTACGCCCTCCAGATCCCCAAGCAGTCGAACAGAAACCGGATGTCCGATCACACCTCCGTTGACGAAGGCTTCGGGTTCTCCTTGTTCCGCAAGCTGCAGCATCACGCCGGCGCGGTCTGCAGTGCGAGCGACGTGCGCCGTCAGGGCGCCGCCAGCCGCTACCGCATCGGTGCCTACGAGCGTCAACGTACGTGCTGCAGCCACCGCGCTTTCGAGCTCCTCGACACGCTGATCGAACCCTTGGGACTCACCTAGGATTGCGCGCTCCCTCACCAGCAGCGCTTGCTCGGAGCTCAACGTCTCGATCAGCCCCGCTCGATAGGCGCGGTACGGGAGAAAACCGAGTCGGAACATGCCGACCATGGCTACCACGGCGAGCAGCCACATCAATGCGCGGCGATCCCGAGGGCTCAGCGATCGGAGCGCCATCACCCGCCTCCCTCGCTTCCCGAGGCGTCGGGCGTGGCATCGACGGTCACCGGTACGACCGGCCAGTCCACGACGACGGCTCCCGAAAAGCGTTCCACGGACAGCGAGCCGTCCACGACCTGCCGGCGCACGGGAGCGGTGGAGCGGAAGGAGCGCGACTCGGGCATTTCGGCCAGCGCTCGGAGTGCCGTGGCCGCCTGTTGCGCCTCTCCCTCCAAATACACGGTGTCCGCTACTCCCCGGACGGAGGTGAAAAAGGCCTCTGCCGGCAGCGTTCGGGACAAGCGCATCAGCAAAGACGACCAGTCCGGCCGCGATCGACTGAGCGAGTCCAGAGTGGTCAGCGCCGACCCGGATTCGATCAGGTGGTCGCGGACCTCGACCGCGGCGTTGACCACGTCCTGATGCCGCGACCGCTCGACCCGGACGGTCTCCACCTCCCGCTCGATTCCCCAGGCGTCCAGAAGTGCAGCGGATGTCAGACACACTGCCGCTGCCGCGGCAACGGCGAAAGCGGTGCGGGCGCGTCGCCGAATGCGTTGGCGTGCGAGGTCCGGCGGCACCAGCTCCAGCGCCGACGATCCATGCACGGCGGCTAGCTCGTGAGGGTTCAGGTCCCGCTCGGAGCGGAAGACCTCGAGGTCCGGGCCGGAGGATTCGGCCAAGAGACGGTGACCTTCCGGCGAGCCGAAAAACAAGACCGATCCCGCGCGTGAGGCGCTCCGACGTCCGGGTAGGTCGTCGTGGTCGGCATCGACGTCTTGCATCGGTCCAAGCGTCGCCGTTGCGGACACGGGCACCCGACGAAGGTCCTGAAGGTGTCCCTCGTCCAGCTGGAACCACGTGAGAAGGGGAGTGCCGTCCGCCTTGGAGAACTCCACAACGCCCGCGTAGACATCGGGCGCCAAAGCCGCGATGCCCTCCAGCCAGGCGCTTTCGCCGATGCGGACCCTGGGGTCATACCTCTGCGCCATCACCGTGTGACGCACCTCGTCGACGGTGCGCCGGTCGGCCACACCTACCAGAACGTTGTGGCCCTTTGCAGTCTGCCGCGGCAGCGGCTGGATCGCGACTACCGCGGTTGCGGAGACCTGGGGGAAGTATCGGTCGACGGATCTGGCGATCCGGTCCTGCGCGTCGGGGCTTCGAGGGTCGGAGACCTCGAGCAACCGGAGGTGGGCCAAAGGCGGCATGAGTATGACGTCGATCCTGCCGACGGATCCCCGGTCGGGAAGCAGCTCTCCGACGGCTTCCCTCAAAGACCGCCATTCCCCGTCCCGGTCGTTCCACCCCTCAAGGTCGCGGCTTCCAACGATCGATCCGCCACGGTCGACCGCGATGACGTCCGTCGCCGAGATCAAGAGGACGGGAGTACCCGGAGATCGTCGTCGGCCCGGACGATTCATCGTGTTCCCCGGTTCACGAGGAACGTCATGTCACCGGAGCGAAGGAGCAGGGCCTCTACCCGAACGCGTACGGGACTGCCCTCGACATACCCGTCACTGATGAGCTGGACCTCCCGGGTGTCCGCCTCGGTCCGTGCGATCAGCGTCGCGAGGTTGCGGTCGAAATCCTCACGGTCGTGGGGAGGGAGATCTATGGCTGCATCGAGAACACTGCTCAAGAACCGACCCTCACGACGCGCCTCGAATATGCCGGCCAACAAGCCCTCGGACATGCCCGGCACGGTGCGGAGCACTTCCAGCGGGGCTTTGTTGATGTTGATACGGCCCGTGCCGAAAAGCGTCACGTACGGTGTCACCGTGGCGAACAGCTCGTCCGTCACGCCCACCACGTAGCGGAGCTCGTTGATTTCGGCGAAGGGGCGATTCGACGGAAGGACGAGGGCGTTCGCGTCGAGATAGTCCTCCCTTTCCGCTCCTCGGCCACGGGGGAAGTCGTCCGCGTCCTTCCAGTCGGATACTGCCTGGGCGACCCGATCGGCCGTTCCGTAGTCGATCCCGAGACCGGCAAGCAGCGTGAGCAACTCGGATTCCGACGCTTGATTCAGGTGTACCCTTGTGCCCGGGTCCACCGCTCGCACGTTGTACCGCGCTTGGCCCACACCGCCCGAATCGGCCACCAGCCGGCCGGGGTCGGCCCACGCGTCCTGTACAGCGCCAAGCTCGGACTGGAGCCCGACCGAGCGATCGATGGCCAACTCCAAGCGCACTCGAGCCTGTTCGATTCCCGCGCCAGCGGCCGCTTCGCCCAGTGAATATTCGGAAGCTCGCATGGCGGCCGCGCGGACCCGGCTGCTCTCCAAACTGAACTGGAGCCCGAGCACCGCCAGAAACACGGTCAGCCACAGCGCGCCGATCAACGCGAATCCGGAGCGGCTCATCAGCTGCCCCCCTCGAAGACCACGCGAATGGGGTAAGCCAGGAGGGCGGGAATCTCGTCCGGAGCGCCTTCAATCGTTACCTCGATCCCGAGGGGGAGCACGCTCGTGGAGATCCAACTGGGATGCCACACCCCTCCACCCAGGAGGACCGAGTAGTAGCGGATCTCCAGGCCCGTCGCCTCGGGCACCAATTCGACCGTTCGCGTCTCAGGTCCCAGCCAGGTGCGGACTGTGGCGACGAGCCCCCGCACCGCGGTCTCCGGGTCGCGGTCAATAAACAGACGGACTACCGCGGACCCAGCACCCAGCACCGTGGGCCCGCCGGTCAAAAAGGTCAGCTCATCGTCTGCCGCTTCGTCCGTAAGACCGTCGACTCCACTGAACAACGGACGGCTACTCTCCGGCTGGAGCCGGGTTGCCGCGAGCCATTGTCGGAGGGTGCGACGGACCGAAGCCGCCTCGACGTTCCGCTGAACGGAGGCCAGCGCGGTCTCCCGGGTATCCAGCACGGTGGAGAGAGCTCCATATCCGCTCCCCACCGCAATCCCCGCAATCGTGAGGCTGACCAGTAGCTCGACCAGTGTAAACCCGGTTGGAGCTCGGCGCCCGGCGATACGCCTCATCAGCTCGCGATGTGTCATGACGTCAACTGCCCGGCGAGCCGCTCACCCTTGGCTCTTACAACGGTGTCGAGCCGGTACGAACCACCAAACCAGTGAATCTCCACCTGAATCTCTACGAGCGGTGTACCGGGCACCGGATCACTGGACGCTTCCCAGCGGAACTCACCCGGAAGGTCGAACTCACCTTTGCGGAGTGAGTCGGGGAGTGGGTGCACAGCTGGATCGCTGACCAGCTGGAGCGTTTGTAGGCGCTCCTGGGCCAACTCGGTCGCGACACCCACAGTGCCGGCCGACTGCAGGCTCTGTAGCTGGGCGGCGTGAGTCACCAGGCTCGCCGTCGCCACCGTACCCACGATCAGTAGCGCCACGAGCACTTCGAGTAGCGTGAATCCGGCTGAGCACCCTCTCCACCCGGACATCGTTACCAGCTCTTTACGTCAGCGTCTTCACCCGTGCCTCCCGCTCGACCGTCCGCACCGAGCGATACCAGATCGAAGCCGTCGGGATTCACCTGACCGGGACTTAGAAACTCGTACGGATTTCCCCACGGATCCGGCGGTACGTCTTTCCTCAGATAAGGCCCATTCCAGTTGCGCGGCCGCGGATCCGAAGACGGTTCGACTCTGAGTGCGACCAGCCCTTGTGCCGTGGTCGGATATCGGCCGTTGTCCAGCCGATATGCGTCCAGCGCCGCGCTGAACATGTCGATTTGGGACTGAGCCGTTACGTCGCGTGCGGTTCCGACGTGCTGAAAGACGTTCGGGGCCACGAATGTGGCCAGGATAGCCAACACGGCCAGCACGACGAGGATCTCGATCAACGTGAACCCGGTTGGGGAGCGTGCCGAGCGAGGTCGTCGGCGCTGAGCATACGTCATGATGGCACGTCACTGCTGAGTGTAAAGCACAAGAATACGGGGCGAAATACCGGTAGCCAAGTGCCTATGATCCGGTCCGCAGCTCCGGACGTACTTGTGTACTGTAAACGCCGACTATAGACTGCGGCGCCGTCCCCCCCTGGACCGCACAGCTAAACATTTGATTTCGCCTGAGATAGGGCGCCGACGACTCTGAGAGTGGCTCGGACGCCTATAGGGCACGTGTACGCACGGTCGGCAGTGGATCCGTGATACACGTAGGTAGCGCTGTGCGTGTGTACACGTCCACGGGGAAGCGATGGCTTCCCGGAGTCAGGCATGCTCGAGCGTCAGCGCGGCACCTCCTCGCCCTCCGGTACTACCTCTTCAGTTGACCGTCACCACTCATCCGATCGGTCGGCCCCACTGAGCCGCGGCGGCCGGGGCGGTGTGACCGCACCGGTGCTGGTGGCGGTGGCCATGCTCGTGGGCTCGGTGCTGGCCGGTCTTTCCATGACGCCGGGACTGTTCGAGATCGAGAGCCGCGACGATGCCGGACAGGTCGCGGACACCATGCAGGTCTATACTCAACAGTTCGACGCCTCGGGTGGCGGCGCCGCCCTTCACGTCGAGCAGTTCGGTGTCCCACCCGTGCCCGGTGGTCGCTACCGGTTGGTCGTCACCAATGGCGGTTCCAGTGGTGCCGGGCAGGTGGCCCAGGCGTCCGTGACGTTGAACTCCGTCGACTTTCTGGTGGACGAGACGTTCGCTTCCGGGTCCACCATGACGTTCGACGGTCTGACCCTGGCGGGCTTGAACGACCTACAGGTGTCGGTATCCGGCGGCGCGGGCGAGTTCATCACGGTTGCGCTGTTCCAGGTCACGACAGCAACGACCGTGGTATTCGGGCCCGTCGAGCTGATTCGGACCAGCGGACCGACGACGACCCAACAGTGGACGTTCGACGTCCCGCCGACGGCGACGGACCCGTACACGCTGACGATCAACTCGGGCTACGCCGACGGCTCGGGCAGGGCGGTCGCGGCCTGGGTCTACCTGAACAACGACCTGATCTTCGAGGCCGACCAGTTCGAAGACACGATTGCCGTGTACGAGGCGGAGGTCTCACTGCTTCCGGTGGGCAACGTGCTCGAGCTCGAGCTGGCCGGGAAGAAGGGCGTACGCATCGAAGCCATCATCACCGGCATCCTGGCCGATACGACGGCTCCGTCCGTCTCGATCGATCAGCCGATGCCCGGGTTCGTGACGTCGGACGACAGCGTGTTCGTCTCGGGTGCGGTGTCGGACGACCAGCCGGGCGTGCAGGTGACGGTGAACGGGACCCAGGCGCTCGTCGTGGGCGACACGGCGTATTCGGCGACCGTTCCGTTGCTGGCCGAAGGTGCCAACGTGATCACCGTGATCGCAACGGACGCGGCCGGGAAACAGACGCAACAGATGATCACCGTAATCCGTGACACCCAGGCTCCCGTGCTGAGCGTCGTGGCTCCGGCGGACAGCTTGATCACCAGCGTGACGCCCACGCCTCTCACCGGCTCGGTTACGGACGCCACCACCGCGAGCGTTGATGTGAACGGCGTGCCGGTCGCGACCGACAGCACCGGTGCGTTCACAGATGTCGTCGCCCTCACCGAAGGCACCAATGTGCTGACGGTTACGGCGACGGACCCGGCGAACAACCAGACGGTCGTCGTGCGGACCGTGATCCTGGACAGCGCGCCGCCGGTTGTCACCCTGACCGAGCCGGCCGACAGCACCGTGACGGCGGATCCGACGCTGACCGTGTCGGGCACCGTGACCGATGCGACCGCCGTGACCGTAGACGCCAATGGCGTCCCGCTGCCGGTGGACGGGGCCGGGGTCTTCACCGGCCAGATCACGCTGACCGAAGGTGCAAACGTCGTCACCGTGACCGCGACCGACGCGGCCGGCAACACCGTGCAGACCGCGCGGGTCGTGACACTCGATACGACCGCGCCGGTGCTCGTCGTGACCGCACCCCAGGATGGCTCGACCACCCAGGCGGACAGCGTGGCCGTGTCCGGCACCGTGACCGATGCGACCGCGACGACGGTGACGCTCAACAGCGTGCCGCTGACCGTCGATGGAGCCGGCGCGTTCACCGGCCAGATCGCGCTCAGTCTCGGACCGAACACCCTGACGTTCCTGGCCACGGATGCGGCCGGCAACACGGCGACCCAGGTCGTGACCGTGACCCGCGAAGATCCACTGCCGCCCGATCCCGAACTCGTCGCGCCCGACCTCGATCAAACCGTCTCGACCACCACGTTCGCGGCGACCGAGTTCCTGTATACCGGCACCGACCCGATCCAGACCGGCGTCGCGCCCGGCACCATCGATCCGGTCAGGACGGCCGTCCTACGCGGGAGAGTCCTGGACGTGGCCGGCCAGCCGCTCAGCGGCGTCGCCGTGTCGGTGCTGGATCGGACCGAGTTCGGTCAGACGCTGACTCGCGCCGACGGTGAGTACGACCTCGTCGTGAATGGAGGGCACCATGTGACGGTGAGGTTTACACGTACCGGGTACTTCGAGGCCCAGCGACAGGTCGACGTGCCGTGGCGGGACTACGTCGTGCTCGACGATGTCGCGCTCGTCCAGCCCGACACCAACACCGCGATCATCGACCTGGCCCAGCCGATTCAGGTCGCGCGCGGCTCGGTCGAGTCCGATGCATCGGGGCCCAGACAGGGCACGATCCTGTTCCCGGCTGGAAACTCGGCCACCATGATCATGCCCGACAGCTCGACGCAGCCGCTCAGCTCCATGACCGTCCGTGTGACCGAGTACACGGCGAGCCCACAGGGCAGGTTGGCCATGCCGGCCGAGCTGCCGCCCACGACTGCATACACGTATGCCGTCGAGGTCTCCGTGGAAGAAGCGGAGGCCGCAGGCGCGCTCCGGGTCGAGTTCCAGCAGCCGGTGCCCTACTACCTCGAGAACTTCCTGGGCGTACCGGTGGGCGGCGTCGTCCCAGCCGGCTACTACGACCGAGAAGCAGCCGAGTGGGTCGCGGAACCGGACGGCATCGTGCTCGCGATCACCGGTGTGTCCGCAGGTCAAGCGCAGTTGGATATCAGCGGTGACGGCACGCCCGAGACGTTCGCCGAGCTCCAGGCCGCTCTGGGCGTCACTACGGACGAACTCGAGGAACTGGCGCAGCTCTATCCGGTCGGACAGGAGCTCTGGCGGATCGGGTTGGGCCACTTCAGCCCCTGGGACTTCAACTACCGACCGGGTTTTCCCGGCGACGCGGTCGCACCCGACTTCGACCCCGATGCCCCAGGTGAGGGAATAGACGATCCGTGTACGCAACCGGGCTCGGTGATCGAGTGCGAGAACCAGGTACTGGGCGAGACGATCGGGCTCGTCGGCGTGCCCTACTCGCTGAACTACCGAAGCAACCGGGTGACAGGCCGCAGGGTACCGTTCCGAATCGGAGTGCCACTGACGTCTGACACACCTCCGCTCACGCTACAGAAGGTCTATATGGAGGCCGCGGTGGCCGGGCGACGGATCGTCGAGGAGTTCGAGCCAGCCGCCAACCTTGAGCACACGTTCGAATGGGATGGGCTCGACGCGTACGGCCGCCCGGTGGTCGGGGTCCAGCGGATCCGCATCAGAGTGATCTACGAGTACCCCGTGGTCATCCGCGTCGGCGGTACTTCCGGGCAGAGCTTTGGGTCGTCGACCGGCCCTGTCATCGCGTTCCTGCAGTTGGCCGATACGGCCCGCTTCGGGCGCATCGCGACGACCTGGGAAGGCACCGTCGGCGCGGCGGTCCTCTCGGTCGACGGATTCGGACAGGGCGTTGGCGGCTGGACGCTGAGCGCACACCACGCCTACGACTACACGAGTCAGACGCTCGTCATGGGCACCGGCGAGCGCATGTCCGCATCGTCGCTTCCACCAGGGATCTCGACGGTGGCGGGCACCGGGGTCATGCGCCCCTTGGGGACGTTCCCCGACGGGCAACTGGCTCTCAGCGCGCAGCTCCAACAGCCTGCGGACGTGGAAATCGGTCCCGACGGCCTCATGTACTTCTCAGAGCTCACTTCCGGCCGTGTGTATCGCGTCGACGAGAACGGCCTCATCGAGACCGTGGCGGGCGGTGGCAGCTTGGAACCGGAAGGGGTGCTGGCAACGGACGCGCTCATCGGCGCGCTGGGAATCGAGTTCGGACCCGACGGGACGTTGTACATCGCGGACCGGGTCAGACGCGCGGTGTTGCGGGTGGACGAGGCCGGCCTGATCCACCGTGTGGCCGGCAACGTGAACAGCAGCACCGGGTTCGGCGGTGACGGCGGACCGGCCACCGCGGATTCCGCACGCTTCACGACCGTAGAGGACATTGCCGTGGCACCCGACGGCACCATCTACATCGCCGACTTTGGCAACCGCCGGGTGCGTCGCGTCGGAACGGACGGCATGCTGAGTACCGTGGCGGGCAATGGCGGCACGTATCCACACTGGCCCCAGGGCATCGACGCTCTCGAGGCGTCCATCGATAATCCCAGTGCTGTTGCGGTTGGCCCAGGAGGGTCGCTCTTCATCGCCGCCCAGAACCGGGTGATCGAACTGCGGACGGACGGCTCGCTTCATCACTATGCGGGCTCGTCGGTATTCGGAAGCACGGGCGACGGCGGGCTGGCGACGAACGCTGACATCGAACCGCCGCGTGCCGGCGGGATAGCGTTCGACCGTAGCGGCAATCTGTACTTCACTGAGTCGTACGTCAGCGGACGTGTGCGGCGGGTGAGTCCGGACCGCGTGATCCGGACGGTGGCGGGCACGGGGTCGCTCGGAGCGACTGCCGACGGCGTATCGCTGGCCACGGGCTTTGCCCGACCGCAGGGCATCGCGTTCGCGCCGGGCGGCGAGCTGATCATCGCAGACATCGACGGCCACAAGATCCGGCAGTCACGCGCGCTCCTGCCCGGGTTCGACAACGTCGAGCACCAGGTGCGGCTACCGGCGAGCGAGCTGATGTTCGAGTTCGATGCGGCCGGCAGACACCACGCGACGCTCAACGAGCGCACGGGCGTCGTGCTGCAAACGATGGGCTACGACTCGGACGGACGGCTAGTGTCGATCACTGACCTGGACGGGTTGGTCACGACGGTCCAGCGGGACGCGGAAGGGTTGCCGACAGCGGTCGTGGGTCCGTTTAGCCAGACGACGACGCTCACGACGGACACGGCGGGCTACCTCACGACAGTGACGAATCCAGCAGGCGAGACGGTCACGCTCGAGCATACGGCTCTGGGTCTGCTGACATCTGCCGTGACGCCGGCGGGCGACACGACGACGTTTCAATACGACTCGCTCGGGCACTTTGCAGAGGAGCAGGATCCGACCGGTCGGACGGTAACTTTGGCAGCGACGTCGACCGATTCCACACGGACGTCGGTGTTCACAACGGCGTTCGGATCGACCGCGTACGAGACACTTGACTCCAGCGTCGGCTCGACGACCCGCACGCAGACCAGTGCGACAGGCGAAGTGTCGTTATTGACGGTGACGGATGAGGGCCGCCGCGAGGTGCTGAACGCAGACGGCACCGCGATCATGTCGCTGACGAAACCGGATCCGTACTACGGGATCCAGCGGCCGGTGGTGGACTCGATGACGGTGACGACCCCCGGCGGTCTGACGGCCACGATGCACAGCGGCGTGGCCTTCACTGCCACGCTGGACTCGGCGGGCCTGCCCGTGCTTCTGACGCGCACAGACACACTGATACGAAACGATCAGATATCGCTCGTCAGTTGGGACCGTGCGACACGGCAGACGATCGCGACATCACCTGAGGGTCGTCAAACGACGGCCACCGAAGACGCGAACGGGCGACTCGTCCGGATAGAAGCGCCCGGGGTCCATGCAGTGGACTTCACACGGGATGGGCTTGGGCGCGTGACACAGATGGACCAGGGTGGCCGGAGCTGGACGTTCAGCTATGACGGCTCGGGTCGCCTGAGCGGTACCCAGAACCCGCTGTCCCAATCGGTGACGTTCGGCTACGACCTTGCGGACCGAGTGACGAGCCAGACGAACCCGGACGGGTCGGTGATCGGGTTCCGGTACGACGTGAACGGGGACCTGGTGGGCGTGACGCCCGCGGGTCGCCCCGAGCACGGGCTCGAGTACGACGCGGTGCGCCGGCTGACGGCGTACGCGCCACCGGACACGACGGCGCTGGGCGGGGCGCTCTACTACGAGCACGACGTGGACGGCCGGCTGACGAGCTACCGGACATCAGCGGGTGACTCGATAGTATACACCTACGACGCGTCGGACCGGGTTACCGGCGCAGCGGTGTCGCGCGGGACCTATTCGTACGGCTACGATGGTGTGACGGGCCGCCTGACGAGCACGGCCTCGCCGGACGGCGCGACGCAGACGTTCACGTACGACGGCGCGCTGCTAACGGGCGCAAGCTGGGCGGGTGCAGTGACGGGCTCAGTGGGGTTCAGCTACGACAACCACTTCCGGTTGAGCCAGGAGACCGTGAACGGCGGGAACGCCGTGACGTTCAACTACGACACCGACGGACTGCTGACGCAGGCCGGGAACGCGACGCTGAGCCGCGATGCACAGAACGGACTCTTGACGTCGCTCACCGTGGGCGGCGCGAGCACGAGCTATGGGTACGACCCGTACGGCGAACTCGCGAGCGAAGCGACGACGGTCGGTGGGTACGGGACGGCGGCATTCACGTATCAGCGTGACTCGATCGGGCGCGTGGCCACACAGACGGTGGCGTTTCCGGCCGACACGGCCGTGTGGGGCTATGGCTACGACGCGGCGGGCCGACTGGCGACCGTGACGCTCAACGGTGAGTCCTACGCGAGCTACACGTACGATGGGAACGGGAACCGGCTGACCGTGACCGATGCGGGCGGCACGACGAGCGCTACGCACAACAGCCAGGACCAACTGACCACGCTGGGCACTGCGACCTACGAGTACGACCGGAGCGGTGCACTCGAGCGTAAGATCGCAGGTCCTGACACGACGGCGTACGCCTACGACCTGTTAGGGAACCTGCTGCAGGCGGATCTGCCGAACGGCGACGTGGTCGAGTACGTGATCGACGGGCAGCAGCGGCGCGTGAGCCGGAAGCTGAACGGGACGCTCGAGCAGCAGTTCGTCTACCGGGACGGGTTGAACCCGGTGGCGGAACTGGACGGGACCGGCGCGCTGGTTAGCCGGTTCGTGTACGGGAGCCGGGCACAGGTGCCTGACTACATGGACAAGGGCGGGCAGCGCTACCGGCTGATCACGGACCAGTTGGGGAGCGTACGGCTGGTCGTGGACGTGGCGACGGGCGTGGTTGCACAACGGATCGACTACGGCCCCTGGGGTGAAGTGCTCCAGGACACCAACCCGGGGTTCCAGCCGTTCGGGTACACGGGCGGGATCTGGGATGGTGCGCTCGGTTTGGTCAGGTTGGGGGCCAGGGACTACGACCCAGAGGCAGGCCGGTGGACGGCACCAGATCCCATTGGTTTTGGGGGTGGCGCATCGAACCTATACGCATACTCGTTTGAGGACCCCGTCAACTCGCGTGATCCGAGCGGATTACAGGGATTACCGGGAGCTGTACTGGGGGCGATCGCGGGTGCTGTGGGCGGGTATATCAGCGGCGGCGCGCCAGGCCTTGCCGCTGGAGCTTTTGCTGGATTCGCCGTCGGCGTCCTCGCTGCTCCGCAATCCTGGCAGGCTGGGGCCTTGGCCGGAGCGGGAGCCAGCTTCCTTGGGCAGGCAGCTGGTAGATCGGTGACATCAGGGATCGACTGTTGGCGAGAGGTGTTCGACCTGTCGGAGTTCGATTGGTTCGCGGTCTTTGGAGCCGGAGTCGGTGGTGGCGTAGCCTTCAGTCCCGCGGCATCGGCGAGTTCGGCAGTGAATAGGGCCGCCTTGGAGCGAGCAACTTCGCTAGGCGGTCTAGATCGTGCACCGGCGTGGGGAGCGATTGCGAAATCGCTGCTTGAAGGAGTGTTCGGGGGAATCGGCGAAGCAATGGGAAGTTGGTTTGGACAGGGCCTCCCCGGAGGACGGCAGTTGGGTTCTCCATGAACAGTTCCTTTGGAGGCTGGACAGAGCTCGCGACCCTCGTCGGGGTCTTCCTGGTAGCGCCGTTGGCCCTGGATCTAGCGTTGTTGTTCCTCACCCTCCGGTTGGCAACAAGCGGTCCAAAGCGCCTAGTCCTCGTGGTGCCGGTAGCTTTGTATTTGATCCTGAACGTCGCCGGCCCGCTGGCAGTCATCTACATCTACTTCCGAGACTATTGGGTGTGGCTGCTCGCGCTGTTTCTGTTCATGAAAGTCCTTGAGTTTGGACCCTTCCAGGTGGGCGCGTCGTACCTTGAAGTGTGGACCAAAGCGCATCGGGGAGCGGCCTCGTCTAACCCTCGCTCGGATCCTGAGCGGGACGGTTTGTGAGGCTATCAGAGCAGCAGCCGATACACGCCCGGCAGGAACCGGGAGCTGATGCGCGCTCAGCGTAGCGTCGGCGGCGTTGTCGCTCATTGGTAGCTACGGAACGGGACGGATCCGGTGTGGTGAACAGCCCGTCCGTGTACGGGAACCGCGCGCACGTGACGGCAGACATCGCCTCCCGAATCCCGGGGGGCTTCTCCAGGCGGCACGTCGGATCGATCGAGTTGCCGGCGTAACGATTGACACCGCGTCGCGCTTCGGCGGTCGCATTCCGACCACGTCTAACTCAGCGGCCCGCGGATTCATAGCACCGATCGTACCGATCCCATGATCTTTCTACTCTACCTCCTGCAATTGAGGACCGAAGGGTTCACCGCCGGATGGCAGGAACTGGTATGGCAAGTCGCGTTTGTCTTGACAGCAGTCTGTGTAGCGGCCCTCGCCGTTTGTCTGTTCGCCTTCTGGAGTCGACTTTCCGTTTCGCAACGATGGAAGTTGGTATGGACGATTGTCATCGTATGATTGGGCGTCGTCGTTCGTCTTGAAACAGCTGCGCGCGGGCGTCTCATCGATGATCTGACAAGAACCGGGCCGGGGAGGGCGCTAAGCACGTACGGTGGGGCTTCTGGACTGCGGCGTTCGCCTACCAGCGGGACTCGGTCGGACGGTGGCGACGCTTGGTGACGATTCAGGTAGAACACGAAGATCCTGTCGATACCGCATTCGTGATGGTCCGAAACGCGGGGGACCGAATCGGGCTCTGCATCAGCCTGCGATCAAACGGGGACATCGAAACCTTCTTGAACCAGACCAGCGCGATGCGGTCGATCCGGGCGCTACAGGACGCTGTGGAAGGCGGGACTTGAGATCTCGCGGTCGGACGTACGGGGCGCTGTAAGAGGCCCACCGTCGCTTGAAGGACCGGGGTGCCTCCCGGCCTCCCCGTCGTACCTCTCCCCCGCAACGCCACCCACCCACCCGGGTAGGTTCCACCCTCAAGCCGATCCGTCTGCCCCACCCTCCAAGCCCAACATCCCATGGCAACCACTCGTTGGTACAAGGTGCTCGAGCTGGACGAACTTCCAGAAGGCCGTGTCAAGCCGGTTACCTGCGGAACAGAGACCGTGTGCATGACCCACCACCGGGGTGAGTATGGAGCCATCTCCAACCGCTGCCCCCACCAAGGGGGTCCGCTGGGCGAAGGATCTATCGAGGGTGACTACCTCCGCTGCCCCTGGCACGGATGGGACTTCGATCCGCTGACGGGGAAGCCACCGGGCGGCTACGACGACGGGGTGCCCACCTACCCGCTGGAGGTGCGGGAGGACGGTGTGTACGTCGCGCTGGAGGAAGAGGAGCAGCGGGTCCGCACCGTCAGCGACGTCATGGTCGAGACCATGGTGAACTGGGGCGTCGACACGGTGTTCGGCATGGTAGGACACTCCAACCTGGGTTTGGCCGACGCGCTCAGGGTGCAGGAGAAGGCCGGTGCGCTTCGGTATTTCGGCATCCGTCACGAAGGTGCTGCTGCCTTCGCCGCGTCGGCGTACGGCAAGCTCACAGGGCGGCCGGCAGCCTGCTTCGCCATCGCCGGGCCGGGTGCGACGAACCTGCTCACGGGGCTTTGGGACGCGCACGTCGATCGGTCACCGGTGATCGCGTTGACCGGCCAGGTGCCGTCTCACCTCATTGGGCGGGGAGCGTTTCAGGAGGTGGACTTGGTGGGCGCGTTCGGCGACGTCGCCCAATGGAGGGCACAGGTATCGGCCATCTCCCATCATGCGGAGCTCATGACGCTGGCCTGCAAGAGCGCCATCTTGCGGAGCGGGGTTTCGCACCTCGTGTTTCCGGACGAGGTGCAGAACGTCGAGAGGCCGGACGCCGATGCGGACACTCCGGACGGCCGCACCACGATGCGCGATATCGCTCCTCCGCAGGATGCGTTGGATCAGGCTGTGGAAAAGATCCGGGCAGCCGTGCGGCCGGTCATCATCGTGGGTCACGGAGCCCGGTTCGCCATGGACGCCGTGATCGGTCTGGCGGAAGAGCTCGCCTGTCCGGTGATCACGACCTTCAAGGGCAAGGGCCAAATCTCGGACGCGCATCCCAACGCGTGCGGAGTGCTGGGTCGGAGCGGAACCCCGATCGCCAGTTGGTTCATGAACGAGAGCGACCTCTTGATCGTGTTCGGCGCCAGCTTTTCCAACCACACCGGGATCACACCCAAGAAGCCCATCGTGCAGGTGGACTACGATCCCATGCAGCTCGGCCGGTTTCACAAGGTCGCCGTGCCGGTCTATGGCGAAGTGGGCCGGACCGCACGGCTCCTGACCGAGCAGGTCGAAGGCCGGCACTCTGCCTCCGATCAGCGTTCCGAGATCGCGCAGCGCTGGCAGATCTGGCGGAGCGAGAAGAGAACCCGACTGGGTGAGACCGGAAATGGCGTGCACTCCGCGGCGGTGTTCGATGCCCTCTCACGAATGGCGCCTGAGCAGGCCATCATCGCCGTCGACGTGGGCAACAACACCTATTCGTTCGGGCGGTACTTCGAGTGTAAGCAGAACGCGGTGCTGATGTCGGGCTACCTGGGCTCGATCGGCTTCGGATTTCCCGCGGCCATGGGCGCCTGGGCCGCCACTCGGGGCTCGGACCCCCGCTTCCGAGGCCGTAAGGTCATCGCGGTCACCGGAGACGGAGGATTCGGTCAATACCTGGCCGAGTTCACGACCGCCGTGAAGTACGGCATGGACATCACCCACGTGTTGCTCAACAACGGAGAACTGGGGAAGATCTCCAAGGAGCAGCGGTCGGGGCAGTGGCCGGTTTGGGAAACCGGACTCTCGAATCTGAACTTCTCTGAGTACGCGAGTGCGTGCGGCGGCCTTGGCATTCGGGTGACCGAGGCCGAAGAGCTGGACGGCGCGCTCGGGCGCGCCTTGGCCCACGAAGGTCCGAGCATGGTCGAGATCCTGACCGACCCCCTGCTCATCTAGCGGCGGTTTGGTTAGCGTTTCGGCTGATCCAACCGATACCCAAAGGATAGCCGGGAGACCAGAGATGGCGCTGTACACCTGTGAAAAGTGCGGAATGAGCGTGGGCACCATGACCTGCGGCCAGTGCGGCGCCGAGCTGGTGAACGACACCATAACCACGGGAGCGGGGGCCCAGGTACAGGTCTCCAAATGCCCGGAGGGTCACGGAAAGGTGAAGTCTCCCATGTGCTGCGGACAGGACATGACCTGCGAGATTTGACCGGCGCGGTGGAGCCCGGCCCGCCGGGCTCCGGGCCGAAGCTGCGCCGAGCGGTCATCCCTACATGCCTGGCCTTTCTGGCCGTAGGAGCGCTGTTTCCCGGGGCGCCGATTCAGGACGCGGCCACTGGACTACCCCCGGACGAGACCGGTCTCACCGCATCGCCTGCCTATCTGATCGGGGCGCCTCTTTGGCGGGTGCTGGACACCATTGCGCTGCTTGGCCTCTCCCAACACATCGCGGTCGTCGCCACGGCTTTGGGAGTCTTTGTGGCCTGGCGCGTCGTGCGGCGGCGCAGGCCCCGTGGCCTGGTCGGCCGAGCGGTCGCAGAAACGGGTGCGGCGGGCCTCTTCCTCGCGGGACTCCTGGCCGTGTACGGGGCGACGGCGTTCGTACCTCATGCCTCTCAGCAGTTGGCCATGGCCGATCCGGAGGTGATGCGGGTGGATTTCCATAGCCACAGCGGCCACTCCCGCGATGCGTCCCAACGCTACTCCGTGGATTGGAACCGTACCTGGCACCGGCGCACGGGATTCGACGTCGCCTACCTGACCGACCACAGCACCTGGGCCGGGATGCAGGATGCCGGTGCATCCAATCCTCGCTCCGCTGGAGCGGACGTCGTGCTCCTCCCGGGCATCGAAGGATGGTTCAAGGGCGATCATGCGGTTGCCCTGGGCGACTCTGCTCGACACCGAATCACCTTCGATTCGACGCTCTGGCGAGTCGAGCCCGACTCCCTGATGCGTCAGCGCGAAGAGCGGCCTGCGACGCTAGCCATCGTTCTCCCGTTGGATCATCCGGAGCGGGTCCTCGGCCTGGGTCCCGACGCCCCGGACGGTGCCGTGGCTCTGGAGATCGTGGACGGATCTCCCAAGGGATTGGATCAGGGGAGAAACGACCGAACCGAACTTCTGGAGCTTGCCGACGAGCACAACCTGGCCCTGATCTCAGGCTCCAACACTCACGGAACCGGCCAAACCGCCGCCGCGTGGACGCTGATGCGGATCCCCGGGTGGCGCGAGATGCGGCCGAACCAGCTCGAGGTTCGGATCAACGAGCGGCTGCACGCGGATCGCCGCGCCGCCACCCAGGTCGTGGAGCGCACCATGCCGCACGGGACCTCACCGATGGATTTGGCCCTGACGGTTCCGGCGCTGGCATGGCACGCCGCGACGACGATGGGGTGGCCCGAACGGTTGGTGTGGCTCTTGTACGGAGTAGGGGCGATGGTTGCGGGCGGATGGTTCAGCCGCCGGCATCCGGCGGCCTGACCTCCGACGTGTCCCTGGATCGAGGTCGTTGGGACCGGCTGTGCGAGCGTATCGGGTGCCCCGAGCTTCGTGCCCGATTCGACGAGCTGCGGGCAGCATACGGTGAGCGTCACCGGCACTACCACACGGCCCAGCACATCTCCGAATGCCTGACCGTTTTCGATGACGTTACCGAGCAGGTCGCGGACCCGGAGTCGGTAGAGTTCGCGATCTGGCTGCACGACTTCGTCTACCGGGTTCGAAGGAACGACAACGAAGAGGCCAGCGCAGCGGTGGCACGGGCGTGGCTGCACGACTGCGGTGACGCCGCGAGGGCCGAGGAAGTGACCCGCCTGGTGAAAGCCACGAAACATGACGGCCGTCCCGGCACCGGGGATGAGGCGCTGCTCTTGGACATCGACCTGAACGTTCTCGGGGCGCGCCGAGCTCGGTATGACGAATACGAAGCCCAAGTGCGACGGGAGTATCGTTGGGTGCCGGGTCCGCTGTTCCGTCGTCGTCGGGCCGAATTGCTGGAAGCCTTTTTGAATCGTGATTCCATTTACCGCACCGAATGGTTTCGGACACGGTGGGAGCAAACGGCGCGGGACAACCTGGCGCGGGCCATCCGTGTGCTTCGGGATGGCGGTGTATCGGTTGGCGAATGAACGGGAAGCCGGGCCCGGCCTACTCCATCCGGAGGGCGACCATCGGATCCACACGCGTCGCCCGCCTCGCCGGGCCGAACGACGACCCCACGGCCACCGCTACGACGAACAGGGACACCGCGCCGAACGTGATCGGGTCGAGCGGATCGATTCCGAAGAGCATTCCCCGGAGGAAGCGGGTCAGAGCGAACGCCCCGACGAGCCCCAGGGCGGCGCCCACCAGCGCCAGCTTGAGCCCCCGTCCGAGCACCATCTCCATGATGTCTCCGGTGGTGCCGCCCAACGCGCGGCGAATTCCCAGCTCGTCCACCCGCTGTTCCACCGAGAAGGACATCAACCCGTAGACGCCGATGCCCGCAAGGGCCAACGCCAGCCCGGCAAACGCCAGGAGCACAACCGTGTTGAAGCGGCGTTGACGTACCCACTCTCCCAGTAGCTCGGTCATGGGCTTGGTGGCCCAGGACGCCTGGCTGGGATCCGCCGCCCAGAGTGCCTCCTGAACGGGGGTGGCCAACGTCGTAGGATCGGCGGATGTCTTTACCACGAACGTGAGGCCGTTGCTGGGTTCCTGGGATAGCGGCACGTACATTTCGGGCTCGGGCTCGGACTCCAGACCCGCGCGGCGGACGTCGGCCATCACGCCGACGATCTCCCTCGGATCTCCATCTCTCCACTGTGGCGCGACGCGCTGGCCGATGGCGTCGCCTTCGGGAAAGTGTCTGCGCGCGAACGCCTCGTTCACCATGGCCACCGGCGGCGATTCATTGTGGTCCAGGCTGGAAAAGCTCCGGCCTGTCACGAGGGCGATGCCCATGGCCGCGGCGTAGTCGCCGTCGATAGCGGCAAGGGCGGCAACGGGCTCTTCACCGGTCGGGGGCGGAGCACGGTCCAGGATCGTGAACGGGACGGTGCTGCCTCGCGTCAGAATCGAGCGGTCGTTTGCGAGCGGCAGATTGGTGGTGAGTCCCACGGCCTCCACACCCGGCACGTTCCGAATCTGGTCCACGCCCTGGCGGAAGTAGTCCAGCTTGGGTTGATGGTTGTCCTCGTATGCCCACACCTGGACGGCCAGCCGGCCCTCGGGCTCGAATCCCAGCTCGTTGTCCATGAGACGATCGAAGCTACGCACCAGAAGGCCCGCTCCCACCGTGAGCACGAGGGCGACGGCGATCTCCGCCACCACCAGCCGGTCGCGTAGCCCCGCGGCCCGACGGCCACCGGTGGTTCCACGGGTGCTTTCGGCCAGCACGGTCCGGAGATCGGATCTTGAGGCTCGAACGGCCGGCGCCACGCCGGCGATCAACGCGCTGCCGAGTCCCAAGACCACGGCAGCCCCGAGTACGGTGCCGTCGATTCTGAGCTCATCGATGCGGGGCAGGTGGTCCGGCCCCAAGGCCCGAATCAGATCCACTCCCAGGTAGGCCAGGATCACCCCGACCAGACATCCTGCTCCGCCGAGGAGTAGGCTCTCGACCGTCACCAGCCGAAGAATCCGGCCACTGCTGGCTCCCAGGGCTCCCCGAAGCGCGTACTCACGCGCCCGACTCGCACCCCTCGCGAGCTGGAGGCCTGCGACGTTGGCCGACGCGATCAGAAGTACCAGGCCAACCGCTCCGAGCAGCAGGAGCAGCGGAGATCGGACATCGCCGACCAGATCCTCCCGGAGCGGAGCCACCCGCAGGCCGAGGTTCGCGTTGGCGGAAGGGTGTAGCTCCTCCAGGTTGCGTGCGAGGCGATCCAGCTCCTGCTGGGCTTCGGCAACCGTGACACCCGGCGCGAGTCTGGCCACTGCGTCCAACTGCGCGCGTGCCCGCACGTCGTCGTCCCAGGGTTGGGGCGGCCTGGGTCCCCAAATCTCGGACATCGACGGATACCGGAACTCGGGCGGAAGCACTCCGATCACGGTGTGGGCCGCTCCGTCCAGAACCATCTCTCGGCCCAGAACTCCGGGATCGCCTCCGAACCGGGCCTGCCATGCTCCGTGGCTGAGGAGCACGACTCTCTCCCTTCCCGAGACGAATTCCTCGGGGGCGAACGAGCGGCCCAGCAGGGGCTGACCGCCGATGGCCTCCATGAAGCCCTCGGACACGAGCCAGGCCCGGAGGCTGAATGCACGGCCGTCTTCGAGCAGGCGGAGCCCGTGTTCTTCAGCGATCGCGGCGTGGGACAGGGTGCGGGCTCCCTCGGCCAAGTCGCGGAGGTTCGCGGCCGAAATTCCGGCTTGCACCGTGCCGTCCCGGGCGTCCGTCTGCTTGACCACGACGACTCTGCCGGCGTCCCGGTAGGGCAACGCCCTGATGAGGACGGAGTTGACCGCGCTGAACATGGCGGTGGTCGCACCCACGCCCAGCGCCAGCGTGAGCACCGCCACGATGGTGAACCCCGGTCTTGCGATCAGGGATCGGATTCCGTGGTGAATGTCCTTGGACAAGCCGTCCAGCGCCGAGGCTCGAGCGGAGTCCGCACCATCCCGGCCCAGCCTCAGCCTGGCAGCAACGCGCACAACCGACCACCACTCTCGCACCCAGAACCGAAGTCGTCCCGCGGGACCCAGCGACGGCCGCGCTTGCCGCCAATGCTCCTTGGCGGTGTCGAGTAGCTCGGGCCCGAACTCCCGCCGAAAATCCGACGGGAGTAGCCGCAGTAATAACGACAAGAAACCCATGCTACGCTCCGGCCTGTGGCAGCACATCCGCCTCCCGCGCCAGCTCGACCATGGCTTGCAGGCGCTCGGATTCCGCTTGCAGCACCTGCCTGCCCAAGTCGGCGATCGCGTAGGTCCTTCGGCGGGAATCCTCTCCCGGCGAGGTCGGCGCTTGCTCGATCCAGCCGTCGTCCCTCATCCGCTTGATGGCGGCGTAGAGCGTGCCGGCCTCCAGATCGACGCGACCGTGCGTCTGTTCCGAAACGAGCTTGATGATGCCGTATCCATGCAGGTTTCGATTGGCCAAAGCCAAGAGGATGTGGTAGGCCACATGGGTCAGTGGCAACGACCAGGTCGGGTCCTGAGGGGAGCGAAGGGTCATGTCGAGACTCCTCTTGGGCTGGGCCGGGATCCCAATAGCGGGGTGCTCATTATAGCGGCATTCACTATATAGCGCAACCCTATAGTATTGCGTACGTGGTCGCGCGAGGGCTGCTACGTCGTCAACCGGATGGGGACCAGGCCAAAAAGGTGCGTCCTTTCAGTACCCGAGGGAGCCGGCAGGCGACTCCCCCGGCAAACCGGAGGTCGTTGCCATGTGGGATACGAAGCGTGTCGCCGTTCTGTTGATCTCGATCGTCCAAGCGTGGCTGATGGCGACCGGCCCGCTGGGGGGACAAACGACGGATGAGCCCGGAGCCGACACACCAATCTCCATGAGCGGCTTTCGCGTCGGCGTCCTCGACCCGATGAACCTCAGACTGGAGTACGTGACGTTCAACCTCACACAGTTGAGGGGGCCGGCAGGGATGGATTTCTCGGTATCGACGGCACCACGGACCATCGCCTATGGGGTGTTTTCCGTGGCTCTGGAGCCCAGCCTCCTGGTCGGCCTTCCGCAGGCTGGTTTCTATCTGAAAGGCGGACCCTCCGTGATCGCATTGGCAGGACCTGGCGGTGGGGGTGGTCTTATAGCCGGAAACGTGGGGATCGTCTACGCCATTCCGGCGGACGGTTCCGAGCGAATACGGCTGGACGTGACGCTCCGGGCATTCCGGGGTGGGGGGCACGCGTGGGCCATGAGCGTCGGTGTTTTCCGACCTCGGTCCGATTAGCGGGTTGCTAGCCGGTGTTTTTGAGCCCTCTCGCAATCCCCTGCACGGTCGTGACGAGTGCCTTGAACAGGTCGTCGTCCCGGCGTTCACCGGCCCGCCATCGGCCTAAGAGGTCGACCTGGAGCACGCTCATCGGATCGACGTAGGGGTTTCTCAGGCGAATGGAACGCTGAAGCGTGGGCTGTCCGGCCAGTACCGTGTCGTGGTCCAGTAGGCTCGTGACCCGCTGGACGGTTCGCTCGAACTCCTCCTCGATGGCTGCGAACACGGGGTGGAGCTCGCCTGGAGCCAACTCGAGATAGATCCTCGCTATGTCCAAGTCGGACTTGGCCAACACCATCTCGACGTCGTCCAGTAGGGTAGCCAGGAAAGGCCAATCGCGGGCGGCACCGCGAACGGTGTCCAGCCCGTGCGCGACGATCGCTGCCTCCAGTCCAGTTCCCAGGCCGTACCATCCAGGCACGGTGGCGCGATTCTGCGTCCATGCGAACACCCAGGGAATAGCGCGAAGGTCCTCGATTCCCTTTTGCGCCCGACGGGACGCCGGACGGGACCCGATGGCCATGCGCTCGATCACGTCGATGGGCGTGGCGGTCCTGAAGAACGGATAGAAGCGCGGATCGTCGTAGACGAGTGTTCGGTAAGCCGTCCGGGCGGCCTCGGCCGTGGTCTCGGCCATGGCCAACCACTCGGGTCGATCGGGTGCACGCGGCTGTAGGGTTTCCACGCTCTTGAGCGCCACCGCGCCCAGCATCCGCTCCAAGCTCCGGAGCGCGATCGGAGCGAGGCCGTACTTGTAGTCGATCACCTCGCCCTGCTCGGTGAGCCGCAGCCGGCCGCTCAGCGCGGCCGCCGGCGAGGCCATCACGGCCCGATGCACCTTCCCTCCGCCGCGGGACACTGTGCCTCCCCTGCCGTGGAAGATCGTCAAGCGGACCCCGCGGGCCTCGGCTGCTTCGGCCATGCGGCCCTGGGCTTTCTGGAGCGCCCACCGGGCGGACGCGATGCCTCCGTCCTTGTTCGAGTCCGAGTAGCCCACCATAACCGTCTGCCTGCGGTCTCGGCGTGCCAGGTGGGGTCCGTAGACCGGATCGTCGAAGAGTCGGCCCAGGATGTCCTTTGCCCGCTCCAGATCGGGCACTGTTTCCAGCAGCGGAGCTACGTCCAACGGCCACCCCCGGACGGCGTCTCCTATACCGGCTCTGCGCGCCAGCTCCAGAACCGTCAGGACATCGTCCACGTCTTGGGCCATACTGATGATGTAGGGGCCGATTGCGCGAACGCCGTACCGGGCCTGCCCCTCGACGATGGCGTCGAACACCGCCAGGGTCTTCCGGACTGCGGCAGCACCGTCGCTGTCACCGCCGCGTTCGATCCGCTCCACAAACGCGTTCCGCACGGCTTCGTCCGGCCCCTCCGCCGGACGGGAGAGCAGCTCGTGAAGCGTACCGACGCGTTCCTCCGCGGGTCGCGCCGACCAGTCGGGATCATCCAGCACGAGCGCCATGACGTCTCGATGCGCACGCGCGTCTTGACGAACGTCCAGGGTGGCGAGGTGAAATCCGAATGTCTCGGCACGGCGCCTCAGACGGCGAACTGCGAAGAGACCCGCATCTGCGCCACGGTGTGCGGAAAGGCTGCGCTCGACCAGAACGATGTCGGCGACGAACCGACCGGGACCAGGATATCCGCGATCCTCTCCCTTGCCTGTCGCTTCAAGGCACGCGCGCATGAGGCGGAGCAAGGTCCGGTATCCCATGTCACGGTCACGCAGCGGGACCTGCTCCAGGACCCCCGGAAAACGCCGCCCGAGCTCGGCGGTGCGGTCATCGATGTCCGGAGACCAGCCCACCCGATTCCGCGATTGGCTGAGCTGCCGGCCGAGCGCGTCGAGGTCCGGCCCGTATCGGGCAAGGATCAGCGCGCGATGCCGGCCCAGCGTCGAGCGAATGGTCTCAGGTCCGACGTTGGGATTGCCGTCCATATCGCCACCCACCCAAGACCCCACCTGGATCAGAGGAGGCTGATCCGAGACTGTCGGCTCAGCACCGAGCTCTTTCGACAGCGCTTCATCCAGCACCTCGTGCAACACGGGAACGATGCGGTAAAAGCCGCCGGCCACGTAGTACAGCACGTGGTCTCTCTCATCGGATACGGATGGCCGCACGGCCGGGTGCTCATCCGTCTGCCAAGCGGAGCTCAGCTCGGACTTGATCCGGGCCCACGCGACGCGTTCCTCACGAGGGGTGCGCTCGGGGTTGAGTCGATCGAGCAGCCGTTCCGCCATCCGCTCCTGCTTCTCGAGGACGGTGCGTCGGGTGGCTTCGGTCGGATGCGCCGTAAACACCGGCTCCACCCGGATATCCCGACACAACGCACGGATAACCTCCAGGTCGACGCCCGCCTCACGAAGGTTACGGACGGCCGCGCGCAGTGAGCCTCGCTGAGGCGCGTCGTCTTCCCTTAGGTGCGCCCGTCCGCGGCGGATGCGGTGTACCTGCTCCGCCAGGTTGACCACCTGGAAATAGGTCGAGAACGCCCGCACGAACTCTGTGGCTTCCACCACATCCATCGCGGCGGTCTCTTCGCGAATCCGGTCCAGTGCGTCGGTTCCGGGCTCGCCGCCCTCTCGTCGGCGGATCGCGGCCATCCGCACCCGCTCGACGCGCTCGAACAACGCAGTGCCGGCCTGCTCACGGATTACGGCGCCCACGAGCGCGCCCAACCTCCGCACATCGTCACGAAGTGGCGCGTCCTTGGCGGGAAAGTGGACGCTGCGGAGGGCGTCGGCTGATGAAGGCAACGGCTCGCTCATGAAACGCGGCCGACGAAAGCGTTCCGACATACCCGACCCAAACAAACCAAGCGGCTAGACATGCAACGAATCTCGGCGGTCGACGTAGGTGCGACAAACTGGCGGTGGGGAGGCGGATATACGGATCGGCGGGATTCCTCTACTTGGCGCGACATTGTTCCTGGCCATGGGCGCGACACCTTCCGCAATGGGCAACGGGTGTTCGCTGTTCAACATCCCGGGTCCACCGTCAGGCGGATCCACGAGTCTCCTAGCCGTAGCTTTGAACGAGGTCCGATACGTCGGTATGGAGGGTATACCGGATGCGGCCATCGAGGCTGGAGATCCTCCCACCGATCCAGAGCCGTCCTGGGCGAAGGCGTTCGAGGTCAAGGGGATCCTGGGACCGGGAGAAGAACTCGTGCGCCAACGAGGCAAACACTTCACCGCCTACCTCATCGCGTGGGGCTACGACTCCGGATGCCGAACGATACCGCCGGGCGACTCCTTCTCCCTGGTCCCGGCCGGATCGGTCGGGATCCACAACGCTCGGCTGCGACCACCCGACCGTTGGGTCGCGGACACCCCGACGTTCGACATTCTCTACAGTCCGCTGGTTCCGTACGGGTTCCTGGAGGCCTATCCGGATGCCTACTCGCCGGAGGAGGCATCCGCGCGAGAGTTGTTTCACTTCTTCCGCGTCATCACGTGGCCGTCGGACCCCGTTGCCCGGCGCCTGGCATTGGAGAACTACGTGCGACGGTATCCGGATCGGGCGGCCAAGTGGCCCATTACAAGGCACCTTGGTCGGCTGAGAGAGGATCGCTGAGGAAGGTCGGGCCGCGGCTTCACTGACGGTGGTGCTGCCTCAGCCTTCGCTCTGCTTCAGCACCGTGAAGTGCCCGCCCGCGCTTCTACCCCTTACGCCGGGGTTGTACATCTCCTCGGCATAGGCGGGCGGATACAGATACCTGCCCGCCGTCGTCGCACGAGTCAGATACTCGAGGTCGTAGCTACCCGGCCACAGATAGATGGCCGAGAACACGGCCCGGTCGTCGTACATCGCGCGATGTGCCCAGGGACTCAGCCAGACCGACTGCCCGGGCAGGTCCCAGATCCAGCTTCGCGCACCTCGGAGCTGTCCGCGGCCTGCGTGGCGCCACCACCTCCATCCAAACGGGTGTCGCCACTCGGACGCGACGATTTCCAGACCCGCAGGCAAGGGGTCTTCGATGACCACGAAGGTGCGCTCCTCGGGAACGGTGACACGAATTCTGACCCGGATCACATCGCCTTCCACAGCTTGGACCAGCGCACGGCCCGTGGCTACGTCTTCGTACCACCGTTCGACCAGGATTCCGTCATCGGCCGGGTCAGGGAGTTCCTCAGATGGAGTACCGCGTAGGGTGGCATAGAAAAAGATCGGCGGTCCCTGATCCGTTGCCCGAAGTTGCAGCGGGAGCCTTCGAACCGTCCCGTCACTGCCCGCGAGCTCCGAGGTAAGCGATATCAGCGTGTCCTTCGAGACTGCCCGTGCCGTCAGGTTCAGTGTGCCGCCGGGGAGGTCCACCCGCACCGTACTGGATCCCGAGGGCTGCACGCGCTCGTGGTACTGAGCGAGGGCCAACGCGGCCTGGCCCGCGTCGAACGTGGTCCAAGCGCTGAAGACACCTCCGCGCGCCGATGAGACGGTTCGGCTCTGCGCGACCAGGCGCTCGACGGCGGGACCTATGAAGCGATGCCCGGGGTCGGCCTCGAGGAGCGTGGACAGCATCGTGGCCACGGGAGCCACCCGAGATCGGAAGGGACCATAAGGTCGACGAGATGCAGATTCCGGCAGGACGAGCGTTCGTCCATCGATGCGGGAGCCCACGAGAAGTTCATCGAGCATCCGGCGGCCGGTGTCTCCGTCTCCTCGTCGCAAGAACGCCCGGGTCAGGTGGAGCCGGTCTGTCCACTCCAGGTGCCGGATATCCATGAGGAGCGCATCCTCGGCTTCGCGGCTGGGCCGGCCCAACCGACTCAGCAGCTCGACCGAGACAGCCCGCTCGCCCCACTTCCACCGAGACCGCAGATCGTCGATTGAGCGCGTCACCCAGTCGTCATCGGGGGTGTCATCGTCATCCGAGTCACCGGGGTTTTCTACCGTGTCAGACGGCCCGCGTAGGTAATCCGCGATTCGGTTTTCGAGGTAGTCCCCGATCCCCTCCATGACGGAGTCCGGTAAAAGAAATCCAGCATTCGCAGCCTCCAGAAGCGCGCGACCGGCATACGCGGTCACGATCGGGGACGAGAAGCTCCTCTGTCGGGACCAGTAGCCGATTCCGCCGTCGGCTCGCTGGCGCTCCAAGAGCGTACCCACCGCCTCAGCGATCTGTTGTGCTATACGCTCGGCCTCCCCGGATTGGGCATCACCCAATCCGCGATAGACCGCGACCGCGGCAAGCAGGTGGCTGGCGATCTGCTCGCTGCAGCGGTACGGGTAGAGATCCAGGCGCTTCTTGATTCCCTCGACGAAGCTCAGTGGGGAGCTGCCAAAGCCGATCTCGAGCTGCGATGTCGCAAGATCCACGTTGGCATCCAGCTCGAGCTCGATCGATTCCGATTCCCGTAGGCTTCCCGCCGCGGTCCGCGCCAAGGGCGAAGCCCTCGGCCCGACCGGCAGTCCCACGCGGACGGCATCGGCCTCACCGCCACCGTGCGCATGGAACTCGAATTGGACCGTATCCCGATCCTGAGCCAGCATGCGGAACCGGACATCTTCTGGACGATTGGGTTCGACTTGCGCGATCCGGACCGCGTCGGATCGCAGGTCGAGGCCTTCCGGCTCGAGCTCCACCTCTACGGAAACCGAAGATTCCATCTTGGAATTGAGCACTACGCCGGCCTCGATCTCATCGTCCGGACGGACAAAGCGGGGCAACGCCGGACGAGCCATCAGCCTCCGGTCGACCACGATGCTGGTATCGGCGGATCCGAACCCGTGGCGATCGTCCACCGCCACCGCCATGACCCGGTAGGTCGTGAGGTTGTCGGGTAGGCGGGCGTCTACCGTCGCGCGGCCGTCGCGGTCTGTGACAACCGAGCCCACGAAGAACGCCGTCGAGCGGAAATCCGTGCGAACGGCTGGCTCGTCTGTTGGTGGAGGCGGGATGTTCCCGACCGTCAAAGGGTTAAGCATGAGGGCCTCCGAGCTCAGACGGATCCCCGCGTCCGAGCTCACTGGAATGAGGTTGCTCCCCGGGACGATCGCCGAACCGTTGCGGATGAAGTACATGCGTTCCATCACGTCGGGCGTTTGAAAGCCGGTCATCGAGAGGACGCCTTCGTCGGTTGCCCAAAGGGCCACTTCCGAGCGACGGCCGATACTGTCGGCACCGCGCACCGACACATCGAAGCGGACCGTTTCGCCGGGGCCGTAGTGGGTGGTGTCCGGAACAACGGCGATCTTCAGCCGACGGTCGTCCGCACGGACGGTGAGCGAACCGTATCCCAGTCGAATCCTGGCGTGTCCAGAGCCCATCCCATCCCGTGCCTCGACCAGCATGACGGACACCCTGGATTGCGGATAAAACGCCTCGCGCACCGGTATTCGCACGGTGTTGGGGCCCTCCGATACCGGAACCTGGACCACCTCCAACACACGTTCCTGTTGAACGGTGACCAGCGCGTATCCGGCCCGGAAGGGAGATTCGATCTGCACCTCGGCGGTGTCCTGCACCTCGTACGCGGACTTGTCCAGCACCAGGCGGACAGCCATGGAGTCAGACGGCGACTCGGCCGTACGATCGCGTGCGGTGGCCGTTCCCCTGATTCGGGTGAGTGCCATACGACCGGCCGAATCGCGTAGCCTGACGTCCATCCAAAGACTTCCGGCTTTGGTGGGCGTTACCGTGCAAAGGGCCGGCTCCGCTCCGGTCCTCACGGTGCAGGTGTCGACCGTGTCCGGCGCCGCGGTACGATCCGGCGGCCCGGGCCTGACTGGCGGCACATCCGCAATGAGATGCCCCGAGATCTCAATGCCTGACACCTCATTCCCTTCCAGGTCGATCGCCACTACTTCGAAATCAGAGGGCTTGCCTACGTTCAGCTCCATCCAGAAAGCGTTGACCTTGACTGCCGGATAGAGAGAGGCCGGGTGGAGCACGGCGGATGCCCGAGACTGCCGCACCTGGCGATTCGCGTCGGTGACTGCCACTTCGAAGCGCATCGTCCGCGGGAGGCCGTCAGGCTGACCGGCGGGCTGACCTACCACGACGTGCCGACCGAGTGAATCGAGCGACCCGGCCACTTCGGTGACGATCGGGTCTCGGACAAAACCACTCCATCCGCCGACGCTCCAACCGCGACGGTCGGACATGAGCCAGCCCACATACGCGCCGGAACTCTCCGAGATGGTCCAAGCGACATCGGCGCCCTCCATGGGGGCGTCGAACAGGTACCGGCCCTCGACCTCCATCTCTACCGGTTCCTGCGCCACATACGTACGTGCGGAATCTCGCGAGACCTCCAGACGGAACTCCGGGGGCCGATATTCGTCCACGCTGAACCACGACGTACTCAGCGGCCGCCACTCCCCGTTCCGGCTGAGCTCGGCCTGTAAGACGTGGTGACCCAGTTCAGCTCGTCGACCCGTGGAGGTGCGCAACTCGGCAGTACCGAAGTCACCAAGCGGCTGAACGGAGTCGAAGACGATCTCGCCGCGCGGGTCTGTCAGGCGCCACCGGATCGTATCGCTGCCGGGCAGAGCCAGATCGCCTTGGTGCCCGACTCGGACTATGGCCTTCGCGAAGATCGAATCTCCGGGCCGATACAGGTCGCGATCGGTGAACATGACGACGCGGGCCGGTGCCCTGTCCGTTGACGAGCGGCTGTAGACGCCACCGAAGCTGCCGTCGTGCCAGCCCGGATGGACTACCGCCGCAACTGCGCGGTCGTCGTCGGTCGCGGCTACGATGTATCCTTCGAACTCTCCCTGCATCGACGGCCCCTCCGGGCACCCTCGACAGGTACGCGGCCAGGCCAGATTGCCGAGGACCACCGTGCCCTGGCCGTCGGTACGTCCGCGTCCGCGAAGCTCTCCATTGGGACCCATGACCCTCACATCTGCGCCCATTCGAGGACGGCCGGACACCGCATCCGTGACCCAAACGGTCATCTGGTCGACACCGGCCAGCCAATGGATTGCCAGGTCGGTCGTCTGCACCACGGCGAGTGGAAAGGCCCGCACCACACGTGCGCGGGGGTTCTCCCCATCGTCGGGTTGGTCCGTTTGTGGTCGATTCGCCAGCGGGACGACGGTCGAATCTCGGCGGAGGGCCGGTTCATCGAGCTCGCCCTCGGCAGCGTCGACGGCCGAGATTCGGACCAGGTGCAGCGTAGACGACTCTCGACGGTCGTCCCGAGCGATGATGGGAAGTTCGGCGTCCTGGATTCGGCTGTTTGAATACGGAACAGGCAGCACCGTGGCCGTCAACCGTCCTCCATGGCGCTCCCAATCACGGTACCAGTCGCGGGCCGTGCGGAGAAACTGCAGTTCCAGCGAGTCCGGCACGAGAATCCGCTCGATTCGAATCCCGGCCGTGCTTCGAAACTCGACGGGAACGACGTAGTCGCTGCCCCTTCGCGAGGCCAGGTACCGGGCAGCCGGCCAGTCGACGGCCGTTGGGTAGGCCTCGACGATCAGCGTACGGGAGGTCCCGGCCTCGACGGCTTGCCCGTGGGCATCGACCAGGCCCTCCAACACCGTCAGGTGGACGGTGTCTCCCGCGTTGAGCGGCTGATCCGTTGTCCACCGAAAGCCCCGCGGACGACTGTCGTCGTCAGTGGGGCCCACCAGGGGACCGCGAGGCCCCACGAGCCGCAAACTGCTGCCCACCACGGAGCGTTCGACCTCGGTACGGAACACAACGGAGCAGCCGCTTTGCGGTAAACATCGGGACCTGCTTATCCCGGGTGTCGGCCGAAGCGCCATGCGCGCTACGATCCACTGGTCACGGTCGTCGAGGGACACCGTAGTGTCGGCTAGCGCGGGAAGTCGTCGGGGAACGTAGAGTTGGTAGCTACAGTCCCGTCCCAGCGGCTCGTCAGACACGAACTCCATGACACGCGCGAGCGCGGTTCGCCGTTCCGCCCGCGGATCACGGCGAAGTTGACCACTTATGCGCGTCATCTGGTAGTCGAACCTCGGTGGGTCGTCGGGACTCACGTCCCGAACGCGAACGGGCCTGAGCTCGCTTTCCCGGGGTCCACACGCAGCGGTGCCGGATCCACGGATTCGGCTTCGCTCGCTTATCCTGGCGAGTGGCACTTCGGCGTCGACCAGCACCTGAACATGTGCGCGCGGGCCGACCTGATCGGGCGGCACGTGCGTCGTCAGAACGGCAGGCGGTGCCGTGTGGAACGACCGCACGACCGTGTCGGACAGGACGGCGCCGTCCGCTGCTCGAAGGCCCGGCCGAAGCGTTAGCGAGTACTCCTGGTCGGACTCCCAGAACAGACGCGGGACCACCACCATGCTGGCCGGATCCCTCCACCACAGGTCCGCTTCGAGCGGTGGCGTGATGTCCAACACGGCATCGGCGTCAACGGACTCGCCGAGCCGGGGCGCCACCGGACGGTCGAACGTCATCACTACCGGAGCGCTCCAGTCGACCGGCGACTCCGGACGGACGTGTAAAACCGACAACGGCTTCTCGGCCTCGGGAAGTGGGCCGTTCACCGACGTGGAAATACACGCGGCCGCGACGCAGATGGAAGGAACGAAGAGTCCTATTCTTGTTGGAGTGCATCGCATGGGACGCTCCTTTCCGCTCCGTGAGAGCCGAAACGCACGCGCGGTTCCGGTGCCCTATAGGGGAACGACCGACCCATCCGAACTCCGACAACCGTCCCGATCCCGATTGACCACCTACCGGCCGTCTGTACAGGTTTCTCCACCCTCCGCGGCGGCCCGGTCCGCGGTGGTCCGTCTTTCGACACGCTCGCCATGCTGCTCCGAATCGCTACGACCCATCGACCTGCAACGGACCTCGGCTTCCTCTGCCATAAACATCCGGATCGAGTGCAAGCATTCGATCTCCCGTTCGGGCGAGCGCATGTGTTCTATCCCGAAGCGAACGAAGAGCGATGTGAGATCGCTCTATTATTGGATGTCGATCCGATCGGACTGACAAGAGGGAAGAAGCGGATTCCCAAGGGCAGCGCCGACTTGACTCAATACGTAAACGACCGCCCCTATGTGACATCCTCTTTCATGAGTGTAGCAATCTCCCGCGTGTTGGGCACTGCGCTGGCCGGCAAGTGCGCCGATCGTCCGGAGCTCGTGGACACACCGATACCGATCGAGGTTACACTTTCTGCGCTACCGAGCCGAAATGCGGATCTGACGGCTGCGCTTTTCGAGCCGTTGGGATACAAAGTTCTCGCGGAACGTCTCCCACTGGACACGACGTTCCCCGAATGGGGTCCGAGCAGATTTCAGACGCTTTCCCTGTTCGGAATTGAGACGCTACGCAATCTGTTGCGGCATCTCTACGTGTTGATCCCGGTCACAGACGACTATAAGCACTACTGGGTCGGTCCGGACGAAGTAGACAAACTCGTACGTAAGGGCGAAGGGTGGCTCGAGTCGCATCCCAAGAAGGGCCTCATTGCACGTAGGTACCTCAGGCATCGGCGCAGCCTTGCCGCTCAGGCGCTCGCCCGCCTCCTACCCGATGAAAGCGCGGATCCGGATGGTGGCGACCTTGAGAGTGCAAAGACCGAGCGTCAGGTAGAGCGTCCCCTCAAGCTGCACGAAGTTCGGCTCAACGCCGTCATGGAGGTTCTGCGAGACGCGGGCGCGACCTCGGTGCTGGATCTTGGCTGCGGAGAGGGCAAGCTCGTGGCCAAGCTCCTCCGTCAAAAATGGGTGGAACGGGTTACCGGCATCGACGTGTCCACATGGGCCCTGGAAAGGGCCGAGCGCCGGCTGAGGTTGGACCAGCTACCTCGTCCGGTCCGAGAACGAGTCCAGCTTCTACGAGGGTCGGTGCTCTACAGGGATGACCGGTTTCGTGGGTATGACGCCATCGCCGCGGTGGAGGTCGTCGAGCACCTGGACCAGGCCCGGTTGCGTGCGTTCTCGCACGTCGTGTTCGGACACGCCAAGCCCAGACTCGTCGTTATCACGACCCCGAACCGCGAGTACAATACGCTGTTCCCGAGCCTTCCCGCCGGCGGACTGAGACACCCGGATCACCGGTTCGAGTGGACCCGGGAAGAGTTCGCGGACTGGGCCGGCGGTGTCGAGCAACTCGGGTACTCCTGGACCTACGTGCCACTCGGTGATGAGGACCCGGAGTTGGGAGCGCCGTCCCAGATGGGAGTGTTTACCCGCGATGTCTGAATCCAAGAGCGACAACAGCGCGGTACTCGGCATACCGGAGTTCTGCGTGGTGGCGCTGGTGGGCGTTTCCGGGTCCGGCAAGAGCACCTTTGCCCGAATGCACTTCCGAGAGACCGAGGTCTTGTCCTCCGATTTTTACCGAGGTTTGGTGTGCGACGACCCCAACGATCAGTCGGTGACGGCCGACGCGTTCGACGCCCTCTACTACGTGGCCCGGAAACGCCTGGCCAGAATGAAGTTGACGGTCATCGACGCTACCAACGTCCAGCGCGACGCACGACGACAAGTGCTACGGCTGGCCAAGGAGTACGACGCGCTTCCGGTGGCCATCGTGCTAGACATTCCGCGGAAGGTCTGCGAGCAACGGAACGCTACGAGGCCGGATCGCCAGTTCCCTTCGCACGTCGTACGGACCCAGCACGCGCAGCTGCGCCGGTCACTGCGGTCGCTTCGCAAGGAAGGATTCCGCCACGTTCACGTGTTGAGCGGCGAGGAGGCCGTGAACCGTGCAGTCGTCGAGCGTCGACGGCTATGGACGGATCGGCGCGACCTCAGCGGGCCGTTCGATTTCATCGGTGACATTCACGGCTGTTACGAAGAGTTGCTCGAGTTGCTAGACGCTCTGGACTACTCGGTAGAAGGCGGTCGCGATGAACCCCATGTGACCCCACCGCCCGAGAGGAAGGCCGTCTTCCTGGGTGACCTGGTCGATCGAGGTCCGGACTCTCCCGCGGTATTGCGCCTCGTCATGTCGATGGTCCGCGACGGGAGCGCCGTGTGCGTGCCCGGGAATCACGACGTGAAGCTGGTCAAGTGGCTATACGGCAAGAAGGTCAAGATTTCCCACGGTCTGGCCCAGACCATCGAACAGCTCGGTCAGGAGCCACCCGATTTCCAAGAAGAAGTACGGGAGTTTCTGGATGGACTGGTCAGCCATCTGGTGCTCGACGGCGGAGATGTGGTCGCGGCGCACGCCGGCTTGCGTGAGGAATACCAAGGGCGCGCCTCCGGCCGAGTCAGGAGCTTCGCCCTGTACGGCGAGACCACCGGAGAGACCGACGAGTTCGGACTACCCGTTCGCTACAACTGGGCCATGGAGTACAAGGGCTCTGCCACGGTGGTCTATGGACACACGCCGGTCCCGAGAGCCGAGTGGCTCAACCGCACCATCAACATCGATACGGGCTGCGTCTTCGGCGGCGCCCTCACCGCCTTGCGCTACCCCGAGCGGGAGCTGGTGTCGGTTGCGGCCCACCGAGTCTACCACGAGCCCGCACGTCCATTGGGAGGCCAGGCGGACTCGGAGGGAGCGCGGTCCGGACAGCACATGGCCGATGACGTGCTCGACGCCCAGGACGTACTGGGTAAGCGAACCGTGGCCACTGCGCTGGCGGGGAATGTCACGATACGAGAGGAAAACGCGGCGGCCGCATTGGAGGTCATGAGCCGGTTCGCCATCGATCCGAGGTGGCTCATCTACCTGCCACCTACCATGGCTCCGTCGGCCACGTCCAACGAACCCGGATACCTGGAATTTCCGTCCGAGGCGTTCGAGTACTACCGCCGGGAGGGACTCGACCGAGTCCTGTGTGAAGTCAAGCACATGGGCTCCAGGGCGCTGTTTCTCGTCTGCCGAGACGAGGAAGTGGCTCGGACTCGATTCGGAGCCATCGACGGCTCTTCGGGCGCCATCTATTCACGCACGGGGCGGCCGTTCTTCCGAGAGGAACTCCACGAGAACGTATTGAGCAGGACGATCAGGGCTGCGGAGTCCGCCGGACTGTGGGACCGCCTGGAAACTGACTGGATTCTGCTCGACGCTGAGGTAATGCCGTGGTCCCTGAAGGCGGTGGAGCTCCTCAAGTCCCAGTACGCGGCAGTTGGAGCGGCGGCAACGTCGAGTCTCAGCGACACGATCGAGGCGCTACGCCGGACAGATAAACGCGGCGTCGACGTCACAGGGCTCCTCGAACACCACACTCGAAAGCTGGCCTCGGCTGAGGCGTTCGTGGATGCCTACCGGCAATACTGCTGGCCGTTCGAGTCGATCGAAGACCTACAGATTGCCCCGTTTCACGTCTTGGCCAGCGAAGGGCGGGTTCACTCCGACCGGACGCACGAGTGGCACCTGGATGCTTTGCGATGCATCGTTGATGCGGATCCGGGGATCTTCCTGGCCACTGAATCTGTTCCCGTGGAGCTGTCCGACCCCGGTTCCGTCACGGCCGCAGTGGACCGATGGTTGGAGATCACGGGCTCCGGAGGCGAGGGCTTCGTGGTCAAGCCTCCGACCTTCGTCGCAAGCGGCCGCAAAGGCTTCATTCAGCCGGCCATCAAGTGCCGAGGACCGGAATACCTGAGGATCATCTACGGTCCCGACTACCAAGAACCCCGGCACCTGTCGCGGCTACGAAACCGTAGCTTGGGCAAAAAGCGGTCGCTCGCGAGGCGTGAGTTCGCCCTCGGCCTGGAGGCGCTCGAACGGTTCGTCGCCCGCGAGCCGCTTCGCCGTGTCCACGAATGCGTCTTCGGAGTACTTGCCCTCGAGAGTGAGCCGGTCGATCCACGGTTGTAGCTGCCGGCCACAGTCGAAGGTGCCGGCCCTACTCGTATCTCAGCGCAGACATCGGATCCAGCCGACTCGCTCGTCGAGCGGGGACGTAGCTGGCCGCGAGTGCGACCGCCGTCAGCACACCCGCCACGGCCACGAGCGTGAGCGGATCGGTCGCGCGCACCTCGAACAGGAGCGCTTCGACGAACCGTCCGAGCACCAGCGCCAGCCCGTAGCCCACCACGACGCCGATCACGACGGGGACGAGCGCTTGTCTCACCATGAGGCCGCGGACCTGGGAGCGTTCGGCCCCGAGCGCGATGCGAAGCCCGATCTCGCGCGTGCGCTCTCCCACGGAGAACGACACGACCGCGAAGATCCCTACGGCGGCCAACGTCAGCGCGAACGCCGCGAACACCGCAAGTACGCGGGCCGCAATACGGCGGGGCGCTGTGGCTCCGGCCAACGCCTCTCCGGCGGTCTGGATCCGGTAGATGGGCTGGTCCTGGTCAATCGCTCGCACGGTGGATCGGATTGCCGGGAGCACGCTGTAGGGTTCCACCGAGGTTCGCACCAACAGGAACATCTGATTGGACCATCCCGGGACCTGCCGGTGGTTGGCGAATATCTCTGGGGATGTGGGCTGTTCGACGCCGTTGTTCACGGTATTGCCCACCACGCCGACCACCTCGAACCACGGCGAATCCGCCTCCGCGCCCGTGCGGACGCGCTGGCCCAGCGGATCGTCTCCCTCGAACAACAACTCTGCCGCTGCCTGATTGATCACAGCCACCAGCGGGGAGCCCTCCACATCGAGGTCGTTGAAGACGCGCCCACGCCGAAGCGGGATGGACAGCGCATCGAAGTAGCCGGGGCTGGCCAACGTCGTCATAAGTACCGGGAGCTGCCCTTCTTCAGTGACCTCCATTCCATCGGTTGCGACTCGCCGGTATGCGAAGGCGATGGGCGGAAACTGCGCGCCACGGCCGACCGCCTCGACTCCCGGGATGGCTCGCACGCGCTCTTCGAGGTCTTGGAAGAACGATCCGATGGCCGGCCCATCGTATTCCTCCCACGGCAGCGTCAGGCGCATGGTCATTACGTTGTCCTCACCGAACCCGGTATCCACCGCGTTCATGCGTGCCACGCTGTGAAGCAGCAGTCCGCCGCCCACCAGCAGGACCAGGGCGAACGCGACCTCCACGGCCACGAGAACGCGCTGCAGGCCGAGCCGTTGTCGGCTGCCGGTCGATGACGTGCTTTCGGCCTTGAGCGTTCCTTGCACTTTGGAATCGGAGTTCTGAAGTGCCGGAAGGAACCCGAACAGGACACCCGCAGCGACCGAAACGGTCGCCGTGAACAGCAGCACGCGCGGGTTCAGCTCCACGCCACCGGCCAAGAAGGGGATACCTGCCAGCACGTCGGCAATGGCGTCGGTGCCGACCTTGGCCAGGACCAACCCGATCAACCCGCCGACCAGCGCCAGCGTCACGCTTTCGGTCAACATCTGCCGGATCAACCGCGCGCGGTCGGCGCCCATCGCGGTGCGGACGGCCATCTCCCGTCGCCTCGTCCCGGAGCGGGCCAGGAGCAGGCTGGCCACGTTGGAGCACACCAGCAGCAACACGAATCCCACCGCGCCGAGCAGGATGTAGGCGGCCGGCTTGAGGCTTCTGACGCTGGACTCGGCGAGCGTCATCGCGCGGAGACGCCATCCTTCGTATTCCTCGAGCTCCCTGCCGTGCGCGAGCTCCGTACGACGGGCGAGCGCTTCCAGGTCGGTGTTCACCTCCTCCAAGGTGGACCCGTCCCTGATGCGGGCGATGACTTGGAATTGCCTGCGTCGCCGGGGAAACACGTCGGGTCCCACGCCCATTGGGATCCACATGTCCATACCGTTGATTTCCGCTCGGGCCGGCATGATTCCGATGATCTCGTAGGGGTTCCCGTTGAGCCCGAACGTCTTGCCGATGATGTCGGGGTCGGCGCCGAACCGGCTCATCCAGATCCGGTGGCTGAGCACGGCGACGCGGTCACCCCGCACGGTCTCGTCCACAGAGAGCCCTCGGCCCATGAGGAGCGGCATGCCGAGGGCGTCGAATCCGTTCCCCCACCAGAACCCGGTGAAGACGTTGTCCGTCATTTCGCCGAACGACACTTGGCGATTCCCCATGTCCCAGGCCACGACGTGTTCCAGGGTTCGCGTCTGGTCGCGAATGTCTTGGAATTCGGCGGGAGACAGGTGTTCGATGAACGTCAAGTCGCGACCCAACTTGGGGTATTCCGAGCCTACCGCGATGAGCCGGTCACCGTCCGGAAACGGATACGGATTCAGGATGAGCCCGTCGACGACGCTGTAGAGAATTGTGTTGGCTCCGATGCCCAGTGCCAGCGTGCCGACCAGGATCGCGCTGAACGCGGCGTTCCTCCGCAACCCCCGAAGGCTGAACCGAAGATCCTGTAGCAGCGTGTGCATCCACCCCTCCCTGCCCGTTCTGCGGACGGATTGGTCAGCGCGTGAGCGCCGGTGCCGGTTACCGATCAGCGGCGCGGCCGACGCGACGACCTGCCGCCAGTACCAAAGACGTGCTCGAGCGAGGCCCACCGTGGGAAGCACCCATGCCTGGAACTCCTCGTCCAGATCGCCCACCATCGCATCTGCGTCCTCCGGTCCTGCGAGGACGGACAGCAGCCACCGCGCGACGGGGGGCGGGTTCATGCGGTCTGGGCCCCGGAATCTGCGTCTACCTCCACACCTTCCCACATGCGATCGAGCATGCCGCGTGATTCGGCCAACGCACGGGAGCCCTCCACGAGAATGCGGAAATGGCGACGAGCCCTTCCTCCGCGCACCGGCAACGCAGCGCCGTCACGTGAGGCGATGAACCCTTTGCTCTCGAGGCGGTCCAGGGTCGCATAAAGGGCCCCGATCGACACGGATCTGCCGGTGCGGTCCTCCAACTCCCGTCGAATGGACATCCCGTATCCGTCTCCGTGCAGTCGGAGCACCGCGAGGAGCACGAGGTGCTCGAACTCGCCCAAAAACTTCCGCTGGCCCATCTGGCGATTCCCTTGTGTACGACAGCCGGTTCGACCGAATCGATTATTTCTATAAACTAGAACATATGGGGA
The DNA here is from genome assembly GCA_965223195.1 of Longimicrobiales bacterium. Taxonomy (GTDB): domain Bacteria; phylum Gemmatimonadota; class Gemmatimonadetes; order Longimicrobiales; family Gaopeijiaceae; genus CBDCVX01. Next base: position 125,241 of record CBDCVX010000017.1, read on the forward strand.
AGTCGGTGTCCCGACAACGCGGAGAAATCGTGGCTAGCGGGGGAAGGGTTGGAGAGCCGGCGAGATGGTCGCCGACGTAAAGCGAACCGTCGCGGCGGTCCAGGTCGTTAGGTTCTCGACGTGAACGCGGCGACTCCCGACATCCAGCTCGTCATCTTCGACAACGACGGCGTGCTGGTAGATACCGAGATTCACGCCAATCAGGTGTTGGCTGATCTGCTCACGGAGCATGGCATACCCACCTCGCTGAACGAGTCCTTCGAGCGCTACCTGGGACGGTCGATCGAATCCGTGAGGTCCGTGTGCGAGGAGGCATCCGGGCGTCGGCTCACGGACAGCTTCGAATCGGATTATCACGAACGCCTGTTTCGGCGGCTCGACGGCGGTCTCGAAGCCGTTCCGGGGGTGGGAGGGGTGATCGAAGTGCTGGAGCTGCCTTTCTGCGTAGCCAGCAGCGGGTCCCGAGAGCGAATCCGGCGCACGTTGCGCGCGGTAGGCCTCTGGCCTCGGTTCTCCGGCAGGGCGTTCAGCGCCGAGGACGTGTCACGGGGAAAACCCGCTCCCGACCTGTTCCTCCATGTCGCGGCGAACCTGAAGGTGGCGCCCGAGAAGTGCGTCGTCATCGAGGATAGTCCAATGGGCATCGCCGCGGCCAACGCCGCCGGTATGAACAGCCTGGGATTCGCGTACCGCACCCCGGCGGACAAGCTGAGCGGCGCAAGCATGGGCGTGTTCGCAGAGATGGCCGAGCTACCGGGGCTGTTGTAGTCCACCAGTGTCCGCTCCCTTCTTCCTCCTCGGCCTCGCGACGCTCGCGGCCCTTTCCGTAGTACCAGATTGGCCCCACCGGCACTTGGACGATCCCAGCTACTGGGGACTCCTCGGGTACTTGGCCGTTTTCCTGTCCCTTTGCGTTCGCCGACCCCGCACCTTCGCAACGGACACGTCGGACCGACGGCTGATCCGGCTATTCTTGCTCGGGCTGCCGCTGGTGTTCGTGGCCGACTGGTTGCGATTCGGGGGCAGCACGGCCGAGCTGGGGATCGAGCTGCTCGGGCTCGCTATTTGGGTCGGGTTGGCGTTTCGGTCGGGCCGTTCGGACCTGGCGCTATGGATGGGATGTGCGGCGCATGCCGTCTGGGATGGGCTTCACTACGGGAGGGTGGACTTCGTACCCGGTTGGTACGTCACCGCTTGCCTGGCGGCGGACATCGGCCTCGCCGCGTTCGTTCTGCTCGTGCTTCGCGGTGAAGGTCCGCCCGCCGCTCCCGGCACGAGTCCCGACGACGTACCTTCTCGGACGGACACGCATCGTTCCGGTGCCGAATCCCGACCTCAATTCGAAGAGCGTCCATGAGAAGGTCTTCCATCCAGCGTCCCGATCCGGACGAATACGACGCCTACTACGACCGCTACATCCGCTTGGTCCCGGACGGGGATTTGGTCCGAATCATGTCGAAGCAGCTCACGGACTTCACGGCTTTCGTCGCGGCCATTCCGGGTGACAAGGCGGACTTTGCCTACGCGCCCGGGAAGTGGACCGTCAGAGAGGTGCTGGGCCATCTGATCGACACCGAGCGGCTGTTCATGTATCGCGCGCTCAGCATCGCCCGCGGAGATCCGGCTGCGCTGCCCGGCATGGATCAAGACGCGTGGTGCGCCAACGGGAGCTTCGGCGGCCGGACGATCGGTAGTCTGGCGACCGAGTGGACCGACGCGAGACGGGCCTCGATCTCGTTCGTGGCCGGACTACCGGAAGAGGCCACCACCCGGATGGGCACGGCAAGCGGGAAAACCGTCAGCGTCCGCGCCCTGCTGTTCATGCCGGCCGGGCACGTGTCCTACCACGTCGACCTACTTCGAAAGGACTACGGGCTGAGGTAACCTCGGACCGCTAGCCCGAAACCATCGACAACCACTCGGGTTCGTGGGCGGTTGCGGCCCCGGCCCCGGAGTCCACATGCGCCACGATCGCGTCGATCTCATGCCGGTGGTAGAGATCCATAAACGCGTCCAGGACGGTGGGATCGAAGTGTAGGGCGCGTTGGCTCTCCATTAGATCGACCGCCGTGAGGGGGCTGAAGGCACGCTTGTAGGGACGCTCGTGGGTCAGTGAGTCGAACACGTCGGCCACCGCCACGATCCGGCCCGAAATTGGAATGTTCGCTCCGATCAATCCTTGCGGATATCCACAGCCGTCGAACCGCTCATGGTGGCTCAAGGCGATCTCCCGTGCCAGGTCCAACTCAGGGAACGACTCTTCCTTGGCGAGTAGTCGAGCCCCGATCACGGTGTGGGTTTTCATTACCTCGTATTCCTCCGGCTCGAGGCTACCGGGCTTCAGCAGGATCGCGTCGGGAATCCCGATCTTTCCCACGTCGTGTAGCGGCGCGGCCCTGCGTAGTAACTCCGCCTGCGCCGATACCAGCCCAACTGCCTTTGCGATGGCCTCGGCCAACGCACCCACGCGCTCCGCGTGTCTACCGGTGAGGTCGTCCCGTAGCTCGGCGGCGAGCGCCAGGCGGCGAAGGGAATCCAACTGCGCGTCGATGGCCCGTGCTCGCTCCTCCAGCACGCGGCTCTCCAGCGCATCGCGATGGCTGGAGATCTGCTTCTGCAGATGGCGGGTCTCGAGGAGGTTTTTGATGCGGAGCACAATTTCGGACGCGCGGAACGGCTTGTACACGAACTCCTTGGCTCCGGCCGCCAAGCACTCTCGCTCGAGATGGGGGTCCCGGTCGCCCGTGATCATCATGACCGGCAGGAAGATTTCCTCGTGGATCTCGTCCTGGATCACCCGAAGCAGCTCGAGGCCGCTGATAGAGGGCATCCGAATGTCCGTGATCAACAGATCCGGCGGATTCGCGTTGATTCTCCGGAGCGCTGCATTGGGATCGCTCAGGGTCTCGACGTTCGTGAATCCGGCTTGCTTCAAAAGGCGCCCAAACGCCCTGGTGTTCGCGTCCTCGTCATCTACTACGAGGATCCGCGCATCCGCCAACTCCACCGGTGCATGGTAGTCCACCGTCGGTTGGGACGTGTCGTCGTGCGGCATAAGCACCTCCTCGGCAGGCGGATTTGGCAAGTTCCATGCACAAAACGACAAACCGGGGGTCCGACCCGTCCAAGGCCACTCGACATCCCGTTGACACCCATCGGCAGCGCGCCTACACTCAGCCGCTCTGAAACCGGCGCCCATGTGCGGCCGTACATCAGAGCACCCGGGGGATCCGCTCCCGGGGACCAACACGTAGAACAGCCGTCTTCGATGCACGTTCTCACTCAAACCTCCAGCTACCGGACGCCGCGGATTCGCGGGGTCGTCGGCGCGGAATGGCCCGTGTTCATGGGCACTTTCCACCGGGCGGCGACCGACAGTGCGTCCAAGCGGAAGACGGCACCCGACTAACCCCACCAGCGAAAACATCTCTGTGAAGGGCCTTCCGGGTGACGCTCCCAGCGGCGCCCGGGGGGCCCGAATCGTTTGCCAACGTTCGAACGCGACGAGGAACACAGAGAATGTCCAAACAGACCAACCAAGACAGACAGATCATCCGCCGCTACCTGGATCAGCCCGATCGGCTGCCAGACGACCTGCGGGAGCGGATCGTGGCCGCCTCCGACGGCGAGCCGGTAGAGATGTACGCGCTGGTCGACCTGGATCCGTCGCTGCGTTTGACGGAGTCGTGGCTTGCACTGGGTCCCACGCGGATCACCTCGGCGGAACGAGACGGCAACGGATGGAAGCTCAATAGCTTCTCCCGCTCGGACGTCAGCCGGGTGCACGAGTCCGTGGGTCTGAGCGGAAGCGCGCTGGCGTTCCTGGGCTCACCCGATGCGCCGCCGCTCGGAGTGGTCCGGTTCACACAGAGACAGCGGCGCGCGGTGGAGAACATCCGGTTCGCCGTCGAGCAAGGGGCGGTGCGAGCCGACCGGTCCGGGAAGCTAAGCGCCGACGACCGGTACGCGGAAAGCGTGGCGGGTCCGGTTCGCGAGGCCCAGGCGCTGGTGTCCGGGAGCAAGGCGTCCGTGCTTTTCCGGCTGCTGACCTACCTCCGGCCCTACCGGAGACAGGTCACGCTGGGATTCGCGGCCGCGACCGTGATCACCCTCGTCAGCCTGGTGCCGCCGTGGCTGGCCGGAACGCTGATCGACAACGTGGTCCGTCCGGTACAAACCGGTGTTTTGGACCGTGAGCGAGGGCTGCTACTGGCCTGGATCTGCGTGTCGGCCATGGCGTTGGTCTACGTCATCCGTCAGGCCAACGCCGTGGTGCGGCTGCGCTTGATGTCTGTGCTGGGCGAGTGGGTCGCGCGCGATTTGCGGACCGAGCTCTACAGCCATCTCCAGCGGCTGAGCTTGGCGTTCTTCGGGCGAAAGAAGACGGGAAGCCTGATCACACGGGTCAGCTCAGATACCGACCGCCTCTGGGAGTTCTTGGCGTTCGGCGTGGTGGACGTGTCTCTGTCGCTGGTCATGCTTCTGGGCCTGTCCGCAGTGCTGCTGGCCCTGGATTGGAAGCTGGGCCTGATCATGGTGCTTCCGGTGCCGTTGTTCTGCTGGTCCATCTACCGGCACGGCGAGCGCATGAACCGGCTGTTCGTACGCGCGTGGCGGAAGTGGTCCAAGGTGACCGACGTGCTGTCCGACACGATCCCGGGCATGCGCGTGGTGAAGGCCTTCAGCCAAGAGGAGCAGGAGAGCGTTCGCTTCAACAGGAGAAACGAGGATGTAACCGAGGAATACAACCGCATCCACCACATGTGGACCACGTTCTGGCCCGGCCTGATGCTGGCCGTACATGGAACCACGGTTCTGGTCTGGCTCTTCGCCGTGCCGCGACTCATCGGCGCCGGCGACGGCAGCGCCACGCTTACGGCGGGGACGTTCGTGTCGTTCCTGCTCTACGCGACCATGTTCGTTCAGCCCATCGAAGTGATCGGCCAGATGGCTCGGACGGTGAACCGAGCCACCAGCTCGGCGCACCGGGTGTTCGAGGTTCTGGACACCGAGCCGGACGTGGTCGACCGGCCCCGGGCTACGCGGCTGGAGCCCGTGCGGGGCCAGGTGACCTTTCGGGATGTCACGTTCGGCTATGATGGAGTCCGACTGGTACTTAAGGGCGTCTCCTTCGAGGTGGAGCCGGGGGAGATGATCGGCCTGGTCGGGCCGTCGGGAGGCGGAAAGACGACCGTTACCAACCTGATCGCACGGTTCTATGACGTGACGAGCGGAGCGGTGCGGATCGACGGCGTGGATGTGCAGGATCTGGATAGCACGCACTACCGGAAGCAGATCGGGATGGTGCTCCAGGATCCGTATCTGTTCCACGGGACGGTGGGGGAGAACATCCGATACGGACTCCCCGACGCGTCGCTCGAAGATGTCGTGCGGGCGGCCAAAGCGGCGAATGCGCACGACTTCATCGTGAAGCTGCCGCACGGATACGACACGGTGGTGGGCGAACGGGGCCAGACCTTGTCCGGAGGGGAGCGCCAACGGGTGTCGATCGCTCGGGCCATCCTACACGATCCTAGAATTTTGATTCTGGACGAGGCGACCAGCGCGGTGGATACCGAGACCGAGCGAAAGATCCAGCAGGCCATGGATCGGCTGGTGGCCGGTCGGACGACGTTCGCGATCGCCCACCGGCTGTCCACGCTGCATCGCGCTTCGCGTCTGTTCGTGATCAAGGACGGGAGGCTGGTGGAGTCGGGCACCCACCGAGAGTTGGTGGAGCGGGCTGATGGCGTCTATCGGCGCTTGTACGAGCTGCAGTTGGATGTGCAGAGAGGCGGGTCGGAAGCAGAGCTGGAGGGGAAAATCATCGGGGGAGGAACGTGAGGATGAAACTGAAACGAGCCAATACAGGATTGCGGCTGTGGAAGGCCGCGGACGGCCGCCTTTGGGCGTCCCACGGAGGCCGGGACGAGCCGGTGACGGTGCGTCGCTGTTTTCCGTGGTCGGAGCCTGCCCGCTACGTCTCGCTACGGGACGGTGATGAGCGCGAGTTCGCGCTCATCACCGATCCCCATGTCCTGGACGAACCCTCACGGAGCGCGCTCACGGAGTCCATGGTGCAGGCCGGGTTCGTCCTCGAGGTGACCCGGATCGTCGAGGTGGAAGAGGAGGTGGAGATCCGACGCTGGAAGGTGGAGACCGCGCAGGGCACCCGGTCGTTCCAGACTCCCCTGGACGACTGGCCGCGCGAAGTTCCGGGCGGCGGGTTCGTGGTCCGCGACGTTGCGGGAGATCTCTACCACGTGTCCGATCCGGGGGCGCTGGATCGCCGGAGCCGGGAGCTGCTCTGGGCCTACGCCGAGTAGGCCCGGAGCAGTGCCCCGGAATTCGTCCTAACCCTCGTACCAGATGCGGTAGATGGCGTGAGCCTGATCGTCGGACACCAGCAGGGAGCCGTCCGGCAGCACCAGCAGGTCGACCGGCCTGCGCGTGTAGTCCGCGTTGGATCCCCGTCGGAAGCCGTCGGCGAAGACTTCGTACTCCACCGGATTGCCGCTTGAGTCCAGGTGAATCACGGCGATCCGGTCCCCGTGCAGCTTTTCGAGTGGCGCGGGCGTCGAAGCCTCCGTGCCGTGCTCGGCAACGAAGATCTGGTTGTGGTACCGGGACGGGAACTGTGTTCCGGTATAGAACCGGAGGCCCAGCGGAGCGGTGTGCGCCAAAAATTCGTACGCGGGCGGAACCGTGCCCGCGGGCGCTTGCGGCCCGGTCAGCGGGTCGGGCTCCCTCCCGTGGATCCAGGGGAATCCGTAGTGGGCACCTGCCGTTGGCGCTCGGTTCAGCTCGTCGGGAGGAATGTCGTAGAAGCGAGGATCGGAAAACGGCCAACTGGAGCCGTTGTCGGTGAACCACAGCTCGCCCGTTTCCGGGTGGAAGTCCATGCCCATCGAGTTCCGCACGCCGCCCACGAAGACCTCGAAATCGGACCCGTCCGGGTTCATACGCACGATCGACGAGTAGCGAGGTTGGTCGGTGATGTCGTTGGCCGAATGTGCGCCGACCTCCAACGACCAGCGGGTGCCGACCGAGATGTAGAGCTTGCCATCCGGCCCGTGGCGGAGCGGACGCCACCAGTGGCCCAGGTGGGTGGCCTCGGCCGTCTCGGCTCGGGAGGGCAGATCCGAGTAGATCAGCTCGGGAGTGACCCCGGCCAGTCGCGTCTCGACGTCGTCCAGGCGGAACACCCGGTCTTCGTCCACGACGAACAGCGTGCCGTCATGGAAATCCACCCCGTTGGGCGTGTTGAATCCCTTCCATATCTCGGTCGTGCGTTCCGCGACGCCGTCTCCGTCGAGGTCCTGAAGCGCGTAGACGGGACTCTGCACGCCAGCCGTGAAGAAGTAGCTGCCCACAAACACGGTCCCGCTGTCGCCCAGCGCCAGCGATCGCGGGCGCGTGATCCCCTTGGCGAAGTAGTCGATCCGGAATCCTTCGGGAAGCTGAATCTCGTCCTGAAGCGTCAGCGTCTCGCCGGGGCCGACCGGAATGGGCTCGGCGCAGCCCGACATCAGTCCCCACGTCACTCCCGAAAGGAGGAGGAGACGTACGGTCCATGACCGTGAACGCGCAGGGCTCGGCCGGTTGGTCATCATTCTTCTATGCGACCGAACCGGGAGCCCCGTTACACGTGCCTCCCGGGCGCGCGGGAAAGAGCCCAGGCCAAGCCCAGGTGGACCGGCAGCGCCGCGGCGATCAGCTCGCCGTTTCCTTGATCCACACCGGGAAACACCTGGATCACGAAGCCCAACACGGCCAGCCCCGCAACGACCGCCGCCCATCGCGCTGCACGTTGGCCGGACCCCCGCAGCGCACCCGGTAGAAACGCGAGGAGTACGAGCGAAAGCGGGCTGAACTGGAGCAGATTCTCGTTCCAGTACATCCACACGTGGTCGGTAAACCAAACGAGCACCAAAACCACCCCGATGATTCCGGCCAACAAGCACCAGGCGGCGGCCGTCAGCCCCAAGGCCAGCCGTGCCCCACCGGATCCGCGCTTCCACCCCCGGGCGAGCCACACCAACAGGCCGCCCAGGGCAAGGCCGAACAGCGGCAGCTGCCACCGGATCCCGGTTGGCGTCTCGGGCTCGGCGGACCGGACCGCTTCGAACACAACCTCCTCGGACGCGACCAACGGCATCCGCCCGCCGCCCGGAACGGCGATCTCCAGCTCTCCCACGACCTCTTGCAGCTCCATGGGCACGAACAGGGACTCCCAGCGGGAGATGGGCCGGCTTCCGGGGTTCCCCAACAACAGGTCGATTCCCGTCCAGATCGCCAGATCGTGCTGGGTGAGCCGCCGGGTATGGAACCGGAACGTCTCGTCCGCCACGTTCGTCGTGGCGGTCTCGATGGCTCCTCCGAGCACGGCGTTCAGCATATCCCGAACGCGCGTCGAGCAGTTGTCCAAGAAGTAGTCGTACCGGTACACCGGGTCTTCGAGGTTGGCGCGAACACGCCGCTCCAGGTCGACCTTCTGGGATCCCGTGAGCGCCAGCTCCTGCACGTGAACGCTCCGGTTGAGGGACTCATAGCCGCGTGCGGTGGCGTGGGCGTCCGACGCGGCCATGCGGTACATCATCGTGCCCTTGAGAAAACGGGGCACGAAGTCGACCTCGTTGAAGCTGAAGACCCCCCAATTGTAGGCCAGATCTGTCCCCGTCCTCCGGTCCCGAATCCAGATCGCGTTGTGGCCAAACGGCTCCCAGACGCGGTCGCCCGGCCCGTAGGTCACCAAGTACACGTCCAGGTGGTCACCTGCGGGCGTCCCTGTGGGTGGATTCGGCTCCTGTCCGTGGACCGGCGCCGCCAGCTGGAGAAGGGCCATGAGCGCCAGGGCCGACTGCCGGGTTCGCATGGGCTTCGGTGGACTCCGTTTGCGGGAACGGGACGATCCAACCTGGTACCGGCTCGCCTCCGGCGGGGTCCGGCGCACTACGTCAACTCCGTGGTCCGGCTACGTCACCAGATCCAGTCTGCCGACCTCCGCCGGCGGGTATCCTCACTAGTACGGTCGCAGGGGTCTACCCCCGTACCGACGCACAACCACCCGAACACGCTCACAATCCGGTGCAAACCGTCATGAAGACCACAGCCCGATGGATCACAACGCCAGGAATGGCCATTCTTCTTCTCACTCTGTGCGCCGCGTCCGCGTTAGCCCAGAATCCCGCTTCCGAACCCTCTGACCAACCGGTCGTTCGGCTCGAGTTGGCCGACGGATCGGAGCTCATCGGCCACATCCTCGAAGACTCGGATCCCGTGTCGTTTCGGCTGCTCTCCGGAGCGATGATCGAGATCGATCGGGTGAACATCCGCGAGATGGTTCAGGTCGAAGGGACCGTCCGAGAGGGTCGGTTCCGAAGGCGGGATCCCAGCTCGAATCGCCTGTTTTTTGGACCCACCGGCCGGACTATTGGGCAGGGCCACGGATACGTCGCCGTGTTCGAGGCAGTGTTCCCGTCCGTCTCGGTGGGGCTCCACGACCGGTTCACGATGGGCGGGGGCACGCTGCTGATCGGGCCGCTCGTAGACGACCGCCCGTTCTGGCTCCTCCCGAAGCTACAGATTCTCGACATCGACAACCTGGCCCTCTCGGTCGGAGCGCTGGCCGCTACGGCGGGCGGCGATTGGGCCGGCATCCTCTACGGGGTAGGCACCCTGGGCGATGAGGACGGGTCGTTCACGCTGGGGGTGGGCTACGGTTGGGTAGGAGACGAGCTCCTGGACATCCCGATCTTCCAGGTCGGCGGGGACGTGCGGGTGGCCGACAACCTCAAGCTGATGACCGAGAACTACTTCATCAGTGACGACTACGGCTTCACCGGCCTCTTCGGAGGAGGCGTGCGGTTTATCGGTGACCGGCTCACCGCCGATCTCGGGGTCGGCATACCTTCGGAAGAGGCGATATTGGTGCCCCTGGTGAACTTCGTGTGGAACTGGTAGGCCGCGGGGACGGGCTTCCGCCACCGCGAGCGGAAATCAGCCCACCGGAAGACCGAGGTTCTCGATCGCGAGGCGGAGCGTAGCCGGCGTAAAAGGCTTCTGGATCAAGGCGTCTTCCAGCTTGTTGACGAACTCGGTCGCCTCCGGCGTGAACGCGCCGCCGGTCATGAAGATGACCCGGCGGGCCTGCTCCGGATGTGCCTCGTCCAGCCGGCGGTGGAACTCCATACCGGTCATCTTGGGCATCATGAGGTCGCAGAACACCACGTCGAACTGCTCACCCGACGAAATGAGCTCCAGCGCTGACGCCCCGTCTCGCAGCACGACCACGTCGTGACGCCGCTCGAGACAGCGCCGTACCGCAGTTCCGACGATGGCTTCGTCATCGATCACGAGTATCCGTGCCCGATCCTCGTTGGACGCGGGCCAATGCGGTTCGGGCTCGTGCTCTGCGGGTGGCCGGATTTCTGACGGTGGCAGGGCGATCCGGAACGTGGTGCCCCGACCGACCACGCTCTCGCACTCCAGCGAGCCGCCGGCCGCCTGCACCAACCCGTGGGCTATCGATAGCCCGAGGCCCGTGCCCTGTCCGGTTTCCTTGGTCGTGAAGAACGGATCGAAGATTCGCGCCATCGTGTCATCGGGAATGCCCGGCCCCTCGTCCCGAACTTCCACTACCGCCCGGCCCTCCGTGTCCGTCCGAGTCGTCAGGTGGATGGGGTGATCCGCGGCGTCGCCGGGGGGATAGCATTGGGCCGCGTTCACGACGAGGTTGATGAGCACCTGCGTCATGCTCACCTCGTCGGCGTACACAGGCGGTAGCGCGCCGTGTTGCTGGACCAGATGCGCCCGGTGGCGCACTTCGGTTCGGGACATGTTCACGGCCGAGGCCAGTACGGCCTGGAGGTCGAGGACACGGGGCTCCTCCTTCTCAGCGCGCGAGAACGACTTCATGCCCCGTACGATCTTGGCGATGCGGTCGGCCGCTTCGTAGCTCTCCCTGAGCGCGTCTCCGCAATCTTCCAAGTCGGCATTGACCTCCAACGTCGGCTTCAGCTCCTGGAGGGTGTACTCCAGATTGGCCATGATCCCGGCCAGCGGGTTGTTGATCTCGTGGGCCACACCGGCGGCCAGAGTGCCCAGCGAGGCGAGACGTTCCGATTGGCGCACGCGCTGCTCGAGGCGGCGGCGCTCGGTCACGTCGCGGATCATGCTGATCGTGGCCGACTCACCCTCGAACTCCGTGTGCACGGTCACCGCATCGCCCCACGCGCACGACCCGTCTCCTCGAATGAGCCGGATCACCTTTCGGGGGAGCTGATAGCCCAGCGGCCGAGCCGTGGCTTCGGCCACCCGCTCCGCCACCATCCCGTGCTCGGACGGGTGGACGATCATGTCGAGGACGGGCCGGCCGAGGAGATCGAGGTCGCTTTGGTATCCCAGCAACTCCACGAGCGCCGGGTTCACGTACACGATCTTCAGATCGCGGATCACGAGGATGGCGTCGGCCGCGCTCTCCACCAGGGTGCGGAAGCTGTCCCGCGACCGTTCCAGCGCTTTTTGTAGCGAGTCCTGCCGGAGCGCTTGGCGCACGCGTTCCCGAAGGAGCTCGGGCGCGAGATCGGCCTTGACGATGTAGTCCGCAGCGCCCGCCTTCATCGCGCCGACCGCGATCCTTTCATCGCCTTGACCCGTCAACACCAAGGCCACCGGACGTTGACCGGGTGGCAAGGATTTCATGAGCGAGTCGAGCAGCTCGAGGCCGTCACAATCGGGAAGATTGTAGTCCACGAGCACAGCGTGCGGGCGAAACTCCAGGCACCGCTCCAGCGCCTCGGCGCCGGTTTCGGTCGTCACTACCTCGAAGGGATCCTCGCCACGCGTCAGGTAACGCTCCAGCGTAATCCGGTCCTCGAGGCTGTCGTCCGCGACGAGGATCCGCGTCCGCTTCGGATCAGTTGGAAGCATGACTGTGCTCCACTCGATCGGGAAGAATCGCGATCTCCATCCAAAAGCGATGAACGATTGCCATGGCCTCGACGAACTGGGACAGATCGACGGGTTTGCGGATGAAGGTGTTCGCACCTCGATCGTAGCAACGTTGCACGTCTCGGTCGTCGGACGAAGTGGTCAGGACGATCACGGGAATCCGGCGCAGGGACTCGTCGGCCTTGATCTCGCGGAGCACCTCGAACCCGTCGGTGCCGGGTAGGTTGAGGTCCAGCAACACGAGCGAGGGCCGCGGATTTTCCTCCGTGTCCTCGAATTTCCCGCGGCCGAACAGGTAGTCCAGGGCTTCATCTCCGTCTTCGACTCGGATAAGAGGCTGCTCGAGTCCGCTGTTCCTGAGGGCCCGCAGCGTTGCTACGTAATCCTCGGGACTGTCTTCCACGAGGAGAATTGGGCCCAGACCGCCGTTAGCCATCATTCCCCTGCCAGGGCCCCGACCAACACACCCCGCGGGGCGGCGGTCATGGATCCGCTTGTGATCGTGAAGTAGAACGTGGTCCCAATACCATGCTCGCTTTCGATCCAAATCCGGCCATCCTGCGCTTCGACGATCTTCTTGACGATCGTCAGACCGGCGCCCACGCCGCCCCCGAACTGGTCACGGCCGTGGAGCCGCTTGAAGATCCGGAACACCGAGTTCAGGTGCTTCTCGCGAATCCCTATCCCGTTGTCCCGTACGTAGAAGACCGGCGCCGTCGGAGTCCTTGCGCTCTCGTTTCCGGACCCCTCGTCGAACCACCCGATCTCGATCCAACGTTCATCCTTGTCGGAGTACTTGAGCGCGTTGGTGATCAGGTTGTGGAAGATTCTCGCAGTTAATGCGCGGTCGGCCGGCACCGTAGGCAACGGGGTGGGGATGCGGATCTTGGTGCGTCCCAGCTCCGGGACGCCCTGGAGCGAATCGAGGACCTCTTCCACGACCCGGTCCACGTCGACGTCCTCGCGGCTGGGCTCTACGCGAGCCACGCGGGAGTACTCGAGCAACGACTGGATTTGCTGCTCCATGCGGCCGCTGATCCTGATCAGCGTCTCCACCTTTTCCACCGCGCCCTCGTCGAGCTCGTCTCCGTGATCCTCCAAGAGGAAGTGGGCAAAGTTGGAGATGCCCCGAAGCGGTTCCTTCAAGTCGTGCGATGCGATGTAGGCGAAGTCGTCGAGCTCCGCGTTCGAGCGGGCCAGCTCGCCGGTGCGGGCCCGGAGCTGATCTTCGGCCTTTTTGATGCTCGAGATGTCCGTAAGGCTCATCACGGCCCGCACCGAAGAGTCGTCGTTCCGAATGATCCGGACACGTTTGGAGACCCAGACGGGACGGCCGTCCAGCGAGTGCGTGAGCGCCTCGCCCTCGTAGGAGTCCCGGTCCTCCGCAACCGCCACCAACTCGTCGATGAACTCGTTCCGGTAGCTCTCTCCGAATACCTGCTCGGCGGACGCGAAGAGCTGCTCCGCAGATTCGGCGTTGTACATCCGGAGCGTCTCGTCACTGATGGCGTGAACGCGAATTTCCCGGGCCAGGTCCGCCACCAGACGCGGGCTCGCGGCGAGGTAGCTGCGTAGGTCCGAGACGCCTCCGGCCTGGATACGGTCCAGCCGTCGCTTCAACGGAGTGAGGTCTTCATCCCAAAGCGAGACCGCGGCGCCCTCGACCAGCGCACGGTAACGGGCTTCCGATGCGGTCAGCTCGGTCGAGCGTCGTTCGGCCGCCGCGTGGGCTGCGTCGGCCGCGGCACGGGCCAGCGCCGCCCGACTGGCGTCTGCCTCTGCCGTTTTGTGCAAGTGGAAGAGGTCGGCCATGAATCCGATGAGCACGGCCAGGTAGCTGGCCAGCTTCAGCAGATGGGCCACCTCGAACGGGCCGTCGTAGAGGAACCGCGAGGTAGACATCACGACCTGTGTGCCCGCAGCCAGGATCAACGAGACGATGATCCAATGGTGAGATACCGAGGTGCGCCACATGCCCTGCCGGTAGCACCCGATGGCCGCGGCCATGAACACGACCGCAATCACCAACTCCAACGGCCTGCCCAGTGGGAACTTCACGTATGCGCTGGGCAAGGGCACCAACGAGTACAACAGCACGGCCGCTGCGGCGACAGCGCCCACCGCCGCGTAGATCATCCACTCGTCGATCCGACGGGATTCGTCGGCGTCGTCCCACGCCAACCAAAAGCCCAGCAACGGAAGGCTGAGAAAGAGCCGAGACGAAAACCAGCTCCAGGGCGTGAGCGTGGTGGGGGGAGATGGCCAGAGCTGATCGATCCACGCGCTGGTTGCGACTGTGTGGTAGGCATCGAGGCAGGCCGTGCCCAGGAATCCCACGCCCAGGATCAAGAAGGGAACACGCCTGCGGGCATGGTATCGTACCAAACCCAGCGTCCCCACCACGCCGGCCACGATGGTGGCGGCGGTCTCGAACACCGTGTGAAGGTGCTTGTCACCCTGCCAAGGAGCCAGGAACGCAGTCAGCGCCGCCGCTACGAGTAGCAGTCCGACGAGTGCGTGCGTGGCGCTTTTGCTCCTTTGGGTGGCGTTCACCGATCCGGTCTCCGGTCCACTCAGGCTCTGACGAGCGTATTCCGGCTGTACAGACCAGCGATGCCCGATCTGTGGCGGATTTCCCATGCGAAGGACGTGCCAGCGACCTCATATTGCACGCGCACCACGGTTTCGGCCTTTCCACAAAAGGCTTTTTGCCCGAACCAAGAGCTTTTCGGCCGGGCGATGGCACGGAGGGGAGGGCGCTCAGGCGTCGAGCGGCCGGCAGGAACGAAAAAGAGCCCCGGCACAGGGGCCGGGACTCCACCGGAAAAGCGCCTCCTCCAGGACTCGAACCTGGGACACCCTGATTAACAGTCAGGTGCTCTAACCAACTGAGCTAAGGAGGCAGTCAGGCCGCGTCCGACCGAGGCCGAAAGCGGGCGAAAAAGGTAGTCGAACGCCTGCAGACGAGTCAACGAACCGGCCGCCCCGACGCATCGGCGCTCGAACGTCAGGAGAACGGGGTCAGGCGTCGGGGACGGTGGCCGAGGCTCGGGCGACGGGAAGCTCCGTCTGCCTTCTGTCCACGGCCGGCACCTCGTGGCAACGTCGACAGCGGGCTTCGTAGGTCTCCGACCCGCCCACCTGGATGGTGGGGCCCTCGGCCGGCGCAGGCGCTCCGTCGATGAGTCGCTGGTTTCGAGTGGCGACATCGCCGCAGCGCACACAAATCGCGTTCAGCTTGTCGATCTTTTCCGCGATTGCCAGCAGCTCGGGAATCGATCCGAACGGCTGGCCGCGGAAATCCATGTCGGTTCCGGCCACGATGACGCGCGTTCCCTGGTCGGCGAGTCCCTCCACGAGGGACACGACGGCCGGGTCCAAGAACTGCGCTTCATCGATCGCGACCACCTGTGTGTCGGGCCGCACCTGCCGAGAAATCTGCGCGGCGGTGTTGACCGGAATCGCCTCGATCTTGCGCCCATCGTGAGAGGTGACCTCGTACACGCCGCCGTAGCGGTCGTCCAGGTGGGACTTGAACACCTGGACCCGTTTTCCGGCGATGAGCGCTCGGCGAACCCGTCGAAGCAGCTCCTCCGACTTGCCGGAGAACATCACGCCCGAGACCACCTCGATCCAGCC
This sequence comes from Longimicrobiales bacterium, assembly GCA_965223195.1. GTDB lineage: Bacteria > Gemmatimonadota > Gemmatimonadetes > Longimicrobiales > Gaopeijiaceae > CBDCVX01. The sequence continues at coordinate 140,832 of CBDCVX010000017.1, forward strand.
GTCTTGCTTTCCGAGAAACATGATCCCGCCGTTGACCGAACGTGGTGTAGCTACGGGAGAACCGGCTGCGGAAGCTCGCGTCGCGGTCGATTCCAGACGTGGGAAGCGCTACGTTACCTTTCACACTCGTCACCTGTCCAGCACGTCTGGCCGATCACTCCGAGAACCATCCAGTCATGAAGCAGTCGTCCCTTGGGGAAGCTGTGCAGCGCTTCCCTAGTGCCCGCCGCGTGCTCGTGGCCGGGTGCGCCCTGGCTTTGACCCTCGGGGCTTGGGCGTGCGCCACTGCCGCGAGGCCCGAGGCTCCGCAGGTGAGATTGGTCGTGGCTGTCGCGGTCGATCAGCTTCGGGCGGACCTGCTGGATCGTTACGACGACCTGTTCACGGCCGGGCTTCGCAGGCTCAGGGACCAGGGGTATCGGTTCACCGGCGCCAACCACCGGCACGCCATCACAGCGACCGCACCGGGGCACACCGCGTTGGCCACCGGGGTGGTGCCCGCGCGCTCGGGCGTGGTGAGCAACAGTTGGTCGGAGCGAAACGCCGACGGACAATGGCGAGGCGTCTACGCCGTCCAGGACAGCTTGGCCACCATCTTGGGATGGCCCGACAGCCCCGGCCGCTCGCCCGTGAATCTCCTCAGAGACGGGCTCGCGGATTGGATTCAGGACGCCGATGAACAGAGCGTCGTGGTGTCCGTTTCTCGCAAGGACCGGGCGGCCATCACCATGGCCGCACGCGCCGACGGACACGTGTACTGGATGCTTCCGGAGGTGCCGGCGTTCACCACGTCCACCTACTACCGGGACGAGCTGCCGGAGTGGGTCCGCGACTTCAACGCCGAGGAGCTTCCCGCCATCATCGCGGACACCGTTTGGGAAGGAGACCGGAGTCGCCAAGCGAAGCACCGCGCTCGCGGCGATACCGCGTCGTACGAAGGCGACGGCGTGCACACCTACTTTCCCCACCGATACGGGCTCGAGTCCGATGGCGGGGAGCTGAGCGTGGCCGACTGGGCGGCGAACACCCCGCTGCCGGATCGGGCAACGCTGGCGCTGACCGAACGGGCCGTGGCCGAGCTGGAGTTGGGCCGCGACGAGCACCTGGACTACCTCGCCGTCTCGTTCTCGCAGACCGACTTGGTGGGCCACGGATTCGGACCTCTCAGCCGCGAACAGCTCGATAACCTGCTCCACCTCGATCAGGTACTGGGTGAGCTGTTCGAGATGCTGGACGCGCGGGTGGGTCGAGGCCGGTGGGTTATGGGATTTTCGGCCGATCACGGGGTGCTCACCATGCCCGAGTACCTGGCTGAGCAGGGCGAATACGCCACCCGGCTTCCGGAAGCCGATCTTGCGGTCATGCGGGAGATCTACAGCGGGGCGGGCTCGCGGTCCGACGATGAAGAGCGGGCACGATGGGTGGCGGAGCAGGTGCAGGGACTGGAATCGGTGGCGGATGCGTTCACGTACGCCGAGCTGGCCCGGGAGGAACCCGGAGACTCGTTTGCCGTGCTTTACCGCAACTCCTATTACCCCGGCCGGGTCGCGGGATCGTTCGGGAGGCTGGGCGTGGAAGCCCGGTTCCGACCCAACGTGCTCGCTACGACGAGCTCGACCGGCACGTCCCACGGATCTCCGTATTGGTATGACCGCTGGGTGCCCATGGTGTTTCTGGGCGCCGGGGTTACGGCCGGAGAAAGCAACGCTCCGGCCGAGACCGTAGATTTCGCGCCCACCCTGGCCCGCCTGGGTGGGGTCGCGGTTCCCGACGACCTGGATGGGCAAGTGCTTTACCTGAACCGGTAAAGCCGGGTTTATGGCATCTGCGGTGGCCATGCCACAGGTGCAACAACAGCGCTTTGGTTTCTCCGTCCGCCTCCCGCCCCGGACGAGAGCCTGAGAACCAGCATAAAAGCTTTATTGGATTGGACTTGTGAGTAGCTTTGCTTTAGGGATTGAGCGTGGCTTCGGGGTGGTACGGATATTGTGCCGAGACTACGCTACCCGGTCGCGATTCGTGATGCCCAACACATCCGACGCGCCGTACTTTGCATCCCCGAAAGACCTCGATTATCCGCGGTGTTTTGCGGTGGAACGAGGCGGAGGTCAGGACCCCTGCTAGGCGTTATTGGCGGAGACGGAGTTCCCGCGAAAGGACCCATGGGCGAGGGAGAACCGCCCGAGCCGGGTAGTCCGGAGTGGCTACGCCAGGCGGACAGGCTTCTCACGGCTCTCACCGCGGTCGTGTCGGCCCGCGTCGTCGTCGGACCCACCGGCGAGATCGAAGAGATCCATGTGCTGGCAACGGACGAGGCGACGCCCAAACAGACGGTTCGTAACGTCCAGTCGGCCCTCATGGCCCAACTCGGCACCCGCGTGGACCGGAGAAAGATCTCCGTGGCTCCGCTCGATCCCGGTGCCGGAAGGCGGCAAACGGTTTGGACCGTTCCGCAGGGCGAGGCAGACCAGCCGGAAGCGGAGCCCGGCGTACAGATCGTGAGCGGCGCCAGCACGCAGCCGGTCGCCAGCGGTGAAGCCGCACCCGTTCCCGGAGAGCCCACTGCCCCGACACGAGGCGGCCACCGCATTCTGTTTCTCGGGCACGGCGTAGACAGCGTCCGCTCCCAGCGACTCAGGCTCAAGGTCGCCCTGGACTGGAAGGGCCGCCGCTTCGTGGGCGAGTCTGCTACGGCGGACGTTCTGCGGTCCAGAATGGAGGGGTTCGCCTCTGCCACGCTGCGGGCGCTGGACCGGGCCCTCGACCCGACTGGGGAGCCCGACGTGGCCGCCAGCGTGCTGTCGCTGGAGGGGGTTCGAAGCATAAAGGCGTTCGATCGTCAGTTCGTCGTGGTGGCGGTAAGCGCCTACCTGGGAGGCCAACACACCGCCCTCACGGGCGCGGCCGCAGTGTCCGACTCGCTGGACCGCGCCGTCATCTTGGCCACGCTCCAGGCCACCGATCGCCGTGTGCGGGCATTCCTCGACGAGGTGAACGGGCCGGGAAACCCCTCCGCTCCTGGAAGTAACGACCCCTTCGAAGGGTGGGAGTAGTCCGAGCTTGACACTCGCGCCGGGCGGCCCGTAGGCTTGCGTCCCTGACCTGAACGGCTGCCGGTCCAGGCACGGGCGCCGGCAGTAAGGACTCGCCGGTGCGCTGGGTTGTCGAAGTGCTGCCCTCCGAACCGCTTTTGGGAGGCAGCTAGTTGCGAAACACAGAATCCGGACCGGATTCCAGCCGCGACCCCGGAACCCCGCCGTCCGAGCCCGGCCATCGTGAGCGCGATCCGTCGGTACCGCAGGCCTGGGACGTCGAACAGGCTCAACGGCTGATCCTTGCTCTCGAAGGCGTTATCTACGCGCGGATTACCGAGCTCGAGGAGGGAGGAGGGGTGGAGCATCTGCACGTCGTCGCGGCAAGCGACGTCCACGACGCCGACATCGCCCAAAACGTCGACGCCGCCTTGAAAGGACGGTTCGGCGCCGGCGTGGATCCCCACCGCGTTTCGGTTTCCCAGATCGCAGAAGGCGCCAGGGCCCAAGAGCTGATCCACTCGGATTCGGACAGCCCCGCACCCGAGCGATGTGGTCGTCTCCGCCTTGCGGGATTCCGTACCGCCCTGCAGCGGGACGAGCATATGGTCGTCGAGGTGCGCTTGACCTGGCAGGATCGGGAGTTTACCGGTGTGGCAGATGGCGCAGATGTTGCTCCCCGGGAGCTGGAGGTCTTTGCCACAGCTACGCTTCGAGCGGTGGAGAGCGCCGTACGCGCCGTGGCGAGGCAAGACGGAGATGGACCAAGACTCGAACTCAGTGGCGTGACCATGGTGGAAGGCCTGGATGTGCCGTCCGTGCTGGTCTACGTCACCGCGCATGAAAGCAGCGGGGCTGTGACCCTGGCGGGTGCAGCCAACGTAAACGGAAGCCGAGGCCAAGCGGTGATCCTGGCGACCATGCAGGCTACGGATCGCTGGGCTCGCGGCCACTTGGCGGAAGCAAGGAACTAAGCCTTAAGGAGGACAAACCCCCTCGGTCTACCCACAAGCGGAGCTAGCGGAAGAGCGGAGCTTCACGCGGCTCGACCCCTCTAAGGAGGGACTCGATGCCGACTCCTAACACGAAAGGAGGTGAGGCATGTGTTCGCGCAATCATTCGACCTAGTTGCGAGACTTCTAGCGGTTCTCGTTAGAGGCAGCGTGTCTGTCTAATTAATACGTTCGGGTAGACCAGGGGGGCCCCTAAGTCCAATGAGACGGTATGCCTTCCCGGCCTACGTTGCCGGCGTCGTCGGGCTTGCAATTGTAGCTAGCGTCTATCAGCCTTGGTATTTTCTCGCGACCCTTGAGCCCCAGCATCTCATCGGTGTTTTCGCGTTCACCTGCCTAGCTGTCCTTTCAGAATACCTGTCTATTCCGCTCGTGGTCGGGAAAGCGCAGGGAAGTCATTCGATCCTTTTCCTGCTGCAATTTGCAGGCGTGTTAACAGTCGGTCCTGCAGCTACGGTCTCGATTACGTTCGTATCTCTTGCCCTATCAGACTTCATACTTCGACACAAAGAGTTTCACCGCGCACTTTTCAATACATTTCAACATACACTGGCTGCTGCGGCAGGAGGCCTGGCCTTCACATGGCTTGGCGGAACTCCGAATCCGGACGAGTTGATTTTTCAACTAGTACCTTTCTTGGGGTTTGGATTCTTTACCATTGTTACCAATCTCACTCTTGTTTGCATCTGGCTAGCTCTACGCGAATGGCTGCCACTTCCACATGTTGTGACACGAGTCGTGGGCCCCTGGGGCGCCAGCGTAGCTTATGATCTTCTGGTAAGCCCCGTCGCGGTTCTGATTTCCGCATCCTACACGTCGTTTTGGGTCGGCGGCTTGATAGGAACGCTCTTCATTCTCTTCTTCATCCGTCGCTCCTATCTGGTGGTGTTTCAGCTACAACAGGCCAATCGTGATTTGCTCAAAGCATTGGTCAAGGCGATCGAAACTAGAGACCCATACACTTCTGGTCACTCGGTTCGCGTAGCGTCCCTTGCGTCTCGCGTAGCGCGATCGATGAATCTCTCCTCGAGGGCCATCGATCATATCGAGACCGCGGCCTTGCTGCACGACGTGGGGAAAATCGACGCTATCTACACTGATATCCTCAAGAAACCCGGTGGGCTATCGACGGAGGAGATGGAGATTATCCGGTCACATGTCGATAAGGGCGTTGAACTGCTTACTTCACTTTCGTCATTCCATGCTGATGTTGTTGCCTCTGTTAGGCACCACCACGAACGTTTTGATGGCGGTGGCTATCCCGACGGGTTGGTTGGCGAAGCCATCCCTCTAGGTGCTCGAATTATCAAAATCTGCGATGCCGTTGATGCGATGCTATCTGACCGCCCCTATAGAAAAGCCCTGTCACTAAGTGACGTTCGAGAGCAGTTGCTCTTGTTTTCGGAACGGGAATTTGATCCACTGCTCGTAGCTATCGCTCTCCGCGAGGGCCTCCTAGACGCCCATGCCAGTCACATCACCGACTCAACGCACTCGCCAGATCTTACCCATGCGGAGCCAACGCTTCGTCCTGTACGGGTTCTTCGCGGCTAGCCCAGCCGAGCTCCCGACATATCCAGCGTTCCACCAGCCATTCCCATCCGAGTGCCTTTCGCACATCTGACGGCCTGACTCCCGTCAGTCGGTGAGTTTGGTTGCTAAAGGCGAAGCCGTCGGGATACCCGAGCCGTCGGGCCACGTCTCCGATGGTATCGTCAGAGATTTGAAGTTGGAAACAGGCTCGTAGCACTCTCGCGAATTGAAGCCACCGAGAGGGCGGCGGCAACGAAGCTACGTGAAAACGGCGGCCGAGGGCTCGACGGGACATGTACACTCGTCTTGCGAGTCTAGAGATGGTTTGGACCTCTGCCGAGAGATTGATGATCTGCCTCAATAACGGCTTACAAGATTGATGAATGGTGACCCCTCTCCATTCGAGATAATCGGTGAAGTCGCCGGCGAGATTGGTCGGTGTACGTCTCAGGAGTTCGACCCATTCAGCCCTGTCGTGATGAGGATGGTGAGGGAGAATGGAGTGGGGTCGTCCGCGTTCCATGATGTCGAGTACATCTTCAGCCCGCTGCATCTCATCAGCACCTGGGAGCATCACGAGTAGAGCGACGCCGGGGGTTCGCCGCGCTATTGCGTCGGTCACCGTGGGGTCGACAGGAGACCCCAGACCCCAAACGATGGCGGAGCCACGTGGCGCGAGATGGCGGTCGCAAAGCGCCAGGTCACTGAATGAGCGTAGGGTGTCATAGGGGGGTTGAAGTAGGTAGAGCTGGTCCTTTCGAGGCATCCTTCGCGCTCCATTCTGAGGTGTTGGGTTGGAGCAGGATACCGTTCGCATGTCAGCTAACTGTCAGCTGTGGCTGGGGTTACGAAATATGCCACCTGCGTTGATTTCTGCGCTTCTCAAACTGATAATCTTCTGACGTCCTCGGGCTAACGTAGGTAGGGTACCGGCACGGCGGAGTCTGACGATGCAAAAGGAACTGTACAGGCTGCATGCCGCAGGCGCTCCTAGCCTGTGGTACGGTGGCTATCCAGTTCATGTCCCCCGGATGCAGATGGCGCTTCTCCTCCTTGCTTACGGGCACGGGGAAAGGGGGATCTCCAGATCGGAAGCAGTTGAGCTCCTGTGGGAGTCCGGGACGGAGAGAACCCTACGACGCCGCTTGAGTCAACTTCTTCACGAACTCCGGCAGCGTTTTCCAACGGACCTGGTTCTCGTGGTCGGCGAGCGGCTAGTACCCAGAGCAGACGCGCTGATCCTGCTGGGCGATCGCGGACCCGCCTTCGCGCACCAGTTCGCCGCTCCAACGAAACGATTCGAGCAGTGGTGCGGGGCTCCTGAATCCCCGCGTCTACCCGCGGCCGGCGAGTCGGGTGGAAGCCCGATGCCGCCGCTCATCGGGCGAGACACAGAGCTGTCTGAGCTAACAGCTCAACTGACGGCGCCGTCCGACCGAACGTGTCACTTGTTGATCGTAGAAGGGCCGGCCGGTATTGGGAAGAGCCGGCTTGTTCACGAGGTTCTGACGAAATCCCGCATGCAGGCCTGCATCGCCTCGCTGAGTGAGCTAGATGCCTCGGTTGCCCTGAGCGGAATTCTCCAAGTAGTGCTAGCGCATCCCGACGCCTCGTCGGTCATAGAGAGTCTTGACTCGCCTTGGGCGCCGCTAATCGGAGGCATCGGCACGCCGTCACCTACCAGTTCGATGGAGGCGGCATCCGTTCACCAACAGGTCCTCGATACGATATTACTCGTTCTGGAAGAACTTACGAAGCGAAGCCACTTTCTTGTATTCATTGATGATGCCCAATGGCTCGATAGGTCCTCTGCAGCAGCCATTCTGCACCTGCGGAGGCATTGGTGCGGTCCTTCTCTACCGCTAATACTTGCCCGCCGAACTGGATCCTATCCGGACGGCTGTGAATCTTTGATTTCAGCAACCCAACCGGATTCCACCTGGCGGTTGGCACCTCTGACCCCGTCAGCCTCCGCGAGCTTGGTGTCGGCTGCCGCGTCTCCGCCACCACCAGAAAGCGTCACGCGACAGATCCTACGCCTCGCCCAAGGGAATCCCTTCTTTCTCGTCGAGATGCTAAACCAGTGGCACACCGACAAAGAATCAACACTGTCGTACCTTACATACTCACTGCCGCTTCCCTTTTCCGTCCGAGATCTCTTTCGAGCTAAGCTATTGCGTCTGACAGCCGTCGAACGTCGGGTGATTCGTTTGCTTGCCGTGGCCAACCGGCCCCTGCCGTGTGAAGCGCTCCAGCTCCTCGCGCAGGTTTCAGAATCAAAACTAATAACCGCTTACGAATCACTAGCGCGACTCGAGCTTCTAAACGGAGGCGCATCTCATGCCGAACTGAATCACGGCTTAATCCGGCAAGCTGTTCTCGCACGGATTCCGCCGCTGGCTAAACGGGCTTTACATGCACAAGTCGCGCGATATCTGACGGGGTGTGGCGCATCAAACGAAGAGCTGGCCGTTCACTGGCACGAGGCTGGAGAGAGAGCCGCGGCGTTCTCGGCTGCACGGGAAGCATCGGATGCCGCGATCTCCAAGGGAGCAGATGAGGATGCGATCAGATTTCTGCGCGTCGCGTCGGCCAACGCGCCGTCGGATGCCGCCGCGGCCGAGGCTGCCCTAGAGGCAGGCGGACTAAAGTCTCTACGCTGTGACTTCGGAGGGGCCGAAGTAGACTACACCGAAGCATTGGCCTACTATGAAAAGCATGATACGAGAAGGGCGCTGGAGTGCGAAGCGGCAATCTTCCGATGCCGCAGTCAGCTAGGTTCTCTTACTCGAAGTGAAGTTGAGCAGCTGGTAGAACCACTGTTCGAACGTGCAGCAGCGTCGGAGTGCTGGCACCTTGGAACCAAAGTACTGGCCGCGGCCGCGGACTACTGGGACCGTATCGGCGTTGGCGAACAGGTCCAACGCCTGTGGCCCCTTGCGGACCGAGCAGTCCGGCATGGGGACGCCAGGGCTCAGTGCGAAGGTCATTGCATCGGGTATTGGAAACTGCACTACGGATCGATCGACGCTGCGTTAGACCACGCTCGGTCAGCACTGTCCATCGCGGACACACACGGGATGATCGATCAGCGTTTGGGGGCGCTAAGTCGCTGCCTGCTCGGATATATGTGGCGCGGCACATTGCATTTCGGGTCGGGGTGGCAGATGGCTGAGAGGGCGATGCGGGAAGCAGCGGTGTCACGGGATGTCTGGTTTGGATATCAAGTTCTTGCCAATATCGGCGTGCACTTTCTTGATATCGGGGAGCTGGACAGGGCCGATCACTATCTGAGAATGGCGCCACCGGCCGCGGCAGAGACGATGCCTCGCAACAGGTCGCTCGACGTCAGCAACCGGGCTGAGGTCGCGCTGAGGCGGCGCCGGTTTGAGGACGCCCTTAATTTGTTTCGAAGAGGCATCCGCGAGGATCTTGAGGCAACGTATGCCATGAGCACAGCTGTATGCCATGCTGGTGCGGGTCTGAGCACCCTCGGCATCGGCGCTCTCGATGAGACGACATACCACGAGCACGCCGTAGAGCGACTCGTTAAGAGCGGGACGGTGTCGCTACACATGGCGTTTCCGTTAATAGCCGAATTCAGAGCTACGCTTGCGGCTCGGAGAGGACAGCTTGGCCGAGCGATGGACCTGCTAACGACCGCCATGAGGAGGTGTGAGGGGAGGCGGGTGCCTGCATGGATCCAGCTTGCCTTGGTGAGAGGCTCGTTGCTTTGCCGATTTGGGCGTGGTATTGCGCAGTTCGAGGATGAACTCAACGGCGCACTGAAGTTGGCGACCAGTCTCAAATTGACGGTGCGCGCCCGTCAACTCCAAACCATCCTTGCGAATAACTGAGGACGCCAGCCCCGCCCCGCTCCCTTGCCCCAATCGGCATCCAACCCCAAGATCTAGAGTAGCTCCTCTAGTTTGATACCATCGGTGGGGTAGCCGTGGCGATCGTTCAGCCTAAGCAGGAACGCAGTCGCAGGACCCTGGAGAGTCTTCTCCGAGCGGGGGTGCGGCTCCTCGAGTCCGGTGATCCGGCGGAGCTCCGCATCGAGGAGGTGGTGAGCGAAGCGGGATCGTCCATCGGATCGTTCTACGCACGCTTTCCTTCCAAGGAAGCTTATCTGGAGGCATTAGCGGACCGTCTGGAGGATGACTTGGAATCCAGGTTGGACCGGCTCGCTTCCGAGGGCGATGATCCGCAGGGTCTGCGGGCGACGACGGAGGCGTTGGTCGATGCGCTTTCGTTGGATAGCCGTCAGCGATCCGCGCTTCGGCGGGTCAGCACCAAGCTGGCGGAGAGGGGTCGTACCGCCGACGGTGAGGTGGTCACCCGGGCCGTGGACGCTTTGGGGCGTGCCGGTGTCAGGAATCAGGAACGGGGTCGGCGTGCCACTCGCCTCATGATGGCGGCCATTGATGGAGCCTTCCTGACGTCCGCGATGGACGGATCTCGGCAGGCGCTGCTGGAAGAGCTGCCGGACATCGTCTCTACCTATCTCCAACCCGAGTCCCGGTCCTCACGGGGAATCGCGGTCGATCCGTTCGACGTCTGGGCCTGAGCCGGACGCCTACCAAGGAGCGGACACGTGAAACGCGTGGGCCTGATTCCCCAGCTGGTGGCCCGCTTCGTTGGATGGGCCGCCGGGGTTTTTTTCGAGGCTGAGCGGCGAGGCGACCCCCTTCCACCGGGTCCCGTGTTGGTGGTGGCCAACCACCCGAACAGCTTGCTCGATCCTGTTATGATCTTCCGGACGGGCCAGCGTCCGGCTCGCCCTCTGGCGAAAGCGCCCCTATTCAGTCAAGTCCTAGTCGGACCGGCGCTTAGGGCACTCGGTGGTCTGCCGGTATATCGAAAGCAGGACCATCCCGACAAAATGCACTTGAACGACAGCACGTTCGACGCTGCCATCGCCGCCCTCCATGCCGGAGATGCGGTCCAAATCTTTCCGGAAGGCATCACACACTCGGAACCCTCGGTGGCTCCGATTCGCACCGGCGCCGCCCGCATCGCCCTGTTGGCCGAAGAGCGAGCGGACTGGGAGTTGGGGCTTCGGATCGTCCCGGTGGGGCTCAGCTACGAGCGGAAAGCGCTCTTCCGCGGATCGGCCCTCGCGGTGCACGGGACTCCTTTCCCGGTCACACCATATCGGCCCGCATACGACAAGGACGCACAGGAGGCGGTCCGGACACTCACGGCGGACATCCAGGCCGCCATCGAAAAGGTGACGCTCAACTTCGCGGACCTGAGAGACCGCGACTTGGTGGAGACCGCCGAGCGCCTCTACGCCAACGCCAAGGGCTGGACCAGGCCCCGCGAGCGGGGATCCATGGCAAAGCGGTTCCCCCGTCTCAAAGCGTTCACGTCGGCGCTCCGGTGGTTGCGCGACAACGATCCCGAGCGCTACGCAGATCTCCGCGATCGGGTGGCCCGGTATCGGCGCAAGGTCGTAGCGTTAGGCGCAGGTGGCGCCGAGGTGCCCAAGCGATACCGGCCGGGAGCGGTCTTTCGGTATGTCTTCACCGAGCTGGTGCCCTTTTTTGGCGGACTGCCAGTGGCGGCGGTGGGCACGTTGTTTTGGTTGCCTGTCTACCTCATCGCCAAGTGGGGATCCCGCTTGCTGCGGCCGCCGTTCGAGGCTCTCTCGTCGTACAAGCTGGCCATCGGGATGGTGATCGCTCCTCTCGTCTACGGCGGGTGGACGTACCTGGCGTTTTCCCGTTGGGGGATGCGCGGGGCGTTGGTGGCGGCGGTGGTTCTCCCGGTGCTGGGGCTGCTGGCGGTTGCTTGGAAGGATCGTTGGGCGAGGGTCAAGGAAGACGCGCGGCTCTATCGGCGCGCGTTGGGTCGCCGCGAGCGGCGCGAAGCCATCGCCGAGCTGAGGTCCGAGCTGGTGACCGAGTTCGACCTCGTCGTCGCGTTGATGGAGTAGCTCCACGTGTCCTGATCCGGGCACAGCTCACGCGAATACATCAGGCGCACAAGCAGCTCCAACCCGGAGGGTTCGGAGTTGCCCTCACTCGTTTCCGTCCCGAAAAGAAGGGCAGTGTCCGATGCCCGGATCCAAGAAAGACGTCGAGACCGCACTCCGGAAGGTCACCAAGGTCGAGGAAGTTTTCGGCGTACTCCAGGTCAACGGCGCCGTCAAGACGGTGCTTTGGTCCAAGGCCGGCGGTAGCGCATACGCCCACGACCATGCCGAGTACAACCTTCACGAGGAGTTCAAGACGTATGACTTGGAGGAGGGTGAGGTCCTGGAGGTGGAGCTCACCCTCAAGTGGAGCCCCTGCCTTTACTGCGCCATGCAGCTGAGCACGTTCTTGCAATTGATCAAACAAAAGCAGAGCACCGCGGTCGTGTCACTCAAGGTCTACTACTTGGACGTCTACCGGGGGAAGAACGCCATCGATCCTACCGAACTCCAGGGCACCTACGGTTTTACTTGCACCGCGTACGAGAGCACGGAGACAGGCCGATGGTGGGCGGGCGCGAAGCCTCTTTGGAAAGGGCAGATGGGGTAGCAGATACCCCACCCCTCACATCTGCTGGGTACGCAGCCTCCACTCCTGGACCAGGTCTGTCATCTCCGAATGAACGTGGCCCAGAAAGGGCGTGGTCATCCGGAGCCGGTTTCTGGCCTCCGGGCTGTCGATTTCCGCCCGGGCGTCGCCCCAGGCGTAGAGCTCCCGGAGCTGCTCGACCCGCTCCAACAGCAACTCCAGCGGCCTGGCGCCTCCACCGGGAGCCAGCGCGTAGTAGTCCTTACGGTCGCCGGGAAGGGTGCGACGCTCGATCAGTCGATCGGTGGCCAGCATCCGCACGTTCGCGGAGATCGAACCCTTGCTCGCGCCGAGGGCCGCGGCCATGTCGTCCAGAGACCGAGGGCCGTCTTGCGTGAGCAGGTATCCGTAGATTCGCCCGCCGATGCGGGCGATGCCGAAGTCCTCGAGATAGCGAGCCATGCGCTCAATGAACTCGCCGGTCGTCGGGGCGGGTCTTCCTTCGTCTAGCGCCATGAGTGCTCTGATCTCCCTTGACGTTGTGTACGTTCAGTTCATCATGAACGAACGAGGAGGTTCAGGCAAGACCCAACGCCGAAGCCGAGTTGGGCTGGTGGTCTCCACTAGATTCGGGTCAACGCCTCTCGAATCTGGCTGATCGTGGTTACGGCAAGCAGCGGAATCCCGGCTTGGGCAAACGCCTCGGTCCCACCTTGCTCCCGGTCTATGAGCGTGACGGCAACGACAACCTCCGCCCCGGCGTCCTGGACGATCCGGGCGGCCTTGAGCGCGGATCCGCCGGTGGTCACCACGTCCTCCACCATTGCGACCCGACGTCCCGCCGGGGACACCCCCTCTATGCTTTGTTGCAGCCCGTGGCCTTTCGGGTTCTTGCGAACGATGAACCCGTCCACTGGAGAATCGGTGTCCCCCGATGCGATCACCGTGCTCGCTACGATCGCGTCCGCGCCCAAGGTCATGCCGCCCACTGCCTGAACGGCATAGGGTCGGATGAGATCCATCACGGCCTTCCCGACCAAGGCGGCGGCCTCGGCCCGGTAGGTGACCTGTTTGGCATCGAGGTAGAACGAAGCGGTGCGTCCCGACGCGAGCTCGAAGTGGCCTTCCTGGTACGCGTGGGTAGCGAGGAGCCTGACAAGCGTTTCTCGAGTTGGAGTCATGCGCGCAGGTTACCGCGGGGCAGCGCGCGATTCAATCCCTAAGGCTGCGAAACAGCCGATCGGCGAGCGTGGTGGCCGCAGGAACGCCCAACAACAGGAGCGCACCTCCGAACCAATCCGCTCCGGCAAATGCGTCCGCCTCTCCGGCTGTCGCGATCACGTAGCCGGGAACGCCAATGAGCAGCGCGCCCACTGCGGTCTCGAGCAGGCGGCCCCGTGAAAGCTCCGTTCCACCTACTCGGTTAGCGCCGAACGTGACTGCGGCAACGGGCAGGGTCACCAGCGCGATCCGCGCGCCGGCGGTCCCAAGCGTCCCGCAGTCCGATTCCAGGAAGTGGTTTCCCAAGCCCTCGAACGTGAGGCAGTCCCTGGCCAACGCCACACCCAGTGCCAATCCCGCCGCATTGGCCAGGAACGCCGCCCCGTACACCTTGGCCCACGGATAGGGCTCGGATTCGGCGGACCAGTCGTAGGATCCCCTTCGTTCGAGCGCTCGCGGCTCGTCGCGGGTGTCGCCCCCGGTCCGCGTTTCGATCAAGAGCACGCCGTACTGGGAGTCGGTCCCGTAGAGCACCCCCGCCTCTCCCGGCGGGATGACCTGCATCCGCTGAATGCTTTCCAGCGGGAGGTTCAGAAAAATCAGCGACGGGTCGGAGATGCGCACACCGTCCAGAACCACCACGGGAGGGTGGCAGGCCAAGGGATCCAACAGGGAGCGGCCCGCGCGAAACTCCACGCACGTAGGGGTCCCGCTCCGGCGCTGGTTCCGGATCCGCACGCCGGGGACGTGTTGGGCCAAGACACTGCCCACGTTGTCGGCCGTGCCCAGGGAGGCTTCGATCTCGTCCCGCGTGACGACGTTGTTGCGTGTACCGGCAACCCTGGCCTGCCTCCGGTCCCGCGATTCTACGACCACCTCGATGGGGTCGAGCGTGATGGCAGTGGGGGAAACGAAGACGTCGAGGCGCACGCTCAGCTCGCCCACCCGCACCTCGTCGGTGAAGACTCCGTAGGCCAAGTGCTGTACCGACAACTCGTAAAGGCCCGGTGCCACGTCGTCGAACGCGAAAAACCCGCGGGCGTCGGTGCCCAAGGTGCGGCCGTCCAGGATCACCGTGGCGTCGGCAATGGGTTGGCCGGACGCTTGGTCGATCACGGTGCCGGACACCGACCGCAGCTCGGTTTGCGCGGACGCGGTCGAAGCCGTGGAGAGCAGCACGGCCGACAGCCATGCCGACAGTCTCGCCACGCCCGCCCGCGCTCGAGCGTCCACTAGTGTCCCACTAGTTTTCCCCGCGGATCTTGCGAAACAGCCGGTCCGCGAGGGTTGCCGCCGCCGGTATGCCGAACACGAGGAGCGCCTGGCCGGCAATGCGCGTCCCGGTGAACTCGGAATTGAGGCTGGTGCTCACCAGCGCATAGGCCGGCACCATCACCACCGCGGAAGCCGCCGCAGCGTAGAGCAATCGTCCGTGCGAGAAGTCGGTGCCACCGGCCGTTCGCGCGCCCGCGCCCGCGCCGAATATCGGGAGCGTGAGGAGCGCGGTCCGGGATCCCGCAGTGGCCCAGCCCCCGCAAGACGTGTTGAAGAGGTCGTTTCCCAGTTCCTCGAAGTCGATGCAGTTGCGGGCGACGGCCAAGGACAGCAGGAGGCCGGCCGCGTTCCCGACGAAGGCACCCGCGTAGACCTTCTTCCATGCGTGGCTGTCGGGCTCCAGGGTCCAATCGTATACCGAGCGGCCTCGTAGGGACTCGGGCACGTCCGTGCTCTCGGCCCGGGTTTCCGCCCACACCTTGGTCTCGATCAAGATCACACCGAACATGGATTCGGTGCCGTACAACACGCCCGCCTCGGACGGCGGCACGACCTCGACGCGGTGGATATCGGAGAGCGGAATCGAGGAGAGAATAGCGCCGGGCTCGTACACCCGAACGCCGTCCAGGAACACCACGGGGCTTCGGCATCCCGTCGCGAACCGCGGGGTGCCGGCAGTACGAAACTCCACACAGGTGAAAGCGCCAGACGCGGGCCCGGTCTCACGGACTCTGATGCCCGAGACGGCCTGCCGGAGGGCGCCACCCAGATGCCTGGAGGTCCGCTCCAGCCTGGTCAGCTCTTCCGACGTGATCACGTTGACACGCGAGCCGCGAGCCCGATTGCCGGATTGCTCGACCGTGCGCGTCTCGACCACCACCGGATCCAGGCGGATGGCCGTGTAGGTCACCGTGATACGGAGGGCGAGGGCCTCGGTGCCCACCTCCACCGGCTGCTCGTGGGTGCCGTAGGCCAGGTGCTCCACGCGCACCACGTACTGCCCTTCCGGGACGGTCTCGAAGATGAATAGCCCGTCGGCGTTGGAGATGTCTCGGTGGGAGCCGCCGACCAGCGTGACCACGGCGTCGGGGACCGGCTCGTCGTTGACGGTCAGGACGCGGCCCGTAAGGCTCACGCCGCCTTCCGCCTGAGCCAACAACGGAACCGGATAGGCCTGCAACGAGCAGAACGTCACGGCCAGAAGCACTCCGGCCGAGAACCGACCCCGAGTTGTGCTGCCGCGAAAAGCCATGGCGGCGTCCGGTGAGAGACAACCGAGACCGGCTATGCCGACCGCGTACCATCTCCTGTAGATACGTGGGCTCGGTGCCCCCGTGTCAACCGAACACTTCCGCCAGTATTGCGGCCGGGTGCGCTATTCTTCGCGGAGCGTGACCGCCGGATCCACCCCGGCGGCCCGCCGCGCCGGCAGGTAGGTGGCCGCCACCGCCACGGCCAGGAGCGCTCCGGCCACGGCTCCGTACGTGGGCAGGTCCACGGGTCGTACGCCGTGGAGCAGGGACGACATGAGCCGTGTAAGCCAAAAGGCCGCCAGGAGTCCCAATCCGACCCCGCCCGCGGCCAGCACCATTCCCTGGCCCAACACCATACGGCTCACGTCCGCCTGCTCGGCGCCCAGGGCCATGCGCACGCCGATTTCCCGTCTGCGCTGGCTGACCGCGTAGGAGATGACCCCGTAAAGGCCCACCGCGCCGAGCAACAGCGCCACCGCCGCAGCGATTCCCAGCATCACGAGCGTGAACTGGGTCCGCGCCATGGACCGGTCCTGGATCTCCTCGAGCGTTCGTACGTTCGCCAGCGGAAGGCTGCGGCTGACGCTCCACACTGCCTCCTGCACCCGGGGAAGCAGATCGTTCGGATTGGGGCCGGCGGTGCGGACGGAGTACGCGAGCGAGCGTTGCACCGACAGCCCGTCGTCGTACCAGTCCGCCTGGGCGATGGGCCAGTACACGACCGGAACGGACGGCTGATCCACGCCGTCGTCGTACACGTTTCCGACGACGCCCACGATTTCCCGGTACACGCGGGCTTGTCCACCCTCCATGCTCACGGTCGAGACGCGGCGGCCCAGGGCCGCGTTGGGGCTGTCCCAGTAGATGCTGGCAAAGTTCTCGGTCACGACCGTGACGGGTCGACGATCGTGAATGTCACCCCACTCCAGGTCCCGTCCGGCCAGGATCGGGTTGCCCATGGTGCCGAAGTATCCGGGGAGGATCCACTTGAACCGGCGGATGGGCGGAATTTGGCCTTCCGGCACCGGATCGTCCTCCACGAAAAGCGCGTCGTTGGAGTCGAAACGATCCATGGTGATCGACGAGCTGGCAGCGGCATCGACGACACCCGGAATTGCCCGTAGACGAGTGAGGATCTGCTCGTGCGCCAGCGCCACTTCGTCCGCGTCCTCGACGACCGCGGACGGGATCGAGACCCGGAACGTCAGGACTTCGTCGGGATCGTCGAATCCCGGGTCCACGTTTCGTAGCGCCTGGAAGCTCCGAATCATCAGACCCGAGCCCACGAGGAGGACCAGTGCCAGGGCCATTTGCGCCACCACGAGAACGTTACGCACCCGGTGACGGTGCTTCCCCTGGCTTCCTCCGCGGCCGCCCTCCTTGAGCGACGACACCAACTCCGGATTCCCGTAGCGCCAGAGCGGGAACAGCCCGAAGAGGAGTCCGGCCACGATCGACACGGCGGCGGTAAACGCCAGCACGGTAGGATTGAGCCCGATGTCCTCCAGACGAGGGAGATTGGCGGGGGCCGTGGCCAGCAGCACCCGGAGGCCGCCGAACGCCAGCAACAGACCGAAAAAGCCGCCGGCCAACCCCAGCAGCACGCTCTCGCTCAGGAAGATCCCCGCCACCCGGCCGCGACCGGCACCCAGCGCGGTCTGTACCGCCACGTCTCGCACCCGTCCCTCTGCCCGCACGAGGAAAAGGTTGGCTACGTTGGCGCATGCGATCAGGAGGACCATGGCTACGGTCCCGAGGAGGATCCACAGCACCGAGCGCACCTCACCGATCAGGTCCTCCTTCAGAGGACGAATGACCGGACCGAACTGCGCCTGGTCGTACATGGTCATGGTGACCGGCCCGGGGAACCGCTCCACCGCCACCCTCGACAGCCGTTGAACCTCGTTGGCCACTTGTTGGATGGTGGCTCCAGGCGCGAGGCGGCCTACCGCCTGGAAGGAGAAGTTTCCGAAAATGACCTCGTTGCGGTCCCACTGCGGGACTACGAGGATGGACGGGTTGAACTGGAGGAACCGAAATTCTTCCGGAAGAATGCCGATGATCTCCCGCTGCGTGCCGTTCACCGCGAGGGTTCGTCCCACGGTGCCGGGATCGCCTCCGAAGGCGCGTTGCCAGTAGCCGTGGCTGATCATGATCGTCTGGGGCGCGCCGGGGGAATCGTCCTCGGCCGTGAACGCCCGCCCCATGGACGGCTGCACCCGGAGCAGCGGCAACAGGCCGTCGGTCACCAGCATGGCGGAGACCTGTTCGGGCTCTTCCAACCCCGTTACGGACACCTGCGTGTTGTCCCAGATGGCGATGTCCTCGAGCGCCTCCGAATCGTCCCGGTAGGTGAGGTACGTGGCCGGGGACTGGTTCAGGATGTCGAAGTTCAGTCCGGGAGCGCTGTGCCACATTCCGACCAGTCGGTCGGGCTCGTCGAAGGGCAGCGGCCTGAGAAGCACCGCGTGGACCACGCTGAAGATGGCCGTATTCGCGCCGATTCCCAGCGCCAACGTGAAAATCGCGGTAAGCGTGAAGAGTGGTGCCCGGAAAAGGCGGCGAGCGGCCTGACGAAGCGCGCGAGGAAGCTCCATGAAAGGTCCACCTGGTGGCAGTCTGGGGAGGTCCTGCCGGCGTCCGCCCCGTTTCGGACCGCCCCTACGGCGCCCGGCCGGCGGGGGTTTCTGAATCGGTGTCGGAAGCGCCGGTCCTTGTCGGCCGCGCGGCACTCCGCCTAACCTGCCCGCATCCTGCCCAATTCCACACGGCGTGGCCCGAGGCCGCGCCCTTCAATGATTCGGAGGACTCATGATCCGAGTGTGTCCAGACGGGACGCCGCTCCGGACGGACCGGCACCTTGTCGGTCGTTATGTCACGCGGGCCGCCGGGCTGCTGCTCGCGCTGCTGCTTCCCGCGTGCGCCACCGCAGGGACGGCGTCACCGGAGCCCGCCCCCGCCACGGCCGACTCCACGATCCAGGCGGAACAGGAGGGCGCGGAGTCGCTCTTCACGGATCCCTTCCCGTCCACGTACGAGCCGCGATCCCGCGAGACGACGCTTGTACGCAACGCCAACGTCTACACCGGCGTGGCGCCGCTCATGGAGCGCACGTCGGTGCTCATCCGAGACGGCAAGATCGCGGAGGTCGGTGCCGACCTGAGCGCGCCGGCCGGCGCCACCGTGATCGACGCGGGCGGACGTTGGGTCACACCCGGCCTTATCGACACCCATTCGCACCTGGGCGTCTATCCGGCGCCCGGCGTGGCCGCGGTCTCCGACGGAAACGAGATCACCAACCCGGTCACCGCCGAAGTCTGGGCCGAGCATTCCATTTGGCCGCAGGATCCCGGGTTCGGCCACGCGCTCGCGGGTGGTGTCACTGCCCTCCAGATCCTCCCGGGATCCGCCAACCTGTTCGGGGGCCGGGGCGTGACGGTCAAGCCCGTGCCCGCGCGCACGTATCAAGGCATGAAGTTTCCGGATGCACCCCACGGGCTCAAGATGGCGTGCGGCGAAAACCCGAAGCGCGTCTACGGAAATCAAGGTCGAGCGCCCGGCACCCGGATGGGGAACGTGGCCGGCTACCGTGCCGCCTGGATTCGAGCTGAAGAATACCTCCGGCGCTGGAAGAAGTGGCAGGCCGACGGGTCGGATCCCGACAGCCAGCCTACCCGAAACCTCCAACTCGAGACCCTGGCAGGTGTGCTCGCAGGTGAGATCCTCGTCCACAACCACTGCTATCGGGCCGACGAGATGGCCACCATGATCGACATCGCGGGAGAGTTCGGATACTCGATCGCGTCGTTCCATCATGGTGTCGAGGCGTACAAGGTCCGCGACCTGTTGGCGGAGCACGAGATCTGCGGGAGCCTCTGGTCCGACTGGTGGGGGTTCAAGCTGGAGGCCTACGACGGCATTCTCCAGAACCTGGCGTTGGTGGACGAGTCCGGAGCCTGTGCCATTGTCCACTCCGACGACGGCCACGGGATCCAGCGCCTCAACCATGACGCGGCCAAGGCCATGGCGGCCGCCCACCAGATGGGCATGAGCACCGATCGGGAAGACGCCGTGCGGTGGATCACGATCAACCCTGCCAGAGCACTGGGCATCGCCGACCGCACCGGCTCGCTGGAGGTGGGCAAGAACGCCGACCTGGTCATCTGGTCCGGAGACCCGTTCTCCATCTACACCAAGGCGGACCAGGTCTTTGTGGACGGCGTGCTGCTCTACGACCGGTCCAATCCGGATGCCCTCCTCTACGGAGACTTCATGAACAGGATCTTGCCCGGGGAGGAAGGACGATGAGCGCGGCGAGGAGGGCTCGGACAGGCTACGGATGTGCCGCAGCGCTCGCCTCGGTGCTCGTGGCGGCGTCGGCGGGTGCGGACCTCTCCGCTCAAACCGTGGCCATCACCGGCGGACAGGTCCACACGGGTACCGGCGCCGTGATCGACGGAGCCACCGTGTTGATGGTGGACGGCGTCATTGCGGCCGTCGGGACCGACGTCACGATTCCGGATGGAGCCACCGTGGTGGACGCGGCCGGCAAATGGGTCACACCCGGGCTGTTCGATCCCTATACCGGGCTGGGCGTGGTGGAGATCGGGGCGGAACAGAACACGGTGGATCGGTCGGTCAACAACGACCGCGTGACTGCGGCCTTCCGCGTGGAAGACGCGCTCAACCCCAACTCCACGCTGATTCCGGTGACTCGCGCGGGTGGGGTGACGCGGGTGGTCGTGGCGCCCCAAAGCTTCCAGGCGCTGATTGTAGGCCAGGGACTGGTGGCCAACCTCGGGCCGGGAGCCGCAACGGACATGGTGGAGCGGGCCCCGGCGGCCATGTACATGCAGTTGGGCGAAGCCGGAGCGGCCGCCGCCGGGGGTTCTCGCGCAGCGGCAACTCTTCTGATTCGTGAAGCGCTCGAAGACGCCAGGGATTACGCGGCCAACCGCGAGGCGTTCAACGCCGATCGCCGCCGGGACTACGCGCTGTCCAGACTGGACCTTGAAGCTCTCGTGCCCGTGGTCCGCGGCCGGCTTCCGCTGGTCGTTGGCGCCAATCGGGCCAGTGATATCCTGGCTGCGCTCCGGCTCGCGGACGAGTTCGGCCTCCAGCTCGTGATTGCCGGAGCACAAGAAGGCTGGATGGTGGCCGACGAGCTGGCGGAGGCCGGTGTGCCGGTGATCGTCACGTCGCTCATCAACTTGCCGACGTTCGAGAGCCTCGGCGCCACCTATGAAAACCCTGCTCGCCTCCACCGGGCGGGTGTTCAGGTTCTGCTTTCGACGTTCGACGCCCACAACGTCCGCAACCTGCGGCAGGTGGCGGGGCAGGCCGTTGCGTACGGAATGCCCTGGGAGGAGGCGCTCCGCGCCGTCACCGCCGGTCCGGCTGCAGTGTTCGGTGTGGGAGGCGAAGCCGGAGCCTTGGCCGCGGGCGTCGCAGCCGATGTGGTGGTGTGGTCGGGCGATCCCTTCGAGCTCACCACCTGGGCTGAGCGGGTGTACATCGGCGGCCGGCAAGTGCCGTTGGACAGTCGACAGCGGGCGCTGTTCGAACGGTATCGCAACCTGAGCAACGTGCCGCGCTAATGCTGTGATAGGGTGCCGCGGACGGCGGAGTACGTCGGCCGCGGAGGAGTACCGACACCGCACTGAGACGGTGGGCGACCTGTCGCGTCGCCCACCGTCTTGTTGTGTCCGCCGTCTCGCACGTACAGGTTGTTCTTCCGTGACCTCGGAGGCGGCGGCGCGACCGCTACCTACTCCGGCCCCTCCCCCCAACGGGCCAATCGGGTCGCGTTGAACACCGCCAACCCGGCGCGTCTCGCCAACAGCCACGCGGACTCGCCGGACGTCGCCAGCGAGGTTAGCCACGTGAGGCATTGGCCCACATCATCCAGCCGAGCCGCCCCGTTCACCGCGGTCCTGTTCGCGTTTGCAGCTCCGGCGGCGACCGCCCAGTCCGCCAGCGAGGGAACGCCGTCCGCCGATTCCACGGCCACCACCGTTGCGTGGGTGGATCCGACGCTCACAGGTCCTGCGCGGGCCGACGAGTTCTTGAGCGTGGTCGGCGACCGGGCGGCTTGGCTGGGCCGAGGGGACGGGTCGGGAGAGGTCTGGGCACACCCGCTGATCTTGGCATCGGACTTCAAACTCTCCGTTTCCTCGAGTCCTGACGAAACGCTCCGGCCCCTCACCCCTACGGAGGTGAGCGCCCAGCCCGGGACGGTCGAGCTGACGTACCGAGGCGACGATTTCATGGTCCGTCAGCGCATCTACGTGCCGGCGGAGGAGCCCGGCGTCCTCATGTTGTTCCACGTGGAAGCCGACCGGCAGGTCGTGCTGCGCGTGTCGTTCACTCCCGTATTCCAATACGCTTGGCCGGCCTCCTTCGGGGGCCAGTACGCGTTCTGGGACTCCACGAATCAGGTGTACGTGCTGTCCGAGAGCCTCCAGCGTAGAAACGCCGTCGTGGGCTCTCCCGATGCCCAGCCGGCGGCCGGCACGAGAACCCGCATTGCCTTGGATATTCCCGTGTCGCCGACTCGTGCACGGCAGGGTGCCATTCCACTCGCGTTCGCAGGCGGAGAAGGCAGTCGGGACGAGCTGGTCTCGAGCCACCGGCGCTTGCTGTCCATGTCGGCCGGCCCGGACGCGAATCGGAGTGCGTGGCTGGCCGATCTGGATAACACCACCGTGCGCCTCGACACACCCGACGACGATCTGGACCGGGCGTTCGCCTGGGCCAAGGCCGACCTGGAGGGGCAACGAACCTGTAATCCCGCGCTGGGCTGCGGGCTCGTGTCCGGCTGGCGCGACGGGTTCCGTGTCAACAGGCCCAGCGCTTCGGGAGCGTACGGCGGCACCGCCACCGGCCTGTCGCTGCTGGGCCTGGTGCGAACCGGGCAGTTCGAACGGGCTCGGGATGGACTGCGCTTCTTGGCTCGCCACCAGAGAGCGGACGGAAAGATCCCGGGCCGGATTCCCCAGTCCGCGGTCGAGGCCGGATGGTTGGAGTCCGAGGATCCGTACCGGGAAGCGCTTTCCACTCCGCTTTGGCTTCTGGGCTTCAGCGAGTATTGGCGAGCGAGCGGAGACTCGGATCTGGTCTCCATTCTCTGGCCGTCGATCGAGGCTGCGGTGGAGTGGGCGCTGGCGCGCGAGACCGACGATAACGGGATCATCGAGCTGGACGGCACCGGCGCGGTCCCGGACGGACCACTGGCCGAGGCGGTGGAGGAAGACGCGTTCTCGGCCGCCGTTTGGGTGGCCGCCGCGGAGGGTATCGCGGCCATGGCTTCAGAGGTGGGGGAGCACGCGTTGGCCAATCTGGCCGCGGACCTCTTCCGACTGGGCCGTCAGTCCATCAACCAGACGTTCTGGAGCGGCGAGGCGGGCCACTATGCGTTCGGGCGTCTGGACGGTGGAGGCCGGAACGACGCGCTCACGGCCTGGCCCGTGGTGGCCGGCGCGTACGGTCTCCTTGAACCTCGACAGATGGGCCGGACCCTAGGCGTAGTCGGGCGCGGAAGCATGAGCACGCACTGGGGCGTGCGCAGCTTGGACGCGCGAGACGCCCATTTCGATGCCGAACGCCCGGGCTACGGAGCCGTTACGCCCTACTTGACCGCCTTCGCCGCCTGGGCGGAGTTCCGCTACCGGCGTCCTTGGGCGGGCCTTCCCACCCTGGGCGCCGTGGCTCGCCTCGCGCTCGACGACGACCGCGGCCGCATGGCCTCCGACTACTCCGGAGCCTTCCCGCGTGCCTTGCCGGGCGCATTGAGCCAGTCCTCTCCAGGTCCGGGCGTCTTCGCCGCAGCCGTCGTCTCGGGACTTCTCGGCTGGGAGCCCGACGGTCCAGCGCAATCGGCCATCTTCGCGCCCCAACTGCCACCTGCCTGGGATTCTGCACGAGTGGAGGGCCTTCCCGTCGGGTCTACCCGAGTGAACGCGGTCATGAGGCAGTCCCCGGGCCGGGCATCCACGACCTTCACGAGCAGCGGCGACCCCGTGTCGCTCACGTTTGTCCAGGCCGTTCCCATCGGCGCCCGCGTCACCGGCGTAAGCATAGACGGGCGGACCAGTCGCGGTCTCCACGCCACCGGGGAGCACGATCAGCAGGTCTCCATCGAGCTGAGGTTGAGAGGCGGCGCCCACCAGGTGGACGTGACGTGGACGGGAGGAACCGCCATTCAGCCGTCAGGGTTCGCTCTATCCACCGATGGGGAACGTCCGACCCTTCGCGTCTTGGATGTCCGCCGAGAGGGCCCTCGCCTGATGGTCCAGGTGGAGGGCCAGGCCGGACAGGCCTACGAGCTGGAGATGCACGGGAGCGCGCTCCGGCCCGCTCCGCCGGTAGAAGGAGCCTCCGGGCCGGAGCCCGAGGTCCGCGTGCTCGAACACGACGGGGAGACGGGTGTGACCGTGCTCCGCGTCACGTTGCCCGGGCGGGAGGGTCGGGTCGTGGCGGAGGTGGGGCTGGTCGGGTAGGGGGCGGGACGGATGGTGTGCCCTTCCTTATTTCCTTCTTGCAGTAAAATAAGATTCGTGCCGTATCCTTATGAGAGTCGCCCGACTCACGCTCAGGCAGATTGCGGAGGAGCTGCCGGTCGATGCGCTCGTCCAAAGGAGCGCGTTTGAACTCCACCCAAGCGGCGAATGAGTAGTGATGAACGGGAAAGACAACACGGAATCGGTCCCAACTGACCCTCAAGGCGTGGAATCCGGTCGTAGCGACCTTTCTTCGCCCAGCCACCGCGGCCTGGCAGGCCGAGCCATCGAGGGAGTCGTGATTGTCGCGAGCATCCTCCTAGCGTTCGGAATCGACGCCGCTTGGGAGGAGAGGGAAGAATACATTATCGAGCAGGAGGTGCTCAAAAGTATTCTGGTCGACATGGAGGCCAATTCAGAACTCATCGCCGGCTATGTGGCTGTGACGGACTCGAGTATCGCCCGTAGTGCCGACTTCCTGAATGCCGCGCCGGAGGACCTGGCCAGGAGGTCGTCTGAATCCGCCGGAACTTCCCTGCAAGCGCTATTCGTGGAATCCACACTGCAGCCTGTGTATGGGTCGCTGTCACCTACGAACCTGACCCTTGTGAGGGATCTCCCACTGCGAAATGAGCTCAGCTCGTGGCTCAGCATCTGGGAAGACCTCCAGGAGACCGCACCCTACCAGATTCAGGGCAGCTTCGAGCTCATGGATCTGGGTGCCGAGTTGAATGCGCTGATGTCCGCATCGATGCTCGACTTGGGCGGGGAATACCTACCTCCAGAGCAGGCGTTGGCGGCCCTTCGGCGCGATGCCCACTTCGTCAACACGGTATACCGGCATCTGGTCGTTCGAGGCATCACTCTACGGAAGCTCGGTCGTTTGAAGGACTCGACAAAGCGAGTCCTGGAGCTACTTGGCGAGCCCCATTAGACGACTGCACCCTTTGTTACCGGTTCACGGCACCGGCGCCACCCTTCGTCTCTGAGCGGTTGCATTGAGCCGACTCCCTCAAAGCGTCCCCAGATTCCGCTCCAGTAGCGCTTCCGGATCGGGATCCCGGCCCATGAACTCGCGGAACAGATCCTCGGGATCAGCGGAATCGCCGCGAGAGAGGATCGTATCCACGTAGGCCCTCCCGGTCTCCGAGTCGAACACGCCGTTCTCGCGGAAGCGCGTGAACACGTCGGCGTCCAGCACCTCGGACCAGAGGTAGCTGTAGTACCCGGCCGCGTACCCTCCGGCGAACAAGTGGCTGAACGAAGCCAGTACGTGGAGCTCGGCGAACTCAGGGTCCGGCGCGAACTCGGCGAACCTGGCCCGAGCCCGTTCCATGATCTCGCGTCCGAGTAGGAGATCCGACTCATCCGATCCCGGATCGCTGGGCAGCGTTGGAGCGACGTCCGAGTGGAGTTCCAGGTCGACGGTGCCCAATGAGAGCTGCCGCATCTGCGCCCATCCGCCCATGAAGCGCTTGGCCCGGACCATTCTCTCGAAGATGGGCTCCGGAATAGGCTCGTCGGTCTCGTAGTGCCGGGCGAACAGATCCAGGGCCTCCCGCTCCCAGGTCCAGTTCTCCATGAGTTGGCTGGGAAGCTCCACCCAGTCCCACGCCACGTGAATGCCGGCCCGGGAGGGCACCTCGACTCGAGACGTGCAGTGGTGCAGGAGGTGGCCGAACTCGTGGAAGGTGGTACGAACCTCACGGTGGGTCAGAAGTGCAGGCTTCCCGTCCCGGGGTGGGGTGAAGTTGCCGCAGATCACACCGACGTGGGGCGTGAACCCGCCTTGGCCGGGTCCCCCCGTTACGAACGAGTCCATCCAAGCGCCGGGGCGCTTTTCCTTCCGCGGAAACCAATCCGTATAGAAGCGGCCGACGACCGTGCCACCGCGGTCGAGCAACGCGTACGTGCGCACGTCGGGATGCCACGTGTCCACGCCGGACTCCTCCTCGACCCGGAACCCGAATACTCGCTCGACAATCTCGAACATCCCCGCCTCGACCCGGTCCAACGGGAAATACGGACGAAGCAACTCGTCGTCGATGTCGAAGCGCTTCCTGCGCGCCCGCTCCATCAGGAACACCACGTCCCACGGACGGAGCGTGTCCAGCTTCTGTGCCTCGGCCTCCGCATTCAGCTCGGCCACGTCCCGTTCCCAATAGGAACGCGTTCGCCGTACGAGGTCCTCCTCGAACGCTTGGGCTCGCGTCCCGGTGCGCGCCATGCGGTCGGCGAGCTGATAGTCCGAAAACGTGTCGTAGCCCAGGATGGAGGCCAGTTCGTGGCGGGCCCTCAGGATGCGCGCGATGAGCGTCCGATTGTCGTGCTCACCTTCCCGGCAGCGACGGGCGTTGGCCAAGTAAATTTCTCGGCGGAGCTCACGGTCCTCTGCATACTTGAGGATCGGCTCGATGGAAGGGTAGTCGAGGGTCAGCAGCCAACCTTCTTTGTCCGCTGCCTCCGCTTTCCGCCGGTATCCGTTGCGGGGCGCCTCCGGTACTCCGGCCAGCCGTGCTTCGTCCGTGATGAGTAGCTCGAACGCGGCGGTAGCGTCTAGAACGTTTTCGGAAAACTTCTGCTGGAGCTGGGCCAGCTCCACGTGGAGCTCACGCAGCCGGGCCTTCCGGTCCTCCGGCAGATCCGCTCCGGCGCGCTGGAATTCCCGAATGGTTTTGTCCAGGTGACGCCGCTGGATGCCGGTCAACGCCTCCGCTTCGGACGCGCTCGCAAAGGCTCGGATTCGGGCCCATAGCCCGGGGTTCAGCAACAGGCCGGACCAGAACTCGGAGATCTCGGGCAACACGGCGTTGTAGGCCGCCCGCAGCTCGGGCGTCTGCGCCACCGAGATCAGGTGAGAGGCCGGCGCGACGCGGCGTGCGAGCCGCTCGGTGAGCGTGTCGAGGAGGGCGAGCGTGTTTTCCCAGGTGGGCGGCGACGGGTCGCTGCACAGCGCCTCGACATCCTCGGCCGCTTCGGTAAGCGCTTGGCGAATGCCGGGCTCAACGTGCTCCGGTCGAATTCGACTGAACTGGATGACACCCGCGTCATCCAGGAGCGGATTGTCTGGTGTGCTCAAGAGTCGGGTCTTGTATAGGAGACGAAGATCGGGATCACCCGGCCTTGGCCTTCTCCGCCATGACGGCGTTGATATAGTCGCGGAAGGCCTCGATGGGCAGTGCCCCCTGGATCGGGAAGCCTTCGATGAAGAACGTGGGCGTGCCCCGGATTCCGAGCCGCCTGGCAAATTGCGTGGCCACGTTGACATAGTCTTCGCGCCGGCGCTCCGACATGCAGGACCGAAAGTCGTCCATGTTCAAGCCCGCGGTGGTGGCCACACCTTCCAATATCTCTGTGGCGTCGCCCGTCGATTTCCACTCCCGTTGCGAAGCGAACAGGCCGTCCGACATGGGGCTGAATCGGTCCTGTTCCGCAGCACACTCGCCGGCCAGCGCCGCTTCCTGGGCATTTTGGAACATGCCGACGTTGAACTGCACCGTGCGCCAATAGACCTTCCCGGTATTGACGAACTCGTCCACCAGCACGGGGAACGTCTCCTCGTGGAACCGGCGGCAATACCCGCACCCGTAGTCGCTGAACTCCACGATCTTGATGGGCGCATCGGGGTCGCCTCTCACATGCCCCAGGTTCTCCAGCGTCTGACGAGAAACGTCGTTGTTCTGGCTCGCGGCGGAGGGGGCCGAGGTCCGAGCGGATGGCGGTGGGGTAGCGGCTGCGTCACCCCTGTTCCCGAACGGGAGTTGAGGCGGGGCAACGCCGAGATCCGCGGTATTGCGATCGGCCTCTGCGGCCTCGCTTCCGCAGCCCAGAAGAATGCACAGTGCAAATGCCGGGAATACGATACGTCGCATGGAAGTCCTATTTGCCCCGGGTCATGGCTCGAGAGTGATCATCTGTCCCATGCCCGCCAACACTGCGGAAACCTGGGTGAACCAGCCGGTCAAGAGCAAAAGGCCCACGACGACGAGAAAGGTTCCCGCCACACGCTGTAGCGGAACCATCCATCCCCGCGCGCGGACCGAGCCGACCAGAAACCAATTGAACCCCGCGGCTGCGATGAAGAAAGGCACGGCCAGTCCGACCCCGTACGTGGCCAACAAAAGGGCGCCCCGTAGCGCGGTTGCTTCTTGGCTGGCGACGAGCAGGATGGTCGCCAGGATGGGACCGATGCACGGCGTCCAGCCAGCCCCGAACACGACGCCGGCAATGAGGGATCCGGCCTTGCCCGCGGGACGGCCGGCCAGGTGGAACCGAGCCTCCTTGGAGAGGAAGGGCACCCGGAGCCATCCGAGTAGATAGAGCCCGAATAGCACGATCAGCATGCCGCCGGCTCGATTGATCCATGGCAGGGCTCTGTTCACCGTCTGACCGAGCGCGGTAGCGGCGGCGCCCATCGTCATGAAGACCAGGATGAACCCCACGGCGAAAAGCAACGCGTGGCCGCTGGCTATCCTGCGCGTGTCCGCTCGGTCGGTGCCGGACAGCTCGTCCAGAGTCATTCCCGAGACGAACGCGATATAGCTGGGAACGAGGGGAAGGATACAGGGCGACAGGAACGAGACGACGCCCGCGGCGAACGCAAGGGGCAGCGAGATTCCCACGGGGACTCAGGCCGTTCTGGTGGAGCTGTGAGGAGTTCCCGTGGCCGGAGGCTTCGTCAGGCCATCCCGAATCACCACTGTGCCCGCGATTCGATCGTGAATGGCCTGGCGGTTCGCGTCCCAGAGGATCTGAGCGAACCCCAAGAGTCCGGTGGCGAATCCAGCCGCGTATCCCCCCGACCGTTCGAACGCGAGCAGCCAGGTCATGGACCCGCCGTCCAGACGCTTCACCCGAATGCCCAGGAGCCTCTTTCCGGGCGTGAGACCGTCGAACCACGTGAGCAGGAACGCGAAATACAGCGCAGCCCATCCGAAAGTGAGCCCCAGTTGATCGACGGTATTGAGCAGCCAGCCGAACAGGCCTCCGCTCTCCGCTTCGTCCAACTCCTCTCTGAGCGCCCGGTTGCGTTCCCGGGAATCCTCCAGCTCTCCACGTACTTCGGTGACCGCGCCCTGGAGTCGGGCCAGCGTGTCGGACGCCATGGCTCGAATAAGTCGGGTTTCCAATGCCGCCCTGGCTCGAGCGTCCACGGTCGAGTCCGGTCCGCTCACGAGTGCGGTGTACTCCGCCAACGCCCGCTCCAGCGAGACCGGCTCCGGGCGCGGTGTTTCGGCATCGGCACCCTCGATTTCGCGGAACGCCTCCTCGATCACGGCCAACGGGTCCCACTCGGCATCGTCGGGGGCCGCCCCTTCCATGACCCCTCGGATCTCGTCGAAGCTGAGGCCGAGGTCCCGTCCGTACGCGATGGCGGCCAGGACCTCCGCACGGGCCTCCTCGGCGGTCTCGGCCGATCGGAAGGCGGTGAGCCTGCCGGCGCTCGCCGCCAACGTGGCGAGACGGGCCAGTCCGGTCTCGGGATCATCGGATTCTCCGGCCGGGGATTCGGCCACGGGGGACGAACGAGACGCCAGTCGGCTCAACAGCGAGCTCATGACCGTTCCGCTCGTCACCACGATCGCGAAAATGATCACCGCGCCGAGGCATCCCCACGACCACCGGAACGCACGCTTGGCCCTTTCGGGCGGTGGCCGCTTGAGCGACAGGGAGAAAAACGCCGTGCCGGCGAGCAGGCCCAGGACCCGCCAGCCCAAGACCGTGAGCAAGCCCACAACGACGAGATCGATGACGATGGCCGCCAGCCGTCGACGCGGGGAAGCCAGCGGGAGTCCCAACAGCGCCGGAGACACCTGGAAGGCGTCCGGAGTGACCTCCGTCCGAGGATCCGCGGAGGGCATCGTCGGTCGAAGGCGTCAGCGGCGCCGCAGCAGCCGGGCCAGCAGTAATCCGACGCCCACGCCCAGGATGGCCGTCCCGGCCAGGATCCGGCGGGGGGGCGGCGAGGATGGGCGGGGCACGTACGCAGCGGGTGGCTGTGGGGCCGTGACTTCGGGCTCCGCTTCCCGCTGCTCCAGCGACGGGTCGTCATCGTCGATCTGCGCACCGCACTCCGAACAGGAAAGCACGCCCCGTTCGTGGGCGGTGCGATGTGCGTAGCGCAGCGGCTCTCCGCAGGCCGGACACCGGAAGGGCGAAGCCAACGGCGAGATGAGATCGTACAACCCGCCCTTGGAAAGCCCCAGCTCCTCGGCAATCTGATTCACACTGCGGCGGGACTCCCAGTACAGCTCGTTCGCGCGTCTGGCTCGCTGGGAGGTCTCCTCGATCCCGTCCATGCGTCTCCTTTGCTACCTTTCGTGCCGGCCGTGACCGGGCCGCCCGTTCCGGGGCGTTTCGGTAGACGGCACATCGCAACTTAGCCGCACGGAGTAGCTTCTTGAAGATCCCGGTGCCGCACGGCTTTCTGGAGGCTCACCTGAGACCTGCCACGGGTGAAACGAAAGCCGTGGCCGTGCTATGTCATCCTCATCCACTGCACGGCGGCACCATGCACACCAAGGCCGTCTTCCGTGCGGCCCAGGCGATGAACGATGCCGGAATCGACGTGCTCCGATTCAACTTCCGAGGCGTCGGCCTCAGCACCGGCAGCTTCGACGAGGGAATTGGGGAACGGGACGACGCCCGCTGGGCGCTGGACTGGATGACCACACGGTATCCGGACGCGCCGGTGGTGCTGGGCGGGTTCTCCTTCGGGTCACGTGTCGCGCTTCCCGTGGGTGCCGAAGACACCCGGGTGCGGGCATTGGTCGGGCTCGGCGTGCCACTCTCGATGTACGAATACGATTTTCTCCGCGACGTCCGTCTCCCCACACTGGTGGTTCAGGGTGAGTTGGATGAGTTCGGATCCGGAGAGGAGGTCGACGCTCTGCTCACGCCGATGGGACCGCACGTCACCGTAGTACGGGTGCCGGGGTCCGACCACTTCTTCCACGGGCACTTCGACCAGCTCAAGGCGGCCATCACCGACTACTTTGTGACCGGGCCCGGCGCGCGTGCGCTCGACGTGGAGCGTGAGGGCGTGGCGTCGACCGGCAAGGCGGTCCACTAGCCATGCGGAAGCGAAAGCGCATCATCGAGAACCTGGAGGACCTCTATCGGCGAGCCTTCGAGTCCGCCGAAGCCGCGGACGACAAGGAGGGCATGGCCCGCCTGGATTTCGACTTCCAGCGAGACCAGCTCTATCTCGAAGTCATGCTGGATCTGAGAGAACTCCTGGTCACGCCCGAGCCCGAGGAAGAAGCTCCTTCGCTGCTCGAAAAGGCGGAGAAGCTCCGCCGACTCAAGAGGCTCACCCGTCTAAGACCATGAAAATCTACACGCGTACCGGAGACGCAGGTCTGACGAGCCTGTTCGGGGGCGAGCGGGTCTCAAAAGCCACCCTTCGTGTGGAAGCGTACGGTGGTGTCGACGAGCTCAACGCGGTGATAGGCCAAGCCCTGCCCGTGATGTCCGATCCCCGGTCCGCCGAACGGCTGGAGAAGGTGCAACACGACCTGTTTGCCCTCGGCGCGGTGCTGGCTACGCCGCCGGCGCGCGAGGGACGCCGTAGGCCGGAGGTGCCCGACCTTCCCACGGGCCGCATCGCCGAGATGGAGGGCTGGATCGACGAGGCGTGGGAGGAGCTCCCGCCGCTCCGGGCGTTCGTCCTGCCGGGTGGCACTTCCGGCTCGGCGTCGCTGCACGTGGCGCGTACCGTGTGCCGACGTGCGGAACGGACGCTGGTGCGATTGGCCGAAAACGACACCGTCGACGAGGAAGCGATCCGCTACCTGAACCGGCTGTCGGACCTGCTGTTCGCCCTGGCTCGGTTGGACAATCTTCGGTCGGGCGTGCCCGACCGGGAGTGGCTAAAGGACACACCGGACGACTCGTCGTGATCCGGCGTCCGTTCGCCGTGCCCGTGGGCGACCGCCGTATCCTCGGCGAGACGCTGATTCCCGCCGGACCGCCACCCCGCACCGGGGTGTTGCTCGTGCATGGCTTCCGGGCTTTTCACGAGTGGGGCTTCTTTCCCTGGCTGGCCGGCGAGCTCGCCGCTCGGCGTCACATGGTGGCCAGGTTCAGCTTCACCGGAAGCGGCGTGGCGTCGGGGTCCGAAGATTTCACCGAGCTGGACCGCCTGGCCTCGAACACACTCACCAGCGAGGTGGAGGAGCTGCATCAGGTCATCGCTGCGTCGAGACGCGGAGATGTCTTCCCCCGACCTCCACGAACGCTCTACCTGGTGGGCCATGGGCGCGGTGGTGGGGTGGCGTTGGTCGCGGCCGCGGAAAACGAGGCGGTATCACGACTGGTGACCTGGTCTTGTCCGGCTCGGTTCGATCGCTGGAGGCCCGAGACGGTCGACGAATGGCGCGAGAACGGCCGGATCTACGTGCTCGATCAGCGGACCGGACGCCAGCTGCCGCTCGACCTCACGTTCCTGGAGGATTTCGAGCGGGCACGCGACCGCCTCGATCTGGTTGCGAGGGCGGAGACCCTGGGAGCGCCGTGGCTCATCGTCCACGGCACGGATGATCTCACTGTTCCACCGGAGGACGCGCGCAGCCTCGCGGCGAGCGGGCCGAGCGCCCGGCTGGTGCTGGTAGAGGGGGTCGGCCATACCTACGGTGTGCGACACCCCATGGGTGTACCGACAGCAGGACTGGAACAAGCGTTGGCGGCAACCGCGGCCCATCTGCCCGCGGATTGACATCGACGGCTACCTGCGGCGGGTCCCGTTCTTGGTGTAGATCATGATCACGCCGTGGGCGGAGCCGGTGCCGAACAGCGCGCCGGCCTCGACGGGCCGAAAGATCACGATGTGGTCGATGGCGTCGGCCGGCAGGTCCATGGCCACCGTCGGATCCGAAGCCTTGGCTCCATCGATGTAGAGCATCACCGATTCGCAGGCCCGAACCTGCATCAAGCGAACCGTTCCGGAGCTGAACTCTGCGCAGAGCTGTCCCTGGATTCGTCTCACGAGGAGCCCCGACACCCGTTGCAACTGAAGCACGTCGGCGAGGTTTGTGGACCGAGTACGCACCTTCTCCACGTCTGCTGCGGTGATCAGCTGTCCGCCCATGGCGATGTGCCGGCTGAGCTCCTCGCGCTCTACCGTTACGACGATCGGGTCGAGCTCGATCGCTTCGGCAGCCATCGCGATTTGGAGGTGGTGGCCCAAATCGCTCTGGAAGTCGATCCGCTCGCGGCGGGTGGGGAACGCCAGATGGGCCACCGAAAGCGTGTATTCGCCTGGCTCCACATCCGGAATGTGGAAGCGGCCCTGGGCGTCCGAAGTCGTGAAGTAGTCGGTGCCCTCCAGCCGGACTTCGGCCCCTTGAACGGGCTGTCCGGAGAGCTGGTCAACCAGCGTGCCTGACACCTGCGAGTCCGAATAGTCTCCGAGTAGGAAGTCGGCACGGACCGCCGATTCCTCCGCCAGGCTCACCTCGCGGCGGGTGCTGCTCATGTTGAGGAAGCTTGCCCGTCCGGACATCTGCACGCCCTTGGGCACCGAGCACGCTCTGTACCAGCCCTCCGGGTCTGCCGCTGCCGTTGCCGTGCCGAGTCGCCCCGATGGATCCAGCCACCGGAACGTTACCTGAGCGCCCGCCATGGCTACTCCGGAGCGCGAATCCGCCACGTGTCCGAGCGCGATGCCGTGTCCGTCCTGGGTCGGTTCCAGCAGACACTCCGTGGACAGGATCGTGGGCATGGAGGGTGTCACGAGCGTGACCGGGCTCTCCTGGCCTTCCGCGACCTCCACGAATACCTGGCCCGACCCGATGCCCAGATACTGGAGCCGGGGGTGAAAGAACACGACCGAATACCGACCGGGCGGCACGTCCTCGATCTCGAACCACCCCTCGGCGTCCGTCTCCGCCGTAAACGCAGTCTCCCACAGCACGACCTTCGCGGCTTCGAGGGGCTGAGCCCGGGTGCTGTCGAACACCACGCCGGAGACGCGGCCGGTGACCTCGGACGAAGCAACTTGTTGGGCACACGCAGGCCGGCCCAGGAGGGTGGACGCCAGCGTCAGAACGATGACGGGAATGAGCTGGCGGGGTTCGAACATAAGGCTGTCCAGGCGGCGCCGAGTGAACGCAGGCGGTTTCGAGGGCTGAACACCTCGTACTCTGCATGAGCGTGCATACCCGCCATAGGAACATGCGGTATTACCGGGTCCCTTGTCGAGTGAAGAGCCATACGTGGCCGGGGGCCGCGGGCTTTCGATCGTCGGTGGCGCGGCCGTTGCGGGTGGGCCTTGCGACCCCATCCCCGCTTCGACATTCATTTAGCCGCGATCGGGCGGATACGCCGTCCGGGGCGCTGGAGGACGAATGACGTATATCATCGCGGAGCCCTGCATCGCCACCAAGGACGCGAGCTGCGTCGAGGTGTGTCCGGTGGACTGCATCTACGAGGGCGACGATCAGTACTACATCCATCCGGACGAGTGCATCGACTGCGGGGCGTGCGAGCCCGAATGTCCGGTACAGGCGATTTTTCCGGACACGGACGTGCCCCCGGAATGGACCAGCTACATCGCGAAGAACGCGGAGAGGTTCGCCTGACGGGGCGACAAGTCCCAACAGGCCTCATCGGGCGGGGTGCTCACCAGCGCTCCGCCCGATCGCACGTGCAGAGCTTCCTTAGTACCCCAGCTCGCGGAGCCTGTCGGGCTGAATCTCCGCCGGCACGCTCTCGCCTGCGGGAACCGCTCGCGCCGGCGTGTCTTCCACCTGCTTCTCAGAGCGCAGGACGACGAGGCTCACGGCCACGGCTGCGGCTCCGACAATCCCTGCGGCAAATCTCCTGAACATCGTTCCCTCGTCGGTTCGACCCGATAAAATAAAACGCATAATTCGTGCCCTCTGAAGGGGGGCAGGGCCTACCGGAGGATCCGGGCCGCGCACAGCCTGGACATTTCGCACGTCAGGGAGGCACCCCGTGCATGTACAACGAGTGGGGCTATGTGCCTGTGACGGACCGCAGTTGTGGCGGACGCGCAACAGCTTTCCGGTTGCTCACCATCGGTCGGCCTTGGTACCGTCCGGGATGGTTCGATGGATGTGCGGCGCGATGGTCGGGTGCCTCCTGGTGAGCGGCTGCGGCCCGAACGGGGCGCCGTCTCGGTCAGAAAATGCTGCACCCGACCTCGTCTTGAGAGGTGGGGTGGTGTGGACGGGCACGGAACGGCATTCGGCCGTGGCCGTCCGTGACGGGCGCATCGTGGCGGTGGGAGGAGAGGACGTGGCCGACCTCGCCGGGCCTGCCACCGAGGTGATCGAGCTGGCGGGTAGGGCGCTCATTCCGGGTCTGATCGACACCCACGTACACTTCGTGGACGGCGGGTTCAAGCTCGCCAGCGTGAGCCTCCGCGATGCAGCGACTCCGGAGGAGTTCGCCCGTCGGCTCGGAGCGTTTGCCGAAACGGTTCCCGCCGGCACGTGGATTCAAGGCGGGGATTGGGATCATGAGATGTGGGGGGGTGAGCTGCCGCGACGAGATTGGATCGACGCGGTCACCACCCAGCATCCGGTGTTCGTGAACCGCCTGGACGGCCACATGGCCCTGGCCAACACCCTGGCGATCGAGGCGGCCGGCGTGACCGCCGACACCCCGGATCCGGAAGGCGGAACCATCGAACGGTACGACTCGGGCGAGCCGGCCGGTGTCTTCAAGGACGAGGCCATGAATCTGCTGTACCGAGTGATCCCCGATCCGCCTTCCGAGGAACTGGCTCGGGCCACTCGCGCGGCGGCCCGCCACGCACTTTCGCATGGGGTCACCCAAGTCCACGACATGGGCGCTTGGGCGCACCTGGAGACCTACAGGAGCCTGCACGCCGCCGGGGAGCTGCCGCTCCGCGTCTACTCCGTCGTGCCGATGAGCACTTGGGAGCGCCTCGCTTCGTTCGTGGAAGCCGAAGGGTGGGGCGACGAACGGCTCTGGTGGGGAGGTCTCAAGGCGTTCGTAGACGGATCACTCGGGTCGACCACCGCGTGGTTCCACGATCCCTATGACGACGAGCCACATACGTCCGGTCTCGTCATCACCGACACAGTGACGCTCGCGACGCGGATCGCTTCTGCCGACGCCCGCGGACTCCAGACGATCGTACACGCGATCGGGGACCGCGCAAACGATTGGCTGCTGGACACCTACGAGCGGCTACCCGACCGCTCTCAGGATGGGATCCCGGCGGCAAGACGGGATCGCCGTCCTCGCATCGAGCACGCGCAACACCTCTCCACCGACGCCCCCGCCCGCTTCGCGCGGTTGGGCGTCATCGCGTCGATGCAGCCCTATCACGCCGCGGATGACGGGCGGTGGGCCGAGAAGCGGATCGGACCCGGACGCCTGGCGGGCACCTATGCATTCCGGACGCTGCTCGACGCGGGTGCCCGCGTGGCGTTCGGCTCCGACTGGACGGTCGCGCCCATTGATCCGATCCTTGGATGGGATGCCGCGGTGACGCGGCGCACCATCGATGGAGCCAACCCGAACGGCTGGGTACCCGAGCAGCGCATAGGAATCGAAGAGACGCTTGCGGCGTACACAGTCCACGCTGCTCACGCAGGGTGGGCGGAGCGGTTCAGCGGCGCGATCGAAGTGGGCAAGGCCGCGGACATGGTCATCCTCGACGGGAATCCCTTCGAGGTGGGTGCGAACGATTTGGTGGGGTTGGAAGTGGACCTGACGCTGGTGGACGGTGAGGTGGTGTACCGAAGAGACGGGTCATGACCGAAGACGAGCGGCGTCCGCCGCAGGCGGGAGGGTTGTCCGCCGCCAGGCAACGGACGATCGATATTCTGTGCCGGCAGTTTGCCGAGGACCGCATCGCGGTGGAGGAGTTCGAGCGCAGGGTCGATCTGGCCAACCAGGCCCAGTCGCCGGACGACCTGAAGGCGCTCCTGGCCGATCTCCATCCGCGTGCCGTACCGGCGCCGATGGCTGCGGACAACGTCCGAGTCGCCCCCCGTGGGGTCGGTGCCACGTCACTGGGGCCGCGCCGCCCCCGCGACTTCATGATCGGCATCATGGGCGCTGCCATCCGTGCGGGACGATGGAGGCCGGCGCGATCGACGCTGGCGATTGGGGTGATGGGTGGAAGTGAGCTGGATTTTCGCAACGCGGCGCTGCCGCCCGGAGTGACCGAGGTTACGGCTGTCGCTGTGATGGGTGGGGTCGAGATCATCGTCCCGCCGGACGTTCACGTGGAGACGGCCGGGATGGGGATTCTCGGCGGGTTCGAAGACAAGAGCGAAGACGCAGAGTACATCACGGATCTCACCCCCGTGATTCGCATCAAAGGCATTGCCTGTATGGGAGG
Source organism: Longimicrobiales bacterium (assembly GCA_965223195.1). Classification (GTDB taxonomy): domain Bacteria; phylum Gemmatimonadota; class Gemmatimonadetes; order Longimicrobiales; family Gaopeijiaceae; genus CBDCVX01. Next base: position 178,508 of record CBDCVX010000017.1, read on the forward strand.
CATCGAGATCACCACCCGTCATCCGGGCGAGTCCGCGGGTGAGGCCAAGCGCCGCCAGCGGGCCCTTCGCCGCCGACGTCGGAAACGTTTGAGCGGACCTCTGGATTAGCGGAGTTCCAACGAAGTCCGGACGGGATGTCCGCTCCATCCTGAATGGCGTGGTGACGTTTGTAACAGGAATCCAGGAGACTGCACCCATGGCTCGAGCCACGTGGAAAGGCACCGTCATCGCGGAAAGCGAGCATTACGAGGTCGTAGAGGGAAACGTCTACTTTCCGCCGGACAGCCTCAGCACCGACTACCTGAAGCCGAGCGACACGCACACCGTGTGTCCGTGGAAAGGCCGCGCGAGCTACTACCACATCGAGGTCGACGGCCAACTCAACCGGGACGCAGCCTGGTTCTATCCCGATCCCTCCGAGGCGGCGGCCAAGATCAAGGATCACGTAGCGTTCTGGCGGGGCGTCGAGGTTGAGGAATAACCGGGCGAGCGGCATGACGATCGGTCTCGTTTCCGTCTCGATTGACCTGGGAGCGGGACGGCGGGGGGTGGACATGGGTCCGTCCGCCATCCGCATCGCGGGCCTGACGGACTCGCTGGTAGACCTGGGCCACCAAGTCCGCGAGGTTGCCCAGGTCACCGCGTCGGCGCCCGAGATCTCACCCCTCGTCGAGGCCCGCACCAAGTACGTGAACACGATCGCCAAGGTCTGCAGGCAGACCCGCAAAAAAGTAGAGTCGACCCTGTCCAAGGGATGGGTGCCCTTGGTGTTGGGTGGTGATCACTCGGTTTCGCTCGGGTCGGTCTCGGGAGTGGCGGCGCACTACCGCAGCCAGGGTCATCGCATCGGGCTGATATGGGTGGACGCCCACGCGGACATGAACACACCGGAGACGACGCTCAGCGGAAACGTGCACGGCATGGTGCTGTCGCTGCTGCTCGGTCGGGGTGACGCTCGCCTACTCGATGTCTCGGGCGAGGAGCCGGCGGTCCATGCCGAGAACGTGTGCATCATCGCTGCCCGGGATCTCGACCACGAGGAGAAGCGACTCGTCAAAGAGGCCGGTATCCGCGTGTTCACGATGACGGAGATGGATGAGCGGGGGGTCGCCGTCTGCGTGGACGAAGCCCTCGAGCGAACCACCAGCGGCACGGCGGGCGTTCATATCTCGTTCGATTTGGACGCCATCGATCCTCAAATCGCTCCGGGAGTCGGAACGCCCGTTCGTGGCGGGATCACCTACCGCGAGGCGCACCTCATCTGTGAGAAAGCCGCCCGTTCCAAGCACGTGTTGTCGCTGGACATGGTCGAGCTGAACCCGGTGCTGGACTCGGAAAATCGCACCGCTCGGTTGGCTGTGGGCCTGATCGCGAGCGCATTGGGAAAGACAATCCTTTAGAACCTCGAAGTTCTCCCGGGGGGGAAAATGAGTGGACTGCGTGAGGTCGCGTTGAACCTACTCCGTATCGTGGCCGGGCTCATGTTCTGGCAACACGGAGCCCGCAAGCTGTTCGGCTGGTTGGGTGGAAATGCCGTCGAGAGCTGGTTCGCCTGGCCCATGGGATTTGCCGGGATGCTCGAGTTCTTCGGTGGCCTGATGATCATGTTCGGCCTGTTCACCCGACAGGTTGCGTTCCTGTTGTGTGGCCAGATGGCCGTCGCTTTTTTCTGGCGGCACCTTCCGCAGGGGTTCTGGCCCATTCAGAACGGCGGCGAGCCGGCGGTGCTGTTCTGCTTCATCTTCCTCTACCTGTGGGCCAACGGCGGAGGGGACTGGGGAATCGACGGCATCCTGAGAAAACGGAACGCGGAGTAGCCGGCGCCCGGGCGCCGGCCACCGCCGCGGGGGTTCAGCCGCAGTGCTCGGCGAAGGCCGTGCGCAGGTCGTCCGCCACGTCGTACGGGCTGCGGCCCTCGATACTGTGACGCTCCATCATGTACACCAGCTCGCCGCCCTTGAAGAGCGCGATCGAGGGTGACGAGGGCGGATAGCCGGCAATGAACTCTCGGGCTCTTTCGGTGGCGCCCATGTCCTGTCCCGCGAACACGGTGGTCAGGGTCCGGGGACGGTCGGGTGAATCCAATGCCATCGCGATGCCGGGCCGAAACGATCCGGCCGCACATCCGCAGATGGAGTTGACGGCCAACAGGACGGTGCCGTTGTCGGACTCGAAGAGTGCATCCACCTCTTCGGCGGTTCTCAGCTCCTTGAAGCCGATGCGGACCAGGTCTTCCCGCATGGGCGCAACCATCATCTCTGGGTACGGCATGATCTCGTGCATCTCCTTCGGTGGTGTGCGGGTCCGGAAGGTGGCTGGCCGGACGGGGTGAAAGCCCGCGACGAAAACTTCGGAAATGTAACGAATCGAGGAAGGATCGACGTAGCCTGAGCAGGGGTAGTGTCAAGCCGTGCCTGCCGACACCGATCTCATTCGTCTGACCGTGAATGGGGATGCGCACGAAGTGGGCGTCCCCTCACACTTCACGCTGCTCGAAACGCTCCGGTATGTGCTTGGTCTGACCGGATCCAAGCAAGGGTGCGACAAGGGCGATTGCGGAGCGTGCACGGTGCTCGTGGACGGACTCCCGACCCTTTCGTGTCTCACGCCGGTGATGGGCGTGGAGGGTGGGCGGATCATGACGGTCGAGGGTCTCCAATCGGGTGCGGATCCACACCCCCTGCAGGACGAATTCGACCTGCACGGGGCCGCGCAGTGCGGGTTCTGCACTCCAGGGATCTTGTGCTCCGCGGCGGCGCTGCTGGGCCGGAACCCTCAGCCGACCCGCCTCGAGATTCAGGAAGCGCTGTCGGGCAACCTCTGCCGATGCACCGGCTACGCGAAGATCTACGACGCCGTCGAAGCGGCGGCCGAGCGGCTGAGGAACGCCGATGGATAAGGCTGGTGGCGGCGCACTCAAGTGGTTGTTCCTCGTCGTTCTGTTGGTGGGGCCGGTATTGGTCATGCGCGCGTTTCCGGTGGGAGGTGACCAGCCGGATGAAGAGGCCGAGCGCCTGCGCACGAGCTTGCTCGACCTCCGCGCCCAGTTGGACACGTGCGGACAGTTTGCGTCCGAGGAGGAGGGGAGCTTCCGCAGCTATTCGTCCACGGTGGACTCGTTGAAGGACCGCCTCGAAGCGCTCGAGTCCCTGCACCCGGACGGCGTTCCCGTAGACAGCTATCCCGTGTACCTGGACGCCTTCAGGCGATACGACGAGGAGATCTCAGGGTGGGACGAGCGGGCCGGTGCCGCCCAAGAAGCATGGCAGATCTGCCGGGACCTCACCATCGAGCACAACCGGCTCGCGGATTCGCTGCGGGTGCGCATGGTGGAGTTGGGCCTTTGGCGTGAGCCCGGAGGGGACGTCCCGTGACTCGAAACACCAAGCCGTTCGACGTCATCGGAAAGGCCCAACGCAAGGTCGAGGGCCTATCGAAGTCCACCGGCCGAGCCGTGTATACCGACGACATCGCCCTTCCAGGCATGCTGCACGGGAAGATCCTCAGGAGTCCCCATCCGCACGCCGAGATCGTATCGATCGATGTCTCCGCGGCCAGGGCGCTTCCGGGGGTGCACGCCGTGATCACCGGACGGGACATGCCGGTGCAGTACGGGATCATTCCGTGGACCCCGGACGAGTATCCCCTCTGCCCCGACAAGGTGCGCTTCGTCGGTGACGGAGTGGCCGCGGTGGCCGCGGTGGACGAGGACACCGCGATTCGCGCGCTGGATGCGATCGAGGTGAAGTACCGTCGTCTGCCGGCCTACCTGACCCCGGAAGCGGCGCTGACGGCCACCACCGATTTCATCCACGAGCCGCGCAAGGAAGGGCGGAACGGAAACATCACCAAGAACGTGCGTCTGGAGTTCGGGGATGTCGACGTCGCCATGGATGCCTCGGAAGTAGTGGTAGAGGGGGACTACTTTTTCGAGGGCACCACCCATGCGGCCATCGAGCCGCACTGCGCCATCGGCCTGTTCGAAGGGAACGGGAAACTGACCGTCTGGTCGGCCACGCAGGTGCCGCACTATCTGCACCGTGAGCTGGCTCGCGTGCTGGACGTCGATGCCGCTCGGGTGCGGGTTGTCCAGCCGCTCGTGGGCGGGGCCTTCGGTGGGAAGTCGGAGCCGTTCGATCTCGAGTTCTGTGTGGCCAAGCTCTCGATGCTGACCGGCCGGCCGGTCAAGATCCTCTACACGCGCGAGGAGGTGTTTTACGCTCACCGGGGTCGACACCCGTTCGAGATGACGTACCGCACCGGCGCCACCCGTGACGGGATGATCACGTCCGTGGACGCCGAGATCACACTGGATGGGGGAGCCTACGCATCCTTCGGGCTGGTGACGACCTACTACTCCGGCCAACTCCTCACCGCACCCTACGCGCTGCCTGCCTACCGGTTCGACTCCACCCGCGTCTACACCAACAAACCGCCCTGCGGCCCCAAGCGCGGCCACGGTTCCGTACAACCGCGGTTCGCGTTCGAGGTGCAGCTCGACAAGCTGGCCGAAAAGATCGGCCTGGACCCCATCGAGCTACGTCGCCGGAACTTCATCGGTCCGCAGACCCGGACGGTCAACGAGCTACGCATCACGTCCAACGGGTTTATGGAGTGCCTGGAGGCGGTCGAGTTCGCGTCCAAGTGGAAGGAGCGCTTTCGTCGGCTTCCATTCGGACGAGGCCTCGGGGTGGCAGGATCCACGTACATATCGGGCACCAACTACCCCATCTATCCCAACGACATGCCGCAGTCGGGCGTACAGGTGCAAATCGACCGCTCCGGACGGGTGTCGGTCTTCAGCGGGGGCTCGGAGATCGGACAGGGTTGCGATTCGGTGGTTGCCTACATCGCGGCCGAGGAGCTGGGAGTGAAGCCCGAAAACGTACGGGTGTATCGGGGCGATACGGACTTCGTGCCGGTGGATCTGGGCGCCTACTCGTCTCGAGTCACCTTCATGCTCGGCAACGCGTGCATCGCCGCTTGTAGGGAGCTCGCCGACAAGGTGAAGATGGCGGTCGCAATGAAATGGAAGACCGATCCCGGACAGATTTATCTGTCCAACGGGAGGGCAGAGCACGGTTCCGATGCACGCGGGATCCGTATTCAAGAGGCGTTCAACCTGGCCGAGGCGCAGTTCGGCACGCTCGGCGCCACGGGGTCGTACAACACGCCCAAGGACGTGCACGGCGACTACCGCGGCGGGACGATCGGGGCGTCTCCCGCGTACTCGTTCACCGCGCATGTGGCCGAGGTGGAGGTGGACATCGAGACGGGTGTGGTCACGGTGGAGAAGATCTGGGTGGCGCACGACTGCGGCAGGGCACTCAATCCGGTGTTGGTCGAGGGCCAGATGGAGGGCTCGGCCTACATGGGCTTTGCCGAGGCACTCATGGAAGAGCAGATCTTCAAGGACGCCGACCATGGCCGTGCCGGACTGCACAACGCTCCGTCGCTCCTGGACTACCGCATTCCCACCAGCCTCGACACGCCGGCGCTCGAGTCCCTCATCGTCGAGTCCAACGATCCGGAGGGGCCGTACGGCGCGAAGGAGGCCGGTGAAGGGCCGTTGCACCCGTCCATTCCGGCCATCGCCAACGCCATCTACGACGCCGTGGGGGTGCGCATGGACCGGCTCCCGTTCTCGCCGGCCAACGTGTGGCGACAGATCGGGCAGCAGGGGTCGCTGAGCAAGCCCGCGCCTCCCACCGGCGGACTGGCCACGCAGGCACGGGAGGCCACGTGAGAGGCCGTCCGCTCCTGTCGACGTTGGCGTGTGCCGTCTCGGTCAGTTGCGGGGCCGCCGCCGAGGCTCCGGCCGAACACGGCGCCCCTGCCGACGCGGCTCCGGAGTCCCGGACCCACATGCCCGCCGCGGACACCGTGCCCCTGTCCGGGACGGAGACGGCCCAGGATTGGGAGATCCTGCTGGGCACGGTTTCCTGGGCCCGTGAGCAGGGGCTGGACACGCTCACGATAGGCCAGACCATCGCCCGAGTGGGACGCCGATTCGTGGGGCGTCCCTATACGCCTGGCACGCTGGAGGTCGCGGAGCCCGAGGCACTGGTAGTCAATCTCCGCGAGTTCGACTGCGTCACGTTCGTCGAGAGTGTTGTCGCCATCTCCCGTGTGCTGCACGGGATGAGCGCTCGTGCGCCGGATGTCGACGTTCGGAGCGCATTCGTTACGGAGCTGGCGCGGCTCCGGTACAGGGACGGGCGCATCGACGGGTATCCCAGCCGGCTCCACTACTTCAGCGAGTGGATCAAAGACAACGAACGGAGGGGCCTGGTCGAACAGATCAGCCCGTTCATCGGCGGCACTGCCGACGACAAGCCCATCCACTTCATGACGTCGCACCCGGAGGCCTATCGGCAGCTCGCGGATGCGGACGTGCTGGAGGAGATTCGGCGCCAGGAGGAGGACATCAGCGCCCGCCCCCGGTACGAGATCCGGCAAAACCGCATCGCCGAGTTCCAGGAGGGCATTCAGACGGGCGACGTGATTGCCGCGACCAGCACGCTGGAAGGGTTGGACATCGCCCATACCGGCATCGCGGTGTGGGAGGACGGGGTGCTCCGTTTGATGCATGCGCCGCTGGTGGGCGATTCCGTGCAGATCAGCGAGGTGCCGTTGGCGGAACGCATCCGGGGCATTGCCCGACAGGACGGAATCATGGTGGCTCGCGCACTGGCGCCGGCAGGGTAGGGACATGCTCCGGATGCCGCGGTTCGACTTTCATCGGCCTTCATCCCTAGAAGAGGCCGCGGCGCTTCTGACCGAGCTGGGCCCGACGGCCGTGCCCATCGCGGGGGGCACGGACCTGGTGCCCAACATGAAGCACCGCCTGTTGGAGCCCGATCATCTCGTGTCCCTGAAAGGGGTCCCGGAGATGAGGGGCATCGGGTTGCTCGACGAGCAGTGGCTCACGATCGGCGCCGGTGAGTCGCTCTCGACGGTCGCAACGCACAAGCTGGTGCGCCGGGCCGTTCCGGCCCTGGCGGAGGCGGCCGGACAGGTGGCCGGCCCTCAACTCCGCAACATGGGCACGATTGGCGGCAACGTGTGCTTGGACACCCGATGCACGTACTTCAATCAGACCCACTTTTGGCGGCAGGCGTTGGGCTTCTGTCTCAAGAAGGACGGCGACACCTGCCACGTCACAAAGGTGGGCAAGAAATGCGTGGCCGCTCACTCCGCCGACACACCGCCCGTCCTCATGACCGTACACGCCGAGCTCGACCTGCACGGCCCGGACGGCCCTCGCACGGTGTCAGCGGACGACTTCTTCCTGCCGGACGGAATCTGGAATAGCCGCCGGAGGCCCGACGAGCTTTTGGTGCGTATCCGCATTCCGTTGAAGAAGCGGCGCACCGCCTACGCCAAGCTGCGTCAGCGAAAGTCCATCGACTTCCCGCTCCTGACCGTCGCCGTGGCCGCGGAGATCGAGCGTGACGGGGCCGTCCGATCCATCGACGGAGTGGTGACCGGCCTGGGCGCAAGACCGCGGCGGCTCACCGGTTGGGACGACATCGTCCTCGGGAAGGCGTTGGACGGGGAGACAATCGCGCAGCTCGCCGAACGAGCCCATGCGCAGTGCCGGCCTCTCGAAAACATGATCGTCGATCCTGACTGGCGACGAGCCATGGTGCCGGTATACGTGAGGAGAGCCCTGGAGGGGTTGATTGTATGAGCGGGTCGCGGCCCGAGCCCGGAGATGCCCTGATTCTCGTGGATCTCCAGGTGGACTTTTGCCCCGGAGGCGCTCTCGCCGTCCCGGACGGTGACGTGGTCGTGCCTCTGGCCAATCAACTCCAGGCTCATTTCGACTTCGTGGTGGCCAGCCAGGACTGGCATCCGCCGGACCACGGGAGCTTTGCCGCGAATCACTCCGGCTGCTCCCCGGGCGACGTGATCGAGCTGAACGGGCTCAGCCAAGTCTTGTGGCCGACTCACTGCGTGCAGGAGTCCGCCGGTGCGGCGTTTCACCCCGAGCTCACCACTGCCGGCGTCCATGCGATCATCCGCAAGGGAACCGATCCCGGCGTCGATTCCTACTCGGCGTTTCAAGACAACGGCGGACGCAATCCGACGGGGCTGGAAGGCCTGCTACGCGGCCGGGGAGTCGAGGGCGTTTGGATCGCCGGTCTAGCCACCGACTACTGCGTCCAGTACACGGCGCTGGATGCGGCCAGGGCCGGCTTCCGCACCACGGTGCTTGCGTTCGCGTCCAGAGCGGTCGAGCTTCGACAGGGTGACACCGCCGCAGCCCTTGCAGCCGTAACGCGAGCCGGCGCTCGTGTGGAGACTTCAAGCTGGCTATGAACATTAGGGAAGCCCTGCATAGGTCCAGAGGGACTCACACAGGGGTTTTGCGCCTGTTCTCTTGCCGCATTCCGGGCCGCCTTTCCGTGAAGATGCGGGCCGTCGCGGTCGTGCTTCTGATGGCGCAGAGCTCGATTGCCCTCGTAGGTGCCGCGGCCGAAGCCCGGCTGGACTCACCGGCCGAAAGCCTCGTAACCCACATCGAAGGCGACGGCGAAAGCTCCTGTCACATCCCCCACAATCATTTCCTCTGCCAGGTCGTTCGGCTCGAGGACGCAAAAGTCGGGACGAGCGCACCCGGAATCGCCGGGCTCGTGCCGCCTGCGGACGTCCAAGCTGCTCCGAGACCCGAGCTTCAAGCTTCGTCTTCGTCCTGGCAACGGCCCACCTCGCGCGCTCCACCTGTCTGATCTCCGCGCCGCAGCTCCCTGCGGCTGATTCTTCAAAAGCAGATCGACAACATCGGTGTGAGATCCCAACGGTCTCGTGCCGAGGTGAGGCCGGCTCACCGGCCAATGCGGAGATAACATTCGTGAACATGTCCATGTTTGGCGGCGGCTCGGGTCGCGGCCTACTGATCGCAGCTCTGATGCTGCTCCCTGTTTTTCCCACCTCAGGCCGAGCCCAGACGGGCACCATCGAGGGAACCGTCGTCAACTCCGAGGGCGGGCCGGTCGAAGCCGCGACCGTGCGCATCGTGACGCTGGGCCGGCAGGTCACCACGGCCGCTGACGGGACCTTTCGTTTCGATGGCGTCACCCAGGGCTCCTACCTCCTGGAGGTGGTTAGCAACGACTTCGGTGGAGCGCTGGAGCGGGCCATGGTGCGGGCCGGAGCGGTGACACAGGTCCAGATCCGACTGAGTCCGCTGTACCACCAGGAAGCGCTCGTCGTGTCGGTAGGACCGGAGGCACGCTCGAGCTCTGAGCTTTATCAGGCCGCGAGCGTCGTGGCCGGCCGTGAGCTTGCACTCAGGGCCGAGGCCAGCCTCGGGGAGACCCTCGCCGGCGAACCCGGTGTGACCAGCACGTACTTCGGTCCCGGAGCCAGCCGTCCGCTGATTCGTGGATTGGGCGGAGATCGGGTGCGTGTGCTGGAGGGAGGCGTCGCCGTAGGCGATGCCTCGGCGGCCAGTCCCGATCACGCCGTGAGCGTCGAGGCCGGCGCGGCCAATCAGGTCGAGGTGGTGCGTGGTCCCGCAACGCTGCTCTACGGCAGCTCCGCCATCGGAGGCGTGGTCAACGTGGTCGACAACCGAATTCCGTCGGTACTCGGGACCAGGCCGGTATCCGGGTACGCACAGGTCTTGGGCGCCAGCATTTCGGACGAGGTCACGTTCAGCGGAGAGCTCAACGGCAACCTCGATCAGTGGGCTTTCCATGTCAGCGGTCTGCGACGTGACTCGGACGACTACGGCGTTCCCGGGTTCGCCGACGCGGACGGAGAGGGCGAAGAGGGCATTCTGGAGAACTCGAGCGTGACCACCACGAGAGGCGCTCTTGGCGCCTCATACGTGGGCGGGCGTGGACACTTCGGCGTAGCTCTTTCGGGCTTCGACACCCGCTACGGCGTGCCGGGCCATGGCCACGAAGAAGAAGAGCCCGTGCCGGGTGAAGAGGAGGAGGAAGGCGTACAGATCGATCTGGAGCAGCGCCGTATCGACGCGGAGGGTTCGGTCCGCATCGGCGAAGGGTTGATCCAGCACGTCGAGGGACGTTGGGGTCTGGCCAGCTATGAGCACCAGGAGCTCGAGGGTGGCGAGGTGGGCACGCGCTTCCTGAACGATCAATGGGAGGGCCGCCTCGAAGCACACCACGCAGAGGTGGCCGGGCTTTCGGGCGCGGCCGGCATCCAGATCGGCGTTCGGGACTTCGAGGCGATTGGGGAAGAGGCCTTCATTCCACCCACCACCACCACCCAGATCGGGGCGTTCGTGTTCGAGGAGTTGGAGACGGATGACGCGTTGCGGGTCCAACTGGGCGCCAGGATCGAGCGGCGCTCGTCTGAAAACGCGGGTACGGGGCAAGAGGTGGCCAACACCGGCATCTCGCTTTCAACCGGGCTCAACTGGCCGGTCAGCGAGCGAGTGATCCTGGCGTTTTCGGCGGGCCGGTCCGTGAAGTCTCCCGGGCCTGAGGAGCTGTTTTCCAACGGGCCCCATCTGGCCACGAGCTCGTACGAGATCGGAGACCCCGAGCTCGAGAAGGAGGTGGCCTACAGCCTCGATGCGACCATCCGTCTCGTTGAAGGGCCGGTGCAGGGGTCCCTGACCGGTTACGTCAACAGGTTTTCGAACTTCATTTTCGAGGAGTTCACAGGCGCCGAGATCGATGACCTTCCCGTTCGGCAGTTCACGCAGGGTGACGCGAGTTTCCTGGGTTTCGAGGCGCGTGGCGAGGCGGAGCTCCTCCACCGCGGCCAGGATCATCTCGCGTTCCTGTTCGGGGCCGACTATGTACGGGCTACGCTGGTCGATACGGACGAGCCGCTTCCGCTGATCCCGCCACTGTCCGTGACCACCGGGCTGGCGTACGATGGCGGTTCGCTGCGCGGTGACGTGACGCTCAGGACGGTGGCGGAGCAGTCACGGGTCGCTCCAATCGAGACCTCCACCGACGGGTACTCGATGTTGGACGCTTCGGTATCGTACCGGCTGATTCGGGGCGGTTTTGCCCACGATATCACCTTGCGGGCCACCAACCTTACCGACACCCAGGCAAGGCCCCACACGTCGCTCCTCAAAGACTTGTCTCCGCTGCCGGGCAGGGGTGTCCGCATCCTGTATCGCGTGTCCTTCCTTTGAGCGGGTTCGCGTTTCGCGCGGTCAACCCGGCGACCGAGGCGCCGGGCCTCACGCTCCCGGGCCTCGAGCCCGCCGAGCTCACGTCGATCGTGGAGGCCGCGGACAACGCGTTCAGACAGTGGCGAGAAGCCCCACTTTCGGAACGGGCGGGGACGCTGACCCGCCTGGCTTCAGAGCTTCGGGGTCACGCGGAGAAGTGGGCTCGGGTCATGACGTCCGAGATGGGCAAGCCCATTGCACAAGCACGGTTCGAGGTCGAGAAGTGTGCGCTGGTCTGCGAGTACTACCGTGATCGGGCCTCCGACTTTTTGGCGCCGCAGATGGTGGAATCGGGGGCCAGCAAGAGCATGGTTTCCTATGAGCCGTTGGGTCTCATCATGGCCATCATGCCGTGGAATTTTCCCTTCTGGCAGGTCGTTCGTTTTGCGGCGCCGGCGCTTACGGCCGGGAACGGAGTGCTGCTCAAACATGCGCCGAGCACGCCCGGGTGCGCCGACGCGCTCGAGACAATCTTCCGCAGGGCCGGATATCCGGACAACCTCTTTCACAGCTTGGTGATCGATCACGAGCAGGCCGCCCAACTGATTGCCGATCCCCGGATCCGAGGGGTGACGCTCACGGGGAGCGGGAGGGCCGGCCGGGCAGTGGCATCGGTGGCGGGTCGGCACCTCAAAAAGACGGTGCTGGAGCTCGGCGGGAGCGATGCCTCCGTCGTGCTGGAAGACGCGGATCTGGACGGCGCGGCCGATAGCATCGTCCACAGCCGGCTGATCAACACAGGTCAGAGCTGTATTGCCGCCAAGCGGCTCATTGCCGTGGAGGCCGTCTACGACGCCATGGTGGGCAAGGTGGTCGAGCGGATGGAAGCAGCCACGATGGGAGATCCCGCAAGCGAAGACACCACCTTGGGGCCCTTGGCTCGGGAGGATCTGCGCGAGAGGCTCCACGAACAGGTAAAGGGAAGCGTCGCCCGCGGAGCCCAATGCCTTACCGGGGGCTACGTGCCGGATAGGGTGGGTTGGTTCTATCCGCCTACCGTGTTGGGGAACGTCGAGCCCGGCATGCCGGCTTTCGACGAGGAGTTGTTCGGGCCGGTGGCAGCGATCGTTCGAGCTCGGGACGAAGACGATGCCGTGCGGCTGGCCAACGACACGTCGTTTGGCCTGGGCGGATCCGTGTACACGGCGGATGTGGAGCGTGGGGTACACATTGCGCGACGCCGGATGGAGGCCGGTAGCTGCTTCGTGAACGGATTCGTCAGGTCCGACCCGCGCCTGCCGTTCGGCGGGGTGAAGGAGAGCGGATACGGACGAGAGCTTTCCCGGTTCGGGATGCACGAGTTCGTCAACGTCAAAACCGTATGGGTGGCCTGAAGGGTCGGAGCGGATTCGACGAAGCGGAGATGGCCCGCTTCGCTTCGTCTGAGCTCGCACGGGCGGCGGATCCTGCCAAGGCCGGTCCGATGGCCGCGTACATGAAGACGGACATGCCGTTTTACGGCGTGCAGAAGGCGGGACGCACGAGCGTATTACGGGAGATCCACAAACGCTTTCGGCCGAATTCTCCGGAGGAGTATCGAGCGGGCGTCCTTGCGCTATGGCAGCTCCCGCACCGGGAGGAGAAGTATCTCGCGATCGGGTTTGCCAGAAAACACCGGCAGTTCATCGATGTCACAGCGCTTCCGCTCTATGAGCGCTTGGTTCGCGAGGGCGCTTGGTGGGATTTCGTCGACGACGTGGCGTCTAATCTGATCGGCACCTTGCTGTTGGATTACCGAGCATCTATCGCACCTGTGATGGAGAGATGGGTCGATGATCCGAACATGTGGGTCAGACGCACGGCCATCATCAGCCAACTGAAACACGGAACCTCGACCGATCACGAGCAACTGTTCCGGTTTTGCCTAAAGCGCGCTTCCGAGAAGGAGTTCTTTATTCGGAAAGCCATCGGATGGGCCCTGCGCCAATACAGCAAAACCGACCCTGAGACAGTGTTACGGTTTTTGGTGCAGAACCGCGATCGGCTATCGGGTCTGAGCTATCGTGAGGGTGCCAAAGTGCTCCGACGAAGCGGGGTGTCCGTGCCCTAGGGCCTCGCTTGAGAAGTAGTGTGGCAAATCGTCCCCAACGCCGCACAATTCACTTCCCTTTGGCGCCGTGGTCGCCTGACCCGCTCACGCTTTTCTCAGTGTCGGACGGACGTTTCCCCCGATGGTGTGGATCTTGCCCTCTCATGCGCGGGCAATCCGTCACATGTCGATTGGGGAGTAGGCGACCGTATGTACGTGGCTCGGCCGCGCCGTACGCATCAACGAGGGTTCACGCTGGTTGAGGCGCTCATCGTCCTTGCACTTGGAGCGCTGATGTCCGCCATCGCGCTCCCGGTGTGGGCGACGTCTCAGCACCGGATGGACGCTCGCTCGGCGCAGGGGGTCTTCATCTCGATGCAGCGCCGTGCCCGGGTGCTGGCAGTGGAACGAGGAGAGGGGATGCGGTTCAACGTGAGCCTCAGTGGTGACTCCATCTGGATCACGAGCTCCACGGGCACCGAGGAGAGTCTCTCCTTGCTGAGGGAATTCAACGCGGACATCACAGAGCTCGGCGGCAGCGATGTGGGCGAGCACACGATCTGTATGAGCCCGCGGGGATTTGCTCAGCGAGCCTGCAACTCATTTTCCGGGAGCAAGGTGATCGTGCTATCGGTCGGCAAGCACGAAGAGAGCTTGCGCATGCTTCCGCTTGGCCAGGTGGAGGTCCTGTGAGCACGCCTGCGACGCGGACCCTCGCTTCCAGGAAACTCGGGAGCTCGGCCGGATTCACGCTGATCGAGGTGATGATTGCCCTCGTGGTCACGTCCATCTGTCTACTGGGCCTGGCCAGCTCGACCGTTACGGCGCTTCAGCTCGTGAAGCTGTCGGACATCGAGTCGGAGCGCGGGTTCGCCCGCCAAGAGATGGTCGAGACGGTGCGCTCCACACCGTTCGACTCGCTGAGCTCACACGGGGACAGCGTGGGAGTGTACCGGGTGCGGTACTGGATGCTAAACCATCCCACCGACCCCGACGCGAAGCGCGTCTTCGTGGTGACCCGCGGGCCCGGTAAGGTCAGGGGCACGCTGGGTCAGTATTCCGGAACGGTGTACGATACGCTCACCATGTTGGTGACCCGGTAGCGGCGACATGAAGACACGCTACGGCTTCACCCTGATCGAGCTCTTGATGGTGACCGTCATCGGAGCGGTGGTCCTCACGAGCGCGGTTCGCCTGATCGTGGGGCAGCAGCGTTCCCAGACCGTTCTGGTCGGTCGGGAGAACGTCCAGGAGTCCTTGCGGACCGGCATGTCCGTTCTGATTGCCGAGCTTCGCGAGATCAGTCCCGCCGAAGACGACATCGTGGCCATGGAGTCCGACTCCATCGTGATCCGTGCGACCCGTAGCCTCGGCTTGGTTTGCGACCTGATGCGAGGGCCTGCCCCGACGTTCACGGTGCAGAACCTCGGCCCCGACGTTCAGGCGGCGGACTCCTTCACCGTGCTGGCCGCCAACCGGCCCGGTCAGCACGATGACGAGTGGCTGTTCGGAAAGCCGCAGTCGGTGGCCCCATCCGGAACGTGTCCGGACGGGACCGCAGCACAGGTCCTACACGTCGCCCCCATGGCGGCGGAGCTGGTCGCCGACTCGGTCCGCACCGGAGCTCCCCTGCGTCGATTCGACCGCGTGATGTACGGGTTGATCCAGGACGGCGGCACCTGGTACCTGGGAACGCGCGTCAACGGCGGGACGGCAGATCCGCTCGTCGGACCGCTCCTCCCGCCCGCGCAGGGGGGACTGGAGCTGGAGTACCTGGACCAGTACGGCAACGTCACCAGCAACGAAGACGAGGTTGCGCGCATCCGGGTGATGCTCCGAGCGGAGTCGAAGGTTCGGACCGCTGGCGGCGCGATCGTTGGAGATTCACTGAGCGGGCTCGTTGGAGTCCGCAACTAAGGCATTCGCTTCAAGATGATTCACTCGACCACCACATCCACGCCGCTTGCGGCCCACCGCAACGACCGCGGCTTCGTACTGCCCAGCATCCTGATGGTGCTCGTGCTCATCCTCGGGCTGTCCGCCTGGTCTTCGACCAGCTCGCGTCTGGAGCTCCGCACGGGCATTGCCTCCGGGAACGCGCTCGAGGCGTTCAACATCGCCGAGCTGGGCCTTGTCGAGACCATCCGGACGATGGAATCCGAGGCGGTCGAAGCCATGCCGGCGTGGTCCGACACGACGGTGAGCCAAACCCTTTCCGGCGGATCCTGGTCGGTCACGCTGACCGCTCTGCCCAACCAACTGGCCTTGTTGCGGGCCACCGGCACCGTCTCGAACGGCAGCTCGAATGCGGGCGCAACCCGCGAGCTGGGCCAGGTGGTGCGTGTGCGTCCCAGCCGGCCCTTGCTCGCGCCCTTGGCGGCGCTCACCACGCGGGGCTACGTCAAGGTGGGCGGTGCCTCCAAGGTCTCCGGGGTCGATCCGGGTGCGATTCGGTCGACCTGCTCGGCCACCAACCCGGACGCGGCAGGCATCCACATCGACGACGCCTCCAACGTGAACACGAAAGGCAAGAGCGGCGTGGAAGGATCTCCCAAGATCCTGCAGGACGGTTCGCTCGCGAACGCGGAGACGTTCGAGTCGATCGGCGGCGCGTCCTGGGACGAGTGGGTGGCCTCGGCGACGCTGGTCATACCCGGGGGTACGGTCTCGCAAATCCTGCCTTCCTACGTCGGCTCGATCTGCGACGAGTCAAACCCCAACAACTGGGGCGAGCCCGACGCCGTCGATCCGAGCTCCGATCCGTGCGGGAACTACTGGCCCGTCGTCTACTCCGAGACGTCGCTGCACGTGACCGGCGGCGGCCGCGGACAGGGCGTGCTGATCGTGGACGGCGACGTGGAGTTTTCCGGGGGCTTGGACTTCCAGGGAGTGGTCATCGCCCGCGGCCTCTACAAGGCCACGGGGAACGGGAACAACGTGACCGGCTCGGTCTACGCGGCCAACATCGAGATCTCCGACCAAAAGGCGGCCGGCCGCTCGGACACGATCTTTTCCCAGTGCGTCGTGGACATGCTCAACTCCCAGATCAACATGGTGGGCGGTCTGGTGCCGCTGGACCGGCGGAGCTGGGCGGACGTGTCCTCCGTGGTGGGTAGCTGACCGCCGATCAACCGGGCCGGAGCACCGTCGTACGCTCGGCTACCGCATCCACCGCTGCCCGCGTATAGGGCACTGGAAAGAAGCCGTCTTCAGCCCAGAGGCCGAAGAGGTCACGGTAGTGCGGGTTCGTCGGATCACCCGATTGACCGGGCGTGTTGCTCCCGACCGCGATGTCCCAGTTCTCGGTGTCCACGATGATGCGGAACGAGGCGCCGGAGGTCTGGTTGTCTCCGCCGCCCGTGTTGTTCACGGTCAGGCCGTAGCCTCCCCTCGGCGCGGGACCCACGTCGAGTAACGCCCGCGTCCGTTCATCCACGGCAGCCGACAGTGGATGTCGTATCGTGGCGTGTTTGTACTCCGGTTGACCGTACTGCCATCGGCGCATGTCTGTCCCGAGCTTTTCGGCAAGATCGCTCAAGGCCTCGGAAAACGAAGCCGCCAGCAGGCGATTCCTGCCCGATAGAGGATCTTCATCGGATCGGGCTCCTCCGAAGCCGGCCAGCTCTCCCGGTGGAGAGAGTAGCCAGTCGATCATCCGTTTGGTGGAGAGCGAACGGAGATACGGTCGGCCCCGCTCCGGAACCATGGTCTCCCAAAGGTTCCGTTGCAGGCGTCGCTCCCAGGCCACGTAGATGCCCGCCGCCACCGACTCGGCCGTGAGTCGATGGTCCCATTCCAGCAGGAGCGTCCGCGCGCGTTCGGCCTCGCCGTCCTCCAGTTCGACGGCTTCAAGCAGCGGCACCAGGGTGCGGGCCGGGATGGAGAGGTAGTCGGTCTGGAGGTCCATCATGTCCTTGAGCGAGAGCTTGCGGCCCCCGGCCAGCGCTTCGTTGACCCGAGCCCAACGGAAGGGATCGGACCAGGTCCATCCGATGGCGTAGTCCCGGTGCTCGTAGTCCGGAGGGGTGAGGTTGGAGTTCGCGGTGCCGAAATAGCCTTCTGTCGGGTTTACGACGTGCGGTTTGGACGTGATGGGTAAGTAGCCATCCCACTCGTAGCGCCCGTCGCCGGGCACCGGCACCAACCCGCTCCACCCCCGCCGAATAGGCGCGATTCCGACCGCTTGCCAGCCGATCGTTCCGTCTCGTCCGGCCCACACCATGTTTTCACCCGGGATGTTGGAGTAGGCGCAGGCCTCCCGGAACTCTTCCCACGTCCGTGCCTGGTCCATGCGTAGGCTGGCCAGATACGGCGCGCCGCCGATCTCCATCCAAGCAGCCCGGATGGCATAGGCCTTTCCCGCGGAAGCGTCTTCGAACACCACGGGTCCGTGGCGAGTGTACTTGAGGTCGACAATGACCGGCTCCGACCGAAGCACCGGAATCGTGTCTTTGACCACCCGCATGGTCTCCCAGCCGTCTCCGTACCGGTACCGATGGGGGTCATCGGGATGGGTGTCGTAGACGTAGAGGTCCTCGCCGTCGGTGGAGAACACGGTCAGTCCCCAGGCGCCAAACCGGTTGTGCCCGATGGAGATGCCGGGAATGGTGGGCTCGCCGCCCCCGATCACGTCCCAGCCCGGTCCCACCAGGTGGGCCCAATACCGGAGCGAGGGTGCGGCCTGAGCCCGATGCGGATCATTGGCCATCATCGGGTAGCCGCTTTGCGTGAGTCGCCCGCTCACGACCCAGTTGTTGCTGCCGATGTCCTCTCGGTCCCGGGTCATCAGCGACTCCCACTCCGCGGCCCTCGAGGCGGCCAGCCGCTCGAACGATCGCGGATCCTCGGAGGGAACGTCGTTTCGCCGGGTAGCCTCGAGAATGTGCTCGGGTCTGAACCGAACCGGCCGTCGAAAAGCGTTGTAAACGGCCAGAATGTCTTGCGAGAGCGCAGATCCGTCGATGGCGGGATCCAGCGTCAACTCGGGTTGGCCTTCGCGGACCGGGTGAAAGTAGCTGAGACGGCGGACGGGCCCGGGTCCCAATGCATGCACCGCCCTCCCGTAGTTGAGCTCCTGCCCGATGTTGCCCAGGAGGCCCTGGTGGCGAGAGACCACCACCTCCGGCGTCCAGAAGCCGGGCTCGATCCCGAGCAGCTCGAACTCGATGGACAAAAGGTCGGGGTCTTCCCTGGTCGCTTCGATGTACGCGTTCACGCCGCGCACGAACGAGGTTACGATCTCCACCCCGTCCGGATGGTAGTGCTCCAGCTCGCGGGTGATGTCTCCGCGGAAGCGGAACAGCCTGGTCCCGCGGTCCCGCTCCACCTCGGCCTCGCCCAGAATCTCGGCCACGGTCCCGGTCGCCTGTCTTCTCCACAACTCGAACTGGAAGAGGCGGTCGCGGGCGGCTGCGTACCCCTGTGCGAAAAACAGGTCCGCCTGGGTTTTCGCATAGATGTGATTCACGCCCCACCGGTCCGTGAGGATCTCAGCGGGCTGCACGAGCCCGTCCACGGTGAGCGTTTCCGAGGTCTGGCCCGCTGCCACCTGCGCCGAGGGAAGCGAAGCAAGTCCAACGAGCAGCATCAGTTGCCGACTCGCGCCGCGAGGCCGCACCGAAATCATCCGGATCTCCTTTCCCGCCGGGTCTGCTGAGGCTCCGAGAATCTAGGGGCCCGCTCCCGCGTGGCACTAGTTGTGCGACAAGAATCCGTCTCGGCCGCGAGACAGAAGGGGATCTGGTGTCGGGGCCCGTGTCAGGAAGCGCCGATTTTCCCAATGAACAACGGTTTTTCCGAACTTCAACCCGCCATCTAAGGCTGGAGATTGCAAATGAGCAGAACGCATTGGATGCCGCGCATGGCGGCACTGATGACCCTTGTCACCGTGGCCGCGTGCTCAGACAGCACGGGTCCGGAAGAACAGCCCTTCGACGCCGACGTCGCCTCCCAGGACTACGCTGCGGTAGACCTGCTGCTGACGTCGGACGCCTTCAGGGACTTTCAGAACATCGGCGTAGCGTTGGGCGGACAGGTGTCCGCGCCGAGCGAGACCTTCGACATGATCCTGCGCCACCGGGATGCCGGCCGGCTGCGGGCTGCGCTGGAAGGCGTGATCTCGCCGGAGAACCGTGGCCGGACGTTCGTCTATGACGAGCTGGAGCAGACCTATCTGGTCGACACTACGCGCACCGGCGCTCCCGAGACCGGCGTGCGCTTCATCATCTACGGTGAATCGACGACCGTGGGCCGCCCGGACGTCAACGACGAGCGTGGCTACGCCGACCTGATCGATCTGGGTGACAACTCGACCTCGGACATGAACCTTCGCCTCGAAGGCACGTACGACGGCGCCCAGTTCATGGAGTACGAGATCGATGTGAACTCGGACTCCACCGGCGCCTCGATGTTGGAGGTGGACGGGTTCTTGGCCGATGCCGCCAACCGTCTGGACTTCTCCGTCGACGTCCAGTCGATGCAGGACGAGACGGGCGCTTCGACGGACATGACCTACCGCCTTCGGGTGGACGCCCGGAACTTCGAGGTCAACGCGTCCTTGAGCATCGACGTGGACGCCCAGGAGAACACCAGTGCGACCGTCGACATGAGTGTGCAGCACGGGACCGACGTCATTCGGCTGGTAGCAGCCGGGAACGACACGGCCGTGACCGGCACGTTCTCGATTGGCGGAACGCCGTTCGCGTTGATCAGCGGATCTCCCGAAGATCCCACGATCACCAAAGCCGACGGCACCGAGCTGACGGCTTCCGAGATCAATGCCCTCAGCGGCATGTTCGACCTGGTCGGCGAGCTCTTCGACTTCTTCGACGAGCTGCTCACGCCGGTCAACGTGATCGTCTACCTGGGGCTCTCGCTGTGATCTAAAGCGCCCCCAAGGGTGTACAAAAAGGGACGCTCACCAATGCGGTGGGCGTCCCTTTCCTTTTGGCAGGAGGCTTCCGGCCGCCGTGGTGGGTTGGATCATCGGGACGGTTACGCTCGTGGCTGGCGGGGCCCTCGTCGCCCTGAACCGCCTGGCCGTGCTCACGGTGAAGCCGCCCAGAACGCCTCCGGAAAGGAGTCCGGATCACGTGGCCGCGGACCGCGTGCCTCAGAGCTTCGAGGTCGACGGCCGCACGTTGCGTGGCTGGCTATTCAACGGGGGCGGATCTTCCGATCGTACGTTGATCATTCTCGTGCACGGATGGTCTGCCGCCGCGGACCGCCTCTTCGGCCTCGTCGAGACGCTGACCGATCGGGGATACCCGGTGTTCGCCTTCGACGTGCGCGACCACGGACGAAGCGATCCGGCTCCCTACACGACGCTCAGACATTGGAGGGACGACGTCGCGGCCGGCGTTCGGTTTGCGGCCGAGCGGCTGCCGTTCCGCCGGCGGGTGCTGGTGGGGCACTCCATGGGCGGCGCGGCGTCCACCGTCGTGGCGGCGGACGGGGCGCCACTGGATGGTCTGGCCCTGTTGGCCAGTCCGGCCGACGTGATGGAGGTGACCGCGGGCTATCTATCCGATCAGGGTCTGCCGGGAGAACTGCTCACGACGGTGCTGCGGCCGTTTTGGCGGCGACTGGCGGGAATGCCGTTCGAGCCGCTGACTCCGCTCAGGCGCATCGACGAGGTGGACGTTCCGCTTCTGTTGCTCCAGGGAGACAGGGATCAGCGGGTGCCGTTCGATCACCTGTCCCGGTTCCAACAGGCGACTGCGGCGACGGCCGTTCGGGTGGAAGACGCGGGCCACTCCGACCTCCTGGACCATCCGGAGACCCACGCCGCGCTCCTGGACTTCCTCGGGTGGGTGGAAACCGCGCCGCCCTCGATGGACCCCGGGTTGCGGCAGGAGCGCCACTGACGCCGAGGTCTGCTCCGACGGCCTGGCTGGCCCTGACTCGCCTGGCCTACTTCCCCTGGTTCGGATGATTGAGGTGGGCCCAGGTGTCTCCGCGTCTTAGCTGATGGATGGCGCTCTCGCTCACACCCAACAACTCCGACCACTCACGTCCCGAGCGTCGCCAGCGGCCGGTCTCTTCGTCGAAGTCGTCCAGGATCTCGATGACCTGCTCTTTCGTGAGCGTGGCATGGGGCGACCGTTCCCCCTGAAGCCAGACCCGTGGGCCGCGGTAGGCCTTCTGCCTGGGACCGGGGAGCGCCTTACCGGTGTTGCCGCGACAGTAGTGCCGGATCTGGTGCACCGTGTACTCCGGGTAAGCGCGCTGAATTTCAGCATACCGCATCCCCTCAGCGGCGAGATCGCGCCACTTGATGATCAAGGCGCCGGGCGGCTTGGCCAAGACTCCTCCCTGTCGGGTTGATCACGCGTACGCGTCGGCGTGGACGTTGCCCGCGCTGTAAACCCGCGGAGGTTGCTCCACGCGCAATGATGTGTGTTGGCAGACTGCTTCCCCGCGGCCACGATAACGACCCGCATCTTGGAAATACAGGGGCGGCCCTACGGATGTACCGAAGTTCCGATAGATAGCGGGGTCACACAAACGGCGTATCCCGCCAGCGCGGCTTATGCGACGAGCACCAGAGGCATCAGCCCGGGCGGACATGAACGATGCCAGCGCCGCGGAGATTGTGCGCTCCACTCCACGTTCGTGCCGACCGCGCCGGTCGACGGAGCCTTCCCACTCGCCACCGGCTCGGCTACCATCATGCGTCATGTCCGCTCCCCCAAGCGAACCCAAGAGCCCCGCCGAGTCCGAGTCCGTCGTCACGGAGTTGATGATGCCCAAGGACGCAAACGTCCTGGGCCCCGTGTTCGGTGGAAAGATCCTCTCGATGGTCGACCGGGCCGCAGCGGTTGCCGCCATGCGCCATGCCGGCTGCAAGGCGGTGACCGTGTCGATCGACCGCGTGGACTTCAACGAGCCCATCTACGTGGGCGAGCTGGTGATGTGCAAGTCCCGCGTGAATTACGTGGGGCGTACGTCCATGGAGATCGGAGTGCGGGTGGAGGCAGAGAACGTACTCACCGGAAGCCGTCGCCACACCAATACCTGCTACCTCACCTTCGTCGCCATCAACGACGACGGACGGCCCATTCCCGTGCGCCCCCTACGATTGGATACGGATGCCGACCGCAAGCGCTGGCACGAGGGGGAGCGGAGACGCGCCGCCAGGCGGGCGCTCGCGGAAGAGTTGGGAGAGGAGTCGTATAGTTGAACCCCCCCGTTCGACCGACCCGATGATCGAGATCGGCAGCGAAGCGCCCGATTTCTCGCTCGTGCGGAGGGTCGGCGCGGCGCCCGTCTCCCTGTCGGACTACCGGGGGGAGAAGCCGGTCGTGATCCTGTTCTTTCCGCTGGCGTTCTCCAACGTCTGCACCAACGAACTGTGCACGGTGGCGGAGGACTTCGCGTCGTGGTCCATGTTGGATGCGGAGGTGATTGCCATCAGCGTGGACTCCCCGTTCGTCAACGCCCGCTTTGCCCAGGAGACCGGTGCTCTATTCCCCGTCCTGTCAGACTTCAACCGCGAGGCCACGGACGCGTACGGGGTGCGGAACGACGACTATTTCGGGCTCGAGGGCATTGCCAACCGATCCGCGTTCGTGGTGGACCGGAAGGGGCGGATCGTCTACGCCTGGACTTCCGAGGACTCCTCCGTGCTGCCGCCGTTCGAGGAGATCAAGCAGGTGCTCTACGCGCTACGCTAGTGTCCCGTATGAGCAGTAGTGTGGCATTCGAGGGCCGATGCATCACGTCGGACGGCGTTGCTACTTCTCGAAGTAGCCCTGCTATTCCTCGGCGTCGCGCCTTGTCCGACGCGCGCCTCGGCCTTCTCTGTGCTCACTCTACTTCTCAAACGCTAC
Source organism: Longimicrobiales bacterium (assembly GCA_965223195.1). GTDB lineage: Bacteria > Gemmatimonadota > Gemmatimonadetes > Longimicrobiales > Gaopeijiaceae > CBDCVX01. The sequence continues at coordinate 201,535 of CBDCVX010000017.1, forward strand.
GCTAGCGTAGCCTTGACAGTGTCCCGCTTTCCCTACGCGCGCTCCACGACCATCGCGAACCCCATCCCGCCCGCGGCGCACACCGTGATGAGGCCCAGCTCCACGTCCCGGCGCGCCATCTCGTTGAGCAGCGTGGTGGTTACCCGCGCCCCGGTCGCGCCGAAGGGATGGCCGATGGCGATGGAGCCGCCCATCACGTTGATGACGTCGAGCGGAGGGTGTCCCACAGCCGAAGCCCGTCCCAGCTCCCGCTCCGCGATCTCGTCCGATGCCCACCACTGGAGATTGGAGAGGACCTGGGCGGCAAAGGCCTCGTGCATCTCCATCAGCTCGATATCGGACATCTCGACACCCGCGCGCTCCAGCGCGGTCGGCGCCGCGTAGTACGGTCCCTGTAGGAGCTGTTGGCCGGGATCGAGGGCGGCGAACGCGTAGCTCCTGATCCACCCCATCGGCTCGACTCCCGAAGCCTTGACTCGGTCCTCCGACATGAGGAGCACGGCGGAGCCTCCATCGGTGAGCGGAGAGGCGCTGCCGGCCGTGACGCTTCCGTGCTGACGGTCGAACACCGGCCGAAGCCCGGAAAGCGCCTCCATGTTGGTGTCGGCCCGGATGCCGTTGTCTCGATCGACAACCGTGGAGAAGTCCTTCCCAACGTAGACCGGGGCGATCTCCGCGGTGAGACGGCCATCCTCCGTGCCCTGGAGCGCCAGACGGTGGGAGCGGAGCGCCCACTCGTCCTGAGCCTGGCGGGAAATGCCGTTCTCCTTGGCCATGCGTTCCGCCGACTCTCCCATGGTCTCGCCGGTGGTGGGCTCGGCGATGGCCGGCTGCACGGGGATGAGCTCGCGTGGCTTGATGCCCCGAAAGGCCGCCAGCCGGGCACCGAGGGTTTTGGCTTTCGACGCTGCGACCAACCGGTCCGCCAACCGTTCGCTCACGGTGATGGGCACGTGCGAGAGGGACTCGGCTCCGCCGGCCACCACGACGTCCGCGTATCCTTGGGTGATCAGGTTGGCACCGTCCGCGATGGCCTGATTGGACGAGGTGCACGCCCGGGAAACGGTGACCGCAGGCACCGACTTGGGAAGGGTGGCCAGCCCCACTTCGCGAGCGATGTTGGGCGCCTGGGTGTCGTGAACCACCGTTCCGTAGATGAGCTGGTCGACCTCGTGAGGGTCGATCCCGCTTCGCGCGATGAGCTCGCGAACGGAAAGCTTTCCCAGATCAATGGCGGAGAGGTGGGCCAACACGGTCCCGGACTTGGCGAACGGGGTCCGCACCCCGGCCACGATGGCAGTACGCATGGACGGTCCTTTCTGCGACACCGGATCTCTCATAAGGTAGTGTGCCGATTCAACGGGCGAACGGCACTCCCGATCGTTTTTCGCTCCCGGCAACATAACCCTGGCTCCTATGCGCGCCGTCACCTTCAACGTCACGGTTCCGGGCTACCTCGTCGCCAAGTCCCTGGGGCGGGGGCTGCGGGCAGCGGTGTTCGGCGGGCTGTCGGGGCTCGCGTACCGCGACGTGCCCGTTCCGGATCTGCCCGGACCCGATTGGGTGCGCATACGCGTGTCGCTCGCCGGCATCTGCGGGACCGATCTCGCCACCCTTCGGTTCAAGGCCTCTACGTCCTTGGAGCCGTTCGGATCGTTCCCTGCGGTGCTGGGCCACGAGATCGTCGGAGTCATCGACCAGGTCGGGAGCGACGCCGGACCGCTCCTGGTCGGGCAGCGGGTTGCGGTCGATCCCATGCTGGCGTGTCCGGTGCGCGGCTACCCTTCCGATCGGGTCTGCCGCTCGTGCCGTGACCGGACGCACAACACGTGCGAGCTAGCGGGAGACGAGGGGCCGTTGCAGGTGGGCGGGGAGCCGCTGGCACCCGGGCTCACGATGGGATACCACCGGCAGCTTCCGGGCGGCTGGGGCGAGTACGTCGTCGCGCATCGCTCGCAGGTGTTTCCCGTCCCCGACGGGCTGGAAGATCGTGTGGCGGCGCTCACGGAGCCGTTGGCCATCGGCATGCACGCCGTCCTGGGCACCCCGGACCCCGAAGGACCGGTGCTGGTGATCGGGAGCGGCCCCATCGCGTTCGCCACGATCTGGTCGCTGCGGGCTGCGGGATACAACGGGGAGTTGATCGCCCAGGCCAAGCGGCCACACGAGACGGAGCTGGCCTTGGCCCTGGGAGCGTCCGACACCGTCACGCCGTCGTCCGCCAGGGAGGCCCTCGTGGACACCGGCGCTCAGGCCTACCAACCGATCATCGGCGCCGAGGTCTACTCGGGTGGAGGATTCCCGCTGATCTTCGACTGCGTAGGGAGCGCCGCAACGCTGGACCAATCGCTCCGGTATGCGGCGCCCAGGGGCCGGATCGTGGTGCTGGGCTGTGCCGCGGAGATACCCAAGCTGGACCTTACGTTTCTGTGGTCCCGCGAGCTCCGGGTCCGCGGATTCGTCGGGTACGGCGCCGAGGCTGCACGTGACGGGCGCCACACGTTCGAGGTCGTGCAGGAGCTGATGCCGTACTCCGCGGACCGTCTCCAGCGGATGGTGACGCACGTGTTCCCGTTGAAGGAGTACCGGGAGGCGTTGCGGGCGGCTGACGATCGGCGCTCATCGGGTGCCATCAAGGTCCTCTTGACGCCCTAGTGTCCCGTTTGAAAAGTAGTGTGGCATTCGAGGGCCGATGCATCACGTCGGACGGCGTTGCTCCTTCTCGAAATAGCCCTGCTATTCCTCGGCGTCGCGCCTTGTCCGCCGCGCGCCTCAGCCCCCTCTGTGCTCACTCTACTTTTCAAACGGAACACTAGGGCGCCGCATCGTCCCGCCTTGCCCCGCGAGCGTGGACTTGTAACCGATTCAGCTGCCGGCCAAGCGGGCCACGACGCGCCGACTTCTGGTATCGGCGTCAGCCGATCCCGGCTCTTCGGCGTCCCTCCGCATCCGGACCGGCTGAAAGTCCATGTCTCCCTTTTCGACGAGGCGGAGAAAGGCGTCCACGACCTCGGGATCGAACTGGGTCCCCGAGGCGTTGCGTACGACCTCGATAGCCGTCTTCATGGGCAGGCCCTGACGATACGGACGGTCCGATGTCAGGGCGTCGAACGTGTCCGCCACCGCCAGGATACGCGCGCGGAGATCTACTTCCTCGCCGGCGAGGCCGTCGGGGTACCCACGGCCGTCCCAGCGCTCATGGTGGGAGCGAATGATCGGGATCAGGTCCATGTACGAAGCAATCGGCTCCATGATGCGGGCTCCGACGGTCACGTGCTCTCGGAGGGCCTGAACTTCGTCTGCGGTGAGCGGGCCGTTCTTGTTCAGGATGTCGACGTCCACGGCCAGTTTGCCGATGTCGTGTAGGAGCGCTCCGCGTCGGAGTGACTCCAGCGTGCCTTCGTCCAGACTCATCAGCTCGCCGATCTGCTCGGCCAGGCTCGCGACTCGCTCGGAGTGGCCGGCCGTCCACGCCGATCCCGCGTCGATTGCGCGAGCCAGCGCCGTCAGCGTGCCCCAGTTGAGCTGCTGGAGATCGGCCAACCGGGACACGTTGGATAGCGCCACGGCCGCCTGATCCGCCACCTGCCGGGCCCGGCGCACCTCGGCTTCGGAGAAGGGCGCTTCGTGCTCGCGGGCGAACGTGATCGCCGCGGCGGGCTCCCCCTTCAACAAGATCGGAAGGACGAGGTACGATTCGAATGGGTGATCGGTGAACGGGGGAACGCTGGCGAATGCCGGAACGGGGTCCTCGCCGACGCGTAGCGCGGAGTGGTCGGGTCGGTCGCGCAGGAGGGTCAGGTCGGCGTCCGGAAGAAAGGCGTCGACCTTCAGCGTCAACACCTTGGCCGCGAGGTCCTTCCCGAACGAACGGCCCGTCTTGGGGTCGTCCGGATCGAGAAGGCAGATGCTCACCGCCTGGCTGGAGATTACCTCCAGCAATACGTCGAGCAACGCATCGACGATCTCCGACGGCGTGCTCGCGGTGAGAGCCGTCCGGTCTACGTGGTTGATGGCGCTCAGTGTCCGGATGTGCGTGCCGATGCGCCGGCTCATGCTGTTGAACGACTCCGCGAGATCACGGAACTCGTCCCGGCTGTCGACCTGCACGTCGACCGCGAAATCGTGCGCCTCGACCTGTCGGGTCGCCTCGCGGAGACGCGTAAGCGGGTACGTCGTCCGGCGGATCTGCGCATCGGACAGGAGGAGCACGATCAACAGCGTGCTCAGGGCCAGCGGGAGAATGCTGGTCGAGAACTCACGCACCGGAGCCGTGAGCGCGTTCTGCGACAGGCTCACCACCACGTGCCAATCGGGTGCGAAGTAGGCCGCTCCGAGATCCAACCGCCGGGCCAGCGACTTCCGCTCCTCCCCGGGCTCGGCCCAAACGAATGTGCCGTCGCCGCCTTGTCCCACCGCCTCCGCGGCCGCAGCCCGAAACGACGGGTCCGATATGCGGTCTCCGGTGACGTGATCCAAGCCGCCGGTTACGACCGTCAGGCTGGCGCCGGTTCGGTTCCGCAGGGCGACCTCGGGAGGAAGCTCCCAAAACGCGGCGTTGTCGATGCGCGCCCAGACGATGGGCCCTCCCGGCCTCGAGGGATCGCCTCGTCGACCCATGATGAGATCGGGCGGCCCATCGTCCGGAGTCGGAACTTCTACAAGAATCGTGCGGCCTCGGTGGAGTTGCTCCACACCCTCCCGGTCGAGCGGGGGAGGGTTGAGCGTGCCCAGCACCGCCCTTCCACCCGATCCCGGCCAAACGAGTCTCGCGTCGGTGATGGCCGTCAGGTTTTCACGGTAGAACGCCTCGCGCTGGGGCGGTGCGAGCGAGCGAGAGTCCTCCACCCCCGCAATGAGGCTGAGCTCGCGTCCCACTTCCGACGCTCTCCGGGCGACCTCGTCTTCCATGAGCGCGGCCGCTTCCACCAGCTCCCGATCTCCCTGCGAGGTGAGGTGCTTGGTCACCTGGCGGTAGGAAATCCCCACCAACACGCTCGCCGGCAGCGCGGCACAGAGCACGAAGAGAAACAGGAGTCTTCGTGCGACCTTGGTTTGGAGGAGTCCGAGCTCGAATTTCACGTCTATGGGGGTGAGGCCTCGGCGCCTGAATCCCCCCGACGGTGACGCTCAAACGACCGTGATCTGCGACTGCGTCACCCCAATTGTGCAGAGAGCGTGCCTTCCCCGGACACAACGGGTGCCAGCGCGCTCAAGAAGCGGAAAGGGCTTCCTCCAGCGCGTTGAACGGGAGCAGCGCACACTTCACGCGCACCGGAAACCTGCTCACGCCTTCGAGGGCGCGCAGGTCCTTGAGAGTGCGGTCTTTGGCGGCTTCGGGATCGCCGTGCATGAGCGCCGTGAACCGCTCGATCAGGGCTCTCGCATCGTCGATCGACCTGTCCTGGAGCAGGCCGGTCATCATCGAGGCGGCCGCCTGGGAGATGGAGCAACCCTGTCCCTCGAAGCGACAGTCGGCGACGCGTCCGTCGCTGACCCGCACGCGAAGGTGGATTTCGTCGCCGCACGTGGGATTGAGCATGTGGACGTCGGCCGTCGCGTCGGGTAGCGGCCCCTTGTTCCGCGGCCGCCGATAGTGGTCCAAGATCAGATCCTGGAAGAGCGACGCCAGCTTGGGCTCGGGCTGTCCGGCCGGGTTTTCGAGCGTCACGCGGCATCTCCGAAAATTTTTCGGGCCTCATGCAGGGCGTCGACCAACCGGTCGATGTCGGCTTCGGTGTTGTACACGTACACCGAGGCGCGATTGGTGGCGGCGACGCCCAGCGTGCGCATCAGGGGCTGCGCGCAGTGGTGGCCGGCCCTGATGGCCACGCCGCGGGAGTCCACGATGGTCGACACGTCGTGCGGATGCACCCCCGCGAGGTTGAACGAGAGCACGCCCGAACGCCCGACGGGATCGCGAGGCCCATACTGGGTCAGCCCGGGCACCTCGGCCAGGCGTTCCATGCCGTAAGAGGTCAGCGCCAGCTCGTGTTGACGGATCGTGTCGGCTCCGAGCTCGGACAAAAATGCGACCGCGGCGGCAAAGCCCACCGCCCCCGCAATGTGGGGCGTGCCCGCTTCGAACTTGTGGGGCACGTCCGCCCACGTGCTGTCGCTGCGCTCAACCAAACGAATCATCTCCCCCCCGCCCTGGTAGGGAACCATCTCCTCCAGCAGCGCTCGGCGGCCCCAGAGCGCGCCCACGCCTGTAGGTCCGCACATCTTGTGTGCGGAGAACGCGTAGAAATCGCAGCCCAGCTCCTGTACGTCCACGGACAGGTGGGGCGCTCCCTGCGCACCGTCCACCACGGTGACGGCTCCTACGGCTCGAGCGCGCTCGCACAGCTCGCGGACCGGGTTCACCGTCCCGACTGCATTGGAAACGTGACCCACCGCGACGACGCGCGTGCGAGCGGTCATCAGCGAGTCGAGATCGGTCAGGTCCAGGCACTGTTGCGCGTCGACCGGGATAAACCGGAGCCGAGCGCCGGTCCGCTGCGTGACGAGCTGCCAAGGAACCAGGTTGGAGTGGTGTTCGAGCTCGGAAACCAGAACCTCGTCGCCCGGCCCCAGGTGTTCCCGAGCCCAAGCGGAAGCGACCAGGTTGATGCCCTCGGTGGTGCCACGCGTCCACACCAGCTCCGCTGGCTCGGAAGCATTGATCCAACCCGCCACTCGCGCACGCGCAGACTCGAAGGCGTCGGTGGCTCGACGGCTGAGCTCGTGGATCCCGCGGTGCACGTTGGCGTTGTCCTGCCGGTAGTACCGATCCAGAGCTTCGAGCACCGCAGTGGGCTTCTGGGTCGACGCGGCATTGTCCAGGTACACCAGCGGGTGCCCGTTGACGTCTTGGTGGAGCGCCGGAAAACGCGCTCGCACCGTGGCCACGTCGTACGTTGCGCCGCTGTTCATCCCAGGCGGATGTAGATATCCCCGTCGCGGATCTCCACGTCGTAGGACTTCACGGGACGAACCGCGGGCAGTCGAGTGGCGCGTCCGGTACAGACATCGAACCGGGCGCCGTGCAGCATGCACTCGACCTCGGTGCCTTCCAGGTCCCCATCGGACAGCGGGTACTCCTCGTGGGAGCACATGTCTTCCAGCGCGTAGACTTCGCCGTCCACGTTGGCAAGCACGAGGTCCGTGCCGCCCGCCGTCACCGACCGGAGCGTGCCGGGCTGGACCTCGCCCAAACCCGCGACACGCAGCCAGCCGTTCCGCTCATGCTCGGACGCGGTCGAGTCGGACGTCGTCGGATCAGACACCGCGAGACTCAGACCTGACCGAGCTTGGCCACGATGGCCCGGGTGACCTTGTCCACCACCCCTTCGAGGGGAAGTCTCGACAGCACCTCTCCCAGGAAGCCCGTGACGACCAGTCGCTCGGCGGAGGAGCGGCGGAGTCCCCGGCTCATGAGGTAGAACAGCGCCTCCGCGTCCAGTTGACCCACGGTCGCCCCGTGCGAGCACCGCACGTCGTCGGCCTCGATCTCCAGGTTGGGCAGGGAGTCGGCGCGGGCGCGGTCCGACAAGAGCAGGTTGCGATTGGTCTGGTAGGCGTCCGTCCGCTGCGCGCCCTCGTGCACCTTGATGATGCCGCGGAACACCGAGCGGCTGCGGCTATCCAGCGCGCCCTTGAAGAGCAGGTCGCTGCGCGCGTTGGGCGCGACGTGATCCTGGCTGGTGCTCATGTCGAAGTGCTGATCTTCGTCCCCGAAGTAGAGTCCCAGCATGTCGGAGCTCGCCCCGGGCCCAAGCAACTGCGCGTTCAGGTCCAGGCGAGCGGTCGTGGCGCCGAGGTTGACGTTCAAGGTGTCCAGCACCGAATCCCGATGGGCAAGCGTACGCTGCTGCGTGAGGTGGAAGGCCCCTCGTCCCATCCGTTGAAGAGACACGTACTGCACCCTCGCCCCGTCGTGGGCGAATAGCTCCACCGCAGAAGAGTAGAGGGCTTGCCGATCCAGGTCGTCCGAAAGGACCTCGTCAACGAACGACACCCGGCTGTTCTGCTCCGCCAGGATCAGCGTGCGGGTGAACGTCGCGGTCCCCGGACGCGAAGCCCATCGGGACATGCGAACCGGCAGATCCAGCTCGACGCCCTTCGGCACGTAGAGGAGCACCCCGTCGCTCCAGAGCGCCGCGTTGAGCGCCTGAAACTTCCCGTTCCCGGGAGTGACGGCCTTGGTGGCCAAGTACTTCTCCAGAATGTCGGGCCGGGTTGCCGCCGCCTCCCGAAGCGAAAGCAAGACGACTCCGCCGGCCGCCGCGGCTTCGGCGACCTCCGCCGACACCACGGTGCCGTCGATCTCCGTCGCCCGGGCGGAGGCGTCCTGATCCTGCGCCATCGCCTCTGACAGCGCCTTCGGCACGGAAGCCGAGGCGGGTGCAGGATCGGGTAGGCTCACGGCATCGAGATCCAGCTTTTTCCGGAGATCCGTGTAGCGCCACTCCTCTGCCCTCGTGGTGGGCAGGGGGGTCCCCTCGTAGATGTCCCACGCGTCCAACCGGCGTCGGGCGAGCCAGTCGGGCTCGCCGGTCGAGCGGGCGGTGACCGCGTCACGGTTGATCGCGGCGGTGACGCCCTCGGGCACCATGGTCAGGTCAGCCAACCGAGCCCTCCATCTCCAGTTCGATGAGTCGGTTCAGCTCGACCGCATACTCGAGGGGTAGCAGCTTGGCGATCGGCTCGATGAATCCGCGCACGATCAACGCCATGGCCTCCTCCTCCGGAATGCCGCGACTGGTCAAGTAAAAGAGCTGCTCGTCTCCGATCTTGGACACGGTGGCTTCGTGCCCCACCTGTGCGCTCCGCTCCTCGATCTCGATATACGGATAGGTGTCCGTGCGCGACGTGTCGTTGATGAGCAGCGCGTCGCACTCGACGTTCGACTTGGCTCCCTCGGCTCCCTCGTAGACCTTGGCCAGCCCGCGGTACGAGGATCGGCCGGTGCCCTTGGAAATCGATTTGGAGACAATCGAAGACGTCGTTCTCGGGGCGGCGTGGATGACCTTCCCGCCCGTGTCCTGGTGTTGGCCGTTCCCCGCGTAGGCAATGGACAGGATCGACCCGTGGGCCCCTTCGCCCATGAGGTAGCACGACGGGTACTTCATCGTCACCTTGGAGCCCAAGTTGCCGTCCAGCCACTCCATGGTCGCGTCGGCGTGCACCATCGCACGCTGCGTAACCAGGTTGTACATGTTGTTCGACCAGTTCTGGATGGTCGTGTACCGGAAATGGGCGCCCGGCTTGACCACGATCTCGATGACTCCCGAGTGGAACGAGTCCGTGGAGTAGACCGGCGCCGTGCAGCCCTCGATGTAGTGAGCGCGCGAGCCCTCGTCCGCGATGATGAGCGTGCGCTCGAACTGCCCCATCTGCTCCTGGTTCACACGGAAGTAGGCCTGGAGCGGCGTTTCCAGCTCCACACCCTTGGGGATGTACACGAACGAGCCGCCCGACCACACCGCCGAGTTCATGGCCGAGAACTTGTTGTCCGCCGGCGGGATCACCGTAGCGAAGTGCTCGCGGAAGAGCTCGGGATGGTTCCTCAGGCCGTCTTCGATCGAGTCGAAGATCACGCCCTGGGCTTCCCACTCTTTTTTCAGGGAGTGGTACACCATCTCCGACTCATACTGCGCGCCGACTCCTGCCAAGATCTCCCGCTCGGCCTCCGGAATGCCCAGCTTCTCGAACGTCTCCTTGATGGACGCCGGCACGTCGTCCCAGGAGCGCTCCATCTTCTCCTGGGGCTTCACGTAGAAGTAGATCTGGTCCAACACGTTTTCGAGGTTGGACAGATCCGCGCCCCAGGTGGGCATGGGCTTGCGGTTGTAGATGTCCAGCGCCTTCAGGCGGAACTCGAGCATCCACTCGGGCTCCTCCTTCTGCGCGCTGATCTCCCTCACCACCTTTTCATTGAGCCCCCGATCCGACCGGAACAGCGGCTCGTCCTCGGTGATGAAGTGGTACTTGTAATCATCAAGGGCCAGGCCCTCGACGAGCTCGTTCTTGGGCATGTGGGGCTACCTTCCCGCTTCAGCGGGCTCGTGGTACTCGGCGTACCCGTCCTCTTCCAGCGCCAGCGCCACCTCGGGGCCTCCCGAGCGCACGATCTGGCCGTCCACCATCACGTGGACGTGGTCGGGTTGGATGTAGTTGAGGAGTCGCTGATAGTGGGTGATGAGGAGCACCGCCATCTCGGGGCGTTCACCTTTCAGCGTGTTCACCCCGTGAGCCACGACCTTGAGCGCGTCGATGTCCAGGCCCGAGTCCGTCTCGTCCATCAGCGCCAGGGTGGGCTCCAGGACCGCCAACTGCAGAATCTCGTTGCGCTTCTTCTCGCCTCCGCTGAACCCGTCGTTCACCGGCCGCTCCGCGAACGAGGTGTCCATGCTCAGCAGCTCCATCCGATCGATGAGCTGATCCTGGAAATCGAAAAGATCCAACTCCTCTCCGTCGTCCAGTCGGGCCTGACGTGCGGTGCGCAGGAAGTTGGCGATCGAGACGCCGGGTATCTCCACCGGGTACTGGAAAGCCAGGAACACGCCGTCGCGGGCGCGTTCATCCGGCTCCAGCTCCAGGAGGTCCTGGCCGCGATAGGTGGCCGAGCCGCCCGTGGCTTCATACCCCGGATGGCCCATCAACACCTTGGCGAGCGTGCTTTTACCGGACCCGTTGGGGCCCATGATCGCATGGATCTCACCCTCGCGTATCTGGAGGTCCACGCCTTTGAGAATCGCGAGATCTTCTTCGGCAACGCCGGCTGTGAGTCCGTTCACGGACAAGACGACGGGTCGGCTCATTTCAGGAGGTCCAAGGGGGAAAAAATTGCGGCCCGCAGGCCGCCGTAATCAAGAATGATTCTTAGTTTCAGAACGCTACTCCAGAGGCTGCTTCAGGTCAAGAGAACTGGAATCGCGCCTGGTCCACCGCACGCCTCGGCGCGATGCCGCACGCGTCGAATGGCAACGATACTTCGGGTGTAGTCCACCGGGGCCTTGCCGACACCATGATAGTGCGTCCAGCATTCAACGGGGCGTCGCCGGCCAGAGGTCGGCAAGGCGGTTGCGCAGGACCTTTTGAGGAGGGCAGTTGAAACGCTGGGGGAAGTTCGGCTGGAACCTGGGATGGTTGGGCGAAGAGTCCGACCCGGTCGAGGGGCAAGACGCCCCGTCCGACAAGGCCCGCCGAGCCCGCAGGCGCCGCCGCCGGGAAGCACCCGAGCGGGAGCCGGCCGAGAGCTCGCCGCCATCCGAAGAACGTCATCCGCCCGAGCCTGATCCCGTGGGGGTGGGCCTGCCTCACGCTCCCTGGCCCGTCAAGGATTTCTCCTACCTGGGCGACCGGGTGTGGCTGGTGTTGGGTGGCGGAGGGATCCGTGGCGTCGCGCACGCCGGGGTGTGGCAGGCCCTGACCGAGGCGGACGTACCCATCGCCGGCATGGTGGGCACCAGCATCGGCGCGCTCGTGGGCGGATGCATCGCCGGAGGCATGCACTGGGCGGAGTTGATCCAGCTCGGACTGGACCTCCGCAAGGAGGACATCGTCCGGCTGAACCGCGGCGTAATCTGGGTGAATGGCATCCGCGAGCAGAGCGTATTTCACGGACACGTTCTCCGGGAGTACATCGACCGCATCCTTCCCACCCGGGACTGGGGAGCCTTGGACGTGCCGCTCCAGGTAAACGCGGTGGACCTCTCGACTGGCCGAACCGAGTGGTTCGGCAACGGCGCCAGGACCGACCTCGACCTGGCGGAGGCATGCTACGCCTCGTCGGCGCTGGCGGTGCTCTACCCCCCTGCCCGGTTGGAGGATCAGCTCCTGGTCGATGGAGGGACCAACAACGCGCTCGCGATCGACCGCGCGGCAGAGCTGGGCGCCACGGGCATCATCGCGATCGACGTGGGTTCGGGCGCCGAAGCCGACGGCGAGAAGGCCCTGGACGACGGACTGGTCGCGGTCCACGACCGGGTCTTCGCGATCATGGCCGGGCGGAGACGGCGGGCGAAGGTCGACGAGTGGACCGGCGCGCCGCTCCTCTACGTGAGGCCCAGCGTGGACGGGTACTCCGCCTTCGCGTTCGACCGCGTGCGGTTTTTTCTGGAGGAGGGGTACCGGGCCATGCGGACGGTGTTGGAGGCTTAGGGTGAGGGGCGGGCACACCCGGCGTGCCCGCCCCCCTAGTGTTCAGGCCGTGGAAACGACCCGGCGCCGCCCCCCTACGGCTGGCCGGTCACCCCTACACCCAGGTCGATATCGGCCGACTTCCATGCGCGCTGGAACTGCTCGCGCACTGTCGCGGCCTCCCTCTCCTGTCCCAAAGCCGTCAGCGCTTCAGCCAGTCCCCAAAGCGACCAGCCGTTGTCCGGGAACCGGTCCAGGTCCGCGGCGAACGCTTCGGCGGCAGGTCCGGGCCGCTCGGCGCGGAGCAGCATGAGGCCCCGGATCTGGTTGACGGGCATGTGCCACGTCGGTGGCTCGTCGTAGGTGAGCGTCTCCTCGATCGCCTGAGCCTCCGTCAGCGCTTCGAGCGCAGCGTCGGCTCGCCCACGAAGGGCCAGCAGCTCGGCAGTTGCCACGCGCTCGCCGATACGGAGGATGCTGCTGGCCGGATTGAGGTCCCAGATCGCGATGTCGTCAGCGATGAGCTCGTCACGAAGCCCACGCAGCGCCTCGAGCTCCTGCGCCGCTCCTTCCGCATCGCCTCGGGCCGCCATCGCCACCGAACGGGCGTAGTGCCACACGCCGCGTGGGTAGACGAGGTCACGGGCAGGCTCGGCCTCGGCCAGGATCGCGTCCCACCGCCGGAACCGCACGAGGGCGAACAGCGGCGTCACCGAGAAGTGCTGGAGCATCCTCAGCTCCGGCATCCGCATCGCGTCGGCGTCGACCCGCTCGCTGGTGTGCCGAGCCGCGTCGATGGCGGTTTCTCCCATTCCGGCCATGCTCGCCGCGAACCACAGGAAGTGGTAGTTGTGCGGATAGTAGGCCATGAGATAGGCGCCGTCCGGTGAGAAATCCTCCAGGTGCTCCTCGTCGGCATGGGTCGCGTGAACGTTGCGCTCCACCGCGTCCGCGTATCGCCCCACGCGGATGTACACGTGCGCCGGCATGTGAACGATGTGGCCGGCTCCGGGCATCAGCGTGGGAAGTCGCTCCGCACAGTCGATCGCGCGCTGCGGGTGGTGTTCTTCCACGATGTGGATGTAGTAGTGGCACGCGCCCACGTGGTCGGGGCTCCGCTGCGTGACCGTCGAGAGGCGCTCGAGGGCCGCCCTCCCGTTGGGACGGGGCCTGTCGGGAGTCTCCCAGTAGTCCCACGGGCTCAAGTTCATCTGGGCCGAGGCGGCGAACACGGCGGCATCGTCGTCACCGGGGTAGGCGTCGGCGACATCGGCCATCGCGGTGGCCCAGGCGTGGTTGCGGCCGTCGCGGTCGGTGAGTGGGTCGGCCCCGTACCGCTGAGCGAGCGCCTCGATGTACGCGCGTTCAGGTGCCGACACTTCCGGCGCCAATTCCAACGCACGGGAAATGGCCTTCCAGGCGGCACGTCCCTCCGCCTCCGCCATGCCTGCATTGATGTTGGGTCCCAGGGCCAGGGCGATGCCCCAGTAGCACATGGCGCACGCCGGGTCCAACTGGGCACCTCGCTCGAAGGAGCGAATCGCCTCGGCGTGATTGAACGCGTAGGTGAGCCTCAGGCCTTGGTCGAAGTAGGCCTGGGTACGGGATACCTGAGTGGTGATGGGGTGGTGATGATCCCCAAGATCGTCGTAAAGAGGCACCGTGTCACTCTGGACCGCGGTGCCGAGCATGAGAAAGCCGAGCAGAAGCGGGGTCATGGATCCTCCGGCAGATGGATGGAAGCACACCGTGCCGCGCGCCTTGGTGTTCCGAGTCTATAATATCACGGCAGTCCCGGATGAGCTGCCGAGCCCTGTGGGCTCTCCGAGTGCCGAGAACACCTGTGCGTAACGGGTACCGACAAGCTCGCCGGCCCATTCCTGTCCAACGACCCGCCACGGTCGGTGATGCGGTTGTCCGAAAGACGTGGACCGACCCCGACAAAAGTCAGAGCCGGTCCGGGATTCCGCTGCCGGTGCTCTCGACCGGCAGGTTGGATTTCGGGTTCTAGGGGGAGGTCGCCCTAGAGCGGAAGGGTGTCGTCCGGTTGCGGAGGCAGCCGCCCGCCGACCAACACGCCGACTGCTCCGACCACCGCAGTCAGCACCGCCACCCATCCGGGCGTCACCGCGTTTTGGAACGCTTGCATGTTCCCGATATCTCCGACCCGTGCCGCGACGGCCGGGTCGCCGCCGAGGAACGACGGGATCGAGAAGATGACGCCCATGGCGAACGCGAACGCGGCGAGCGCGATCACCGCCGATCGGGATTGGGACAGCCGAGCGCAGACCAGCCCGCCGATCAGCGCCGCGAACAGGGACAGAACCAGGCTGAGCACGGACCACGTGCCCGACACGGCGTACGATCCCTCTACGAAAGCGCGGTCTGCTCCGAGTAGCTGATAGAGGACCGTGAGAAACACCATGACGAGAACCGCCATGACCAGGTATCCCAACACCACAGCGATGAGGTTCTTCATACGTCGCTCCCGGATTTTTCGACGCGCACCGCAGTGCCGTACGCCAGCATCTCCGCTGCGCCTCGCATGATCATCGAGGTCTGGAAGCGAAAGCCGATCACGGCGTTGGCGCCGACCGCCTCCGCCTCCTCCACCAGCCGGTCGATCGCTTGTTCCCGCGCTTCGGCCAGCATCTTGGTATACTCACGGACCTCACCGCCCGCCAGGTTGCGGAGCCCGGCCATGACGTCGCGGCCTACGTGTCGGGCCCGAATCGTGGCTCCGCGGACCAGGCCCACTACCTCCACCACGCGGTATCCATCCAATCGGTCCGCGGTCGAGATGATCATCTGTGCACGTCCTTGTACGGGTCGGTCAGCCACACCTTGTACCGCTCCCAAATCACCGTGGCGAAGAGCATGAGGAGGCCCGTCACCACCGCTCCGGCGGCCAGCTTCTCCCAGAGGTCGATGGAAGAGGTGAAATAGACCCAGGTCCCGTAGACCATCCAAACGAGCGCTCCGATCAGGAAGACGACCCATCCGATGGGGCGGGTGACGCGCACGTTCACCTTGTCCCATACGGAGTCGCCGACCGGCACCGGAGCAAAGCTCAGCTCCTGAAGATCCTGCTTCATGGATTCGAACAACGCCAGCTCTCGGCGGATCTCGGACGACGCGTTTACCGCATCTTCCACCCGCATCCGCTCGTCGGGCGAAAGCTCACCGTCCAGAAAACGCATGAGCTGCTCGTGAGAAACGCGATCGTTCACGTTGTGACTCTCCTCACGGGTACTCCGCTCCCATCTCGTCCAATGCCGCCTTCAGGGCCCGCCGCGCGTGATACAGGCGACTGGCGACGGTGCCGTCGGGGATGGAGAGAATCGAGGCGATCTCCGCGTAGCGAAATCCTTCCAATTCCTTCAGCACCAAGATCTCTCGGTGTTCGGGGCCAATCCGCTCCAGACCCTGCCAAAGCACTTCGCGCGCGGCCTTTCGCCGCCTTCGCGCTTCGGGATCCACGTCCTCCCCCGCCGCGTGCGCGTCCATGCGCTCGTCCAGCGTCTCCACGCGGAAACGCGCCTGACGGCTGCGTAGCATGTCCCGACACTGGTTGCGCAGAATCTGGAAAAACCATGGGCCAAACGGCCTCTTGAGGTCGAACTTGGGGAGTGCATGCCAGGCTTTGACGAACGCCTCCTGGAGAGCGTCCCTCGCGTCCTCCGTGTTGCCCATCATACCGAGAGCCAGCCTCAGGCCGGCGCCCTCGTATGCACGGACGATAGGTTGGTAGTACTGGGGTCCGCCGCCCTTGCATTGCCGGATGAGCTCTCGCTCGACCTCCGCGTGCAATCGCGCTCCATTTCAGCAGTCACATGCTCACTACGAATGGCCGGGGCAATCTCTTCAATCCACGCCGGTTCGCAAATGGCCGCGCTCGGATCGGGCATTGTCCGGCGGCCGAGCGACATCGACACGAGCGCCCGAGCCGCGGGAGGGTTGCCCGGCAGCGGCGGGGTCTGGTAGGGTCGACCCATGATCGACGTTCGACCGTTGGCCCGAGGGGCCGGAAAGTCGCTGTTCGTGCTTGTCGCGGTCGGGTGCGGGACGGCCGGAGGTGACGAAGGTCCGGCGCCGACGGGACTGCCGGTGCTCGTCCGCCAGTCCTCGGGTACCGAGTCCCTCCTCCAGGCGATCAGCGCGGTCTCTGCCGAGGTGGCTTGGGTCGGAGGCCATGACGGGACCTACGTCCGCACCACCGATGGAGGGCTCGTGTGGGAGGCGTCGACGGGACCCGGTGGCGACAGCCTTCAGTTCCGTGACGTCCATGCTTTCGATGCCGACCGGGCGGTGCTCATGAGTGCCGGCTCCGGACCGCTGTCGCGCATCTACGTGACGGAAGACGCAGGTCGAACCTGGGAGCTCGCGTTCCTGATGGAAGACACCCGCGGTTTTCTCGATTGCCTCGACTTTTGGGACGACCGGCGAGGGCTGGCGTACGGGGACTCGTTCGATGGTGTGCCCTATGTGCTGTTGACGTCGGACGGAGGACGCACCTGGCGCCGTCCCGATCCGGCGCGTCTGCCGCCGGCCGGGGCCGGTGAAGGCGGGTTCGCGGCCAGCGGCACCTGCGCCCGCGCCGGCACGGAGGGCAGGGGCTGGATCGCCACCGGTGCTGGTGGGAACGCCCGTGTGCTCCGGACCGCCGACCATGGACGCACGTGGCAGGCGTCCGAGACTCCCATCGTCAAGGGCGACGTGGCGGGGCTCACGACGCTGACGTTTCGGGGCCGGGAGGTCGGGTTGGGCTTGGGAGGGGACCTCGCGCAGATGGAGGCACGAACGGTCAACGTCGTGCGCACCATGGACGGAGGGGAGTCCTGGGCCGTGGGCGGCGCCCTGAGGATGCCGGGTCCGGTCTACGGCGCCAGCTACGTTCCCGGCACCCGCACCGCGGTGGCCGTGGGGCCGGCCGGCGCGGACTGGTCCGGAGACGACGGAGAGCGCTGGTTAGCGCTGGATGACGAAGCCTACTGGGCGGTGGACCTCACCAGCTCGGGGAGCGGCTGGCTGGTCGGACCGCAGGGTCGAATCACCAAGGTACACTTCACGAAAGATTGAGAGAGGCGCCGAACGCGGATCCATACACCAGCTCGTCCAGCGGGCTGCGGGTCCGTTGCTTGTCGTCTTCGCGGGCGGTCATGTCGGAGCCGGTCAACGCCGGGTCGTGGCGTCCCAGCGCGATCATGACCAGCGGAGTAAAGTCGTCCGGAATCCGGAAGTCGTGCCTGATCCGATCTTTGTCGAAGCCGGCCATCAGGTGGGAGATCAGCCCCATGGACGTGGCCTGGATCACCAGGTTCATCGTGGCCAACCCCACGTCGTGCGGGGCCAGCCGGTTGGTCCTGCCGTTACGCGACAGCGTGCTTTTGGCCAGCGTGCACACCAGTGCCGAGGCGCGCTTGGCGTACGCATTGCCATCGAAGAGTGCCGCTTCGAGGGGGCCCCGATGGGCGTCGTTCCGCCGCGCACACAGAAACCGCCACGGCTGCTCGTTGAACGAGGACGGTGCCCAACGCGCGGCCTCGAGGACCAGCCGGAGCTCGTCGTCGGAGATGTCGTCCGCGGCGTCGAACCGGACCGGGCTCCATCGGTCTCTGATCGCGGGCACCAGGTCGGGATGTGCGTCGGCCGGCTTCTTGGGGTAGGGCATGTGCTTCCGAGGTTGCAGGACTTTGAATCAGCCCACTAGCCGACAATCTCGGCCAGGGCGGCGACCAAGGCGTCGATCTCCTCTTCGGTGTTGTAGTAGTGAGGAGAGATCCGCAAAGCTCCCGGCACCGCCTTGGCGTCGAAGTCGAAGATCGCGTACTCCCGCGGGCTAGTCGACGTGTTGATGCCGCGGCGGCTGAGCTCGCTCTTGAGAAACCCGGCGTCGACCCCCTCCGCTGCCATCGTTACGATGGCCGAAAGCGTAGAGCCACGGTCGAGGACTCGGACACCGGCCAGATCGCTCAGCCGCGTTCGCATGTCACTGGCCAGTGCCGCCGCCCGCTCGCCGCAGCGGCCCACCCCGAGATCGAGCAGGTAGTCGCAGGCGGCCCCCAAGCCCAGCACGAGCGCGAACGGGAACTCCCAGTTCTCGAACCTGCGGGCGTCGGGTGCAGGCTGAACCAGGTCTGCGTCGATCCAATCGGCGCCCCTCAGGTCCGGGAACAGCGGAGTCAGCCCCCGCTCGAGCGCCCGATCGGACACGTAGAGGAAACCGATGCCGCGGGGGCCGCGCAGGAACTTCCGTGCAGTAGCGGATAGGAAATCCGGATCCAAAGCGCGGACATCCACGTCCAGTTGGCCTACGGATTGGCATGCGTCGAGAATGAGAGGCACGTCTCGCGAGCGACAAATCGCGGCAATTTCCTCGACGGGCTGTACCAGTCCGGAGTTGGTTGGCACGTGGGTGATCGTGGCCACCCGCGGGCGGAGGCGATGGACCAGCTCGGCAAATGCGGCCGGGTCCACTCCGCCCTCCGGCAGATCGGGGGCATGGACCACCCGCACCCCCAGGCGATCGCGAAGCGTCAGAAAGGCGATTTGGTTGGAGACGTAATCGTGCTTCGTGGTGAGGATGACGTCGTCCGCTCGGAGTGGGATGGCCGACAGCGCGGCGTTGAACGCGGCCGTCGCGTTCTCCATCAGGGCGATGTTCGCCGCGGGTGATCCGATGAGGCGGCCCACCGACCCGTAGACACCGGCGACCGCTTCCGCGCGGAGATCGGCGGCTTCGTACCCGCCGATCTCCGACTCCAGCGTGACGTGGCCCTGAATCGCGTCGATCACGGGCCGGGGCATCAGGCCGGCTCCGGCGTTGTTCAGATGGGTGCGGTGTCCCGTGCCCGGCGTGTCCTCGCGCAAGGCCTCGATGTCGAGACGCGGGGCGGTCGATGGGTGCCCCGTCACTGCACCACTCCGCAGTACTGGAACGCTGCTTCGGCCAGCACTTGGGCCACGAGGACGACGGAATCGATCTCCACCCATTCCACGTCCGCGTGGGCGCCCCCTCCCGCCGGCCCGAAGACCACCGTGTCGGCACCGGCCGACTGGAGAAATGCGGCATCCATCCAATAGGTCTCGCCGGCCGTTCTGGGTGTGCCACCCATCACGTGTGTCGCGGCCTCACGCACCACCGGTACCACGCGCGAGTCCGGGTCGGCTTCGTACGCGTCCCTCCACAAGAGCGTGGTCATCCGGGCGTGGAAGTCGTCCTCGACTGAAAGCCGTTCCAGGATCGCTTCCATTTCGGCGCGTGCAGAATCCTCGGTCTCACCCGGGATGGTTCGCCGCTCCACTTGGAGTCTGCACTCCGCGGCGTAGGTGCTGATCCCGGTTCCACCGGCAATCATGGCGGCATGAAGGGAAGGCGGGCCCACCAACGGGTGGGGATCCGGAGTGCTTCGGAGGCTTCGCTCCAACTTCTCCAGCTCGCACAGAACCCGGCCCATGCGCAGGTTGGCGTCGAGCCCTTCCAAAAAGCGGCTCCCATGGGCGGCTCGGCCTTCCGTGACCAGCTCGAACCAGGCGAAGCCCTTGTGCGCGGTACAGAGCCGGTGGTCGGTCGGCTCGGTGACGATGGCGCCCGTCGGCACGAATCGCTCCAGCACCGCCTGCATGCCGATACTGGCATTTTCCTCGTCTGCCACCGCTGCGACCCAAAGATCTCCGGCGAGCGCGACCCCGGACTGGGCCACCGCCCGGGCCGCGGCGACGCACGCGGCCAGACCACCCTTCATGTCGTATGCCCCGCGTCCGTAGATGGCGCCGTCCCGCTGCACCGCCAGAAAGGGCGATCGCATGCCCTTCACGCCCACGGTATCCAGGTGTGCGTTCAGCATCAGGGAGGGCCCTCGTCCACGGCCGCGGAGCACGCCCAAGACCGAATCGCGGCCGGGCTCGGGCGTTACCAGATGTACGTCGAGCCCGATCGAGCGGAGATCGTTGGCCACTGCGGATGCCAGTCCCGACTCGTTCCCGCCGGAGCTCGAAAACGCAGGATTGACGGAATCGATTTCCACATACCGGCTCACCGCGTCCACCACGAACCCGCGGTCCACCGCTCGGCACTTCGGGAGAGATGTCATGGCAGGGAGGATAACCAGAGGCGGAAACACATGCCTGCAAGCTCCGGAAAACCGGACGGGAACGACCCATCCGGTTTGTGGGGACCGGGATAGCAACAGGGAAACAAACGTTTGTAGCCCATTCTCCGGCGGACCGTCACCTTGGTCCGCTTGCAGAAACGGCTCTCTCGGCTTTGCGCTTGCACACGGTCTCGTAGAATGGGCACGACAACGTTGGTTTCGACAGGCGTCCCGGCCACCCCCCGGCAACTCTGGTCGTGGGTGTTGGCGGCGAGTGCCCTGCTGGTATCGGTGCAGCCGGCTCGGGCGCTCGACGAGCCCGGCGTGGTCCCGGCCCGCCTGGGCGACCTGTCGGGTCCCTCATACCGATCGGAGCGCGCTCCGTTCTTCGTGTCCGTGGACGGCCGTCTGATTCCGTGGAAGGTCATGGCGCTCCCGGTGCTCCCGGAGCAGCGCGTGCGTCTCCGCACCTCGTCCTCCGAGGCGGCGGTCACCTCTCCCGACATGGGAAGCCTGCATCCGGCCCGGGAAGGGGAATGGGTGTGGACCGCCCCGACGGAGCCCGGAATCGAAGCTGTGCGCATCGAGGACGGGAGGGGTGGCTTCGTGCACCTCAACTTTCTCGTCATGCGCGCCAGGACGGAAGTCGCCGCCGGCTCGTTGGACGGCTACCGAATCGGGACCTACCACGCCGACCCGGACCCGGAGTCGGCCTATGCCGCGCCGGTCGGGTTCGTCGAGGTGCGTCCCGACGACGAGGACGTGCTGCTCTCTCCGCACTTCACGCTCGGTCAGTTTCTGTGCAAACAGCCGGGTGAGCCCCGATTCGCCGTCGTTTCGTTCGAGCTGATGCTCAAGCTGGAGGCGGTGCTCGAGGCCCTGAACGAGGCCGGCATCGACGCTCCGACCCTGCACGTCATGTCGGGCTTCCGAACGCCATGGTACAACCGCGCGATCGGGAACAAGACAACCCGGTCCCGCCATCTCTGGGGTGACGCGGCCGACGTGTGGGTGGACGCGGACGGCAACGGCGAGATGGACGACCTGAACCGGGACGGACGCGTCAACCTCGACGACGCGCGCACCTTGGCCCGCATCGTCGAACGCGTCGAACGCGATCGGCTGTCAGGCGTTCGCGTCGGCGGGTTGGGGCTCTACAAGCGGAACTCCGTGCACGGCCCGTTCGTGCACGTAGACGCCCGAGGCCACTCCGCCCGTTGGTAGGGCGGTCCTGCCCGCACCCACTCCTCTATCGAGGCCGACTCGCCGGCCCGGTGCCCGCCGGCCCGGCAGGCTCGGTGTCGGACACCGCGGCCGGCGCCTCCTGTTCCGCTTCCAAGGTCTCCAGCACGGCTTGCCACTCGAACTTCTCTCCCATCCCCCTCACGTAGTAGTCCATCCAGGCCATTTCGCTGACCGACTTGACCAAACGGTTGCGGGCGTCCGGAATGCCGTGGCTGCGGCCCGGGTACATGAACAGCTCCGTCGCAACGCCGAGCTTTTTGAGAGCCATGTGTAGCTCCACGGACTGGGGACTGGGCACCCGCGGGTCGCCCTCCACCACATGGATCATGGTGGGAGTCTTGGCGTTCGCGATGTACTTCAGCGGCGACTGGTCCCAGTACGGCTCGAAGTTCTCGTATAGGAAATCGTCTCCGATATAGAACTGTCGGTTCCTCTGCACGTCGCTCTGCGCGTACATGGAGATCCAGTTCATGGTGCCCGCACCGGAGCTGATGGCCTTGAATCGGTCGGTGTGCGTAAGGATCCAGTTAGACCAGTGTCCCCCCGCGCTCCAGCCCAAAGCGCCCATGCGATCGGGATCCACGATCCCTTCCGAGATCAAGTAGTCGGTCCCGGTCATGATGTCGTCGAATCCCAACGTGAAGTAGTCCCCGACAATGTCGGTCCGATGGGCGTTGCCGTAGTTCCTCGATCCGCGGTAGTTGGGCTTGAGCACCGCGTATCCCGCGCCCGCATAGACCTGCGCGCCGTAGCCGCCGTTGAAGCGGAGGATGTCCGCGGCCGCCGGGCCTCCATGGATGGCCACGATGAGCGGATATCGCTGACCCTCCTGGTAGCCCACGGGCTTAACCAGGATGCCCCCGACCTCCTTGCCGTCGGTGGAGCGCCAGGTAATCTCGACCTCTTCGCCCAACGCCAGCTCGCCCACCTGGGGGTTGGCGTCGACCAGCTGCACCCATGACGAGCGATCAGCGATCAGGTCCACGCCCGGTGCGGTGAACACCGTGGGCGGCGTGGCGGGATCGGAATAATCGATCAGGTAGACGCCGGAGTCCCGGTCACGGCGCACCGAGAGCGCCGCGCGCTCCGTCGTGATCTGGGTTACCGCTCCGGTCGTGACATCGAGTGCGTGCAATTGGTTCGTGACCCGCACACCCGTGTTGAAGTAGATCGTCTGCCCGTCGTCGGCCCAGAAGGAGATGCCCACGCCGCCGTCGAAATCGGCGCCCAGCTTCCGGAACGGTCCGTTCCGATCGTCCACCTCGCGGACGTAGACCCGGTTCTCGGTCATCGAGTAGCGGGTGAGATCGTCCGGAGCGGAAAACGCTACCCAGCGGCCGTCCGGCGAAAAGCTGGGGCCGCTCTCGGCCACCTCATAGTTGGCGGTGAGACGTTCGACGTGCTCGGTGGCCACGTCCATGATGAACAGATCCGCATAGAGTCGCTGGCCGGTGATGTTGCGTTCATAGCGCTTGGCCGATCCCCCTGCGTAGCCGATCCAGCGTCCGTCGTCGGACAGCACGAACCGCTCGACGCTGACATCGGGATCGTCGGTGAGCTGTCGCTCCGACGGCGTCATCGCGGTCAGGTCCAGCGCCCACAGGTTGGACAGCGGTGTGACCATGTTCTTGATGTCTACCGTAAAGCGCTTCTCCCGCCTGCGCTCCTCGTCCGAGTCGAACCGGTCGGGACGGATGAAGTAGATGCTCGTGCCGTCCGAGGACCATTCCCACTGCTCGACCCCCGCTTCACCTTCCGTCAGTTGTTCCGGCTCGACCTCGTCGAGCGTGGCCACGGGGAGCCGGTAGAGTTGCTCGCGGCCGGACTTGCCGCTCCGGTACACCAACCACTGTCCGTCGGGGCTGAAAGCAGGATCGGATACGCCCTCCTTGGCCGCGGTTATCCGACGAGCCTCACCACCGTCGGGCCGCATCGCGTAGAGTTGGTCCTTGCCACCGTTGCCGTCCGAGTCCCGGTCGGAGGTGAAGACGAAAAAGCTTCCGTCCGGCGCCCAGATCGGATCGGTCTCGTCGTTCGCTTCGGTGAACGTCATCTGGCGACTGGACGAGACCCCTTCGCTCAAGCTCACCAGGTGAATGTCGGACTGGCGGTCCGCCTCTTCCCAGTCCGGAGTCGAAATCGTGTACAGCATCCACTGGCCATCCGGACTGGGGGTCCACGACCCCGCACGGGCCATGTGCTGAACGTCCATGAACGTCATCGGCCGGAGAGGCGCCGTTTCCTGCGCGCCGGCCGCGTTGAACGACAAGGCGATGGGCAGCAGGGCTACGAAGAGAGCCAGGCCGGAGCGATGGCCGACCGAGACGGGAGAGGTTGGGGCGTTCATGAAAGGCCTCGGGAATGGTGTGCAGACGACGGGTCGATGTCCGGCGCGGGTTGCGATGGTCCACGCGCCTGGAGAAGTATGGCGTTTTCCGGAAGGCGCCGCACGTCAGCGGGACGTCAGCGCACGTTACCCGGAAGGCTCCGCCGGCGCCGGGGCAGCCCCGCCGACGGCCAGCGGAAGCGCGACCAGGGTGAGCACCGCCGCCGTAGCGGTTCCCAGCATGACCGCGAGCCCGAACCGGCCGGTGGGCGGGAAGGTGGACAGGGCGAACACTCCGAATCCCACGCAGATGATGAGGGTGGCAGCCAGGACCGGCCGCGCCATTCGGTCGCGGGCTGCCAGCCAGCGCTCCCTGGTGGTCAGAGTGCCGAGCTCCGGCCGTCGGGCCTGGGTGACCAGGTGAATCATGGAGTCCACGCCCATGGCCAGCGCGACGTTGGCGGCCGGCGAGGTGATCATGTCTACCGCCACGCGTAGATGTCCGAACGCGCCGAGCACGACGAGGGGGATGGCACAGAGGCAGAGGAACATCGCGGCCGTCACCGACCATCGTCGGGACACGAGCCACCCGACGGCCACGAAGACCAACAGCAGACCCCCGAGGCCGGTTCTGAGGCTTCGGCCGATGAGATCGGCCAGGCGGGCCTGCAGGTCGAACACGCCGCCGATCAGGACCGGCTCCAGCCCGGCCTCGTGCGCGAGCGCCTCGACGCGCTGAATCAGCTCCTGACGTGTACCGGTACGCCCGCTTTCACGAATCCGCATGAGCACCCTGCCGGCGAGCCGGTCCTGCTCGAGGAACCCGAGACCCACGCCATCTGCGAGCGGACTCTCCAGGATGTCTGCCAACTGGCCGAGGCTCAGGAACCCCGCCAGCGGCTGGCGGCGGGCGTGGGCCAGGAGCACTGCCGACGAGAGGACCACGCCGACCGTGGAGTCCGCCTCGAGCGCGTCTTGGAACGCCCAGAGCTTGTCGTTCGCCTCGGGACTGTCCAAACGGGCGCCCTCCGCGTCCCGCACTACGACCTCGAGGGTGCTACTCCCCCCGTCACGGTCGATGGCTTCGAGGCCCTCCCGTAAGACGGTGCCTTCTCCAAAGTAGGTAAGCAGGCCGGGGTCGGTGCTCAGAAGCGGCAGTCCCAGCCCCACCAAGAGGACCCATGCGGCGAGGCCGGCCAGCCAGCGACCCCTCGGTCCGGTGGGCAGGCGACGAGACCAGGTGTCACCCGAGTCGCGGCGTTCCGCTCCGCTCGCCGGGGCCGTAACGGCCAGGAAGGGCGGATACACGGCGTATGCGACCGCCAGCGCGACGACCGTGCCCAGGGCGCCGGCCATTCCCAGATCGCGAAGCGGACGGGCGGTGGCGA
The DNA here is from genome assembly GCA_965223195.1 of Longimicrobiales bacterium. Lineage (GTDB taxonomy): Bacteria > Gemmatimonadota > Gemmatimonadetes > Longimicrobiales > Gaopeijiaceae > CBDCVX01. The sequence continues at coordinate 226,713 of CBDCVX010000017.1, forward strand.
GCAGGAGGGAGAGAAACCCCAGGAGCGTGGTGACCATGCACCAGAGCGAAGCCGGGAGCGTGGTCCGCACCGCCTCCCTCACCCGTTCGTGCCCGTGCCCGGACGAGAGACGCCAATTCGCGGACAGGAACACCACGTGCGAGAGCGTGAGGACGAAGACGATCGTGATGATGTTGGCCGTGAGCAGCCCGATGGCGATGCCCAACACCTGGTTGCCGATCAGCGTGAGGCTACAAGCCATGAGGCACGAGGCCAGCGTGCCGGCGACGATCGTTACCCGACGGTAGACGACGCCGATCAACAGCCCGAACAGCACCAGGGCCACGCTGCTAAAGAGGACGAGGTCCCGAAACAGACTCCGCCGTATCAGCTCGACGATCACCGGCACACCGGACATCTGCACACGGAAGTCGGGGCCGTCGAACGGGCGCGTGACCTCTTCCAGGCGGGGGAGCAGCACGTCGGCCGGCGTGCCGTCCGTCTGCAGGATCACGTTGGTGGAGAGCCCGTCCGGGTTCAGCAGCAGCCGGCTCCAAAGCGGGCTCTGTGCGCTTTCGTTGGCGACGCTGGTGGCTTCGTCGATGCCCCCCACCCCAGCCAACTCTTCGGTCAGCGCATCGACGCCGGAGCGGTAGGCCTGCGAAGAGATATCGGACGCCGCGACCCGAACGATGACCTGTGGGGACGCCGGGAAGCGGCGGGAGATCTCGAGGCCCGCCTGTAGCTGCGGGTCCTCTCGGGAAAAGAAAAAGTCCGTTTCCACCCGCGGGGACAGATCGACCGTGGTGAGAACGGTCACGACCGTGGCCGTTGCCAAAAGCAGCAGCGCCCAGGGAACCACACGAATCCGGCCGCCGGCGGCAGGTGGAGGGGTCACGCCGTGGAACTCCGACGACGCCGACGGACAACTAGAGTCCTGTACCACACATTCGTTGAGCACCGAGACGGGGACACATCGTCATGATTCGCTATGGATTGGTGACCACGCTGGCTTTGATCGCTGCCGTTGCAGCCGACCGCGCCCAAGCTCAGGAGACCGAGGTGCGGAATGCCGTCACCAACACGCTGGACGCCTGGGCGACGGGAGACTTTGCCGCGTTCACGGACTTCTATCATCCGGACACCCGCGGATTTTTCATGGACGGTGGTATCCTCTTGAAGGGTGTCGACCCCGAGGTGCTCCAGGCCGGATACGACTCCGGATTCCGGGCCAATCTGGAGCTTAGGGAGCTCGACGTGAAGCTCTACGGGGACGTGGCCGTCTCGGTTGCGTACCTGGACGGCTCGCTCACGCTGCCGGCGGGTGCGGAGATTCCAGGCACATGGCGGTACTCCGAGACTCGGGTGCGGGACGGATCTGAGTGGAGGGTCGTGCAGTTCCACTTTTCGGAGATGAAGCCGTTGGGCCGCTGATGTGCCGTCCTTCTCAATCGGGACACTGGCCGGAACCGGCCGTCCTTCTTCTGCGTATGGTCTTAGTGCACGCGCGTGCGCGAGGCGGTGGTCGAACGAATCACAGGATGTGGGGAGGAGCACCATGGACAGAAGGGAACGCTGGAACGACGCGAAACAACTCTCCCTGATCGCGGGCTGCACGCTCCTCGCACTCATGGCCACCGGTGCCGCGCTCGCCTCGGGCGGTCCGGAGCACGTTCACACGTACGAGGTGGCGCCGGCTGCCGAGTATGTCGTCGAGACGCCGCTCTCCGGGAGCAACCGTCTGTACGGCCAGGTGGTCACCGTGGACGGCCAGACCTTGACGGGCTTCCTGCGCTGGGACAGGAACGAGGGCAGCTTGACCGACCTTCTGGACGCCACCAAGGCCGTCGACGGACGCCGAGGCGGAACGCTTTCAGGGATCCGTTTCGGGCACGTGCAACGTATCGATGTAACCGGCCGCAACAGCGCGGAGTTTACCCTCCGCTCCGGTCAGAGGATGGAGCTGGGAGCCCGGGCGTCCGACCTCGGCACCGGCATGCGGGCGCTCATGGTGGACCATCCCGACGGCAGCAGCGTGAAGCTCCAGTGGAGAGACCTGGAGTCGGTGGAGTTCCTGGCGGTGCCCCGGCACTTGGAGCCGGCCCAGGGCCGGCTGCACGGAACGCTCACCACTCGGTCCGGCGAAGAGTTCACCGGATACGTCGTCTGGGACGTGGACGAGATCTACACGTCGGACATCCTCGACGGTGACCACGATGGCGTTCGGCAGAAGGTTCCGTTCGGAGCCATCGAGACCATCGAGCGCCACAGCGCGAGCGCCGCGCTGGTGACACTGCACTCGGGCGCGCAGATGATGCTTCGCGGCACAAACGACGTCAACCGATCGAACAGCGGAATCGCGGTGTCCGACCCGGGTCTGGGACAGGTCATGGTCGACTGGAGCGATTTCGCCGGTGTGCGGTTCCACGGCACAGCGGACGAGGCCCGGGCTGGGGATTTCGATGGAGGCCGGCCCCTTCAAGGAACCGTGTGGACTCGCGACGGGGAGTCCCATAGCGGACTGATTCGCTGGGACCGCGACGAGGCATTCACGTGGGAGCTCCTGCACGGCGACTCCCGTGGCGTGGAGTTCCAAGTCGAGTTCGGCAAGATCTCCCGCATCACCCGGATGGGGGGCGGCGCCCTCGTGACGCTGACCGACGGACGCTCGTTCAACCTCCGGGGGTCCAACGACGTCAGCCGTGAGAACCGGGGTATCGAGATCCAGACCGATGACGGCGTCGTCGTAGTCGACTGGGACGAGTTCGATCAGGTGCGCCTGGCCGGCTGAGCCGCACCCCGTACGGGTCGTTTGCCTAAAGAGGGCCCCCTTCGTCAAGGAAGGGGGCCCTTTTCAGCGCTGCTACTGCTCGGTCACCTGCGGAGCGTTTCCGGTGACCGCGAATCGAGTGATCACCGGACCCGGGCTGCCGAACTCGTCGGCTTCCAGCTTTCCGTTCGTGTAGGCCATGATTGTGCCCCCGACGGCCGTGGCCAGCTTGGCGGCGGCCGTGGCCTCGGTCCATTGGCCGACCGCGCCCTGTCCCTCCGGAAGTGGATTGTGATAGTAGATGCGGTTGTTGTCCGCGCTCGCGCCCACGATCGTGACTGCGTGCTTGAACCCCAGCACCCAGTTTCCCCCTGCCCACAGCGGCCCGTACCCGGCCAACAGGTTGATCATGTGCCACACCGTCCAAACGCCGCTCGGCGGGCCTGCGACCTTCGCCAAGCCGTAGGCGGCGAGGTTGTCGACCTCGGCCGGCATCAGCCCTTCGGAGTTCATGAACTTGGTAGTGAGGAACTGCTGTTGGGCCTGTCCGGTCGCCGTTGTCAGATGCTGGGCCACGGCCCGGTTCGCGCCGTACGTCGCGGTCTCACGTAGCGGAGAGTGACCGGAGTGGAAAAACTGATAGATCATCTCGGCCGCAGTGAGCCAACAGGACGTGCCGGTGGGCTGACCCACCAGCGGCACGTGCTGCAGAAAGATGGAAGCCATGGTGTCCTCGGGGTTGGATGAGGACGGTGCTTTCCCGAATAGAAAGTCCCGCGCCTATCGTACGAGCGAAAATCCGCTCGATGAGGGGGTCATCCGAACGGAGCTTGACCGCCGCGCCTCCGATGTCTACGCATTAAGGATCGGGCCCGGGCCGCGCTTTTGCGGCGTACGGACCCCCCAAGGCGCGTTTTAAAAGACCTCTTCATTGCAACGGAGGCCCCATGCGGAAAGTGACCTCGTCACGGCACCCGTACATCTTTCTTATTCCATTGCTGCTGTCGGCCGGGTGCATCGGCACGTCCGAAGCGTCTTCTCGGGCGGGGGACGTCGTGGCGCGGGAAGCCACCGGACTCGACGGGGCGCCACTCGGCAACCTGGGCCTCGACGTGGCGTGCACGGAGGGCGCACGTGAGCACGTGTTGCGGGGGTTGGCCCTCCTTCATCACATGACGTACGAGGAATCCGCTCGATCATTCGAGGCCGCGACCCGGGAAGACCCGGAATGCGCAGTCGGCTACTGGGGAGTAGCCATGTCCTATGTGCATCCGCTCTGGCCCGACATGGTGAATGACGAACGGCTGGCTGCCGGAGAAGCGCTCTTGGCTCAGGCGCGCGAGGCTGCCACTCGTACCGACGTCGAGGACGGCTTCATCCGGGCCTTGGAGGCCTACTACGAGGGCGCTCAGGGAAGCTCCGAGCCGGAACGACTCGCCCGGTTTGCCGAGGGCTGGCAGCGAGCTCACGAGGCCCATCCCGCGGATCCGGAGACCGCCGCGTTCTACGCGCTGTCGATTCTCGCCACGGCGCCACCGGACAAGGAATACGCGGCGCAGATCCGGGCAGGGGAGGTAGTGGCCGGCGTATTGGAGGTCATTCCCAATCACCCCGGAGCACACCATTACACGATTCATGCGTTCGATTTTCCGCCCCTCGCGGACCGCGCGCTGGAAGCGGCCAGGAGCTACGGCGGGGTAGCGCCCAACAACCCCCACGCCCTGCACATGACCAGTCACATCTTCACCAGGTTGGGACTATGGGTGGAGTCCATCGAGTTCAACAGTCGCTCGGCGGACGCGGCCTGGGAGCATCCGGTGGCCGGGGCCATCTCTCATCATCACCTGCATGCGCTCGACTACCTGGCCTACGCCCATCTCCAGGTGGGGAACGACGCGGCGGCCGACTCGGTTGAAGCCCACGTACACGGTCTGGACGGTCCGCTCTACGATCATGCTGCGACGGCATATGCGGTGGCAGCCGTGCCGGCGAGGGTGGTGCTGGAGCGCCGTGACTGGGAGGGGGCCGCGAATCTCCCGACCGTGCTGACTCCCGCGGTGCCCTGGGACAAATACCCGTATCTGGAAGCCCTGCCGGTCTTTGCCCACACGCTGGGCTCGGCTCGCACCGGGGACGTGGCCGCCGCCGAGCGCGGACTGGAGCGCCTCGCTGATCTGACACAGCAGTCGGCCCAGACTGCGGGAGCGTACGACTGGGGGACGCAGGTCGAGGTGCTGCGCCTGGCTGCGAACGCCTGGATCGAGGCCGCGCGCGGAAACGACGCCGACGCGCTACGTCTTGCCCAGGCCGCCGCCGATCTCGAGGACTCGACCGACAAGAATCCGGTCACGCCGGGATCGCTGCTGCCAGCCAGGGAGCTGTACGGTGACATGTTGATGGAGCAGGGTCGGCTGGGCGAGGCCGTCGAGGCATACCGTCAGTCCCTCGAGATCTCTCCCAACCGATTCTGGAGTCTGTACAGCGCCGCTCGAGCCGCCGAGGACGGAGACAACGCCGCGCAGGCCCGGGACATGTACACCCGCTTGATCGAGTTGGCCGGCGACTCGGACCGGGCGGAGGTGGCCCGTGCGCGGCAGTACGTGTCGGGAGCCTAGGACACCGGTGGACTGGTGCCAGGACGGGCCCTGAATAAACCAAATCCCCCGTCGCGACGTCAGATCGAGAAGAGGAAGATGGCCCCGGTCTGACAGGAGTGACGAAGATGGGCTTGATGGTGCGAGTGGGTGTCGGTCTAATCGTGACGGCCGTGCTGGGCGTGGCCCCGGTGGGCGCTCAGGAAATATTCGAGTGGAGTGGCCAGATCCGGTCGGGCGACATTCTCGAGGTGAAGGGCATCACCGGCAGCGTCCGCGCGGAGGTGGCTTCGGGCGGCGCCGCGTCGGTGGTGGCCGAGAAGCACGGGCGCCGCTCCGACCTCGAAGACGTAGAGATCCGGGTCATCGAGGAGCGGGACGGCATCACCATCTGTGCCGTTTACTTTCCCCGCGTCCGCGGTGACGACACCTGTGACAACGACGGATGGGACCGTGACCGTCACGACCGTTGGGACGACGACATCGACGTGGACGTGGACTTCGTAGTCCAAGTGCCGCGCGGCGTCGAATTCCACGGTGCGATGGTCACCGGTGATGTCGATGTGGTCGACCTCGACTCCGATGTCGAAGCCTCCTCGGTGACCGGGGACGTCACGGTCTCGACGACGGGCCACGTCCGTGCGAGTAGCGTCAGTGGGTCATTGGATCTGCAGATGGAATCGTTGGAGCGTCGAAACAGCTTCTCGACCGTGAGCGGCGACATCACGCTGCGACTGCCCGCGGGAACCGATGCGGACATCGAGTTCGAGTCCCTGTCCGGCGATCTCGATTCGGACTTCGACCTCGACTTGACCGGCAGCCAGCGCGGCCGCTGGATGGGATCGAACATCGAGGCGACCATCGGGGATGGCGGTCCACTGCTTCGGTTGAAGACCGTAAGCGGCAGCGCGCGCCTCAGGCGGCTGCGGTAGCGCCCGAAGCGCCGCTCAACGGAGCACGCCCAGGGCCCAGACCGGCCTGTGGTCGCTGGATCCACGGATCTCCAGAACCGTACCGGCCGAGGGGCCGCCCGGAATCTCGAAGCCCTTGAGGAAGATGTGGTCCAGGCGGCCCACGTCGGCGGTGCGCGGTCCGTCGCGGGTGGTCCAGTCGAATCCCGCCTGGACGGCGTAGCGACCGACCGCGCCGCTGTTCATGTCACCGCCGATGACGGCGACGGGGTAGGCGGCCGCGTCGTCCAGGATCGTTGCGAGCTGCTCGCGCCGTTGGGCCATCTCCACGCTGACGGCCGTGCCGAGGTGCGTGGAGTACGCCCGTACGTGGGTGTTGCCGATGCGGATCGTAGCGGCCACGGCGATCCTGTGCGTGCCGGCCACCCAGGCTCGATGGGGCAGCACGATCTTGTGGTCGTCCACGATCGGCCACGGGGAAAGCACGGCGTTTCCGAAGTCCCGCTTGGTTCTCAGGTGGAAGAGTGCGGGATAGTACACGTAGTGCATCCCGAGGGCCTGAGCCACACGCCGAGTGCCGGGCTCGTCCATCTCCTGGAGCAACAGAACGTCCGCGTTGCGCAGCGCCGTGTCCGAGGTCAGCAGCGCGATCGCGCTGTCGACCCTGACGGCGAACTCGATGTTGAAGCTGACCACGCGGAGCGTGTCGGGCAGGCGGTTGTCCGACCGAGCGGATGCGCCGACCCCGACCCCCGTGGGAGAACCGACGTAGCGGGGGGCTTCAGGATCCACGTAGTTCGCTCCGGTGCGGCAACCGGCGCCGAGTGCGATCACCGCCAGAGCCGTACATACGCGGGTCGGCAGATCGCCGAGCCACCACAACTGCCGGAGCGCCCTCACCGCTCTATCCCACCCGTATGAACCCCTCACTCACCATCACCGACGTTCCACCTATCCAGGTACCTGTCACCCGACCCTCTCGCTTCTCGCTCCGAGCATCGAGCACACTCGGCCTTCCCATCTCCACTCCCTGGGCGATCCGCCACGTGAACTCCCCGTCCGTCATCGGATCGCAGTGCGCCAACAGGCCGGCGAGCGCGCAGTTCGCGCTGCCGGTCGCGGGGTCTTCGGGAATTCCATCCATAGGGGCGAACATCCGGGCTCGGATGTCGAACTCCCCTTGCGTGCGGACGTAGACGTGAATGTCCGGAAAGATCCCCAGCTCCGAGATGGCCTCGAAGCGGTCCTCGCGAAGCTTGATCGCTCCCAACTTCGAGGCCTCCGCAAGCTCTACGAACACGAACGGTAGACCGACCGACGCCACCTGCGGCGGATGCGTGTCCTCACGTATATCGGCGGCGTCCAACGACAAGGCCTCGGCGATGAGCTCCGCAGGCACGACCGGCCCCAGGGAGAGCTCATTCGGAGCGGCCAGCTCGCACCAGATCGTCGCCAGGTCCCGGGACCGAACGGCGATCGGAACCAATCCCGCGTCTTCTTCGAAGGTGACCTCGAACGACGAGCTCACAGGGCCGAGCTGCCCCGTAGATGCGAGCACGAATGCGGTGCCCACGTTGGGATGTCCGGCGAATGGGATCTCCCTGGTCGGCGTGAAAATCCGCACTCTCCGCGTGTGGCCCCGTTCCGCGGGAAGTACAAACGTGCTCTCCGAATAGTTGAATTCCCGCGCGATGTTCTGCATCTGTTCCGTTGTTAGGCCGGACGCTTCGGGGAGAACTGCGAGCTGGTTTCCCCCGAAGCGGGTTTCGGAGAACACGTCACAGGTGTAGTAGCGGTATCGCATGGAAGCCTTGAGGATCGAGTACGTTTCGAGTCGTTTCGGGAGTGTCGCCCGCCCACATCGTCCGGGCAACCGGCCGGCATGAACCGGCGCGCGGTGCTCGAGGCTCGATTGGTTCCTGCGTTGCTCGTCCGCCAAATGGACGAGACGCTCGCGTTCTACGAGCGGTTGGGGTTTCGGGTCACCGGTTGTGAGCCGGACCGGGCGTCCGCGACTTGGGCAGAGGTCACCCGGGACGGCGTTGTGCTTCAGTTCCATACGGAGCCACCGACCGGAACGCCGGAACGACCCGTCTGTAGCGGCACGTTCTACCTATTTCCGAACTCCGTGGACGCACTGGCCGCGGAGCTCAAGGGCCGGGTCGATTTCGCGTGGGGTCCGGAGACGATGAGCTACGGCATGTACGAGTTCGGGATACAGGATCCGAGTGGATACTACCTAGCGTTTACGGAGCCCGCCGTTGGGAAAGGGGCGTAGAGTTGACGGCTGACGCTCGACGGATTCTCGCCTACGAGTGGCCGCCGTCCTTTCCGCGCGTACCTGAAGCGCCTTGGACCGAGCAGCAGCTCGAGGCCTTGGCTCTCAATTACGACACCGTCGAAAACCACGGCTGGTACTCCAATCTGGACCATACCGTGGAGCAGGTTGGCGAGTACGTGCGCCGTGGGGACGTATTGATCGACTACTCGGGCGGCACTGGCATCCTGGCCAAGCGGCTGCTCGATCGAATCGGCGGCAAGCCCGTCGGGATCGTCATTGTCGATTCGTCTCCCAAGTTCCTCCGGCTGGCGCTCGAGAAATTCCAAGGCGAGCCGCGGCTGGCGTTCCGGCGCATGCGCTACCTTCGAGACGAGGGGCGACTCGAACGGGTGGACGAGGTATTGGGGCCGGAGCTGACCCGCCGTGGAGTGGACGGGATCATCTCGACCAACGCCATCCATCTCTATTTCGACCTGGCGGACACGCTCAGGGCTTGGCGGTCCGTGCTGCGGCCGTCCGGTCGGGTTTTCGTGCAGTCGGGAAACATCGCAAACCCCGAGTTGCCCGACGACCAATGGATCATCGACGAGACGGTGACGGTGATCCATCGAGAGGCGATGGCGTTGGTCCGATCAGAGGAACGGTACGCTTCTTATCGGGCGGTCTTGGAGGACGCGGAGTACATGTCGGCCCACGACGCGCTCCGCGAGAAGTACTTTCTGCCCGTGAGGCCGCTGGAGTACTACCTGGATGCATTGCGGGCGCAAGGGTTCGAGCTCACGTCCGTGAAGCATAGGCGCATTCCGGCACGAGTGTCGGAGTGGTACGAGTTTCTCAGCGTGTATCACGAGGGAGTGCTGGGGTGGGTCGGCGGCGCGGAAAAAGTGGTTGGGGCTCCCGCCCCGGAACCCGTGGTTCAGGATCGGCTCTCGATCATGCGGTCGGCCATGGACCGCGTGTTCAACGGAGCGTTCGAATTCGGCGCTTCGTGGACGTACATCACGTGCGAGCCGCGCGGATAGGCCCCGGGCGAACTGGACCGGCATGAAAACCGTCTCCGAGCACGGCACGTTCACAGAAACCCTGAGTGGATCCGGATCGGAGGCTCGCGCCCTGGCACGCACCCTCAGGGACCTCATAGCCCGCGTCTATCCTGACGCGGTCGAAGTGCCATGGCCCAAGCAAAAGATCACCGGCTACGGAGTGGGACCCAAGAAGATGTCCGAGCACTTCTGCTACATTGGGGCCTTCAAAACGCATGTAAACCTGGGGTTCTACTACGGTGCTGCGCTTCCCGATCCGGAGGGTCTCCTGGAGGGGACGGGAAAGGCCTTCCGGCATGTGAAGGTCCGCTCGGCCGACGACCTGGGACGACCCGCCCTGCGTACGTTGATCGAAGCGGCGGCCCGTGAGCGCTTAACGGCGCTGGGGCGGGACGGCGCCTGACGTTTCCGGAACCGCGGAGAGCCTGTCCCTCAGATCCGCAAGCGTCTCCAACACCTCGGCACCCGACGCCTCGACGTCGTCGCGGTAGTGCGTCACGGCCCCACCCCCGGCGAACACCCGGGTCTCACGGGGGAGGAGCGACCGGAGGACCGCGAATTCCCTGGGGATGGCGGGATCGCGGGTCGGCAAGATGGCCGACACGGCGACCGCGGACGCGCCGAGCTGCTCGGCGGCGCTCGCGATGTCCTCGGCTGGAAGGTCGGGCCCTAGGAAAACACTCCGCCACCCCTGTGCCGCACCCACCACGGCAGCCAGAAGAGCGCCCAGCTCGTGCCGGTGACCCGGCGGCGTGCCGCACACGAGCACCGGTGCGTCGGATGGCACGTCGATGGTTTCGATCAACCAGACCAGATGCCGGCGGACCACCACGGAGGCCAGGTGCTCCGCGGCGGGGCTGATCATCCCATGCTGCCACATCTTGCCGATCCGATCGAGGGTGGGGAGCACCACTTCGTCCACCAACCGCGCAGGTCCCAAGAGCACGGCGGCTCTGGTCAACGTTCTCTGGAGCCGCTGAGCATCCATAAGCTCGACTGACGCGATCGCCTCTCGAACCACTCCGGACGAGCTCTCCTCGACCCGGCCCGTCGCCCGCTCGGGCGCCGCACGTGCGGTCCCTCGTTCTACCAGGAGCGCCTCGAGCTCTTCGAGGCTCATGGTCGCCACCTGGCCAATACCCCAGCCCGCGCGCGTGGCCTCGACCAGAAGCACGAGCCGCTCGATGTCCGCGTCCGAGTAGAGGCGCTGCCCGCCCGCCGAACGTCCGGGTTGTACTGCGCCGTACCGACGCTCCCAGGCCCTCAGGGCGGACGGGGTCAGCCCCGTCCGCCGGGTGACCACCCTCATCGGGTGGCGGGGTGTCGAATGCGCTTCACGCCTGGTCATGGCAGCCATCCTAATAGCCCTGATCTCGACTGTCAAGCTTTTGTTCAGTTATTTATCTGGACAAACTCTTGACATCCGGCAAATCGATTGTACAATTGCTGCACAATTCTTGTACAACAAATCGAATCCATCCTCCAAACATGAGAGTCAAACATGTACAAGTCCCTGCTCGCAGCCATGGCCCTGAGTGCCACCCTCGGCGCCGACCAGCTGGCTGCTCAAGCGACCGATATCGTCGACCTGGCCCGCGAAGCCGGTTCCTTCAACACGCTCATCACCGCACTCGAAGCCGCGGATCTGGTCGACGTGCTACGGGGAGAAGGCCCGTTCACGGTGTTCGCACCCACTGACGAGGCTTTCGCGCAGATCCCCGCGGCGGATCTGAAGGCTCTTCTGGCTGACAAGGAAGCCCTGCGCGCCGTGCTCACCTACCACGTCGTTCCGGGTCGGGTGATGGCCGCGGACGTGTCCGCGCTCGACCGGGCCAAGACCGTGAACGGCCAGGAGCTGTCGATCAAGGTCGCGGACGGTGGCGTATCGGTCGATAACGCGACCGTCACGGCGACCGATATCGAGGCCGATAACGGCGTGATCCACGTCATCGACCAGGTCATCCTGCCGAAGCTTTGAACCAACTCCACCGACCCTCAACCACCTGCAACGCAATTACCTGGAGCGACTGACCATGAAGAACCTGACCTGGGGCCTGGCTGCCGCCTTGGTCCTTCCCCTGACTGCCTGTGACGACGACGATCCCGCAGGCCCCGAAGATCCGTTGGATATCGTCGAGGTGGCGGAATCGGCGGGTACGTTCACCACGCTGGTCAATGCGCTGGAAAGCGCCGGGTTGACCTCGACCCTGCAAGGTGACGGGCCGTTTACTGTCTTCGCGCCGTCCGACGCTGCGTTCGCCACACTGCCAGCGGCCGCCTTGAACCGCATCACGAGCGACGTGGACCTGCTGACTCGTGTCCTCACCTACCACGTCGTTCCGGGAGAGTTCAGGGCAGCCGACGTGGTAGGCCTGAGCAGCGCGGCCACCGTAAACGGAAAGGACCTCCCCATCTCGTTCGACGACGGTGAAGTCTTCGTGGACGGCGTTCGTGTGGTGCAAACCGACATCGAGGCGGGGAACGGAGTCATCCACGTTCTCGAGGGTGTGCTGCTTCCCGAGCCCGTGCTCGACATCATCGAGACCGCCGCCGAAGCGGGATCGTTCACGACGCTCCTGGCTGCGGTGGAGGCTGCCGGCCTCACCGATGTCCTGAAGGGCGAGGGCCCGTTCACGGTCTTGGCTCCCACCGACGCGGCGTTCGACATGGTGCCGGCCGCGGACCTCGCAGCTCTACTCGCCGATACGGAAGCGCTGACCCAAGTGCTGACGTACCACGTCATTTCGGGTGAAGCTCCGGCGGAGACCGTCGCGACGCTCACCAGCGCACCCACGCTGGCCGGACTGGACGTGGCGATCTCCGTCGAATCGGACGGGACCATTCGCGTCAACGACGCTACGGTGACCACCACCGACATTCGCACCACCAATGGCATCATCCACGTGATCGACGCCGTCTTGCTCCCCTAGTGGACCGTGACGGTCCACTAGCGAACGTCCGAAAACGTTTCATTGCCGGCCGTGGCCCGGCCGAGACGTGTGAAGAGGCGGGGCCCGCGCCAAGCGGCCCCGCCTCGTGACGTTGGAAGACGGATTGCGATTCGGTTGGCGCACGTTTTCTTGCGCAAGCCCCGCGAAACGGCTCGGTTTGCCCCTCGTCCAGTGCGCTTTCACCGTTCGGGGTGCCAGCATGAGATCGTCGTCTCTCGACCGTCGCTCGTTTGCTCGATTGTTCGCCGCGGGCGGTTCGGCCGCGCTGCTCGCCCGTCCGGATCTCCTGGCTGCTGCCTCCGTTCCGGTTCGGCAGCCGTCACCGAGTCTCGATGGAGCGCCCGATTGGGAGTGGGTGCGGGCGCAGTTTCTTCTGCCCGAAGAGCTGTCGGTTCTAAACGCGGCCAACCTGTGTCCATCACCGCGTCACGTGCTCGAAAGCGTCCATCACCTCACTGAGCGCCTGGGCAGCGATCCGGTGCCCAGCTATCGCGCGGAGATGCACGAGGTCAAGGCGCCAGCTCGGGCCAAGATCGCCGCCCATCTCCGGGTTAGCCCGGAGGACATCCTCATCACCCGCAACACCAGCGAGGGAAACAACTTCGTTTCCAGCGGCCTGGACCTCGGAGTGGGCGACGAGGTGCTGATCTTCGGAGACAACCACCCCAGCAACAACGCGGCGTGGAAGCGGAAAGGAGAGCGGTTCGGGTTTACCGTGAGGGAGGTGCCCCAGGTCAATCCTCATCCCGGCTTCGACTTCTACGTGGAGGCGTTTTCACGTGCGATCACGCCCGCCACGAAGGTGCTCGCGTTCACGCATCTCACCAACACCGCCGGCGATCTATTCCCCGCGAAGGAGCTCTGCGCGTTGGCTCGCGAGCACGACGTGATCTCGCTGGTCGACGGAGCCCAGTCGTTCGGGTTGTTGGATGTGGACCTATCGGACATCCAGCCCGACTTCTACACGGGCAGCGGACACAAATGGCCGTGCGGGCCCATGGAAGCGGGAGTCCTGTACGTGAATGCGCGTGTGCAGGACCGGTTCTGGCCATCGATCGTCAGCGCCTACGTGGGCGAGACCCCACTGGCCAGCACGCACGAGGGACTGGGACAGCGGGATGAGCCCGCCATACGAGCGCTGGGTGAGGAGATGGAGTTCTTGAGCGGAATCGGGCAAGCGGAGATCGAGGCCCGGAGCCGTGAGCTCGCTACGGCGGCGATCGAGGGACTGGCGGCCATCGACGGAATCAAGCTCTGGACCTCGACCGACCCCGGGCGCAGGGCCGCGGTGGTTTCGTTCCAGCCCGGCAACCTGGAGCCCGCCCGGGTGATCGCCGCGCTGGAGGCGGACGGCATCGTGGCCTCGCCCCGGAACGGTGAAGACCGGCCGGGCACGCGGTTCTCCCCCCACTTCTACAACAGCTTCGAAGACGTTGAACGCGGCGTGGCCGCCATTCGAAGATACCTGCGGCGGGGGCTGTAGGCGCCAAGGAGTGCGGGGACGACCGGCCCCACAGGCGGAGGGCACCGCCGCTCCCTTCAACGCGAAAGGCCAGGCTCCGCGTCCGGAGCCTGGCCGATTCCCGACCGCAGGGGCGTCCTCCCGTCCCTACCGCCTCACCCTACCCTCTACGGCCGGGGTGTCGTCTCGGCTGCCCCAGTCGTTCCACGATCCATCGTAGAACCGGGCCTCGAGGCCGAGGTGTTTGGAAATGAGGTAGGTGTAGCTGGCACGCATTCCGATATAGCAGTAGCTGACCACTACGCCGTCGTCGGACAGTCCGGCTTCTTCGAATCGTGCCCGGACCCGGTCCACCGACTGCAGCACCGGCTCGTCTTCCGAGACCAACAGATCGCGCCAGAACAGGTTGTATGCGCCGGGAATGTGACCCGGTCTCAAATCACGGGGCGTGCGTTCGCCCGTGTACTCGTCCTCCGGCCGCGCATCGATCAGTGTCAGCGTAGGGTCGTCCAACCGCGCGCTGATCCAGTCCGCGTCGACGAGGACATCGTCCTGGAGATGTGCCGTGAACGAGCTTCTGGCCCCCGACGCGGCCTCGGCGGCTAGCGCCCTGCCTTCCGCCTTCCAGGCTTCCAACCCGCCGTCCAACACCGAAGTCCGGTCCCCGTGTCCGAGGTAGTCCATCGTCATGTAGGCGCGTGCCGGCATGTGCCCGGGGCTTCCGTAGAACACCACATGATGTTCGTTGGTCATGCCGAGAGTACGGAGGGTTTCCACCAATTCTTCAACCGGTGCCAGCTCGACTCTGAGGTTGCCCACCTCCATGAGCGCGATCTCGTGATAGTCCAGAAAACGCGACCCGGGAATGAACTCTTGACCGTCCTCATCGTTTCCCAGGGCGACTTTGACCAGCAGAACGGCCGGATCGTCGGCGTGCTCGGCCACCCAGTCGGTGGACACGAGCACCGGCGTCTGGGCGTCCACCATCTCGGCCGCCGGTGCGGAGCAGGCCGCCAACGTCAGGAAGAGGAGGTAGCGTGTGTGTTTCATTTCGAAAGCTCCTTCGGAGGCTCAGGTCCTATCGATTCAGGTTGTCCAGCGATTCCTGCACTGCGTGCGCGACGCGCTCGACTTCTTCGGGGGTGTTGTAGATGTGCGGGCTCATACGCACGCCGGGGAACTGCGGGTGGCGCACGGCACGAACGACGATCCGGTGCTCGCTCCAGAGCGCCTGGGTCAGGTCCTCCGGATCGATTCCCTCGACTCCGAACGTCACGATGCTGGAGCCGAGGTCGGGGTGCGATGGCCGGTACGCCGTAACTCCGGCCACCGAGGAGAGAGCTTCCCTCGCGAGGCCGGCCAGATGCCGTAGGCGCGCCTCGACATCGACCTGGCCGATCGAATCCGTGAATCGGAGCGCCTCGCACACGGCGTTGTGCGGGGCGGCGGAGTGCGTTCCGACATCCTCGAACTTGCGGATATCCGCCGCACGATCCGCCCTTCCCGGCGCCAACGACCAGAGTCCGGCGATCCGCTCCCGACGCACGTAGAGAAAGCCCGTGCCCAGCGGCCCGAGTCCGTACTTGTGGACGGAGCCCCCGTAGTAGTCGCACCCCATCTCGTGAACATCCACCGGGACGTGCCCGAAGGCCTGCGCGCCGTCCACGATCGTCTGGATCCCACGGTCGCGGGCGAGCCGGCATATCTCTGCCACCGGCAACACGAGGCCCGCCACGTTGGTGACGTGGCAGAGCAGAACGACACGTGTGCGCGGTGTGAGTGCCTCGGAGAATATGTGGACGATTTCGTCGGCGGTCGGCGCGTCGGGCAACGCGATGGTCGTGAGGCGAACGCCGTCTCTTTGCGCCCGTTGCTCCCAGGTGTTCAGCATCCGAAAGAAGTCGCGATCGGTGGTCAGGACTTCGTCGCCCGGCTCGAGATCCAGACCCAACTGCGCGATCTCCACCGCCTCGGTGGCGCCCCTCGTCAGCGCCACCTCCTCCGCGTCCGCCCCGATGGCCCGAGCCAGTGCTTCGCGAGCGCCCTCCGCCCGCGGCTCCAGCACGCGCCACGCGTGACGGGCCGGAAGGCGGTTCGTGAACTCGGTATCGGAAATCACCGCGTCGAGCACGGATGCCGGAGCGGGACAAACTCCGGCCGCGTTCAGGTACGTGGCGGTGCGGTCCAGACGGAACGCCTGCTGAACCAGGCCCCAATAGGCTTCGTCCTCGGGGGAGCGAGGGCCGCCCGGAAGCGACAGGGCACCGCGGACCGCCGATGGAGCGCCGAGCGTCGCCACGCCTGCGACACCCAAGAACCCGCGTCGGGTGAGCCCGCTTGAAAATTTTCTTTCACTCGGAGCGTGAGGTCGAGCCGGGTCGGCTGGGGTCGACATCTTCATCTTCGCGCCTAGCGGTCCGCGCGGGCCACTAGCGGGTCCGACCTTCGAGGGCCCATGCGGCGTTCAGCCGCACCTCGTGGCGGGGATCGCGGAGCGCGGAGATCACCGCCGCCACGGCTCGTTTACCTTCCTCCTCGCCGAGGTGGACCACGGCGCGGTTCCGCACCCGCCAATGCTCGTCGTCCAACGCCGCGATCCAGACGTCGATTCTACGTGGGTCTTCGGATGCCAGGGCCCGTACGGCCATCTCCCGCAGTCTCGGGTCCGGGTCGGCCTCGATGATTCGGGAAAGGGCCTCGGTAGCACGTGGATCGTCCATCTCCCCGAGCGCCATCACCAGATCCGCTTTACGGTCGGGCGACGCGGCTCGGAGGCCGTCGATGAGCGCTGGAACCACGTCCACTGCCTCGAGGCGGGTGGCGGCGTCGGAAGCCATGACGCGCGTGTGGTCGTCGGGATCTTCGATCATGGCACGTACCAATGCCCGGCCGGCCACCGGGCCATCGATCTCGCCCAAGGCCCACGAAGCCACGGAGCGGACGCTGGGAACCGAGTCGACAAGGAGTCCGGCAACCGCTTCCGCGGCATCATCGCCGCCGATTCGCGCGAGGGAGACGGCAGCGTTTTCCCGCACCACCGGGTCGGGGTCACCGAGCAACGTGACGAGCGCCGAGACGGTCCCGGGGCCGCCGCGCTCGCCCAAGGAGAGCGCCGCCAGCCCGCGAAGCTCCGCCGAGGGGCTCGAGAGCTGTCCCAGAATGGCCGTGTGGGCGGCGGGCGAGCGGCTGTCTCTGAGGGACCATAGGTCCATGACGCTCGTCGGTTCGCGCGGCACCGTTTCGAACGTGGCGCCGGCGGCGACGAGGCTCACGAGGGCGAGCGCCGCCCCGTAGAGCGCGGTCCGCGGTCCGGACATCGGCAAGCGGTTGGAAGCCTGGTCCAGCACATCGTTCAAGCGCGACGAGATTTCGGGGCTGCGGGCCATGGCCGTGGAGGCGTTGAGCGCCGGGCGAGACAGGGAGCGGGCGATCTCGACGAGCACGTCCGCGTAGTCGACTGCCTGCATGCCGTCGAGGAGCACCGCGTTGTCGCACGCGCGTTCTTGTTCCTCGTGGAGTCGACGGCGGGCGAACCACGCCAACGGATTGGGCCAGTGGATTGCCGTGGCCATCTCGCCCAGAAAGAACCAGAGGTAGTCCAGTCGTTTCACGTGGGCCAACTCGTGCGTGAATGCGGCCCGCAGCCGTGCACGATCCCACCCATCGGCGGCGTCGGGCATCAGCACCACTGGCCTCACGAAGCCCCAGGTGACGGGCACGTCGGTCCATCCGGTCGACCGCACGCGCACCGGCCTCCGTAGCCTCATGCGCCGAGCGGTCTCGTCGGCCAACTCGGCGACACGCTTCTCCGAGGGACGTGCGCCGAACCTGGTGATCATCGAGATCCGGAACAGGTCGCGCACGGCCAGCAGTGCGAAGATCACGACTCCGAGGCCCCAAACCACTGCGGCACCGGCCGCCAGCACGGCGGAGAGCGGACGGCTCTCCGGCTGGAGCGTGTCGCCTCGCTGCAGGCCACCGGGACTCGTGGCCCCGGACCTGGCGTCACTCACGTCGGTTGTCACGGACTCGTCGGAAAGACCTGGTGCGTGCCGCAGCTCACCCACTTCCGGCGCCGACGCCATCGTGCTCGGAGTGGATACGGCCTCCGACCCCACCGGAAGCCCCCAGTTCGGTGCTGTCCACAGCCCGAAGGGCAAGAGCAGGAGCAGCGCGAGGCCCACCGTCCAAACCGCGTGTCGGGTGGCGGCGGAGGCCCCGGTGAGGCTCCGTCCCAAAACGAGCGCTGCCAGAAGCACGACCGTGCCTTTGAGCATCAGCTCCGGCAGAACCCAACTCCCGATGGCACCAAAGCTCTCAATCATCGGCCTTCACCTCCGCTCGTGCCCGCGCCACCCGCGCCGCCAGCTCGTCCAGTTCCTCTTGGGTCAGCCCTCCCTCCGGCAGGTCGAGCAGCGCGAGAATGGCGCCGCCCGAAGAGCCGCGGAAGAACGTGCTGACTACGTGCTTCAAGGCCGAGTCTTTCGCCTCGTCATGAGGGATGGTGGGCCGGTAGACGTTTCGGTTGCCGTCCTTGGAATGGGTCACGAGCCCCTTCTTTTCCAAGTTGCGCAGCGTCACCCGCACCGAGTCGTATCCCGGATCGCCTGCCAGCCGCTCGTGGATTTCGGCGGCGGTGGCGCTCCCCACCGAGTAGATCGCGTCCATCAACTGGCGCTCGCGACGGCTCAAATGGCGGACCTTCGGCTTCACTCCGGCCTCTCCAGCTGGTGTCCTGTTTCAAAAGTGCCTACGCCATTCGTATGGA
This sequence comes from Longimicrobiales bacterium, assembly GCA_965223195.1. Lineage (GTDB taxonomy): Bacteria > Gemmatimonadota > Gemmatimonadetes > Longimicrobiales > Gaopeijiaceae > CBDCVX01. The sequence goes on from CBDCVX010000017.1 coordinate 245,472, forward strand.
GCGGGCATCCCGTCCGCACTTCGTTGAAGCTCCTTGCCGTAGCTACCGCTACGCCGCGTCGTCCCGCTCGCCAGACAGGCGCCGCTCCATCCTCGGTGGTCGCCGGACTTCTGAAACAGGACACTTGCCCAAGAGAAAAATTTCTTTCAGTTCATGATGAACACATACGGGCCTCTCGACAAGAGGTTTCACCCACCCGGATAGGGTCGGATGCGCTTCGCCGAACCGGCGCGAGTTCGGGGCATAGCCGCTACGTTGCCTCCGCTGTACCATGAAAACCCGAGGAAAAGGCGCGTAGGAGATGATCTTGGACGGACTTCCCACGACGGTGCTCGAGGCGGCGCTAATCGTCGGGCTCGCGTTTGCCGGGGCATGTACCACGTCCCGGGATCCGGCCGGGTTCGAAAACGGCATGGTCGTCAGTGCGCAGAAGCTGGCATCCGAAGTGGGGGTCGAGATTCTGCGCCGCGGCGGCAACGCGGTGGATGCGGCGGTCGCCACCTCCTATGCGCTGGCCGTGGCTCTACCCTCCGCGGGGAACGTGGGTGGCGGGGGATTCATGCTCATCCGCTTTCCGGACGGATCCTCCCGCGCCATCGATTACCGTGAACAGGCGCCCGGCCGGGCGCACCGGGACATGTTCCTGGACGAGGACGGAGAGTTCATCCAGGACCTGACGCGCGTAGGAGCGCTGGCCGCCGGCGTCCCGGGGACTGTCGCCGGCACGCTGCACGCTCTGTCGGCGTACGGCACCATGAGCCCCGCCGACGTGATCGCGCCGGCCATCGCCATGGCCCGCGATGGCTGGGTCCTGGACCGGCCAATGGGAGGCGAGCGTCTCGCCAGATTTCCGTCCACGAATCGGGTCTTCAACAAGCCCGACGGCGCGGCCTACTCGCCCGGAGAGATCTGGGTCCAACCCGATCTGGCCCGCACGCTCGCTGCCATCGCCGAACAGGGTCGTGACGGATTCTACAAGGGTCGGACAGCGGACCTGATCGTGCAGACCATGGAGGAGCACGGGGGGCTCATCAGCCATTCGGATCTGGACGGGTACACCGTCAGGGAACGGGTGCCTTTGGAAGGCACGTACCGCGGGTATGGCGTGCTTTCCATGCCCCCCGTGAGTTCCGGCGGTGTGACGCTGATGCAAGCGTTGAACATCCTGGAGCGGTTCGACCTGGGTGCTTCGGGATCCAACAGCCCCCGCACGCTGCACCTCATGGCCGAGGCCATGCGACGCGGCTTCGCGGATCGGAACCGGTACGTGGCAGATCCGGACTTCGTCGAGGTGCCGTCCGAAGCGCTTGTCAGCAAGGCCTACGCGGATGTCCGAGCAGAGGACCTGGATCCCGACCGGGCCACGCCCAGCGATCAGGTCGCGCACGGTGAAGTGGACGTGGTCATCTCGGAGAGCAACGAGACCACCCACTTTTCGGTGATCGACCGAAACGGCATGGCCGTGGCCGTCACCACCACGATCAACTCGGCGTTCGGAAGTCTGTTGGTGGTGGACGGGGCGGGCTTTCTGCTCAACAACCAGATGGGCGACTTCAGCCCCAAAACCGGCGTGGCCAATCACTCGGGGCACGTCTACGGCGAGGCCAACGGGATCGAGCCCCACAAGCGCATGATCAGCTCGCAGACGCCGACGATCGTCACGAAGGACGGAAAGCCGTTCCTGGTTCTGGGGGCGGACGGGTCGGGCAGGATCATCACGGCAGTGCTCCAAACGATCGTCAACGTGATCGATCACGGCATGACGATCGACGAGGCCGTTCGCGCCCCTCGCATCCATCACCAGTGGCTGCCCGATCGGATCGAGTACGAAGTCGAGTCCGATGGCGGTATTCCTCCGGAGGTGGTGGCGACGCTGGAGGCCCTGGGCCACCAGGTCATGCCTCGCAAGCACGGAAACGTACACGCGCTCATGATCGCCCCGGAGACCGGTCGCATCACCGGGATCGCAGAGCCACGACGCACCCCGCCCGGCGCGGCGGCAGGATACTGAGAATGGCCAACTCTTCGTCGGAGCAGTCCCCGCAGACGCTTACCAACCGGCTCTACGAGCTCCTTTCGGGCCCACCCGAGGAACCACGGAACTGGGACGGAGTGCGTGAGCTCTTTCTTCCGGAAGCGCGCCTGTACTCGGAGCTGATCTTCCCGGACGGCAAGACCCAATCGGCGCAGTGGACCGTCGACGAGTTCGTGGAGGCGGCCCGGCGGGAGTACAGCAAGGACGGCCTCTGGGAATCGGAGATCGGATGTCGATCGGAGGAGCTCGGCAACATTGCCCACGTCTGGAGCACATACGAGTCCCGGATCGGGAGTCCCGACGCTCCGCCGGTGGTTCGTGGCATCAACAGCGTGCAGTTTCTCAAGCGAGAGGACACATGGCGAATCACGAGTCTCGTATTCCAGATCGAGCGTGGCGCCGTTCAGATTCCCGCTCACTACCTGACCGCCGTCGAGCCAACAGCCACTCCCGCCCGGCAGGACGGATCTCATCGAGGTGGGCCCGAAGAAACGTGACGCGTATGCGCAAGCGCCTCCCGCCGGGCCTGATCGTCCTGTGGTCCGCGGTGCCGCTACTCGGTTGTGAAGCGGCACCCGAACCCGCACCGCTCGGTCACACCGTGATTCCGCTGCCCCGGTCGGTCGAAACGATTCCCTCGGATACGTTTCGCTTTACCGACGATACGCGCATCCTGTTCGACCTGGGCGACGACGAGGGCGAGCGCGTTGCGCACCTGCTCGCCGATTTGATCGGAAATTCCGAGGCCACACGGCCTGGTGTCGAGCCCGTGGAGGGGCCCGCTCCCGACGGTGCGGTGCACCTGACTCGGGCGGATGCCCCCGCGGCAATGGGCCCCGAGGACTACGCGCTCACGGTCTCGGGCTCCGGGATCACGATCAGGGCGTCGGGTCCCGCCGGCTTGTTCTACGGAACCCAGACGCTTCGGCACCTCCTCCCTCCGGTCGTGGAGTACACAGCGGCGTACCCGCAGCCGCTTTGGGTTCCCGCGGTCCGGATCGACGATGGCCCCAGATTCGGGTGGCGCGGGGCCATGCTGGACGTGAGCCGGCACTTCCTGCCGTCGCGGGACGTCAAGCGGTTCATCGACCTGATGGTGCTGTACAAGCTGAATCGCCTTCACGTCCATCTCTCGGACGATCAAGGATGGCGAATCGAGATTCCCGGATGGCCCGAGCTCACTTCGCGAGGCGGAAGCACCGAGGTCGGTGGCGGTCCCGGCGGCTTCTACACTCGGGAGGAGTACGCCGACCTGGTTCGCTACGCCCAAGACCGCTTCGTGACCGTCGTGCCCGAGATCGACGTGCCCGGCCACACCAACGCGGCGCTCGCCTCCTATCCGGAGCTGAACTGTGACGGGGTGGCTCCCGACCTCTATATCGGCACCGAGGTGGGGTTCAGCTCGCTGTGTCCGGATAGAGACATCACGTACGCGTTCCTCGACGACGTCATTAGAGAAATCTCGGAGCTCACACCGGGTCCGTATTTCCACATCGGCGGGGACGAGGTCAGAACCCTCACCGAGCACCAGTACGTGCAGTTCATCGAGCGCGTCCAGGACATCGTTCGAGCACACGGCAAGCGGGTGGTGGGCTGGGATGAGATCGCTTCCGCGGATCTCATGCCCGAATCCACCGTTCAGCTCTGGCGTCCGTTGTGGCCCGGGGAGGGGCAGCCTCCGTTGGACAGCGCCGGAGTCGCCGCCGCGGAGGCGCTGGAGGCCGGCGTAAACCGAGCCATCGAAAACGGGGGCACGTTCATCCTCTCACCAGCGGACCGCATCTATCTGGACATGAAGTACGACACGACGGCCATCCTCGGGCTCAACTGGGCCGGGTACTCGGATGAGCGGTCCGCCTATGATTGGGAGGTCACCGAGGTGTTCCGGTCCATTCCCGAAGGGGCCATTGCGGGGGTGGAGGCGCCGCTCTGGTCCGAGACCCTGGGGACCATCGAGGACTTCGAGTACATGGCCTTCCCTCGGCTGGCCGGCGTCGCCGAGTTGGGTTGGACACCTGCTTCAGCGCGGGAATGGGACGAGTTTCGACGGCGCTTGGGAGCCCAGTCCGCACGGTGGACGGCACTCGGCGTCAACTTCCGCCGCTCGCCGGGTGTGCCGTGGGACGAGGGGCCGATCCTTCGGTGATGCGCCGGGTCCTCTTCGCGCTTCTCCTTGCGGGTTGCGGAACGGAGTCGCCCGGCCCGTCGGGTAACGCGCCGCCCGTCTCGGTCGGCGATCCGCAGTACGGCGGTGAGCTGATCTACGCGTTGCCCGGCGAGACCTACTCGCTGTTCCCGGGACGGCAGCCCGGCTCCAACGCCCAGGACACCTGGCTCTACGCGCTGGAGGGACTGGTCGAGATCACGGAAGACAACACCATCATTCCATGGTTGGCCACGAGCTGGTCGTTCACGGACGAGGGACGCAAGGCCACGTTCACACTCCGAGAGGGCGTGACGTTCCACGATGGCACTCCGTTCAACGCGGATGCGGTGGCGTTCGTGTTCAACGAGGCGCTCGCCAAGAACTTCATCCACGTCCACCTCCTCGAAGGACTGAACGAGGTCACGGCCGACGATTCGCACACGGTGACGTTCCACTTCGAGCAGCCGTTTGCGGCGTTGCTGTCCAATCTCTCCCACCGCTCCATGGTGATCTTCAGCCCGACGGCGTACCGCGAGCACGGCGAGGAGTGGATGGCGACCAACTTGGTGGGGACGGGGCCGTTCGTGCAGGACGAGATCGTCCGGGGGGAGCACGTCAAGTTCGTGCGCAACGACAATTACTGGCAGGACGGCAAGCCCTATCTGGACCGAGTGACCATCCGCATCGTGCCCGACGTGTCGGTTCGGTCCGCCATGCTCGAGGCGGGTGAGATCGACCGCACCATCGGAATCAACGATTTCGATATCCCCCGGTTACAGGCGCATCCCCACATCGACGTGCGGCTCGTGCCGAGCACACGGCAGTTCTACGTGGTGCTCAACCACACCAAGCCGCCGCTGCACGATCCGGACGTACGGGCCGCGTTCAACTACGCCATCGACAAGGTGGGCATCGTCGAGAGTGTGTTCGCGGGAATCGGGGCGGCGCTGTCCAAGGCTCCGGTGCTGTCGGAGGGCGTTGTCGCCTTCGCCGACATGCGACAGGAGGGCGAGTCCACGATCTTCCCCTACGCTCCCCGGCGAGCCGAGCGCCTTTTGGAGTCTGCAGGGCTCCATGACCGCGACGGTGACGGCCTGCGGGAAGACGCGGACGGTCGGCCCATCGAGCTCACCTTGTACGCGACGCGCGGCTCCACCAAGGGAGACGACAAGATCGCCCAGCTCGTCCAGAGCATGCTGGGAGAGGTCGGCATCGGAGTGGACATCCAGTTCTGGGAGGCCTCGGCGTTCGGAGCAGCGACCAACCTGGGACCCGACGACGCCAAGTACGACATGGCGCTCCTCTCGTGGGGCATTCCCACCGCCGACCCGGACGAGCCGATGATGCTGATGATGTACAGCAAAGCCTGGAAGCCCTTCGGCGCCAATCGCAGCTTCTACGCGAGCGAGGAGGTGGATCGCCTGACGGTCCTGGCCCACCATGAGGTGGATCCGACGCAGCGGGCGGGATACGTCCGCCTGTGGATGGAGGAGCTCCTTCGTGATGCGCCGGTCGTCTTCCTCCCCACGCTGACACTCAACCTGGGCACGCGCACCTACGTGCACGGCGACCGAATCCTGGGGATCGACCAGTATCCCGCCCGCTTCGCCTGGATCGACGGTGCGGAGCGGGAGCGCCAGGGGGTGCGGCGCTGAGGGGTCGACGAGGTAGGGGCCGGCCTCCGAGCGTGGGAGACGACGCTTGCTGAGGCTGATCGTGGGACGGCTGGCCTTCATGGTGCCGGCCGGATTGCTGCTGATTACGCTGCTGTTCGCCCTTTTTCACGTCATTCCCGGAGATCCGGCCTTGCTCCTGGCCGGAGACAACGCCCCCATCGAGGTGGTGGAAGGGATCCGTGAGGCGTACGGATTCAACCAACCCCTCCCGGTACAATACGGACGCTACGTGTCACGCGTGCTGCGTGGAGATCTCGGGGTGTCCAACTTCTCCCGAGAGCCCGTTACGGCGGTGGTCCTTCCCCGGATGATGAACACGGCGCAGTTGGCTTTCTGGTCCATGGGGCTGGCCATGGTTCTCAGCCTGGGGCTGGGGTGCACGGCGGCCACGTTCCGCAACACCGCTGCAGACCGCTTCATCACCGCAGCCTCTCTATTGGGCATCTGCACGCCCGTATTCGTCTCCGGTCTGCTGGCCATCTTTCTGTTCTCGGTCAAGCTGGGATGGGTGCCGACCGGTGGGATGGGCTCGTGGAAGAGCTACCTTCTGCCGGTGGTCACGTTGGGCTCGTTCCAGGCGGCCGTGCTCACCCGCATGGTGCGCTCCACGATGATCGAGGCACTGGAGCAGGACTACGTCACTACCGCCCGGGCCAAAGGCGTGCGAGAGACGGTCGTGGTGCTCAAACACGCTTTGAGAAACGCGCTCATCCCGATCATCACACTGTTCGGGTTGGGCTTCGGCGCCACGCTGGGCGGATCGGTGGTCACCGAGACCATTTTCACGTGGCCCGGGCTTGGGCGCACCATGGTGGAGTCGATTCTCAGCCGAGACCTTCCGGTGACTCAGGGTGCCCTGCTGCTGTTCGCCATGGCGTTCATCACGGTCAATCTGGTCGTCGATCTTCTGTATACGCGGGTCGACCCCCGCATTCGCTTCGACTGATCCGGCCCGAGTGCGCGCCACGGCCTTCATGACGGTGCTCGGTCGGCTGGTCCGCGATCGTGTGGGCCTGATGGCGGCGCTCGTGCTGTCGATCATCTACCTCGTCGCCCTCACGGCGCAGTGGCTGACGCCTTACGATCCGCTGGCCACCAGCCTCAGAGAGGTGTTTCATCCGCCGTCTGCTACGCACTGGCTGGGGACCGATCAATTCGGGCGAGACGTCCTATCGCGGGTGATTCAAGCCACCCGGGTGACCACACTCGTCGCAACGTCGGCGTTGCTACTCGCCGCGGGGCTCGGCATCCCGATCGGCATGGTCGTGGGCTACGTCGGCGGATGGACCGACTCCGTGGTCATGCGGGCCACGGACATGCTGCTCGTCCTTCCGACCATCATGCTCGCCATTGTCATCGTTACGGTTGCCGGCCCTTCGGAGTCCGGCGTGGTGGTCGCGCTCGCGATTTCACAGGTGCCCAAGTTCGTGCGTCTCGCGCGTGGAGCGGCACTCGCGGTACGAGACGAACTCTATGTACAGGCGGCCGTTGCGGCCGGGGCGGGTCATTGGCACGTCGTGCGGCGGCACGTCTGGCCCAACATCTCGTCCGCGCTCATCGTCCAGACCACCCTCACACTCCCGGTTCTGGTCTTGTCCGCTTCAGCGCTGTCGTTTTTGGGCTTGGGCGTTCAGCCTCCGACGCCGGAGTGGGGAGCGATGCTGAACGAAGCCAAGGACTTCATGCGCACGGCGCCTCACCTGATGGTGGGCCCGGGTGTCGCGTTGCTAGCGTTCGTCCTTGCGTCCAATCTGTTGGGCGACACGCTCCAGGAAGCCCTGAATCCGAGACTCGAGTCCCGTAAAGCCCGTTGACTGCCCATCCTCCTCTATTGGACGTCCGGGACCTCCGTACACACTTCCATACCCCTGCCGGTGTGGTCCGGGCCGTCGACGGCGTGTCGTTTTCGATAGCTCCGCGTCAGGTGCTCGCGGTGGTGGGCGAGAGCGGGTGTGGCAAGTCGGTCACGGCGCGGTCCGTCATGCGGCTCATACAGCCTCCCGGCCGCATCGAGTCGGGCGAGATCTTGTATCGACGCGACGGCGACATCGTCGACCTCGCGGCACTCGATCCCGGGGGGAAGGAGATCCGGGCCATCCGAGGGAACGACATCGCCATGATCTTCCAGGAGCCTATGACCTCCCTGAACCCGGTCTTCACGATCGGCAATCAGATCATGGAGGGGATTCGAATTCATCAGGGGGCCACGAAGAAGGAAGCGCGACGCCGTGCCATCGATATGCTCGCCGCCGTGTCTATTCCGGCCCCGGAGCAGCGGGTGGACGAGTATCCCCATCAGCTCTCCGGCGGGATGAGGCAGCGCGCGATGATCGCGATGGCGCTCGCCTGTGGGCCGGCCCTCCTGATCGCGGACGAGCCCACGACCGCGCTGGACGTGACCATCCAAGCCCAGGTTTTGGAACTGATCCGCCGGATGCAGCGGGAGTACGAGGCGGCCGTGCTGTTCATCACCCACGACCTGGGCGTCGTTGCGGAGATCGCCGACGAGGTGCTGGTGATGTACCTCGGAAAGATCGTCGAACACGGTCCGGTGGACGAGATCTTCCGCAATCCGCAGCATCCGTACACCCAGGGGCTGCTTGCATCCGTGCCGTCCCTGACTTCCCGGCGGACCGGCCGTCTTCCGGCCATTCCGGGGGCCGTCCCCGCGCCGCTCGCGGTGCCGCGGGGATGCGGCTTCGAGTCCCGTTGCCCACATGCCCGGCCACAGTGCCGTGAAGCGCCTCCGGAGCTCGTCGCGATCGGGCCCGGCCACAGCGCGGCCTGCTACCTACGATCACCTTCGCAGGCATGACGGACGGTCCCCCGGGCAACCGCGAAAGCTCCGCGCTTTCGGACGGCACTCCTCTGCTGACCGTCACCGACCTGGTCAAGCGGTTCCCCGTTCAGCGGGGCGTGCTGCGTGGCGCCCGCGAGCACGTGCATGCGGTGGACGGAGTCGGTTTTCACGTGCTGCCCGGCGAGACGCTCAGCCTGGTCGGTGAGAGCGGATGCGGGAAGACGACCACGGCGCGGGTCATCCTTGGATTGGAGGAGGCCGAGCGAGGATCGGTCTTGTTCCGGAGTCGGGTGCTCGCGCCGCCGGATCGTGATTTCGTGGAACTGGACCTGACGCGGGCCACCCGAAGCCAAATGAAGGCCGTTCGGAGAGAGATCCAGATGATATTCCAGGATCCGTTTTCGTCGCTCAACCCACGGATGACCGCCGGAGGCATCGTCGCCGAGCCCCTCCTGGTGCACGGCATTTTGAAACGGGACGCTGTGCGGGCTCGGGTGCTGGAGCTGTTCCGGTCCGTCGGTCTCGACGGTGACCACCTGCGCCAGTATCCGCATCAGTTTTCGGGCGGTCAGCGGCAGCGCATCGGGATCGCCCGGGCATTGGCGCTGAACCCTCGCCTCGTGATCGCCGACGAGCCGGTCTCCGCATTGGACGTGTCGGTTCAAGCACAAGTGCTGAACCTGCTCAAGGATCTCCAGGCACAGAGGGGTTTGACGTACATCCTCATCGCCCACGATCTGGCCGTGGTACGACACGTGAGCGATCGCGTGGCCGTGATGTACCTGGGCAAGCTCGTCGAGCTCGCCGACGTGGACGAACTGTTTCTCCACCCGCGACACCCGTACACGCAGGCGCTGATCTCCGCGGTGCCGGCTCCCGATCCCTCTCGTCGAGCCCGGCCTCTGGCGCTGGTGGGTGCCGTGCCCGACTCGGTCACACCCCCTTCCGGCTGCCGATTCCATCCGCGTTGTCCGCACGCCCGGACCGAGTGCTCCGAAGAAGCTCCCGAGCTCAGGGAGATCACACCCGGCCACACCGTCGCGTGCCACTTTGCCGAAACGCTCGACCCGGCGGAGGGCTGACGCCGGCCCATCGTTTCGATGTCGGCTTCCTCAGGTGCGCACGGCTCGACCGGTGGTCAGTACATGCGGGCCTTGTCGAAGACGTTGCGCATGTCGTCCAGTCGACCCTCCAGGTAGCACCGCAGGTTGTGGCAGAAGATATCGGTGATGCGTCGGTTCTCGGCGCGGACCGTGCTGGCGGAGTGGGGGCTCACGATGACGTTGGGAAGGTCCCACAGCGGACTGTCCCCGGGCAGTGGCTCGGTCGCGAACACGTCCAGGCCGGCTAGAGCGATCCGGCCGTCACGGAGGGCCTCAACGAGCGCGGATTCGTCGACCACCCGACCTCGAGCCACGTTCACCAAGACCGCGCCCGGCTTCAGCGCCGACAGCGCCGAACGGCCAATGAGTCCCTCGGTCTCCGGTGTGTGCGGAACCGCCAGCACGAGCGCGTCGGTGACCGACAACATTTCCTCGAGCCGGTCCTGGCCGTATACGCGGTCCACCTCCAGCTCGCTCGCAGTCCGCCGGGATCCGGCCCTGGCGAGGGCCGAGACGTGCATGCCGAAGCACCGGCCGATCTGCGCCACCCGCCTACCCACCCCTCCTGCCCCCACGATGCTGAGGGTCTTGCCCGCCAGCTCCTCGCCGCAGAACCGCTCCCACTGGTGGTTCCGTTGCTCATCCTGCAGGTGTGCGAGCTGCTTCACGTGGGCCAGGAGGATCAGAAACACGAACTCGGCCAGGGGTCCCGCGTGGACCCCTCGGGCCGTCGTGATCAAAAGATCGGAGTCCTGCAGCCCGAGCCGCTTTACACGCTGGCCCACCCCCGAGCTGGTCGTCTGAATCCACCGGATGCGGGGTGCGTATTGCAAGCCTCCGGACCCGTCCGACGCCGTGGGAGGAAAGTCCCACAACACCTCGGCCGCCGCCAACGCCCGGCGCCAGCGCTGTTCCTGTTCCGGGGTGCGAGCGAACGACTCGTCGCCCTTGTGATCGGCGGTATAGCGGACCGGAGGCAGCAGGTCGGGCTCGTAGCACACCATGACCCTGTCGGGATCCACACCGCGGATGCGCTCCACGTGCTCCGGTTCGAGCGGTGTGGCAATAAAGACGTTGACGGGATCGGGGCTCACGGCACGAACGTGCTGTCGGCGTCGACGTTGCAAGCGAAGGCCGTCAGCAGCTCGGCCGACTGCTCCAGATCGGACAGCGCAACCGTCTCCACCGGACTGTGCATGTACCGATTCGGTATCTGCACCAATCCGGTCGCCACTCCCGCGCGGCTCACCTGAAGCGCGTTGGAGTCGTTGGGAGCGGCTCGGCCCAACGCAGCGACCTGGTGCGGAATGTCACCCTCGGATGCCAGGGTCAACAGCCGTTCGCCTACGCGCGGGTTGACGTTCGGACCGCGGAGAATGACCGGTCCGTGTCCGAGCTTCACCGACCCCCTCTGTCGCTGATCGATCGAAGGGCAGTCCGTCGCGTGGGTGACGTCCACGGCAATCGCGACCTGCGGATCGACGCCGTACGCAGATGTCTTCGCGCCCCGGTGTCCGATCTCCTCCTGTACGGTGGAAACCGCGAAAAGCGTGCAGGACAGGCCCCGTTCCATCGCCCGACGCAGCGCTTCGACGACTACCCATACACCCGCGCGGTCGTCGATCGCCGGTGCGTTCACCAGACCGTTCCTGAGCGTCTGCATCCCGAGTTGGAGGGTTACGCTGTCTCCGATGCGGATCACCGATGCAGCTTCGTCCCGGTCTGCGGCGCCGATGTCAATCCAGAGATCCTTCACGTCCACGACCTTCTTGCGCTCCTCCGGATCGAGCAGGTGGATCGCCTTACGCGCGACGATGCCGTCTACCCGGCCGTCGAGCGTCCACACGGATACCCTCTGTCCCACGAGTTGCTGGGCGTCCCAGCCGCCCACGGTTTGGAAGTAGAGGAACCCGCGCTCCTCGATATGGGATACGACCAGGCCCAACTGATCGGCGTGACCGGCATACATGACGCGCGGGCCGTCGACGGGGCCGCCACGCATGATGACGTTGCCGTGTACGTCCGTTTCGACCTGGTCCGCGAAGTCCTCGGCGTACCTCCGCACGACGTCTTGCACGGACTGCTCGTACCCGGAGACGCCGGGCGCGAGCAGCAGTTGTTCGAAAAACTCTCTGGCGGTGGAGTCCAAGCGGTGTCCTTTCCCGGAAGCCACGAGGCCGGCAAACTGAGTCGGCCGGCACCCTCGGGCAACGCCGGGCGTCCGCTAGATGCCGAACGATCCACCGTAGATACGGAGACCAATCCATGAGAGGAATCGCGCTGTGCGCTGTGCTCATCCTGGCGGGGCTGCAGCCGGCGGCGGCCCAGGAGGCCGATCCCGCGGACGTCGGCACGCTGAGCGACATCATCCGAGCGTACTACGAAGTGGTCTCCGGACCCGCCGGGGGCACACCCGATCGCGAGCGGGACCGTACGCTTCACATCCCCGGCGCCCTGGTGGGAATCCCGGGGCGGGCCCAAGACGGCTCGACTCGCCTGATGACGATGACGCTCGACGAATACCACGATCGGGCCGGCGGACCCAGGCAGGAAGGGTTCTACGAGGTCGAGATCCACCGGGTGGTCGAGCGGTTCGGGAACGTGGCCCACGTGTGGAGCACGTACGCAGCCTCGACGACGCCCGACGGCGAGCATTTCACCCGCGGGATCAACAGCATTCAACTGACGTGGAACGAAGGCCGCTGGTGGATCGTGAGTTGGATATTCGACCAGGAGCGGTCGGGGAATCCGTTGCCCGCTCTGTACCTTCCCGGCGGCGATTGAAAGCGGAACACATGGCCCGAGGTCACGGTATCGCGATGGGCCGGGCGGGGCCCGCTTCACGAACGGTATCTGACGGCCTGCTTCCCAGGTGACCAACCCTATGCGCGTATTCTTCTTTTTCCTGGCAGTATCGGTGACCGCCGGAACCCCTCTTGCCGCAACGGCCCAAGGTGTTCTGGACATCGGCACGTTCTGGTCGATCATCGAGGATGCGAATGGATCCAGCGACGCCGTGGAGACCGCGCTACAGCAACTGGATCCGGTCGAGATCGAGGGCTTCGAGAGTCACCTCTACCGACGCCTGGCGGAGTCCTATACACAGGAGCTTTGGGGAGCAGCCTACCTGCTTCACAGCGGCTGCTCCGACGACTGTTTCGACTATTTCCGCGCCTGGCTGATCAGCCAAGGTCGGTCCGTGTACTACGCCGTGCTCCGTGATCCGGACGCCCTCGCCAACTTCGAGTTTCGCGTTCGCGACACCCAGTCCGATTGGATTCTGGGCGTAGCACCGGACACCTATCTGGATGTAACTGGCGAAGAGATGCCCATGCGAGTGTACCGGGCGATCGCCTGGCCGGCGCTAGGCGCCGGCTGGGACTTCGACGACCCCGACCAAATGCGCGCCCGCTATCCCCGGTTGACCGAGAAATACGGGCGCTGAGGCCGGCTGGCGGCCGTGCCACCGTTGTAATAGTCCCGACATATACGGTATGTTGAGACCACCGGGCTATGCCGTTGGTGGCACTCTACTTCGGAAGGAACGGGATGGCGTCGCGCTCAGGACTCGCTGGCCTCCGTATCTGCGTCTGTCTGGTTTTTGTGTCGTTCTGGGCTCGTGTTGGCGGTGCCCCCCAAGAAGCGTCTGCACAGGGCGCTGAGTCACCCTCGCTCAATGTGGCGCACAGGGCTTTGGACAACGGCCTACAAGTGTACGTTGCGGCGAACCACACCGTCCCGCTGGCCACCGTCCTACTCGCCGTGCGCACCGGAGCCTTTTCTCAGGGCCCTGACGAGCGGGGCGTGGCCCATCTGTTCGAGCATCTGCTCTTTCGCGCCTATGGAGACGAGCCTACCGACTTCGGACGGGAAGCCGCGTCGTTCAATGCCACCTACAACGGTGCTACCGGTGAGCACGTGGTGACTTACTACCTCATTCTCCCGTCCGAGGAGGTGGACAAGGCCATACGCCTCCTGGCTCGTCTCATGACCCGTGTTCGGCTTACGAAGTCCGATCTTTCGGCAGAGCTGCCGGTAGTGCTGGACGAGCTTTCGCGGACCGCGTCCGATCCCGAGCGCCACTTGGCGCGCGCAGTGGGCCTGAGATTCTGGTCTTCCGGTTGGCACAAAAAGGACGTGCTCGGGGATTCGCTTTCCCTGAGCGCCGTCACCGTCGACGACCTCCGGCAGCGATTCGAGCGATTCTACGTGCCGAACAATGCCGCGTTGATGGTATCCGGTGACGTGGATGTCGAGGACGTCTTCAAGAATGCCGCCGATCGCTTCGACGACTGGCGGGCGGGTCCCGAGCCGTCGTCGGGTACGATCGACCATCCTGAGCCACCGACCGCGTCTTCGGTAGTGGTGCTCTCCGCAGACGTCCGGGAGGCCTTACTCAGTGTGAGGATCGCCGGGCCGGGGTCGATCACCGACTCGGAATCTCAATCGGCTGCAGAGGCCGTCGCGGCTCTGCTGAACGACCCCAGCTCCGGGTTTCAAGATCGACTGGTGCTAGACGGACCGTTCGAGCAACTCTCCTGTGACTTCGTGCGTGCCCCGGGGTCCGGAGCGTTCGTGTTCTCGGGGACCACGTTGCCCGGAGGGATTTCCGAGGCGGCCGCCAAGCTGGTTGATGAGCTGGATCACCTGGCATCCCACCTCGACGGCCAACAGAGCCAAGCCACGCTTGCCCGGAAGCAATGGGCCCTGAGCCGGGCTCTCCTGTTGGAGAGGGGCGCGCTTCTCGCGCCCTACCTGGCCGACGTCTGGGGACAAACGACCGGAGATCCCGCCACCATCGAGTTGGCGGCCCTGCCGAACGTGCCGGTTTCGGAGATGACGGCCCTGGCGGAAGCGTACCTACAGCGTACGCCGCTGGTCATGGGCGCCGTGGTTCCCGAGTACTTACAGGGCACCGTTCTAACTAGGCTCATCGAACTGGTCGGGCAGCGATGAGCCGTGGTCACCATCGCGGGACGTGCCGGTCCATCGCCGTCGGTCTGGTACTGCTCTCGTCGACGGTTGGCGGTCGGGTCGAGGCACTACAGCAAGCGGAGGCCACCACACACGCCTACGAAGTAGCGGGCGTCGACGTGGTCCATAGAGTCCGTCCGCGGAGTCCGGTGGTGGCGGTTCGACTCTACCTCTTGGGTGGATCCCGTCAGCTCTCCGAACAAACGGAGGGGATCGAGATGCTGTTCCTCCAGACGGCGATGAATCACAGCCGAGAGTCCACCGGTCTCGCAGGGGCTCGCCTACTGATCACGGGTACGCCCGACTGGACCGTAGCGGGATTCACTGCGCTATCCGAGGACTTTGGCGGGGCCTGGGATGCATGGGTGGGTCCTCTCCTGGGAGTGCCGCCGGAGGGACCTTCGTTTACCCGTGCCAAGAACACGCTGATCAGTGAGGCTCGGAATCGCACGGCCGACCCACAACTGCTTGCGGCCGCGTTGGCGTGGCAAAGCACGTTTCGATCTCACCCCTACCGATTTGACCCTTGGGGTACCGAGGCGGCGCTCGGGTCGCTGAACCGGGATGACGTCGCCGGATACGCGCGCGAGCAGATGGTCAAGTCGAGGATGCTCCTGGTGGTCGTGGGGGACGTGCCTCGGGACGTGCTGTCCGAGTATGTCACTCGAACCCTGGGGACCCTTCCGGAGGGCAACTACGAGTGGGAGACACCCCCGCCCGTAGAGAAGCATACCCCCGGATGGCGGGTGAAGAACCGACGGTTGGCCACCAACTACATCCATGGCTACGTGTTGGGGCCACCTGCGACGAGCTCGAGGTATCACGCCTTCGAGGTGGCGGCGAACCTGTTGTCGGGACGTCTGAGCTCCGAGGTGCGTGGCCGAAGGTCATTGAGCTACTCGGCCGGGGCTTCGTTTCACGAAGGCGCGCTGGCTGTCGCTGGCGTGTGGGCCACCACGACCCGGCCTCTGGAAGTGTACAACGTGCTGATCGACCAGCTCGAATGGCTCCAGACGATCGATCAGGTGCCGGGGTGGGTGCTCAACCTCTATACCGACCAGTTCATTCTGGATCAGCTTGCAAGCGACATGACGAGCCAGGGTCAGGCTACCGCCCTCGGTCGTGCCGCGGTTCTCTTCGGTGATCATGAAGTGGCCGATCAATACGTGGCCCGATTGCGGAAGGTCAGCCCTCGGGATATCCGCAGGGTGGCGCTCCAGTTCATGCGCGAGGTGCAGCTCGGATACGTCGGCGAGGTTGCACTGCTGCGGTGAGGCGTCCCGCAACCCTGGGGGGTGTAGCGGCGTACCTAAGGGAAGCCGCCCAGAGCTTACACAGAGAGGTTCAACGTGCGTGCTCGACGACCCCACGTCCGAGCCGGTGAGCCGGTCCACGACGAGCGAGGCTGACATGATTCCCAAGCCCGCCATCCGCGCCGGAGGCCTAACGGCAGGTGCCGTTGCGGCAGCGGTCACGCTCGTGGCGTCGGGATTGGTTCCGGAGGCGCCGGCCACCGGGGAGTCCGCATCAGCGGTCCCAGCGCTTCAACAGGAACGCAAGCCCTACCACGACTTCTACTTCACGCGGGCAGTGTACTCCGGCAGCATGCGTGGGCGCTGGAACTCGTGGGCAACCGACTTCCCCAAGGCGGACCGTCAGTTCCTGTACGTCATTGGACGGACGCTCGATTTCCTGGACCTGTACGAGCGCGAAAACCCGGTCCGCTTGGACGATCCGGCCCTGCTCGACTACCCGTTTCTCTACGCTCTCGAAGTGGGTTCCATGGACCTCACCGAGGCGGAGGTGCTCGGGCTCCGGCAGTATCTGGAGTTGGGCGGGTTTTTGGTGATCGACGATTTTTGGGGCACGTGGCAATGGGAGAACTTCGAGCAGCAAATGCGGCGCGTGTTCCCCGATCGTCCCATCGTGGAGCTGACCACCGACCATGAGATCTTCCACTCGTTCTACGAGATCGACGAGATCATCCAGGTGCCCGCGGCCAACCGGGCTCGCTACGGGCCGACCTACGAGCAGGACGGCTACGAAGCCCACGTTCGCGGGATTTTCGACGACAACGGGCGCCTGATGGTGGTGATCAACTGGAACACGGATCTAGGCGATGCCTGGGAATGGTCCGAACGTCCGGACTACCCCTTCAAATACTCCAACTTCGCCCACAAGATGGGCGTCAACTTCATCATCTACGCGCTCACGCACTAGTGGACTGTAACTGAAGTATCGCTCACGAGGAGTCGCGCCATGTGCCGGAACATCAGACCGCTGTTCAACTTCGATCCTCCGGCCACGGCGGAGGAAGCGCGGGCGTCCGCGCTGCAGTACGTGCGAAAAGTGAGCGGCTACACCAAGCCTTCGAAGGCCAACCAGCAGGCCTTCGACGAAGCGGTGGACGCGGTCACGAACGTGACCATCGAGCTGTTGGACTCACTCGTGACCAGCGCTCCCCCCAAGGACCGCGAGGTCGAGGCGGCCAAGGCGCGCGCACGGGCTGCCAAGCGCTTCGGGACCGACGCGGCCTGAGTACGGTCCTCTCCTCGGCCGCCATCATGAGAAGCGTGGAGCGGATCGTCTCCGGAGGACAAACCGGTGCGGACCGGGCCGCATTGGACGTGGCTTTGGCGTTGGACATCCCCTGTGGTGGCTGGGTGCCGGCCGGCCGTTTGGACGAGCGTGGAAAAATCCCCGCCGTGTATCCGGAGCTTCGAGAAACCGAGACGCCGGATCCGGCGCAGCGGACCGAGCTCAACGTTCGAGATTCGGACGGTACGCTGATCATATCGCGCGGGCCGCTATACGGCGGATCGGCGGAGACCCGCAGGTTCGCCGAGCGTCTCGGCAAGCCATGGATCCACGCGGATCTCGACGTGAAAGACCCGATCGACTGGTGTGGTGACGTGCGCGCCTGGATCGAGCAGCACCGGATTTCGGTGCTGAACGTAGCGGGCCCGAGATCCAGCGAAGACCCCCGAATCCACCGGGACGGCGCCGACCTCCTGGGGCTCCTGCTTCGCGCCGGGGGCGAACCGGCTCCCGAACCCGCTGATGCGGTGGAGGCCTGAAGATCGACAGCCTGCGCAGGATACTCGCCATTCTTCTCGCGGTGACGCTGCCGCCGGCGCTCCTCTATTGGATCGTCATTCATCCGCTGGCCAAGTTCTGGCGCACGCGGAGTCCTTGGATCACCTACGGCGTCGTGGCGATTATGGCGATCACGGTTGGTGTGGTCACCTTCGCGGTCCGGGATGCGGTAATCGGGCGGGACCTGGGCACCGTTTGGGGGCTGGTCGCGGTGGGTGCCGTGTTGTATGCCGTCGCCATCGGGTTGACCGGCCTGGCTAGACGCCACCTGAAGCTCTCGATCCTGGTGGGACTACCCGAGGTCTCCGAAGCGGCCTATCCCGGGAAGCTGCTGGACCAGGGCATCTACGGTCGCATTCGTCATCCGCGCTACGCGAGCGTCCTGGTCGGAACGGCCGGGTATGCGCTCATCACGAACTACACGGGCGTTTACTGGATGGCCTTGCTCACGCTGCCGGCGCTCTGGTTGGTGATCCGGCTGGAGGAGCGAGAGCTGATCAAGCGATTCGGCGCCACCTACCGGGAGTATCGAACGCGGGTTCCGGCCCTGGTGCCCAGGAAAGGCGGTTGACGGAATCCGGCCGGTTTGAATGCTAAACGGTTGCCGATCCGACCACTAGACCGCAGGATGTTCAAATCCCGCCCCGTGGTAAACAGATGGTTTCGGCGAGCGAATTTCCGGGAGACGCCGTGACGATGATCGCGAGGGTCGGGCTGGCGCTTTGCGGGCTGTGGTTTTTCGGATGCGCGGACTCCAGCCCGCGCGCGTCGACGCCCGGATGCATCCCCGAAGCGCCAGAGACCTTCGAGGTTTCGGGTGAAACCGGATCTCCGTCCCGCGACTCCCCCTGCGCTTTTCTCGCGGACTCGCTCATGGGGATGGCCTCCGGATGGTACACCGGAACCGCAGGCACCGTTGATGAGCGACGAGCCCGGCGGACGTTCGAGGAGGCCGATCGGACGTCCCATCCCGTGGCCCGAATGTGGATAGCGAGAGCCCTGTCGAGAGGCCGTATGGATTTTCCCGAAGACCGGGACCGCGCCCGAGCTCTTGCAGCCGAGGTCCTGGGCGAGGTGCGTGAGGCGGCCGCGGCCGGTTGGACCGAGGCCGTGTTCCTCATGGGCAGCGTATACGACGAAGGGCTGGGAGTTCCTGAAAACCCCGAAGAAGCGCGGAGGTGGTTTCTGCAGGCGGCGGAGACCGGCCATGTTTTGGCGGCCCACAACCTCGGCAACGCCTTCTTCAGCGGGCGTGGAGGACCGCAGGACGATTCGGCGGCCGTGTACTGGTGGACCCGCGCGGCCGAGGCCGGGGACGCGATTCCCCAGCTACGCCTGGGAGAGGTGTACGAGGCCGGAAGAGGTGTCGCCCCGAGCGTCGAGCGTGCTCGGGCCTGGTACGAGAACGCGGCCCGGCGGGGAAACGCCGCGGCCGAGGAGGCGCTTCGTCGACTGGACGGAGCGGACTCGACGGCCCATTAACCGATGTCCTTCGCGTTCCGACCCACCGATTTCACACCGCTGGAGCGGTTCCCGCTCAAGTGGCGGTGGATGCTTCCGAATGCTCAGGACTTTCCTCCTGAGATCTACGCGAACGTGCAGCCGCTGAGAACCGACGTCGCTCACCGTGTAGCGAGTGCGATCGACTACCTGGTGTCCGGTGATGGGCTTCAGTCGGCCGGATTCTCCGAGGTGCGCTCGTTCTCTGCCGAGGCCTCTCCGGCCGTGGCGCGCGCGCTCTCGAGAGTAGGAAGGCCGGAAGACGAAGTCGTGGTCCTGTGGAGTCAGTACTTGGCAGTGCTGACGAGGTGGTCGCTCTTCCGCTTTCGATGGCCGGCCTTCTGCCACTCCGCTCCCGGGCAGGTGCTCGTCGTTCCGGTGTCCCGGTGTTGGCTGCTCGCGTACCGGCCCTTCGATCGATTTCAGCTCGGCGTCGATGTCCGGCCGCCGGGAGGCAGGGCCTGATCGTGGATCCGGCCCGGAAGCCGGGCGCAGGCCCAAAAAAAAGCGGGCCACCCGATGTCTCGGGTGGCCCGCCTTCGCTACTGGATTTAGAGAATCAGTTGACCCGGATGACGTCCGACGCCGCCGGGCCTTTCTGGCCCTGAACGACTTCGAACTCCACTCGGTCGCCCTCGTTCAGCGATCTAAATCCATCAGCCTGAATGGCGGAATGATGCACGAAGCAATCACCCTCGCCGTCATCACGGGCAATGAAACCGTAGCCCTTTTCGTTGTTGAACCACTTAACGGTTCCGGAGGTACGCATCACCTACTCCTGAGTACTGTGTTTCGGAGTTGATGATCCTCCGAACCACTTGCTTTTTGAACATCCCGGCCGTTGCACACGCGCACGTCGCCCTACAGGGAGACGTTGGCTCGGGTCCGAAAACTCTCACCCAACTTCCGGTGTCCGTCAAGGTGTATGGCTAGGTGTTTGGACGTTCAAACGACCGAAAAGCAGGCATAAAGCCTTTATTCACTTGGAAAAACAAGGAGCAATCCAATCGTGAGTGATATGGAAGGATCAAGATATCCCGTGGGCCGTTTTGAGCAGAAACCCCTGATTTCCAAAGCAGAACGGGAGGAAATGATCCGTACCATCGCGGATTTTCCGGCACTCATGCGCGAAGCGGTGGCCGGGCTGGACGATCACCAGCTCGATACTCCCTATCGCCCCGGGGGTTGGACCGTGCGGCAAGTGGTGCACCATGTCGCCGACTCTCACGTCAACAGTTATGTACGGTTCAAGTTGGCCATGACCGAGGACTTGCCGACCATTCGACCGTATGACGAAGGCCGATGGGCCGAACTGGACGACGCCCGCAGCGGACCGGTTGAACTGTCGCTCACATTGCTTGAACCCTTGCATCGCCGATGGGTGGTTGTTCTCCGCTCGATACCTTCCGACAGATGGAGCGACGAATTGCTGCACCCCGAATCGGGCAGGCTCAGTCTGGACACAATGCTACAGCTCTATGCCTGGCACTGCCGACACCACCTGGCTCACGTCAGACGTCTGCGCGAGCGAATGGGGTGGCGGTGAGACCCACCTGCGCAGTACGGTGGGCGGTCAGGCGGGTCCGTACGAGGTGAGCTGCGCATGGATTTCGGGGCATTCCACGACATGTTGGTCGACCGTCTCTACGTCACCTGGGTATCCGTCCACCCGTTGGAGGGGCGGCAGATCGACGTAGGTGAGGAGTTCGACGTGCAGCTCGTGGTCAGAAACCGGTTCGACGAGGGCGTGGGAGCTCCCGACTTCGTGGACGTCAAGGTCGAGGTCACCAACACCGGGTACGCCAGCCTCGTGCACGAATCGCCGGTTGTGGACGTGGCGCCGCGAATCGTGCCCGGCCAGAGCGTGGGCCGCGTGCTGCGCTTCCGTGCGGAAGCGGCGGACCTTTCCGGGTCTGACGGAGGCGAGATGGAGCCGGTGGCACTCGTCCGGGTCTTGGCGAGGGCGGACTTGGAGGCTCTCGGTCGGATCGAGACCACGTCCAAGGTTCTTCAGGCGCACATCCATGGAGACGAGTCCCCGGCATGACGGCTCGGCGGTGACGGAAAAGCCGATCTCCGACTCCGGTTCCCACTCGGCCCGCTCCCGTCGGCGGCAGTGGGGATATCGTGCCGTGTGGCGCCGAGCTCCCGACCTCGTGTTTCATCAGGCTAACGACGAGCTGCCCAGGGTGGATGTCTTCCGGTTTCCGCCCACCCGCAGATTTTGGGCTCCGGCGCGCGATGCCACCGTCTACGTCACCGGCGGCATGTCCGACATGGTCCAGCCCTACGCGACCGAGAGTCCGTTGCGAGTCGAGCTCACCGCGTTTCTGTCCGGGCAGTCCAGCGCGCCGGACGGCATCGATCCGGTGGCCCAAGCCCTCCACAACTTGGCGCACGAGCCGTTCCGCCGGCCTCTCTTTCTCGGTCCGTTGCACACCGTGGACCTGGGTTCGCCGATTGCCGTCGGGAGTCGCATGACCGCGTTCTTCTTCGCCGTCACGCCGGGTCCGAGCCAGGCGGCGCTCCGGAAGGCCTCCGGCGCGGCCGACCTGTTCATCCAAGCGGTGCCCATCACCGCGGAGGAGCTGGCGCTCGCAATATCCGAGGGCTCCGAGGCCCTCCTGAGCCTTTTCGAGAGCAGCCGCGTGGCACCCTATTTCGACCTCGATCGCCCCAGCCTCGTCTAGTGTCCCGTTCTCAATCGGGACACTAGGTCTCCGTACCCGTGCAGACCTTCTCCGATGGACTGGAACGGTGAACCACGTGCACCGAGCGCTCAGCGCAGCGCTGACCGGGCCCGACACGGCGGCGGTCACGCTCGACTTGGCACAGCCGCACCGTTGGGCCGTATTCTCCGACCAGCACAAAGGCGCGCGGGATGGTGCGGACGAGTTTCGGCTGTGTGAGCCGGCGTATCGGGCAGCGTTGGAGCACTACCGGGACCGCGGCTGGACGCTGGTGCTCCTGGGCGACGCGGAGGAGCTTTGGGAGCAGTCGTTTCGGGTCGTCGAGAAGGCCTACCCGGACACACTGCGATTGGAAGGCAGCTTTCCGTCGGGACGGAGCTACCGCGTATGGGGAAATCACGACGACGCCTGGATGGTCCCGGCCGAGGTCCGCCGCAAGCTCGGCCGCTACCTTACTGACCCGGTGGTCTACGAGGCCGTGCGGCTCGACGTGGTTCGCGCCGGGGCCGAGCTCGGCACGGTCCTCATGCTGCATGGCCATCAGGGTAGGTTCGCATCCGATCGAATTCGGCCGCTGGCCCGCATGGCGGTCCGATTTTGGCGGCCGATCCAACGGGCGTTCCGCGTGGGGATCACCACTCCGGCCACCGACGCCTGCTACAGGGCACGACACGACCGCAACATGTACGAATGGGCGGCGGCTCAGCCTCGGACCATCCTGATCGCCGGCCATACGCATCGGCCGGTGTGGAGCTCTCGGACGCACCTGGAGAAGCTCCAGGCGGAGCTCGAGCGCAGGGAGCGCGCGGGGGAGGAAGGGTCCGAAGGTGTCCAGGCGCTCAAGCGGCGAATCGACGACCGCCGGGCGAAGTATCCGCCCTGCGGAGAAACGCCCAAGATGCGGCCGTGCTACTTCAACACCGGGTGTTGTAAGTTCGCGGACGGAGACATCACCGGGATGGAGATCGAGGACGGGGTGGTCCGGTTGGTGAAGTGGTCAGCACAGCATGCCGGCGGAGCGCTGGAACGTCGGACGCTCGAGGAGGAATCGCTGGCAACGATTCTCGAGCGGCTGACCGATCCCGCGCCGGGGCAACCCACGGCCGACCTCGGCGGATCACACGAGTAGACGGCGAGGCTTTGGAGGAGATATGGGAGTGCAGAGTAGCGACTTCGTGGCGGTTGGATTGATTGCGGCTGGCGCCCTGAGCGGGATCGGCATCACGAGAGGGCTATCGACCCCGCAGGAATCGGATCCGGCCATCTGGTTGTCTCCACACGACACGGATGGTCACGTCGTTCCGTTCGGCCTCGAGGCTCCCCGAATTCTCGTCGGCCCCAACGTAGTGGTGCCGCATCGGCCCGGCCTGGGCGCACCTGCGCACGTACACCCGCTCCCCGAGATCCACTTCGCGCCGTTGGCTCCGATGCGGGACATCGAGCGCATCCGGCGCCTGGAGAAGATCGAGCTGGAGCGCGCCAACCGCGCGCTCGACGAGGCCCGGGCGCGCGTGGAGGCCGAACGGGTCCGGATGGAGCGCCTGGAGCGACGCCACAGGCATGAGCGGCACCGGCGACGCCACTAGCGGACGCCGCGTCGTCCTGCCTCGCAGGCACCATCCCCGTCTCGGAACTCAGCGAATAACCGGTGCAGTCCACCAGTAAACTGACTCCTCGCGCGTTCTTGACAGCGGAGTGGACCTGGCTGGCAATCGCCAACTACCAGGTGGACCCCGACCTGCTCCGGTCGCGGGTGCCTCGAGGCACGTCGTTGGACCTCTTCAACGGCAGCGCGCTGGTTTCGGTGGTCGCGTTCCGATTCACGAACACCCGCGTACACGGCTGCCGAATTCCCGGTCATACCGACTTTTCGGAGGTCAACCTCCGTTTCTACGTGGAGCGGGAGCACCCCGAAGGCACTAGGCGGGGTGTGGTGTTCGTACGTGAGGTGGTGCCCAAGCGCGCGGTTGCGTGGGTCGCCCGTTCTCTCTACAACGAGCCATACATTGCCAGGCCCGTGCGCCACGACGTTCGCGTCGAGGATGTGCGAGCCGGATACCGGTGGAACGTCGAGGGAGAGTGGAACGAGCTATGGGCGCAAGGCCAGGGACAACCCGCGCTCCCGGATTCCGGGTCGGAAGCCGAGTTCATTGTGGAGCACTACTGGGGGTACTCCGCCCAGAAGGACGGCGGCACCATGGAGTACGAGGTCCGGCACCCGCCCTGGAAGGTGTGGGAACGGACCCTGAGCGGGGTGGATCTCCATCCCTCGACCGCCTACGGACCCGAATGGACGGAGCCACTTTCCCGCGAGCCGGCATCTACGATTCTGGCGGTCGGGTCTCCCGTCACCGTGTGTCGGGGCGTGCGTATCGCCTGATCGCGCTGGCGGGACTCGTGGTGGGGTGTGGTCCCGCTGGGGAGCTCCCGGCCGACGTTCTCATCGCCGGAGGCTCGGTCTTGGACGGCTCCGGAGGTGAGGCCCGGACCGCCGACGTGTTGGTGCATGACGGGCGAGTGGCCTACGTGGGTCCGGTGGGAGGCGCGGGGCGGGAGGCGCGGGACACCCTCGACGCCGAGGGCCTGCTGGTCACACCCGGGTTCATCGACATGCACTCCCACGCGGAGCTGGACGAGGACTACGGGCGCGATGCCAGCCCCTTCCTCTACCAGGGCATCACGACGGCCATCATGGGTGTGGATGGAGGCGGACCTCCGGAGGTCGGCGACAGGCTCCGGGGCTGGGCCACCCGCGGAATCGGCATCAACGCGCTGACCTTCGTGGGCCACGGAGCGGTGCGGAGGGAGGTGCTGGGCATGGCGGATCGTGCACCCGACTCCGAGGAGTTGGACCGGATGAGGTCCTTGGTCCGGATCGCCATGGAACAGGGTGCGCTCGGCCTTTCATCGGGCCTTTTCTACACGCCCGGCTTCTATGCCACCACCGAGGAAGTCATCGAGCTTGCCAAGGAGGCGGCGCCCTTCGGCGGCATCTACGACACGCACGACCGAGATCTCGGAGCCAGCTACGAGGGGATCGGATACCTGCCTTCCATCCGGGAGGGCATCCGCATCGGTGAGGAGTCGGGCACGCGCGTCATCTTCAGCCACTTCAACGCACAGGGTGCGCACAACTACGGCCGCGCGCCGGAGGGCGCGGCCTTGATCGAAGAGGCGCGGGCCCGTGGGGTGGACGTGGCCGCTGCCCAGCACGTGTACACTGCCACGCAATCCAGCCTCCGTGCCTATGCCGTGCCGCGATGGGCGGCTGCCGGCGGTGACACCGCTATGCTCCGCAGATTTACCCATCCGGACACGGCCGCCCTGCTGGATGTCCAAACTCGCGAGATGCTGGAGATCCGCGGCGGAGCCGAAAAGATCTTGTTCGTCGACCCGCGACCCGAGCTCAACGGACGTACGCTCGCGGAGGTATCCACGACGATGGGCCTGCCGGTGCCCCGGGCCGCGCGTACGATTTTGGAGGACGGGAACGCCAGCGTGATGAACCTGGATCTCTACGACATGGAGAACACGCGCTACCTGGCCCGGCAGCCCTGGATGATGACCTGCACCGACGGGCGGACGCCCGCGCCGGGGCAGGCCATCACCCACCCGCGCGTGTACGGGGCGTTCACCAAGAAGCTCAAGCAGCTCGTGCTGGACGAGGAGGTCATCGCGCTTCCGTTCGCCATACGGTCGATGACCGGCCTCGCCGCGGACTTCTTGGCCCTGAGCGACCGCGGATATCTGAGAGAAGGGCAGTGGGCCGACGTGGCGGTGTTCGAGCCGGAGCGGATCCGGGACCGGGCTACGTTCGAGAGTCCCCACCAGTACTCGGAAGGCGCAATGCACGTGCTGGTGAACGGTCGGTTCGCGATTCGGGACGGAACGCTCACCGACACACTGCACGGCCGGGCGATTCGCCGGGACGGCTCGGTAGTGGAGTAGGGAGCGGCCGCGCGTCGGCTACGGCCCCGGACGATCAGCCGGTCGCCACCACCTCTCCGGCGTCCACTACGATGCGGTCGTCCAACCACACGGTGGGCCGGTACAGCACCATGTCCATGTGGACGGCACAGGCCACGGTGCCCCCGTAGAACACGTTGTCACCGATGGCCACGTGCACGTTGCCGCGGGCCTTCTTTTCCTCCTCGAAGTCTCCGTTTCGTCTGCAGGCCGGGTTCAGGCCTATGCCGATCTCGGCGATGTTGTCGGCGTCGGACACCCGCTCCACGATCTCGCGTAGCCTTGCCGCCCGGGGATGCGTGCCGTGTACGGTCGTCACCCGACCGCCCGTGACGTCGAGCTCGATCTTCTCGTCGCCTTCGAGATGGGCGATGGGTCCGTCCACCACGATGCTGCCCGTCGCGCTGCCTTCGTTGGGCATCTGGGAGACCTCGCCATCCGAGAACGCGGCCTCCTGTCCCGGCTCGGTGGCGTACCCGCACTCCACGATCACGTCCTCACCGGCGATGGAGGCGGATAGGTCGGTGCCGGCCGGAGTGGTGATGCGGATGCGGCCCGCGCTGCGCCAGATCTCAGCGAAGCGATCACCTTCGACCTTGAGGCCGGCGTAATCCGCCAGGGCCCCGCCGGTGGTGAAGTTGTCCATGCTCCGCATGACCATTGAGATGCCGCGGAGGGTCTTTGCCCGGTAGAGCGCCTTCACGGCTCCCGCATAGGTCGGCGCGCCACCCGATCCGGTGATTCCAATCAGGCAGTCGGCCGCCGAAAGCCCGGACTCGATCACGCGGGTGAGCTCGTTCTTGCGGTCGGTGTCGCGATCGGGCTGGGTAAGCACCGTGGGCTCGGCCCCCGCATGGAGGACCGCGGCCACCAGCGCCGAGACCATCTCGGCGGGGCTTTGCCAGTCGGCTACCAACGCCACCTGCTCACCCGGACGCACGGCGAGCAGGCGGTTGACGATAAGGCTGGCCCGATCGGCGGCGGACGCCCGCGTCTCCATGGTCATCGGCCGCCCTCGGTGGGCACGGGAGGCGGCTGGTCCGCGGGAACGGGAGACTGATAGGTCGTGCCGCCCATGGCATCTTCGAAGGCCGCTCTGGCACGCGCCAGCAGGTCGGGGTCCGTGAGAAGGTCGGCTCCCGTCAACGCGAGCACACGGGTTGCCACCTGCGCTGCCTTCACGGCGGCCGGAGTTCCGTGGGAGGCGGCCGTGGCCCACGAGTGCCAAGGCACGCCTTCCGGGGCACTGGTGACGGTGAACCCAACCGTGGGCGTGATCCGACTCACCTCCGCAACATCGGTGGAGCCCCCGCCCACCGGCAGGACATCGTCGGCCAACGGCTGGACCGAGGTGCTGAAGCCCGTCTCCTCGGTCTCGAGAAACGCCTGCAGTCTTCTGCCGAACTGCTGCTCTTCGTCGGAGAAGTCGGGCGCGCCGACCAGCTCCAGGTTGCGCTGCACGGCTTCCTGCAGGGGGCGGTTGAACAACACCGCGTGCACGCCCGTGAGCAGGCGGACCGAGTGCTCGGTCTGGGTGGCGATGGCCGCTCCCCGCGCCACGTCCAACACACGTTTGTAGTAGAGATCCACCAACTGTCGGTTCTCGTCGCGAACGTAGTACCACACACGAGCGTACTCCGGGACCACGTTGGGCGCTTCCCCGGCCGAGGGAATCACGTAGTGGATGCGAGTGGTGGGACGAATGTGTTCGCGGAGCAGATTGACTCCGTCGTTCATCAACTCGACGGCGTCCAGGGCGGAGCGTCCGTTCCACGGATCGAAGGCGGCGTGCGCCGCCTGTCCGCGGAATTCCACCTCGAAGTTGTTCATGGCTTGGGTGCCGCGGTTCGATGTGGCGGTGTTGAGGTCCGGATGCCATTCGAGCGCGGCATCCAAGTCGTCGAACACGCCCTCACGGGCCATGTAGACCTTGCCGACGACCGTTTCTTCCGCCGGCGTGCCGTAGAGCCGCACCGTGCCGGACAGCCCCAGTTGTTCCATGGCCCGCTTGAGGGCGATCGCCGACCCCACGGACGCGGCCCCGAACAGGTTGTGTCCACAACCTTGGCCGTGCGGCCAAGCGTCCTCCCTCTCCGTCCGCTCCGGAACCGCCGCGTTGCCGATGCCGGGCAGTGCGTCGAACTCGGCCAGGATGCCAATGATGGGCCGACCTTCTCCGTAAGAGGCCACGAACGCGGTCGGCATGTCGGCCACCCCCCGCTCAACGGAGAAGCCTTCCTCCTCCAGGAGGTCGGCGAGGTACTCCGCCGAACGGGTTTCACGGAGCGCGATCTCGGAGAACTGCCAAAGGCGGTCAGAGATCCCGGCCACCAGGTCGTCCAGAGCCTCCGCGTGCGCCAAGGTCGTGGCCCGTTCAGGGGAAGTTTGCAGCGCGGAAGCCGGGATCGCGCTCCAGCAAAGAGCGAACGGCAACGCGAGCTTGAAGAGACGAGCCATGGCAGGATCCAGTGATGAGAGACCGATGGCGGAGCACGTGAACCCGATTCTCCGGCCGGGACGAGCGGACGGCAAGGGAGGCAGCCACCGCCCTCGTTTTTTTCGGATTCGCCCGTATTGCTGGCCGGGGGTGAGGCCGCGATCTTGAGGGCCGCCCGCCCGTTTAACCTCGAGGCCCCGAATGAGACCGTGGATCCCGCTGTTGGCGCTGTCCGTCGCGCTTCCTTCGCCGCTCGCCGGCCAGACATCCAACATGAACGTCGTTGAGCGCGTCTTGCAGCGTGTGCCGCTGTTCGATGGCCACAACGACCTGCCCTGGGCCATCCGCCAATCCTCCGACGCGCCGCACGACGTCCGAGCATACGACCTACGCGCCCGGACCCCGGGACACACCGACATCGAGCGACTGCGTGCCGGCGGCGTGGGCGCCCAGTTCTGGTCTGTGTACGTGCCGTTCGGCGCCACCGAGGAAGGTGCCGCGAAAGTGCAGCTCGAACAGATCGACATCGCCAAGCAGATCTTCGATCTCTATCCGGATGTGTTCGAGCTCGCGCTGACTGCGTCCGACGTGGAGCGTGCGTTCGGTGCCGGACGCATCGCGTCGCTCCTGGGCATGGAGGGCGGGCACGCGATCGAGAACTCGCTGGGAGCCCTCCGCGCGTACTACGCGCTTGGCGCCCGCTACATGACGTTGACCCACGGCACGACCATCGACTGGGCCGACTCCGGAACCGGGGAAGCCACACATCAGGGGCTCACCGAGTTCGGAAAAGAGGTCGTACGCGAGATGAACCGGCTGGGAATGCTCGTCGACCTTTCGCACACGTCGCCAGCGACCATGCACGACGCGTTGGACGTGGCCGAGGCGCCGGTCATCTTTTCCCACTCTTCGGCGAAGGCCCTGCGCGACCACCCCCGCAACGTGCCCGACGACGTGCTCACGCGCCTGCCCGAAAACGGCGGGCTGGTCATGGTGACGTTCGTGCCGAGCTTCGTGGCCGAGGGCGGAGAGGTCGCGACGCTCGGGCACGTAGCCGATCACGTAGAGCACGTGAGGAGGGTGGCGGGCATCGACCACGTCGGACTGGGAAGCGACTTCGACGGCATCGACTCGACCCCCACCGGCCTGGAGGATGTGTCCACGTTCCCTGCGCTCCTGCTCGAGCTGGCCAATCGCGGATGGTCCGAGGACGAGCTGGCCAAGCTCACCGGCGAGAACATGCTGAGGGTGATGCGGGAGGCCGAGACCGCGGCCAGGCTGATTCAACGGGAGCGGGGTCCGTCGCACGCGACGATCGAGGCTCTGGACCGGCCAAAGAGCTAGGCTGCTTGAACCGACAGCCGTGACGCCTTCTCACCAGACCCGGGACCTTCATCCTTGAATCTCGATCGCATCTGGGCCTACTGGCCCATGGGTCAGATGGTCGTAGAGGGGAAGCTCTACACCCTGACCGACTGTCCGGGGCAGGTGGACACCGTAGTGCTGGCCTTCGCGGATCTGGACGGGCAGCGGGGTGTCAGCACATGGGCACTCACCAAGGTCGCAACCCAGCAGAGCTTGATCTCCATGATTCGCAAGCTCCAGCGTGGCGGGCGACGGGTGACGATCGGCATTCGTGCGACCAAGGAGCAGCCCTGGGAGTCGTTCGACCCTGCACGGGTGGCCCGTACGGTCGTCCGGGAGTTCATTGCGGACTGGGGATTCGACGGGGTTCACTTGCACCAGCCGTTGATCACGTCGCGGACCGGCCCCCGGCTCTTCGACGCCCTCCGGCGCGTGCGGGACGCGGTGGGCCCCGAAAGGGAGCTCACCGTCCTTTTGCCCAAGACCCGAGGCGAGGTCCAGGAATTCTTGGGCCACGCCGCCTCGGTGCTGTCCATGGCCGCCACGTCCGGGTTCGGGCGGCAGCTCAACCACCGACTACACGCATTCGGCCGGTGTTCGCGGCACCTTGGACCGGAGCGCGTGGCACTGGGGATTCGCCCCGGGGCGGTCACCGACCGCAGATCCACCGACAAGCGTCTGATCAAGAAGCTGGCGGCCTACCGTCCGGTGGGCTCGCAAAAGGCCGGGACCTTGATCGATCATCTGGGGCGGGACCGGAAGTCGCGTACCGGTCGGAGCGATTTTGCCGTTCTCAGGGACGTAGATGTAGGAAGGCTCCAGGCGCGGGAGCAGGCGGAGGCAGAGGCCATCCGGGAGCGCATGGGGCCCACGCCCACCGATCACCCCAAGCGGAAGGGTCGCTGACCGAAGCCCGGGAGGAGGAAAGGGCACGCGGAATGCAGGGGTAGAAAGGCTGAGTCGGAAACGCCTACCAATGCCGTCCCGAGATCGCATGCATCACGACGAGAAGGATCACACCCACCTGTCGGTCCCCGAACGCGAATCGACTCGCGACCGGGCGTCGACTCCTGAATGCGGTCGGACCATGACCCGCAGGTCCTGGTTGGGCGTGGCTGCGGGCGGGGCGGTCGGCGCCGTGCTGCTAGACGGATGCGTGTATGAGCTTCGCCGCGTGACCGTCACTCGGCACCGACGGGATCCGCTGCCCGGCCAGCACACCCGATTTCTGACGGCCCAGGTTTCGGACCTCCATCTCAAGGCCATCGGAGCGCGAGAGGAAACCGTGCTCCAGGTGTTGCACGAAGAACGTCCGGCACTCACCGTGCTCACCGGCGACATCATCGACCGAGTGGAGTCGTTGCCGGTGCTGGAGCGGTTTCTGGCCGAGATGCCTGCACACGGGGAGAAGATCGCCATCATCGGCAACTGGGAACGCTGGTGCAGGGTCGACCTGGAGGTACTGCGGTCGACATACGAGCGGCACGGTTGCCGGCTGCTCCTGAACGAGCGTGTTCGGATCGACGCGGGCGGCGCGCGCCTCGACGTGGTGGGCGTGGACAACTCCGTGAACGGAAAGCCCGACCTGGAAGCGGCGTTGGACGGCGGGAGCACGGACGATTCGCGGTTGTTTTTGGCGCATTGTCCCGTGCAGCGAGACGACATCGCAGCCGAGTTGAAGCGTCTGGGCTCGTCCGCAGAGGGCCTGGTCCTGGCCGGACACACGCACGGCGGTCAGGTGACAATCTTGGGATACGCTCCCGCTCTGCCCAGAGAGAGTGGCAGGTACGTGGCCGGCTGGTACGGAGGATCCGAGTTGGACCTCTACGTATCCCGGGGCCTGGGCACTTCGTCCTTCCCCATCCGTATCGGGGCTCCGCCCGAAGTGGCCCTGTTCGAGTGGTCGGTCTAGCGGACTCTAGGCGTCGTCCGACGGGTTCACGAGCCCGTGTTTGACCGCCCAGAGCGCCGCCTGGGTGCGATCGTTGACGCCCAACTTGGCCAACACCGCGCTCACGTATCCTTTCACGGTGCCCACGCTCAGAAACAACGTCCGGGCGATGGCTTTGTTGCTCATTCCCGAGGCGATGAGCTTGAGCACGTCGACTTCCCTCTCCGTCAGGGAGTCGAGCAACGACGGGGCCTTGGGGGTTGCGTACTGGCGGGCCAGGACGTGCTGGACTTGGGGATGGAGGGTGGTTCGCCCTTCGGCGGCGGCACGGATCGCGGCCTGAAGATCCTCCTTGATCACGTCCTTGAGCAGGTAGCCTCGGGCACCGGCCTGTAACGCTTACCGGACCTTGTCGTCCTCGAGGAACGTCGTGAGTACGAGGACCTGGGTGGGCAGTCCGGCACCTCGAATTCGGCGGGTGGCCTCGATCCCATCGATGCCGGGCATAACCAGATCCATCAGCACCACATCGGGCCGGAGCTCCTCGGCGAGCTGCACGGCTCTGAGGCCGTCCCCCGCCTGAGCCACGACCTCGATGTCTTCAGATTCCTCGGACAGGAACGTCTCCAGACCCTCTCGTACAACTGCGTGATCGTCCACCACCATCACTCGAATGGCCATGTCTTCGCTCAGTCCTCGGGAAGCCAAACTTGCAGCACCGTGCCCCGACCGGGTGCGCTTTCGATGTCCAGGCGCCCGCCCTTTCCGACGGCGCGCTCACGCATGCTGCGGAGGCCGATGCGCCGCCCGGCTCGGGTGGGGAGGGTCGCGCCGGGATCGAACCCCTGGCCGTCGTCCTTCACTTCGAGACGGGTTCCACCGTCGACCGTGTCGATCGAGATCCGCACCTCACTCGCATCGGCGTGCTTGAGCACGTTGCTGATGGCCTCCTGGCCGATGCGGAACAGCGTCTCTTCGTGACGAGAATTTGAGAGGTAGCCCGATGCGTCGAGGTGCACGTCGAACGCGTCTCCGCCGATGCGGGTCGCGTGCTCGGCCAAGGGATCCACGAGCCCTTTCCGCCTGACCCGGCGCACGCCGTGGGCGCCGGGCGGCGGTCCGCCATCACCCTCGGGTGGACGAAGCTCCGCAATCAGCGAACGCATCTCGCCGAGCGCCTCCCGGCTCAGGGCCAGCATGCGCCGGGTTCGCGCCTCGCCCAGTTCCGGGTCTCGTCGCCAGGCGGCGGGCAGGGACTCGGCGATCATGACCGTGCCGAAGAGCATTTGCGTCACCGAGTCGTGGAGGTCGTGGGCCAGCCGCTGTCGCTCGGCCAGGGCGGCCAGCGTACGGCCCTTCTCGTACAGCCTCGCGTTTTCGATGGCAATCGCAAGCTGATCGGCGACGATCTCCAGTCCCTCGGCGTCCTCGGGACCGAACGGCTCCGGGCGCTCCACGTTCACCACGCCCAGCATCGTAGTGCCGTGGCGAATGGGGATGGCCAGCTCCGCACCTGTGGCGGTCGTGCCGGGTGTGTGAACGTAACGAGGATCTCGGCTCACGTCGGCCACCATCACCGTCTTTCCCGAGCGTACCGCCGATCCCATGATGCCCTCCGTCACGGGCTGGCGGTACTCACGGGTGATGAGCTGCTTGTAGTATCCGCCCACGATGCGGATCACGAGCGTGTCGGGATCGTCGGGGTCCAACATCGGAATCGCCACGTTGGGATATCCCAGCAGCTCATGGATGGCGTCGGCCGCGGACTGGAGCACGTCGTCCAGATCCAGGCCCTGAGTGACGATCTGACCGATGCGCGCAACGAGCTGGAGCCGTTCCCTACGCTCGGTCTCCACCATGTACCGGCGTGCGTTCTCCATGGCGATGGCGGCGTGGCGAGCAAAGAGCGATAGGACTTCGGCGTCCCGTTCGGTGAAGGCATGCGGCCGGCTCAGCGCGATCGATCGATCCGGACGTCGACCAATTCCGAAACACCCAACCAGCCGGCCCTGCCACAGGATGGGCACTCCCAGGACCGCGTTCTCGCCGGGGAGTGGAGCCGGGCGGGGGAGCTGGTCGTAGCGGCCCAGGATGACGGGTTTGCCGGTACGCAGGATCTCACCCAGCAGCCCTACCCCCGGCGGATACACCCGTCCCAGCTCGGACGTGGCCATTCGATGCTCTGCGGCGATCCGCATTCCGCCTCCGTCCTCTTCCATCAGCCCAATGGTGCCGTCGTCCGCGCCGATCAGCTCGCACGCGTGAAAGAGCAGCCGGTCGAGCAGAGGGACCAACTCCAACTCTCCCGACACCGATTCGATGAACGAGAGAATGAGCCCTTCATTCACGAGGAGCTTGTCAGCGTCCATGGTGGGAAACCGGTGAATCTGGTTCGTGGAATGGCCCGGGACGGATCCCGATAAAAGGGTTGCGCCATCGCCGTCTGTCGGCAACCCGCCAAGCGGCCGAGTCCGCGTAGGACTTAGGTAAGGGGCTTTCGCGCCCCTGACGGTGCCGGACCCTTGCCTACAGGTGACCCGATTCCGAAAACTCGTATCTCCCGGGCTCGCCCCGAGGCGATCCACGGAACCCGCGCAAATCAGGAGTGGCGTCCCATGTCAGCCAAAACGTTCGTCGTTGGTCTCGTTGCGCTCCTGGTCACGGTCGTGCAAGCAGCTCCGCTCACGGCCCAGCGGGACCGCGACGCGATGGTCCAGAGCCTGGAAGACCGGACCGGGCGCATGACCGATGTCGCCATGGAGATCTGGGATCTCGCGGAGCTCGGATATCTGGAAGAACAAAGCTCCGCGCTGCTCCAGTCGGAGCTGGCCGAACACGGATTCACCGTGGACGGCAACTCGGCCGAGATCCCCACCGCGTTCGTCGCCAGCTGGGGCGGCGGGGCGCCCGTGATCGGCATCCTCGCGGAGTTCGATGCCCTGCCGGGAATCAACCAGGACGCGGTTCCCACCCGCCAACCCATTGAGGGGAAGGCCGCCGGACACGCGTGCGGCCATCACCTGTTCGGTACCGCCTCTACCCACGCCGCCATCGCGGTCAAGGAGTGGCTGGAGCACACGGGCACCGAAGGCACCATCCGTCTCTACGGCACGCCCGCCGAGGAGGGTGGCTCGGGCAAGGTGTACATGGCTCGCGCCGGGCTCTTCGATGATGTCGACGCCGTGATCTCCTGGCATTCCGGTGACCGCAACTATGCCGGGCCCAACACCAACCTGGCCGTGAAGTCGGCGAAGTTTCGGTTCGGCGGCGTCTCGGCTCACGCGGCCGGGGCACCCGAGCGCGGCCGGTCCGCGCTGGACGGCGTGGAGGCCATGAACGCCATGGTGAACCTGATGCGGGAGCACGTGCCGCAGCAGACGCGCATCCACTACGTGATCACGTCCGGCGGTAGCGCTCCCAACGTGGTCCCCGACTACGCCGAGGTCTACTACTACGTTCGTCACCCCGACCCGGCGGTGGTGAAGGAGATCTTCGAGCGGGTCGTCAAGGCTGCCGAGGGGGCGGGCATCGGCACCGAGACCGCCATGGAGTACGAGGTCATCGCGGGTGCCTACAACCGGCTTCCCAACGTGGCCCTCCAGGAAGTTATGCACCGGAACCT
This sequence comes from Longimicrobiales bacterium, assembly GCA_965223195.1. Lineage (GTDB taxonomy): Bacteria > Gemmatimonadota > Gemmatimonadetes > Longimicrobiales > Gaopeijiaceae > CBDCVX01. The sequence goes on from CBDCVX010000017.1 coordinate 280,773, forward strand.
CGAGCAGGTCGGCGGCGTGCGGTACGACGAAGACGAGCGCCGTTTCGCCGAGACGCTCCAGAGGTCGTTCACCGACCCGCCCTCGCTGGACCAGGCCTGGATGATCCAGCCGTTCGAGTTCCGGCAGACCTACGCGTCCGCCGACACCGGAGACATCACCTGGCTGGTGCCGTCCGCCAATCTTTCGGTAGCGACATGGGTGCCCGGCACGGCCGCGCACAGTTGGCAAGCGATTGCGGCCGGCGGGATGTCCATCGGCGTCAAAGGCATGATGGTGGCCGCCAAGACGCTGGCGCTCACGGCCGCCGACTTGTTCGAATCCGGAGACGTGATCGCCGCGGCGCGTGGAGAGTTCGACGAGCGCCGAGGTCCGGACTTCGTGTACGAGGCGCTGCTGGGGGACCGGGATCCGCCGCTGGACTATCGGGTGTCGGGACGGTAGGGGTGCCGATGAGCATCGTCGGCTGATGTCGAGCTCCGTCGGACCGCTCGATCTCCTCCGCTACTGGACGACGTTCGAACGCCCCGTCGACCGACGCGCGTACCTGATCCACGGGGCCGGACTCGTCGCGTTCAAGTACGCCGTCGACAGCATGCTGATATGGGCCGCGACGGGATCTGTGTGGCTGCCGTGGTCCTACCTCCGCACCTCGCCGCTGCAGATGGGCGCCACCCTGGAGCACGCCCCGGCCTTCTTGGCACCGCTGCTCGTTATCTGGACGCTCCCATTCCTCTGGATCGGGGTCTGCATGACCATGCGCCGCCTGTTGGACGCGAGGCTGTCCGCGTGGTGGTCGCTCCTCTTTTTCGTGCCGCTTGCTGGCTATGCGCTAATGGTGGGGCTGACGCTGGCGCCATCGCGAGAGCAACCCGTAACTAGCCCGCCCGATCCCCAAATCCGGAAGTTGCCGGCGGCCCTTCAGTCGATCGTCGTCGGGGCGGCGTTGGGGATCGGCATGCTCTACCTGGCGGTCGTTGCACTGAACAGCTACGGGATGGCGTTGTTTCTCGGCACGCCGTTCGCGGTGGGGGCGGTGGTCGGTTTTCTGCTCTGCCGGAGATATCCGGCGACGGTGCGTGAGACGATCGAAGCCGTGGTGATGACGGCGTTCCTCATTGCAGGCGCGGCGCTCGCACTCGGCTGGGAAGGGGCCGTCTGCCTCATCATGGTAATGCCGCTGAGTATTCTCCTCGCCTCGATGGGCGGCATCTTCGGGAGAGCCATGGCCCAAAGTCCGGCGAGCCTCCGCTCCATGGCCATCGTTCCCGTCCTCTTGACCGGTGGCGTGTCCGCTGAGGTGGGCTCGCAAGGTGGCCCGCTACGCGAAGTCCGATCGTCCGTCGTGGTTGACGCACCACCCGAGGTCGTCTGGGACAACGTGGTGGCGTTTTCGCCGCTGCCGGCTCCGCGCGAGCTGATCTTTCGACTTGGTGTGGCCTATCCGACCCACGCCCGCATCCAGGGTGAAGGCGTCGGCGCGATTCGGTACTGCGAGTTCTCGACAGGACCGTTCGTCGAGCCGATCACCGTATGGGACCATCCGCGCCGGCTCGCTTTTGACGTTTCGTCATCGCCGCAACCGCTCACCGAGCTCAGCCCATACCGGATCAAGCCGCCCCACCTTGACGGATTCTTGAATCCCAAGCGCGGAGAATTCAGACTCGTTTCTCTCGCGGATGGCGGCACTCGACTCGAAGGCAGCACCTGGTACCACCAGTCCCTTCGACCCGACGGGTACTGGGTCCTCTTCTCGGACCTGATCATCCGCAAGATCCACCGCCGCGTCCTGCAGCACATCAAGGCGGAAGCCGAGTCGCGATAGTAAGCCGGGGTGGTACAGCCTGTCGTGGACGGGCGAGGTCGGGCGTTTCATGTGAAACGCCCCATCCGAGCCGTGCTGAATGAACGATGCAAACCAGGCTCCGCACCCCCGCTACGGGACGCCGCGATCTGCGGTCACCGTTCTCGTTGCGGCATTTGCTGGGTGCATGACGCCGGCGTCGGAAGGCGTACCGCTCGACCTTTGGCCCTTGCGAGATATGCCGTACCAAGTGGCCCAACTCGGGCACGCAACGTCCGTGCGTTACGATCGTGCGACGGCCGAGCTGGCCCGACTCCCCGATCTCGCCGACGTGGTGCTCCCGCCGTCGCACCGCGAGGTACGTCTCTGGGCGCACAGGGGAGGGCCCACGATCCCCGATCTCTTCGTGCGGCTGACCGACCAGAACGGAGAGGTTCACGGAGAGGCCGCCTATTACTGGCAAGAGATGGGCGAAGCCGGCCGCCCTGTTGCTGGCCGGAGCATCGTCAGGGGACGAGAAGCGCGTTCAGGTCGGGGAACATGTCGCATGGCACGAGCCGGGATGCGGGTCACGATCCGACACCTGTCTGGAAGGGAAGTGCAAACCCGGCAGCTCGCGATCTTGTGCCGGGTTCCGCTGCGTTTGACTGGCCGTGAGTGGTCCGCGGAGTTATCCGCGCTCGAAGCTCTCGACGTGTTTACCCTTCAGACGTGGATACCGCGAATGACGTCCGAGGGCATCATCACCGTTCCCCTGGACGGTTCCGTGATCGTTGGTCAGACGCTCGTGGCTGACCACTACGCCGAGTTCTACTGGCCCAATCCGGAGGCCTCCGACTACCCGGAGGCCGGACGTGCCGACGCGATTCTCAGGCGGGTGCTCGCACTGGGCGAACGGCGGTGACAGGCGGCCGTTCCAACCTACCGCCGCGACCGTGCTTGCCAACCGACCACTCCCACCGGGTAGGTTGTCTCCTCCGGTCCCTCACTCTTTCGGAGGACGACGCGGATGGTCTCCAAAGCGCGGGTTGTCCGGCTCATAGCCATGGCTGCCGCGGTTCCAGTCGTGGTGGCAGCCTACGCAGGTCTCACCTTGTGGCGGGCCAACGGTGGCCTTCCCGCGTGGGACGGCGACGTCCGGGCGCCCGGTTTGGATGCTCCGGTCGAGGTGGTGCGGGACGAGCATGGAGTGCCGCACATCTATGCTTCGTCCGAGCATGACCTGTACTACGCCCAAGGGTTCGTCCACGCGCAAGATCGGTTTTGGCAGATGGCCCTCTTACGCCAGACCTCGGCCGGGACGCTCTCCGAGTGGCTGGGCTCCATCACCGTCGGCTCCGACCACAGGTTTCGAGCTCAGCAGGTCGGACAATCCGTGGATCGGTCTTGGGCGGCGTTCCCCGAGTCCGAACGAGCCTTGTTGGAAGCGTACGCGGCGGGGGTGAACGCGTGGCTGGAGAGCCCGGCCTTCCGGCGGCCTCCGGAGATGGTGATTCTGCACGTGAATCCCGAGCCGTGGCATCCGGCCGACGCCTTTCTCGTGCTTCACCAGTTCCAGTCCATCCTGTCCTCCTCCGGTCACGAGTTCACGCGGACGCTCATCGAGCGAGAGGCGGTCTCGCCGGGGGCCGTGGGCATCCTCGATCCCCACGACGAAGACGTGCCTCCGATCATTCCCGCTTCCGAGGGAGAGCGTGTGCGCCAGTCCACCGCCGCCTTTGCGGACCGGGCGTTCTCCGACAACTGGACCCTGTCCGGCGACCACACCGCGAGCGGTCGGCCGCTGATGGCCAACGATCCCCACCTGGCGGCCGGGTTGCCCAACCACTGGCAGCTCCAGCACCACTCGATTCCCGGCCGCGACATCGTGGGCGCCAGCGTGGCCGGATTGCCGGGCATGGTCGTGGGACACAACGGAGCGGTGGCCTGGGGCATGACGGCGTCGTCCATCGACGTGATCGATGCCGCCTTGCTGGAACGGGACATGGACAATCTCGGGCGGTATCGCGCCGGACCGGACCAGCCATGGATCAGCGCCGAGCCCACGGTTGAGCGGATCCGTGTCCGATTCGGCCGAGACGTCGTCGACACCGTGTGGGCTACGCAGGACGGAGTGATTTGGCCGGATGAGCTGACGCGCTTCACCGATCAGGCGGGTCTGGTGGAAGAGCGTCGGTATCACGGCCTCGACCTTCCCCAGACGTCACCGGCAGCCCTGCTTCGACTCAACCGCGCGCACACGGTGAGAGAAGGGCTGGCGGCGGTAGAACTGCACACCGGTCCGTCCCTGAACTTTTCGTTTGCGGATACCGCGGGCACCATCGCTTACGTGACTGGCGGAGCCATTCCGTCGCGCCCCGTGGCCCACGCCACATCGGTCGCGCTCGGGCCGCGGGACGGGAACGCCAGAACGTACCTGTCTCACGAGGAACATCCGCGGCTGGTGAATCCCACGAGCGGGCGGATCGTAACCGCCAACCAGCGGATTGTCGGCGACGGGTATCCGCATTACCTGTCCGACTCGTGGGCTCCACCCGACCGGGCCATCCGCATTCACGAGCTGCTCGACGGCGCGGCCGTTCACGACAAGGCGAGCTTCCGCGCCATGCAGAACAACGCCGTCTCTCCGGTGGCGCGCCGCATCGTGCCGCTGCTCCTCGGGGTGCAGCCCGCGAACCAGAACGACGCCGCACTCGTCGACATCCTGAGGGGCTGGCAGTACCGGTTCACTCTCGAGTCCGCTGCGCCGTCCGTCTTCATGACCTGGGTGGAGATGCTGAACCGCCGGATCATCGACGACGAGCTGGGGCCGGATCTGGGCGGCGTTCGCGCGATCCTGTTCACGCCGGTCGACATGGCACTTTCGGGGGAGCGGCCGGAGTGGTGTGACCATCAGGAGACGGACGCCACGGAAACCTGCGACCAACTGCTGAGAGAAAGCCTGACCGACGCCCGGCTCGCCTTGGAGGAGGCCTACGGCAACGATTCCGGGTCCTGGCTGTGGAGCCGTGTGGGACGGCTTCGACTCGGGCACGTCGGATTCGGAGGTCTCCCGGTGCTGGGTGACATGTTCTCGCAGACGACCGCCGCACCGGGCGGCCCGGAATCCCTGTTCAACAATATGGTCGACCTGCGGACGGCACCGAGATTCTTCCGTTCGGCCTATGCGTCGAGCTACCAGGCCATCTACGATCTGGCCGACCTGGATGGGTCGGAGTTCATGGCCATCGGCGGGTCGTCGGGACACTTTCGATCACCGTTCTACAACAACCTGACCGAGCATTGGGCGGCCGGTGAGCGGATTCGAATCGTGACAGACCAGGGACGTCTGAGTCAGTTCGCGAGGCTCACGTTGGTGCCAGGCGGCGCGAGCAATATGGACGGTAGCTGAACCGTCTCTTTGTTCTTCGTGGAAAGATATCCTCGTGGTCTGACAGCGAACCTCGCGTACTTTGCCACTAGTGTCTATGCGAACATAGGTTGCTCCGGCGCCATCTTCCGCACCGGAACGAGGAGTGCACCGGTATGAAGTTGCTCCATGCGACGCTAGTCATCCTCCTCGGAGCAGGTTGCGACCCATCTGTATCGGCAGATGTTCGGCGGGAAACGCTCCCGAATGGGGCGGAACTCGTGGAGAACTTCGGTAGCGGTACCTGGTCGGCTGACGAACAGTGGGCATTCGTTCAGTTGACTCGGATCGGCTCCTCCGACGGTACGGATGAGTTCGCCTCGTTTTCAAGCGTTTGGGATGTGACACTTGACCGACTTGGCCGGATCTACGTGCTCGACCGAACGTCGGAAGATGTTCGAGTCTTTACCTCCGAAGGCGAGTTCGTACGCCGAATCGGAAGATCCGGAGAAGGACCGGGCGAACTCAAGGGCCCTATTGGATTTGCTTGGAGCCCGACGGGAGATTTGTGGATCGTCAATCTGCAGAACGCCCGCTACGAGATCTTCGATACCGCGGGCAACTACCGAAATTCTCACCCCCGGAATATCGGCGGGTGGAGCTACGGATGGGGCGGAGCGTTCAGCCAAGCCGGGAAACTCATGGAGCCGACGTTCTACTCCGATCCGGAGACCGACCAGACCCGTCGTGAGTATATCGCTCAGACCCTCGATGCAACTGGCTGGAGTGCGGACACGTTTCCACTTCCCACGTATGAGGTCACATCTTGGAGAGTGGAGGACGGTCAGAGCGTTTTTGTCGCGACGGTTCCATTCTCACCCACGTTGAGATGGCAGTTCGATGGAAACCATGGGCTCTGGTTCGGTGAGACGGACCGGTACCGCTTGACTCATCGGTCGTTGATCGGTGATACGATCCGTGTGGTAGAGCGCGCGGTCGATCGTTTACCTGTGACGTCTGCTGAGATTGACGCGGCGCTTGCGAGGCTGGAACAATCCGGACCGAACATTCGCGGCCGCGTCGACATGAGTCTCATTCCGGCGACGAAGCCTGCCTTCGACAACGTCATCGTCGACGATGCGGGGTTCCTTTGGGTAGCTCAAACAAGGGAGAACGAAGACGTCCGCGGTGGAGCTACGAACACCTTTGACGTATTCGCTCCGGATGGGACCTTCTTGGGGTCCTTGGCGGGGAACATTGGCATGGTCCCACGGCCACGTGTGTTCGGGAACCGAATGGTGGGCGTAGTTCACGACGAGTTGGACGTGCCGTACGTCGTTCTCTACGAGATTCGGAATCGTAACACGCGAAGTCCCTAGGGAAGCCTTGAACCGCGCCCGCTGTCCCCGTAGACGGGCTCACCGACTCGATGTCCTACGTCTCTAGAGCGTCGTTCGGTGGCACAAGGGCTCTGCTCAACCCGCGGAGCATCCGGTTGGCATCTCGCACCTTGACGGTGGCGGGTAGGGGCCCGCCCGGAGTCAGGGCCGAGGCAATGCCCCGAAGTGAGCCGAGAAGCTCCAGATCGGGCTTCTCCGGCCATCCGTCCCGACTCACGAGCGTTCGGTCGTCGATGGTGACGCTGTAGGGCTCGCCGTCTATTTCGAGGCCGACCGTCGCCGGCTCCAATCCACCTCGGTAGCGACGTTCGAGTGACACGACGAACCAGCGCCCGGTCGCGCGGTCGCTTCCCACTTCGTCCATCCACCGGGCACCGTACGCACCGAGTGCCAGCAACACCGGTTTAGCCGCCATTCCCAGATCTGCGAGTGCCCACGCCTGCCGACCGTCGGAGTCGCGCGAGACCCGTTGAACCAGCCCGGAATCCTCCATTTGGCCGAGGCGGTCCGCGAGGAGATTGGTCGTGATGCCGGCGAGCGAACGTCGGATTTCCGAGTAGCGCCGCGGACCCGGCAAGAGGTCGCGGAGGATCAACACCGTCCACCGGGACCCCAGAACGTCCATCGCCTTGGCAATGCCGCAAAACTGATCGTACGACCGTGTCACTTTATTTTGTAATAGCGTCGAATTACGTTTGCTGTACAATTTAATAGCGTTTCTGGAGCGGCCGGTGCAAATCTTTGATCTGGCCTTCCTGGCGGTAGTCGGCTTCGTGGTCGGAGCAACGGTCTGGGCCATGGAGCGGATTCCGGCCGAGGGCCTCAATCGTGGAGGACTCGTGGCCCGTCGTCCTCGGCTCACGGCGGCGCTTTGGCTGGTCCTCTCTGCCGTACCCACGCTGTTCCCAGTGCTGTCACCTGCGGGCCCGGTTCCGCCGCAGATCCTGATGGCTGTGGTGCTCGCCGCGGCCATTTGGTTTGCGGGTTCGCACATCGGCGCGACACTCGCGACCTGGACTCCTTTGCAGTTTTTGGTGGGATTTCAGGGTTTCCGGCTACCCTGGAGCTTGTGCTTCACCGATGGGTGGAAACCGGTGTTGCGCCACCGCAGATGACGTGGACCGGTCAGAACGTCGACATCCTCGCGGGCGTGGTCGCTCTCCTGTCCGTTCCGCTGGTTCGACGGTGGAGGCGCTTTGCGTGGGTTCCGACGGTGGTTGGTCTTCTGCTCTTGGGAAGCATCCTGTGGATCGTTGCGCGTTCTCTACCGGGACCGCTACGAGCGTTTGAGCATCTCATCACGCTGCCCACGCAGTTCCCTCATGCTTGGATCGCGACGGTGTGTGTTCCTGCGGCCCTGGCCGGTCACATCATCACGCTGCGGGCGCTCCTGAACACATCCGGGTCGCGCGCCGACCGACTGCTCACCTTTGCTGGTCGGCGGGTGGACGGTCCGACCCGGTCACCGCAGAGAAAGCCCGCCAGAAGTTCCCACCCATGATCTTGCCCACGGTTTGGTCGCTGTTTCCCAGCGGAACGGCTCCGCGGCAACGGCCTTGAAGTCCGCCTGTTCACCGAACCCCAGTCCTTCGTCGAGGTTGTCGTTGGCGGCAATCCGGCATGCGTAGGTAAGGATGATCGTCGTCCGCGAGACCAATAGGGTACGTTACATGGAGCGAGTCGTCCGACCTGTTTTGCGGAAACAGGATATGCGCGAAAGGGAAGCACGAATACAGGGCGCCCAAGGCGCCTGCCTGCAAAACGGACGGACGGTACTCGCTTCCGGCCCAAACCCCGAAAACGTAAGGCTGGTAGGCTGGAACCGGCAGGCACACTTGCGGGGCGGGTGCGCCGTACCGAACGCGTACGACGATCGTGGCGGATCGGTGGTCGGTAGTCGGTGGCGAGGCGATCGGACGCCCGACATCGGCGGGCGAGGAGGGTGATAAACCCGGGTCCGTTTCGCCTGGGGACCAACCACGTTGGGGTGAACCTAAAAATCTTCGTGCCGAGCGTAGGGACATTGGCCCGCAGCAGGGCTTGAAGCCTCGCCCGAAACTCGCCACCTTCGGCTCGGTCTCAAGAGGTGCAGGTCGACATACCTGGGCACGGGAGTGGGATTGGAGGCATCTGAACCGTCGAACCTTACGGGGACAGTGGTTAGCTCGACGCTCGAAGTAACGAGTTCTCTCGTTTCAGCGTTCGCCGATCTCTCTCGTGATCACAACGCGCTGCACATGGACTCCCAACGCGCACGGGCCTTCGGGTTCTCTCGGCGAGTTGCCCATGGAGCGATCCTCGTCAGCGAGATCAGTCGTATAATAGGGACGGAGATGCCGGGAGCGGGAGCTCTATGGCTCTCTTCAGAATTCAAGTTCCTGAGGCCGGTTTTGGTCGGTGAGACGGTGCAGGTCGAGATCGCCGTCGAACACCATTCTGTTGCGGTGGACGTCGTCGTGTTGTCGATATCGGCCTTCAACGCTCGTGGCGACCGTGTGCTGGCGGGCTCTGCGAACGTCAAACTCCTGGAAGGTGTCATGCCCTTGTCATATGCTCCTGTCGAAGAGCAGGCCGTAGTCGTTACCGGTGGAACAAGAGGGCTCGGTGCGACGATCAGCCGGACCCTCTCTTCACGTGGTGCAAAAGTGATCGCGCTCTACCGATCCGATGACCAAGCCGCCCGCTCGTTGACCGACGAGCTGCAGGTGAAGAGCGGAAACAGGTTCCAGACGTTACGGTGCAACGTCCAGGACTCGGAGGATGTGTCGACCCTTTTTGAGTTTTTGGACGACGAACAGGTGGTCTTGGATGGCATCGTCCATGCCGCCAGCCCAGAACTGAACACGATTCCATTTGCGGACCTTTCCTGGACCGAGGTCAACCGCTTCCTTGAAACGTATTTGAAGGGAGCTCTGCAAATCGCACAGGGTTGTCTTACACACTTCGAGCGGGCGCCCGCAGGACGATTCATCCTAATCGGAAGCGAAGCGGTGGCCTCTCCTCGCAGAGGATGGCTACACTACGTTACGGCTAAAAGCGCCTATCTTGGTCTCGTTCGCTCTCTGGCACTGGAGCTTGCGCCGCTGGGAGCGACGGCCAACCTAGTATCGCCTGGCCTGATACATACGTCAGAGGTACTTGACAGCGCCGGCAAGGCGGCCACCGCCAGGGCGACACCGCTCAGACGTCTCGTAACTGATGAGGAAGTCACAGAAGCTGTTGCCTTTCTCCTGGAAGCCGGTGGCAGCTTCATGTCAGGGGCAGAACTCCCTCTCTCCGGCGGCCGCGTCTTCCTATGACCACCGCTGCCTCATCGACTCCGGCTACTCAAGACCTCCGAGCGGAGCTCGAATCTCTGGTCGCGCAGCAACGCTGGGGTTCGTTTCTTACGCAAGCACGCCAATTCTTAGTCGAATTTGGATCCGCGGCGAGGCCCCTGGTTCCCTGGATCTATCGGCACTCCGTTCAGCTACTCAGCCATGACGATCCTATCTCTACATCAGATCTCCGTCGCTGTAGCGTCGGTATCCTTCGGAACGTGGCCGTCGAAACCTGGTTGCCCTGGCTTTTCGCCGCTCTCCTAGAGCGCGGCCTTGTCGCGAGAATCTGGCTCGGGGACTTCGCTACCGTTGAAGAATACATGGTCAACCCGAGTTCACTCGCGAACCAAAACCTCGATGTACTTTGGATTCATCTGGATCTCGCCGAAATATTGGGTGACGCTCAGCTATCTCCATCTCGGCCTAATTTACAAGCAGCGGCAGACCGGCTCCTAAGCATTGGCAGTTCGCTCGCTTCCGCCGTTCCAGGCCATGTCGTGATAAGTAACGTATTTCAAGCTCCGCCAGCCGTGTACCTTCCCTTGGCGGCCCAGCAACCTTACAGCGGCGCCACGCAAGTTCGATCCATCAATGTTCAGCTCGTACAGCAGCACGCTGGCGATCCGCGAATCAGCATCCTTGACCTCGATGGTGCGATTTCCGCCATGGGCAGACGACAGGCCTTCAGCTCACGAATGATGGCGATCGCTCGGCATCCGTTTAGTGCAAACTTCATCCAGACCGAATTAGCTCCGACCTTTGCCAGCTTGGTTGTTGCCGTCCTGCTCCCCCCCAAGAAATGTCTTGTGGTGGATTGTGATAACACCTTGTGGGGCGGAGTGCTGGCCGAGGACGGAGTAGACGGTATCGATCTTGGAACCGAGTATCCGGGCTCGCAGTTCCGGATGTTCCAATTCTTTCTGAAAGGATTGGCAGATCGGGGGTTCCTACTCGCCTTGTGTAGCAAGAACAATCTGCGTGACGTACTTGATTTCATGGATACGTCGCCGGACATGGTGCTGAGATCGGCCGATTTCGTCGCCAGACGGATTAATTGGAGAGATAAGCCGACGAACCTCAGCGAAATTTCTCAAGAGCTTAACATAGGTCTCGAGTCCCTCGTTTTCATCGACGACAGTGATGTTGAATGCGCTCTAGTGGCTGCTGCCTTGCCAGCTGTCCAGGTGAGTCAGTTTCCGTCCGATCCCAACGCGGTTCCAGACTTCGTTGAGCGACTTCAAGGGTTGGAAAAACTACACGTTACTTCCGACGACCTCACCCGTGCCGATTCGTACCGGGCGCTCACTAAGACAAGGGAGATACGAGCTCAGGCTCTCGATCTCGATCAGTTCATTCGTGAGCTCTCCATCGAGCTTACCATTGGCTACAATAACCACGAGCACATTGAACGTATTAGTCAACTCTGTCTCAAGACTAATCAATTTAATTTAAGTACGAAGCGACACGGTCCTTCTGAGATAGAGGAGCTGATGAACGATGGGTTTGTGTATACCTTACACATGTCCGATCGTTTCACCGACTACGGGCTGGTTGGCGTCCTGCTTCTCGCACACGGATCGTCCGCCGAAGCGGAGATAGACACACTATTGTTGAGCTGTAGGGCTTTCGGAAGACGTATCGAACATGCTTTCGTTGATTTCGTGATTGGACATTTGACCGGCAACGGGCTATCGATATTGGCGGCACCGTATGTGGCAAGTGACAAAAACGCGATGGTAGTCGACTTCTTGGGCGACATTGGATTCCATTTGATCGACTCTTCGTCGCAAGAAGATCGATATATACTAGACGTGTCGGCCTATGTACCACGGGCCACTGGTCTACATGTAGTAAGGTGGAGCACATGACCGAGCACATGTATCGAGAGCGATTGGCCCGTACTTTTACTCTCATATTCCCGGAAGTGGACACCCTGGATTCCACCACATGGTCTCTCGACCTCATGCCAGGATGGGATTCGGTCGCTCATATCAACCTGATAATTTCGGTGGAGCAGGAGTTCAAAGTGACCTTCACTCCCGAAGAGGCGACCGCGTTCGGTTCGTTCGAGGAGTTACTCGCGCTGGTGTCGGGGAAGGTGCGTCAGTGAAAGCACAGGTGCTTGGACTGCGTTTTGATGCGGACTCGATCCGATGCTGGGAGGAGGGAGTTCCGAACCTCTTGAACATGGCTTCGGCGGTCGGAGCGCGATTTACACTTTTCGTTAACATGGGTGTCTCATTCAACTGGAAGCACCAGCTCATCCACTGGTTCGGGAGGACGCGGCAGGCCGGCGAGGCCGGGGGCGTTGCCACGACACGATGTGCGATCCCGACGTTGAAGAAGCTCGGACTGCCGGCGGCCCTGCGCACGATGGTGTTTAATCCTCAGCTGGGCGAAAAATATCGAAACGCAATCGCCGGAGTGGCTTCGGAGGGCCACGAGCTGGGTTTACATGGTGGCATGGATCACGTTATTTGGCAGCGCCACCTGACGACCATCGACGACGAGACCTTACTTGGACTGCTCCGGCCTGCGTTTGCCCGGTTTTCCGATCGCTACGAAAGTCCGGCGGGATTTGCGAGCCCGGGATTTGTATTTGACGATCGGGTGCTAAAGTTGCTTGATCAATTCGGGTTTCTATACGCCTCGGACATGTCTGGCGGGGAGCCTTTCCGGCCGGTGACCTCCGACGGCTCCAGATTGGACCACTACCAAGTGCCAGTTACGGTGACTGGATCGGAGAACGTACCTCTGATCGAGACGCTTTTGTGCCGCGGCTGGCGCGAAGATGCAATTGTGAAGGAAGTGATCCGACAGGTGAGAATGACGGCGTGGCCGGTAATTTACGGACACCCATACGTGGAGGGCGTTCACGCAACGATCTTAGGTGAGGCGCTGAAGGAGCTCAAATCGGACTATCGGATCGTGCCACTGCGCGAGTTTTTGGCGAGCTGGAGGGAGGTGAACAAAGATGGGTAAGATCTTGAGATACCTGTCCTCGATGCTCCCAATGCCCCTTACCTTTCGCGCGCGGATCTGGGCCCTATCGGGAGTCCATGTGGGCAAGGGAACGGCGATAGATCGAGGGGTTCATGTCACCAGTGCGTCTGATCTCACTATCGGCGAACGGGTCACCGTATCGACCGGTGTATCGCTACTGTGCGAGGTAACGGCGGTCAACTCTCGTCTGGAGAAAGACTATGCGGTTCGAAAACGACGGCCCATCGTGATCGAGAACGACGCATATCTTGGAGTCAAGGCTACAGTCTTGCCAGGCATCACGATTGGGCGCATGGCTACCGTTGCGGCAAACTCGCTGATTATGCAAGACGTTCCCAGACTTGGAGTGGCTGTCGGTGTACCGGCGAGAGTGGTACTGATCCGAGAGGAGCGTACCTCGGATGAACTCGACGAGAGAGCCGGCAGGGTGGTATCAGAGTAGCGCGATTTAGTCGTGGCCGGGCATGGTGGACGCCACAGGTGAAGGCATCTGAGGACGCCACGCAACAGCTATATAGCCGTTTCCGAGATGAGTTAACGGGATGACCTCTCCCGTGGCGAGTCGAAGTACTTCAATTTCTCCCTGACGGATGCCGACTAGCCACTCGCCATCCGGAGAGAATGTGACTCCCTTTGACCATCCGGGACTGTAAAGCGACAGCTCGGTCCCGTCGGGCCTCACAACCCCTACCAAGCCAAGTTCTTGAAATCCGATAAAGGATCCGTCCGGCGACCAGACGGGCGTCACACCTTCGACGTGCACGGTGGTGGTTGTCCCGGTAGTGAAATCCATGACACGAAGCAAGAACTTATTAAGCTCTTCCCAGTCTGCGGTGTATACCATTGTCCGGCCGTCGGACGATAGATCCGGCATGAAGTCGTTCCGCGGAAACGAGTCGTGGTCGATTATCACGTCTACCTTGCTACCATCCACTGCCGCGCGCCGCAGGTCCCAGGAGTTACCGGTGACGAGTGACGAGTAATAGATGGTGTCTCCAGTGACGTCGAAGCGAGGCCAAATGACGTTATCCCCTCCGGCAGCGGGCCAGGGGCTTAGGAGGACCATTCCGGACGGCAGATCAAAAACTCGTGCCCCGGCGTAGCCGCCGACCACAAGGCGCCGCCCATCACGACTCCAGTCTAGGCTGGGTTCGCGGACGGTCGGAGCGTGGAAGCTCGGAAGGGCTACCGCCGATCCGTTGATGCGTGCGAGATGAAGGCTCATTCGGTTGTCGAGGAGCGCGAGCTCGCCGGCCGGCATGACGGTGATGGCGACATCAGCAAAGAAAGAAGAATCAGCAGTCACTCGAATCGTCGCCAATCCAGGTCCCTGCGCAGCAACCTGTCCCAACTCATCGACGGATGCCACGGCGGTATCGGTCGACGTCCAAATCAGCTCTGCTTCGGGAAATCGGGCCCCAAGAGGATCGAACGCATCAACGGTGATCATCAACGACTGACCAACAGAGTCGAACACATGAGCCGGCGGATCGACGGATAGGCTATCTACGACCTGCTGAACTTCGATGTGGACTCTCTCCACCAATCGTTCAATCACGGCACGGACGGAGGTCACTCCGTTACCCGTAGAGGTCACCACCCCTACGGTATCAGCAGACGCTATCCCGGGGTTATCCGACAGCCAGGAAACACTCGCGCCGAGGATGGGGTTGGCCAGCTCATCCAAGACAGTAGCGGAGATCGTTGCCGTATCCCCCAAGGCCGAGAAGACGAGGGAGTCCGGGTGGAGCCGAAGTGTCGTGGGAATTGGTTCCGGCTCACATCCAGGCAAGGCGAGTGTGAGAGCTCCGGCGGTCAAAAAGACCGCGCCGCTGATTAACCTGCGCGGCACACCAATGCCGCTCCGCACTGCCAACTTCATAACATCCTGTCGGTAAAGGGGTTTAGCTTCTGGGTAGCAGGGGTTCGTTTACGCTACCGCGCGATGGGTCATGACGCAACGTGTATCTACGCCGGCCAAGTCCCACCGGAAAACGCCGGTGGTGTCCTGGAGCGTAGGAAAACCTTGGTGGAGGGGCGTTTACCGCGCTTGCAGGCTCTGGCCGGCCCGCTATTTTATGGAAAAGAGACAGGCTACTTTCAATGGAGGAAGGTGGTGAGACCTTGCCGGTGTCTTCGCGCGGCGGCGATGTATGCAATCGTCGGGACGTTCGCGTTGGCCTGCGCCGACGGTCCAACTCGGCTACCGGAGCCAGTGGCCACCACCTTGAGCCTATCTCCCCACTCCATCGACTTCGTGACGCTCGGCGACAGCATATCTCCAACACTGACGGTTGCCGACCAGTTCGGAAATCCAATGGCGTCGGTCACGGCCAACTGGGAGAGCCACGACCCTCATATCGCGTCGACATCCCCCGACGGAACGGTCACGGCCCGGTCAAACGGTGCGACGACCGTGGTCGTCAGGGTGGAGCCATTAGCGGACACGATAGCTGTTACGGTAATGCAACGGCCGGCTGCGGTCCTGCTCACCCCGGACTCTGTGCATTTTCAGGCCTTGGGCGATACGACGACGCTCTTAGCGGCGGTAGTAGACGCCGGAGGATCGTCAATCCCAGGCCAGGTCACGACGTGGGCCGTTGACGATCCAGCAATAGCAGATGTTGACGCCGGCGGGCTCCTGACGGCCCGGGCCACTGGAGAGACACAAGTAACGGCCTCCTATGACTCTCTCCTCAGCACCGTGCCCGTACATGTCGAACAGGTGCCTGTCAGCTTGGATGTCACGCCGGACAGCGTGCGTTTCACATCGGTGGGTGAGGCCCAGCCTTTAACCGTGAAGGTCTTGGACGCCCGGGGGAATGACGTTCCAGCGGCTGCACCAACCTGGATCATCGCCAATCCCGACATCGTGTCGGTGACGGGTGAAGGCCTCATTGAGGCTGTGGGCAATGGTACAACAACAGTGACCGCTACAGTAGCGACGTTGAGCGTGACCGTTTTCGTAAGGGTGGAGCAAGTTCCCGCGGCGATCTCCGTCGAGCCTTCGTCCGTCACGCTAATTTCGACAGGCGCTACGACCACCCTTGACGGGTCCGTCACGGACGCCTTGGGAAGTAAAATAGAGGGACTCTCCGTAGATTGGACGTCGGCCGCTCCAGCCGTTGCCGATGTGAACTCGCTTGGACAGGTAACAGCAGGTATCAACGGCTCCACCACTCTAACAGTTTCAAGGGGTACCCTGAGCAGTTTCGTACCGGTCCTGGTGGCTATACCATTTGAGGCCGGCCACGTGACGCATCTAGCGGCAAGTTTCGAGGACGATCCCACGTCGTGGACTGGCCGGCACGGTGGTGCCTCGGATGCCGAGTTCGTGCTCGATCCGTTGACCGAGGGGAACCACGTAGTGCGATTCACCCGTACAGTCGCACATGGCGATCTTTTCAGTCCCGCAGTCGCTGTGTTCCCGGATAGCACGTACACGCTCACGTTCCGCTACCTTGGATTGCCCGTAGAGGGCTCGGTGCCTGACAACTATGGAGGATTCATAGGGATCGCGGATGAGAAACCAGGTAGCCACGCATGGCTGGCCGGTACTGTCATTGATAGCGGCGCAACCGTTCATCTGATTGATGATGGCAGCTGGCATACCTATACTGTCACCTTTCAGCCGTCAGTGTATTTTTTTACCGCCGACTTCATGATTCACGTCATGATCGAAGACTGGGAGGAATCGGGATTCGCGGCAAAAGATGCATACTTCGATGATATCGTGATATTTGGTCCACCACGATGACTTCACATATCACAATGCAACTACTGTTCCGAGACCAGATTTGTCCACCTATAGCATAACGCGACCGTGTCGCGTAGTCCGTGTAGTTTTGTGCTCGTTGATATGTACGGGCGCCTGGGTTGCGATGGTGTCTTGTGACGCAGCGGAACCGACTGGTACTCGTAATGGGGTGCTCCGCGTCACCTTTGTTGTTGACCCTGGCCATACGGAAGCCACGGCGCGTCTACGGCCGGCACCCGTCGTCGCCGTTCAGGATGCAGCTGGACGGTTAAGCACGACGATGTCGGTGCCTGTCACCATTTCTCTTAGCTTGAATCAGAGCGGGGCTACGCTTAGGGGGACAACGACGGTAGATCTCATAGATGGGACCGCACGGTTCGACGATCTGTGGATCGATCGCCCTGGGTCCTACACACTCGTTGCTACGGGTCCACGCGTCCTTGCAGACACGAGTTCGGAGTTTCGTGTCAAGCTGACCGCAAGGGAAATTGCTGCAGGTGGTCGTCACACGTGTGCGATCACCGTTGCGGCGGCGACGTACTGCTGGGGGATTAACGCCCAAGGTCAAGTGGGATCCGGCCTCCCCGACGTGAATCCTTACCCCGTACTTGTTGAGACCCCTGCCAGCGTCGAACTAGTCAGGCTAAGCGCAGGGAGGACGCATACCTGTGCGCTGTCAGGCGAAGGCAGAGCTTACTGTTGGGGAGAGGCAGGTCGGCCGGGTTACAACCTCGAGTTCGGCGAGGTGCCAGTGACAGCCGCGCCGGAGACCCGCTTCACAACGATTAGTTCACGTGGTGAACACAATTGTGCTGTTACACGTACCGGATCCGCATACTGTTGGGGAAACAACAGCCACGGCAAGCTTGGAGACGGCACAGATGAAGTGCGCTCAGATATCGTACGGGTTGCTGTGCCGAGCGATGTACGATTCCGGCAGGTGGAGGTGTCCAAAGCACAGAGCTGCGGCGTGGCGGAAGGGGGCGCGCTATACTGTTGGGGATGGGCGAGTGGGCCGATGCCAAAGACATTCCCCACCCCAGCGGGAACTAGGCCCATAGAAATACTCGTAGGATCTAATCACAGATGTCTACGTACCGACATGGGAATATATTGTTGGGGGGCTAACAGCTCAGGCCAACTCGGGGACGGGAGTTTTCAATCGCGGTTCAGCTTCGCTCCAGTGCATGGTGAACCACCTGGCGGATTCAAGTACCTCAGCGTCGGACCGGCCAACAACTGCGGCGTCTCGGCGGAGGGCAGGGTATATTGTTGGGGCGACGGTACAGCTGCGGGCCATGCTCAAGATACCGACGATCTTCGCCAACGCCTACCGACGGAGGTCGCGCTTCCGGAGGGGATACGGTTCATCAAAGTTACCACTAGCTCGGAGCACGCTTGCGCGTTATCGGATGACGGTAAGGTGTTTTGCTGGGGCGAGAATCGCGGCGGACGCCTAGGTAACGGTGATTCGTCCGGGAAATCGATACTACCTGTGCAGATTGTACAGTAAGGTATCTTGAGATGGGCGTGGCAAGCAGCGAGCGCGCTGGTGCGCTTCTCGACACGCAGGTTTCTCCGCTGCGCACCGTGAGGGAGTTCTCGCACCCGTGAGTCCCGTCCCTCGAAGGTCCTGATGGTGCTTGTCTTGCCGCGCCCGCTTGGTGCTCCTTCACCGTTGGACCGGAGGATGGTGTGGTGGCGATCAGTCGCTGCCTACCCGATCCGGTCACGGGTTTGAGACGTGCGCACGCTGGCGACACGATCTCCGTACGGTCGGATATCGACCGTCCCCGCTTCCGGCGCTCTGGCCGGCCACATCATAGGATGAGGGCTGCGCTATGCGGACCTTTGCCCCAATGTCCCACGAACCGGCGTACTCCCGGTTCGAAGGTCCGGGCCGCCTCAACCTGCTTGCCTCTCGACTGGACCTTCGACGCAGGAATGGTTGAATCGACCTGTCCAACCGTACCGGGGGGTGGAGATGGATTGCGGCTCCAACACGCCGGGGAGGTTCTCGGGACGGCGCGGATCAGCCCCGACGTGTCACGTGACAGCGCGTAGGCGCGAAGGCATTCGGGAGGCAATCGGCGGGTGGGGCAGCCAAGGCGCGGGAAGGGCGCTCCGCACGTCCCTGCTCCTTTCCTCAGGGCTCCGCGCCGACCTATCGTGGCGTGTATGGACAAGAGCCCTCGGGACCAGACCACCGCCTTCCTCACGAATCTGCAGGGTACGCGGGCTGCCACGATCGAGGCGGTCTTTCCGCTGGTCTATGAGGAACTGCGGACCGTGGCGCGTCGCTATGTCGGTCGGGAGGCGAGGAACGCAACCTTGAACACCACCGCGTTGGTTCACGAAGCCTACCTCCGCCTCGTCGACCAGACCCGCGTGACGGAACGAGGCCGTGCCTACTTTTTCGCGGCGGCGGCCAAGGCCATGCGACGGGTACTGGTCGACGCGGCTCGGCGTCGAAATGCCCAGAAGCGGGGCGGAAAAGTCGATCCGGAGACGCTCCAGGACCACCATCTCAGCGTCGATGCCCTCGCCGTCGAGGTCATGGACCTGGACGGGGCGCTGGAAAGGCTGGCCCGGGAGCACCCGCGTCCGGCGAAGGTCGTCGAGTGTCGTTTCTTCGGAGGCCTCTCCACCGCGGAGACGGCGGAAGCACTGGGCATCAGCGAGCGCACGGTCAAGTACGACTGGGCGTTGGCTCGTGCGTGGCTTCACCGGGCACTCGACGGTCCGGCGTGAGTGACGACGGCAGGGACCGGGCCGAGAGTCTCCGCCGTCTGTTCGAGGAGGCGTTGGACGCCGACGGAGGGCAACGGGCGGTCCTCATCGCCGCGACAGAGGCTCGGGACCGTGATCTGGCTAGGGAGCTACGGGAGCTCCTGGAAGCAAACGACACGATGGGGGAGCGCTTCGCGGGCCTCGATCTTTCGGTGGCCGCTCAGCTCCTGGTCGACGCAGAAATCGACGGCAATTTGGTCGAAGAGGGAGCCCGGATCGGTCGATTTCACGTGGTGCGACGCCTCGGCCAGGGTGGAATGGGCGCCGCCTTCCTGGCGCGGGACCCGGAGCTGGAGCGGCTCGTTGCCCTGAAGGTCCTGACCGCGTACGCCTCGGCGCCGAAAGCCCAGTCCGATCTCCTTCTCCGAGAAGCGCGAGCCACCTCGAAGCTGGATCACCCGTCCATCGCCACGATCTACGACGTCGGCCGCATGGACGACGGGCGCCTGTTCATGGCAATGGCCTACTACGAAGGAGAGACGCTCGCCGAGCGTATACGCGCCGGTCCGGTGCCGCCCGCCGAGGCCCTCTCGATCATCAAAGAGGTAGGAAACGCGCTGAAGGCGGCCCACGAGGCGGGGATCGTTCATCGCGATGTGAAGCCGACCAATGTCATGCTGCTCACGGACGGGGGTGTGCGGGTCCTGGACTTCGGGATCGCCGTCCGGACGGACGTGAGCGGACTGTGGCCGGGTGCGCCCGTCGGCACGGTCCGGTACATGAGTCCGGAGCGGCTGCGCGGTGTGCCCGGCGATGCTCCGGCCGATATCTGGGCTCTCGGCGTCGTACTCTTCGAGATGGTCACCGGGCGACGTCCGTTCGACGCCGAGCGCGATGCCGACGTCATGGCGCAAATCGAACAGCGGACCCTCGAGCGAGCCCGGCTCCGGGAGTTGGTGCCGGAAGCGTACGTGGAGTTGATCGCGACGTGCTTGGAAAAAGATCCCGTGAAGAGGTTTCCCGATGCGGATGCCTTCGTCGAGGCGGTTGGCTCGGTCGAATCCGACATCCGTGCGTCGGCGCCGGATGTCGGCTTTCGGAAGGTGGCGATAGGCGGAACGATAGCCGTTGCGGCAGGCCTCGCGGCGTTCGCTTTCGCGACCCATGACACGTCTCCGGTCCATCCCGCCGCGGCGGTTCTCGCCGTGCTTCCGCCCATCGCTCCGGGGGAGGATACGAGCCTTGTGCGGGTCGGGAGGGAGCTCGCCGTGACGGTGGCCATGAATCTGGACGGTGTGGGTGGAATACAGGTCGTCGATCCCCTCGCGGTGCTCGGGCTCGCCGAAGTCCGCGACCCGGCGATGACGACGGAGGACCGCATCGACGCAGTGATGAGCATGGGCGCCACCGCGGTCGTTACGGGATCGCTCCTGTCGCTGGACGATCACGTTCAAGTGGACGCACGTCTCGTGAGCGATATCGAGGCGCCTCCACTCGGCCGGAGCACGATCACCCGCCCGGCGTCGGATCTGGCCGGCCTGACCGACTCCCTGTCATGGGATCTACTCGGAACCCTCTGGCAGGCGCGAAGTCCGCCGACCCCGAGCATTCAGGGCCTCACGACCCGTTCGTTTCCCGCGTTGCGCGCCTTCCTGGACGGCGAGCAGGCCATTGCCGAGGGTCGTCTGCGCGAAGCTCCGGCGTCCTTCAGCGCGGCGATTGCGGCCGACTCCACGTTTTGGCTGGCCTACTGGAGACTTTGGTGGTCGCGATCCTGGCACGGGATACCGTCCCCGGACGGCGTACGGGAAGCCGTCTTGGAGCACCTCGCCGAGCTGCCACCACGGGACTCCGCGCTGGCGCGAGCACGAACGGTGTCGTCGCTGGCAGCTCGCTACGATCTCACACGCCGTGTGGCCGAGGCTCGGCCGTTCGACTGGCTCGCATGGTTCGAGCACCAGGACCTGCTCGTGCACGACGGAGGCTACCTGGGAATCGAGCTGGAACAAGCAAGGGCCGCCGTGGAGCGCGTCGTGGCACTGGATCCCGGCCTCACCCGGGGCTGGGATCACCTGTTCTGGGTGGTACGTGAGCAGCGGGACACGTTGGCGATGCGTCAGATCTCGGACCGGCTCGAAGCGCTCTCGTACGATTCTCTGACCATGGCGGAAGGCGGAGTCGACGATCTCGTCTACATGCGCATTCAGACCCGAGTGCTCCGTGAGGGCGGTCGTCTCCGGGATTCGGACCTGGAGCTGGGCCTGAACCTGGTGGCACAGCTTCAAGGCGCAACGGCACAAAGACGCTTCGTGAGCAACCTGCTATCGGAAGGCCTGAGCGCTGCCCAGCTCCAGATGTCGGACGCCTTGCTGTCCGGCTCGGCTTCCAGCTCTCTACGGGCGGCGGCGCAATACGGTCGATCTCTCGCCTTGGCAGCGCGAGGCCGGTGGACCCAGGCTTTGGAGGCGGCGGCCGACTACGCACAGGCGCAAGGCAACCTGGACGGCGCCGTCCACGGGATACAAATGGCTGCCGTCGGAGCCGCGATCGACGGAGTTGTCCCCGGGACGGCTACGGAGCTGGCGGCTGGTGTGGATCGGCATACCGACACGGATCCTGCCATCGCCGCCGAGGTGGCCTGGCTGCTCGGTCTCGATGCCTTTGCCCGAGGAGACCCCTCCGCGATGAGCCGTAGGAGGCGCGACCTCGTGGCGACGGATTCCGAGGCCGCACCCTATCTCGCTCGTTCGTTGGGAGCGCTCGAGCTCGCCGTGCGAGGAGAGGTCCCCGAGGCCACGGCGGCCTTGACCGAACTCGTTCGGGAAGGTGTGGAGGAGGGACTGTACCGACGGTTCACGATGCACCCTTATCACCACGGAGTACTCCGTTTGCTCGCCGCACGTCTGGTTCTCGCGGAAGGCGACGCAACGACGGCGATCCCACTGTTGACCTGGCACGAAGCCACACTGCCCGACACGGAAGCCTGGATGGTGATCCGCGCCAACCGGATTCTTCAGCCGCTGGCGGACCTGGAGCGGGCCAAGGCGGAGGCCACGCTGGGCCGGACGGTCCAGGCTCGGCGGTATCATGCGCGGGCGCTCGAGCACCTGGACGCCCCCGATCGATCGCTGGATACCATGATCGGCGAGGTCAGTCGGATGATCGGCGGCGGGCCCTAACCCACCCTCGAACTCCCCGCACCGACAAGCACGCGCCCCGGGGTCGATTGACGTTGCCCCCACTCCCGTGATCTCGCGCAGGACTCGGTGAAGGTCCACGAGTCCGCGTATCTACGAGCGCTCAGCAAGGGAGAGCAGTGGCCATGGGAACCGGGCAACGACGGCACCGCCGGGGTTTGACGCGGGTGCTCACCGCTGGAGGGTTCCTGGGGGTGCTGGCGTGCAGCGGCGGAGGAGGAGACGCCGCGAGTCCAACCCAGCCGACCCAGCCCAGCCCAACGTTTCCTTCTCCGGTTACGCTCAGCGCCGAGGTGAACCTGAGCCAGATCATCCCGGACTTGGTGGACGCTGGCTGTGCGGTGCCGTCGGATCTGGCCGATCCGTTGTACCTCGTGCCGTTCGAGCATGCGTCCAACGGTCGCTGTCGGGACATCGTCCCTATCCGGGCGCCTGGCACGGGACAGGTCGTATTGGACGATTGGAATGACGCAGGAGGTGAGGTGACCATTGGATGCGAGAGCGGTGGCACCCGATACACGTTCGAGCTCCGGGGGTTGATCCCGGGCGGCATGTACACCGTGTGGCACTTTCCGGGATCCGGAGCCGGTGCGCTGTCCGGACAGGGAACCACCCAACCGGACAACGCCTTCACCGCCGCCGCCGACGGCTCGGTGACGTTCACGACCTTGAGCCGCGGCGGAGTGATGACCATGGGCGGATCGCTGCCGCAGTGCCAGGTGCCGGTTCCCAAGGCGGACGCTGCGGGCGAGTTCGGCGGGGAGCTGCTGGTGGTGCTGTTTCACAACGACGGCCAAAGTCACGGCCGGGTCCCGGGACCCGGGGAGACCATTGTATCTCATCTGTTCTTCATGGCCCCGCAGTGACCAGCCGCCCGAGCTCGGCTAGGGGGCTACGGCGCCCGCACTGCGATACGGCGTCGGGCGTGATCTCCGGGGGGAAGGTCACGACGTCGTGTGGTGCGGGCGCTTACCCCTTCAAGCCTCACTCCTACCGCTCGGCGGGCATCCCGTCCGACCCGGTCACCACAGAGAAAACCCGCCAGAAGTTCCCGCCCATGATCTTGCCAACGGTTTGATCGCTGTGTCCCCGGCGGAACAGCTCCGCGGCAATGGCCTTGAACTCCGCCTGCTCGCCGAACCCCGCGGAATAACGGCCGACGCCCCGCAGATCGCTGCCGATTCCCACGTGATCCTCTCCGGCCACTTCGATCACGTGCTCCATATAGTCGACAATGTCGGCCACAGTCTCGGTGTCCGATCCGTTCGGCCAGATTCCGACGACCCCGCCGTGCGCCGCGAAGAGCCGTAGCTCTTCGTCTGTCAGCGCGCGGTCCTGCTCCTCGCGGAACGCCTTGAGGCCGCCATGGCTGAAGAGCACGGGATGGCGGCTGATCCCCAACACATCGCGTATGGTCTGGGTATTGGCGTGGGCCAGATCCAAGATGATGCCCAGTCGGTTGGCTTCCAGGACGATGTCTCGTCCGGTATCCGTGAGGCCTCCGGGCGTGTACGGATACGTCTGGATGTGGCCGAGTCCGTTGGCGCGGAAGTGGACGAGCTGCAGTAGCCCCAGGCCCATCGCGTGGAGCTCCCGGAGGTTGGCGACGCTTCCCTCCAGCCCATCACCACCCTCGAGCGCGGGGAGCAACGCGACTTTGTTGGAAGCCCTCGCCATCTGCACGGCCTGGACGTTTCTGGCCAGCACCGCGTCGCCCGACTCGACGGTGGCCACGAGTCGATTCATGCGATCCACGGTCAGCGCATAACCTTCGCCGGGCGCGGGGTCGTACTGACCCCGCGGGACCTCGACGCCGCTCCGTGTGACGTACCCGCCGGACCAGGCGGCGTCGGTGCTGATGTTCGCGGTCACGAGATCCATGAACGATGCCCTGTAACGCGCCAACTCCTCCGGCTCGATGCGCTCGGCCGTCCCGCGATGAAAGCGGCTGGGGTGTGCGTGCATATCCCCGAAGACCACGGTCTCGTTGATTTCCCGCAGGCGTTCGGTGATTTCTTGCGGCACCGCCGAAGCCACGGCGGTAGCGCCGGGGTTGAAGAGGAAGAAGTCGTGCACGGCGCGCGAAGCCTGGGCGATGGCCCGCTCGCGTTCCGGTATGCTCTTCTCCGAGTCCTTGACGAACATGACGGTGACGACGTGCCCCGCGTCTCCCGGCAGGTAGATGATGCCCACGTCATTGGTGGTGCCGCCGATGGTGCCCGTCTTGTGGGCCACGGTCGTGCCCGGTGGGAGCACGCCCTTGATGCGGCCCGTTCCCGTCTCGACGCGTCGGAGCACGTCGAGAAGGATGTCCCTGCTGTCCGCCGTGAGGGCCCTGCCGTCCCAAATCATTCGGAGTAGCTCGGCCATGGCCCGCGGAGTGGACGTGTCCTGGGGATCACGCGCGAAGTCGGCGCCCGCTTCGGCACGCTGCGGTTCGTCGATGTCAGCGGCCAGCTCCTCCCAAAGTTCGGGAGAAATGCGCCCATCTTCAGGCGCGCCCTCGATCCCGACGTAGTCGGCGATTAGAAGCGAGGTCGGCCGATCCACGCGGATGCCCGAGATCCCCAGCGCCTGCATGCGTTCCGTCACGGCTGCGGCTCCCCCGGCCGCCTGGAGCGTCAGGTCGGTGGCGCTGTTGTCGCTGATGAGGAGCATGAGCTCCATGAGGTTGTGGAGCGACAGGGAAACGCCGGGGTCATCGAACAGTCGCGAGATGATACCGCTTCCCGGGTGCAGGTCGCCGCGGTCGAGCTCGACCATGTCCGAAAGAGAGCGTTCACCCCGGTCTACGAGCGTGAGGAGCTGTACCGCGATCGGCACCTTGTAGGTGCTCGCCATCGGGAAGGCCTGGTCGGGGTGCAGGTAGACCTCGCGTCCCGTTTCGAGGTGGACTGCGGCGACTCCCATCACGCCGCCGGAGAGCGGTTCCAATCGCTCCAGTTCGGCGCGTAGCGGGTCCAGATCCTGAGCCGTGATCGGCGCGGGCTCCACACCGACCACACACACGAAAACGACGAAAGCGGACAGGCAAGAAAGACGAAGCTTCATGGAACTCCTGCCGAGCTGAGGATCAAACACCTGCGAAGGACGAGGCGCTTTTAGACTGAGTGCCACGGCGAGTCATTCGCAAGCTGCCAGCGGTAGAGAGGGTAGAGAGCTTTCGCCGACGCGAAGGCGGCCAGCAGTGGCCAATCCGGAAACCCCTCGACTAGACTGGTCTAGCCAACCGAATCGAAACCGCACCGCGGCGGAGTCAAGGAGAGACCATGTCCCACGCTTCGGACCCCACCGAGCCCATCCGGGAGATGGCCGCAGCGTTTCCGGCTGTGGCGAAGGGCACGTCCTGCAACCAATCCTCGTTCAAGGTCGAACGAGGCTCATCGTTCCTCTACATCGGTCCGGGACCCAAGGGCCGAGGGTTCAAGGCCATGTTCAAGCTGGACCGCTCGATGCCGCGAGCCAAGGAGTTGGCCGCCAAACAACCTACCCGTTTCGAGGTGGGTTCCACCGGTTGGGTAACCACCCGCTTCACCGTGGAAGACCCTCTCGCCGAATCCATATGGAGGGCCTGGCTCGAGGAGTCTTACGAGCTGAGCGCCCGCTCCGGGAGCAAGCGCGGCAAAGAGGCCTGACCGACCCCGGATACGCCATGCGCCGTGTGAGCTCCGCTGCGTTACCCACCACTCCTTCCGCGCGGCGTAGAGTCGTGGTGGTTGGCGCAGGGTTCGGGGGGCTTTGGACCGCTCGCGGACTGGCGAACAGCGGTCTCGAAGTCCTGCTCATCGACCGTCGGAACTACCACACGTTCTTTCCGCTGCTTTACCAGGTGGCGGCGGCCGAGATCGGCCCGACGAGCATTGCCCATCCCACGCGCTCGCTCCTGCGGGGCAAGGACGTCACCTTTCAACTGAGTGCGCTCGAACACCTCGACTCACCTCACCGCCGAATCCGCACCAGCAATGGCTGGATCGAGTACGACCGCCTCGTGTTGGCCATGGGGAGCGTGCCGGTCTTCTTCGGTGTGGAGGGCGCGAAGGAGCACGCGTTTGCGCTGCGGACCATGGACGACGCCATGGCTCTGCGTCATCACCTCCTTTTGCAGTTCGAGCGGGCGGCGTTGTCCAATGACCGGGTCGAGCGAGCCCGCAGACTGACCTTCACGATCGTGGGCGGCGGCCCGACGGGCGTGGAGTACGCCGGTGCACTGGCCGAGCTCTTCTATGGACCTCTGCGCGCGGACTTCCCGACCATTCGCTCGGAGGAGATTCGGGTCGTGCTGGTAGAGGCCGGCCCTCGGCTGCTGAACACGATGCCCGAGCGCCTCAGTGACTACGCCCGTCGCCGGTTGGAGCGCATAGGCGTGGAAGTGCTCACTGAGACCGCCGTATCCGCGGTGCGTCCGGACGGTGCGGACCTCGGCGAACACGGCACGCTCACCAGTGGCACGGTCGTCTGGACTGCCGGAGTGGGTGGGGATGAGGCCTGTCGGGACTGGGGGTTGCCGACCGGTCCGGGCGGGCGCGTCCGGGTGGAGCCGACCCTTCAGGTCATAGGGTTTCCGGACATCTTCGCAATCGGCGACCTGGCCTGGTTCGAGGAGGACGGCGTGGCGCTGCCCCAGGTGGCCCAGACCGCACTGCAGATGGGCGAGTGGACGGCCCGGAACATCGAGCGGAGCTTTGCCGGCGAACCCCTCCGACCTTTCCGGTACAAGGATCTGGGCATGCTGGCCGTGATCGGGCGGAACGCCGCCGTCGCGGATCTGGGAGGAAGGACAGCCACCGGATTTCCGGCGTGGTTGCTCTGGCTCGGAATCCACATCGTGAAATTGATCGGGCTGAGAAATCGCGCACTGGTACTGGTCAACTGGGCCTGGAACTACCTGACGTTGGGTCGGGCGGCGAGGCTGATCATGCCGGGGTCGCCGGAGGGAGGTCCGGGCACCGTGCCGGATCAAGCCCGACTTCATGAATCGTCCGACGCCGCGTTGGATCTTCCAGACGCCGATGGTACGTTCCATCCATGATACTGACCTTTCACAAAAGCCCGAAGTCGGCCTTCGTCTTGGCGGCGTTGCTCCTGGGCACGCTTTCAGGCTGCCAAACCCTCCGCGAGATTACCGCCCTCAGCGATGTGGACTTCGCGCTGGACCGCGTGTCGGACCTGACGTTGGCGGGCGTGGATCTGGGGTCGGTGCGTTCGTACGATGACCTGAGCGTGGTGGATGTCGGCCGGATCACGGCGGCACTCATCGCGGGCGACATGCCACTCCGCTTCGATCTCCACGTGGCGGCTACGAACCCGGCGGACAACTCGGTGTCCGCCAGGCTGGTCCAGATGGATTGGACGCTGCTCCTGCAAGACCGCGAGACGGTTTCGGGCAACCTGGCCCGGGAATTCGTGCTTCCTCCGGGTGAGCCGCAGGACGTGGTCATCGGCGTCTCCCTGGACCTGGTGGACTTTGTGGAGGGAAGTGCCGTAGACTTGGTGGAGTTGGCGCTGGCCATTGCGGGAGACGCCCGAGGGCAGCCCAAGGAGATCGCACTACGGGCCCGACCCACGGTACAGACCTCATTGGGCCCGATCCGTTACCCGAGCGACATTAGGATCGTCAGCGAGACGGTCGGCCCCTAGTCGACTCCCGCAGCCCATACGCAGAGCTCGGCTGAGGAAGTGGCCGGGCACCGCCGCCGACTGCGCGGATAGGAAGTGGACAAAGAAGTTGACCCCGGTGGCGGCACCGGCTGTGAACAGAGAAGGGCAGGGCCGATCCGCCCGACGACTCCCGCGATGACCCGGGAGCCGCATGATTTCGAGGGAAACTGCGTGAAACGACGGTTCATTGTCGTAACGGCATGGTTTACGCTAGCCTGCGGCGACGGCCCCACAGTTCCGGGCGCGCTCGCAACGGTGCGAGTCACGCCGGCGCTGGTCCAGGCCACGGCGTTCGGCGAGCAGATTTCCCTGCAGGCGGTGGGATTGGACGCCGCGGGCACCGAGATTCCCGGGCTTCCGTTCGAGTGGTCCACGGACAATCCGAGCGTGGCGACGGTCGACGACTTCGGCACCCTCACCACCGTAGCAAACGGGCAAGCCAACATCTCCGCCACTTCCGGCGGCATCACGGGCATCTCGTCGATCGCGGTTACGCAGGAGCCGTCGATCCTGACGTTCCCCGATCCGCCACATGCGCTGTTGGCCAACCAGGCCCTTTCCAGCGTGAGCGTCGCGGTGGCCGATCTGGCGGGCACGGTGGTCACCAATGCCGGCGGATCGGTCACTTTGGACGTGGCTCCCGGCTCTCCGGGCACGCTCGTCGGAGGACCGATGACCGCAGCGGTCAGCGGCGGCGTGGCTCGTTTCTACAACGTCAGGCCCTCCGGTCTGGGAATCGGATGGCGGCTCCGGGCCACGTGGTCGGGACTGGCCGGAAGCAGCAACGAGTTCGACGTCGTTACCGCGTTCGACCGAGTGACCACCACGGGATCGGCTCCGGTCGGGCTCTTGATCGACGGGATGACAGGCGACGTGCTGGCCGACGACGAGGGCTTCGTCTCGTCTGCGACGGCCCTGGACGTGGGTGCGATCCGGCACTCGTCGGCCAACAACGAGGTCGTGGTCTTCGGTCAGAACCGCCCGCCCACTCTGGCCGCCAACGTCCCCTGGAGCTTGGGCGTCGACACCGTGACCGTCACCACTCCGACTCGGCTCGAGCCGGACATCACGTTGTGGATCGTGAAAGGCCCGTATTCGCAGCAGCGCTCACTCGCCCTCGACGCGGTGGCCACGACCGAGACCATATGGGCGTCGCAGTATGCCGGCATGCGGTTCGGAGACGTCACGGTGGTGGACGCCACCGGAGATCCCGATGCGCCTTCCTTCCACGCCTTCGACGGCTGCAGCCGCCGGTCGGACATGGAGGCCCAGATCGGGCACACGGATGGCCGCATCAACATCTATTACGTCGAGCGCGTGGATGGCGGGACGGCGAGGGGAAGGGCGTGCCCGATCGGCGGCGACTTTGCCGTGATGGCGGAAAGCTCCGGAGACGAGCTTCTGTCGCACGAGATCGGCCACTTGTTCAGCCTGACCCACATCGACCACCTGACCGCGGACTTCGACCGCACCAACGTCATGCACTCGGCCTCCAGTGTTCGGCAGTATCTGACCGAGGCCCAGATCTACCGCTCTCACTTCAATCCGAATTCGGCAATCAATCAGCACTTGGGATTGCGGAGCGGCCTGGCGCAACGAGCATGCGCACGCGAACAGGTTTCGGCCATCTGTCCGAGGATCGCTCTCCGCCTTTGGCCGGACGGGACCTATCCGGCCAACGGAGTGTCCGCTACGACGACGGCGCCTCCGCTGGCGGTGACGGCCGCGGCCACGGCCGGACTCTCCGTCGATCGGTTGGTCGAGACGTTCCTCGACATGTCGTGCGCGGCCGAGGAGAACGAGACGATTGACCTCCGTCTCGCCGCGACCGGCGACGCTTCGCTGCCCTACCTGCAGGCCGCGCTCGATTCGGACAACGTCAGACGACGCTTGGCGGCGCTCCAGGGATTGGGTCTGGTGGGCAACGGCGGTGCACGCGCAATCCTCGAGGCGGTGCAAAGAGGGAGTGATACCGAGCTGGCCGCGGAAGCGGACTATCAGCTCCGCGCGCTCGAGAACTAACTCCGCCGCGCTACGACGTAAGCCAGAGGTTCACCTTGATGATGAAGGTGTCCCTTCCCGGCGCGTCGAACAGCGCACGCAGATCCCGGCCGAAATCGAAATTCCCCACCGAGGCGGCCTCGGCCTGTTCATGCTGCCAAACGAAGAAGATGGTGGAGCCCGGCCTGTATTCCCAGCGGAGCACCGCGTTTGCCCGCAGCGATCGGACGTTGAAGTCCCGATCCGTGAAGTCGTAGTCCACCGAGCCGTCACCGTCGAAGTCGACGTAGCGCCGGTGATCGGCATCCTCGCAGGTCGAGCCTCCGAGGCAGGTCGGCCCGGCCGAATCCGCGGCGAGCGTGCCCTCGTCGAATCCGTTGAAGGCGAAGCTCTCCGGCTGCCCCAGTTCCTTGTAGCGTAGGTAGTCGCCCGCGGACAGGAGCGGCTGGGCGAAGAGCTGAAGGGTCAGGTTGGGGGTGAACGTCCAGTTGACCCTGGTGACCATCGACACGCTGTTCCGCTCGAGGTCGGCGAACAGATAGCGCGTGCCGAAGGTCGCGGGAAACGCTGCGTCCGCAACGCCGGAAACGTACTGCGCAGCCGTCGTCGCTCGGTCGTATCTGGGCGAAAGCTCGATCTGCACGCGAGACGACGGCTGCACGGTGACCACAGCCCGGACTTCGAGGTTGTTGCCGGATCCCTTCAGACCGCGGTTGAATTGCACACTCGGCCGGAAGGTGACCACCCCGCGGTTGTCCGACGTGACCGTCACCTCGCCGCCCCATGAAGCCGGATCCAACATGCGTGGCCCCCCCCGGGTGGCGGTGCGGCTCACGTTTTCGGGACTGTACCGAGACGACAGCTCCAGCTTCCAGAAGTTGTTGAACTGGAAATCTCCACGGACGTTGAACGAACCCGCGGTGTGGCCGCGACGCCAGGAGTCCCAAACGAAGGCGTCGTTGAGGGCTTCGTGGCTCCAGTTGTGGAACGTGAAGGCGTTGATCGACCAGGAGCGGAGGTGCTCTCCCGGATCCACGTCCTGATAGGTGACTCGGGCGCCACCGTCCAGGCGTTCGCGGTTACGGCTGAAGCCGAGATCGTTGATCTCGAAGCCCGGAGTGATCTGCGCGGCCCAGAGGGCCCCTCTCCAATTTCCGCGGCGCTTCTCGAACTGTAGGCGCCACTCCGCGCCGGTCATCGACGTGCGGGTCGAATCCAGCGCCGACCACGACAGGTCGGGACGCTGGAGGTAGTGATTGCTGGACCGTTGAATCCGAATCAGCGCGGTCGAGTCACCCCGTACGTGGCTTCCGGCCAGAAATCCCCAGAGCGCCCATGAGCGGTCGTGCCAACTGTGCTCGAAATCGACTCCCGTGGAGAAGGCGCTCGCTGTGAGATCGTCGAACGACTGATCGCCGGGAAGGTCCCTTCTCATCGCCGTGAAGATTCCCCCGACGTTGGAGCGGCCGTCGTTCAGGTCCTGCTGTAGTCGCACGATTCCGAAGCCCGCCCGCGGCTCGGCCACGAAGTCCCGGGTCACGGCACCGTCGACGAAAAACGCGGACCCGGTCTCCTTGCCGGTGACCGCGGCGAGCACCCCGACGGAGAGTCCGCTCCGGGTGCGCCCCGAGAGCTTGGCGGCTCCGAGGATGGAGGCGGTCGCCGGCTTGTCGAAGTAGTCTCCGCCCGTGGGTGAGCTGCCCCGCGGCGGCCGGCCGATTCTGCGGGTGTAAAAGAGCTTGTTGGCGCTGCCGGACAGATTGAAATCGAACACGCGCGCATCTTCGACGAAGAACGGTCTGCGCTCCTCGAAGAACGTCTCGAACGCCGACAGGTTGATGACCGCCGGATCCACCTCCACCTGTCCGAAGTCCGGGTTGAACGTCGCGTCGAGCGTGAACGCGCTGCCGAGGCCGTAGCGGACATCGATGCCGGCTTGTCCGCTGAACACGTCGTCATCGAACGGGTTGGCGGCGCTACGCGGCTGCCTGCTGGCTCGTGTGAGGATATACGGCCTGAACTCCAGCCGGCGGGGTGAGCCGTCGATGCGAATGCCCTCCAACAAACCGAACTGGCTCACGCGGCCGGGTCGTAGCTTGGACTCGAGCGCGAACCGGGTCAGCTCGTTGTCGGCCGCCCTCCGGCGGCCGAAGTTGACTCCCCACGTCTGGTCACCCGCTTTGGCCTCGTAGCGAATCTGGGACAGGGGAATCCGCATCTCCACGTGCCAGCCGTCCTCGGCAACACGGGCGGCGGAGCTCCACACGCCATCCCAATTGGCGTCCTCGTTCCCGTCGTCGTAGAGGTAGCGGTCGGTTTGGACGTTGGCGGGCGAAACCCGAAAGCGGTATCCCGTGCGGCGGTCCAGATTCGGGTCGACCATAACCTCGAAGTAGTCGAACTGGCCGTTGTAGTTGGAGTCCCTGCGGACCATGTTGCGGGCGATGGTGGACGGCGCCTCATCATACAGTCGCGCCCCGACGTACAGCGCTTCGTCGTCGTACAGGATCCAAACCCGGGAATCGTTGATGGCCGGCGCGCCCTCGGTAGGCTCCTTCTGTACGAATCCAACGACCGACCGTGCCTCGTCCCATTCGCCTTCGTCCAAGATTCCGTCGATGGAGATGTCGGAAGACACCCGGTAGGCGTGGAGCGTCGGCGTTGTAAGCGCGTCGGCGAGCTGGGAGGGTCCGTCCGTCTGCGCCGAGACCTGCGTGAAGGCCGGTGACGGCAGTGCAAGCATGGCGGCCGCATACACAACGGCGTGGACGGGGCGCATGGCGGTCAGCCCGAGGGCTCTTCGGGAATCTCGATTCCCACCCCGGTGGACGTCCGCACGAAGCGTGGCAGCACCGTGGGGATGGCGCGGTTCGCAAAGGCCGCGACCGCCTGACCCAGAGTTGCGAACTCCTGAAGAGACTGGAGAGTGACGATCGTCGGGAACACCATGGGAAGCTGGCCGGATGCGCGGGCCGCCAGCGCCTCGGTCGGGCGCATCCACCGCTCGGCGATCATTTCCCGTTCGTCGAGCACCACCCGGGTGCCTCCGGGGACGGCAGCCAAGAAGAATCGGGTGTCGTAGCGTCTGGGCTCCACCTCGGGAGTGATCCAGTGCGCCACGTACTCGATCCGGGCGCCGTCCACCCACCAGTTCCTCCTCACCAAGAGGTCGTGGAAGGTGATCTCGTGCTCGAGAAGCCGACGTCGGTCTTCGTCCACCCCTGCATCCTCCGCCGCGGTCGGCGCCGGGCCCCCTTCCTCCGTCGTGGCGAGCAACACGCCGGTCTCCTCGAAGGCTTCGCGGACCGCGCTAAGATAATACGCGAGCGGGGGAACACTCGGCCCGGCCGTGCCCAGTCGAGACCGAGCCCGGTCCGGCGTGAGTCCCCGCACGCGGCTCGCCAGAGCCGAAGCCCCGTCCTCGGGGTCGACGCGGCCACCGGGAAACACGTACGCACCCGGGACGAACCCCGCTTGCCGGTTGCGACGCACGAGCAAGACCTCGAATCCGTCGGATCCGGGACGCGCCAACACCACCGTGGCGGCCGGCCTCGGCTCTGCGGGAGGGTTCGGCGGACGGTCGATGGACTCGGCCAGACCGTCGGGAAGGTCTTCCCGCCGAATGCTGAATCCGGGCTCCGTGGGGTCGCTCAATGCCCGGCCGCGTGTCCGTCCTTCCGGGGATCGGACGCCGCGGCCCACCCGCGAGGCAGTCGTATGACGAGCTGCGCGCCGCCGAACGAGCCTCCGCCCCGGACGCTCACCTCGTGGCCCATGTCCTCCAACGCGCTCCGCACCGACTCCGACATCGGCGGCTCGACCGCGACCCGCTGCCCCGAGAGGTGGCGGAAGCGGGTGGCGTCCACCGCCTCCTGCGGATCCATGCCGAAGACGAGAAGGTTGAGGAGCAACTGCGCGTGACCTTGGGGCTGCATGGCACCGCCCATGAGCCCGAAGGCCATGTACGGCTCCTCGTCCCGGGTGACGAATCCGGGGATGATGGTATGGAACGGCCGCTTGCCGGGCGCCGCGCGGTTGGGGTGGCCCGCTTCGAGGGTGAACCCGGCACCCCGGTTTTGCAGCACGAATCCCGTGCCGGGCACGACCACCGCGGATCCGAAGTAGCCGTACACCGAGTTGATGAACGACACCATATTTCCGTGGCGGTCGGCAACCGCCAGGTAGATGGTCTCGCTGGCCTGAACGGCGGGGTCGGGATCTTCGCGATCAGTGGCCACCCCGGAGCGGATCAGTCGACGGCGCTCGTCGATGTACGCAGGATCCAGCAGCTCGTTCGGCGAGATCTCCATCCACTCGGGATCAGCCACGTACCGGCGAAGGTCCTCGTAGGCGAGCTTCTTGGCTTCGATCAGATGATGCAGGTATCCGGGTGAGTTGTGCCCCATGGCCGCCAGGTCGTAGGGCTCGAGGAGGGCGAGCATCTGCAGCGCGGCGATGCCCTGACCCGACGGCGGAAGCTGCCAGATCGTGTAGTCATGAAACGTCTGTCGAAGCGGCTCCACCCAGGTCACGGAGTGGGCCGCGAGGTCCTGTAGCGTCAGCGTGCCGCCAAGCGGATCCAGCGCCTCCACCAGTTCCCTTCCGAGCGCACCGCCGTACAGCTCGCCGGGTCCGCCCCGGGCCACCCGCTCGTAGGTGCGGGCCAGGTCGGGATTCCGGAACCACTCTCCGGGCTCGGGTGCCCGCTCTCCGTCGATCAGGTAAGCCGCCGCGGCACCGGGATCTTCGGCCAGCGCTTC
Source organism: Longimicrobiales bacterium (assembly GCA_965223195.1). Taxonomy (GTDB): domain Bacteria; phylum Gemmatimonadota; class Gemmatimonadetes; order Longimicrobiales; family Gaopeijiaceae; genus CBDCVX01. The sequence continues at coordinate 315,750 of CBDCVX010000017.1, forward strand.
CACGCTTCCCTGCCACTGCTCGGCAATGATGGGGGTGACGGGAAAGCCCTCCCGCGCGATGCGGATGCCGGGCTCCAACGCTTGGGCCAGCGAAAGCGTTCCATACCGTTCCAACATGGCGTTCCAGCCGGACAGGGCTCCGGGAACCGTTACGGACGTGGCACCTCGGTAGGGCATGCTCTCGTGCCCTTCCGCCAGCAGCCGGTCCGCATCCAGACGGCTGCCTCCACGCCCGCTGGCGTCCAACCCTACCAGGCGAGACTCCTCGGCAGACCAGGCGAGCATAAACATGTCGCCGCCCATGCCCGTCATGTGAGGCTCGACCACTCCGAGGACCGCGGCCGCGGCAACGGCGGCATCGAACGCATTCCCTCCCTGCTGGAGAATGTGAAGCGCCGCGGTGGTGGCCAGCGGCTGGCTTGTAGCCACTGCCCCATTGGGCGCGTATACGGTAGAGCGTCCGGCCATGTCGGCTGCGGGTTCGGGCGGGCCCTGGGCTTGGAGAGTGTCTCCGGCCATCAGGGTCACGAGCGCACAGCCCCACACCGCTCGACGGCCCCGTCGTCGCCGCTGACGGCGAAACGGTGGCGTCGGCGAGGCGCCTGACGGGTGCATCGGGACGGAGCGGATTTCGTCATGATTCATCCTGACCGGACCTCGTGGTGGGTCGATGCAAAGCTTCGCAGGGAACCTACCTGCGCCGGTAGGGCGGATAAAGTCCGTTCCGACCGCCATACTGGCAGCGGGGCTGCAAAAGCGGCACGGAAATGGGGACTCGGGTGTGGCAGGCTTCATGCATTCGGAAGCCTAGACGCTTATCGTGTGGGGGTTGGGACTGACCATCCCCAGGTGCCTGAGCTTTTCCGCCCGCTCGATCCCCTCACACTCCGGCGATGCCGGACGGACGAAGCGGGTCCAGGACAGAAACGAATTATCCAACGGGATCGGTCTTCACAGCCAAGGCGCGGTCCATCGAGGTGATAACGAATGGGTGAACGTTTTCAACTGCCGGTGCTCCCTTTGAGGGACACGGTGGTGTATCCGGGCGTAGCGGTGCCGATCTCTGCCGGAAGGCCGGGCACGGTGGAGGCGGTGCAGCAGGCGTTGGAGGGCGACCGCCGTCTCTTCGCCGTCGCGCAGCGCGAAAACCTGGACGACCCGGCTCCGGAGATCCTCTACGGTGTCGGCACCGTGGTGAGGGTCATCCAGACCCATCGGGTCCGCGGGGGCATCCAGCTCCTGGTTCAGGGAGAGTCGCGGGCCCAATCGCTCAGCTACGAGCGGGTGGGCGACGCGATGCTCGAGTCCGCGCTCATGCAGATGGACCGTCAGCCGCCACGTGCGCCCGAGGACCCCGCGTTCCAAGCGTTGGACCGCGAGCTCCGGGAGCGCGCGGCCGAGCTGGGCACACGCAGGGGCGTTCCCGCGGAGGCCCTCAACCAGCTCATTCAAGGAGTGGACGATCCGGGCGCGTTCGCCGATTTGGTGGCGTTCTACCTGGAGCTCCCCACGGAAGACAAGCAGCGGCTGCTGGAAACCCTGGACGACGAGGTGCGCATGCGGAGCGCACTGGTGCTGGTCGAGCGGGAGTTGGCTCGATTGGACGCCCAGGAGGAGATCCAGGCTCGCGTGCAAGAAGAGTTGGGCGAACGGCAGCGGGAAATGCTGCTGCGCGAGCAGATGAAGCAGATCCAGAAAGAGCTCGGGGACGAGGACGAACGGGCCGAGGTGGAGGAGCTGCGCGAGCGGGTGGCGGAGCTGGAGCTCACGGAAGATCAACGTTCCGAAGTGGAGCGGGAGCTCAAGCGGTTGGAGCGCACGAGCCCGCAATCGGCAGAGTATCAAGTCATTCGCACGTTCCTGGAGTGGGTCACCGAGCTGCCTTGGAACGAACGCACCGAGGACAAGATCGATCTGCACAAAGCGGAGTCGATCCTCGACGAAGACCACTACGGCCTGGAAGACGTGAAGGACCGGGTCCTGGAGTTTCTGGCCGTTCGCAAGCTGCAACTGGATCGCGCGGCAGAGGCGGCCTTGAACCCGGGCGAGCCCGAGACGGTGGAAGATCTCGCCGCGTCGTTGCCGGTGGCTCCGGATGCGAACGGGGCCGCCAACGGAAGCGCGAACGGGCACTCGGCCGCGATTTCGGATCACGACGAGACGGCCGACGAGAGCGAGGACCCGGAAGCGTCCGATGACGACCAGACCGGGCGGGGCCCGATCCTCTTGTTCGTCGGGCCTCCCGGCGTCGGGAAGACCTCCATCGCCCAGTCGATCGCGCGCGCCCTGGGACGCAAGTACGTCCGCATCTCCCTGGGCGGGGCTCGGGATGAGGCGGACATCCGCGGACATCGGCGCACGTACGTCGGCGCCATGCCGGGCCGGATCATCCAGGGCATGCGACAGGTCAAGAGCAAGAACCCGGTCTTCCTGCTGGACGAGGTGGACAAGCTGGGGGTCTCGTTCCAAGGCGATCCCAGCTCCGCTCTGCTGGAAGTGCTGGATCCGGCCCAGAACTCCACGTTCACCGATCACTACCTCGGGATTCCCTTCGATTTATCCGAGGTGCTGTTCATCGCCACGGCCAACTACATCGACCGTATCCCGGCTCCCCTATTGGATCGCATGGAGCGGGTCGAGTTCGGAGGCTACACGGAGAAGGAGAAGCTGGAGATCGCGCAGCGCTATCTGTTGCCGCGCCAGCGCACCCACGCCGGCTTGGAGGAGGAAGAGCTGGTCGTCTCTCCGGACGGGGTCGCCAACGTCATTCAGCGCTACACGCGCGAGGCCGGCGTGCGCCAGCTCGAGCGTGAGCTGGGCAAGGTGGCTCGCAAGGTGGCCCGTAAGATTGCGGCGGCCGAAGTGGAGACCTTCGAGGTGACCGACGACAATGTCAGCGATCTGCTGGGGCGTCCCAGGGTCCACCCGGAAAAGATGGCCGAGCACGATACGGTCGGCGTGGCGACTGGGATGTTCTACACGCCCATGGGCGGCGACATCATGTTCGTCGAGGCGTCGGTGATGCCCGGCGAAGGTGGATTGGTGCTGACCGGCCAACTGGGAGACGTGATGAAGGAGTCCGGTCGAGCGGCGCTGACCTACGCCAAGAGCCACTCCTCCGAGCTGGGGATTACGGACGAGATCAAGGGACGGGAGATCCACATTCACGTCCCCGCCGGCGCGTTGCCCAAAGAGGGGCCCTCGGCCGGCATCACCATGGCGACCGCGCTGGTGTCGGCCCTCTCGGGCCGTGCCGTGCGCAACGACGTGGCCATGACCGGCGAGCTGACGTTGACCGGTCGGGTGCTCCCGATCGGCGGGGTGAAGGAGAAGGTGCTCGGAGCGATACGAGCCGGAATCCACGAGATCGTCCTCCCGGCCGAGAACGAGGCCGACATGGACGACATCCACGAGTCCGTACGGGAGAACATCACGGTACACACCGTGAGCGACCTCTCCGAGGTGCTCACCGTCGCCTTGAGACCGGACGGCAAAGGGAACTCGGCTGCTGTCGCCCAAGCGGGTGGCACTCAACGGGCGGGGGCCGGCGTGGGGGTCTAAGCCCCCAACCGGTCCACCGCGCCCTCGCGGCCCGCCCATGGGACCGCTGTCACACCAACGTCGGCCTTTGAGGGGACCGGGCTCGTCCGGTCGGACCACCCGTTGGTTGAGCCGTCTGACTGCGGTGCTCCTCTCCGCGTCGCTCACCGGCATCGGGTTCATCGCCGCAGGCTGGGTCGTCGCCGCCCGTCCCGATCTGACCGGCTGGGACGAGGTCGCCAGCTTCGTGCTGGGAGGATCGGCCGGCGCGGCCCTGGGCCTACTGATCTCCGGCGGGATCGTGGTGCGCGCGGCGCCCCGCACCGTGCGCAGGTCGGCCGGTGTGGGACTGCTGTTTTTGGTGGCCCTGCTGTGGGGTCTCTGGCTCCGGGTCGAACAGGAGCCTCTGGCGGATCGAGGCCCCGTACGGCCGGAGCCTACGTTCGTTGCACCCTGAGCATGTCCGCCGGTACAGTCCGGGATGGAAATCCGCGAGCTGTCCGAGTTCCTGCGTTACTTCCAACGAGTCCGAGACCGCACCAGGGCGGTGGCGGTGCTCATCCCTCCGGATCGCCTCGAATGGAGTCCGGGCCGGGACCGGTTCACCTTCGGTGACCTGATTCGTCACATCGCCGCGACGGAGCGTTGGATGTTCGCCGAAAACGTGTCCGGCCGGCCCAGCCGCTACCCCGGACATGGACCAGAACTGGCCGATGGTTACGACCAAGTGCTCGGCTACCTGGACGAGATGCACGCCCAGGCCATGGACATCTTCTCCGGACTCACGCCGGACCGGCTGGAGCAACGCTGTCCCACGCCCGGCGGCGTGGAGCTCCGCACCTGGAAGTGGCTTCGGGCCATGATCGAGCACGAGGTTCACCACCGAGGCCAGATGTACTGGATTCTGGGCACGCTGGGGGTGGCCGCGCCGCCCCTCTATGGGCTTACCGAGCCACAGGTACGAGAGCGTAGCGTTCAACCGTAGGCGTCTCCCGGACCGTAGGACAATTGACCCGGATAAATTCCGGTCCGCTTGCGTTCGCCCTCTGCGGCTCGTGATCTTCTTGCCGGCTGCGCACCTTCGCGCACGTCGCCTCTCCACGGAAGGACGAGTGGATTGATCGGACGGCTGCTCAAAAGAAAGGGGATCCTCTCCCGCCGAGAACAAGATCTCCGGGCCCGAGAGCGAGAGCTTCTGGACCGACTCAGAACGGCGATGGAGCGGTTCCAGCCGGATGTGGCGGACGAGGACCTGGCTCTGTTGATCGACTCGAAGGAGCGGCTGTCCGGCATGTTCCTGCTGGTCATCGCCGGCGAGTTCAACTCCGGCAAGTCTTCTTTCATCAACGCGTTGCTGGGAGAGGAGCTGCTTCCCGAGGGCGTGACTCCCACCACGGACCGCATCAACATCGTCCGCTACGGCGCGGCTGCTTCGGAGCAGCTCTTGGAGGCGTATCTGCTGGAGCGGACGTTTCCGTCCGAGCTGCTCCGCGAGATCAACATCGTCGACACGCCCGGAACGAACGCGATCATTCGGGAGCACGAGGAGCTCACCCGCGACTTCGTACCCAGATCCGATCTCGTGCTCTTCGTCACGTCCGCGGACCGGCCGTTTACCGAGAGTGAGCGGGACTTTCTCGAGCAGATCAAGGAGTGGGGCAAGAAGATCCTCTTCGTGATCAACAAGGTGGACATCCTCGACGATCCGGCGGACTTGGAGAAGGTCGTCGATTTCGTACGCGAGAACGCCACGAACCTGCTGGCGCAGACACCCGAGGTGTTCCCGCTGTCGGCCAAGACCGCGATGACGGCCCGGGAGTCCGACGACGCCGATCTGTGGGACCGGAGCGGCTTCGACGAGATGGAGGAGTATCTGGTCGAGACCCTCGACGCGGAGGAGCGCGTTCGCCTGAAGCTGCTCAATCCGTTGAACATCGGGCTCAAGCTGGCGGGGAAGTACAAGGACGTGGCCTTCGAGCGTCTGAAGCTTCTCGCGGACGACATCGAGACCATCGAGAACGTGGACCGGCAGTTGGCCGTGTATCACGAGGAAATGCTCCGCGACTTCGAGCCGCGCCTCTCCCGACTCGAGCTCATGCTCAGCGAGATGGAGTCGCGCGGGCACGCGTTCTTCGACGAGACCATTCGCATCGGCCGGATCCGCAGCCTCATGGACTCCGAGGGCATCCGCCGCGGGTTCGAGCACGAGGTCATCAAGGACACGCCGGCCCAAATCGAAGAAGAGGTCGGGTCCATCATCGACTGGATCGTCGAGCGGAATCTCAAGACCTGGCAGGATATCCAGTCCTACATCGATCGTCGCCAGATCGACCGCCACAAGGACGACATCATCGGAGAGGTGGGCCAGACGTTCACCTACAACCGCCAGGCCCTGCTGGCGTCCGTGGGTCGAGTGGCCAAGGACACGGTAGGGTCGTACGACCGCGAGGCCGAGGCCCGGGCGATCGCCAACGACGTACAGGGCGCATTCGCGACGACCGCGGCAATGGAGGTGGGCGCGATCGGGCTGGGCACCCTGGTGGCCACGATCATCACCGGAGCAGCGGCCGACGTGACGGGGATTCTGCTGGCGACGGCGCTGGCCGTGGGCGGGTTCTATCTCCTTCCCCGCAAGCGCCGACAGGCACGGGCCGACTTTTCCGAGCGGATTGCGGGCCTCAAAGAAGAGCTGGTCAGCGCCCTGACGCGACAGGTCCACCGAGAGATCCACTCTTCCACGGAACAGATTAACGAAGCCATCGCTCCGTACCGGAGATTCGTGCAGACCAAACGTGACCAGCTCACCGAAGCTCGCGCAGAGCTGGTCGCCGTGGAAGACGCCCTCCTCCGCCTGAAAGGCGAGATCGAAAAGGGATAATCGGCCTTTCGGGCCGCCACGCCGATCCCCATCCCACAGCCTCGGGGCACGGTCTTTGCCCGTGTCACTGTGTCGGTACACCGATACGATGACGACCCGCACCGAGGCACACCGTGCTGTTCGACGAACTGGATCCCAGAAGCCCGGTCCCGCTCTACGCGCAGATCGCTGAGCGGGTGCGCCTGGGCATCGTTACCGGCGCCCTCGAGGCTGGCGACAGCCTGCCTTCCGTGCGGCGTCTGTCCCGCGAGCTGAGGGTCAATCCGGCCACCGTGGTTCAGGCTTATCGGGAGCTGGAGCAGGTGTCCCTCGTCACTACGCGGCGCGGGGCGGGCACCTTCGTCTGCGATCTCTCGGCTCACCAGAAAAAGAAGGAACGCCTGATGATCGCGCGCCGGCTCGTACGGGCGTTGGTGGATCAGGCCGCACAGAACGGGATCGAGCCCGCCCAACTCAACGAAGCGCTGCGGCTGGAGCTGGGTGCCGCGGCTCGAGAACAGAAGGATACGCTCGCGCTGGCAGGCGTGGGCAAAGGAAGCGAAGACCATGGCTGATGCCATCTACACCCGTGCCCTCGGTTGGACTTCGGGGCACGGATTCGAAATCCGCGACGTGGACCTCCACGTGCCGGAAGGATCCATCTACGGGTTCTTGGGACCCAACGGGGCCGGGAAAACGACCACGATCCGACTTCTCACCGGCATGCTGCGCCCGGCCTCCGGCCGGATCACCGTGTTGGAGCGTGACGTGCCGAACCAGGTGGTGTCCGTGCTGGCCGACGTGGGTTACGTGCCCGAGAGGCCGCACCTCTACCCCGGTTTGACGGTGGCCGAGACGCTTCGCGGACACGGCCGCTATCACGCCGACTGGGACCGAGCGCGAGCCGAGGACCTGCTGGCCCGCTGGGACCTGAGCGGAGGCCACACGATAGGCCGGCTGTCCAAAGGCCAGACGGCAAAGGTCATGATGATCCTGGCGCTCTGCCAAAATCCACGACTGCTGATTCTGGACGAGCCGACGGATGGGCTGGATCCGCTGGTGCGGCGAGAAGTTGTCGAGGCCGTGGTGGACTACGTCGCGACCAGCGCGGCCACGGTCTTCATCTCCAGCCACCTGGTCCACGAGCTGGAGCGGATCTGCGACTGGGTGGGCGTCATGGACGCCGGCAGGTTGGTGGCCGAGATGCCCATGCACGCGTTCAAGAACGGGATCCGCCGAGTACGTGTGACCGACGTCCCGACCCAGTTGGACGACCCACCCTTCACCGTGCTCACCCGTGACACACCGAGCGGCGTGGCGGGAGAATTCTTGGTGGTGCGCGATTGGGAGGACGGCATGGTCGAGTACCTGGCCCGGGTAGGCGCCGAAGTGGAAGAGGTGTCCCATCTCGATCTCGAGGACGGGTTCGTGGAGCTGCTCCGGTCGGGAAGGAGCGAGGCTCATGTTTAGACAACATTTACTGGTCCATTGGAAGACGGCTCGCTGGGGGCTCCTCCCCATTGCGGCCACATCGTTCGCCGTCCCACTGCTGGCTGTACAGGGTGTGCCCGATCTGCGCGGCACCGCGGGCCAAGGCTTGGCCGAGGGCGTGGTTCTGATCGGCACGCTGGAGGGTTGGGCGCCGGTCTTTCCTGCGCTGGCCTTTGCCGTGGGAGCCGTTCTGGGAATGAGCGCGTGGCAGTGGGATCACCGGGCCGGTCACGTCTACGCGCTATCGTTGCCGGTTTCCCGGTGGCGCTACGTGCTGGACAAGATGTTGGCGGGCGGTACGCTGTTATTCATCCCCGTGGCGCTCTTCGGAATCGGCGTCGCGCTGGCCACGGGCGCCGTCGCGATTCCCGATACCCTGCAATCCCACTCCATCGCGGTGACGGTCCGGTTCGGCCTCGCGGCCGCGGTGGCCTTCGCGCTCATGTTCGCGCTGGCCTCCGCGACCATCCGCACGGCCCTTTGGATGTTGACCGGCGTCGTCGTGTTCGTCATCGCCGGATCGCTCGTGACCGAGGTGCTCGCGTCCACGGTCGTCCCCGAGTTGGCGGACATCTCACCGGTGGCGTTGGTGATCGAGGCCCTCGGGACGTGGCCCGGCCCGTTCGGGATCTTCACCGGCAACTGGATGATGATCGATGTCTAGCCGCGCTACGGGCGGGCGAGCCCGGCGGATTCGCGTGCGTTGGTTGGTGTGCGGGGTCGCCGCGGCCGTCGGCTCCAGCGTCGCTCCGCTTGCGGCCGGTCAGGTCCCGTCTCCGAGCGTCCAACCCGCCTTGGACAGCCTTCGCGCGGAGTTGGCGCGGGCGGAGCAACGGCTTCGCACGGCCGATTCGCCGGGGTCCACAGACCCGACGCACGTCGGGACGAGGCAGAGAGACCGGTCGACGGTCGTGCAGTCCGATGAGCCGCTCCGCCTATGGGTAGGTGGAGAGCCCGGGTTGCTTCGCTGGGACGAGGAGTGGCGATGGCGAGATGCCCGGCGGGCTCTGCTCCTGAAGTCGTCACGAGAAGGAGCCGGCTGCCGAGCTGAACGGGTCGGGAGCTGCTGGGCCATGTTGGAGCCGGGCGATCCGGGGCACCGGGACGCGGGCACAACCCGCTTGGCCGGACTGCTCGTCGACTATGCGCTGCACGTGGGAGGCGCCGACGCTCCTCGACGCTTGCGTCTGAGCCGCGGAACGATGCCACAGCGGATCGTTCATGCCGCCGGCGTGGACGAGGCGGCTCTCTGGCAGGCGTTTCGATACGAGATGGCGGCGCGAGGCGTCTCGCCTGCTCCGATGCAGGCCAACGTCGGATGGGCCGCTGCGGCATGGAGCCTCTTCTGCCTGGGCTGGGCGCTGCGAAGCACACGTTGGAGGGTAGGCCGATGACCCGGGCTCCGACCTTGGTGTGGCTGGCGGGGCTGGTCACATGCGTACTCATGATCGGCGCGCCTCTCCTGCCGCCGGAGCGGCGCGGGATCGAGCCCGAGAGGCGCAGGCCCGTGGCGTCGCCCGAGTTGCGGGAGGTCAGAAGGCTCAAGGCCCAGATCGCACGAATCGAGCGTGATCGGGAGCGAGCCCGACACGTGAACCGGGTGGTGGCCGGTAGAAGTTCAGAAAGCGCCGCTCCGGTAGTGACCGTGATCGGCGATCTGCCGTCGCGTGGAGAGCCGCTGGTCGCCGCACTGGCCGACGCCGAGCGCTGGTCTCAGACCTCCCGGCCGGTGGCCACGGGAGTGGTCATCGTCGATCCCCGAGAAAGGGCCTACCGCGGTCCGGTCTATGAGACGATGCTCGGGCGGGTGTCGGGCGAGCTGGCGTGCGTGCGGGCTTGGCCTGCGTACTGGCTCAAGCGAGTGACCCGTGCCTCGACGGCGGGGCATCGAGCCGCACATTTTTTGGCCGCGTGCTCGCCGTTCGCTCTGTATGGAGAGCCCGGGCCGTCCGTGGAGGCATGGTTTCGGGCGGGTGGACACCTATTGGCCAGGGGCTCGTGGGGCGCACCCGTCAAGTTTCGGGGTCCGCAGCCGTTTACGGGCTATCCACTGGAGTTGGCAACGGATGCGGACCTTCTGTGGAGGGCCTGTGCCGCCGGCCGGTCGACATTGTGTGGGCTCGCGTTCCGCCGGCCCGAGCCGGTTGGGCGGGCCGTGTTCCGGTCCACGGGAAACCGGGACGGAAATGCCATATCGGTTTTGCCCGGGAACGGTGTGGGGTCGCTGAGCCGATCCGCCGAGGTCGCGGTGTCGGAGCTGTTCTTCGATCTCCGGGAGCAGTTCGGGGAGCGGACGGTCGGGGAGTTCTGGACGTCCCGGGAGCCGGTCGAGGTCGCATTCGCTTCGGCTTTCGGGGTCCCTCTGGAGGAGTGGCTCTCCGAATGGGCTCGCGCTCGCGTGACCAACCCGCCGCCGCCACTTCCTCGAGCCCCGAACGTGTTGCTCTCGTTGGCCTGTGTGCTGGCCTTGGCCGCGCTGGCCTGCGGGGTCCAGAGCCGGCGTCGAGCGAACGTCTGAGCAGGATTCGGCCCGAGTCGTGCGTTGGATGAGCGCGGGAGCGCCGAAACAGTGCACGGGGATCGTGCTTCCACGCGAGGGTCCCTTGGATACAGCCGTTTCCCGCGCGGGCAATCTTTTCCCGATTGCCGTCGTCCGCGCAGGAATCAACTGTACTTCGGCGCCCCGGAAAAGCGTCGTTTACCCTGATTTCACTTGCAATCCGGGGGACTCTTCGAATCGCGGCACCACCGGTACCCGAAGAGGCGCGATCCTTGCCAATTCCGTCGAATTGGCCGGACGCAATCCCGGCTTGATCCGGAGTTCACGGAGACAATTGATGATGCAATCGAAAGTGAGCGCTGCGGTGCTCCTGACCTTGGGACTCTTCGTAGGCGCCCAGCCGGCGCTCGCGCAGGACTCCGGCATGGGCTTCCAGCTCGACCGCGCAGACGGGTATGCCCCGGTCGGCGTTCTGCTGGATCACGTGCTTTCCCAGGGCGAGTTCCTCGTGTCCTACCGCTATTTGGTCGACGACAAGGACGGCCTGCGGATGGACGAGTTCGACGTCGACTTCGATTCGGTTTTGGAGACGTTCCAATCCGCTCCGTTCGAGAGCCTGTCGCACACGCACCTGTTCGCCGTGCAATACGGCGCGATGGAAGGTGTGACGATCATGGGACGGGTGCCGATCGTCTCCAAGAGCAGCACGACCGCGGACCAGAACTTCAACGTCTACGAGGCAACGTCCACCGGCATCGGCGACCTTCGGGCGGACGCCATTCTCGAGGCGTACAACCGTGACGGCTACAAGGCCCACGTGAGCGCCGGTGTCTCGATTCCCACGGGAAGCATCGAGAAAACGGGCGTCATTCCCCCCGGTGGTGAAGACCGCTTGGGCTACGACATGCAGCTCGGATCCGGATCGTTCGACATCCACCCGGCGCTGACGTTCCAGGCCATGAACCAACATGGTTCCGTCGGCCTCCAGGCACAGGGCACGTTCCGGCTCAACGAAAACAGCTCGGACTACCGGCTCGGCGACGTCGTCGAAGTGACCGGCTGGTTCGCCTATCCGATCTCGGAGCAGTTCAGCTTGTCCGCTCGCATGGACTATGTGAATCGCGGCAACGTCTCCGGCGCCGATCCGGCGCTGGCCTCCCGTGTGGCGGCCGTCTCCGATCCGTCGGTGTTCGGCGTCTTCACGGGCGGAAACCGGCTCGACCTGGGAATCGGCGGCAACGTCATGCTCCAGGAGGGCCCCTTGGCCGGGCACCGCTTCGGGTTCGAGGCCAAGTTCCCGGTTTCGGAGAATCTGGATGGCCCGCAGTTGAGCGGAAACTGGGGCATTTCGGTCGGCTGGCAGAAGCAGATCGCATGGTGACGAGGGCGATCGGCATCTCTTAGCGAGGCTTGGGGACCCCCCCTTCCTGAGACTCGGCCAGCCGACCTATCGCAGCCGTCCCGCCACCCGGCGGGGCGGCTGCTTCGATTAGCAGGTCAGGAAATTTCGATGCGCCCCGCAGGACCCTCGATCACCGAGCCGATCTCGTGCGCCTCGGCGCCGAGCGCGCGCTGCAGCGTCGTGGCCGCGGACTCGGATGCGGAGATCACCAGCCCTCCCGATGTCTGCGCGTCTGCCAGCAGCAGGCGGGTGGTCTCCGCCACACCCTCTCCGAACACTACGTCCGGTCCCAGATCTTCCAGGTTTCGGCGAGTGCCTCCGGGCACGTGGCCGGCAACCGCCAGCTCTTCCGCGCCCGCCAGGATCGGAACTGCGCCGGAACGAATCTGCGCGGCCACACCCGACTGACGTAGCAGGTTTCGCAGATGGCCCAGCAACCCGAATCCCGTGATGTCCGTCGCGGCGTTGACGCCGGCCGCGATCATGGCGTGGGCAGCCTCGCGGTTCAGCCGCGTCATGCACTCGATTGCCCGGCGAACCACGGCATCCGGGGCGGCTCCCGCCTTGACGGCTGTCGACACGACTCCCGTGCCCAACGGCTTGGTCAGGAACAGCCGATCGCCCGGTAGAGCTCCCGCGTTGGTGATGACCCGGTCGGGATGCACTTCGCCGACTGCGACCATCCCGAACTTCGGTTCCCGGTCGTCGATCGAATGCCCTCCCAACAGCGGCACACCGGCCTCCGACAGGACGTGCGCTCCCCCTCGGAGGATGTCTTCCAGCATGCCCTCCTCCAGCAGGCTGCGCGGGAACCCCACCAGGTTCAGCGCCAGGAGGGGCCGAGCTCCCATGGCGTAGACGTCGGACAAGGCATTGGCCGCCCCGATCCGTCCGAAGTCGAAGGGGTCGTCCACGATGGGGGTGAAGAAGTCCACCGTAATCACCAAGGCGCGATCCTCGGTCAAACGATATACGGCGGCGTCGTCCCCGGTGGCGGAGTGCACCAGGGCGTTTACGTCGTCTACCGGTGTCAGGTGGCGCAGCACGTGCGCCAGCTCGCGCATTCCGAGCTTACACGCTCACCCGGCGCCGTGTGAGAGCTGGGTCAACCGCAAACGCGGCCTTTGATCCCTCGGCTCCATTCCGCTCCTTTCGCGTACCCGATCGCGTCCCCCCCTGCAGCCTGCGCCGTGCGCACCTCCTCCTACGAGGGCGGCGACGGGAACCCGAAAACGGGAAACAAGAACCCGGACGAGTGTACCCTAGGCGCCTCCCAAGCGTTGGGGGGCCAGGGGAGAATCTAACGCTGGTGTCTCCGAATCGTGCAGCTACGACCGGGATTTGGACGAGGCTGTTCGGACCAGGCTCCGGACCGGTGTGTCCGGAGTGACGAGAGGAGAATCACGTCGAGATGTCTGGGCTCGCAAAATCGACGCGGCAGCTCTTCAACGAAGAGATCCTACGCCCGACCGAGGAGATCGACCTCGCGCGGGCGGCGCTGCTCGTAGCCCGCGAGGAGTATCCCCAGCTTCCGATCGAGCCATACATCGCGCGCTTGGATCTCATGGCCCTGGAGGCCCAGGACCGTCTCAACGACGAGACGGCCCCGCTGATCGTCCTCCAGAGTATGTCCGAGTACCTGTTCCGCGAGAAGCGTCTCCGCGGAAACCGTGACGCCTACTACGATCCCCGCAACTCACTGTTGAACGACGTGCTGGATCGGGGCCTGGGCATCCCGCTCACGCTAGGGATGGTGGCCCTGGAGGTGGGATGGCGACTGGGGCTGCCGCTTGAAGGCGTCAACTTCCCCGGTCATTTCCTGATTCGGTTTCGAGGGGAGGCGGTGCGCTTGTTGATCGATCCGTTCGATGGCGGACGAGCGTACTTCGAGGATGAAGCCCAAGCGCTTCTCGATCGCGTGTACGGGGGCATGGTCCGCGTCCAGCCGAAGTTCCTCAAGGCCGCTTCCCGCCGAGACATGCTGGTGCGGATGCTCACGAACCTGAAGGGCATCTATACACGCGTGAACGACCATCCGCGGGCGCTTGCAGCGATCGAGCGCATCCTGGCACTACGGCCCACGTCGAAGGCCGAGATCCGCGACCGGGGCGTAGTTCTGGGCAAGTTGGGCCGGTTCGACGAGGCGCTCGAGCACCTCGAGACCTACCTGACGTTCCATCCGGACGCGACCGACGCCGGACGTATCGGTGCCCTGGTCGTCCGTCTTCGCGAACGAGTCCGCCAGGGGTGACCGAAGACTACCGCGCCGCACGGGATTCCGCGGTCCTGTTCAGGATGCGGAACCGCTTCGGCCTGGAGATCTCCGGCCGGGCGCCGGCACAGATGCTCACGGGCATCATCACCGGGCGTGTTCCCGGGCCGCTCGATCATTCGCCCGACCATCGCCACGGAAGCTGGAGCTATTCGGCGATCCTCACGCCCAAGGGGCGCATGGTAACCGACCTCCGGCTGGTCCGACTCCCTGTGGAACGCGAAGCGTTTCTCATGGACCTCCCGACCACGGGCGCAGGTCCGGCGAAGGAGCACCTGGCCCGGGTGCTCCCCCCTCGGTTCGCCACCGCGGAGGAGACCTCCAAGGACCTCTTGACGGTGGCCGGGCCGGAAGCCGCACACGCGTTGGTCGGTGCCCTGGGGCTGTCAGGCGAAGCCGCGTCCCGATTGGTTGGGATGGACGAAGGCGGCGTGGCGGCGACGGCAGACGGAACGCTCGTCCTCGGGACCGGAGACCTGGGCATTCCTTGCTTCGTGGTTTGGGCGTCTCCGGCTCGGGGAGGGGCGATCGGATCGGCACTCCGCGAAGCCGGCGCCATTGACGCAACCGCGGATACCTGGAACACGCTGAGGGTGGAGGCCGGCCGGCCAGCGTTCGGTCAGGACATGACGAAGGAGACCATTCCCATCGAAGCGGGCATCCAGGATCGTGCGATCGACCACTCCAAGGGGTGCTACACGGGGCAGGAGGTCATTGTCCGGATTCGGGATCGCGGTCACGTGAACCGCCATCTCCGCGGGCTGTTGCTGGAACACGCCGACGTGCCGACGGTCGCGATTGAGCTGTACCGTTCCGACCAGGCCGAGGGAAAGAGCGTCGGGTGGATCACGTCGGCCATCGACTCACCCCGCTTCGGGGTCCCGGCCGCCCTGGGCTACGTCCGCCGAGAGGTGGCACCCGGCGCGACGCTACGGGTGGGAACCCCGGACGGGCATCGAGCGAAGGTCTACGCGCTTTCCGACGAGGGGTGGGTGACCGAGTAGCTCGGGTTCTGACCGACCCGCTTCAACACCGCGTCGGTGATGAGATCTCCGTGGTGGCGCCCGTTCTCGATGAAGATCTTGTTGGCGTCATGGCCGGCAGCTACCACGCCTGCGAGGAACACCCCCTCGACATCGGTCTCCATCGTCTCCCGATCGTGGGCCGGGATGCCGGTCTCGGGATCGACGGTCACGCCCAGTTGGGTGAGCAGCGAGTCGTCCGCGCGCCATCCGGTCATGGCCAGGACCCAGTCGTTGGGAAGGTCTTCCCGCGCACCGGTTCGCACGTCCTCCAACACGACGGAGTGGGGTCGCACTTCCGTGATGCGCGTGTGGAAGTGGGAGGGGATCTCCCCGCGCTCCAGCCGATTGGTGATGTCGGGCACCACCCATGGCTTGATTCCCCGATCGAGGCCGGGCTCGAAGTGGACCAGCGTCACGTGGGCTCCGTTTCGAAACAGCTCCAATGCGGACTCGACCGCCGAGTTCCGCCCTCCCACCACCACCACGTCCTGGTCGTAGAACGGATAGGGTTCCCGGTAGTAATGAAGCACCTTGGGGAGGTCCGATCCCGGCACACCCAGCCGGTTGGGCTCGTGAAAGCCGCCGGTGGCGATCACGACGGAGCGGGCCTCCCATTCCGTCGACTCACCGTGTCGGGAGCGGGTCGTCAGTCGAAATCCGCGTTCCTGCGGAGACACCGAGATCACGTCTTCATACTGCCGCACGTCGAGGTCCCAGTGATCGACCACCCGCCGGTAGTACGCAAGCGCGTCCCGACGCGTGGGCTTGGGGTCGGGAATCGTGAACGGGACGCCGCCCACCTCCAACTTCTTGGCGGTGGAGAAAAACGTCATGTAGTAGGGATAGCCGATCAGCGAGCTGGTGATGGGTCCCCGATCGAACAGTACCGCGGTGAGGCCCTTGCGGCGGGCGTCCGCCCCCACGGCGATACCGCAGGGTCCGGCGCCGACGATGGCGATGTCCAGAGAAGGCTGCATGCGCCCTCTTACCCACGTGCTCCCTGAAGTGCCGATCACGGCGGTGGAGTGTACACCCTTCAAGGATAGGCTCGGATCGGGGCGGTCTCCTGTCGCCGCGACGGTGCCGTGCCGCCCAAAACGCGCCCCCCAGACTTGTGGGAGCTTTACCAGGATCCGTTACCTTCCGCAGACCATGAGCAACTTTCCCAAGGAGATGCGGCGGACGCTCCAGCGGCTGCGTCGCACGGTAGAGAAGGCGGAGCGCGAAATGAGCGCTCTCGAACGCATGCTGGCCAACTCCGACGATCCCGACCTGCCGACTGGAGACTACGCCGACGCTCGGCATAATCTACGGCAGGTCGGCGACTTCGTGGATCGGGAGACGGGTCGCCTGAAGATGAAGGTCCTCGAAGGTGGCGGCATCGAGCCCGACCTGGTTCAACGGAGGATGCGGTCGTGAAGCGGCGCACATTCGTAGCGACCGGAGCGGTGGCGGCTACCGGCACGCTGATCGGGGCTGATCGCATGCGGATGCAAGGTCGGGCCGAAGCCGACCTGATTCTGCGGAACGGGCTGATCATCGACGGCACCGGCGCGGCTCCCTACGAAGGTGACGTGAGCATCGCCGGAGACCGGATCCAGGCCGTGGGCAGGGTGCGGGAACGAGGGGCGGAGGAGATCGATGTCCGAGGTCACGTCGTCGCACCCGGGTTCATCGACATTCACTCTCACGCCGACATCTCCCTTCTCGTGAACCCCAAGGCTGAAAGCCGCATCCGGCAGGGCATCACGCTGGAGGTGGTGGGCCAGGACGGCAATTCGATCGGTCCTTGGCCCGAGGAGCGCCGTCGCGAGATGAACGACCGGTACCAGCGTTCGTCGGGGATCGGCATCGACTTCCGAAACGTGCCGCAGTTCCTGGATCGGATCGACCGGGCCCGCCCCGCGGTCAACGTGGCCAGCATGGTGGGTCAGGGCACCGTGCGAGCGTTCGCCATGGGCTATCGGGACCGGCCTGCCAACGCGCGGGAGCTGGAGCACCAGCGACAGCTCGTGCGCGAAGCCATCGCGGGCGGCGCGGTGGGCCTCTCGACGGGACTCGAGTACACTCCCGGATCGTTCGCGGACACGCAGGAGCTGGCCGCGCTCGCGTCCGAGCTGGTCGGCACCGGCTATCCGTATGCCAGCCACATGCGAAACGAGGACGACCGCGTCCTGGCCGCGGTGGAGGAAGCGCTGCAGATCGGGCGGATGGCGGGCGTGCCCGTCCAGATCTCGCACCTGAAGGCCCAGGGAGAGCGGAATTGGTGGAAGGCCGACTCTGCCCTCGGCGCGATTCGAGCCGCGCGAGCCGGCGGCATCGACGTGCACTTCGACCGGTACCCCTATGTGGCGTATGCCACCGGTCTGTCCAATCTGTTTCCGGCCGCGCTCAGAAGTGGGGGGAACCAGGAGTTCCTGGCGCGGCTGCGGGCCCCCGACTCGCGGGAGAAGATGGAAGAGGCGGCTCGGGCCAAGATCGCGCTGCTGGGTTCCTGGGACGCGGTGCAGATCGTGAGCACCAACGCAGCGGCCACCCGGTGGATGCGGGGCCGTAAGCTTGGCGAGCTGGCAGCCGAAGTGGACAAGGATCCGTACGCGCTCACTGTCGAGCTACTCGAGGCGGGATCCGGATCGGTGGGCATGATCGGGTTCGGGATGTCCGAGGAGAACACCGAAGCCCTCTTGGCACACCCACTGGGAATGATCTGCTCGGACGGCGGGGCCTACGCCCCGTACGGCTCGCTGTCGGGGGGCTCGCCGCACCCGCGGGCGTACGGAAGCTTCCCGCGCGTGTTGGGCCACTACGTTCGGGACCGCTCGGCCATGACGCTGGAGGCTGCCGTCCACAAAATGACGGCGCTCCCGGCCTCGAAGCTGCGACTCTCCGATCGAGGGGTGCTTCGCGCCGGCGCCTTCGCCGACGTTGTGGCGTTCGATCCCGACACCGTGGCCGACCGCGCGTCGTTCGACGATCCGCACCAGTATCCCGTCGGCATTCCTTTGGTGGTCGTCAACGGGGTGCTCACGCTACGGGACGGAGAACACACCGGACAGCTCGGCGGCCGAGCCGTGCGGGGCAGTGGATATGGAGACCTTCCCCAGTAGCCAGCCGGACAGCCGGCCGCCGCACACCCCAACCGATCGGTCCGCGGATGCGCCGGGTGCCGCGCTCCGCGCCGAGCTCGTGGACCGCTTCCGGCTGGGGGCGGCCACTCCCTGGTCCGACGCGGTCTTTGCCGATCTGGCGCTTCGGGTGTTCGAGTTCCAATACCACTCGGTGCCGGTCTACCGGGCGCTTTGCGACGCGCGGGGGATCACGCCAGATGTCCTGGAGCGTTGGGAGGACATCCCCGCGGTGCCCACGGCGGCGTTCAAGACGTTCGACCTCTGCACGATCCACCGCCCGGCCGAGCGGGTTTTTCTGACCAGCGGAACCACCGCCGGTCACGATACGCGTGGCCGGCACCACGTCGCGGACCTGGGTCTGTACGACGCGTCGCTCTTGCCCAACGCTCGAGCCCACCTCCTACACGACGCGACGCCTACGCTCGTGGCGTTGATGCCACCGCCTGCCCAGGCTCCGGACTCGTCGCTCTCCTACATGCTCGGTGTGGTGAGGGACAGGCTGTGTCGGCCGGGCGGAGGCTTTTTCGTAGACGCCGGAGCGGGCCTCCGGGTGCCGGCCCTGCACGAGACCCTGGAACGGCTCACCGCGGGCGGGCACCCGGCTCTCGTGGCGGGCACGGCCTTCGCGTTCCATGAATGGATCACCTCCGCGCCCGAATGGACCGTCCGGCTTCCCGGGGGCTCTTGCGTCATGGACACGGGTGGATTCAAGGGACGGACTCGCACTGTGTCCCGATCCGATCTGCACGCCGCGCTCAGCGCGAGGCTCGGGGTGCCGGAGCGGAGGATCATCGGCGAGTATGGCATGACCGAGCTACTCTCGCAGTTCTACGAGCCGGTGCTGGAGCAGCCGGACGGCGAGCGAAGATACCGGGGTCCCGGCTGGCTGCGGGCACGGGTTCTGGATCCCGTGACTCTCACTCCGATGCCGGAAGGCGCCGTGGGCATACTCGCGCACACCGACCTCGCCAACCTGTACTCGGTCTCGACCGTCTTGACGGAGGATCTCGCGACCGCGGTGGAGGGAGGGTTCCGGCTGGCCGGTCGAGCGCCCGGCGCCGAGCCACGCGGATGCTCGCTGCTGATGGAAGAGCTGGTCCGCGTCGCGCGAGCCTTCGGGTGAGCGGGCCGGGCGCCCCCCCGTTCGACGCCTGGTCCCTCCCGGCCGACCTGGAGGTCGGTTCCACCGTGCTCTCCGGCTCGATCCGGCACCCGGCGGTGGACCGCGATCGATTGGCTGGGTGGATGGAGCGCTTGGCTGAACGAACCCCGATGCTCGTCCTCGACGAGGTCGAAGCTCGTATCCGGGCGCTCGGGACGATTGGCGAGGCGCTGGCCGATCCCGGTCACTGGATGCGCGCCGCCGCCTTGGACCAACTCCCCGGCCAGTCGGGACTTTCCCCGGAAATGTGCCGTTCGGTTGTGGACCGGATGGCGGAACACTGGACACCTCCAGGTCTCAGGGAGCTGTTCAGCTCCGAGTTCGACGCGCCCGACGACGACCGTGCAAAGACCTCGTCCGAAGCTCCATTCTGGGCTCCGCTGACGCCTGCTCTCCACGTCGGCTCGGGGAGCGTCCCCGGTGTGAGTCTCACGTCGGCCCTGCGCGCCCTTTTGGTTGGCGCCGCAGTCCTGATCAAGCCCGGACGAGGCGACGTCACCTTGACCGTGCTGGCACGCCGCCTCCTGGAAGAGACGGCGCCGGAGTGGGCGGATCGGCTCGCCGTGTGCTACTGGCCGGGTGAGACACAGCATTTGGACCAAGCCCTACGGACGGCGGCTGTCCTGGTCGTGTACGGCGACGACCGGACCATCGAAGCCCATCGCCGGAGCGCGCCCGCCACGGTGTCGGTCGTGGAGTATCCCCATCGCACCTCTGCGGCGCTGGTCGGTGTGGACCGAATGACCCGGGCCTCGGCGGAGGCGTTGGCCGGTGCCGTCGCCGCCTACGACGGCAGGGGGTGCGTCTCGCCCCGCGTTGCGTTCGTCGAGTGTGAGGACGTGACCGCATGCGAAGCGTGGGCCGAACAGGTGACCGAAGCGCTGGCCCGGATCCAAGCACGATGTCCCGCCGGCCGTGCCGATGGCGCGGTGCTCGCCCATGCCAGACAGGTGGCAGAACACACTGCGCTGCGTCGGGCCGCAGGACATCCGGTGCGAGTGTTCCACGACCCTGAGCTGCGTTGGCTGGTGTTGCTGGACGACTCCGCCGCTACGGCCCTTCCCATTGGTCGCACCGTGCAGGTGTGGCCGGTGACGAGCCTTGGCGTGGCGGTGGAGCGCCTGGCCCGATGGAGGCCCCACCTACAGAGCGTCGGTGTGGACGTGGGAGCGCCGCGCCTCCCTGCGTTGCACAGGTCGCTGACCCGGGCCGGGGCGCTTCGGGTCACCCGTATCGCGGACCTACCCTGGCCACGCCCGTCTTGGCGGCACGATGGACGTGGACCCTTGCGTGACTTGGTACGTCGGGTCGAGGTGGAGAGCTTCCCCGGGGACCCTAGGTGAGGAGCCGCCGAAGGGTGGCCGCCTGGGCCGGACGAAAGCCGTAGAGCACCACCTGATCGGGGACCTCGCCATCCCGGGCGGCCGCAAGGATCTCGTCGGCCATTGCCCTGGCGGCGGACTCGAACGGAAAACGTCCCACGCCGGTGCCCAAGATCGGGAAGGCGATGGACTTGACCCCATGGACGATGGCCACTCGAAGGGCGGAGCGAGTGCTCGCCCGAATGGTCTCCTCGCTTGCGGGACGATCTCCCATCACCGCCGCGTGGATCACGTAGTCCGCGTGTAGCTTGCCCCCACCGGTGATGGCCGCCTCACCCACGACGATGGGACCGTGTTTCTTGACGAACTCGTCGCATTCGTCCTGGATGCTCGGCCCGCCGGCGCGGAGCAACGCCGCGGCAACTCCCGCGCCCATGCGCAAATGATTGTTGGCGGGGTTGACGATCGCCTCCCCCTTGAAGGTGGAGACATCCCCTTCGGCTACGCGAATGATCGACACCGGCGTCCGGCCTGGATGGAGTGGTTCAGTGCGGTCGAGAGCGTAGCGAATCTACTCTTCGTCGGGCTGCTGCTCTGCCCGCCAAAGCACCATTTGCCGTGTGCCGCGGGGATTTTCCTCGACCCGTACCGTGAGCTGATCGCCTTCTTCGAGGTGCAGGTCATCGCGGATGTCCTGCGGGATTGTAATCCGTCCGCCGACGCCAATGGTGACGTCGCCGTAGTAGAGCGTACGATAAATGGCCATCCAACCTCCTAAAGGTGGCACGAAAACCTGGTCAATCTATGTCAGACGGTGCGAAATGCCACCGGATCGACCCTTCGGTCGCCGCCCGGGAGCAGCAGTGAAGGCTTGAGCGGCCTGATGCGTACCGCGTACAGCCACGCAGGAAGAAGCTGGGAATACAGCGTAACCTGAGGATACCCATGGAAGTGACGCAGTCGAGCAGTCCACGGCCGGTCATTCGGCTGACCTCGGTCCACAAAACCTTCGGGACCCACAGGGCCGTGTCGGACCTCAACTTGGAGGTGCCCCGGGGAGCGATCTATGGACTGCTCGGACCAAACGGCTCCGGAAAGACCACGACGATTCGCATGATCATGGGCATCCTCGTGCCGGACACCGGGGAGGTGGAGCTGCTCGGCTCCCATCCTGACGATGAGACTCGGCGTCAAGTCGGATATCTCCCGGAGGAGCGAGGGCTGTATCGCAAGATGAAGGTGCGGGACCAACTGGTCTTCTTGGGCGAGCTGCGCGGGTTGACCCACCGACTCGCAGGAGAGCGGACCGACGCCTGGTTGGAGCGCTTCGGACTGGCCGACTGGGGAGGACGCCGCGTACAGGACCTTTCCAAAGGGATGCAGCAAAAGGTGCAGTTCATCGGCACTGTGCTTCACGAGCCCGAGCTGCTCATTCTGGACGAGCCGTTCAGCGGCCTGGATCCGATCAATCAGGAGGTGCTGGAGGAAGTGGTGCGGGAAAAAAACCGGCAGGGCACGACGGTCTTGTTCTCGACTCATCTGATGGAGCATGCGGAGCGGCTCTGCGACTCCGTCTGTCTGATCTCCCGTTCTCGTAAGGTGCTGGACGGACCGCTGGCCCAGCTCAAACAGGAGGGTGCGCAGGGCGTGGTCGCGCTCGAGTTCGCCGGCCGGAGCGGTTGGGTGGACGGGCCGGAGGTTCGAGGAGTGGACACGATTCCGGGGGGCATGCACGTGCAGCTCCATCCCGGGAGTCGCCCCGAGGGACTGCTCGAGCGCGCCCTGGAGGCGGGGGTGTCGCTGAAGCGGTTCGAGGTCGTGGAGCCCAGCCTGCACGAGATCTTTCTGCAGCATGCGGGGGCTGGAGAGGTCGAAGGCGATCCGGGAGGAAGCTCGTGAGCAGCGTATGGACGGTCGTAAAGCGGGAGTACCTCACGCGGGTGCGGACCCGCTGGTTTCTCATCTCCACCCTGGCGGTGCCTCTACTGATGGCGGGGCTGATCGCCGGCCAGGTCGTGATGGGCCAACGGTCGCAGCGGCAGTCCCGAACGGTGGCCATCATCGACCGCACGGGCCGGCTCGGAGAAATCGTGGCGGGCAACTTGGAGGGAGGCGCCTTCACCGTAGCTGCCACCTACGGCGGTGACGCGGACGAAGCCGAGCTGCGTGCACGAGTCGAAGACGGGGAGATCGGCAGCTACATCGTTCTTGACGACGAGACCCTGCTCCGCGGACGGGCAGTGCTGCGCAGCCGGACACAGCCCGGCACCCTGACGCGCTTCAACATTCAACAGGCGGTGGTGCGCGCCGCCCTGGCCGAGCGGCTCGGAGAGCGGGCCGGCTCGAACGAGACGGAAGGTCTGGCGGCCGGCGGGTCGCTGGACGTGCTCCTGCTCGAAGAAGAGGACGGCGTCGACGGGGCCTCGCGCGCGGCGGGAATCGGAGTGGCACTCGCCGGAGCGATGATCCTCTACTTCGTGATCCTGGTGTACGGAATCGCCGTGATGCGTAGTGTGCTGGAGGAGAAAACCAGCAAGGTCGTAGAGGTGGTCGTCTCCGCCATCCGGCCCTGGCACCTCATGCTGGGCAAGCTGATCGGCGTAGGCTCGGTGGGCCTCACCCAGGTCGCAGTTTGGTTGGGGTTTCTGTTGCTGTTGGGATTCTTGGCTCTTCCTGCGGTCCTTGCCGCCCGGCCGGAGCTCCTCGAGCTCCAAGCGGTGTGGGACGTGCTGAGGGGGTCGGGGGCGCTGTTCCTGTTCCTCGGATTCTTCATCGGTGGCTACTTCCTCTACGCGTCGCTCTACACGGCTGTGGGGGCCATGTGCTCGTCCGAAGAGGAAGCGCAGCAGGCGCAGATGCCGGTGACGATCCTGGTCGTGATCCCCGTGATCCTCATGACCCGCATGGCCGACAATCCCGAAACCCTTTCGGCCGTCGTGCTCTCGTTGGTCCCGTTTTTTGCGCCGGTCCTCATGTTCGCCCGCGCGGCGATGGGGGCCGCGCCCGCTTGGCAGATCGCCCTATCGGCCGTTCTGATCGTGGCGACCACCATCGGAGTGGTGTGGGTTGCGGGGCGGATCTACCGCGTCGGAATCCTCATGCAGGGAAAGCGGCCCACGTTGCCCGAGTTGTTTCGTTGGATCCGAGAGGCGTGAACGGCCACTGCGGTCAGTCGGGCAGCGCCGAGCGGAGGAGGGCTACCAGGTGGTGGTCGCCGAAGCCCCGAGCCTTGGCGACGACGTCCTCGTAGGTCGGCTCGATCAGAATCGTCGCGGTGCGCACCGCGTCGCCTCCCGCAGAGGGATCGGCCGGCGAGTAGCGCAGTCGGGCTCGGCACGGGCGGGATCCCGACTCTTCCGTCATCTCCAAATAGACATCCCAAAAGCGTCCCTCGTGGCTCACGGTGGCCAGGTGACGCGCTTGCGGATCCTCGCGCACGAGTTCGGTCATGGACTCTCCGGGCGGGCAGTAACCCTACATATCTAACGCATGCGACCGAGGCCACAAGCCCAGTTTTCGGGGTCCTGAGCCGACGTTTCGGCGGTGCCGAACTCAGGTTGCCTCGGAGGCGTTGACCCCCCGACGGACCCCGCCTAAGTTGCGGGCTGTTTGGCATTCGACTACGACCGACCGTCATCCGAACCCGCGTGACGTCTGGGGGTACGCGCCACTTCATGAAGAGGCTCTGGATAAGCCTTCTGGCCATCGGAGCAGCCATCTTGGGTTCCGTCGCATTCATGCAGGCGGACGCGGAGACCGCCCAGGCTCCGGCCCTCCAAGCGCCTGCCGATGGTCAACCCATCGCCTTCCCGCACAACGTCCACGCCGGCACCGACCAGATCGATTGCCAGTACTGCCACTTTTCCGCCGAGCGTTCGGTGGATGCGGGCATCCCGCCGGTCAGCACATGCATGGGCTGCCACCTGGTCGTGGGCGGCACGACGGAAGCGCAGCAGGCCGAGATCGCCAAGGTCAGAGAGTACGGCAACAACGGCGAGGCCATCCCCTGGAAGCGGATCTACAAGGTGGCCGACCACGTCCACTTCCCCCACCTGAGGCACGTAGCCGCGGACGTCACTTGCCAGACCTGTCACGGCGAAGTGCAGGAGATGGCGGTCATCGAAGAGGTGAATCAGCCCTTGACCATGGGGTGGTGTGTGAGCTGTCACCGTGAACGGGAGGCGGCGCAAGACTGCACCGTTTGTCACTATTGAGATCATCCGGCTGGGGTCGTTACTCGACGCGTCCTGGGCAGACCTTCCCTAGAGTGGATAGATGAGCGAAGGAATAGGCAGGCGTGGGTTCCTGAAAGTCGTCGGCGTCGGGGGTGCGGGCGCGGCGGTGGCGGGGTGCTCCACCAGCGAAGTCGAGCGGCTCATGCCGTACGTCACGCCGCCGGAGGAGATCACTCCGGGCGTGGCGACCTGGTACGCCTCGGCTTGCCGGGAATGTCCGGCCGGTTGCGGAATTTGGGTCAAGACCCGCGAAGGTCGGGCCATCAAGATCGAAGGAAATCCGGCGCACCCCGTGTCGCGCGGCGCGCTTTGCTCCCGTGGTCATTCGGCCCTTCAGGAGCTGTATAACCCCGACCGGCTGAGCACACCCCTCCGCCGGAACGGGAACGCACTGGAGCCGATCAGTTGGGAAGATGCCGAGGCGCTGTTGGCCACGCGGCTTCAGGGTGCTTCCGGAAACGTGCTGTATCTGCACGGACACCACGGCCTGTCCATGTCGGCCCTCGTGACCGAGTTCCTGGGAGCCGTCGGCGGGCGTGCCATCGGCTTCGAGAGCCTCGCGGACACGCCGCTCGCCGAGGCGGCTCGCATCGCTTTCGGCGTTGGCGGTGCCCCCCGCTACGACATCGGCTCGGCCAGGCTCGTGTTCTCGTTCGGCGCCGATTTCCTGGGCGCCTGGGTGAGCCCCGTGGAGCACACGCGGCAGTTCGCCGAGATGAGCCACGCGGACGATCACGGCGCCAAGGGGCGCCTCGTCTTCTTCGGGCCCCGCCTCTCTCTGACCGGTCAAAACGCGGACGAGTGGATTCCCATTCGGCCCGGCACCGAAGCCGTGCTGGCGCTGGGCATGGCCCGAGCCATTGCCGACGCCGGCGGAGTGGCGGGACCGTACGCATCCCTGCTGTCCTCGTACGACGTTGCTACGGCGGCCGCGGCGGCGGGGGTGCCGGAGGCCACGATCGCGGACCTGGCTGCCCGCTTCGTCGCGGAAGGACCCAGCCTGGCGCTGGGGCCGGGCACGCAGGGGCATCACCGGGGCGCCACGGCCGCCAACCTGGCCGTGCTAATCCTGAACTCCGTGGCCGGAAACATCGGACGCACGGTCCGTCCTGCGGTCCGACCCACCGGTGACTCCGATAGCGCGAGAGCCGTCGTGGAAGCCACTCAGGGCGCTTCCGGCGGTGTGGTCATCGTCGACGGTACCAATCCCGTGTACGCCTTGCCGGCGGCCTCCGGCTTCACGGGGGCGCTCGCCGGCGCCTCGTTCCGCGTCGCGTTCGCGACTGCCATGAACGAAACCGCGGCGCTCTGCGATCTGGTCCTGCCGGACCGCCATTTCCTGGAAGCTTGGGGTGACTCCGAGGCCGAGGACGGCACCTGCTCCGTGGTACAGCCGGTCATGGAGCTTCCCGCGGAGTTCTCCGATAGCAAACAGGCGGCAGACGTCCTGCTGTCGGTCGCGACCAGAATGGGGCGGCCGCTCCAGTCCGCGACGTTCTACGACTACGTGCGGTCCCACTGGCAGACGTTGCACGCCACCTCTCCGGCGGCCGGCATCGCGTTCGACGAGTTTTGGCGAGAGGCGCTCAGGAGCGGGGTCGCAATGGAAGCCGAGCCGCCTATCGAGGCGACGGCGCTGCAGGCTCCGGACACCGCACTGTCGTTCGAGGCTCCGGACATGGACGGAGACGGTGACCTCTACCTGTCCGTGTACGCTTCGCCGCGCCTGGCAGATGGCCGAGGCGCCAACCGGCCGTGGTTGCAGGAGCTGCCGGATCCCGTCAGCAAGATCATGTGGCAGTCGTGGGTCGAGATGAATCCGGAGACCGCCCACGAGCGGCACCTGAGGGACGGAGACATCGTACGGGTGACCTCGCCGCACGGGCGTGTGGAAGCACCGGTTTGGCTGTACAAAGGCATTCGTCCGGACACGGTCGCGATCGCGACGGGCAACGGGCATACGGACCTGGGACGCTGGGCTACGAATCGTGGCGTGAACCCGCTGGATCTCCTGCCCGGAGAGACCGAAGCGGTTTCCGGCGCTGCGCTGCTCATGGCGACCATGGTGACGGTGGAGCCCACCGGCGAGTGGCAACCGATCGCCACCGTGGCCGGTGCGGACAGCGACCAGGGGCGGCCCATTGCCAGCGCCGTTTCACTGGCGCAGTTGGGAGAAGAGGAGCACGACGAGGAAGGCGGACACGGCCCCCACCAGGAGCTTCAGCTTCTGGGAGGGTTCAAGCCGGTCGAGACGGGAACCGATCCGGAGGCCTACCCGCTTCCCGGGATCGAGTACGGCCCCTACGCCGATCCCGATGCCACACCCCGCTGGGCCATGTCCATCGATCTGGACAAGTGCACGGGCTGTAGCGCCTGTGTGACCGCCTGTCAGGCGGAGAACAACGTCCCGTTCGTAGGCGAAGAGCAGGTGCTCATGGGCCGCGAGATGCACTGGATGCGCATCGAGCGCTACCACGTCGAGGTCCACGCCGACCAGCCGGGGCCTGTGGACGTGCGCAACGTGCCCATGCTCTGCCAGCACTGCGGAAACGCGCCCTGCGAGCCGGTTTGTCCGGTGTTCGCCGCGTATCACACTCCCGACGGGCTCAACGCGCAGGTCTACAACCGCTGCGTAGGAACGCGGTACTGCGCGAACAACTGTCCGTACAAGGTGAGGGTGTTCAACTGGTACAACTACGCCGGGTCGCCGAACGCACCGGAGCCGCTCAACTGGCAGTACAACCCGGACGTGACGGTGCGCGACAACGGCGTGATGGAGAAGTGCACGTTCTGCATCCAACGAATCCGGGAGGCGCAGAACGTGGCGGTGCTCGAGAACCGAGCGGTGCGGGACGGAGACGTGGTTACCGCGTGCCAGCAGAGCTGCCCCGCGCAGGCGATCACCTTCGGCAACATTCGCGATCCCAACGCTCGGGTCACCACGGCGTCGCACGGCAGTCGCGCGTACCACGTCCTGGATGAGCTGATCAACACTCAGCCCGCGGTTACATACTTGAAGAAAGTCACCTTCCACGAGTCATCGGCTGCGGAGGCGGCTGAGCATGGGTAGCGACATGGCCGGCCCCAGCACGGGCTCCGGGCCGCGTCGGTAAGGGAGCCAATGGCGAATCTCAACCCACAGGAACGGGGCGCCCTGGCCCATCCGGACGTCAGGTCGTACAAACAGGTCAACCGCGATATCCTGCGGGTGCTCGAGAAGCCCGGCCCGGGCTGGTGGGCGCTCTTTGGCATCGCGGCTGCGGGAGTCGGGCTGTTCTTCGGCTCCTGGATCGTGCAGATGGTGCGCGGGATCGGGGTCACCGGACTCAACAATCCGGTCGGGTGGGGCGTCTACATCACGACGTTCGTGTTCTGGGTCGGCATCGCGCACTCGGGCACGCTGATCTCCGCCATTCTCTTCCTGTTCAGGGCTCCGTGGCGGCAGTCCATCTACCGCGCCGCGGAGGCCATGACGGTCTTTGCGGTCATGACGGCCGGTTTGTTTCCGCTCATCCACGTGGGCCGGGTCTGGCACGCGTATTGGCTCATTCCCTATCCCAACTCGCGGTTCCTGTGGCCGAACTTCCGGTCGCCGTTGGTGTGGGACGTGTTCGCGGTTACGACCTACTTCACCGTCTCGGCCGTATTCTTCTACCTCGGCACCATTCCCGACCTGGCGTCGGCCCGGGACGCGGCCAAGGGGATCCGCAAGAAGCTCTACAGCGTCATCGCGATGGGCTGGCGGGGTACGGACCGGGAGTGGCACCACTTCTCGAAGGCGTACATCTACCTCGCTGCGCTCGCCACGCCGCTGGTGCTCTCGGTGCACTCCGTGGTTTCCTGGGACTTCGCGATGTCGATCGTGCCGGGGTGGCACGCGACGATCTTCGCACCCTACTTCGTGGCCGGAGCGATTTTCTCCGGCGTGGCGATGGTCATCACGATCGTCGTGCCGCTACGGAAGATCTTCGGGCTCGAGGCATACCTGACCGTCAAGCACTTCGACGCGATGGCCAAGCTGTGCCTGTTGACCGGGCTCATCGTGCTCTACGCCTACTCGACCGAGTTCTTCATGGCCTGGTACTCGGGTGAAGAGGTCGAGCGGACGGCCTTCTGGAACCGGCTGTTCGGAAGCTACTGGTGGGCCACCTGGATCATGCTCACCTGCAACGGCCTCATCCCGGTGCTGCTGTGGTTCAAGCGGGTGCGTCATTCCATTGCGGCGCTCTTCGTGATCTCGCTGTTCATCAACATCGGGATGTGGTTCGAGCGCTACGTGATCATCGTCACGTCGCTCTCTCACGAGTACGAGCCCTTCGCGTGGGGCGTGTACCGGCCGTCCCTGGTGGAGATGGGGATCCTGATCGGAAGCTTCTGTTGGTTCGGATTCTGGATGCTGCTCTTCACTCGGCTGCTGCCGCCGGTGGCCATCGCCGAGCTGAAGGAGGTCATGCCTCCACCGTTCAAGAAACGGCATGAGGAGGTGCACACGTGAGCGCCCGGACCGGCATACTGGCGGCGTACGACCACATCGATTCGGCCGTGGATGCGATCAAGGGACTCGAGCGCGCCGGGCTCAGCGACGTGCGCGCGTACGTGCCCTTCCCCGATCACCACATCCTGGAAGACGCGCTTCAGTACAACGAAAGCCCGGTGCGGATCTTCACGTTGGTGGGAGGGCTCACCGGCGCGGCGACCGGTTTCGCGTTCACGATTTTCTCGGTTACGGACTGGCCGCTCATGACGGGAGGCAAGCCTCTCCTGTCCATCCCGGCGTTCGTGGTGATCGCGTTCGAGCTCACCATCCTGTTCGGCGCATTGGCCACGGTGATCGGACTGTTCATCAACGCCCGGCTGCCCAAGTTCCAGCCGGCCGTGGTGTACGATCCCGAGTTCTCGGCAGGAAGGGTGGGAGTGTACGTGGAAGCGCCGTCCGACCGCGCGGATGAGGCCAAGCGCATCCTGGAGGCGGAAGAGCCCGCGGAGCTCCGCTCGGACGAGGAGGCAGGCAATGAGTAAGCCTCGAACGCGGGCGGGCAGGCCTCGGACGTGGCTCAACCTGGGCCTTGCGGCCTCTCTGCTCCTGGCTGCCGGCTGCTCGCCGCTGGACGATCTGATGGTCGCCGCCTTCGGGCGGAGCATGCGGGATCAACCTTCGTTCGATCCGTACGAAAACCCGCTTCAGCCTCCTGCGAATTCGGTTCCGTTCGCGTCGGGGAACTTCCCGGCCGGGCCCGATCGGGTGAACCTGGGTCAGCCGGCCGGAACGGCCCAGCCGGCTCCGTTCACGCAGGGCGAGCTGGTGCAGCAGGCTCCCCACGTCGTCGGCCTGGTCAACCCTGTGCCGGCCACGGCAGAGTCGTTGGCACGCGGCCAGGAGCTGTACGCCAGAGCCTGCGTGCCCTGTCACGGCACCGGCGGCGCCGGTGACGGGCCCGTGACACAGCGCGGCATGCTGCAGATGTCGCTGCTCACCGACCAAGCCCGCGGATACGCCGACGGATACATCTACGGCATCATCCGGGTCGGGCGCGGCTTGATGCCCTCCTACGGACACCAGATCACCCACTACGACCGATGGCACCTCGTGAACTACGTCCGCAGCCTCCAAGGCCCAGCTAACGCACCGGCCGACGGGAACGACTGAACATGGCTCACATCCACGTTCCCAGCCGCATTCCGGTCCGCCACCTGGAGCGTTCCACAGGCGTCATGATCCTGGCCGGCGTGTTGTTCGCAATCGGACTGTTGGCATTTCTGGTTACGCTGGGCAGAGACGCCGATCAGGCGTGGCGGGCCTATGTGGTCAACTGGCTCTTCTTCACGAGCATCAGCATGGGCGCCGTGATGGTTG
This sequence comes from Longimicrobiales bacterium, assembly GCA_965223195.1. Taxonomy (GTDB): domain Bacteria; phylum Gemmatimonadota; class Gemmatimonadetes; order Longimicrobiales; family Gaopeijiaceae; genus CBDCVX01. The sequence goes on from CBDCVX010000017.1 coordinate 346,538, forward strand.
CGGTCGTCACCTGGATCGTGAAGGCGAAGTGGAATTGGTCCGTGCGTCGGGTCAGCCTCTCGTTCGTTTCGTTCTTGCCGATCGCGTTCGTGTTGTGCATCCCGATGCTGTTCCTGGGTGGGGACTACTTCCCGTGGGTCGAAGAGATGGCCCACGATCCGATCCTCCAGAACAAGCAGGCATACCTGAACCTTCCGTTCCTGGTGAGCCGCAACGTGTTGGGCCTGGCCCTGCTGTTCGGCATGTCCCTGTACTTCGCGTACCACGCGCTCCGTCCGGATGCCGGGCTGGCAGACGGTGCCGGGGACTCCGCCGCGCACCGGGTCAAGTCCCGGTCTCGGTTCATGCAGCGCTGGTTGGGGCAGGATGCGGAGGAAGCGCGCAGCTACCACCGAATGACCCGGTTGGCTCCCGCGTTGGTCCTCACCTATGCGATCGTCATGAGCATGATCTCGTTCGACTGGATCATGTCGCTGGAGCCGCACTGGTTCTCGACCATTTTCGGCGCTTGGTTCTTCATGGGCGCCTTCTGGGCCGGATTCACCGTTACGGCACTCGTCACCGTGCTGCTCAAGCGCGGAGATGACGAGCTGAACCGGCTCATGGGCGCGCAGCAGCTCTGGGACCTCGGCAAGCTGATGTTCGCCTTCACGGTGTTCTGGACCTACCTGTTCTGGTCGCAGTACCTGGTCATTTGGTACGGAAAGCTGCCTTGGGAACAGGCCTGGATCATCCACCGTTCGGAAGCCCCGTGGGGCCTACTCTCGTTGCTGGTCATTATCCTGTGCTTCGTCGTGCCGTTCGCCGCGCTGCTCGGCAAACGGCCCAAGATGAATCCGCTGTGGTTGGGTGGTGTGGCGTGTGTGATCCTGGTGGGCCAGTGGCTCTGGCAGTACGTCATGGTGGTCCCGGCGCTCCACGATGGGGACCCGGTCATGACCGCGTGGGAGCCCGCAATCGGGCTCATGTTCCTCGGATTGTTGATCTTCGCGGTGCGCCGCTTCCTGGAGACCCATCCGGTGATCCAGGTGTGGCAGCCCATGATCGACCCCGAGTCCATGGAGTCCGAGATCGGAGAAGAGGCCTCGGCTCAGCACCGGCACCCGGAGTTGTCCGTCCGTTAGTCACGAGATCCCGCTCGGGGACGGGTTGACGCGTGAGCCCCCTCTTTTTCGATGTCTTCGGCCGGTCTGTGCGCGTCGATCGAGTGGACGAAGGTTGGCGAGCCTGGTACGTCTCGGACGAAGGTAAGCGCCGTCCGGCCCACGACTTGCCCCTGCCGGCCGACTCACGGGCTTCCGATCTTGCTCGGCACCTCGCAGACGTAGCCCACGAGTGGGCCACACCCGGAGGCAGCTATCCGGCCCTGGTACGTGGACCTGGCACCGTGGTGTTCGACTTCGACAGCACGCTGATCGTGTCCGAAAGCCTGGAGGAGTTGGTTGGTCCCAGGCTGCGGAGCGATCCGGAGCTGCGTAGGCGGTTCGAGGCCATTACCGATCGAGGGATGTCCGGCGAGCTGTCGTTTGCCGATTCGGTGCGCGAACGAATCCGGCTGGCCCGGCCGACACAAGCGGATGTGCGCGGAGTCGTGGACCGCCTACCCGAGCTGTGGACCCGGGGCATGCCGGAGCTGGTTCGCGACCTCCAGTGGCGCGGCGTCGACGTGTGGGTCGTGAGTGGCGCCTTGTTGGACTGCCTCCTCCCGGCCGCAGAAGCCCTGGGGGTGCCTTCCCATCGGGTGTGCGGAGTGAGAGGGGTCTGGGAAGACGACGGAACGTTGGCCGGGCCGTCCGAGCAGGATCCGTTCAGTCGCTCAAAGGTGGAGGGTGTCCGGAGCGCAGGGTTGGGCTGGACCCGTCCGTCTGTCATGGTCGGGGACGGCGCCACTGACCGGGCCCTGGCGGAGGCGGGACTGGTGGATGCGTTCGTCGCGTTCACGGGCAACGTGACGAGGGACTCGGTGGTTCAGGGCGCGGCCCACGTCGCCGAATCCGCGGAGGAGCTCCGGACCACGCTCGACGGCCTGGTCCCCTGAACGCGTCGTGTGGTCCCGGTCGCTGCCGTCCGCCGGACGGCGCCCGCTACTGCCGTCGGCTCGACTTGGCCCGGTAGAGATCGTGGTCGGCGGACCGAATCAGGTCGTCGATCGTCTTCATGGAACGGTCGTACACGCCGATCCCGAAGCTGAGGCTCATTCCGGTTTCGAGTAGATAGGGGTCGCTCGCTACCGCTCGCTGAATGCGAACGGCGTGCTGCTGCGCCTCTTCCAGCGTCGAACCGGCCAGCACCGACACGAACTCGTCGCCTCCGTACCGCGCCACGACGTTCATGGCACGGGCGCCGGACGCCAATACTCTGCCCAAGTGCCTCAGCGCGGCGTCCCCCGCCACGTGCCCGTTGGTGTCGTTGAAGGTCTTGAAGCGGTCGAGGTCGAAGATCACGAGGCACAGCGGCCGCCCGCGGCGAGCGGCCGCCAGCTCCCGTTCCAAGTGGATTTCCAGATGTCGTCGGTTGGGGAGCCCCGTCAGTGGGTCCTTCAACGAGAGCGTCTGGAGCCGTTCGTGGAGTTGGGCGTTGGCCAGCGCGATCGAAGCCTGGCTGGCCAGCCGGCGGGCCACCCGGACCTCCTCATCGGTGAAGAGGTGCGGTCCGGCGAACGCCGCCGCGAGCGCGCCCGACACCCGGTCTTCAATGAGCAGGGGCACGAGCACGGCGGATTGGAGCGGCACCCGGTCCCTGACGTGCTCGGGCAGTAGCTCCGTGGCCTTGAGGTCGGGAATCAGGATCGGACGCCCCAGGTCGCCCATGTCCTCGAACACGTCGGAGGGCACCTGCCACTCGTCTCCCTCGATCAGGGCGACTTTCCCCTTCGAGGCCGCCACCTTGGCGTTTCTTCCCTCGATCAGCCAGACCGTGGCCGAGTCGGCCGCGAGGAGCTCCAGCGTGGAATCGATCACCCGTTGAATGACCTCGGCGGGCTCCAGAGACGACGTCAACGCGCGGCCGATCTCCTCCAGTTGTTCCGCCTCCCGGCGCCGAATCTCCAACTCCTCCACGAAGCGCGCATTCTCGATGGCGACCGCGGCCACGTCGCCGATGCCTTGCAGCAGCTCGAGATCGGCGTCGTCGAAGGCATCCGCCCGGTAGCTCTGGCAACTGATCGCGCCGATCACCTTTCCCTTGTGACGGAGCGGCGCCGAGATGGCGGACCGCGTAATCTCCGTGTCCTCTTCGCCCAATGTCAGCAGCGAATGTTGGGCGACCTCGTCCGAGATGATCGATCCCACGCCCTCTCGGATCACCTGGCTGTCGGACCCGCGAAATCGAATCTGCACCCGCCGCTCCCGTCCCTGATCGGCGTAGAACACGATCGTCGCTTCGTCCCGGTCCGAATCGTACAAAGAGATGTAGAATCCGGCCGCTTCCAGGACCCTGGCCGTCTCGCGGTAGATCGCGCGGTAGAGGTCCTCAGCGCTGAGCGTACCCGTCAATGTGTGGCCTATATCCAACAACACACGGTAGCGTGCGGGTAGGCCTGCAGAAGGGCGACTTTGAGGCATTACGGGTCCATTCAGGTAGTCCACCGAATCCGAGGGGGGCACCGGATCGGACCTGCCAGCCCACTCATCAACGCAAAAAAGAGGCCCTTTCACGACTGTCACGACGGAGGGTCTCCGGCCCCTTCACCGTCGTCGTCCCGGTCGGGCGACGGGGAGGGAAGGGGCTCGGGTCGTCCGAGCGTATTCCGGAGGCGCCGGATGTAGTGTCCGAACTCATATCCGATTGCTGCCAGAAGGCGCGACTCCCGCTGGTCCATGTCGGCCTGGGAGAGAATCGTTCGCAGCGTTCGCATGACGGACTCCGGCTTGCGGGCTTTGAAGAACTGCATCTCTTCCAAGCCTCCTCGCAGGGCACTGTACATCTGCTCGAGATCAGCTCGGGTGGCCGGATGTGTGGCTCGCCGTCCGCGTGGGAGCGGACGGTCCGCCTCGGTCGTGCGGGAAAATAACTCGTAAGCCAAAATCAGGACGGCTTGGGCAAGGTTGAGACTGGAGTACCGGGCCGCAGTGGGAACTACCGCAATCGCGTGACATAGGTCCAGGTCTTCATTTGAGAGCCCGCGGTCCTCACGCCCGAAAACCAGCGCAACCGTGCCATTCTCAGTCTGTTGCAGAATCGCGTCGGCCAGCGTGGCCGGTCGCCCGTAGTTCCGCCCTTCGGTGCGATGCCGGGCCGAGGTCCCCACCACGTAAACGGCGTCGCCCACGGCATCGGCCAACGTTTCGAAGTGGAGTGTGCGTTCCAAAAGGGCCTCGCTCCGGTGCGCGATCCCGGTGATTCGCCGGATCGAGAACTCGGCCGGGCGCACGAGCCTGAGCTGGTCCAACCCCATGTTCATCATTGCCCTGGCCGTTCCGGCGATGTTGACCAGGTCCTGCGGCTCGTGAAGCACGACCACGATGCGATCGAGCGGACTCATCGGCCGATCTCCGCCAAGCTCGGTTCCGCCGCCGGCTTTGTGAGACCCAGCGCCAGCATCGTCGCGCCGGCCGCCACCGCCGCAGCCATAAGGTACGGCCACTGGATGCCCAAGGCGTCGAATGCCATCCCTGCCGTTAGGGGGCCTACCATGCGGGCCAGGGAGCCCACGCTCTGACTGATCCCGAGTGTACTACCCTGTACGTCCGCAGGGACCGAGCGGCTGAGCAGCCCCAGCGCCGCGGGCACCACCCCACCGTACCCGATGGCCAGCAGAGCAAGTCCGGCGAGTAGGGCCGGCAACGACTGTGACAGCCCTGTGAGCACCATGCCCAACACGAAAGGCACGCCTGAGAACCGGACCAACAGAGGTTCGCCCAACCAGGGGACGAGCCGGCGTACCAGCCCGCCCTGCATGACCGCCGATGTCAGGCCGAGGAACGCGAACAGGTAGCCCACCTGACGCTCGTCGAAGCCGAAACGCATGGCGCCGAACAATGAAAATGTGGGCTGGAGGACCGCCCAAGCGGTGGAGAAGAGGAAATAGACAGCCAAGATGACGGCGACGCGACGATCCTTGAGGCACTGCCTCAACGCCGGCAGGCCCGTCCAAGGTCGAGCCGGAGCCCCACGCGTACGGGCCTTGCTCGATTCCGGCAGGAGCATCAGCGCCACAAGGGCATTGGCTGCGCAGAGCCCGGCGGCCACGAGGCCGGGAAGGGCCGGCGTGCTCCCGGCGAGCGTTCCTCCCAGGGCCGGCCCGATGGTGAACCCGAGTCCGAATGCGGCGCCGATCAAGCCGATGTTCCCGGCCCGACGCTCCGGGGGTGTGATGTCGGAGATGTAGGCCTCGGCAACCGGTATCGTGGATCCCCCCACCCCTCCGAGCATGCGGGACAGAAGCAGGAGCAAGAGGCTGTCGGCGTAGGCGAAGACGAGATAGGCGAACGCGGACCCCACCAATCCCAAAATCAGAATGGGTCGACGGCCGAACCGATCGGACATGCCTCCCCAGAAGGGAGCCATGAAGAACTGGACCCCCGAATACGCGAGCACCAGGATCCCGATCTCAGTGCCGGAACCGCCAAAACGCTCGGCGTACAACGGCAGGAGCGGCAGAACAATCCCAAACCCGATGAGGTCCACCAGGACCGTCAGGAAAAGGACCGTGAGGCGGACCCGGTTAGAGGTCGTCGTCACCGCCGTCGGTCAATTGGTCACGTGACTCGTCTTTGACTCCGGTCCTGAAATTCCTGATGCCTTCGCCCAAGCCGCGACCGATCTGCGGAAGTCGTTTGGCGCCGAAGACGAGCACCACCAGACCCAGGATGAGAAGTAGCTCCCAAGCGCCGAGACCGAACACCCTACCTCCTTGACACGATCATGAGCCCAAGAGCTGCTTGGCGATGGTCTGGAGCTGCATGTTGGTGGTGCCCTCGTAGATGGTGCCGATTTTGGAGTCCCGGTAGAGCTTCTCCACCGGGTATTCGCGCGTGAATCCGTATCCGCCGAAGAGATCCACGCAAAGCGATGAGACCGACTGCGCGGTTCGAGAGGAGTGGAGCTTGGCCATTGCCGCCGGGGTGAGAAACGCGAGGCCTTGATCCTTCAAGCGTGCGGCGTTGTACACCAGCAGCCGGCTTGCCTCGATGTCCGTGGCCATCTCCGCCAGTTGGAACTGGACACCCTGGAACTCGGCGATCGTGTGACCGAACTGCTCACGCTCTTGAACGTAGCGGAGCGTGTGGTCCAAGGCGCCCTGGGCCAGGCCGACCATCTGGGCGCCGATTCCGATGCGACCCTCATTGAGGGTCTCGATGGCCACCTTGTACCCTTTGCCCACCTCCCCGAGCACGTTTTCGGCGGGCACGCGCACGTCCTCGAGGATCAGCTCGGTGGTGGACGATGCTCGAATCCCGAGCTTGTCCTCCTTTTTCCCAACCGAGAACCCGTCTTGATCGCGCTCGACGATGAACGCGGTGATCCCGCGATATCCGTCGTCGGGATCCACGGTGGCGAACACGATGAAGAGACCGGCTTCGGCTCCGTTCGTGATCCACATCTTCTGTCCGTTGAGGATCCACCCGTCCTGGTCGGCCGTTGCCCGGCAGGCCAGGGCGAAGGCGTCCGAACCGCTGCCTGCCTCGGACAGCGCGTACGCCCCGACGGTTCCCGACGCCAGGAGAGGGAAGATCCGCGCTTGCTGCTCATCGGTAGCCCAGCGCTTCAACGCGTTGATGACCAATGTGTTCTGGACATCGACCAGCACACCCACGGCCGGATCGACGCGGGAAAGTTCCTCGACGACCAGGACCGAGGTGAAGAAGTCCAGCCCGCTGCCGCCGAACGCTTCTGGGATCTCAATGCCCATCAGACCGAGCTCGAAGAGCTGCGGCAGGAGATCCGCATCCAGGGCTTGGCGCTCGTCCATCCCATTGACACGGGGCGCTATTTCTTGAACGGCGAACTCGCGCACCGCTTCCCGAAACAGACTCTCGTCCTCGGAGAGCTGAGTCAGTGCGGGCCGCGCGCCTTCCACGACGACGCTATTCATATGTTCGCGAACTGATTTGGATCGGGTCGGGGCACCGGTGGAGTCTTGGCGGGACCTGTGCAGCGCTTCCGTAAAACCACCGAAACGAAGACGAATCAAGCTAACGGCGACGGCCGGGAGCGGTAAAGATCGCTTTGCCGGTTCGGACCCACGACATACGGGTTGACGCCGCAGCCCGAGACTTGACATTGTGCGGGCCGTTGTATGGATGCCGTCGGCCTGTTCCAGGCTTACGTACCCCGGTTGGAGGAGCCATGTCCGACATACCGCAGGACCTTCGCTACACGGAAGAGCACGAATACCTGAGACCTGCGGACGACGAGGGCGTCTTCTGGGTGGGAATCACGGACTACGCGCAGGGGGAGCTGGGAGATGTGGTGTTCGTCGAGCTCCCTTCGGAAGGGGACCACTTCGATCGGATGGCCACGTTTGGGACCATCGAGGCGGTCAAGGCAGTGAGCGACCTCTACTCGCCGGTCGGCGGAACGGTGGTCGCGGTGAACTCGGCCCTGGACGGGGACCCGTCACTGGTCAACTCCGACCCCTACGGAGAGGGGTGGATGGTCAAGCTTCGCGTAGACGATCCGGCCGACGTGGAAGCCCTCATGGACGCGGCCGGGTACGGGGAGCTGACGGGGAGCTGATGGGCCACGCCTCAGGCGGATCCGCGGGATTCGCAGACAGACACATCGGACCGAGTTCCGACGAAGTGCAAGAGATGCTGTCGGCGATCGGCGCCGACAGCGTCGAGACGCTGGTCGGAGAGACCGTTCCCGATTCCATTCGCTTCACCGAGAGCCTGGATCTCCCGGATGAGATCTCCGAGCACGAGTTGCTCGCTCGCCTCAGGGAGATCGCTGGCCAAAACGCCGTGTACCGTTCCTACCTCGGCATGGGATACCACGGTACGATCGTGCCGGGCGTGATCCAACGGAACGTACTGGAGAATCCGGGCTGGTATACCCAGTACACGCCCTATCAGGCGGAGATCGCGCAGGGCCGGCTGGAGGCGCTGCTGAACTTCCAGACGGTGATGATCGACCTGACCGGGTTGCCGATCGCCAACGCCTCTCTGCTGGACGAGGGCACCGCGGCGGCTGAAGCCATGAGCATGGTGTTCAATCCCCGGGGGACGCGTCGCCGGTTCTTCGTTTCGGAGCTATGCCACCCGCAAACGATCGGAGTGATCCGTACACGAGCCGAGCCCCTGGGCATCGATGTTGTCGTGGGAGACCACGAGGCGTTCGAGCCCGACGAGGACGTATTCGCCGTGTTGCTTCAATATCCGGCGTCCGACGGAAGAATCCCGGATTATCGAGCCTTCATCGGTTCGGCCAAAGCCGCGGGAGCGAGCGTGGTCACGGCGGCCGACCCGATGGCGTTAGCGCTCCTTACGCCGCCGGGAGAGCTGGGCGCGGATGTGGCGGTCGGATCCACGCAGCGGTTCGGAGTTCCGATGGGCTACGGCGGCCCCCACGCCGCCTACATGGCCGCAACCGAGGAGTTCACGCGGAGGATGCCGGGTCGGATCATCGGAGTGTCCGTGGACGCCTCTGGCCGGACCGCCCTACGCATGGCGCTCCAGACGCGAGAGCAGCACATACGCCGCGAGCGGGCCACGTCCAACATCTGCACCGCGCAGGTGCTGCTGGCGGTGATGTCGTCGATGTACGCCGTGTACCACGGCCCCGACGGCATCGAGCGGATCGCGCGGCGCATCCACGGGCACGCGAGTCGGCTACACGACGCCCTCTTGGCTGCCGGGCACGAGGTCTTGCACGGGCGCTACTTCGACACGCTTCGGGTACGGCCGGCGGGGGACGTGGAGTCCGTACTCGCTCGGGCGGCTGATGCACGGGTCAACCTGCGCGACTTCGAGGACGGGACACTGGGGGTGGCGCTCGACGAGACCGTACGGACGCAGGACGTGAACGAGCTGGCTTCGATCTTCGCCGGCTCCGAAGCCGCGGCCGATCCATCCGACGAGGGCGACCTCACCGCACGGCTGCCCGCCGAGCTGGTCCGCACCAGCCCCTTCCTGACGCATCCCGTGTTCCACCGGCACCGGTCGGAAACCGAGATGCTCCGCTACATCCACAAGTTGGAAAGCCGCGACCTCTCGTTGAACGTCAGCATGATCCCCCTGGGCTCGTGCACCATGAAGCTCAACGCCACCGCGCAGATGGCGGGAGTAACGTGGCCGGAAATCGGGTTGCTGCATCCTTTCGTGCCCGGCGACCAGGCGCGCGGATACGAAACCATCATCGGGGAGCTGCAACGTTGGTTGGCCGAGATCTCGGGCTTGCCCGCGGTGTCGTTACAACCCAACTCGGGTGCACAGGGCGAGTACGCAGGGCTCTTGGTGATCAGGGCATACCACCGGGACCGGGGCGACCACCACCGCGATGTGTGTCTGATCCCCGCGTCCGCGCACGGCACCAACCCCGCCAGCGCCGTCATGGCCGGAATGCGGGTGGTGATCGTCAAGACTGACGCCGACGGAAGCATCGACCTGAACGACCTCGGGGCCAAAGCGGCTGAGCACGCGGATTCGCTGGCAGCGCTGATGGTGACCTATCCGTCGACCCACGGTGTCTTCGAGGCGGGTATCCGGGAGGTGTGCGAGGTGGTGCACCGACATGGCGGTCAGGTCTATCTGGACGGGGCCAACCTCAATGCGCAGGTCGGGCTGTCTCGCCCCGGTGACTACGGCGCCGACGTCTGTCATATCAACCTGCACAAGACGTTCGCCATTCCGCACGGGGGCGGGGGGCCGGGCATGGGACCCATCTGCGCCGCGCCCCACCTGGCTGATTTCCTACCCGGCCATCCGGTGGTGGAGACCGGCGGAAGCAAAGCCATCGGGCCCGTCTCCGCCGCGCCTTGGGGCAGCGCGTCGATCCTCGTAATCTCGTGGGCCTACATCGCCCTGCTCGGCCGGGAAGGGGTGCGGGCGGCCACGGAAGCGGCCATCCTCAACGCCAACTACATGGCCAGCAGACTATCGAGCCACTTCGATATTCTCTACCGCGGCGACAACGGCCGGGTAGCGCACGAGTTCATCGTCGACCTCAGACCCTTCCGCAAGGACTCGGGCGTGACCGATGAGGACGTGGCCAAGCGGCTCATGGACTATGGATTCCACGCGCCCACCATGTCGTTTCCCGTCATCGGGACCATGATGATCGAGCCGACCGAGTCGGAGTCAAAAGCCGAGTTGGATCGATTTTGCGACGCGCTGATCTCGATCAAGGCCGAGATTCAGCAGGTCGAAGTCGGCCTGGCGGATCGGGACGACAACGTACTCAAGAACGCACCCCACACGGCCGCCGATGTCGTGAGGGACGACTGGAGTCATCCGTACAGCCGCGAGCAGGCGGCCTTCCCGGCTCCCTGGACCCGGGAGCAAAAGTTCTGGCCGTCGGTGGGGCGGGTGAACAACGCACACGGTGACCGGAATCTCGTCTGTGCCTGTCCCCCGGTGGAGGCGTACGCGGAGACGGAGGTTCACTAGGCACGGAGGATAGAACCAGATGGCCCGACTGACGTTTCACGGCCACTCGACGTACTCGCTCCACCTAGCGGATGGCACGCACATCGTGATCGATCCGTGGTTCGACGGAAATCCGGCCTGCAGCACCGGGTTGGATGACCTCGGTGAAGTGGACTACATCTTCTGCACCCACGGCCATCCGGATCACTTCACCGACGCCATTCCGTTGGCCGACAAAACCGGCGCCAAGCTGGTGTCGACGTTCGAGATTGCCTCATTCGCGGAGTTCAAGGGTGTGACCAACGTGCACCCGATGCACCTCGGCGGCGGATTCGATTTCCCGTTCGGCCGAGTGAAGATGATCCCGGCCCTCCACGGCGGGAAGGTCTTCGGGGATGAAACCGGGGCCTACACCACGTGTCCCGGCGGATTCCTCTTTCACGTGGACGGGGTGCGGGTGTACCACTCCGGCGATACCGCGTTGATGACCGACATGGGACTCTTGGCCGGATACGTGGACGTGGCGCTGCTGTGCATCGGCGACAACTTCACGATGGGGCCGGAGGACGCGGTACGGGCGGTGGACCTGATCGAGCCCCAGGTCGTCATTCCGAACCACTACAACACGTTCGATCTCATCAGGCAGGATCCGGTGGCGTTCGCGAACGCCGTGGGATCCATGTCCCGCGTGGACATCCTCGAGTCGGGGGCGGTCTACGGTCTCTGATATGACGCTGGCATGGCGGGTGTGGCACGCTCCTCCGGGAGACGGTGCCGAGAACATGGCGTGGGACCATGCTCTGGCGGAATGTCTCCAGCCGGGGACGGGAGTCCTGCGCTTCTACACGTGGACGGCCCCGACCATCTCGTTGGGTCGTAACCAACTCGCGCGCGGACAATACGAGCTGAGCGAGGCCAAACGGGCACAGCTCGGCTTCGTTCGACGCCCCACCGGCGGCGGCGCGGTGCTGCACGATCGAGAAGTCACCTACGCGGCGGTGTTTCCCCTGCGGGCGCTGGGTGGTTTTCGTGAAGGATTTCAGCGGGTCGGGGCCGGCATCGTGGAAGGCCTTCGTGAGCTGGGTGTGGACGCAAGCGTAAACCAAACCAGCCCCGCCACCGACGCGCTTTCCCCGGAACGCCTCTGTTTCGGCGCCGCTACGCCCGGTGAGATCGTCGTGTCCGGCAGGAAGTTGGTCGGGAGCGCTCAGGTGCGGATTGGTGACGCCGTGCTCCAACACGGATCCGTGCTCCTTTCAGGAGATCAATCGCGTCTCCTTTCCATAGCGCCGCCAAACGCCCTGGCGGAGGTGCCCCCCGTCGGGTTGGCGGAACTGCTTTCGGAGCCGCCGTCCGGGGACGCCATCCACGCAGCGCTGGAGCAAGGAATCCGGGCCGAGCTCGGCGGCCTTTGGAGAGAGGCGGGTCCCACGACCGCCGAAGGCGTGGCCGCGGTGCGGCTTAGGGAGCACTACACCAGCCCCAACTGGACCTGGCGCCGCTAGCGGACAGCATCCGAAGTATCGTTGCCATTCGACGCGTTCGGCATCGCGCGAATGCTTCGTTGGAACTCCTTGCCGTAGCTACCGCTACGCCGCGTCGTCCCGCCTCGCCTCACGCGCGCCGAATGCCTCTCGGTGTGAACGATACTTCGGATACTGTCCGCTAGAAGGGAGCGGACATCCCGTCTGGACGTCGTTGGAACTCCTTGGCGTAGCTATGGCTACGCCGCGTCGTCCCGCCTTGCCAGACGGGCGCCGCTCCCTTCTAGGTGGTCGTAGGGCGACCGTTCGGGTCGGCACACCAGGGTAGGCGCTACGCCGCGTCGTTCCGCCTTGCCAGACGGGCGCCGCTCCCTTCTAGGTGGTCGTAGGGCGACCGTTTGGGTCGGCACACCAGGGTGGCCTCGGCACGATCGTTTCTCCTCCTTGGCGTAGCCACGGCTTCGCCGCGTCCTCCCCTCGGGAATCGGGGGATCCCTTGATCCGGCATTCAGTTATCTTGATGCCGGGCGTCGACCACGAGGTGACGACGCCGACCAAAATGGGGCTGCAACCGGGGGGCTGGTATGGAGCGGCCGATTCGTGCAGTAGGCTGGATGTACGCGTTGGCTACAGGAACGCTCTTGGCATCTTGCGGGCTCGAGCCGGCCGATCGAGCCGGGGGGCCTTCGGCGGGCGACTTCTGCGAGGACGTGCTTCCCCGGGTCGAAGCCTTTCTATCGCAGTTTGCAGAGCCCGCCGGGCCGGAGTTCGGAGGTACGGCGGTGGCCGCGAGCTTTGCCGACATCCCGGATGGTATGAACGGCTTCGTGACGTCGGACTACTACGCGAATCAGCACCAAATCTTCGTCAACCTCATGACGCTGGTGCGGTACGACGCCCAACTGGTCCCCGAGCCCTACCTCGCACGTTCTTGGAGCACGTCCGCTGACGGAACGGAGCTGACGTTCGAGCTGCGAGACGACGTCTTCTGGCACGATGGCGTGAAGACATCGGCGCACGACGTGGCGTTTACGTTCGAGCGAGCCAACGATCCCGAGACGGGCTTTCCGAACGGGACGTACTGGCGGTACTACACGGACGTCGAGGTCGTCGATTCATTCACGGTGCGCTTCGGCTTGGTGCCCCACGCCGAGGCGTTGGATCCGTGGCGTGCCACGCCCATCATGCCGAAGCACCTTCTCGAGGCGGTACCGGCCACCGAGCTGAAGCAGCACCCGTTCGGCTCCGAGTGCCCGGTCGGGAACGGTCCGTTTCGGTTCGTCGAGCACCTCCAGGACCAACAGTGGTCGTTTGCGCGCAACCCGTCCTTCCCGGAGGACTTGGGCGGTCCGCCTCGATTGGACCGCTACGTGTATCGCGTGGTGCCCGAGCAAACGACGCTGCTGACCGAGCTCCTGACCGGAGGAATCGACGTGCTCGTGGCGGCGCGTCCCGACCAGGCAGACGAGATCGACTCCTCGGACCGGGTGCGGTTGATCCACTTCCCCTTCCGCACCATGGAATTCGTCGGCTGGAACACCCGCAGAGAGCCGCTGCAAGATGCACGGGTGCGTCGCGCACTCACCCTGGCCACCAACCGTGCCGAGATGGCCCAGGCGCTGTTGCACGGCTACGGAGTGGTCACCAACTCGAGCCTGGCTCCGTTCCATTGGGCTCGTGAGACGTCGATCGCCGATTCGCTTCCCTACGATCCCGACAGGGCGGCGGACATGCTGGCACAGGCCGGCTGGGAAGATCGCGACGGCGACGGAGTGCGCGAGAGCCCCACGGGAACGCCACTCTCCTTGTCGGTCATCTACAACCAGGGGAATCAGGTTCGCGCCGATGTCGCAGAGATCATGCAAGCCCAGCTTGCCCGAGTGGGTGTGCGCATCGTGCCGCGTGTCCTCGAATACGGAACGTTGATCTCGGAGATCACGGATCCCGAGGCGCGCGACTTCGACGGGCTGATCCTGGCCTGGGTATCGGAGTTCAAACAGGACGACACGGACCTCTTCCACTCGGAGAAGGTGGATGAGCCCTTTGCTTTCGCGGGTCTGTCCAGCCCTCGTGTGGACCGACTCCTCGACACGTTGCAGGTAATCGTGGACCGCGAGCACGCCGCGCCCTACTGGAGCGAGTACCAACGTGTGCTCATGGACGAGCAACCGTTCACCATGCTCTGGTTCCAGGAGCGCCTGGACGGCGTGAGTCGGAGGCTCGAAGAGGCACAGATGGACGCCCGCGGCGAATGGGTGAGTGTTCAATCGTGGTGGATTCCCGCAGCGGAGAGGAAATACGCAGCGGACGCTCCCTGAGCGCCGGGCATCCGTTGATGCGTTTGATCTGGCGGCGGACGCTGTCCGTCGTCCCACTGGCGCTCGGTGTGGTAACGCTGGTGTTCCTGCTCATGAGCGTTCTGCCCGGCGACGCGGTGGATCTCTACGTGGGTCCCGGGATGAGCAGCGAGATCCGCGATCAGGTTCGGAGTAACCTCGGGCTCGACGAGCCCGTCGCGGTGCGGTACGGGAAGTGGCTCGGCGCCGTGGCTCGCGGGGATCTGGGACACTCGATTTCCCGCAACCGGCCGGTGACCCGGGTGGTGGCCGAGCTGTTGCCCAACACGCTGTTGCTATCGGCCACCGCGCTGGCGCTGGCATTCGTGGGTGGGGTGCTGATCGGAGTGGTGCAGGCCGTGAGGCGGCACACGTGGTTGGATTCGGGGCTGAGCGTGGTGGCCTTGTTCTTCTACTCCATGCCGTCGTTTTGGCTGGCCCTCATGATGGTGCTGCTGTTCGGCTACCACGCTGATGCCGCCGGCTGGCCCATTCGGTTTCCGCCTTCCGGCATGCAGAGCGTGGACGCCGAGTTCATGACCGCGATTGGCCGCTTCCGCGATCGGGTGGCCCATCTGGTTCTGCCGGCGGCGTCGCTTGCGTTGGTCATTGGTGCCGGCATTACACGGTACACACGCGCGAGCATGCTCGAGGCGATGCAGCAGGATTTCGTGCGAACGGCCCGCGCCAAGGGTCTGTCCGAATGGCGGGTCACGTTCAAGCACGCCCTCCGCAACGCGCTGCTGCCGATCGTCACGCTGTTGGGGCTCTACCTGCCCTTCCTGTTCAGCGGAGCGGTGTTCATCGAGACGGTGTTCGCCTGGCCGGGAATGGGAAAGATGGTGGTCGATGCCATCACTGCCCGAGACGCCCCGCTGGTCATGGGCGGCAGCCTCGTGTTCGCGGCGATGGTCGTCATCGGCAATCTCGTGGCCGATGTCCTCTACGCCGTCGTGGATCCGAGGGTACGAGGTGAGTAACCGCCAATCGGGTAGAGGCTGGGGCCTGATCCTCCCCGGCCTGCCTCAGATATGGGCGGGCCGGCGTGGCACGGGAGTCCTCGTACTGGCCTCGTGGCTGGCCCTGGTCGGGCTCGCGATCCATCAGCGGGCCCGCGTTGTTGCCGGGCTCACCGGCCGGATCGACGAGCAGATCGCGGTGCTCACGCTGGGTGTGGTGCTCGTCGGTCTGAGCTGGTGGTCGCTCAGGACGGGAGGCACGGAAGCCCCCGAGAGGTTGGACTCGGGCGGGCTCACGCCGTGGACGTCGCTGGCGCGAGTGGTTGGGCGGGACCGGCTGGCGGTAGCCGGCGCGGTCGTGTTGGCAGCGCTGTACGTACTCGCGCTGCTGACGCCGCTTTTCGCCCCGTATGATCCGGGACACCAGGGAGATCTCCTGACAGAGCGGCTGGTGGGCCCTTCGGCGGCACACCTGCTCGGAACCGATCGGTTCGCGAGAGACGTGCTGACCCGCCTGCTCTATGGAGCGCGGGTGTCGTTGTCCATCGGATTCGTAGCGGTGGCCATCGCCGTCTCGATCGGCACGGTGCTGGGTGCGCTCTCCGGATACCTGGGCGGATGGTTCGATCGTGTGGCCATGCGGACGGTCGACGTGGTGCTGGCATTCCCACGGCTTGTGCTGCTGATCGTCGTGATCGCGATCCTCCAAGAGCCGTCGATGTTCATGATCGTGGCGGTCCTGGGGCTCACCCAGTGGCCCCATACCGCTCGGATCGTTCGGGCCGAAGCGCTGAGCCTGAGAGAGCGGGACTTCATCGATGCGGCGAAGGCGCTCGGATTTTCCCGTGGGCGGGTGGTGCTCAGGCACGTGATTCCGAACACGCTCGGACCGGTCATCGTGACCGCGACGCTGGGCATCGGGCAGACCATCCTGCTCGAGGCCGGCTTGTCGTTTCTGGGCATAGGGATCCAGCCGCCTACGCCCTCGTGGGGCTCGATGGTCGCCGAAGGACGGAACAACCTCATCGACGCGTGGTGGGTTTCCACCTTCCCCGGGCTGGCTATCGTTCTGACCGTCTTGGCGTTCAACGTCCTCGGAGATGGGCTGCGCGACGGTCTGGATCCCCGAGCCAACAGGCTCGCCTGAAACGGCCTACCGTTCCCGTTGACAAGCGTTTCCTCGGCACTTGACACGATCCGGCTAGGCCGTTCATAATGGCCCCCTTCTGTTCAGCGAGGCAGGATGGCCTTGTTGAACAGATAGCGGCATAAGAAACGAACTACCGAAACGGGAGGTCCTCTTGGGCGGCATCATGCGGGTTTATGGGCTCCTCGCCCAAATTCCGGGGCTGGAAGGCCAGAACCTCGGGGTCATGGGAAACATCGAGTACACCTGGGAGAACCTCGGTTTCATGAGATGGCCGCTGGGCTTCTGTCTCTTGGTCGGTATCCTCGTCATCATCTGGAAGTTCTTCGATTTGATGGCGAAGAGCGCCGGAACCCGAAAGGTGCTTCGCGAGGTGGACGAGCTCCTCTCGCAGCATCGGGTCAAGGAAGCGCTCGAGGTTTGTCGCAACTCTGATTCTCCCGCCGGGAAAATCCTCTTCGCTGGTCTCGAGCGGCACGAGGACGGCACCGAGCGCGTCATGAAGGCCATTGAGAACCAGGGCCTGATCGAGCTGAGCAAGCTCGAGAGGGGATTGGTGATTCTGGCCACGTTGACCAACGTCGCCCCGCTCCTCGGCTTTTTGGGTACGGTGATCGGGATGATCGTCGCCTTCCAGTCCATCGAGGCGGCGGGCGAGGTGGACGCGGTGCTGGTTGCAGGCGGGATCAAGATCGCCCTGTTCACGACGGCAGCCGGTCTCACCATCGCCATTCCGGTCAGCATCGCCCACAACTACTTCGTGTCCAAGATCGACAGCTTGGTCATCGACATGGAGGAATCCGCGCAGAAGATGGTCGACGCGCTCCACGCGATGCGAGTCTAGCGGGATCGCGCCCGGACCGACCCGTCGCATAGGCGGCAAGAGGGCCACTTCGGTGGCCCTCTTTTTGTATATCTGAATGTCGTGACGGCGCCCCGCGTTGCGGCGGACATCCCGAGGCACGCCGTGGAGTTCACACGGGGCTGTCGCAAGCCCCAAACATCTGTTTAATTGAGCCGTATGCTTGTCGGAGCCCTTTCCACGTTCGTCCTGGCCGGTCAGGTGGCCGCGCTCGCGGCAGGGTCGAGCACGCCGGTCTCTCCACCCGCTGCTGCGGACACGGTGACCGCCTGGACCGCCGACGTGGAGGTGGGGCGCTATTGGCACGCGGCCAGGGCCGTGCGCGGATTCACCGGCGCCGGCCCGCTGACGTGGACCGATCGGCTGGCCCTGGCCGAGGCCGAGGCCGGCTGGGGGAATTGGTCGGACGTCATCACCACGTTGGGAGATGGGCAGGACCTGCCGGCGGAGGGATCGGCGCGGGGGCTGTTCCTGCTGGCGCGGGCGTATGAGGAGATCGGCGACTCGGCCCGCGCAGCGGAACGCTACCAGGCCTTCGAGAAGGAGGCGCCTCTCGGCAGTCCGGATCTGCACGTGGCCCGCGTTCGGCGGGCACGCCTTCTGGCGGGGTTGGACCGCACCGACGAAGCCATCGACGCGCTGAAGGCGCTCCGGCCCAATCCGCACGGTCTTTCCAGCTGGGTCGCGTTGGAGCTCGCCCGGGCCGCGGCGAACGAAGGCCGGGAAGCCCGGACGATGGCGTTCCTGGACCAGGTGACGGATCCCACGGCCGCAGCCGCGAAGTGGGAGCTGCTGCCCGACCTCCACCTGTCACGTGGAGACACGGCCGCGGCTCTTTCCGCGCTGGCCGGCTCGCTCACGGTGCTGGACTCGCCTGCCACGCGTGCTCGTGCCTGGAACGCCCGGGGCGGGCTACTGCTTGCTCGCGGAGACAGTGCCGAAGCCGGAGATGCATACCTGAACGCGCTCGAGGCCGGTGCGCCGCCTTCCCTCCGAGCCGAGGCTGCGGCGGGCCTGTCCGCGCTGGGTCTGGATGAGCCCGATCTCGCGTTGAGCGTCGCACGGAGCCTGGCGCGGGATGGCCGGGCCGAGGAAGCCGTCGACGCTTATGCTCGCCACGCCGAGCTACTCGATCCGGGAGTCCCGAATCCCGAGGTGGTCCTGGAGTACGCGAGCCTGCTCATCAGGACAAAGCGCCACACGCTCGCCCGTCCGCTGCTGGAAGAACTGGCCGGATTGCGAGAGGAACATCTCGGCGCGCCCGCGCTGGACCTCCTCGCCGACGTGCAGCGTGCTCGGAGGCAAACGGGCCAAGCGGAGGCGACCGATGCACAGCTCGTCCGGCGGTTTCCCAACTCCGACGAGGCGGCCAACGTAGTGTTCTTCCAGGCCGATGCGGCCCACGATCGTGGCGACCTCGGCGAGGCCGCCGCTCGCTATCAGCAGGTCACGGGAATGGCGCCGGAGTCGAGAAGAGCCGGACTGGCGTGGATGCGACTCGGACAAATCCGTATCACGCAGAAGAACTACAGGGACGCGGGCCGGGTGTTCGCCGCCTATCTGGACGCCCAACCCGCCGGCTCGCACGCGTCGGAGGCCACGTACTGGAGCGCATGGGCCGCCATCCAGTCGGGCGAGGTCGAACAAGCTGCGGCGTTGCTCACGCGCGTCCGCGACTCGGACCCGCTCTCGTACTACGCCGTGCAAACCGCTCGTCTGTTGGACGAGCCGTTCACAATCCCCGTAGCCTCGTCGGACGTCCCCATCGTGCCGCCGTGGCTCCGGTCCGGATTTCGTCACCTCCGGCTGTTGAAGCAGGCGGATCTGCACCAGTCCGAGTCGGTCTTTCGTGCCCAGCTCGAGGACCGGGCCCGGGTCAACGACGATCTTCTCCTCTTGCTGGCTCGGGAGCTCACGCACCAGGGCCACAATCCATGGGAGGGCATTCGCCTGGGTTGGGAAGTGCGGCGGCGCGGGTATCCGTGGAACCGCCTGTTGCTCGAGGTGATCTACCCCTTCCCGTACCGCGAGATGGTCGAGCGGGAAGCGGAGGAATGGGGGGTCAGCCCGCATTTGGTCGCGGGGCTGATCCGGCAGGAGTCCGCGTTCTTCGCCGAGGCCCGATCCAGCGCCAACGCCCGCGGTCTGATGCAGGTGCTCCCCGTGACGGGCGGCCAGTTGGCTCGCGAGATCGGACCGGAGCGCTTTCGTCCCTCGATCTTGTATCAGCCCGATGTGAACCTGCACCTCGGCACGGCCTACCTGCGGGACATGTTGACCCGCTACGAAAACGACCTTCCGCTGGTGCTGTCGGCCTACAACGCGGGCCCTACCAGGGCCACACGATGGCGGCGGTTTCCCGAGGCCGGAGATCCCGTGCGCTTCACGGAGCGGATTCCCTTCCGCGAGACCCGGGGATACGTGAAAAACGTCACCCGCAACATGGAAATCTACCGATTTCTCTACGGCGGAGACGGCTGATTCGGCGCCGAGCGGCCTGAAATCGCCTCTCTCGGTCAGCGCGGGGTCCCATCCTGTGAGAAGCGCGATGCCCTCGGCGCTTGACGCCTGGAAAAGGGCCGTCGTAGCTTGGTCCCCGGGTGGCCCCAGATTTGACCTAGACAGAGGATGCATGCATGGCCAGAGGGATCGTGAAGTGGTTCAACGACGCAAAGGGTTATGGGTTCATAACCCAGCCCACCGGAGAGGACATCTTCGTCCACTTCTCCGCGATCGTCGGTGACGGCTTCCGGACTCTGAGCGAAGGTGAAGAAGTTGAGTATGAGGTGCGCGAAACCGACCGGGGCCTACAGGCCGCGAATGTAGTGCGTGCCTGACGGCCCTCGTTCCGTGATCCAATCGACGCCCCGCCTTCGGGTGGGGCGTTGTGCTTTCCGGTAGTCCGTAGCTTTCAGCGGTGAAGGTCCCACCGAAGGTCGCTCCGAGGCTGTTCCTGATCGATGGCTACGCCCTGATCTATCGGTCGTACTATGCATTCGTGCACCGTCCGCTCACGAACTCCAAGGGCGAAAACACCTCGGCCGCGTGGGGCGTGGCCAACTTTCTGTTGAAGATCCTGGAGGAGTACGAGCCCGACTACCTCGCCGTTGTCCTGGACGCCGGCCACAGCCACCGCGAAGCGCTGTATCCGGAATACAAGGCCACGCGGGCCAAGATGCCGGAGGAGCTCGCGGAGAGTCTCCCGCGCGTGATGGACCTGATCGAGGGTCTGGTGGGCCCTCCGATTCGCGTGGAGGGGTTCGAGGCGGACGACGTTATCGGCACGCTGGTGAGCCAGGCGAAGCAGGCGGAGTTGGAATCGGTAATCGTCTCGGGCGACAAGGACTTCTATCAGCTTCTGCGTGAGGGCGTCCACCTTCTCAATCCCGGTCGTGGCGGCCACGCCGGAGTGGATGCGGAATGGGTGGACCTGTCGACGGCCGGCGAGCGGCTGGGCGTCCAGCCCGATCAGGTCGTCGATTATTTGGCTCTGGTGGGGGACTCGTCCGACAACGTGCCCGGCGCGGTGGGCGTGGGTCCCAAGACCGCGAAGGCACTCCTGGCGGAATACGGGAGCCTCGACGCGTTGATCGAGGCCGGGCCCGAGATCAAGGGCAAGCGAGCTCGAGAGGCGCTGACCTCGGATCGGGATCGTGTGCTGCTCTCTCGAGAGCTCGTCACCATCCGCACGGACGTGCCGGTGTCCCTGGACATGGAGGCGCTGACGGTTCGCGAGCCCAATATCGAACGGGTGCGGCCGCTGCTCGTCGAGCTGGAGTTCCGCACGCTGGTCGAGCGACTTGCCGAGGCCGGCGCCGGCCGGGAACAGGAGCCGGTGGTGCACCATCAGGTACGTACACCGGAGGAGGTCGACGCGCTCGTCGAGCAGGCACGAGAGGCCGAGTACGTGTGCCTGGTGGCGATCTCGGGCTCATCCCGGGCGGTGGGAGGCGATCTCGTAGGCCTGGCCCTGGCGTTCGAACCCGGCGAGAGCTGGTATCTACCGCTGGGTCACCGGCCACCGGGTGAGCTTACGCTCGGCCTGGAGCCGGTGGCGGACGTGCTCAATCTCCCGTCACTCGATTCGGCGTCCATGGCGGCGCTTCCCGCGCTCCTCCGGGACCCCGACACGCGAAAGGCCGGACACGACCTGAAGGAATCGGCCGTCGCGCTCGACCTCCGGGACGTGGCGTTGGACGGGCTCGAGTTCGACGCCATGGTGGCGTCCTACGTGCTGGATCCCGGTCGACGGCATCACGACCTGGAAGCGCTATCCGCCGACCTGCTGGGTCGGGACCTACCCGCGCGCAAGACGGTGGTGGGAACGGGACAATCCGAGGTCTCGTTCGCCGAGGTCGATCCCGACGTGGCGACGGTGTGGGCCGGACAGCGGGCGGACGCGGTGGCGCGGTTGATGGAACGACTGCTGCCCCGCCTGGTCCATGAAGGTCTCTCCGACCTCATGAACGATCTCGAGATGCCGCTCGTCCGGGTGCTGGCCGACATGGAACGGACCGGGATCCGGATCGACGCGGACTTCTTCCGCGGCATGTCCGCGGAGCTGGGACGCGAGCTGGGCGCCATTCAGGCGCGGATCTTCAGGGAGGCGGGCCGGGAGTTCAACATCAATTCCACGCCGCAACTACGGGAAGTCCTGTTCCAGGAGCTGGATCTTCCGGTCATCAAGAAAACCAAGACCGGTCCCTCGACCGACGTGTCGGTGTTGGAGGAGCTGGCGGGCCTGGGGTACGAGCTTCCGCGCGCGTTGATCGAGTACCGACAGCTCGAAAAGCTGCGCTCGACCTACGTGGATGCGTTGCCCCGGCTGGTCAGTCCGCGCACCGGACGGATCCACACGAGCTTCAACCAGGCCGTCGCGGCCACCGGCCGGCTGTCGTCGAGCGACCCCAATCTGCAGAACATTCCCATCCGCACGGAGCTCGGACGCGAGATACGCAAGGGATTCGTGGCCGATCCCGGATGCCTGCTTCTCGGCGTAGACTACTCACAAATCGAGCTACGGGTGTTGGCGCACTTCTCCGGAGACGAAGCGTTCGTTCGTGCGTTTCGTGAGCGGGTCGACGTCCATCGTCAAACGGCTGCCATCATTTTCGGCGTCGACATCGACGGCGTTACCGACGAGATGAGAGCCCGGGCGAAGACCATCAACTTCGCCACCATCTACGGGCAGGGTGACTTCTCCCTGGCGCGGCAGTTGGGTATTCCCCGCGACGAGGCCCGGGCGTTTATCGACGCCTATTTCGAGCGGTTTTCCGGTGTGCGTGCGTTTCTCGACGAGCAAATCGCGATGGCCAAGGAGCGAGGGTACGTCGAGACCCTGTCCGGACGCCGACGCTACGTGCCGGAGCTCCGGGCGCGGAACTGGAACACGCGCTCGTTCGGCGAGCGGGTCGCTCAGAACACGCCGATCCAAGGCACCGCAGCCGACCTGATGAAGCAGGCGATGATCGACGTGCACGAGAGGCTTCGCGAGCACACGACGGACGCCCGGCTGCTTCTGCAGGTCCACGACGAGCTCCTGCTCGAGGTGTCAGAGGATCGGGTCGACGAGGTCGAGGGACTGGTCGTGGAGTGCATGGAGTCGGCCATGGACCTGGCGGTGCCATTGGTGGCCGAAGCCGGCGTGGGCCGCACCTGGTACGACACCAAGGGCTAGCGGACGGCATCCGGAGACGACATCGGCACGCTTCGCCATGCGCTCGCCCCTGCGGGCACTCCATCGTTGATCCACGCGCTTCGGCCGACCCGGTCGGGCAGGTTCGGAGCTCCAGGTCAACGCAAAGGGGGAATGTCCATGAGCCGCTCTGTGAACAAGGTGATCCTCGTCGGCAACGTCGGTCGCGATCCGGACGTGCAAATCACCAAGAACGGAACCAAGGTGGCCCATCTGTCATTGGCGACGAACCGGAGGTTCGGGGCGGCGGATGGTGAGGAGAAGACCGAATGGCACCGGCTGACCCTGTGGAACCGCCTTGCGGAGATCACGGAGGACAGGGTGCAGCGGGGCGATCGGATCTACGTGGAGGGGAGGCTCGAGTACGACTCGTACGAACGGGACGGCGTTAACGTGCCGACGGTGGATGTCACCGTGCGGGACCTCGTGCTCTTGGGCTCCAAGGACCGCGTGGAGGCCAACGGCAGCGCACAGGGAGACTAGCCGTCCTCCCAACTGCTAATCGGCGGCGTCCTACGGTGAGATCGCGTCAGCCCACTGGTCGGGTGAGGCCGGGTCAAAGCCAGGGCCGAAAGCGGCGAGCGGCGGCAAACGTGACCTCCCAGCCGCCTCCGTTCAGTCCTCGGGCGACGTCCAGGCGGACGGTGTCCCAGAACAACCGCGCACCCAGGCCGGCGGAGAACCGTGTGCCGTCGGTGTCCGTGGCCGGCCAACCGGAAACCTGCACGGGTTCGCGCAACCAGGCGCGGCCGGCGGCCGCAGTGACTGCGATCCGCACCCACGGTAAGCGGACGTCGCGGACGCCCTCGGCGCGGAGTAGTGCAAACCGGTCTCCCACCGATTCACGGTACCCGTGTCCGGGCACGGTGCCCCTCCCGCCAAAGAGCGCCAGGGCCTGAGGCGGCGCGGACCGTGAGGTCCAGCCCGCGGTGGCTTGGGCGCGGAGGTCCCAGCCGCGCTCGAGCCAGGTCCGCTCGGCAACGAGATCCGCCTGTCCGGCACCGTACGTACGGTCGTTCAGGCGCACGACATCGAAGCGAAGCGCCGAACCGAGTCTCCGTGCCAACTGGCGCTCCAGCTCGATGCGGCCGCCCACACTGGTACCTTCTTCGATCCCGGGCACCGGTCGGCCGAGGTCCGATGCCTCGCCCACGCCGTCGTCGCGTACGACGTTGTGGCCGCTCCGCTGCCGAGCCGCCGTTGCCGTCAACTGCACCCGAGTGCGCTCGTCCGCGAACGCGACCAGTCCGATGGCACCACCGGATTCGAAGAACAGGTCGGTGTAGTCCACCTCGTTGAGCGCTCCACCGAGCGTGTTGACGATCCCGCTCGCCGTGGACGTGGGGCCCAGGTCGACGGGCCGGTTGAGAAAACCCGTCACGTGCAGGCGGCCACGGCCGTCCGGAGACGCGAGCTCGGCACGAAGGAGTGGCTTGCGGCGTCCGAACGCGTATCCGCCGTACGTCCGCAGGCGGACCAGCCCGGCCGG
This sequence comes from Longimicrobiales bacterium, assembly GCA_965223195.1. Classification (GTDB taxonomy): domain Bacteria; phylum Gemmatimonadota; class Gemmatimonadetes; order Longimicrobiales; family Gaopeijiaceae; genus CBDCVX01. The sequence goes on from CBDCVX010000017.1 coordinate 371,039, forward strand.
CACGAACGATCCACCCAGCCCGAACGTGAGGCCTTCCGCCCGGTTGTACCGAAGCACGTCGGACGCCGCCGGAGCCCAAAGCCTGGTGCCGGACAGGCCGCTCAGGTACCGGGCGCCGATCATGCGGGCGGCTTCAGCGCGGATCTCCGCCAGCTCCGGCACCGGGCGTAGCCCCTCTTCGTCGAGCTCTTCGTAGATGCTTCGCTCGAACGGAAACGCCTCCAACTCGGCTCGCGGGCGGACCGATACCGGAGAGGCCAAGAACAGATACGGAGGAAACTCCGGGTTGAACTCGTACCCTCGGATTCGATACCGGCCCCGAATGACGCTTCCCACGGGGAAGTCCACGAAAGGAATCTCTCGTCTGAGCTCCACCCGCTGCTCGTAGGGGAGCCAGTACTTGCCGTCCCAGAGGCTGTTGTCCAGCGAGATTCGGATGTAATCCAGGTAGTCGTCCACGTAGGAGGCCGGCGTGAACGTGAAGTTCATGCGCACGATCGCAGCGTCCGAGCGGGCCACGAACAGGCTACCGACGAACCCGGGTGCGGCGTAGTCCTTGGGCCGCACGTCCAATTCGTAGACCCGTATGGACCCCTGTGGCCCTGCGAACGAGATCGTGACGGAGTCCGCGACCCGAAAGTCGTAGATTCCCTCTGAGCCCGCGGAGGCGGGATGGCGCACGGCCGCCACCTCGTCGCCGTCGCCCAGTCGAATCAGGTCTTGGAACTCGTCCTGGACCACCGTGAGGTGGTCCATGTGGTAGCGGATGTCCGTCGGCAGGCGCTCCTCGTCGCGAAGCCCGATGATCTGTTGGTGGGTGGAATCGGGCGCCTTCCAGTAGACGTCCAGGGCCACTTGGTCGGTTCGGACCAGTGTCGGATCGTTCTGGCCGGGTCGGTCCAGGTAGAAGTAGACGTATCCCCGTGCGCTGGCGGCATACCCGCTGAACGTCGAATCACCGCGGGCCAACTGGCGAAGTGCCCGTGCCCGGGCGATGAGGTCCAACGCCGCAGGACTGTTCCAGCCCTGGTCTTGAGCCTGGACGGGGGGTGCTGCCGCTCCGGTCAGGAGAAGTGCGAGAAAGAGAGTCGGCAGCCCTCGCAACGCGACGGGGCCGGGGCGGAGGTGGCCTCTAGCCGGCCATCCAGAATCCGGAGAGCGACTCACCGTCCGGGCTCTCCCGCAGCTTCTCGAAAGCCCGGTTCCGGATCTGGCGGATGCGTTCCCGCGTGACACCCAGCAGCGACCCGATTTCCTCCAGGGTACGCTCCTCGCCATCGTCGAGTCCGTAGTACAGGTAGAGGATCTTTCGCTCACGTTCGGTGAGGTACTGCTCGAACATCTCTTCCATGTACTCGCGGCGGGCAATGGCCTCGACGTCCACCTCGATGTCGTCTCCATTGGCACCCGCGAATCGTTCCCCGAAACTCGCGCTGTCCCGGTCGCTACGGTCGATCGGAGCGTCCAGGCTGAGCTCGCTGGCCGCCACCCGTCGGAGGGCGCGGATCGTCTCGACCGGCTCCTCCATGTGCTGCGCAATCTCCTGGTCTGTGGGAGATCGTCCCAGCTGTTGGGTGAGAAGGGTGTCGGTGCGGGAGAGCTTGGCGAGGTTGGAGTTCTGGTTGAGAGGGATGCGGACCGAACGCGTCTGTTCGGCCAAGGCCTGAAGCACGGTCTGTCGAATCCACCAGACCGCGTAGGAGATGAACTTCACGCCCTTGTCGGGATCGAATTTCTTTACGGCCTTGAGAAGTCCTTCGTTCCCGATGCAGACCAGCTCGGCCAAACCGAGGCCACGGCCTTGGTACTTCTTCACATAGGAAATGACGAAGCGCAGGTTGGCGGTGACCAGCCGTTCTGCCGCTTCTTTGTCCCCGCTCCGGGCGCGACGGGCCAGCTCACGCTCCTCCTGCGGATCCTGGATGAGGGGGTACTTCTCTACGTCCTGAAGGTACTGGTCGAACGAATCCAGTCCACGAGAAGACGAAAACATCCGGCTAGCTCAACCTCGCGATCCCGGGTAGACGCTCACTCTCCGACCTGGCCACCACCAAGCCGAAGAGGTTAAGGACACGGCATTTCCGGATACGCGGGACGACTTCCGATCGCTCATCCGAGCGTATCCCTGAAATCCGGTCACGCGACTACCCGCTGAGGGAACCAGGGTTCCGGATCCCGAACGGTGTTTCGGGCGTCCAGCTCGGCCGCCACCGTCTGGGCCGACGGTCCGGCTTTCGGGACGATGAGCCTTCCCGTGCCTCCACCGGGTTGATCGACCGAAACACGCGTGTAGAGCGGGGCGGGGACGATGGCCCGTACGGACTCGGCCGGAAGGAACAGCACACGGTCTTTTCCGCCCAGCCACGCGGGCATGGTCGGTCCTGCCACCAACCAACCGATCCGGAACCGGCCTCCCGAATCCAGACAGCCCGTCCGTGCCAGGCGCACCGTCCGGTGGGGAGACCTGGGGACGGCGTCCAGGGCCGGCAGCCAACGTTTCGCGAGGTCTTCGCGAGGCCGCCAGCGGAAGGGCTCCAAGCTGCCCCACGTACGGCTCCAAGCCAGGTAGTAGCTATACGCCGCGGCGGAAAACGTCGAGCGGCCCCACAATACCGGCGTGGCGATCAGGATCATCGCGAGCGTGGCTCCCACGGCGCCTACCTCATGGGCGGCTACCACGAACCCCACCACCGCTGTGTCCTCCACGACGGTCAGCAGCCAGGGCCGAGGCCGTGAAGCGCCCCACCACCCCAATGCCGTCCAGCCCACCTTGAAGCCATGGGCCGCGATCGCCAGGACGGCCATGGCGCCCGCCCAGACGGCCGTGGGCCCGGGTGGATCGAGCCACGTGAGCACGTGGGCGCCCACCAAGAGGCAGACGAGAGGGCGGGTGATCAACTGGAGCGCGTGCCAGAAGACGAACGTCGGCCGGGAGCGCTCCGCCGCGATCTCGCATCCGTAGAGCGACAGCGTGACGAGCAGCACCAGCGGATTCAGGAGCGCGGCGGCCGTGCCCGGATCCAGCAACGGAGGCAACCCGAGCAGCGCTGCTGCGGCCAACGCGAGAACGGACAGGAACGGGTCGATGCCGATGGCCACGGCCAACAGCGCGAGCGCGCCGCCCAGGGGAAGCACAGCGATCGGATCCACTATCCGTCGGCCGCCGCGATGTCGTTCACGCCACGACCTCTCCCGTCCACTTGCGCAGCACCAACGAAGCGTTGATTCCACCGAACCCGAACGAGTTGCTGAGTACGGTGGAAAGCGGGGTAGGGCGTCCGTGGCCGGCGACGTAGTCCAGGTCGCAGCCCTCTCCGGGCTGATCCAGGTTCAGCGTCGGGGGGATCCATCCGTCTTGAAGGGCCAGGCAGCACACCGCCGCCTCGATGGCGCCGGAGGCACCGAGCGCGTGTCCGTAAAAAGGTTTGGTGCCCGAGACCGCCACGCGGTCGGAGTGCGGGCCCAGCACCTGCCGTATCGCCATCGACTCCGTGGAGTCGTTCAGCGGGGTGGACGACCCGTGTGCGTTCACGTAGTCGACCTGGTCGGGGGTGCAGCCTGCGTCTCGGAGGGCAAGTCGCATGGCCCTGGCGGCCTGCGCCCCGTCCGGCCTCGGAGCGGTCATGTGGTGGGCGTCGTTCGTGTTCCCGTATCCCAGGATCTCGGCGTAGATGGGCGCCGACCGGGCAAGGGCGTGACCGGCCTCTTCGAGCACCAACACGCAAGCACCCTCACCCATGACGAATCCGTCCCGGGTGGAGTCGAACGGACGACAGGCTGCGGGGGGGTCGTCGTTTCGGGTGCTCATGGCCCGGATGATGGCGAACGCGCCGAAGGTCAGCGGCGCCAGGGGCGCCTCGACGCCGCCGGCCAGCGCGACGTCCGCGGCGCCGTCCCGTATGAGTCTAAAGGCTTCACCCACGGCTATGGTGCCCGAGGCACAGCTCATGGCGTTGGTGGAATTGGGTCCGGTGAATCCGAATTCGATCGCTACGTTGCAGCTCGCCGCACCCCCGAAGACCAACAGCGCAAGCCGGGGGTCGACCGATCGCACACCCCGCTCGAGGTAGCCACGGTACTCGGACTCGGCCTTTCCGATACCACCCAGGGCACTGCCCATCTGCACGGCGGTCCGGTCCGGCTCAACCGAGTCCGCCGCGAGGCGAGCATCGTCCAGCGCCGAGCGCGCCGCGGCCACGGAAAACTGCCCGAAGCGGTCGAGGCGCCGGGCGCGGGCGGATTCCATGAACCGGCTCGGATCGAACGCGTCCACCTGGGCCGCGATCCGCGAGTGAAACTCGGAAGCGTCGAAGTGGCTCAAGTCGCGGATGGGCGACTCGGCGGTGCGGAGGCCCTCCCGAAACGGCTCCTTGCCGATGCCGGATGCGGTGATCGGGCCCAGGCCCGTGACGACCACCCGACGTTTGCCGCCGTCCGGTTCGTTCATCCGGCGGATCGCTCTTCCGCGTGACGCGACACGCCGGCCAGTGTCCGTCCGGCGATCGCGCTCACGAAATACGGCCCGATCACCGCGTTCGCCGCGAACCCTCCGATGAGCGGCCAGGCGGGTCCCGACCAATCATGGGTGATGCGGACAAGCGTGCGGTCGGAGGCCTCCGGGACCACTTCCCACAGGACATCCATACCTTTGGTCACGCCGCCCACGTGCCGGTACTCCACCGTGCGGGCTTCGGGGTCGTGGCGCATCTCGGAAACCCACCAGGTCGGGTAGCGAACCGGCCCGAAGGGACGCCAGGCGGCCATCTCCACCACTCCGTCGGCGAATCCGGCCTTTTCCCGGAATCGGACCCAACGGTAGTGAGGAAGGATCTCCGGCCAACGCTCCACGTCTGCGGCCACGTGGAAGAGCACGTCCGGGGGAGCGGAAGTCCGTATCTCGTCGATTGTACGCACCCGTGGACTGTAACAGATAAACGGTCGGTATTCGAGGCGAAGAGGGTTCCGGCATCACGTTGTCGCTCGGGCTCCCGGGTGCGGTGCCGCTTCGCGTTCCGCGCCGGACCTTCACCCGATGCCGTCCACCGGTCGTTCCTCGCCCGGGCGCGGACGCGAAAACGCCAGGCCGAGCCAAACGCCGGGCGTCAACAACGAGGACGCCTTTGCCACGTCGCCGGTGACCCGGAGCAGCGCATTCATGCCGGCCTCGCCCGTGGCCAGACGACGGAACACGTGACGGGTCAGCTTCGGGCGAGCGAGCGTGCCCTCGATGACCCGCTGGACCCGTCGCGAGGGTCTGAACGCCCGCGAGATTTGTCCGGCGTAAACCCGGGGCGCGTGGGACCATCCGGGAAGACGGGCGAGCCATCCGTGGCACGCCTCGGCGGCCAATTGGGCCGACTTGAGCGCCCGGTACACTCCCTGGCCCGTGAGCGGATCGTAGTAGCCGGCGGCGTCTCCCACGAGGAAGAAGCCGTCGCCCGCCACTTGCCGAACCGGTCGATCGAACGGGCCGCTGGACCAGGGACCTCCTACGATGGCGTCCGGTGACGACTCGATGCCCGCCAGGCGCAAAGCGTCGAAGAAGAATCCGAGGCGATGTTTCGCGACGGCTCTCCCATGTCGGGCCGAGGTTCCGACGACGGTGACGTTCCAACGAGACGCCCGAGCGTTCAAGGGCAGCGCGCCGACCGTGAGTCCACGGCCTATCCAGAGTGTCCCGCGGCGGGGACCGTCGGACGCGGACCCGCCAGGCGAGATCTGCAGGTGGCACGTGAGCGAAAACTTCCTGATCCTGGGAGGGTGCGCGAACCCGCCTCCCAGATGACGCGCAAGCACCGACCTGAGGCCGTCCGCTCCGATCAGCACTCGCGCCCGAGACGACCACGGCCTTCCCCGCCGATATCCGAGCACTTCGCCGCCTTCTCCATCCGACACGGCCCGCGCGACGCGCACACCCTGCTCCACCCGCACGCCGCGGTCCCGTGCCGCGCTCAGGAGCGCAGCGTCCATGCGCAGGCGGTCCACGGCCCAGCCGTGTCGGCCGGTACCGAATCGGCCGGAGCAACGGCTGCCCGACGCGTCACCGAGCTGCCAGCCGGCCACCGGCACCGGCCCGAGCGCCTCGACATGCTCGCTCAGTCCCATCTCGTGCAGCAGGGCCACCGCCCCGGGGTTGACGAACTCGCCGCACGGCTTGGGTCGGGGGAAGTGGGCCTTGTCTACCAAAAGCACCTTCCACCCTCGCCGGGCCAGCAGTCCCGCCGCCGTGGAGCCCGCCGGCCCCCCACCGACGACGATGACGTCGGTCATGAGGCAGAGGCGGGGCGCCGGCCCCCGTCCGACTTTTCCGCCGGCCCCGCTTGGAGCACCAGGCCGAACGGGAAACGTCGCTTGACCGAAGGCGCGTCCAGGCCCGCCCGACACGCCAAGGCTTCCAGCTCGCCTCGCCGGTAGGCCCGGCGCACGGAAAGCGGCCCGTCCACCCGCGTCAGACGGTTGCGGCGCCAAACGGTGGACGCCAACGCGCGGGCTCCCCACCACGCTATGCGCGAGCGCTCGAGGTCCAAAACCAGGAGAAGGAGCTTGGCTACCCGCCCCATCTCGCTGAGGGCTTGAACGGCGTCCGCGTCCCGGAGGTGATGGAGCACCAACGATGAGACGACGACATCGAAACCGTTGTCCACGAAAGGCAGGGCCAACGCGTCGGCCCGAATGATCGAGATGTCCGGTCGGCCACAGGAGCGTCGGTGGGCGATGCGGGCAATCTCGGGATGGTGGTCGACGCCTACCCTGAGCGACTGTTCGGCGATCGACCGAGGCATGGTCGACAGCAGATCGCCTCCACCCGTGCCCACGTCCAACAGCGAGACCGGCCGATTCAGGTCGGCCAGCGACCGTCGAAGGACCCGAGATCCGCCCAAGGCGCGGCTTGCCCCGGCAACCAGACGTAGCGACTCGGTCAGCTCCGCCTCATCCCATCCCACCTGGTCGAGATGCTCCGGAGCGTGGACCCGTCGCATGTAGTCAGCCCCCCGGCTCGAAGGCGCGCGCGCCGATTCCGGTGATTCGGCTCCGCCTCATCTGCTCGTCTTCGACGCCACGGATCAGCCCCACGAACTCCTTTACCGAGACGCGGAACACCAGGTCGGACAACCCGCGCCCGCCGGTGATCGGCACAGCAAAATCCAGCCTGGCTACCCCGGACGTGCCCTGCGGGAGGCCCAGCCGGAGACCGACGCCCAGCGCGGTCTGCCAGCCCGAGTCGATCCCGAACGGGGCGTCGCCCGGCCAAGTACGACCCACGTCCGCAAACAGCGTGTATCCCATGTCCAAGACGTCCGGGCCGGCCAATCCAAGGCCCGCCGATCTTCCAGCGAGGCGACCAGACGGCGGCCTCCCGGAAGCGCGTTGGTGGGTAGCCCGCGGACCGCCTCCCGGCCTCCCAGCGTCAACTGGAAGGGGAACGTCACGTTGTCGCCTGCAGCGGCTGCCACGCGGGCCACGAGCGTGTGACCCGCATCCTCCGAAAGCCTCCAATAGGCAACGGCATCGGCTTCCGCCAACACGTCACGCCAACCCCGGCCGCCGTCCCCGGAAGTGGACAGGACCTGGCGGCCTTCGAGCTGAAACGTGGAGTTCATGACGAAGCGGTCCGTTTC
>CBDCVX010000018.1:0-238330 GCA_965223195.1 Longimicrobiales bacterium
TTCGCGTATCCGAACCTGCGGGGCGACACCGTCGCGCTGGCCGATCACCGAGGCAGCGTGGTCCTCGTGAACGTATGGGCCACGTGGTGCCCGCCCTGCCGGGAAGAGATGCCCTCGATGCAGCGGCTCTACGAAAAGCTCGAGGGTCGTGGGTTCGAGATCCTCGCGGTGAGCATCGACGCGCGCGCCGGCGGCACCGACGCGCAGGGCCGGCCCGGAGGGGATCTTCAGGCCTTCGCCGACGAGTATGCCCTCACGTTCCCTCTCCTGCACAACGTGAGCGGTGACATCCAGGCGCTCTACCAAACCACCGGGGTGCCCGAGTCGTTTCTGGTGGGTCCCGAAGGGTTGATCCAGCGCAAGGTGGCCGGTAGCGCGCAGTGGGACACGCCGGCAATCGAGCAGCAGATCATTCGGCTACTCCCCGAGTCGGACGGCTGACCGTGCGCCGCCTGTGGGGCTGGGTGGCCCACAACGGGCAGTTGAAGCTCGCGGCGCTGGCCCTGGCCGTGGTCCTCTGGACCGCCGCCCGCGTGGATTCCCCGGTTCGCCAGACGGTGACCAACGTGCCGGTCGTCGTTGAGCTGGACGATGATCAGTGGGCCCTCTCCGGGACCGCGCGCCCTGCCACCGTGGAGGTGCGGGTGAACGGCACCACTCGGGACCTGCTGCGGCTGGCCAACGACCGTCCCCAGGTGGTCGTTCCCATCCAGGACGTTCGCGCCGGCGACTCTTCGTTGGTGATTCGGCGCGAGTGGGTGCGCTTCATCGAAGGGGCGGGCATCCAGGTAGAAGACATCCAGCCCTCGAGCGTGCACCTCACATTCGAGCGCATGCGCACGACCACACTCCCGTTTACGGTCCACTCCCGCGGTGAGCCCGCCGGAGGTCTGGCGGTCGCTTCGGTGCTGCGACCGTCTCCCCTAGAGGGCGCCGTGACCGGGCCGCCGGCGCGGCTGGAGGAGCTGAGTGACATCCCGCTGGAGCAGCTCGACTTGGCGCGGATCGATGCGCCGGGCGTGTACGCCGTGCGCATCGATACCAGCCGCCTGGACGGGCTCCGCGTCGATCCCGAGGTGGTCGAGATCTCGGTGCGGCTGGATTCCGCCGTGCAGCGGGTCTTCACGGACGTGCCGGTCCGGATCGAAGGAGACGGCCAGGGCATGGTGGCCGATCCGGACGTGGTCACGGTGTCGGTCTGGGGTGCCCGTTCCGTGTTGGCCACCGTGAACCCGTCGGACATCCGGGCCATCGCCAGGGTCGAGCTGGTGGATTCCCTGAGCAACGATGGCGAGCTGCGCTTTCCGCTCATCTTGGAAGGACTGCCGCAGCCCTCTCGCGCGGAAACCGCGACCGACTCCATCCGCGTTCGGCTCCCCGCCACGTGATCGGGCCAGGGTGCCCATGGTGATGGGGCTCGAGACGTCCTGTGACGAAACGTCGGTCGGGCTCGTCACGTCGGACGGCCGGCTGGCCGGACTGGTGGTCCATTCGCAAGACGAGCATGCCCTGTACGGCGGGGTCGTGCCGGAGATCGCGGCCCAGGGCGCACCTGAGCCGTGTAGATGCGGTCGCCGCGTTGGCGATGGAGCGGGCGGGTGTCGGCTGGGCGGACCTCGACGCCATTTGCCGTGACCGCCGGACCCGGATTGATCGGAGCGCTGCTGGTCGGCGTCTGTTGGGCAAAGGCGAGCGCGTGGGCTCGGGACCTACCGGTCATCGGCGTTCATCACATGGAAGCGCACCTGTTCGCCCCCCTGTTGGAGCAGCCCGATCTCGAGCTCTCCGTTCGTCGCGCTGCTCGTGTCGGGTGGTCACACGCTGCTCATCGACGTGCGGGCATGGGGTCGATACACCCTGTTGGGGAGCACGCGCGACGACGCGGTGGGCGAAGCCTTCGACAAGGTCGCCAAGCTGCTGGGGCTTCCGTATCCGGGAGGCCCGGCCATCGAGCGGTCGGCGCTGGACGGCAAGGAGGACCACGTTCGGTTTCCACGGCCCATGCTGCGGTCCGAGCACGGCCCCGAGCACCCGGCCTATCTCGATTTTTCCTTTTTCCGGCCTCAAGACGGCGGTGGTTACCGTCGTACATCGGCTCGGGCCCGAGGCCGCTCAGGATCGAGTGGCCGACCTGGCGGCGTCGTTTCAGGCGGCGGCCGTCGACGTGCTCGTGGAGAAGGTGGCCCGAGCCGTGGCTCTGACCGGGCACCGGACCGTGCTTCTCGGCGGAGGGGTATCGGCCAATCGGTATCTGCGGGATCGTGCACGGAGCAGGCTGGGTTCGGATGTCGAGGTGGTCCACGCTTCACCGCGGCTCTCCGTCGACAACGGCGCGATGGTCGCGCGCGCAGGTCTGTTTCGCCGGGAGCGGGGAGAGGTGGCCGGACTCGACCTTGCCGCCAACGCACAGCTACCGTTTCCGGGCATGACACAGCGAAAGCCGACTATTCCTTCAACCGCCGGGTAATCCTTGTATCCCATTCTCTTCCGGTTGCCGGACTGGGTTCCGATTCTTGGGGGCGAGCCCATCACTTCGTTCGGGCTCATGATGTTCCTCGCGTTCCTCACCGCCGGCCTCATTCACCGTGCCGGCATGCGGGACAACGACCTGGATCCGGATCGGAGCTGGGACCTGCTGTTCACCGCGGTGATCGGCGGGATCGTGGGCGCCAAGCTCTACTACGTGTTCTTGAACTACGATCGCCTGGCCGAGGATCCGTCGTTTCTCTTCTCTCGGGGCGGCCTGGTGTGGTACGGAGGCTTTCTCCTCGCCACCGGGCTCGTGGTCCTGCACATCCGCCGTCTGGGGCTGAGCCTGCCGCTGCAGGCGGACATCACCGCGCCGGCGTTGGCACTGGCGTACGCGGTCGGCCGAATGGGATGCTTCTTGGTCGGAGACGACTACGGGCGGCCCACGGACTCCTGGGTGGGCGTGGCATTCCCACAGGGTGCGCCACCCACCCGGGTCGACGTGCTGGAGCGCCAGTTCGGCATCGAGGTGGATCCGGCGCTCATCGAGCGATACGGCGACATCGTGCCCGTACACCCGACACAGCTCTACGAGGTCGGGCTCTCCACCCTCCTGTTCTTCTTGCTGTGGACGCTCCGGGGCCACAAGCACCGGCCGGGTTGGCTGTTCATGCTTTGGCTGGCGCTCGCCGGCGTCGAGCGCTTCATCGTCGAGATCTTCCGTGCAAAGGACGACCGGTTCTTCGGCGCTCTCACGCTCGCGCAAATGATCAGCCTGGGTCTGGTCGTGGTCGGGGTGGTCGGAATGAGCCGACTCAAGAATGCCGCGGCCCCCGAAGCGGCCCGGGCCTGAGCGGATTGAGCGTCTCCGCGATGTCGGAGCCCTTCGTCGTTCTCCAGGCATCCGACCTCCACTTCGGGAAGGTGCACCGTCCGGACGTGGCCCGGGCGTGGCTGCGTTGGGTGCGGAACACGCCGTGCCACCTGGTCGCGCTCGCCGGGGACTTCACGCAGCGCGCGAAAGTGCGGGAATACGAGGACGCACGCGCACTGTTGGATGAGCTGGACCCCCTTCCCGGTGATCGTGACGCCCGGAAACCACGACGTGCCACTGTACCGGATCTTCGAACGGGCCTTCGCGCCCCTATCGGAACTATCGTCGCTTCATCACCGACGAGCTCGATAGCGTGACCCACCTCGACCGCGCCACCGTGGTGAGCCTCAACTCCGCCGCGCCCCACAGAGCGATTGTGGGCGGCCGCCTCCGAGACGCCCAACTGGATTTTGCCGCGCAGGCGTTCGCGGACGGGCCCGGTGACGTCCATCGAATTCTCGTGACCCACCACGCCATGGTGCCGGCACCCGATTACCGTCGGGAGCGGCCCGTGCCCGGCGTGGCGCGCATCTTGACCCGCCTACGGGCAATGGGCGTGGAGCTGGTTCTGAGCGGTCACTTGCACCGTTCGTTCGTAGCCAGCTCCCTCGACGCGTACCCGCACAGGGCACCGGAAGGACCCATTTGGTTGGCCCATTCGGGCACGGCCACGTCTTCCAGAGGGCGCACGCGCGAGCGGGGGGAGAACACGGTGAATCGTATCGAGGTGCACCAGGAACATCTGGTTGTGGAACACTTTATCTACTCGGGTGAGCGGGGGTTCACGCCGTTCGAACGGCGAACCGTGCCGAGACGGGGCACCACCGGCGTGCCTACACCCCCGCGGGCGATCCATGCACGAGCGGAGTGATGTACGGCAGCGAGCGGACACCGTTGAGCCCGAGGACGCGCCTGGGAATTCTCCTGGTCGCTTTTGGCCTGGGTAGTCTGTTCGCCCTGAGGGTCCCGGTCCTCAGCCTACGAGCCGCGCCAAGCGACGGCCGCGCCGGACCGGGCGACGCAGAAGCCGCCCGCCGCAACGGTTTCCACCCGTGACGGGCCGGATCGCTCGCACCGGAGCGCCAACGGCTCGGCGCTGGACACGCGCGATCCTCCTCTCCGTGGTGGGTGCCGCAGCCGGCATCTCGGCCGAGGCGGCTGCCGGCCAAGCCGTCGCGCCCGAAGTCCGATCGGTTCGCTTCGAAGGAAACGAGGCCTTCGACGACGCGGAGCTCCAACTCCGCATCCGCACCCGCGCCACACGGTGTAAGTCCGTAGCGCTCCAGATCCTGATGCTATGCCCTCTGGGCTTCGACTTTGCGCATGACGAGCGGTTTCTGAACCGCCGGCGGGGGCTGGGAGACGATATCGCCCGGCTGCGCGTTTTCTACTACCTGCGTGGCTACCGGGCGGCCGAGGTCGACACCCTCGTCGTCGATCGGGAGGTGGAGGGTGGGCCCGAGGTCGACGTGACGTTTTCCATCCGCGAGAATGCGCCCATCATCGTCGACTCGCTCGAGATCCTCTGGCCCGACGGGTCGCCGGTGCCGGAGGCGGTGGGCACGCTGCTCACCCGGCCCGACTTCCCCCTGGACGGCGAAGCGCTCTCCTTGGATCGGGACTCCATCCGAGCGCGCCTCCAGGGATGCGGGGTACGCCCACGCCGACGTATTCCGCAGCTACTTCATCCCCAGGGATCAGCTCACGGCCGAGGTACGGTTCGAGATCTTCCCCGGAACGCGTACTCGGGTGGGCGAGGTTACGGTCGCGGGGAACCAAGAGGTTGCGGACGATGTCGTGCTGCGGCTGCTTCCGTTCGAAGAGGGAAATACGTACCGGAGGCGCCTCATGAACGAGGCCCGCCGTAGTCTGTTCGGGGTGGACATCTTTCGTTCCGCGAACGTGGTCGAGGATCTCGAGCACGAGCCCGACAGCATCGTGCCCGTGCGAATCGAGGTAGTAGAGGGCCCCCTCCTGCGTGGACGATGGGGAGCCGGCCTCACCACGGCGGACTGCGTGTCCGCGGAGGCCTCCGCATCCCACCGAAACTTCCTCGGGGGTGGAAGGCGGCTTCAGGTGGGCCTCAGGGCCAGTAACTTTTTCGCCAACACCCTCAACGACTCTCCGCTCTGTCACGATGTGGGGGAGGGAGTGTTCGCCGACCGCAACTGGTTCGTGTCGGCCGACTTCACCCAGCCCTGGTTTCTCGCCCGCCGGAACACGCTCGTCGCGTCGATCTTCTGGGAGCGCCAGAGTCTAAAAGACGTTTTCGTGCGCAGGGCCATCGGCGTCCAGACCGCGATCAACCGGTCGCTGGGTCCCGGAACCGTGCTTTCACTGGCCGTCCGTCCTCAACGTCAGCGCCTCGAGGCGGCCGAGCTCTTCTTCTGTAGCAGCTTCCTGGTGTGTGAGCCGGGAGACATCTCGCTCCTCGCCGGATCCAACTGGCTGTCGCCGGCCGTCCTCACCCTGTCCACCACACGCACCGATCAGCTCTTGAACCCGACGCGCGGATGGACGGCGCTGGTGGAGCTGGAAGCCGCCGGCTCGGCCACGCGTTCCGATTTCGGGTATCGGCGGTGGGTGTCCGATGGCGCGATCTACAAGCGGATCGCGGATGGGTGGATCTTCGCCAGCCGCGTACGCGCCGGCTCCGTGCGGGCCAGCGAGTTCGGCGGTCTGACGTCTTCCTCCGGGGGGGTCGAGATCGTCCATCCGCAAAAGCGCTTTTTCGCCGGAGGCGCGAACACGGTTCGCGGGTACTCGCAGAACCAGCTCGGTCCGCGCGTGCTCACCGTGGACCTGGACCGGCTGATCGGCTTGCGGCCCGACAGCACGCCGCCCGTGTGTACACCGACATCCATCCAGATGCGGACGTGCGACGCCGGGGTGCTGGACCTCGACGGCGAGCTTCCGAGCCCCACCGGAGGCAGTGCGCTACTGGTGGCGAACGCCGAGCTGCGCTTCCCGATGGGCAACGACGTGCTCCAGGGTGCGGCCTTCGTCGACGTGGGCCAGGTGTGGCCCGAACTGTCCGCGGCGAACGTGAGTGACCTGGAATGGACGCCGGGTTTCGGTGTGCGCTATTTCTCGCCGATTGGCCCCATTCGGGTGGATCTCGGGTATCGATTGGCGTCGGCATCGGACCTCCAGGTGGTCACCCAACAGCTCCGGCCGTTCGATCCGTCACGCGACGACGTCGGTGACAAGATCGAGTTCGGGGGCCAGGTGTTGGATCTGGTGCCCTCGGCGGAGTTGGCCTTGCTGGAGCCCAGAGTCGAGTTCGGAAACCTGCCCGGGCTGTCGTTCCGTCGGTTGCAGTTCCACCTGTCGATCGGACAGGCATTCTGATGCGTTGGGTCAAGCTGCTCGCGAAGCGCACCGTCCGGGTCATCACGCTCGTCGTGATCGTGACCCTGGTGCTCGCGGGCGCGAGCCTCCTCGCGGCGTTGCGCACGGGGCCCGGCCAGCGGCTAGCCGTGGACATGGCTCTGGATCGGCTGCGTGGCTCGATCGAGGGCGACGTGCGCGTCGGGAGCATCGTGCCCGGCCCCGACCTGTCGGGGTCCTTGGGCCTCACGGACGTGCAAGTCATCGACCGTACGGGCGGCATGGTATTCCAGGCCGATTCCCTTCGCCTCAACTACTCGCTGTTCGACATCCTGCGCGGCCGCTACGAGCTGACGCGAGCCGACGTATGGGGAGGCCGCGTTCACATCGTGCGGCTTGCGGATGGGCAGATCAACGCCGCGTCGCTGTTGCCACCTTCCGACGATCGGTCTCCCCGTCGGGCCTCCCCGGTGGCGGATTCGACCGACGCGCCGGGCCGTCCGGCGCCGGCCGCCTTCGCGATTCACAACCTGTCGCTACACGACACCCATGTCCTGGTGGACACGGATGAATCGGGCAACGCCCGGCCCTTCGAGATCGCCGACCTGGAGGCCAGCCTTCCCGAGGTCCGATTGGGGACTCCGGACGGCGACCGTTTCGAGCTCGAGAGCGCGTCCGCCATGCTCGATCCGGAACGCGCAGAAGTGCGGGTCGAGGACGTGCAGGGTGTGATACGACGCGCCGGCAGCCGCCTCGTGGCCGACCTCGATGTGGTCGCTCTGGACCGCTCGCGTGGGACCGGGGCGCTGTCGGTGCGCTGGGGGAGCGACGACGGCGTGCGCACGGAGGTGAACGGCGAGCTGGCCCAGCTCGATTTCGCGGACTTCCGTTGGGCCGAGCCCGATTTGCCCGACGGATGGGCGAGCGGCCACGTAACGGCCGTGTGGAGCTCCGGGGAGCGGCAGATTCGCCTGGATGGCGTCTCGGTGGTGGCCGATGCCGGCAGCGTCGACGCATCCGGCGTTCTGGACCTGGACCGATCCCCGTCGGCCCATGGCCTGGACCTGCACCTCGAGGGCGTCGACCTGGCTCAGCTGGCCCCGTGGATCGGCGACTGGGCGCAGGGCATCGTGGAAGGCGACCTCCGCCTGGACGGCTCGGCGCACGGCCTGAGCCTGGACGGGGACCTCGTGCTCGCGGCCGCCGACGATTCTTCAACGGCCACGCCGTTGACGGTGCAGGGCCGGCTGCGCTCCGAGCCGACGTTCGCGGTCGAGGAGCTCGTCGTCGCATCGCCTCGGGTGGACTACCGACTACTGGCCCGGTATGCACCCGACTTGCGGTTGGCAGGGTCCGGTCCGATCACCCTTTCAGCCGACGGCGCATTGGCGGACAGCATGGCCCTCGCTGTGGATCTGGCATACGCGGACGGAACGGGTGGCTCCTCCCGCGCAGGCTGGTCGGGCTGGATCAGACGCGACTCGGTCGGACCGACGTATGTGGATGGGCGCGCGAGCGTGGCCGATTTTCGGCTCGCCGCGCTGGACGCCTACGCACCCGAGGCGGGACTGCGGGGAACGGTGGACGGCTCGTTCACCGTGCGCGGACCGTTGAGCGACCTCCGGATCGACACCGATTTGGAGACGAGCGGTGGTCCACTTTCGCTCGCGGCCCGTTTCGACGCGACGCAGCCGGGCTCCCGCGTCGCTCTCGAAGGCCCTCTGCGAGACTTCCGGCCGGAGGCACTGTGGGAGGGAGCTCCCGAACGCACCCGGTTGTTCGGCCGGGTATCGATAGCCGCCACGGGCCCCGATTTGGCCTCGGCCACCGGGACCGGAGCTCTGCAGCTCGACCCGGGATCCAGGGTGGGGGGGCTCGACCTGGGTCCGGCCCGGTTCCGGGGACGGTTGCGGAACGGCGTGGTCGAGGTGGATACGCTCACGGCCCGCACCGCGGCCGGCCTGGTGCGAGGCTCCGGGACGTTGGCCCTGGTCGAGACCGCACCCCGGGGCGAGCTGCACCTGGACGTGTCGAGCGAGTCGCTGGCGGGGCTTTCCACGTTCGTGCACGGAGATTCGGTGATTGCCAGGGACTCGCTCACGGACTTCGACCGTGAGGTGCTGACCTTCGACGGCATCGACCCGGACACGCTTCCTTCACTCGACGACCTCCGGCTGGGCGGAAGCGGAGAGGGTCGGCTGACCCTCGGAGGCTGGATCGGCGCGCTGGACGTCGAGGGGGCGATGGAGCTGTCCGACGTGCTCTACGGACGCTACGGCACCCGCTCCGCCAACCTGCGTTTGACCGGGCGAGGCCTGCCCGCCGGCACCCTCGAAGCCGACGTGGAGGCGTTGGGCGCGTCGCTGTACGATCGCCCCTTCGAGCGGATCGAGGCGGACATGTCGGTGGCCGACGGCCGCGGAGAAGTGGATGTCTTCATGGTTCGGGACTCGGCCAGCGACCTCCGCGCCCGGATGGTTGTCGACCGGGATTCGACCGGCACGCAGGTCCACGTGGACCAACTCACGCTTCGGGCCGACGACGACCGTTGGAACCTCGGCGGTCCGGGCACCGTCGCGTTCGGAGATTGGGGTTGGTCCGTGAGGGACTTCCAGTTTGTTCGGCCGGGTCAGCAGTCCTTCCGGCTCCGCGTCCACGGCGTGGTTCCGCGGGAGGGAGATGCGGACCTCAGCATCGAGGCACGGCGCACCAACCTCGGGCGGATGGCGCGTCTGGTCCAAGTAGACGAAGAGATCACGGGAACCTTCGATCTTACGTTGGAGGCCTCGGGTGACGTGCAGAATCCCCGCGTGCGGCTCAGCCTTGCCGGTGACTCGCTCGGCTTCCGATCGGCCGCCGCGGACGATCTGGAGGGCAACGTCGAGTACGCCGACGGCGATCTGGCTGGAGCGGTGCAGGCCGACCTCGATGGCAAGAGGGTGCTCGAGGCCCGCGGCTCCGCGCCGTTTCGTTTGTCTCTCTCGCCGTTTGCGCTCGAGCTGCGGGACGAGGGACAGGTCGACGTCGATCTGATTGCCGATTCTCTGCCCCTGGGCATCGCGCTCGGAATGACGCCCGCGTTCGACGAGGTGGAAGGGCTGGTGGACGGACAGATTCATCTGGGAGGCAGCCCTTCGGACCTGGTGTCGTCGGGAGATCTGACCGTAGCCGACGGCGCGCTCGCGCTCCCGGGCTTGGGCATTCACCCGCGGGAGGCCGGCGGAGTGCTCACTCTCCAGGAGGACGGCCGCGTGGACGTCAACCTTCGCTTCGAAGATGAGGGCTTGGCGGCTGTGACCGGGAGCGTAAACCTGCGGCCCCTTCGCGACCCGGGATTCGATCTGACGATCTCTGCCACCCGCCTCAGGGGTGTGGACCGCAGGGACGTGGCGGCCCGCCTGTCGGGCGAGGTGCAGTTGGAGGGGTCGTACAGCGCACCCCGCATCAGTGGGGCGCTGCTGACGGAGGGTGCGGTGCTGTACGTCGAGGAATTCCGCGACCGTTCGCTGACCCTCGACCTCACCGATCCCATTCTGCTGGAGCTCATCCAGACGGATGATGCGGTACGCCCGGTCATCGACCGTCAGAATCCCTTTCTGCGCAACCTGGCCGCGACCGTGTCGCTCAAGCTGGAGCGGGACACCTGGTTGCGTAGTGAAGCCATGAACGTGGAGCTGGACGGAGACCTTGAGGTCGTCTACGACCGGGGTCGGGGCAGCCTGTCCATGTTGGGCACGCTGGACGCGGTGCGGGGGACCTATCGGGTAGGGGGACGCCAGTTCAACGTACAGGACGGTGAGATCGAGTTCTTCGGCTCCGAGGGCGTGAACCCGACGCTCGACATCCGAGCGGTGACGCGACTGCGGCGCGCGGACGAGCCGCTGGACATCTTCGCGGACGTGACCGGCACGTTGCTTCAGCCCAACGTGCGCCTCTCGTCGGACGAGGCCGGCCTCACCCAGGGCGACCTCCTCAGCTACATCGTCTTCGGCCGGCCGACCTACGGATTGACGGCCGGCGAGCAGGCCGCGTTCCAGAGCGCCGCCGGCGGGGCCGTCGCTGCCGGGCTCGGGCCGTTGGCCAGCACGGTGAGCTCCGCCGTTGGGGACCTGCTGCCGCTGGACTATCTCTCGGTGTCCGCCGCGCAGACCACCGCGGGCGACGCGTATGCGATTGGGGGTGGTTTGGCCGCCACCCAGGTCGAGCTGGGCAAATACCTCACGCAAGACCTGTTCGTGTCGGTGCTGCTGGAGCCGGTTCCACGCGAGGGGCAGGACATCTTTTCCGGCATCCGCGGCGAGCTGAGCTTGGGGGACAAGTGGTCGCTCCAGAGCTACTACGAGAACCAATTCGCCCGGCAGCGGGTCACCTCGTTCTCGCGGGCGTTCGAGGTGTCCCGGGTGTTGGGGGTGTTCCTTTTCCGCGACTGGATTCGGTGACCCGGTTCTGGATCGTTGGCCTGGCCCTCCTGAGCTCGTCCACGTGCTCGAGCCCCCCACTGGAGCCATCCCTCCCGCCGAGCGAGGCGGCCCTCAGCATCCTCTTTGTCGGGAACAGCCTGACCTACTGGAACGACATGCCGGGCATGCTGTCCCACCTGCTCGAAGAGGCCGGGGCGGGACCCGTATTCGTGGGCTCTTCCTCGTTTCCGAACTACGGCTTGCAGGACCATTGGGTAGACGGCCGCACCCACGACGCCATCGCCCTGGGTGGCTGGGACTACGTGGTGCTGCAGCAGGGACCGTCCGCCACGGAGGGGAGGCCGTCCTTGCTCGAATACACCGCTCGCTTTCTGCCGGAGATCGAAGCGGCCGGGGCCCGTCCCGCGCTCTACATGGTGTGGCCGGCCGCGAGCCGGCCGTTCGACTTCGAGGGCGTGGCCGAGTCCTACGCGTTGGCGGCCGAACGCGTGGACGGTGTGTTGTTCCCGGCAGGAGAGGCGTGGCAGGCGGCCTGGAGTCTGGACGACCAGCTTGCGCTGTACGGGCCCGACGGATTTCACCCGTCGGGACTGGGATCCTACCTTGCGGCACTCACGATCGCGGACCGGCTGGTGGGCGCCGCGCTAGGTCCGAGCCATGTGGTCCCCACGCCGACCGGCGAGTTCGTGGTGCCCCCGGAGACGGGAGCGCTACTTCTGGAGGCGGCGCGCGCCGCAAACGCCGAAAGGGCTGCCGCGGGCTGACACCCGCGGACCGGGTCACTCGTCGTCGGGGTCCACGGAGACGATCGCGTCCAGCGGCAACTGACGGGTCTCCTTGCCGGTCTTCAGCACCAACGATGACCGCGTGTGGCCCACGCCCTGCCACGTCTGCACCCGCTGGAGGATCTCGTACAGGTGATCGCTGCTCCGGCAGAGCACCTTGAGCAGGTAGTCGTACTCGCCGGTCAGGAGGTAGCACTCGAGGATCTCGGGTGTCTCGGACACACGCTCCATGAATTCCGGAGGGTCGAAGGCCGAGGCCGCCGTGATCGAGATGTACGCGACCAGCCCGTACCCCACCGTTTCGGGGTCCACCACGACCTCGAACCCGCGGATCACGCCGGATCGCTCCAGCTTACGCACCCGCTCGGTTACGGAAGGCGGCGTCAACCCTACCTCCCTCGCGAGCGTGGCCCACGACGCGCGCCCGTCGGTCATGAGCCGCTCGAGCAGCGTGCGGTCGATCTCGTCAAACCTGTGAGCCATGGGTCGGCGTGCTTCTCAATGCGGGACGAAGGAGCCGGAGAGGCTGGAGTGTCGGGCGTAGGCGACCGTCGGTCAAGGCTCGAATCCCGGGACTCCACATGCGCTTGCCGGGCGTTGGGGCCGACTGTAGGGTCCTCTCGGACCGCCAAGCGGATCACTTTCTCAGGAGGCAGGGACTGATGGATCTTCGCGCGAGACTGTGCCTGATCGGCCTCTGTGTTGCGGTTCTTGTCACGGCGTCGACGGCAGCGGCGCAGAGCGTTCGCCAGTCGGGCCGCTCCACCCTGGGTATGGTGTCCGCAGCGCATCCGCTCGCAACGGAGGTCGGCGTGCGCATCCTCGAAGAGGGCGGAAACGCCGCCGACGCCGCCGTGGCTGCCGGCTTCGCGATCGCGGTCGTCGAGCCGACCATGAACAGCATCGGCGGTCGCAACCAAATCCTGGTTGCCACCGCGGACGGCCGTTTCCACGGCATCGACGGCACCACCCAGGCGCCGTGGGACTACGATCCCGACACCGCGCCCCAGGCCGCCTACGGCTATCCGGTAATCGGGATTCCGGGCGCCTTGGCCGGCCTGATCGAGTTGCACGAGGAGCACGCCACGCTCCCGCTCGCAACGCTCATGGCGCCCGCCATCGAGCTGGCCGAGAACGGCTTCCGGGTGCTTCCCGGCGACGCGGCCCGCCAAGCGGCGGCCGCCTCGCAGGCCCTGGAATTCCCGGGAACGGCTGCTGCGTACTACAAGCCCGACGGCGCGCCCTACCGGGCCGGGGAAGTTCTGCGCCAGCCGGATTACGCTCGTACGCTGCGGTTGATCGCCGAGCGAGGACGGGACGTGTTCTACCGCGGGGAGATCGCCGAGGCCATGGTGGCCGATCTCCGTGCCCACGGGAGCGTGGTGTCTGCCGAGGCATTGGCTCGGTATGAGGCGGAGGAAAGCCGCATTGTCCGGGGCACGTACCGCGGATACGAGCTGATCGGCATGGACGTGCCGGCCGCGGGCGTCCTGTCCATCCAGGCGCTTCACATCGTCGAGAACCTGGATCCCCACTCCATGAGCGAGGCCGAATGGTTCGCGGTCTTGGGACAGGCGTTGCGCATGGCGGCCGGCGAGCTACGCGTGCTGGGATCGGACACCGCCGCCGCGCGGGCCACATCCAAGGAATACGCGGCTCGCTTGGCCGACGAGCTTCTGGCGCCCGCCGGCGCGCCGGCGGGCCTCACCCCGCCCCTCCCGTCGCCCACCGACCGGGGTGACGCCGAAGGTGGACACACGACCCACCTGTCCACCGCGGACGCGACAGGCATGGTGGTGTCCCTCACCCAGACGCTCGGACCCAACATGGGCTCCAAGGTGGTGACGCCCGGACTGGGATTCCTGTACGCGTCCACGTTGGGCGGCTACTTGGGCCGGGTGCCGGCGGGATTCCGGGCTCGCTCGAACATTTGCCCGTTCATCGTCCGCAAGGACGGGCGGGTCGTGCTGGTGCTCGGCGCGGCCGGTGGAGGGATGATTCCTCCCGCGGTCGTCCACGCCGTCTCGAGGGTCGTGGACTTCGAGATGTCGCTTCCGGAGGCGTTGGCCGAGCCGCGCGTTGCCGGCCGAGGGGCCGGGATGTTCGCCGCTGAGACCAGCCCGGACATCGGGTGGACGTCCAAGGAGCTGGAGGAGATGCGGGCGTTGGGCATCGAGATCGCCGAACAGGCCCGCTCCGGAGCGTTCGGGCGCGTACACGGCATCCAGTACGATCCAGACTCCGGCACCTGGATCGGGGCCGCCGATCCGGACTGGGAGGGCAGCGCCCGCGGGCCGACCCGGCTACCGGAGGGCGGCTGAGCAACCCCTGTCCACCCTGCGGGTAGAAGACGGTTCGCAGCCCATTCTTCGGTACGCCCGTCCCGTAGTGACGGGACTTCTGTGTAAGGTGTCGGAACATGCAGCAATTCAAGGTCTTCGGGCTCATGGCGGGACTCACCGCCCTCCTCATGGTGTTGGGGCAGGTGTTCGGCGGTCGCGGCGGGCTCATCCTGGCGTTCGCGGGGGCGTTGGTGTTCAACGTGGGCATGTACTGGTTCAGCCATAAGGCCGTGCTCCGCATGTACCGGGCGCGGGTCGTCGCCCGGGAAGACGCGCCCCAGCTCTACGACATGGTGGACCGGCTACGTCAGCGAGCCGGATTGCCCATGCCGGTGGTGGCCATTGCGCCATCCGAGCAGCCCAACGCGTTCGCCACCGGACGCAATCCGGAGCACGCGGTGGTGTGTTGCACCGCAGGCCTCCTGCGGCTGATGAGCCAGGAGGAGCTGGAGGGTGTGGTGGCGCACGAGCTGGCCCACATCAAGCATCGTCACATGCTGGTGGGGACCGTCGCCGCCACGCTGGCCGGCGCGGTGGCGTCTCTGGCACGGTGGGGCTTCATCCTGAGTCGGAACCGCGACTCGAACCCGTTCGTGGGCCTGGCAGTCATGATCCTGGCGCCCATCGCCGGGCTCATGCTACAGATGGCCATCTCCCGGCAGAACGAGTTTCAGGCGGACCGGACTGCGGCGGAGATCCAAGGCACGCCCGAAGGGCTGGTGTCCGCGCTGACGAGCCTGGAAGCCTACTCCAAGAAGATCCCGATGGAAGTGAACCCGGCTGCCGCGGCGCTGGCCATCGTGAACCCGCTCGCCGGCAGACGCGGACCCGGCCTCGGCAAGCTGCTCATGACCCATCCGCCGACCCAGGAGCGCGTCGCCGCGCTCCGCGCGTTGGACGGGAACGCCTGAGCTGAAGGGCTCGGCACGGGACCGCGAGGACGCTCGCGGCGCGCTGATCGTACGCGGGGCGCGGGAGCACAACCTCCGGAACATCGACGTCACCCTCCCGCGCGACAGCCTGGTGGTCATTACCGGGCTCTCGGGCTCGGGCAAGTCGTCGCTGGCGTTCGACACGATCTACGCAGAGGGACAGCGGCGTTACGTGGAGTCCCTCTCGGCGTATGCCCGGCAGTTCCTGGGCCTGATGGAGAAGCCCGACGTGGACGCCATCGAGGGCCTTTCGCCGGCCATCTCCATCGAGCAGAAGTCGGTCAGCCGTAACCCCCGGTCCACCGTGGGGACCGTTACCGAGATCTACGACTACGTCCGCCTGCTCTGGGCGCGGGTCGGTTTGCCCCATTGCCCGAACTGTGGTGAGCCCGTGGAACGCCAGTCGGCGTCCCAGATCGTGGAGCGTCTGTTGGAGATGGAGGAGGGCGCGCGCATCGAGATCCTGGCTCCCTTGGTGCGGGGTCGGAAGGGCGAGTTCCGCGACCTGTTCGAGCGCGCCCGGCGAGACGGCTTCGTGAGGGTGAAGGTGGACGGCGACCTGTACGAGCTGGCCGATCCGCCCGCCCTGAACCGGTACGAGAACCACACCATCTCCGTGGTGGTCGATCGGCTCACCATCCGGGCCAAGGACCGCGACCGGCTGGCGGATTCGCTGGAGACGGCGCTCCGCACGGCCGACGGAGTGGTGGAGATCATCGAGCACCGCGGTCGGAAGCAGCTTCCGCACCTGTTCAGCGAGCACTACGCCTGCGCCAACTGCGGGACCGACCTGCCCGAGCTGGAGCCGCGGCAGTTTTCGTTCAACTCGCCCTACGGCGCGTGTTCGGCTTGTGACGGTCTGGGCACCCGGAAAGAGGTCAATCCGGCGCTACTGCTGGCCGACCCGATGTTCTCGCTCCTCGAAGGTGTGATCCTGCCTTGGGGAGAGCCTTCCGGCCACCTGCGGCGATCGGTCGTGCCGGGGCTGGCCGAGGCGTACGAGTTCGATCCCAACACCCCGTGGCGGGAACTGCCCGAAGAGGCGCGCCGTGCGGTGCTGGAAGGCTCCGGCCGCATGAAGATCCGCTTTCCCTACAGCACCGGCGGCACCACCGGCCACTATGAGGACGTGTGGGAAGGCGTGGTGGCCAGCGTGCAGCGGCGGTACCAGGACACCAAGTCCGAGGCGGTGCGGGGCCAGTTGGAGGAGTACATGTCGACGTTGCCCTGCGCCACGTGCGGGGGAAGCCGGCTGAGGCCCGAGTCCTTGGCCGTGACCGTGGGCGACCGCTCCATCTCCGATATCGTGGACCTCTCCGTCGACGAGGCGCTGGAGTTCTTCAGCGGATTGCGGGTGGCCGGAGAGCTGTCATCGGCACCTGCGGGACAACGGGCCCTGCCGGCCGAGATCGCCGGACCGATCCTCAAGGAGGTGCGGGAGCGGCTGGGCTTCCTCACCAACGTGGGCCTCGGATACCTCACGCTGGGACGGTCGGCCGACACGCTTTCCGGAGGGGAGTCCCAGCGCATTCGCCTCGCGACCCAGATCGGCAGCCAGCTCGTGGGCGTGCTCTATATCCTGGACGAACCCTCGATCGGCCTCCACCAAAGGGACAACGAGCGGCTGCTGGAGACGCTCAAGTCCCTGCGCGATCTCGGGAACACCGTGCTCGTGGTCGAGCACGACGAAGATACCATTCGGGCGGCGGACCACTTGGTGGACCTGGGTCCGGCGGCGGGCAGAGCCGGCGGGGACGTGGTGGTGTCGGGCACGCTGGAAGACGTGTTGGCGGCGCGGGACTCCCTGACGGGCGCATATCTCCGGGGTGACCGGGAGATCCCCACGCCTGCGGAGCGCCGCGCTCCCGAGCCCGGCCGTGAGCTGGTGGTACGGGCCGCCTCGGAGCACAACCTCCGGGAATTGGACGTGGTGTTTCCCTTGGGATGCTTCGTGGTCGTCACCGGCGTGAGCGGGTCGGGGAAGTCCACGTTGGTCAACGAGACGCTCTACCGCGCCCTGGCCCGTGCGCTCTACCGGTCCAAGAAGCTGCCCGGCGCCCACAAGGGGCTGGAGGGCCTGGAGCTGGTGGACAAGGTGATCGAGGTGGACCAGTCGCCCATCGGACGCACACCGCGCTCCAACCCGGCCACCTACACCGGCGTCTTCACGCCCATCCGGGAGCTGTTCGCCAACCTGCCGGAGTCCCAGATCCGCGGATACCTGCCCGGCCGATTCTCGTTCAACGTGAAAGGCGGACGCTGCGAGTCCTGCGCCGGCGACGGCCTGGTCAAGATCGAGATGCACTTCCTGCCGGACGTGTACGTCCCCTGTGACGTCTGCAGGGGACGGCGCTACAACAGGGAGACCCTGGACGTGTTCTACAAGGGCAAGACCATTGCCGACGTGCTGGACTTCACCGTGGACGAGGCGCTGGAGTTCTTCGATGCCGTGCCCCGCATTCGCGATAAGCTGCGCACGCTCTCGGAGGTCGGGCTGGGCTACGTCCACCTGGGGCAATCGGCGACCACGCTGAGCGGGGGCGAGGCGCAGCGCGTGAAGCTGGCTTCCGAGCTGTCCAAGAAGGCCACCGGCAATACGGTGTACATTCTGGACGAGCCGACCACAGGGCTGCACTTCGAGGACGTCCGGGTCCTGCTGGACGTGCTCCACCGGTTGGTTGACCGGGGGAACACGGTGATCGTCATCGAGCACAACCTGCACGTGGTCAAGACGGCGGACTGGATCGTGGATCTCGGCCCCGAGGGTGGGGCTGGAGGAGGTCGGCTGGTAGCAGCGGGTCCTCCGGAGGAAATCGTCAACGCGCCGCAGTCCCACACCGGCGGATACCTGGCTCCGCTCCTGGAATCGGCCGTCTATGCGTAGTACCTTGGCAAACCCCCCTCGAAACAGGGTCATCCGGCAGATCGTAGGACCCACACGCCCGGCCTCTCATCGGGCGCTCCGTCGGGGGACGACGCCCGACAGTGCGTTGCACACTCGAAAAAAAGAGAAGTGAGCATGATTACTCGCGACGATCTCGAAAGCTTTCTCATCCGCATGGGCCTCGATTTCGAGGAGGTGGCGGACGGGATGTACCTGGCGCGTTCGGAGGACGACGGGCCCAAGGTCGTGGTCCATCACTCTCCGCCCGTTCTACTCATCCGTCTCAAAGTCATGGACTTGCCCGACGGGTCCAATGGATTCGGTGACCTCTACCGTACGCTTCTGGAATGGAACGCGACCGACATCGTGCACGGCGCGTACGGCATCGAGGAAGGGGAGCTGATCATCAGCGACACGCTGGAGCTCGGCACGCTCGACTTTCCCGAGCTGCAGGCCTCGTTCGAGAGTGTACAGTTGGCCGCAGCCGGACACCTGGCCCGCATCCAGGACCTGACCGGAGACGTCGCCAGGGCTTCCGCGGACGGGGAGGTCTGATTCCGATGGGCATTTTCCAAAAAATCTCCACCGTTTTCAAGTCCAACATCAACGACCTCATCGCCCGGGCCGAAAACCCGGAAAAAATGCTGAACCAGATTATCCTCGACATGAAGGATCAGCTGGCGAAAGCAAAGCGAGAGGTGGCCGCCGCCATCGCCGACGAGCGAAAGCTGCGGGCCCAGTTGGATGACGAAGTCAAGCACGCACGCGAGTGGGAGCGGCGGGCCATGCTCGCCGTCAAGGAAGGCCGAGACGACTTGGCCAAGCAGGCGCTCATGCGCCAGCAGGAGCACGCCGGCCGGGCCGCCGCGCTGGAGCAGACCTGGTCGGCCCAGTCCCAGGAGACCGAAAAGCTCAAAGGATCGCTTCGGCAACTCGCGGACAAGATCGAAGAGGCGAAGCGCAAGCGGAACCTGTTGATTGCCAAGCAGAAGCGCGCGCAGGCACAGCGGCGCATCCACGAGACCATGGCCGGCCTGTCCGACACCTCGGCGTTCGAGGCGTTCAACCGGATGGCCGAGAAGATCGAGGAGCAGGAGCGGAGGAGCCTCGCCCACGCCGAGGTCACCGAGGCGCTCACGGGCGATACGCTCGAAGACCAGTTCCTCCGGCTCGAATCCGGCGGGGGCGACGCCGCCGTCGAGGACCGGCTGCTACAACTCAAGCAGCAGATGGGTCTGATCGCCGCGGGCCCGGAAGAGACCAAGCAGCTCACTTCCGGCGACGAAGGGGAGAGTGGTGGGACCGACGCGTCCGCGGCGGACACCACGACCACCTACGCGTCGGGAGACGGGGACGGCAACATGGTGCACGAGGCCGAGCTGCTCGAGGAATTCGAGCGTCTCGAGACACCGGAGTCCAAGTGACCTCGAGCGTCGTCTATCTGAACGATCGCTTCATCGACGCAGCAGAGGCCGCGGTTCCCGTCGGGGACCGCGGCTTTCTCTTCGGGGACGGCGTCTACGAGGTGACCCCGGCCTACCGGGGCACCTTTTTTCGCTTGGACGACCATCTCGACCGGCTCCGCTATGGGCTGGCCGAGCTCCGGATCGACCTGGATCCGGCTCCGCTCGCACAGGTGCACCGGGAGCTCCTGGCCCGAAACGACCTGGGAGGCGAGGAGGTGGCCTACGTTTACCTACAGGTGACGCGCGGCGCCGCACCGCGGACGCACGCGTTTCCCGATCCCTCCGTGAAGCCCACTGTCTACGCGTTCGCCAAGCGCTACCGGCGTCCGGATCGCGATCGGTGGGAGCAGGGCACCCGCGCGGTCACGGTGCCCGACCGCCGCTGGACCCGCGTGGACATCAAGTCCATCGCGCTCCTGCCGAACGTGCTGGCCCAGCAGGCGGCCGTGGATGCGGGCGTGGACGACGCCATCTTCGTGCGGGACGGCGTTGCGATCGAAGGCGCCCACAACAACCTGTTCGCCGTCATCGACGGCACGGTCGTGACCCATCCCGAGACGAACTTGATCCTTCCGGGCATTACCCGCCGCGTCGTGATCGATTTGGCTGGCGATCTGGGGATTCCGCTGGTACAGCGGCCCATCTTGCTCGAAGAGTTGTCCGAGGCGGACGAGGTTTTTCTGACCGGCACCACCACCGAGGTGCGGCCCTGCGTCGAGATCGACGGGAGACCCGTGGGGGACGGAAGAGTCGGCACCGTGGCCCGCAGGCTGTTCGACCGGTTCGTAGCCACCACCGAGGAGGTGGCCGGCCAAACGGCCTCGGCGGCCTGACGCGGATTCCCCCGCCGCGGCCCCAGGCGCTCCCGTGACCTGCACCGGGGTCCTGCGCGGGATGCTCACCGCCCTGAGCATCGCGGTGAGTGTCGCCGGCTGCGCCTATGTCACGGGCACCCGTTCGCCGCCCCAGCCCGACCGGCCCTGTTGCGGCGGCGGTCCGGACGACCTCCGTGCCACCTACCTGGGCACCGGCGGGTGGATCCTCGAGTGGGACGGCCAGATGGTGCTCGGCGCGCCCTTCTTCAGCCACCAGAGCCTGCCGCGGGTCGCGTTCGGGCGGATTCGGTCGGACACGGTCCTGGTGGATTCCCTGCTACCGTCGGTCGACGCTGCACGCGCCATCCTGGTCGGTCACGGTCACCACGACCACCTGCTGGACGTCCCCTGGATCGCACGTGCTCGGGCCCCGGACGCCTGGATCCTGGGGAATCGAACGGTGGCCAACATCCTCGCCGGCGACCCCGAGCTGCCCGGGTCCCGGGTGCTGACCGTGACGGACTCGGCCGGGACGGCCTACCGGGAAGGGCGATGGGTGACGCTGCCCGGCGGGCGGGTGCGGATCCTTCCCCTGCTGACCGAGCACGCGCCTCACCTCCAGGGTGTGGAGGTGTTCGAGGGCACCGTCGACCGTCCGATGGAGCGGCTCCCGGACAGGGCGCGGGACTGGATGGGCGGCCAGGGGCTGGCCTACCTGATCGATTTCCTGGACCGCTCCGGCCAGGTGCGTTACCGGGTTCACTACGCGGACATCTCGGCATCCGCGCCCTGGGGATATCCTCCGGCCTCCGTGGACGGCCGGGCTCGTCCCGTCGACCTGGTCATTCTGTGCGCACCGAGCGTGCACGAAACCGAGTGGTTCCCGGAAGGCCTGCTGGACGCCCTACGGCCCCGCTACGCGCTCGCAGGGCATTGGGAGGACTTCTTCCATGCCTGGAGCCGCGAGCCCCGGTCGGTGAAGGGCACCGATCTGGGCGTGTTCGTCGATCGCATGAGGCGAGCGCTGCCGGAGGGATCGGGATGGGCCGTGCCCCGACCGCTCGACACAGTGTACGTCCGGCCGGCGGGGCGCTGACGCGGTCGGTCGGGGAGTGCGCTACGGGTAGAGCAGCGCCTCGGCGCGCAGCGTGCTGAACGCCTCCAACGCGGGCGGCCACGATTCCGTTAGCGCCTCCAGATCCAGCCCATCCTCCACGCCCCGCCTGAGCGCGTCGGTTCCCGCCAGCCGGTCGAAGTGCGCGGGCCGCCACTCCCAACGGTCGCCCGCGAGGTTTTTGGCCTCGACCAGGGCCGCCACGGCCGCCCGGGTGGGATCATACTCCCGTCCGGTCGCCACGAACCGCACGCCCGAGGCCGGCACGCCGTCGAACTTGCCGTCGCCCGGCCGGGAAGGCGTGAACGTCACCGCCTCGAAACGGGTGTCGAGGAGCCCGAGCGCATTGAGCCGCTCCGCCAATGCCGCGCCGTCCAACCAGGGAGCGCCGATCTGCTGGAACGGCCGTGCGGTGCCTCGGCCGACGGACAGGTTGGTGCCCTCGAACAGGCACGTGCCGGGATAGTGGAGCCCGCTCTCGGTCGAGGGCATGTTGGGTGACGGGGCCCGCCAGGGTAGTCCGGTCGACGCGAACGTGGCGTCTCTGCGCCATCCGGAAACCGGGATCACCGTCAGCTCCACGTCGACGCCGAACCGGGACCGAAACAGGCGTGCCAGCTCACCCGGCGTCATTCCGTGACGCATGGGAATCGGATACATGCCCACGAAGCTCGAGAAGCGGACGTCCAAGACGTTGCCCTGCACGGCGAGGCCGCCGATCGGGTTGACCCGGTCCAGCACCACGAACGGGATGCCGGCTTCCGCTGCGGCCTCCATTCCCAGGGCCATGGTGTAGATATAGGTGTAGTACCGGGCGCCGATGTCCTGGATGTCGAACAGGAGAACGTCTACTGTGCCGAGCATTTCCGGGGTGGGCTTACGGACCTCACCGTACAGCGAGTGTATGGGTATGCCGGTGCGGCCGTCGATGCCGCTGTCCACGTGTTCGCCCGCTTCGGCGGCTCCGCGGATGCCGTGCTCCGGCGAAAACAGCGCAACCAGCTCGGCGTCGGGCAGAGACGCGAGTCGGTCGATCGTAGGCACGCCGCGAGCGTCGACTCCGGTATGGTTCGTGATGAGACCCATTCGGAGGCCCTGAACCAAGTGGAGAGAGTCGGTCAGTAGGATGTCGATGCCAGGCAACACCCGCGACGGCTGCGAAGCCGGGGCGGTCCGCGGCGACGCGCCGTCGGACCGGGGGTCGGCCGCGTCCGTCGAGGGCCGTTCTTCCGCTGTGACGCCGCACGCCGCCACCGTGGCCAGGCAGGTGGCCACCAGGGCGCGTCGGGACGGGAAAGTGGTCCGCATAGCTTGGCCTTTTCACTCGACCGGCAAGGCCGTCGCGGGATTGGGTGGAGGTTGGTTGAACATCGTCCGACGCTTTGCGGCCGTCAACGCGGTTCGGCCCTCCGTGAATCGAGCCCGGATTGCCGGGGTCGGGTGTCTCCTCGTCGGCCTCACCGTCGTCGCGGCCCCCGCTTGCGCCCGCGTCGTGACGCCGTCCGGCGCCGAGGCGGCTCCCGCCCCCGTAGCGGAGACGGAGGCGGAGGCCGATTCCGACGCGATCTCGCCGACCGCCTTGCAGGACACGGTTGTGGTGGTCGCGCGGGATACGGCGGCCGCCCGGGACACGGTCGTCGCGATTCCCCGGGACACCATCGTTCCGGTCCCCGGGGACACGATCGTCAGGCCGTCGGCCGGAGCCGATCGCCGGACGGACAACGGATCTTCCCATGCCGCAGACGAGTCGGCGGACAACGGGTCCGGCGAAGGCGAGGGAGTGCCGGCAGGCGATATCTGGGTGGAGACGACGCTGGCCGACATGACCCTGCGGCAAAAGGCCGGTCAACTGATGATGCCCATGGTTCTGGGCGGATTCGCGCCCGTGGGGTCGACCGAATACCGGCGCATTCAACGGGCCATCGTGCGGGACGGGATCGGCGGGCTGATCGTGTCGTCGGGCTCGCCCACCGAGGTCGCGGCCAAGCTGAACACCTACCAGAACATGGCCCGAGTGCCGTTGTTGGTGGGCGCGGACCTGGAGACCGGCGCGGGATTTCGCTTCGACGGGACCGTGCACGTCCCCGGCGCCACGTATCTCGGGGGTGCCACCACGTTTCCGTCGCTCATGGCCATCGGCGCCACCGGCGAGGAACGATACGCGTACGAAGCCGGCCGCGTCACCGGCCTGGAGGCGCTCGCGTTGGGTGTGCACCTGCCGTTTGCGCCGGTGCTGGATGTCAACAACAACGCCGACAATCCCATCATCAACGTCCGCTCGTTCGGGGAAGATCCGGAGCAGGTGTCCGCGTTGGGCCGGCAGTTCATCCGTGGGCTCCAGGGCACCGGGGCCATCGCCACGGGCAAGCACTTTCCCGGGCACGGCAACACCGAAGTCGACTCCCATATCGACCTTCCGGTGATCCGGCTCAATCCCGCGCAGCTCGACTCCATTGAGCTGAAGCCCTTCCGGGAAGCGGTGGAGGAGGGCATCGGTGCCATCATGACCGGGCACATCTCACTGCCCGAGATCAGCGAAGGACCCGACGTCCCGTCCACGCTGTCGCGCAACGTGCTGACCGGTTTGCTCCGGGAGCGACTGGGCTTCGAGGGTCTGATCGTCACCGACGCCATGGACATGTTCGCCATCGACCGGCGGTTCAGCCGAGGGGAAGCGGCGGTACGGGCCGTCGAGGCCGGCGCGGACATCATTCTGATGCCGCCCGACGTGACCGCCGCGGTCGACGGGGTGGTGGACGCCGTGGAGGGCGGCCGGATCTCCGAAGAGCGGCTGGACGCCAGCGTGCGGCGCATCCTGTCGGCCAAGAAGCGGGTCGGCCTGGACGAACGGAACGGAACGGACCTCCGCGCGGTGGCCCGGACCGTCGGAGTGCCGGAGCACGTCACGCTGAGTAGGGAGATCGCCGAGCGCTCCATCACGTTGCTCCGGAACCAGGGAAGCCTGGTTCCGCTTCGGGGCACCGCACGGGCTAGGGTCCTGTCGGTGTCCTACCGGCGCACCTCGGATCTGCTGGCCGGCAGCGCGTTCAACCGGCGGCTACGCAGCACGTACCGCCAGCTCCGCACGGAGACGCTGTTCCGGGACACCAACCAGGCCGCCTACGACGACCTCGCGGAGCGGGCGGCGTCCATGGACCTGGTGATCGTGTCCGTGTACGTGACCGCCATCCCACAGGGCGACGCGCCGGCCGTTCCTGAGGAGCTGAGCGCGTTCGTGGAGGGTCTGCGGGAGGACGGGGTTCCTCACATCGTCATCTCGTTCGGCAATCCCTATCTGCTTCGGGACTTTCCGGGCACCCGCGCATACATGCTCGCGTGGAGCGGGGCCGACGCGAGCCAGCGGGCCGCCGCACGGGCGCTGTTCGGCGAGATCGAGGTGCGGGGACGGACCCCAACCCGCATTCCGCCGTACTTTGAGATCGGAGAGGGCATACAGGTACCTAGAAAGGAGCGGTAGCCGACCGTTGCGAGCCACCGGCGAGCGGATTCCTCATATGGGCGCTTCCTTCCTCGGCGGGCTGGTCGCTCTGGCCGTCGCCGGGTGTTCGGCTTCCGCCGGATCTGGCCCCGAAGCCGCGCCGTCTCCCGTTCCCGACGCCGACGCCTGGGTGGAAACCACACTCGCCGGGCTATCTCTGGAAGAGCGGGTCGGCCAACTGATCTTTCAGTGGATTCCGGGCGGATACGCGTCCACGTCGAGTCCCGAGTTCCTGGAGATCCAGTCCTGGGTCGAGGAGTTGGGACTCGGCGGGCTCTCGATCTCCATCGGGGTCCCCCACACCTATGTGGCCAAGCTGAATGAGCTGCAGCGCCGCGCGCGGGTTCCGTTGCTCGTGACGTCCGATTTCGAGAACGGCGGTCCCGGCATGCGGATCAATCATTCCTACGCGCTGCCGTCGCTGCTGCCCCAGGGAGGGGGCACCAGCTTCTCACCCACCATGTCGTTCGGCGCCATCGGCGACGAGCGCTTCTCGTTCGAGTACGGGCGCATCACCGGGGCCGAGGCCCGCGCGGTCGGCGTCCACCTGGTGTTCGCCCCGGTGTTGGACGTCAACTCCAATCCCGAGAACCCGATCATCAACACCCGCTCCTTCGGCGAGAACCCCCAGGCCGTGGCCCGACATGGGCTCGCGTTCACGCGGGGGCTGCAGGCCTCCGGCGCGCTGGCCACCGCCAAGCACTTTCCGGGGCACGGCGACACCCGGACCGACTCCCACCTGGAGTTGCCCGTGGTCGCGGCCGACAGGGAGCGGCTCGAGGCCCTGGAGCTGATTCCCTTCCGCCGGGCGGTCGAGGGCGGGGTGGACGCCGTCATGACCGCACACGTCTCCGTCCCCGGCATGCTGGGTGCCGGCGCGCTGCCGGCGACCCTGTCGCCGGCGTTCATGTCCGAGCTGCTCCGCGAGGACATGGCGTTCGACGGCATCCTGTTCACCGATGCGCTTCGTATGGGCGCGATCACGAACACGTACGGCGCCGGGGAGGCGGCCGTGTTGGCACTGGAGGCCGGGGCGGACGTGATCCTGGCACCTGCGGATACCCGAGGGGCCCATGCGGCCATCCTGGCCGCGGTGCAGGAAGGAAGGGTGTCGCGCGCGAGGGTGGACGAATCCGTGCGCAGGATTCTCGACTTCAAAGTCCGCGCGGGGCTGCACCGCGAGCGGGAGACGGACTTCGAGGCGGTCGACGAGCGGGTCGGGAACGCGGCCCACATGGCGTTCGCCGACAGCGCGGCCTCCCGGGCGGTGACCGTGCCCCGCGACCACCGGAGCCTGTTGCCGATCGACCCTGCACGGGTCCGGCACGTGCTCTCGGTGACGTACGCCAGACCCACCGCCATCGTGGCCGGACGGGCGTTCGACGCCACTGCGCGTAGCGCGGTCGCTCGTTACGCCACGGCCCGCGTGCAGGAAACATCCACGGCCGCGACCTATGACTCGCTGCTCGATCGTGCCCGCGAAGCGGACCTGGTGCTCGTCAACTCCTACGCGCCGCCGCGTGCCGGATCCGGCAGCGTGGGCGTCGCACCCGATCTGCAGGAGTTCGTACGGACGCTCGAGCGGGAGGGCGTGCCTACCGTGCTGATCTCGTTGGGGAATCCCTACCTGTTGAGCGCCTTTCCGGAGGCGGGCACATATGTGGTGGCGTGGGGGGATCGCGAGGTGTCGCAGCGCGCCGCCGCGCGGGCCGTGTTCGGCCGCGCTCCGGTGACCGGCCGCCTCCCGATCTCCCTGCCACCGTTCCACCGGCGCGGCGAGGGGTTGGATCGCGCGGCCCTCCCCGGAGTCGAGGTCGAGTCGGCGCCGCGCGACCTCCTGGCGGAGGCGGGCATCTTGCCCGGTTCGCTGGATTCGGTCGGTGGTGTCTCCGAGGCGCCCGCGTCCGACACCGCGTCGGTGCCCATGGTGGCGTCTCCGTTGGAGGTCGATCCCGCGCTCGTGGGCATGACCTCGGCAGGTCTGGCGCGCCTGGATTCGGCGATCATGGCAGCCATCGGAGACTCCGCCTCGCCCGGCGTGGCGTTGGCGGTGGGCCGCGGAGGAAAGCTCGTGCGGCTCCGGGGCTACGGCCATTTGGACTGGTCCGACGACGCGCCCGCGACCACGCCCGAGTCGATTTTCGACCTCGCCTCGCTCACCAAGGTCGTGGGCACTACCACGGCCATGATGCTGCTGGTCGAGCAGGGGCGGCTGGCGCTCGACGATCCGGTGGTGCGACACGTTCCGGGCTGGGCCACGGGCGATTCGCGCAAAGAGCGCGTGACCCTTCGGCAGCTCCTTCTCCACCGAGCCGGGCTGCCGCCGTTCCGCCGGTTCTTTCTGGAGATGTCCGGTCCGGCCGCGTATCGCACCGCCATCGACGAGCTCCCGCTGGACTACGCGCCCGGCGACTCCACCGTGTATTCCGATATCGGGCTCATGACGGCCGGCTTCGCCGTGGAGGCGGTGACCGGCCGTGGCCTCGATCGTTTCCTGGCGGAGGAGGTGTGGGAGCGGCTGGGCATGTTGGACACGGGCTTCCGGCCCGACTCTTCCCGGCTGGCCCGCATCGCCCCCACCGAAATCGACCGGACGTTCCGGCAACGCCACGTACGGGGTGAAGTCCATGACGAGAACGCCTACGCGATCGGAGGCGTGGCCGGCCACGCGGGCCTGTTCTCGTCGGCCCGCGACTTGGCGGTGTTCGCGGACTTCATGCTTCGGGGTGGAGACGTGACCGCTTGTCATCCGGCTCCGGTGCTCGGAACCCCCTGCGCCGCACCCCGGCCGGATCCGGTGACCCTGCTCGCTCAGAATACGGTGGAGGCGTTCACGCGCCGCCACGACGCGTCGGCCAGCCGCGCGTTGGGCTGGGACACGCCATCCGGGCGATCTTCCGCCGGAAACTACTTCTCCGCCGCGTCCTTCGGACACACGGGCTTCACCGGCACATCGATCTGGATGGATCCCGAGACCGATTTGTTCGTGGTCCTGCTAACCAGCCGTGTGAACCCGACGCGAGAGAACACCCGGCACGTCGGGCTGCGTCGGAGCGTTCACGACTTGGCTGTGCTGGCGCTGGAGTCGCCGCCGGCGCCCAGACAGCGCTGAGCAGGAAGGGACGATGAGCGCGCTGACCACCTTCGATCTGATCGTGCTCGTCACCTATCTGGTCGGGATCACGGCCTGGGGCGCGTGGTTGGGAAGGGGACAGGCGGGAGCCACCGACTATTTCCTGGGCAAGCGCGACCTGCCTTGGACCGCGGTCATGCTCTCCGTGGTCGCAACCGAGACCTCCACGCTCACGTTTCTCTCGATTCCCGGCGTGTCTTATCTCGGCACGGTCACGTTCCTCCAGCTCACGTTCGGATACCTGATCGGCAGGGTGATCGTGGCCGCCGTGCTGATTCCCGCGTACTACCGGGGAGAAGTGTCGACCGCGTACGGACTGCTCCAGAACCGTTTCGGCCTCGGGGCCCGCCGGTTCACGTCGGGCGTGTTCATGGTGACGCGACTCTTCGCGGATTCGGTGCGACTGTTCGCCACCGCCATTCCCCTGGCGCTCGTCACGGGTTGGCCGTACGAGCTGTCCATCGGCGTGATCGCCGTCATGACCGTCATCTACACGTACCTGGGCGGCATCCGGGCCGTGGTATGGGTGGACGTCCTGCAGATGACGCTCTATTTGGCCGGTGGGTTGATCGCTATCGTCGCGCTCCAGTCGGCTGTCGGCGGCGGCTGGCCCGAGATCCTGTCCGCGGCCGCGGAGGCGGACAAGCTGGTCCTGTTCGACTGGTCCCTCGACTTCGGCGTCCCCTACACGTTCTGGGCTGGACTCATCGGCGGGGGGTTCCTCACACTCGGCTCGCACGGCACCGATCAGTTGATCGTCCAGCGTCTCCTCACCTGCCGGAGCGCCGGCGACAGCCAACGCGCGCTGATCGGGAGCGGATTCGCCGTGGTGCTGCAGTACGGCCTGTTCCTGCTCATCGGGCTCGGGCTCTGGGCGTTCTATCAGGCGCGGCCGTTCGAGCTAACCGACGAGATCTTCGCCCGGTTCATCGTGGAACAGCTCCCCTCCGGTGTGACAGGGCTTCTCATCGCCGGGGTCTTTGCGGCGGCCATGTCCTCGCTTTCGTCCACCATGAACTCCTTGGCCTCGACCTCCGCGTACGATTTCTGGGCTCCGGCCACCGGCACGACCGACGAAGCCCGCATCCTGCGCGTTGGAAAAATCTTCACGCTGCTCTGGGCCGTGCTGCTGGTGGGGGCCGCCATCTTGTATATCCCGCTGGGCCGCGGCAACACGGCCGTCGAGGTGGCGCTGGCTATTGCGTCGCTCGTGTACGGAGGACTCGTGGGCGCCTTCCTGCTCGGATTGTTCTCGACCCGTGCAGACCAGCGGAGTGTCATCCTGGGGATGGCGGCCGGCATCGGCACGGTGGCCTCCATCTGGGTGTTTTGGCGGAGCGCGTTGGCGTGGCCCTGGTGCGTTCCCCTCGGCACGGTGGTCACGGTCGTCGTGGGGTGGACGCTGGGCCGCGGCCCAGCAACGCCGCAGGACGAGCCTCGGCAGGTCGGAGACGGGTAGGTGCCGCCGTTGGTTGTAGGTGTGGACGGGGGAGGCACCCGGACTCGCCTGATCCTCATGGAGCGGATAGGCCTCGAGACCGTCGAGAGGGCACACAGCCTGGGGCCTTCGTCCCTGGTCGGAGCCGCAGACCCGGAAGAAGCCGCGACCACCGTGGCCCGACTCACCCGCCGCCTCATCGACGACTGGTATACCGACCGTCCGGGTGAGACGGCCAAGATCGCCGCGGTCTGGGCGGGACTGGCCGGCGCCGGACGGGAGTCCCGACGGTATCGCGTCGAGCGCAGGCTGCGTGAAGCGCTCTGGGACCTGACCGACCGCGTGGGTGTGGGCACCGACGCCGAGGCGGCGCACTACGACGCGTTCGGCACGGGACCGGGAATCCTGCTGATCGCGGGAACCGGATCCGGGGCCCTGGCCAGGGCTGAAGACGGGAAGCTCTTCCGGGTAGGGGGGTGGGGCACCGCGTTGGGAGACGAGGGCTCGGGCTACGCCATCGGCGTCGAGGCGCTACGGGCGGTGCTCCGCGCCCACGACGGACGCGGCCCCGACACGAAGCTCGCCTCGCTGTTGGATGAGCTCCACCTGGGCGGTCCCGACGAGCTGGTCGACTGGATGGCCGCAGCGGAGAAGTCTGCCGTGGGCGCGCTGGCGCCCTCCGTGTTTGGAGTGGCGAGCGGAGGCGACGCCGTCGCCGAGGCCATTTTGGATGCGGCGGCCGAGGCGCTGCTGCTCCACGTGCGGGCCGCTGGAAACCGTGGCGCTCGCGGCAGGGTCGCACTGGTCGGAGGGCTGACGGAGAAGGGTGGAGCGCTGTCGAGCCGTATTCGCGAAGCCCTGAAACGAGAAGGCTTTGCGCGGTTGGCCAGGTCGGTGCGTCCGGAGCGTGGCGCGGCGCGGCTGGCGTGGGAGATGGTCGGGTCCTAGCACCGCGATCGTCTCCTCCACGTAACGACCCCGCAGGCACTTCGTCACCACCTCCGTCGAGGCCCTTCCCCTTTTTCGGAAAAGTGCCATCGTTCGCGCCCGGTGCGGTCGCACCCGGTTCCATTCCGTTGTCTCGGAGGACCGATCCGTGAGTCAGTACGCCACCTTCGCGGTCGCCCTGTTGACCATCACCAACCCGGTGGGGTCCATGGCGATATACGCCGGCATCGTCGGAGACCGCGACGCCCGCGAGCGTCGCGTGATTGCGCGTCACGCGGCCCTGGCCGTCGCGGCGATCCTGATCGTCGTCACCTGGGCCGGTGGAGGCATCATGGCCATGTTCGGGATCACTCCGCCCGGGCTCCAGGCCGCGGGCGGCGTGCTCTTGATCCTCATGGGACTGTCCATGCTCTCCAGCCAGACGTCGCGCGTGAAGAGCACGCGCACGGAGAGCGAGGAGGCGCAGGAGCGGGAGGCCATTGCGATCGTGCCCCTCGCGCTACCCATCACGGCCGGGCCCGGCGCCATCACCACCGTGATCCTGGCGGCCCAGGAGCTGCCCGGCGCGCTGGACCGTGCGTACATGACGCTGATCTGTTTGGCCATCGGCTTGTTGGTCTGGCTGTGCTTCGCGTTTGCGGGTCCCATCACCCGAGTGATCGGCGTGACCGGCATTCGGGTGGTCACTCGCATCATGGGGCTGATCTTGTCGGCAATCGCGTTCGAGATGTTGGCAGCCGGGCTCACCGGACTGATGCCCGGCCTGCGACACTAGTGTCCCGTCGGCTCCGTCCGAACGCCGAAACGGCAGCCCCCGCCTGCCGCCTTGTCCGGTGCGCCGAAAGGGCACGCTCGGCTCCGCCGTTTCGACCGGCGTCTCGGCCGTTTTCACGCCGAAGCGGCCGGAAGAACAGGCACGCCCGATGCACCTTTACTCCGCAAGCGACACTGCCGTCGTGGACCCTTGGGAGAGGTCCTCGGCGGTCACGATGAAGCTCGTATCCAGACCTGTTCAAAGCGGAGACACATCATGGCAATCACGAGATATTCCAATCGGACGCTCAATCCCTGGGCGGAGTTCGACGCCCTGCTCAACCGCGTGACCGGCTCGCGCTACGGAGTCACATCGGGCCGGACCGAGTTCATGCCTCCGGTCAACGTGTCGGAGAACGGCGAGTACCTGCGGCTCGAAGCGGAGCTCCCGGGCCTACGCGAAGAGGACATCGAGATCGAGTTCGAGAACAACATCCTCACCATTCGCGGCGAGAAGACCGAGGAGCGGGAGGAAGAGGAGGAGCGCTTCCACGTGTGGGAACGCCAGTACGGATCGTTCCAGCGGTCGTTCACGCTCCCGCGAAGCGTCAGGGGCGATGACATCACGGCGAAATTCGAGAACGGCATCCTCACCGTGATGCTTCCCAAGACTCCGGAAGCCAAGGGACGGAAGATCCACATCGGATCGCCCGCGGCCGAAAGCTGAGGTCCCACCCGGACCTCGCCTGCCGCGGGAGACCCGGTCGACCGAGCCAACCGGTCGGCCGGGTCGCGTTTTACGGAACGGGCGCCGACTCCAGAAGCGCGCCCAGCTCGCCGTGTAATCGCCTGCCGTTTGCGGCCAGCACCGGGCCGGGCCCCAGGTCCAGCGTCGACCCGTCCGGTCGGGTGGCCACACCTCCCGCCTCCGACAGGATGACGAGCCCGGCCGCGATGTCCCACACGTTGAGCGTGCCCTCCCAGAAGGCGTCCAGTCGCCCCATCGCCAGGTAGCACAGATCAATCGCGGCCGCGCCGCACCGCCGTATGCCGGAGCACGAGCGGAGCACCCGCTCGAACTGCCCCATGTACGAGGGAAGCAGCTCGGGTGCCTTGAAGGGAAATCCCGTGCCGATCAGCGCGTCGGCCATGGTTGTGGTGGTGGACGTGCGCAGGCGGTGTTCTCGAACCGTGTCGTGGGTCACCGAATACGCTGCGCCCAAGCCCTCGGCCGCCCACCAGCGCTCGGCCGTGCACGCTGCCGTGACCGCGCCCACCACGGGGCGATCCCCGAGCCACACGGCTACGGAAGAGCCGAAAACCGGATGGCCGTGGAGGAAGTTGGTGGTTCCATCCAGTGGATCGACGATCCATAGCGGGGCGTCGAACCCGGCCTCGCATGGTGGCGCAGCCTGGCCGTCCTCCTCTTCCGCGAGGATCGCGTGCTCGGGATGACGGGACCGAATCACGTCCAAGGCAGCGCGCTGCGAGGCGAGATCCACTTCGGAAACGAAGTCGTTGCCGCGTTTTGCCGTGGCGCCGGACATGCCTATCCGGCCCAGATTGACCCGGTGAACTTCCGCCGCCGCGTCGGACGCGGACCGCGCAGTTGCGAGCCACGTGGTGTACGCCTGCGCTTCCGGCGCTGGACTTGGGGGCAGGGATCCTCCTGAGTCGACGGGGGTTGGGGGTCCGACTAACTTACCGCCCCTTTGAATCCCGAACCACGTAGGCCACCATGCCGGACGCGTCCACGCGCAAGCGTGTCTTCAGCGGAATGCAGCCTTCCGGAGAGGCCCATCTGGGCAACTATCTGGGAGCGCTCCGGCAGTGGGTGTCGCTTCAGGACGAGTACGATGCGCTCTACTGCATCGTCGACCTCCACGCGATCGGAGGGGACTACGATCCCTCCGACCTGGCTCGGCGGACGTTCGACCTGGCCGTGAGCTACATGGCCGTGGGGCTCGATCCCGAGCGGTCCACGCTGTTCGTGCAGTCCGACGTTCCCGAGCACACCGAGCTCACTTGGCTGTTCAACTCCGTGACGCCGGTGGGCGATCTGGAGCGGATGACCCAGTTCAAAGACAAGTCGAGCCGCTACGAGTCGGTTCCGGCGGCGATCCTCAACTATCCCGTCCTTCAAGCGGCTGACATCCTCATCTACAGGGCCGAGGCCGTGCCCGTGGGGGAAGATCAGCGCCAGCATCTGGAGCTTTCCCGCGAGATCGCCCGCAAGTTCAACAGCCGTTTCGGAGAGCTGTTTCCCGAACCCCAGGCCATCATCCCCGAGGTCGGCCGGATTTTGGGCCTCGACGGGAACGCCAAGATGAGCAAGTCGCTGGACAACACCGTCGGGATCCTGGCCGAGCCCGACGAGATTCGCGCCCGCATCCGCACCGCGGTGACCGACCCGCAGCGCGTCCGTCTGAGCGACCCGGGCCGTCCCGAGGTCTGCAACGTGTACTCGCTGCACACGCTGGTGTCGGACCCGGATCTGTTGGACGACATCGCTTCCCAGTGCCGCGGGGCGACCCGCGGGTGCGTGGACTGCAAGATGATTCTGGCCGATCAGATGGCCGAGCGCTTCGCCCCGTTCCGGGAACGGGCTCGTGCGCTCAAGGCCCATCCGGAACGGGTGCGCGAGGTCCTGGACGCCGGGGCCGGGCGTGCGCGAGCCCTCGCCAGGGAGACGCTGGACCGCGCCCGAGAGCTCATGGGCATCCGCTGGAGGGACGCTGCCCGGTAGGTCACCGGGCCCGCCTCCGCCCCCCTCCTCTGGTCCGCTTTCTGCTCCAATCCGAGGGCACACCCAACGCACCTCCGGGACCTCCGTCCGTCCGCGGCCGGAATTTCCCTTGGAGCGATTGGCAAATCAACCGCTTATCCGCTTTTCCGCGTCGGTCCGACCCCCGGGTCATTCACCGGAAAAGAGATTCACAAGCCAGGATTGAGGAAGCCCGAATGACCGAGATCTTCAAGGCGGCCATCGAGCGCGGCGCGAGCGACATCCACATGAAGTCTGGTGACGTGGTGCGCGCGCGCATCCACGGCGCGCTGTTCCCGATGACCGAGCAGAAGCTCACGCACGAGCAGGTTCGCCAGATCGCGCTCAAGCTGATCCCGCACGAGCGGGACCGCCAGCGGATTGACGACGTGCTGGACTACGACTGTTCCTGGGGCCTGCCCGGGCTGGGACGGTTTCGGGTGAACATCCTACGGCAGCGCGGAACGTTTTCGATCGTCATGCGCGTCATTCCGATCGAGATTCCCACGTTCGACGACCTGCGCCTGCCCCCGGTGCTGGAGAAGATCGCAGGTGCCGAGCGGGGTCTGATCCTCGTGACCGGCGTTACCGGCTCCGGGAAGAGCTCGACGATGGCGGCCATGATCGGGCACATCAACCGCACCCGGCAGCGGCACATCGTGACGCTCGAGAATCCGATCGAGTTCCTGCACCGTGACCAGAGCTCGTCGGTCACCCAGCGAGACATCGGCACGGACACGGACAGCTTCTCCACCGGCCTCCGGGCCGCGCTGCGTCAGGACCCCGACGTAATCCTGATCGGTGAGATGCGAGACAAGGAGACCATCGACACGGCGCTCAAGGCTGCGGAGACCGGGCATCTGGTCATCTCGACGGTCCACACCAAAAACGCTGCCCAAACCATTTCCCGTCTGGTGGCCGTATTCGAGCCGTCCGAGCAGGAGATGATCCGGATCCGCCTGGCCGAGACCCTCCAGGCCGTG
Source organism: Longimicrobiales bacterium (assembly GCA_965223195.1). GTDB lineage: Bacteria > Gemmatimonadota > Gemmatimonadetes > Longimicrobiales > Gaopeijiaceae > CBDCVX01. The sequence goes on from CBDCVX010000018.1 coordinate 34,951, forward strand.
ATCAGCCAGCGGCTCCTCCCCCGCGGAGACGATCGGGGCCGGGTCGTGGCGTGCGAGGTCATGCTGGTTACCGGCACCATCAAGGACTGCATTCAAGACGCCGATCGGGTGGAGGAGGTCAACGACCTCATCGAGGAGGGTCGCTCCCACTACGGATCCCAGTCGTTCGACCAGCACCTGGCCGAGTTGGTACAGGCCGGGATGGTCGACTTCGACACCGCGAAGGCGGCGGCCAACAACCCCAACGACTTCGACCTGAAGATGAACTTCTTCGGCGAAAGCTCGTCCCAGTCGCTCATGGAGCAGAGCCTCCAGAACGAGATGGGCCATGTGTTTGGAGTGGACACCGCGGAGGAGGAGCCGGAGGAGGACGCGTCCGTTGCGGCCGGGAGTTACGGGGACTCTTTCGGCGGCGACGACGGCCTCCAGTTCACTCCCGATCCGGTGCATTCCTTCGGGTCCGAGTCCGATTCGTTCGAGCCCGAACCCGATGCCGGGCCGGAGCCGTTCGGATCTCCGGGGCCGGCCCCGTTCGGCGTAACGGACCACTCGTTCGGGCCGGACCAACCGGCGCCGTTCGGGAGCGACGACGACTCGTTCGGAGGGAACGGGTAGCCGGCGAGGGACACGTTGGCTCCGCGTAGAGAGCGCAGGCGTCGCGCCCGACGGGCTGGTCCCGCAGGGCGCGGCGCCTACTTTGTGGGTTCATCGCATACCTCAGATCTCCGAAGGACCCGAGCCCACCATGAGTCAGCCCTCCATCGACCTGTCCGGCGTGTTCATCCCGGCCATCACCCCGTTCGACCCCGTGACCGGCGACGCGGACCTCGTGTCGACCCGCGCCAACGTGCGCCGCTGGGCCGAGACCGGAATTCGCGGGATCGTGGTCGGTGGGTCCACCGGAGAAGCCGTGCTCCTGGAAGACGACGAGCGTGCACGCCTGCTCGCCGCCGTGCGAGACGTGCTGCCCGGCGGCCGGTCGCTGATCGCCGGGACCGGCGCCGAGTCCACGCGCCGGACCGTTCGGCTCACCAAGGAAGCGGCGGACCACGGGGCCGATGCTGTGCTGGTGCAGCCGCCCGCCTTCTACACGGGTGCCATGACGCCCGAGGTGCTCCGCGAGCACTACCTGGCGGTCGCGGACGCCTCACCGGTGCCGGTGATTCTCTATCAGGTCCCTCCGAAGTTCGCGACGCTCGACCTGGCGACCGGCTTGGTCTCGGAGCTGTCCACACACGGTAACGTCGTGGGCATCAAAGACTCCCGAGGCAAGCTGGAGTTGGTAGGCGACCTGGTGACAGCGGCAGCACCCGGATTTCAGGTGTTGGTGGGCAACGGCGCTCTCCTCTATGCCGCGCTCGAGGTGGGAGCCGTAGGCGGCATCCTGGGCGTGGCCAACCTGGCGGCGGAAGACTGTGCGGACATCTGGTCCCGCTTCGTCGCCGGCGACCACACCGCAGCCGGCCGGATTCAGCAGCGGGTGGCTCCCGCACACGTGGAAATCGTCGGAGGCATGGGTGTTCCCGGAGTCAAGGCGGGGGCCGACCTACTGGGCCTGGTGGGTGGTCGTCCCCGTCCGCCGCTCCGCCCGCTTCCGGAGCGACAGCTCGTCCAGGTCGAACGGGTGCTACGGGAGGCGGAATTGCTCGTCCCGGCGTCTTGATACGGGTTCGAATCGGCTCTACCTTCTACCAAAGGACACACCAGTCAGGGCCCGTCCCCGCCGATCGGGGACGGGCCTTTTGCGTTGGTCCGGAGGAGCAAGGTGACTGCAGCGTTCGGTTCCGACTGTACGGTGGTCGTCGGCTGCCAATGGGGGGATGAGGGGAAGGGCAAGATCGTCGACGTGCTCGCGGAGGACGTCGATGTGGTGGCGCGCTATCAAGGCGGCGCCAATGCGGGACACACGGTGCACGTCGGAGATGCCGAGTTCGTCTTGCACCAAATCCCGTCCGGCGTGCTCCATCCCGGAAAGCGGTGTCTCCTCGGGAACGGGGTCGTGCTGGACGTCATCCAGTTCTTCGAGGAGCTGGACGCGCTGGAGCGGCGCGGCATCGACGTGGACGGGCGCGTGGGCGTATCCAGCCGTGCGCACCTGCTGCTCCCCTATCACCGCGTGCTGGATCAGAAGCGTGAAGTTTCGGGAGCAACCCGGATCGGAACCACCGGTCGGGGGATCGGCCCGGCCTACGAGGACAAGGCCGGACGGCGCGGAATTCGAGTAGCCGACCTGGCCGATCCCGGCCTCGTCGAGTCGCGGGTCGAAGCCGGGCTCGACCGCGCCACCGAAGCGCTCGCGCGCCTCGGCCATCCTGACGACGGCACCCTGCCGGAACGGGTGGAGCGCGCCTTGTCGCTGGCACCCCGCCTGCGCGGGCTGGCCACCGATGTGGGGTTGGAGATCACCGGCGCGTTGTCGGCGGGAAAACGCGTTCTGCTGGAGGGCGCGCAGGGCACCGTCCTCGACCTGGACCACGGCACCTACCCGTACGTGACCTCGTCGACCACCACGGCCGCCGGCGCCGCGGTCGGCGTGGGCATAGGACCCACCCGCATCAGCCGCGTGGTCGGAGTGATGAAGGCCTATACAACCCGGGTGGGCAAGGGGCCCTTTCCCACCGAGTTCGAGCCCGAGCTGGATGAGCGCGTGCGGGCCCTCGGCCACGAGTTCGGAGCCACGACCGGCCGGCCCCGCCGCTGCGGATGGTTCGACGCGGTGGTCGGGCGTCTGGCGGGGCGCGTCAACGGACTCACCGGCTTGGCGGTCACCAAGCTCGACGTGCTGGACTCTCTGCCGGAGCTGCGCATCGCCACCGCGTATCGCACGCCGGACGGGCTCACGCACGAATTCCCGGCCGAGACGTCGCTCCTGGACCGGGTCGAGCCCGAGCTGGAGAGCCTCCCGGGCTGGGAGACGTCGACCGCCGAGGCCCGGACCGTGGAGGATCTTCCCACCAATGCCCGCCGGTACCTGGACCGCATCAGCGAGCTCCTCGAGGTACCCGTGGTCATGGTCTCGGTGGGCACACGTCGCAGCCAAATCATTCGAGTGAGCTGACGGGAAGCCGGGTGGACGCGCGCACCACCCTTTGGCAAACGGTACTCGCCGCCATCCGTGGCGACCGGGTGGACCTGACAAAGGCGCCCCTGAGCCGCGCCGTCATCTTGCTGGCCATTCCCATGGTTCTGGAAATGGTCATGGAGTCGGTCTTCGCCGTCGTCGACATCTTTTTCGTGTCGAGGCTCGGGGCCGATCACGTGGCGGCCGTCGCGCTCACCGAGTCCCTCATGACGATGGTCTACACGGTGGGCATCGGGCTGGGGATCGGCGCGACCGCGATGGTGGCCCGTCGGATCGGAGAGGGCGATCCCGAAGCGGCGTCCCACACCGGAGCGCAGGCGTTTCTGTTGGGGCTGATCATCGCGGGCGTGCTGGGTGTGATCGGCTTCTTCCAAGCGGACAACCTGCTGGCGCTCATGGGCGGCGAGGATTCCACCGTCGAGGTTGGAAGCGGATACGCCCGCATCATGCTGGCCGGAAACGCCACCGTCCTCCTGATCTTTCTCTTGAACGCCGTGTTCCGGGGAGCCGGCGATGCCGCCATTGCCATGCGAGTGCTCTGGTTGGCCAACGCCATCAACATCGTTTTGGACCCCTGCCTCATCTTCGGACTGGGCCCGTTTCCGGAGCTGGGTGTGACGGGGGCGGCGGTGGCCACCAACACCGGGCGAGGCGTCGCGGTCCTGTTCCAGCTCTGGGTCTTGTTGCGAGGGAATGGACGCCTGCGCATGCGCCCGGGCCATCTGCGGTTTTCTCCCGGCCTCATGGCCCGTGTGGCGCGGCTCTCGGCCACGGGCACGTTCCAGGTGTTCGTGGGCACCGCGAGTTGGATCGGCCTCATTCGTATCCTGGCCGAGTTCGGACCGGAAGCGCTGGCCGGATACGCCATCGGCATACGCATCATCCTCTTGGCCATCCTTCCATCGTGGGGCCTTTCGAACGCGGCGGCCACTCTCGTGGGCCAGAGCCTGGGGGCGAACAAGCCCGATCGCGCAGAGCGCGCGGTGTGGATGGCGTGTAAGGTGAACCTCGTGTTCCTGGGCACGTTGGGGATCATCTTCATCGTGCTGGCGGGGCCCATCGCCGGCTTGTTCGGTGGAGACGAGCTGACGCGCGCCTACGCCACGAACACGCTCCGCATCGTCAGCGCCGGGTTCTTTTTCTACGCGTACGGGATGGTGCTGACCCAGTCCTTCAACGGGGCGGGGGACACGTGGACGCCCACCTACCTCAACATTGCGTGCTTCTGGTGCTGGGAGATTCCCCTCGCTTGGGTCCTGGCCCGTGAGTTCGGGATGGGTCCCGAGGGCGTTGCGCTGGCCATCACCATCGCGTTCTCGTCCCTCGCGGTCATGGCCGGGCTCGTGTTCCGACGGGGGAAGTGGAAGGCCAAGGTGGTGTAGCCGCGGGACACTAGTCCAACCAGGCCCGCCAGGTCGACTCGTCCGCCCCGACCGACAGGTGATTGCCGGAACGCACCAACGGCATGCGGAGGATCATGGGCTCTTCCGAGGCGATCTCCAGCCAGCGGTCCTCGCCGTAGTGCGCGGTTTCCAGGCCCAAGCTCCGGAACCGTTTGGACTGCCGGTCCACAACGGCTTCCCACCCCAACCGCTGGACGAACCGGCGGAGCTCGCCCTTGGAGGGTGGCTTGACCTTGAAGTTGACGAAGTGCACCGGGATGCGGCGCTCCTTGAAGAACCGGAGTGCCTTGCGTGTGTCGGCGTCGTTCTTCGTGCCGAAGATCTGCACGTTCATGCGAACAAGCTACGAACGCCCCTCGGCTTCGCACCACGCGAGCCATCTCTCTCGTGACCCCGGAGAATAATAATTGACATGCAAATTATTTGCTTGCAAATTAAATTGAGCCAACCCAATCGAAACTCCCTCAACAGACGACGGATGACACGATCATGACGAAACGGTCGGTATTGGTAACCGGTGCGACCGGTCAGGTGGGCGGCGCGGTGGCCACGGCGCTCCTGGATGCGGGCCACACGGTGCGGGCCCTGGTGCGGGACGCGGGCGCCGAGAAGGCGCAGGCCCTCGCGGCCCGAGGCATGGAGTTGGCGCAGGGGGACCTGGGCCACGTGGAGCAGATCAGCGCAGCGGCTCGAGGCGTGGACTCCGTGTTCGTTCTCACCACGCCTTGGACGGGCGTGGAGGCGGAGGTGGAGCACGGAATCAATGCCGTGGACGGGGCCGTGGCCGCCGGGGTGGGCCACGTGGTGTTCAGCTCGGTGGGATCCGCCGACCAGACCACCGGGATCCCGCACTTCGACAGCAAGGCCCGAATCGAAGAGCACCTGAAGGGCTCCGGTGTGCCCTGGACGATCACGGGCCCCGTATTCTTCTACGAAAACTTCTTCTTTCCCTGGAACCTGGCCGATCTCGAACGAGGCAAGATCCGCTTGGCGCTTCCAGCCGACCGTCCGCTTCAGATGGTCGCGCTCCGGGACATCGGGCGGATGAACGCCCTGGCGCTGGGCGAGCGGGGCCGATTCCTGGGCCTCCGCATAGATCTCGCCTCCGACGAGCTGACCGGCCGGCAGATCGCGGACGTGTTCACTTCGGTGCGGGGCACGCCGATCGCGTTCGAGGAGCAGCCCGTCGAGGAGATCCGAAGCCAATCGGACGACCTGGCGATTATGTACGAGTGGTTCAACGACGTCGGCTACTCGATGGACATCCCCTCGTTGCGCGAGTCCTACCCCGAGGTCGGATGGACGCCTTTCGCCGAGTGGGCCGCTACACACATGAAGGCCGAAGCGGCTGCCTCATGAGCCCCGCCCGTGTCGTGCCCGCCGCGCGGAGTAGACGATGATTCGACACTGCCCCTTCATGGTCCCCATGACCGGACGGTCTCCCGACGAAGTGCATCGCGCCGCAACGCCGTTGGAGCTGTTCTTCGACCTGGTGTTCGTCGTTGCGATCGCGCTTGCGGCCGCCGCGCTTCACCATGCGATCGCCGACGGACATCCGGCCGAAGGTGTGGGCAAGTACCTGATGGTGTTCTTCGCCATCTGGTGGGCCTGGATGAACTTCACGTGGTTCGCCTCGTCGTACGACACGGACGACGTGCCCTACCGGCTGGCGGCGCTGCTCCAGCTCACCGGCGCGCTGATTCTGGCCGCCGGCGTGTCGAGCGCCTTCGCGGACCTCGACTTCACGGTGGTGACCGTCGGCTACGTCGTGATGCGGGTGGCCCTGGTGCTCCAGTGGCTCAGGGCCGCACGCTCGGATCCGGCCAATCGCCAGGCCGCGCTGCGCATGGCGACCGGAGTGACCCTCGCCCAGGTGGGCTGGGTGGGCCTCCTGTTCGCACCACCTTCGTGGACCCTGCCGGGATTCTTCCTGCTGGCGGGCGTCGAGCTGCTGATCCCGGCGTGGGCGTCCATGACCGCGCAGACGTTCTGGCACGCACACCACATCGCGGAGCGCTACGGGCTCCTCACGATCATCGTGCTGGGCGAGTCGATCTTGGCCGCAGCCACGGCATTCCAGGCCTCGATGGAGGCGGGCGAGTTGTCACGGAGCGTCCTCCCGATCGCGGGCGGCGGCGTGCTGATCGTGTTCTCGCTCTGGTGGATCTATTTCGACCGCGAGGCCCACGTGTTCCTCTATTCCATGAGACGGGCGTTTGCGTGGGGCTACGGCCACTACCTGATCTTCGCCTCGGGAGCGGCCGTGGGAGCCGGCCTCGCCGTCGCAGTGGACCAGGCCACCGGGCACGCGCACATCGGGCCGTTCGGTGCCGGGATGGCGGTCGCCGTGCCGGTGGCGGTCTTTCTCTGCAGCCTGTGGTATCTACATCGGCACGAATCCGATCCGCTCTGGGCCAAGGCCCTCGGACCGACGGTGGCCGGTCTGGTGCTCCTGACGCCGTTCACTGGTCAGGCGGTGCTCTTCACGGGCATGTTGCTGGTCGGTCTCGTGGCCATCAAAATCGCCTGGAGTCACCACATGCACACGACCGCGGCCCGCCTCGCCACCACCGGCGTACTGCTCCTCGCGGTGGCCGGCTGTTCGCAAGAAGCTCCTGAAGGGGCCATTCAGGCCGAAGCGGACGCAGCGTACGATCTGCTCCTGGTCGGCGGCACCGTGATCGACGGCTCGGGGGGTACGCCGTTCCGGGCCGACGTAGCGGTGTCGGACGACCGGATCGTGTCGGTATCCGCTGACGGGATCGACCCTGAACGGGCCGCCCGGATCCTGGACGTCGAGGGCCTTGTCGTCGCTCCCGGCTTCATTGACAACCACGCACACATCCAGACCACCATCCATCGCCATCCCCTGGCGGAGAACTTCACCCGCCAGGGCATCACCACGATCATCGCCTCGCTGCACTCGGGCGATCAGCCGTGGCCGCTCGCGGACTACGCGTCTTCACTGGACGTGGCCGTCAACGTGGGCTTCTTCGCCGGCCACTCATGGACACGTACCCGAGTGCTCGGACTGGAAGACCGGGATCCTACTCCGGAAGAGCTGGACCACATGCGCGCGGTGGTCGATTCCACCATGCAGCAGGGCGCCCTCGGGCTGTCCACCGGGCTACTCTACGTGCCGGCCAACTATGCCGAGACCGAGGAGATCATCGAGCTGGCCAAGGTCGCCGCCCGTCACGGTGGTCTCTACGTCTCCCACATGCGCAACGAGGCCAGCGGGCTGTTCGCCTCGGTGGCCGAGGTGATCCGCATCGCTCGGGAAGCGGACATCCCGGCCCAAATCAACCACCACAAGGCGTCCGGCCGAGCGCAGTGGGGCCAGTCCGTCCGCACGCTGGCCATGATCGACTCGGCGAACGCCGAGGGCCTGGACGTAAAGCACGACCTCTATCCCTACACCGCGTCGAGCACGGGCAGCTCGATCCTCTTTCCCCAGTGGATGCACGCAGGGGGGCCGGAGGAGTTTCGCAGGCGGGTCGACGATCCGGCCCTCAGCGAGCGTATCGTCCGTGAGATGCGTGCGTTGATCTTGAGCGACCGGCCAGGCAACGACATGCGGCGCATACAAATTCGCGTGTTGCGGGCCGATCCCCGGTACAACGGAAAAACTGTTGCCGACATCCTGGCGGACAGGGGCCTGCCCAACTCGTTGGATGCGGCCATCCCGGTGCTGATCGAGCTGCAGAAGGCCGGCGGTTTCAGCGCCATCTATCATGCGATGGAAGAAGAGGACGTGATCCGCATCATGCAGCACCCCTTGGCCATGATCGAGACCGACGGGGATCCCGTGGCATGGGGAGACGGATTTCCTCACCCGCGGAGCTACGGCGCCTTCCCACGGGTGCTGGGCCACTACGTGCGCGAGCTCGGCGCCTTGGACCTTGCCACTGCCGTTCGAAAGATGACCCGCATGCCTGCCGAGCAGTACGGGCAACTCGAACGGGGGCTGGTGGCAGAGGGCATGCTGGCGGACCTGACGGTCTTCGACCCCGAAACCGTATCGGACATGGCCACGTTCACCGACCCGCATCGTTACGCGGTCGGAATCCACCATGTCGTCGTGAACGGGCGTCCGGTCATCCTGGACGGGGCGTTCACGGGTGAGCGTCCCGGCCGCTGGTTGAGAGGGCCGGCGCGACCGGACCGCGTACAGTCTGCCTCCGGCCGGTCCGCGATGTGACCTGACCTCGATGGCCCGGGTCTAACCCAACGCGGGCGCGTGTTTCGTCTCGTTTTCGGTGGACGGAGGTCCACCGGACGGGCCATAAGCTTGGGGAGGGCAAGCGGATGGACTGGAACCGCCTGTGGACCAATGTGGTCGAGGCCGTAGGCTCGACGCTGCCGAACGTCTTGGCTGCGCTGGCCATCTTCGTCGTCGGATGGATCTTGGCGTTGATCATCCGGGCGGGGGTTCGGAAGACGCTTCGCGTGGCCGGCGTCAATCAACGCCTGGAAGCGGGGACCGAGCAACGCATGGACCTCGAGCGAGGCATCGCGACAGGCGTGTTTTACGTCGTCATGATGTTCGTCCTGATCGGCGTCTTGAACGCGCTGAACCTCCAGCCCGTCTCGGAGCCGCTCCAGTCGTTGGCGGACCAGGTGCTGAGCTTCCTGCCCAACCTCATCGCCGGCGGTGTGCTGGCGCTCGTCGCGTGGATCATCGCGACCGTGGCTCGTGCACTGTCCACTCGGGCCCTGGCCGCGACCACGCTGGACGATCGGCTGTCGCGCGAGGCGGGCGTGGCGCCGCTGAGCCAGAACATGGGACAGGCCCTGTTCTGGATCGTGCTTCTGGTATTCCTGCCGGCCATACTGGGAACCCTGGGAATCGGCGGCCTGCTCGGTCCCGTGCAGGGCATGACCGACCGCCTGCTGGGCATGGTGCCCAACGTGCTGGCCGCCGTGGCGATCGGCGCAGTGGGCTGGTTCCTGGCGCGACTGCTCCGGGACCTGGTCCGGACGCTCGTGCAGGCGACAGGCGTGGACGCGCTGGGCGACCGGGCCGGGCTCACCGGCACGGTGTCCCTCTCCCAGTTGGCCGGGCTGTTCGTCTACATCTTCGTCTTCGTTCCCGCCCTGATCGCGGCGCTCGATGCGCTCAAGATCGAAGCCATCTCCGGGCCGGCCACCGACATGCTGGGTCAGTTGATGGCGGCGGTCCCCAATATCTTCGCGGCCGGAATCATCCTTACGGTCGCCTATCTGGTCTCGCGGTTCGTGGCGGGGCTCGTGGCCAACCTCCTCGAGGCCATGCGGTTCAACGAGTTGCCGGCTCGGCTGGGCATGAGCAACGCGCTTCCCGAGGGCTTCCGGTTGTCGGACCTGGCCCGGCGGCTCATCGTGCTGTTCGCGATGTTGTTCGCCACGGTGGAGGCCGCCAGCCGCCTGGGCTTCGCGAGCATGTCCCAGACCGTAGCCATGTTCATCGAGTTCGGTGGCCAGGTGCTCCTCGGGTTGCTGATCATCTCCGTAGGCGTGTGGCTCTCCAACGTGGCGCATGCCACCGTGGTCCAGATGAGAGGGCCCTCCGCACCGTTCCTGGCCGGCCTCACTCGGTTCGGAATTCTGGGCCTGGTGCTCGCGATGGGCCTCAAGGCCATGGGCCTGGCGGACGAGATCGTCACCCTGGCGTTCGGGCTGACTCTGGGGGCCATGGCCGTGGCGTTCGCGCTGTCGTTCGGGCTCGGCGGGCGCGAGGCGGCCGGACGGCAGATGGAGCACTGGCTCTCACAACTGCGGCGGGCGGACGGCGCCGACGTTTCATCGGGAGGCGCCGGCGGCACCCACACCTAGGGGAGGGGGGCCAAGGCCGGTTTTCCGGTCCTTGAGCCCGTTGTTCATCGGGGCTACGATTAGAGGCTGTACTCGTTTCTCGGCCTGGCCCTGAATGTTCGACGAACTCGGCGGAAAGCTCGACACCGTTCTGAGCCGCTTCAAGCAACGCGGCATGCTCACGGAGCCCATGATCAAAGAGGGGCTCCGTGAGGTTCGCCGTGTGCTGCTCGAAGCCGACGTCAACTATAAGGTCACCCGCGAGTTCCTGACTCGCGTCCAGGCTGCGGCCATGGGTGAGAAGGTGCTCAAATCCGTCACCCCGGGTCAGCAAATCGTCAAGATCGTACACGACGAGCTGGCCACCCTGCTGGGCGACGAGCGGCCCGCGCTCACCTGGGCACACTCTCCGCCGACCGTGGTCATGATGGTCGGACTCCAGGGATCGGGAAAGACGACCACCGCCGCGAAGCTCGCCCGGCTGTTGGGCAGGGAAGGGCGCCAGGCCATGCTGGCCGCGTGCGACCTCTACAGACCGGCCGCCGTGGAGCAGCTTCAGACGCTGGGTCAGTCCATCGACGTGCCCGTGCACGTGCCGGCGGACGGACAGGACCCGGTGGACGTGGCGGAGTCGGCCAAGGCCGCGGCCAAAGCGGCGGGGCGGCCCGTCCTGATCGTCGACACCGCCGGGCGCCTGCAGATCGACGTCGAGATGATGGACGAGCTCCGGCGCATCAAGGAGCGCCTCTCCCCGCACGAGATCCTGTTTGTCGCCGACGCCATGACCGGACAGGAAGCCGTCGAGATTGCCCAGGGCTTCGACGAGGCGCTGGAGATTACCGGCGTGGTGCTCACCAAGATGGACGGCGACGCGCGCGGAGGTGCAGCCCTGTCCATTCACGGCGTCACCGGACGGCCCATCAAGTACATCGGGGTGGGCGAAGGCGTGAAGGACCTGGAGGTCTTCGACCCCCAGCGCATGGCGGGCCGGATCCTCCAGATGGGCGACGTGGTGGGCCTGGTCGAGAAGGCCGCGGAGACCATCGACGCCGAGGAGCAGGCCCGGCTCGAGCAAAAAGTGTTCGGAAAGGCCCGGTTCACCCTGGAGGACTTTCTGTCCACCATGCGCCAGATTCAACGCATGGGCCCCCTGGAGCAGCTCATCAAGATGATCCCGGGGGTGTCCAAGAAGCTTCCGACCGCCAATCTGGACGAGCGGCGTCTCAAGCACATCGAGGCCATCATCCTGTCGATGACCCCGCAGGAGCGGCGCCGTCCCGAGATCCTGAACGGATCTCGGAGGGCCAGGATCGCCAAAGGCTCGGGTCGGCCCGTGTCCGAGGTGAACCGCCTGCTCAAGCAGTTCAAGGAAATGGAAAAGTTGCTCAAGCGAATGAAGGGGCTCGTTCCCCAATAACGTCCAACGCTCAACGAAGGAATCGCAGGTAGACCAATGCCCGTGAAAATTCGACTCCGGCGGATGGGCCGGAAGAAGCAGCCTCACTATCGCATCGTCGTCGCCGACAGCCGGTCCCCGCGGGACGGACGGTTCGTCGAGTCGATCGGCTACTACAAGCCGTTGACCCGGCCCGCCCGGATCGTGCTGGACCTGGAGCGGGTGGACTTCTGGATCGGAAAGGGCGCACAGCCCTCGAACACGGTCAGGACGCTCGTCAACAAGGCCCGAAAGGGCGGCGACGACACGGTGGCCGTCGGAGAGGTGGACCGAGAGGCCGAAAAGGCGCGCCGCTCCGAGGAGCTCGCGGCCAAGCGCAGGGCCGAAGCCGAAGCCGCAGCCAAGGCCGAGGAAGAAGCCAAGCTGGCCAAGGAGGCCGCAGCCGCCGTCGAGGCCGAGGCTGAGGCGGCCGCAGCGGAGGCCGAGGCCGCGTCCGAAGAGGAGTCCGCGGAGCCCGCCGCAGAAGCCGGCGAGGAGCCTGAGGCCGCGGCGGAGACATCCTCGGACGAGGGCGACGACGCTTCGGAAGACGCCGCGGAAGCCAAAGAGGAGTAGCGCGCAAGTGGAGGCTCGATCCACTTGTGCAGAGCTTCCCTAGTGCCTGCGGAGGGCCCCGAGTACCTGGTGGTGGGGCATCTCAACAAGCCCCACGGCACCAGGGGCGAGGTGTTTGCGTGGCCTCTCACGGACGACCCCGAGGGGACGTTCACGCCGGGCGCGCGCCTTGTCCTGGGCGACGATGAGGGGCTGCCGGCGCGTGGCCCGGGGGCGGAGCTGGAGGTCGAGTCCGTGCGCCCCTACCGCAAGGGCTTCCTGGTCAAGTTCGTCTCCGTGGACGACCGCAACGGCGCCGAGGAGCTACGGGGGCGCTATGTGCTCCGTCCGTTCGCACAGGTGGCCGAGCCGGACGGGGACGAGTTCTTCTATCACGAGCTGTTGGGCCTTTCCGTCGTCACGGCCGACGGGCAGAGCGTGGGCATCGTTTCCGAGGTCTACGAGCTGAGACCCCACCACATGCTGGAGGTGGAGCGGCCGAGCCACCCCAACGCGCTCCTGGTTCCGCTGGCCAAATACATGGTGCAGGCGGTGGACGTCCAGGCGCGTCGCATCGTTATCACCCCGCCGCCCGGCTTTTTGGACCTGTGAAGATCAACGACCTGTGAAGATCAACTTCGTCACGCTGTTTCCCGATCTGTTCACAGCGCCCCTCTCGCTGTCCATTCCCGGGCGGGCAGCCCGCAAGGGACTAGTGGAATACCGCGTGCTGGACCTCCGCGACTACACACACGATAAGCACCAGACCGTGGATGACTATCCCTATGGCGGCGGGGCCGGGATGGTCATGAAGCCGGAGCCCTTTTTCCAGGCGGTGGACGATCTCGCGCCCCGAGGTCCGATCGTGCTCCTCTCTGCCCGGGGCAGACGCTTCACGCACGACGATGCGGTACGCTACGCCGTGCAGCCCGAACTGACGCTGCTCTGCGGACACTACAAGGACGTCGACCAGCGGGTCGCGGATCATCTCGCTACCGAGGAAGTGTCGCTCGGGAGCTTCGTGATCTCGGGAGGTGAGCTGGCCGCCCTCGTGGTGGCGGATGCAGTCGTGCGCCTCCTTCCCGGCGTGCTCGGGGATCATGAGTCCGCGGCCAGCGACTCGTTCTACGACGGCCGCGGGCCCAGCCCGCCGTCATACACCCGGCCTCCCGAGTACAGGGGGCATGCGGTGCCGGATGTCCTGCTCAGCGGCGACCACGCCCGTATCGAGCGCTGGCGCGCGGAGGCCGCCGGGCGTGTGGACGAGGTCCGCGGCGAGGAACACGCAGACAAAGAGTGAAACGCCCGCCCAGGCTTCACAGAACCTGGACACTGCAGTAAATTCTAAGGCTTTCTACCGCTGTCACACCCAACCCGGAGAGAGACCCCATGTCCGATCTGCTGCGGGACCTCGATACCGAGCATCTACGGGACGATCTCCCAGATTTCCAGCCGGGCGACACCATTCGGGTCAACTACCAGGTACGTGAGGGCCAGAAGGTCCGCGTTCAGGGGTTCGAGGGCGTGTGCATCAGCCGCCGAGGCGGCGGCATGGGTGCCACCTTCACGGTCCGCAAGATCTCCGGTGGCATCGGCGTCGAGCGGGTGTTCCCCCTTCACTCGCCGTCCATCAAGGACGTGAAGGTCGTGCGGCGGGGCCGGGTGCGCCGGGCCAAGCTCTACTACCTGCGGGGCCTGAAGGGGAAGGCCGCCCGAATCCCCGAAAAACGGATCTGAGTCCAACGCCGCCTCCCGCCGCCTCCCGCCTCGATTACGAGCGGGGGTGCTGGGCGCGCGGCCTTTCCACGGTCGTCGGTCTCGACGAGGTGGGCCGAGGGCCGCTCGCGGGACCGGTGGTGTCCGCGGCGGTCGTCCTGAACAAGGGCCAAACCATCTCAGGCGCCACCGACTCGAAAGTCCTGGACGCCGAGACCCGCGAGGAGCTGGCGCAGGAGATCGTTCGGACGGCGCAGGCCGTCGGCATCGGCGCGGCCTCTCCGCGCGAGATCGACCGCATCAACATTCTCCGCGCCACCGGACGATCCATGACCCGCGCGCTGGCGCAGCTCCGCTGGCGGCTGGGGCACGCGCCGGATCACGTGGTGGTCGACGGTCTCCCGTTGGCCGGCGTGGATTGGCAGCACGAGGCAGTCGTGGGCGGAGACGGGGTGGTGCACTCGATCGGCTGCGCTTCCATCGTCGCCAAGGTGTGCCGCGACCGACTCATGTTCCGCCTCGCCAAGCGGTATCCGGAATACGGCTGGGACCACAATGCCGGATACGCGACCAGGGAACACCGGGCCGCCATCGAGCGGTTCGGGCCCACGCCCCACCACCGGATGACGTTCGGACTGCTCCAGCTCTCGCTGGACCTGTGATGCAAGCAAGCGGGGCCCCTCGAGCCCGAAGGCACGAGGGACCCCCGCCCTACAGCCTCAGCGACAGCCTCAGCGGCCGTCGTCCCGATCGCTGACCGTGTTGGTCCGCACCGTCGGGTACTCGATGCCCAACTGCTCCAGGTAGTTGTCGAACCGGTCGGGATCGTAGTAGTAGGGCCTCATCAACGGCCGCCACTTGGCCATGATCTCCTCGTTGAGCCAGATGGCGGGCTCATCGGTCTCGGAGATGAACGGCGTATACGTGGTCTCCGCGGTCTGCTCCTCGTTGAAGTACCGCCAGGCCTCCTCGACGATCTCCGGCTTGAGCAACAGATCCAGCAGGGTCAGGGCCTGGACCTTGGCGCCCGCCACACCTCCCTTGTGGGCGATGGGCGTGGCCATGGCGATTCCGTTCGCCCAATTGTGCCCTGGCCCGCCGGGGATATTGGACGGATAGCGGAGCGTCACCGTGGGCATGTTCCAGGATACGTCTCCGATATCGTCCGAGCCGCCCCCCAGCGAGCGGGATAGGTCCACCGGCCCGCGGAGCTCGGGGATCGAGTCGGCAAGGCCGTTTTCGTCCACTCCGAGCTCTTGCTGGAGGCCGATTGCCAGTGCTTCGTCGGCTTCGTCCCACTGGGGCAATCCCACGCGTTGGATGTTCTCGTAGGTTGCCTCCGCCACCGGCTTGCTGAAGTGCCGGCCCCAAGCCGAACCCACGGTCATGATCGTGTCGATCTGGGTGCCGGTCATGAGCGCAGCGCCTTCCGCCATCTTCACGGCGGCGTCGTACATGGCTTTCGTGCCGTCGTAGTCCCGCTCCCGGAAGTAGAACCAGATCGTGGCGGTTTGGGGAACCACGTTGGGCTGGTCTCCGCCCTCCACGATGATGTAGTGCGACCGTGCTGCCGGCTGCAGGTGCTCGCGCTTGTACTCCCACGCCTGGGCCATGAGCATGACGGCGTCGAGGGCGGACCGCCCCCGCCAGGGCGCCCCGGCCGAGTGGGCGGTGGCACCGGTGAAGCTGAACTGGACCGACCAGAGCGCGTTGCCGCCCGACTGGCCCCAGGACATCCCGAAGTTGGAGCTCACGTGGGTGAACAGGTTGACGTCGACGTCGTCGAACACGCCGTCCCGCACGAAGAAGGCCTTGGAGGCCACCTGCTCCTCCGCCACGCCCGGCCAGATCAGCAGCGTGCCCGGAACGTTCTCACGCTCCATGATCTCCTTGACCGCCAGGGCCGCGACGATGTTGACCGCTTGGCCGGAGTTGTGACCTTCCCCGTGGCCGGGAGCCATGGAGACGACCGGGTCCCGATATCCCACGCCCGGCTTCTGATTCGACTGGGGAATGCCGTCCACGTCGGATCCCAGGGCGATCACCGGCTTTCCGGACCCCCAACGGGCCGTCCAGGCCGAAGGCATGCCTGCCACGCCCAGCTCGATCTCGAAGCCGTTCTCCTCGAGGATCCCCGTTAGATAGCGCTGGGTCTCGAACTCCTGCATGCCCAGCTCGCCGAACGAGTACAGCATGTCGATGATCTCCTGGACCATCTTGGAGTTGGCCTCGACCGTCTCGAGCGCCTCCTCCTTCAATGCCTCCAAATCCTGCGCCGCCAGCGGGGCGGGGGGCAGGGTCAGCACGGCCGGCAGCAGTGCCGCCAGCGCGCAGTTTACCAGCAATCGCATGTCGGTTCCTCCGGAAGACGTGGTAGCCCGATAGGATGCGGCCCCCCGGTCGGGAGGGCAAGCGCGTGCAGCTTATCCGCGCGAGTGGGCCGGCAGGGCCCGGTGGAGAGCCACGTCTACCGACCAAAGCGTCTCCACGGTGGAACCACGGAAGGCTCACGGACGCTTCAGGTTCGGGGAATCGGAACTCCCGTGTATGTCGAGTCCGCAATGACCACCAGTATATGTATAACGTCAGTGTAAGTCTTTGGTGTGTATCGGAGTGACGCGATGGACCGAACCGAAACCGGACCACAAGAGGCGCAAGCCAGGTCCGTCGGCTGCGCGAACGATATGTCGTAAAGCTCTGATACGTAATCTTATAGCACCCGCGACCATAGATCGAACATCGTCTGGGCGCAGGCCGGGCCGACGCCATTTCACGCATGTCGCGACGGCCGCTGCAAATTGCGATGGGATCGGACGAGCGAAAAATTGTCCGAGCAAGCTGAACAGTAGTTAAACACGCATTGGCACTGTATCTGCAAACGCTGGACAATCTCCCCCCCTGAGATTCATTCACGATGGTAGCTTTAAACTGCTCAGGAGATCCAAGATGCGGGCGCGACTGTTGGACGCAGCCATTCCGGACGTTGTTGAGAAGCTTACTCCGGTGCTGATTCAGCACGACGATGGGACCATGTTCGTAGTGTACCGGCTGCCTCCGGGAGTTTCTGGACTCCTGAGCGGCTTCCTCGACGATTGGTGGGAGATGGAGTCGACTTAAGAGGGGGGGAGAGGGTAGCTGGGGGGGCGGCGCTTCCGCGCCGATCCCCCTCAGCCACTCCGGGCCGGACGCCCGGCGGCGCGGCGGTCGTACGCCCATGACGTCGTAGTGGGTTCGCTGTATCTTCGGTTGTTCCACGAGATTATCGACGATCTGATCGAGTTCCGTCGCTCCCTCACAGCTGAGGCGGTAGGGTGGACGGGAACGTGAGCGGCCTATGGTCCTCGACTCCAATTCAACGTTACGAGTGGCTCCGCTCTCCGAAGGTCGGTCCGCCGGCATCCCCGGTCTGGTCGCCTACCTCTCGGACGGGTACGACAAGCAGACCCGGCACGAGCTGCTCGGGACCGCCACCACGCCTCCCGAGTTCGGACCTCGGCCCGACATCCGCTTTCCGGTGCTCCACCTGGAGAACCACGCCGACCGGGCCATGACGTTGGCGGTGGCAATCGGCTTGCCCGCGGACGGCACCCTTCGTCCGGTGACCGACCTACAAGTGCGCGGACCATCGCGGCTGCAGCAGGGCCACGGCGACTATGACGAGCTGAACTTCATAGAGGAGTGGCGGGCGCAGTACGACGTCCAGCAACGGTCGGACGGCCGCGTGCGGGGTCGGATCCGGAGCGGTTCCGGAGCTCATGACCGGGTGGCGCTGGACCGATGGTATCCGGAGATCCTGGAGCCCGGAGCGCCCGAGATCGAGTTGACCCTGGCAGCCGGCGTCCGAAAGCTCGTGGTCTTGGAGCCCGCAACCCCAGACGGCCAGATCTCGATCATCGGGGGCGGAAACACGCAAACCGTGACGTGGACGGGCATTGGCGTGGAGAGGCTGGAGCCGCCCATCACCCACCTCACGTACCTCGAGCTCAGCGACATCCGCAAACGGTACGGCTCGGACGATCCATCGCTCTATGTGCGCCATGTGGAGGAGTTGGCCAAGTACGGGATGGCCACGCTCATATCCAACCGAGGTGGGGTGCCGCCGCGTTGGGCGCAGCCGCTTCTCCGCGACGGCCGGTTGCCCGTCTGGGCCATCGGGACGTACGGCCAGCTTCCGGACGATCTGAACGAGGCTGCGGCCCGTATTCGCGAGGCCGAAGCTTGGTTGAACCGACATGCGCCCGAGGCCGAGCACTTCGTCTACCTCAAGGACGAGCCCGGCCACGCGGAGGATGTGCTGGAGGCGCTGGAGATCCGGGCCGCCGGCCTCGTGGCCCGGGGTGTCCGAAGTCCGCTCGTCGTGACGATCGCTCCCGCCTGGTACGATCGGGAGGCCGGGCGGGAGGTTCGCTCGTGGCGGGAGAAGCTGCCGAGCGTCGACCGGCCCATGTTCGGATTCAAGGTCGGCCGTGGCCGGCTCGTGCGTGAGGCGGCCCAAGCCATCTTGGACCAGGGAGCCGACAGTCCGGCCGGAAGCGTCTATCGCGGTCTCTGGATGTACAACGGCGGACGTCCCGGGAGCCCGACCTGGGTGACCGAGGAAAAGGGGACGGGGTTCCTCGCCATGCTGGCCGCGTATCTGAAGCACCGCGTGAGCCTGCACTTCTATTGGCACGCGAACCACTACACGAACGGCGACGGCTACGGATACAACAGCCCACGCGCGAACACCGATGTCTTTCGGGACGGATGCACGTTCGGTGTTCTCTACGACGAGGATGGCAACGAGCTCCGAAACCCCACCTACGGCGCCTGGGGCTGGAAGACCTGTTGGGGCGACGGCGTGCTCCTCTATCCCGGCACCGACGCGATTTTCCCCGATGAAAGCCGGGGAGTGGACTATCCGCTACCCAGCTATCGCCTCGTGCTGTTGGCGAACGCCCGCCAGGGGATTGCCCGCGCGCTGGAGCGGGGCACGGACCTGAACGCGCTGGTGCCACGGGTGCTGATGGACCGGGAGGCCCCGAATCCCAGAGATCCGTCGTACGACCACCCGCTGAGTCTGGACGATGCCCCCGGATGGGAGACGGACGTGGCGGTCTGGCGGAGTGTTCTGACGGGGGAGTGAGCCTCACCCACGCCCGAGTCGCATGCGATCCGTCGCAACGTTTCTGACCTTATAAGCGGAGTTGGCCTCCGACGGAGCTGATGGGTTAGATCCGGATGGAAGGTTCCAAGAACCAGCCGGCACCACAGCTGAAGGAGGCCAACATGAACGTTGCCGGTATCGATGGACACACAACGTATTCGGTACTTGTGATCGTAAACAAGGAAGGTGAGATCGTTGTAGGCCCGGAGCGGATTGGGAACCGGGACGGAGCAGGGCTGATGCAGCGGCTTGAGGGATGGACACCGCTGGCGGTGGTGATGGAGACTTCGCCTACGTGGCCCTGGATTCGTGATTTGGTGGCGAAGCGAGCGAGGATGGAGTTCGTGTTGGCACACGCGACGCAACTTCGAGCGATCGCCCACAGCCACCACAAGCGGGACGAGGTGGACGCGGAACTGCTAGCACGGATGCATCTGGCGGGGCTGATCCCGCAAGTATATGCACGAGACGCCGAGCAACGAGATCGGACACATCTGGTACGACATCGGGCGCGACTGGTGCGGCAGCGAACGCGAGCAGCGAACCGGATTCACGCCCAGCTGCACGCGGTGGGACTGCGGCTCGATCGCGGCCGGCTACTCACGAAGAAGGGACGGAAGTGGGTGAGGGACGAGGCATGGTCGAAGTGGCAGCCGCAGCAGCGGTTACTTGCGGAGACGCACTTCGAGATCATCGACGTTCTCACCGCGCAGGTGCGGACATTGGATCGGCGCGTAGATGCAGTAGCGAAGACGGTGCCCGGAGCGATGCTCCTTCAATCGATTCCCGGAGTTGGATCGTACCGTTCTCTGGTCATGGCGACTGAGATCGAGCCCGTGAAGCGTTTTGCTCGTCCTGAACAGCTTGTGTCATACGCAGGCCTCGCACCACGGACTCGTCGGTCCGGGCTCGCTCCGATTCGGCACGGCAGGATTCCCGCTGGCGCGAACCGCTGGCTGCGGGGAGCGTACGTCCGCGCCGTGGTGAGCCACCGTCAGCATGCACCGGACAGCGAGTTATCGCAGTTCTACGACCGCCAGAAGGAACGCATCGGCTGGCAAGCCGCCCGGATCGCTACGGCTCGCAAGCTGGCCCGAGCGACCCATGCGATGCTCCGCACCGGGGAGCTTTGGCGAGATGCTTAGCGGAACCGGTGGTGTGGGGTGAGTTCCTGTTTCAGCGTGCCGCTTCGACGGCCCTCTGTTTCTGACTGAGCCCCCCAACTCGCATAGGAGATCATGAGTCCGGTCGCCGTGCTGCGACCGAACGAGAACTCGAAGAGCTGCGTGAGTCCCACAGACTCGCCCATGATCGGTCAAGCGATTTGTACCGACGAACTATCTATCCACACTGGCTAGGCTTGGAATCTCCACATCGAACGCTTCTCCACTAAACCCGCCTTCCGGCGGGTCCGGGAGGTCTTCGTCCTATTGACAATCCTCCTCTTATAGCAGCTGAAACGCGGGTCCCGTCTTCCAGCTCGGATTGGCCGGGCTCGGTGTGCGCGGTCAGCGATCGATGCAGCGCGAGGACGGAGAAGCCGCCGAGATCATGGGCAAGCGCTTGCTCGGGGAGGTGACACGAAGATCCGGTCCCACAGTTCGTCCCACGGTCAGTCTCGGCGACCCCTGAAAATCCAGTGAGCCGGGTGGGTCTCGAACCCACGACCTACGGATTAAAAGTCCGTTGCTCTACCAACTGAGCTACCGGCTCGCGGAGAAGCTACACCGATCGGGGGGTCTCTTCCACCCTGAAACCGTTTCTGATTAGCTTCCTTTCAGGGTTCCGTTTCCATGCCTTGAACGCACGCCGCCACGGGCGAGGAGGCTGGATGGTCAGGGTCGTATCCCTCTTGAGGTCCCTGGAATGCCGGGCGCGCATCCAAGCCGCCGCCCGCGCCCAGGTCAGACGGGGCCGGCGCGCTGCCGTGACCGAAGTGGAAACCTGGGACGAGGTGCGGGCCGGGATGATGGCGGGTCGGGTGGATGCGGTGGTCTTCGATCCCGCCCATCCCACGTTGCCTTCCGGTCCGGTGCTCACGGGTCAGGTGTCTGCCCACGGACGGGTCACCTTCGTGCTCTACGGCGGTCCGGTCCGTCCTGCCCAGCTCATGGTGGATCTGGGGCGGGCGGGCGTGGGCTGGGCCATCACCCCGGGCCTGGACGACGATCCCAAGCGGCTGGGACGCCTCCTTCGCCACGTCTTCCGGCAGGCTACAGAGGAACGGCTACTCAAGGAGGCGGCTCCCGAGATGACCGTTCGGCAGCTCGGACTCGTGCGCATGTTCCTCCGCCACACCCACGAGTGCCGAAGCATCGAGCGCTTGGCCGAGCGGGTGGGCATGAGTCCCAGAACGCTGGAGCGGCGGGCTCGGGAGCTGGGGCTCCCCAGCCCCGCCCAACTCCTGGGCATCGGCCATCTTTATACGGGAGCGACGCTGATCGCGTACGACGGCGCGTCCGTGGAATCGGCGGCCCGCGCCAGCGGATTCTCGTCCCCGGCCGCCTTCCGGCGGGCGCTCCGCCGCACCACCGGACTTTCCACCAAGGACGTCCGATCGCTGGGTCAGGACGGCCGCCTCACCACGTGCTTTGCCCGGCTGGTCCGTCCGCCCGGCCCGCAGCTCAAGCTCCACCTCGCGGATTCGGGGTGGGCGGGTTCCGCGGTGACGTGACCGGCTGACATAAGCCGAGGATTCGGCCGTTGCGGATTGCCTCCCTGGCGGATCCGGTACAGTCGCTGTCGGGTACGGCCCTCGCTCCCGTGGGCCCTGAACCGAGATCTTTCAGGTCCCTCTGATTGGCTCCGTGAGAGGCGTCGGGTCCCACCCGTCTCCCCGGGCTCGGACCTGCTCCTCGGGGGCCGAGGAGTCGGAATGCGTTTGGCGATCCCCTGGTTGTTGCTTGCGGGGCGGTCGTGCGAGCCGTTCTTGGTGCACGGGCTGGAAATCCCCCCTGGGTCCGCCGGACTGGCGACCAGACCCGGCTCGCGCCGACCCGACGGCTCGGGTCCGCTCCGTCCTTCCGATCCCAGTGCTCGTGACTACGCCCGGAGCCGGGGGCCGCCCGGTTGAGGGGTGGGATCCACCCGGTTCGGATCCACACAGGAGGGAAGGCTCAACTTTCCAAGGCGCGGACCACCTCCACCACCCCCCCCAGCGGCACCGACCGTACGTCGTACCTCCCCTCCGCCCGTCCCGCCAGGGCGCGTGCCCCGTCATGCGCTCATCACGAGAACAACCTGTACAACCCCCCGTGGAGGAATGACCCATGGCCACCCAACGGCAGGAGACCGCCGAATCCGCCCGCTTCTATTGGGCGGACGGAGAAAAGATTCCCCTGAACCCGTCCGGACATTTCATCACCGTGATGGGCAAGAGTGCCGATGAAGGAGGGTCCAATGCGGCCCACGCGGCGGCCGAGTCGCTCATCTCGACCCTGTCGCCGATGGAACAGCACGTGGACGTGCTCGACGTCCCGGAGCACGGGTTTACGGTCGTGGCGCTGCGAAACGGCACCATCGATCAGCCGACAGCTTCCAAGGATCCCGCCAGGATCGAGGCGCTGGCAGGCACGCTTCAGTCGATCATCGACCAGCGTGCGGACGTGTCCGAGGGGCCACCGGTGTTCGAAAGCCTGACCACCGGCCCGCAGACCGCGTTGATTCCGGTAGGGGAAATCGTGGTGCGCATGGCCGAGGGCGTAAACGAGGATCAGCGCAAACGACTGTTCAGCAAGCACAAGGTGGAGATCAAGGAAGCCGACGTGCCGGTGCCCGGCTGCTTCCTCCTGACGATCAAGGGCAAACAGGACACGATCGCCGTCGCCAACGCGCTTCAGGACAGCGAGTTGGTCGAACACTCAGAGCCCAACTTCGTGATCCTTGCGCCGCGGTTGGATCACCTGCTTCACCCCGAAGAGTTCTCAGGCGATCAGCCCACCGACCTCATGTCGGGAGGGTTCCTGCACCACACCGCTCCGGATCTGGCGGAGTTCGGTCCCCAGGCGGCCGACCTGGAGGCGATCGCCGATCCCCAGGTCGGTCCCGCGGCCGATCCGGGATTCACCTCGCAGTGGAATCTGATGAAGATCCGCGCGCCGCAGGCCTGGGCCATCAGCCAGGGCCGGTCGGACATCGCGATCGCGGTTCTGGACGAGGGCTGCGACCTGAACCACGAAGACATTCGGTACAAGCTTCCGGGGTACGACGCATACGCAGGAGACACCAACGCTCAGCCCGAGGGCAACGACGCGCATGGCACCGCGTGCGCAGGCGTCGTGGCAATGAAGCGGAACAACGCGAAGGGCGGGGTAGGGGTGGCTCCGGGATGTCAGATCGTGCCGATCCGCATCGCGAAAGGCATAGGCGGCGGACGCTGGGACACCACGTCGCTCAAGGTCGCGACCGGGATCTTCCGCTCGTTCCAGAGTCCCAGGAACGCGGACGTGCTCTCCAACTCATACGGCTTGGCTCCGAGCTCCATCGTGAGCGCGGCCTTCAACGCGGCGCGGACGCAGGGACGGGGTGGGAAGGGTTGCTGCATCGCGGCGGCCGCCGGCAACTCGAACACGCCCCCCGTGCTCTACCCGGCCCGGCTCTCGTCCACCATTCCCGGGATGATGGCGGTGAGCGCCACCAACCAGTGGGACCAGCGCAAGAGCAAGACGAGCCTGGACGGCGAGTGGTGGTGGGGGTCGAGCTTCGGGCCCGAGGTGGACATCGCCGCGCCGGGGGTCAAGATCTACGCCCCGGACATTACCGGAGCGGCCGGCTACGCCAGCGGCAACTACGTGCCCAACTTCAACGGCACCTCCTCCGCCACGCCGCACGTGGCGGGGCTCATGGCGCTCATCCTGTCCGTGGATCCGGGCCTCCGCTCGTGGGAGGTCGAAGACATCATCAAGCTCACCGCGGACGACTTGGGCCCGGCCGGCCGCGACCAGGAGTTCGGGTTCGGCCGCATCAACTGCAGGAGAGCCCTGGAAGCCGCGTCTCGAATCTGGTACCAGATCACGGTCCAGCCTGTCTTCCTGGGCAGCGGACGGGACTGCTTCATGCGCGCGACCGCGCGGATGTACAACCCGGGCATCAACACGGTGCGGCTGGACTCGCTGACCATGCGGTCGTTCACGTCCAACTGGGCGACGGAGATCGATCGTTGGGAGTATCGGCCGCAGCCGGGCAACGTGCTTCGCTCACGCACGGGAGACGACGTGCGCTTTCGCCGAATCCTGCTCAAGGCCAATGGAAACCGGGCCAGCTACACCTACCGCTGGTCGCTCAACTGGACGTACACGTTCTGGCGGCCGACGGCGCCCGGCTTCGCGTTGGGTGCCAACGCCGACGTGCTGGCCGACGCCCAGGCCCAACAGGTGACCGCTCCGCCGGTGCGCGGGAGCGGAGGCACCGGCGCCGAAGCCGGTGCACAACCGTCGGACGGTCCGGCGGAGGCCTATCCGACGCCGGTGGTGGCCAACGGGCACAACCCGGGGTTTCAGGCGGAGGTAGCCGGGGACTCGATCACGATCGACCGAGCGTCGAAGTCCATTACGGTGGTGGTGAGGTAGCATTCGGCCTGACGAGTCCGCTGGGCCGGCGACCGGGCCGGACCCGTTTCTCGGGTCCGGCCCTTTGTCGACTATCCGATGCGCCGCTCCGACCCGTGTGCCCGGAGGTCTCCCAGACGGACCACCTGGTCCCGTCCGGAGCGCTTGGCCTGGTAGAGTGCCCGGTCGGCTCCATCCACCAACGCCTCCACCGTCGGCGCCGTACGGTCCAGGGAGGTCACGCCGATCGATACGGTCACGCCGGCCGCCAAGGAGCGAGCGCCGTCGCGCTTGCCCGCATCACGGAACGACTGCCGAATGCGCTCCGCTACGCGGACCGCGTCGTCCACCGGAGTGCGGGGCATGATCACCAGGAACTCGTCGCCCCCGTAACGGCCCACCAAGTCGACGCCGCGAACGGCCTCGGCGATGAGGTCGGCCGCATGCCGCAAGATCCGGTCTCCGGCCAGATGCCCGTACCGGTCGTTCATCTCCTTGAATCCGTCGAGGTCGATCAGCAACACCGAAAGCGGCGCCCCATACCGGATGGCCTCACGGATTCTCAGGTCGAGCTGCACCGTGAGGTGCCGGCGGTTGTAGATCTCGGTCAGCGGATCGATCACCGCCCGCTGCTCCAGCTTGCGCTCGTACGCTTGGGACGAGATGACGTAGAGGAGCGACACCAGCGCGGCCGTCCACAACGCGACGAACACCAACAAGTTGTTGACGATCACGAAGTCGGCCGCGGGCGCCCCCGAGGTGCTGAGCGAATAGTCCACGACCGTGAGCACCGATCCGGCCAGTGCATACGCGATGATGGCGATCAGCGAACGGGCCAGGAGCCCCAGGACGACAGGCAGCACGTAGAGCACCGCCGCCGCCACCGTAGGAGGTTGGGAGACGTCGAACCAGAAAATCAGGAGCAGGAAGAGCCCACCGCCCACGAGTGCCTGTTCGCGGACGCGACGGGGCCTGTTCCCGTCGAAGAACGTCACGGCGCTCGCCTCCCGGCCCGAAGAATGCGGGAAAACCGCCTAACTGCGGGGGATACGGGCCTGGAGTACGTTCGTGGTTTCAAGCGTACGAATCAAGGCTCAGGTCGTCCTCGACCGTAACCCAACCCGACAGCGAGTACCAGGATGGCCAAAAGTCCCCAGGAATGAAGGTTGGCCAGCCCGGCCTGGAAGGCCGAGACGCTCGGAACCCCGGCACCCTCCCCGGAAGCTGTCAAGTTGGCAGCCAGTACGGTCGGGATGAAGAACGGAAGCAAAAACGGATAGGTGCACACGGTGAGGTCCATGAGATTGGCTCGCCGGTCGGCGGCCACTCCCGCGGACTGTCCCAGCCGCCGGGCCAGCTCACCGACAGCCAGGATCGCGACGACCGAGTGGGTGGTGAGCAGAACCGCCAAGCTGGTCGCGCCTACGATGCGGCGCTCGGCTTGTGCCGGAGTCGACACTCGGCTGCGGAGCGCCTCGATCCAGCGCTCCAGGAGGCCCGTGGCCTCGAATCCTCCGACGAGGCCCATCAACAGGATCGTGAAAATCGAGATCCCCACCCCTCGCTCCATGCCCTCCAGAATCACTCCGCGGGCCCCGAACGCGTCCGCGTCGATGCGGAGCAGGTCCGACGGAGACAGCCAGGACGTGGAAAGCGCGACCGCGATGCTGACTGCCGAGCCGGCCATCAACGCCGTCACGAGATGTTCGCGGCGGAGCAAGAGGATGAACGCGACCACCGGGCCCAGCCCGAGGACCAGTGCACCCAATCCGGTCTCCGAGCTCACCAATGCCGGAGAGATGGGCGATCCGCCGCTCGCGCCCAGGATTACGTAGGCCGCCAACGCGAGAGCCCCCGCGGGGAGCGCGTATTTCAGGCGACTCCTGACCACGGCGCCCACCTCGGCGTCTTGCGACGATGCCGACGCGATCGTCGTGTCCGACACGGGCGAAACGTTGTCACCGAACGTGGCCCCGCCGAGGATGGCGCCGATCAACCACACCGGGCCGGCGCCCTGCGCCACCCCCGCGGGGTAGAGCACGGGGGCGCAGAGGAGTAGCGTCCCGAGGCTGGTGCCGGTGGCGGTAGACACCAACGCGGAGATCACGAAGGCCGCGCCCACCAGCGCCCCTCCCGAAAGTCCGCTCACCTCGGCCGTGCGGACCAGGGCTTGGACGAACCCGCCAGCCGTCAACACGCTCGCCAAGACCCCCGCCAACATCCACGCCGCCACCATGAGCATGACGATCGGCCGGCTCATCCCGGCCAACACGGCCTCGACGTAGCGATTGCGATCGCGGGCCGCCGCGGTCCCCACGGTCAGCGCGGCCAGCAGAATGGGCCAAAATCCTCGTTCGTCCGGGGCTCCGGACAGGCCCAGCCAGGTCACGCCGGCGAGGAACACCGCGAGTGGGAGGAGCGCCACCGCCGTGCCGCCGCGAAAGCGGAGTCCCACGCGGGACCGGGGGTTCTTGTCGGTCGTCATGGGTCGGGATTGTAGGCAGGACGGCGGCGGCGCGCAGGAGCGTCGCGTGCATCCGGGCCCGTTCCATGTGAAATTGGCGCCCGAGCCTGACTCCTTGTGCCGAGGCACATTCCTGCGACGGAGGAATTTCTTGCCGAGCGACACGTTCCAACTCTACGACTTGCGCGTCGAAGTCGCCGGGTCCCCCCGGGAGATGGTCTGCAACCACGAGGTCGGGGACTATTTCGAGCTTTCCGGCGAGAATCTCACGTTTCCCTCGGGTCAGAGCTTTCCGATCTACCCGTTGGCCGCGCTGCTTCCGCTTCTGCCGGCGAAGCAACGCATGACCCACAGGAACGACTGGATGACGTCCGATACCGACGTGGCTTGCCCGGATCCCCTTTGTGGCGCTGTGTTCCGTATCACGCGTACGGGGACCAGCGTATTTCGCAGGAGCGAAGTCACGCGTACGCCCCACCCGGACGACGAACCCGATCCCCGGTGAGCCGCTCCGGCGCGGAGGACGAGCTTCCGCCCATCATCCTCGGAGCTTGGCAGCTTTCGGCCGGGCACCGGGTGCACGCACACGACGAAGCCACGGCCTTCGAGGCTTTGGCTCGAGCGGCGGATCGCGGATTCGGGGCCATCGACTGTGCCGACATCTATACGGGCGTGGAAGCGCAGTTGGGCCGGTTCTTGACCTGGTACCGGAACCGGTCCGGGAGCGAAGCGGCGGAGCGCATCCGGATTCATACGAAAGTCGTGCCCGACCGCGACGCTTTGGCCGCGCTACGCCGTGCCGACGTCGAGAAGATTGTCGACCGCTCGCTGGCGCGACTGGGCCGCGATCGGCTCGATCTGGTACAGTTCGCCTGGTGGGACTATACAGTTCCCGGGTACGTAGACCTCGGACTGTGGCTCGAAGATCAGATGAGGGCCGGAAAGATCGGATGTCTCGGCGCCACCAATTTCGACACACCCAGATTGACCGAGGTCCTGGATGCCGGCGTCCCGGTCGAGTTGCATCAGGTGCAGTACTCGCTCCTGGACCGGCGGCCGGCGGGTCCGATGGCCGAGTTGTGTCGGCAACGAGACGTGCGACTGCTCGCCTACGGGACGCTGGCAGGCGGCCTCCTCACGAACCGCTACCTGAGCGCGGCGCGTCCCGAAGAGCCCGTCGCGAGCCGGTCGCTCCGCAAATATCTGCTCATCGTGGACGAGTTCGGCGGCTGGCCCGCCCTTCAACGGCTACTCGGCACGATGCGCCGGATCGCGGACGATCACGGCGCGACGGTGTCGCAGGTGGCCCTCCGCTACGCGCTCACCCGACCCCATGTCGAGGCCGCGATTGTGGGATTGACGACTTGGGACCGGTTGAGCGAGACCCTCGACGGAGCCTCGGTGCCGCTGTCCGACGAGGCGCAAGCTGCACTGGAAGGCGCGGTCGCCTCCGCCCGGGGCCCGACCGGACCGGTGTTCGGGATCGAGCGCGTCGGTGACGGTCCGCACGGCCGGATCATGAAGTACAACCTCAACCGGGACGCGCGGCCCGCTCGATGAACAAGAAGCGGAGGCCCGGACAACCGGACCTCCGCTCCCTGTCTGGGCCGAGTGCAGCGGCGTCTTACGACACCGGCACCTCGCGCTTCTTGAGGAAGAACACACCCTCGCGTCCGCTGGTCACCACGATGACGCCGCTCGCAAAGAACGGATAGTTGCTCCACGAGCCGTCGAACACCGGCTCATCGCTGGTGGGAACGGTGTCGAAGAATCCGATTTCCCGGGGATTCTCACGGTCGCTGATATCGATAATGCGGAGACCACTCACATAGTTGGACTGATACATGAGGTCGCCCCTCACGTACAGATTGTGGTCTATGGACCGGCTGGGTCCAAAGTACTCTTTCACCAGAACCGGATCGTCGAGGTCCTTCACGTCCCACACCATGGTACGGGTGTTGGACACCTGGCCGCTGGACTCGTCGCCCTCGTCGTTCATATAGAAGTACTCGTGCTGCTCATCCAGCCATCCCTGGTGGGTATAGGCCACGTTGGGATACGCCGCATTCGCCAACGCGATCGGGTTGTCCTTGTCGGACACGTCCGCGATCGACAGCGCCGTCTCGTTGGAGCCCAGGCAGATTTCCTTGCCCTCGTGCTCGGTGTCCGGCCCGTGGTAGGTCACGCACTGCGCGTCGTGGGAGTAGCCCGTCTTGTTACGGCCGGTTTCCGTGTCCTGGAAGCAACCGACGAACGTCGGATTCTTCTGGTCGCGAACGTCGATCATGTGGAGACCGCCACCGCAGGTCTCGCCACCGGAGTTGACGCCGACGGCGTATGCGAATCCGGTCGCCTCGTTGATGACGATGTTGTGCGCGCTGGCAATGTTCGCGTAGTGCGCGTCGGCATCGAACGTGACCGGCGCACCGGGTACGTCGCGCAGCCGGGTGAGGTCGAAGACCTGCATCCCGTGCGGACCCGCACCGTCGGCCACGATGTAGGCGTGGTTCTCATAGACCTTGATGTCCCGCCATGCATTGCCGCGGGCACCTTCGGTCATGGGCAGCTCGCCCAGGTAAACCGGCTGCGTCGGATTCGAGATGTCGATGAACGCGGTGCCGTCGTAGCGTCCCACGAGCGCGTACTCGCGCCCGCTGTCGGGATCCGTCCATCCCCACACGTCGTTGAGCTGCACGCCCCGGGCCCCGCCGATGTCCTTCACCGGCAGGAACGACATGACGTCTACGTCCTCACAGCCAAAAGCCTGCACAGCACCGTCGGCACAGTTGACCTGCGCGCCCAGGATGGGCTCGTACGTCGACTCGGAGTCCGTGAACACGGTGGCGGCAGCCATCCAACGGCCCGCGTCGTCCTTCTCGTAGATCGACACGACGCCTTCGTTGAAGTCGGCGCCGGGGAGTCCCACGGCGGCCAACGACTCGCTCGTGGACAACGAAAACGCGAACGACGAACCGGGATTCGCATCTTCCGGCGTCGTGAGGGCCATGGCCGCGTTGCCGTGGTCGTCGTGGGTGAAGGTGTAGATGGCACCGGTTCCATGGGCGCCCGGCGCGGAAATAAGCACCGTGCCCGGCTCGTCACCCTTGTTCAGCGCCGCTCCGAACTGGGCAAAGCGTCCGCCACCGTCGAAGGCGCGCAGCGTAATGTGCTGCTCCCATTCGTTGGAGTTCTCGTCGAACCCGTAGCCGAAGACTGCGCCGCTGAATCCGTCATAGCCCGGCGCACCCACGCCAATCATTCCCTGATGCACGACAACCGACCGTCCGAAGGACGTGTTTTCTTCCGCGTCCTCCAACTCCAGCTTGTGCGTCTGCGACCAGGTGCCCATCGCGTCGCGGCGGAACACGTAGACGGCGCCGCGCTGCCCGTTCGTCTGGCCCGCGCCGATGGCGACGAGATCGCCGTCCACCGCCAGGCCCATGCCGAAGAAGTCGTTGGCTTCACCGTCGTCGGCAGAGAACTTAGCCACCTCGGTCCAGCCCATGTCGCCCTTCTGGAAGGCGTACACGGCGCCCTTGCCACCGTCTGCACCCCAGTCGGCGAGGAGAACGGTCTCGCCGTCGGTGGCGGAGGCGCGGCCGAACGAGTGTTCGGTAGACGCGTCGCTCGCGACCAACTTGCCGGTCTCCTGCCAGGTGCCCGAAGCGTCTCGCTCGAACACGTAGGCGGCTCCGGTGCCGCCGTTTCCGACCGTCGCGCCGATGATCATCTGGCCATCCACCGCCGCAAAGGCGCGACCGAAGTGGTCGCCGTCCGCGGCGTCGGACGCCTCGAGGCGTTGGACCTCGGCCCACGCGGAGCCGTCTTTCTCGTATACGTACACGTATCCGGGCGTCGCCGAGTTGAGCGACTGACCCACGAATACCTGTTGGCCCTCGACCACGACGGCCTGCCCGTATCCCTGGGCCAGCAGCGCGGCGGGGCCCGCCATGAGCAACGATGTGCCCACGGCGAGAGCGGTAGCGAATCTCACTGGAAAACCTCCTGGACCATTTGGCTGCGGTAGCACCATTGCTCGCGCTCCGGGAGCGGTTCGGCGCACCGTGATTAGACGTTCCTACTCGCGCAATCGTTGCCACCGGCGCGGCGCTCGCCGCCGCACCGGATCTGGCGGCCTTCCGGGTGGAGCTTCCGACTCCTATCCTGGGAGGCCGCTAGCCTCTACGCTCCGACCGGGTCCTGTGTTTCCCTTCGGAGTACGGAAACGTTGCCCGAACGCGAGAGTCATCCACCTCTGATGAGCATGCCCACGCACGACATACCGCTGCCCCGGATCCAGGAAATCGAGCAGCGCCTGGACGCCCTGGAGCACGAAGCCCGGGCACTCGAGCCCGGTCAGGCCGAACGCGCCGAGCTGCTGGAGCGCGTGACCGGGCACGCCGAGCGGTTTCTATCCGCGATCGATACCGCCCGTGGATACGTGCGTGTGCCCGGAGACGGGGCGGGGGTGTTGGGCCTTCCCATAACGGAGGAGGGACACGAGCTGCCCGAGCTCCTGGAGCTACTCCGCACGGAGGTCGACCATCCCGGAATCAACCCCGCCTCGGGGGGACACCTGGGCTATATCCCCGGAGGTGGACTGTTTCCCTCCGCGCTGGGCGATTTTCTCGCAGACGTCACCAACCGGTATTCGGGGATCTTCTTCGCCAACCCCGGCGCGGTGCGGATCGAGAACCTGCTGATCCGATGGATGGCCGACCTCATCGGCTACGGCCCTGACGCAGGCGGGGATCTGACGTCGGGAGGATCGATCGCCAACCTCACGGGGATCGTCACCGCGCGGGAGGCCAAGCAGGTGCGGGCTCGTGACATCGAACGGTCCGTCATCTACCTGACCCCTCACGCGCACCACTGTGTCGCCAAGGCGGTGCGGATCGCCGGGCTCGGGGAGGCGCAGAGGCGGACCGTGCCCGTCGACGGGCACTTCCGAATGGATCCCGATGCGCTGCGGGCGGCGATCGCCTCCGATCGGGAAGCCGGACTTTCCCCCTTCCTCATCGTGGCTTCGGCCGGGACCACGGACACCGGCGCGATCGATCCGATTCCCGAGATCGCGGACATTGCCGAGGAGCAAGACGTGTGGCTCCACGTCGATGCCGCCTACGGCGGCTTCTTCCTTTTGGCCGAGGAGGTTCGGGACGAGCTGAAGGGGTTGGAGCGGGCGGATTCCGTCGTCCTGGATCCGCACAAAGGCCTGTTTTTGCCGTATGGATCCGGCGCGCTGATCGTAAAACGCCGAAGTCAGCTCGCGGCCGCCCACTGGTACCGGGGCACCTACATGCAGGACGCCGAAAGCGCCGACGAGGAGCCTTGGCCGGCTGACCACTCGCCGGAGCTCACCCGCCCGTTCCGGGGGCTCCGGATGTGGTTGCCGCTCCAGCTTTTCGGCTTGGCGCCCTTCCGAGCGGCGCTTTCGGAGAAGATCTGGCTGGCCCGCTACTTCCACGAGCGGGTGCAGCGGATTCCCGGGATGTCCGTCGGTCCCTACCCGGATCTGTCGGTGGCCATGTTTCGCTGGCTGCCGCCGAGCGGTGACGCCAACGACGCCAACGCGCGCATCGTAGCCGCCCTACACGAAGACGGACGGGCGTTCCTCACGTCCACCACGCTCAACGGGGAGTTCTGGATTCGCCTGGCCGTGCTTTCCTTCCGCTCTCACCGTCGCATCGTGGACATCGCCTTGGCGGTCGTGGAGCGTGAGGTCGGCCGGATGCTGGAAGGGGAGTAGCTCCCTTACGCCGTGCCTTCGGCACGGTTCGCACGCTGGTTCGCACGCTCCCCCCGTTCCGACGAGGCGTCCGATTTCACGTGGAGGTCCAGTTGCGGGTAGGCGATCGTGATCCCTTCGTCCCTGAGCGCACGCCAGATCCTCAGCAACATCTCCGATCGGGTCGCCCGCGTGGTCCACGGATCTCGCGACCACACGGATAGCTCGAACACGATCGCCGAGGCTGCGAATTCCAGGATGAGGACGATCGGGTCCCTCACCTTGCTCCGGTCCGGGATGTCCAGCCCCACCCGTTCGAGCACCTCCGCCACGTGGTCCAAATCCTCGTCGTAAGAAACGCCGACAGCGGCCCGAACACGAAAGAGGTCGTCCTCGAGCGTGAAATTCGTGACCGTCGATTGGACGAGCGCGGCGTTGGGAATGATCAGTTGCTCGTCGTCGCGGGTACGAGCGACCGTCGCGCGCGCCCCCAGCCGTTCCACCCGCACCATCGAACCCTCGACATTGAGGATGTCTCCCTCCGTGATCGACCGTTCGGCCAGGAGCAGCACGCCCGACACGAAGTTCTGGGTGAGGTTTTGGGTCGCGAACCCGATGGCCACCGCCAGCACGGCGCCGGCCGCGAACAGGGCGCCCAGGTTGATGCCGATCGTGTGCAGGCCGAACGCGACGCCCAGCGTGACCGCGACATAGTGGATGAGCCGGTTGGTGTTCTGGAGCACCCCGCGGTCGCCCAGGCGCCGGAGCTCGAACCAACGGTCGACCACCCGCTGGAGTACCCGGGAGGCGAAGTAGGCAACGACCACGATCGCCCCGAACACGAGCAATTCGTCGAGGCCGATCCGGGCGCCCGCCACTTCCAGGTGGGGCTCGAACATGGCGCGCAGCCAGCCCGGCCCCGGGTCCAGGTCGATCACGCCCTGGGGCGGAGTCACCTGCTCCGTTTGCTCGGGTGCCGACGTCGATTGGGCGAACCACCCCACCCACCTCGCACCAAGGGTGAGCCCCCAGCTCGTGGATCCGATCATGCGGGCAATCTATGCAATCCGGAGCGTCGCCGATGCCCCGGTGCAGTTGGGCGCGTGGCTACCGGCGGCCCGAGGTTCGGCCGGACCACGCCGAAGCGCGCAAACGGCGCACGACTCCCGAAAACCGCTCGTCTCCGCGAAGCGGATCCCACACCGGGTGGGTCCTCAGCGTAAACACGCCCGGGTCCTTTTCGTCGAGGGCGATGCCCAGGTAGTGGAACGCCTGATCGGAATCGCCCAGCGCCGCATAGGCCATGGCCATTTGGCTGGGCGGAACCGGGGCCCCGCGGCTGACCCGCGCCTCCATTTGGTCGTATTTCCACTGCCAATAGCCCCGGGCGCCGTCCTCATCGACCGCGTCTTCCAACGCCTCAGCATCTTCGGGGCTGATCATGCGCGGATCGACCTCGGCGATGTGAACGACCGACTGCGCCGCCTCGTCGTAGTCGCCAGCCGCCGTCTGCGCCTGCTCCAGTAGCAGCCATGCGGGAACCAGCTCCGGCCGCTCGTCCACGACATCTTCCAGCACGTGGACCGCATGCTCCGTCTCCCCGGATAAGAGCAGCCTCCGCACCGTGGACAGGTCCATCGCAGGCCCGCCGTCTTTTCCGCCTCGCTCTGCCCTGGCCACCATGATTCGTTGACGATGGCGGCCCAGCTCGCTGAACGAGGCGACCCACTCATCGTCCGGCATACCGGCGGTATCGATGCGGATGTCGATTCCCGCCTGATCGCGAAGCTGCTCCGAGAGGCCTGCTAGCCGCTTGTCGATTATCGCGACCGCGGCCATCGCCTCCGCCGAGCCCGAGTCCAGCTCCATTGCCCGGACCGCCAACTCGCGGGCCGAGGTCAGGCGCTCCACGTCGGGAACCTGGTCGACTTCGGCCACCTCCATCTCGATGATGGCATCGGTGCCCGCCAACGCCGCCAGTGCCGGGGCGAACGAAGGATCGTGGTCTACCGCTTGGCTAAAGTGCTCGCGTGCCATCTGCAGTGCTTCGGGCGTTCCCTTGGTGACCTCGGCCTGACCGCGCATATACGCCTCCTGCGCCTCCGGAGACGCCAAGTAGGCGGACGTGGTCAGGATGCTCTCGCCCGGCGCAAGCTCGGCCTCGATTTCCCGGGCGATCTCCTCGGCCACTCGGGCCTGGAGTCCGATGACGTCACTCATCTCGCCGTCGTAGGTGTTGGACCAGAGGTGGGTGTCGGACGGTGCGTGAATCAACTGCACCGTGATCCGCACACGATCTCCGTCACGGACCACCGATCCCTCGATGATTCCGTCGACGCCCAACGCAGCGCCGATCTCGGGAAGCGAAAGGGCCGTGCTGTCGTACTGGGAGACCGACGTACGGGAGATCACCCGAAGGGAGGGGACCTGACTCAGGCTGGCGATGAGCGCCTCGTGCATGCCGGCGGCGAAGTACTCGTTGCCGCCGTTGGGCGAAAAATCGTCCAGTGGCAGCACACCCAACGAGCGGATGGGCGAACCGTAGGAGTTGCTGGCCGGGGCGGCGGTCACCGGCTGAGCCGGAACGGACTCGTCCGCCACGTTGGATGAATTGACGCTCGTACGGACAGTCCACCAACCGACCGAGGCGACCGATACCGCAACCAGCGCCAGGAACGCCAGACGGGCCGAGGCGGAGGTCACGCCTTCGACGCCCCGGTCGTCGCGCCGGATGCCCTGCGGCGTCAGCTCATAGACCCATCCCAAGGCGATGGCCAGCGGGAATCCCAGGATCGCGAAGACGAGGGCCACCCGCATGATCCAATCCGGCCCGTTGAAGATCGGAACCAGGATGTCCAAACCCTGTATTGCCGCGACGGCGATGGCCGCATACGCGAACGCCATGCGCCACACGTGACGCCTGCGCAGCTCGCCCAGAAGTTGTTGTATGCGACCGGCCATGTCTCTCTCTATCGTTCAATCCGGTCGACGTCGGTTGCGGACCGACCGGATCTCGTGCTTTCGGTGCCTCGATTGATAGGACGCTCCAAACGCCCTGAGCGTTTGCCGGGGAGGTGAAAAATCGTGTTTTCAGTACCGTTCGTCCAGCCGCCGGGCGGATTCCGCCGGGGCCCCGCGCCGGAGCTCTGCCCGTGAATCGCCCTGCCATGCTGGAACGTCTGCGCCAACGTCGGTCCCCGTGGGACATGGCGGTCATCGGCGGCGGAGCGACGGGCGTGGGGATTGCGATCGACGCAGCCTCGCGCGGCTACGAGGTCGTCTTGCTGGAGCAGTCCGACTTCGGCAAAGGCACGTCGAGCCGAAGCACCAAGCTCGTGCACGGGGGCGTCCGGTACCTTCAGCAGGGGAACGTCCCCCTCGTGATGGAAGCGCTCAAGGAGCGCGGCATCCTCCGCTCCAACGCTCCTCACCTCGTGTCCGACCTCCCGTTCGTCGTGCCCAACTACCAATGGTGGGAAGCCCCGTTCTACGGAATCGGGATGAAGGTCTACGACGCGTTGGCCGGCCGGTACGGATTCGGGCCGTCACGCAACCTGTCCAAGGAAGAGACCATCGAGCGAATTCCCACCATCGAGACCGAGGGCCTCCGTGGAGGGGTGGAGTACCACGACGGACAGTTCGACGACGCCCGCCTGCTGATCAACATGGTTCGCACTGCGGCCGAGCAGGGCGCCGTGCTCGCAAACTACGTAAGGGTGACCGGGCTGATGCGCGGGTCCGACGGATTTCTTTGCGGCCTGACCGCTGTGGACGAGGAGTCCGGGGACGTGTGGGAGGTGCCGGCCAAGATCGTGATCAACGCCACCGGCGCGTTCACCGATCACGTGCGGGTCATGGACGATCCGGAAGCCCGTTCGATGGTGCGTCCCAGCCAAGGCGTGCACGTCGTTCTGCCCGCGGAGTTTCTACCCGGTGAGTCGGCCATCATGGTTCCCCATACCGACGACGGCCGCATTCTCTTCGCGATCCCCTGGCACCACGTGGTCCTGGTCGGGACGACCGACACTCCATTGGATGACGTAGCGCTGGAGCCGGTCCCCATGGAAGAGGAAGTGACGTTCATCCTCGAGCACGCCGTCCGCTACCTGACCAAGGATCCGACGCTCGACGACGTGCTCTCCGTGTTCGCGGGGATACGTCCGCTCGTGGCTTCGGCCGACGCGAAAGACACTTCCGAGATCTCCCGCGAGCATCAGATCTTCGTGTCCAAGTCGGGTCTGATGACCGTGGCCGGCGGCAAGTGGACCACTTACCGCAAGATGGCCGAAGACGCCGTGGATCATGCGGCCACGCTTGCCGACCTGCCGCCGGCCGAGTGCGTGACGCGGGACCTGAACATCCACGCATATCATCCGAACGCTCAACGGTTCGGCGATCTGGCACACTACGGCGCCGACGCTCCGGATCTCGAAGCGCTGATCGCCGAATCGGACGAACACGAACAGCGCGTTCATCCCGATCTGGATCTGTTGGTTGGCGAGGTGGTCTGGGCCACGCGTTACGAGATGGCTCGCACCGTCGACGACATCCTGGCACGTCGCAGTCGGGCACTGATCTTCAATGCGCGCGCTGCACGGGTCGCGGCTCTGCGTGTCGCGCAAATCCTGGGTCGAGAATTGGAAAGGGGACCCGGCTGGATCGACGGTCAGGTGTCGGACTTCACCCGATTGGCTCAGGCATATCTGCCCGAGGGAACTTCACACTAGTGTCCTGATCAGGACACCAGCGGGCACGACCCCACTGGCTCAGGGGGGTGAGCCAGTGGGGCCGGCACCGGCCTAACGCTTCGGCTTCTTGGTCGACTTCCGCTTGGTCGTCGACTTCCGCCTCGGCGCGGCCTTCCGCTTGGCGGTGGTCTTCTTCTTGGCGGCCTTCCGCTTGGGCGCGGCTTTGCGCTTGGCGGTCGTCTTCCTCTTGGCGGCCTTCCGCTTGGGCGCGGCTTTGCGCTTGGCGGTGGTCTTCCTCTTGGCGGCCTTCCGCTTGGGCGCGGCTTTGCGCTTGGCGGTGGTCTTCTTCTTGGCGGCCTTCCGCTTGGGCGCGGCTTTGCGCTTGGCGGTCGTCTTCCTCTTGGCAGCCTTCCGCTTGGGCGCGGCTTTGCGCTTGGCGGTCGTCTTCCTCTTGGCCGTGGTCTTCCGCTTGGGCGCAGCTTTGCGCCTGGCGGTAGTCTTCTTCTTGGCGGCCTTCCGCTTGGGCGCGGCTTTGCGCTTGGCGGTGGTCTTCTTCTTGGCGGCCTTCCGCTTGGGCGCGGCTTTGCGCTTGGCGGTGGTCTTCTTCTTGGCGGCCTTCCGCTTGGGCGCGGCTTTGCGCTTGGCGGTGGTCTTCCTCTTGGCCGTGGTCTTCCTCTTGGGCGCAGCTTTGCGCTTGGCGGTGGTCTTCTTCCTGGCGGTGGTCTTCCTCTTGGCCGTGGTCTTCCGTTTCGGCGCCGCCTTGCGCTTCGTCGTGGTCTTCCGCTTTGCAGCGGCCCTACGCACACGCGGCTTCGCAGAGGCCTTCTTTCGGGCGGTGGTTTTCTTCGCCGCCGTCTTTCGGCCTCCGGATTTTCTGGTCGCCATTGAATCTCCTTTCGCTCCCTGTCGTGGGAGCGCGGCGATTGTTGCCGACCATCCGGAGCCGGAGTGCCCCGGCGGTCATCGCGTTACTGGGGCAAGGTGCGGGCCACATGTACACTTATGTGCTCCTTTGTACCAATGGTTCTTGAGAGTCGTGATAAACAACGGCCGGAAAGGGCTATGAGAAGGACGGTAGACGACTCGATGTTCCGGCCACCGTTTCGGTACTTCTGTAACAATCGGAATTTGCCTGCCGATGCAATCGGCATTATGATGCCGAATCATCCGTTGATGGATCCACTGCTTCCGGAGCCCGGAAATTGATCCTTCGAGTGTTGATCGCCACGAAATCCGCCAAGCTGCGTAACAGGCTAGAGCGGCTGCTGGCTTCCAGTCGCGTGTCGCTGTCGTCGGCCGGCTCGCACCGTGCGCTGTGGTCCAGATTGGGACGCGAGAACTGGGACGTTGTCGTCACGGCAGCCGATGTGCTCGAACATCCCGAGACCGAATCGGTTTCCGCGATTCGCGCGCTTCCAGATCCGCCGGAAGTGGTACTGCTGATCGACGAGGACACTGCTGAAGAGCGTGCGCGACTGCTCACTTCCGGAGTGATGGCGGCTATCGACCGGAGTCTACCCGACGGGAGCATGGCCGAGGCCATGGCGGCGATCTTCGAGCGCGCCCGTTCGGTGTCGTCCGCCTCGGCCTCGATGTCGAGCGGGGACGGGTTCAGCCTCGGGGACTTCGCTTCGGAGAGTCCCACGATGCAGGAGTTGCTGGCGCTGGCCACGCGTGTCGCGGCGGCAGACACGTCGCTACTGATCCTGGGCGAGACCGGCGTCGGGAAGGAGTGGCTCGCGCGCGCCATTCACGCCGAGGGCAGCCGTGCCGGCGCGCGCTTCGTGGCAGTAAACTGCACCGCCCTCCCGGAAGGTTTGCTGGAGAGCGAGTTGTTCGGGCACGTCGAGGGCGCTTTTACCGGGGCCAACCGGTCGCGAAGGGGTGACTTCGAATTGGCCCACGGCGGGACGATCTTCCTGGACGAGA
Organism: Longimicrobiales bacterium; assembly: GCA_965223195.1. Taxonomy (GTDB): domain Bacteria; phylum Gemmatimonadota; class Gemmatimonadetes; order Longimicrobiales; family Gaopeijiaceae; genus CBDCVX01. The sequence continues at coordinate 74,436 of CBDCVX010000018.1, forward strand.
TCGGAGACATGCCGCTGGCGCTCCAGGCCAAGCTCCTACGCGTTATCCAGGAGCGGAGGGTGCGGCCGCTCGGAAGTGAGCAGGACATGGAGGTCGACGTGCGGATCATGGCCGCGACTCACCGCGATCTGGAGGTCGAAGTCGACGCCGGCCGCTTCCGCAGCGATCTCTACTATCGACTGGGAGTGGTGACCCTGGTGGTGCCTCCCCTACGGCAGCGGCGCGAAGACATTCCCGTTCTGGTCGATGCCTACCTCGACCACTTCACATCGCTACTGGGACGGGGAGTGGAGCGCGTGCACCACGCGGCGATGGACGCGTTGTGCCGGTATCGCTGGCCCGGAAACGTCCGCGAGCTCATCAACGTGATGGAGCGGGCAGTGCTCCTGGCGCGTACCCGTGAGCTACGGGTCGTAGACCTTCCGGATGCGCTCTCCGCTCGCGGTCGAAGTGGGCCGGGAGGACGATCCGTGGCCACCTCCCTGCGCATCGATCTCGATGAGCCGTTGATCGACGCGGCCAATCGTGTCGTCGAGCGGTTCGAACGGGAGTACCTCGACCTCATGCTCGAAGAAACCGGCGGCCGCATGGCGGAGACGGCAGAGCGGGCCGGCATCGCGCCACGGACGCTCTACAACAAGATGCAGCGGTACGGACTGACCAAGGAGGACTACCGGGAGCTGTAGGGAATACCGTCAACGCAAGAAGCGCCCGGCGTCTACCTCCGCCCCTCGCTCACCCACCAATACCGGAACGCCACCGGAATCAGCCGGTCGAGCAGCATCCCGAAGAAGAGCAACACGAACAGTCCGGTAGCGGCGAACAGGATGCCGTTCCAGGTGGGTAGCCACGCGGGTGGCACATAGACCTCACCGGGGGCGAATCCCGCGCGGATCACACCCGTGATGGTGCCGGACAGGTGCAGCCAGACAACCAGGGCCGCGACCGACACGTTGAGTCCCACGACCAGTCGACGCATCGTCGGCGAGTGCAGCATGTCGGAGGCCGTCGGACCCTCTCGGTCACGCAGGTGCTCGCCCAGGATCCAGATCAGGGCTCCGAGCAGGACCATCGTGTCGATACCGATCGTCGCCCCCATTGCGTGACCGGTGACGACGTAGGTGCCGTGAATGACCGCATTGAGCGGAGGGATGGAGATCAGGACCGACGAAAACAGGATGGCCGCAGTCCAGTACTTGGAGGCGGCGAAGCTTCCCCGGGCCGCGCAGAACTCCCGGTCCTCACGCGCACGCACGAGCTTGTAGAGGTCGTACGTGGCCCGACACAGGATGGTGATCTCGGTCATGCTGACGATGAATGAGATCCACTTGACCAGATGGTCCTGGGGCAAGTGATACGTGTGGTGGGCAAAGTTGGTGAACGAGTTGAGGAGCCCGACACTGAATAGCCAATAGGCGACTTTGGAATGTCCGTAGCCCGGGTCCCGGCTGATCCGCTCGCTGATGTAGATGATTGCGCCGTAGACGAAGAGGTTGAAGCTGCCGACCAGCGTGCCCGTGGCCTTCCACTGCACCTGAAGATCCTGGGCCGGGTTCTCGAAAATTCCCGGGAGCAGATACAGGTGCTGCTCCACGAAGGTGACGATGAAGAACAGCATTCCCACGCCCCACATCGTCAGGTAGAGCGGCCGTCGGAAGAACCCGGGCCCGGCGATTCGGAAGAAGTTCCACGTATAGCACAGCCACCCGGTCAGGATGAACGCGCTGAAGATCGGGTGGAACCCCACGTATTCTCGGCCCGACCCGATGCGGAACGCCAACGTCAGCAGGATTCCCGCCCCTGCGATGGACCACGAGAGAACCTGCACGCGAAGCCGCCAGCGATCGCCGATCGTGGCCATGCCGCCGTGATCCTGGAGCCACCGGTGGACGACGGCCACGCCACCCAGAAAGATCCACGCGGCCGCGAACGCGGTGTGAAGGGGACGAAGCTGGCGGAGGTCCACTCCCACGTTCTGGAAGAACGGAGCCAACGCGGGAATGGAGTAGAGAGCGCCCAGCGAGCCGACCGCAATGGTGACCGCGATGGCAATGAGACCTCCCCGAATGAACGTCATCGTGGCGAACTGACGCACCGGATCCGCCTCGCCGAAGTCCATCCAAAATCCTTCGGAGGGATCGGGGCGGGCGCCGGCGGGATCGACCTGCGCGCGTGGGAGCGGTGGGGCCTCGAGGCGACTCATTCGTATTCCCACCACGGGAGCTTGGACCAATCCACGGCTCGTTCCGCCCGGCGACGTTCGGCGTCCTCCGAAAGCGTGGCGCGATTGGTGTTCAGCCAACGGAAGTATGCGACGAGCCGGTCGATCTGCCCCTCGTCGAACGCCGGCTCGGGTGGAGGCATCCCGCGGTCCGGCCGTCCCGAGGTGAGGACTTCACGGAGCTCGTCTTCGGCCAGCCGCTCCACCACCGTCGAGAGATCGGGCGCGCCGACCGTCGAGGTTTGAAACGGGAAGTGACAGGCGCTGCATATGCCCGATCGAAACGTCTCGAACCCCGCCGCCACATCCGAAGTCGGTGCAGCGGCCTCGACCGCCGCCTCGAACGAAGCTTGCGGAGAGGTTGCGCCGGACGGGTCTCCGAGGCGCAACTGGCCCCGCCCGATGTCCGGTCGGTCGATTTCCACGAGGAACGCCCCCAGCGCGGCGATCTCCGGTTCCGGCAGGTGCATCGCCGGCATCTGTCCGCTCCCTACCGTCAACAGCGACGTGATCCGGGACTCGTCGATCCGGCTACCTGCGTTGGTCAGGTCCGGACCCAGGAACCCACCCTGTCCCCAGAGCTGATGACACACCTGGCAGGAATACCGGTGGAACAGCTTTCGTCCCTGAACGGCCTCGGCGGACAGGGTGATGTCCACGTCGTCCGAGTAGACCAGCCCGGTCTGCACGACGAAACACCCCACCAAGACGGCCAGTAGCGCCTTTTTCGAAGCGGGTGCAAACATGCGGGCAGGGCTGGGGTGTGGGGCGTTCGCGGAGTGGATCGCGAACGTTCGGAAGCCCTAAGAAACGGGCGAAAACGACCGCCCGTCAAGGACGGCTCAACCCGCAAGCGCGCCGCGCAGGATCCGGATGTCGGAATCGAACGAGTCCGGATCCAATGGACCGAAGGAGAAGCGGAAGAAGTCCCGCAGCGGAGATGCGTCCCCACGGCGCAGCATGTCGCAGTCCGTGCCCTTGAGCACAGCGGCGCCCTGCTCGAACAGACGCCCGTTGAGATCGGCCGCGCTGAGACCGCCCGGCAGACGTCCCCAGTGGTAGAACCCTCCGTTTCCGGAAAAGAGCTCGATGCCGAGTCGCTCGAACGCTTCACCATATCGGTCTCGCTGTTCACGGTAGAACGTCGGCACCGCCTTCCGCGCCAGCGCGATCCGGTCCTTCCCGAACAGCTCGAGCGCATAGCACTGTGAAGGGTGGGAGACGCCTCCCATTCCGAACGACGAGAAGTTGCTCAGCGTCTCGACGTGCTCCTTGGACGCCACCACCCAGCCGATGCGGATGCCCGGCGCCTGTAGCCCCTTCGTAGCGGCGCCGACCACGATGAGGTTGGATTCGTCGATGTCGTCCACATAATGAAGGGCGCTGACCGGCTCATCGTGGAAGAGCTCGTACGCCTCGTCCACCAACACCCCTCCTGGACCACGAGCTGCCGACTCGACCAGGCGCTCCAGGTCGGCACCCTGGCGGGTGACGCCCGTGGGGTTACAGGGATTGCTGATCACGATGAGCGAGCGTTCGCCGTCGAGATAGTCACCGACGTCGGGCGTGAAGCGGTTGTCGACGCCGCTTTCCACGAGGGAGTAGCGTCGGCCGAGGCGCTCGAGAATGTCGTAGTAGGGCGTGTACTCGGTGGACGCGATGCGCACCGGGACGTCGGGGTCCAAGAAGAGGATGGTCGCCACGATCGCCGGCCGGCCACCCGCGAAAACCATGACGTTCTCCGGCTCGATTCGCGCCCCGTACCACGTCCGGTAGTAGTCGGCGATGGCCGCCCGCAGCGCGGGCATGCCCCATGCCTTGGGATACCGTAAGTGATCCGACGTCACCGTCACGGTATCGGGCAGCGGCGGACCGCCAGGCAACTGCACCGTCCTGGGAAATCCCTGGCTCCAAGGGTGGGTGCCGGCCTCTCCCATGTAGGTGCCGAACGCTTCCATGAAGGCGTAGAGGGTCTCGTAGATCCCCATCGGCCGTACGTATCTGAGTATTGGCATGCCGGGGAGGTTCGCCGGGCGAGGCCGATGCGTCAACGATCGGTCGCGAGCCGCCTTTGTGCGGAGCCCGATAGGACCGGTATCATCAGAGTAAGGCCAAGCCCCGAGGTGACTTCATGGTGGCATCACCTTCCGCTCATCCTGACCGGATCGGTCCCTATCACATTACCCGCGTCATCGGGGAAGGCGGGATGGGTGTGGTCTATGAGGCCGAGCAGAAAAAGCCGGTGCGGCGACGCGTCGCCGTGAAGATGATGAAGCTGGGGATGGACACCCGCGAAGTGGTGAAGCGCTTCGAAGCGGAGCGGCAGGCTCTGGCGGTGATGGACCACCCGAACATCGCCAAGGTGTTCGACGGCGGCGCCACTGACGAAGGTCGGCCGTACTTCGTGATGGAGCTCATGCCGGGTACGCCCATCACAAGGTTTTGCGACGCTCGCGAGCTGACGACCCGTGAGCGAATCGAGCTGTGTATCTCGGTCTGCAGAGCCATCCAGCACGCCCACCAGAAGGGAGTGGTTCACCGGGACCTCAAGCCGTCCAACGTGCTGGTTCGTTCCGGCGAGACAGGCCCCATGGTGAAGGTGATTGACTTCGGCATCGCCAAGGCGGTGGGCAGCGCGGTCGCCGATCAGACGGCACTCACTCGTCTGGGACAGTTCGTCGGCACTCCCGAGTACATGAGCCCGGAGCAGGCCGAGGGTTCCATGGATGTCGATACTCGCACCGACATCTACTCGTTGGGTGTGTTGCTGTACGAGCTGCTGGTTGGAGCTCCGCCGCTCGATTTCGGCGCCGTGCCGGATCCTGCAGTCGCGTACGCGCTGCGGGAAAGAGAAGCCGAGCGACCGAGTACTCGGCTGACCCGTCTGGGCTCGGACGCGGACGACATTGCCGGCCGGCGAGGCACCGATCGCCTGAGCCTGATTCGGGAACTCAAGGGCGATTTGGACTGGATCGTCATGAAAGCCATCGACAAAGACCGATCTCATCGATACGAGACCGCCAACGGGTTGGCGATGGACTTGGAACGCTACCTTGCGAACGAACCCGTGTTCGCGAGGCCGCCGAGCGCCACGTATCGCCTGCGCAAGTTCGTTCGGCGGCACCGGCTGAGCGTCGCGTTCTCCACGGCACTCGCCCTGCTGATCGTTTCTTTCGCGGTTGCCACGGCGGTCCAGGCCAACCTCGTCGCACGAGAGCGAGACCGCGCGGAGTCCGCGGCGACGAGAGCGGCGGCCATCAACGACTTCATGGAAGAAACGCTACTGTCACCCGATCCGCTCTCGGGAGAGGGACGCGACGTTACGGTGGCGGAGGCGTTGGGCGCGGCCGCAGCGCGGGTGGACTCGACGCTGGGAGACACACCGGAGACGGCGGCCACTGCCCGCGCAGCCATCGGCTGGGCGTATCACCGGCTGGGTCGGTATACGGAGGCGGAGCCGCTCCTGCGGGACGCGCTGCGACAACGCGAGGAGCTGCTTGCCGAGCGGGACCCCGAGCTTGCGGAGAGCGCGTTCCAGTGGGCGAGCCAGCGCCACGTCGCCGGAGACTATGCGGAGGCGGAGACATACCATCAACGTGCGTTGCGGATTCGAGAAGGTGTGACCGGTCAGGAGGAGTCCGTCGTCGAGTCCCACATCGCGCTGGGTAGGCTCTTTACCGAGGTCGGCAGGCTTGACGAGGCCGAGGAACAGTTGCGCACCGCCTTGGCGTTGGCGGAAGCGCACGACCGGGAGAGTCGAACCGTTGCAGCGATCAACAATCACCTCGGCGTGGTGCTGTGGAACAAAGGAGAGCTCGACGATGTGGCGCCCATTTGGGAGCGTGCTCTGGAGCTCCGCCGGGCACGCCTGGGCGATGAGCACCCCGAGGTGGGCGAGACGATGAACAACCTTGCCGTGCTCTACGACAACACCGGGCGGGCCGAGGAGGCGGAGCCGCTCTACCGTCAGGCTTTGGCTCTTCAGCGCGAGCTGCTCGGCCCCGAGCACGAAGAAGTCACGTCGATCATGACCAACCTGGCCATTCTCTTGGACGAGGCGGGAAAGTGGGACGAGGCCGAGCAGCTCTACCGCGATGTGCTGGCGATCGATAGCCGACGACTCGGTCAGGGTCACCTGTTCGTCGGATACGACCTGGTCAACCTTGGCGCCTTTCTGTGCAATGTCGGGAAAGCCGAGGAGGGCACGCCGGCGATGGAGCGGTCCATCCCTCTCCACGAGGACAACCTCGAGCCGGACCATTGGCGCATCGGCAACGCGCGGCAATGGTACGGATTCTGTCTCACCAAACTCACACGGTTTGCCGAAGCCGAAGAGCAGATCCGCGCTGGAATGACTCTGCTGTCCGATGCACTGGGGGCGGACCACTACCGCGTCGACGCGGCCAGGCGCAAGCTGATCGACGTGTACGAGGCTTGGGGACGGATCGAGGCCGCCGAGGCGGAACGGGCGCTACTCGGAGGTGAGCGGTAGCTCTACTCCGGCCGTTGGAGGCGGGAGTCCACTAGTCGGCGCCGGACCACTCTCGGTCGGATGATCGGTGGCCACGGGTCCTATGCGTCAGGACTCCTCCGATCACCAGGGCCACGCCCGTCAGTTCCACGAGCTGCGGAAACTGCCGTAGCACGACCACGCCGATCAGGACCGCGGTGGCGGGAAGGATGGCAACGAAAAGCGCATAGGTCGCGCGTCGTAGCCGAGCCATCGCCAACTGGTCGAACACGTAGGGAATGACCGACGACGTGACCCCGACCCCGACGCCGGCACCAAGAGTGATCGGGTTGCTGAACGCGGGCAGCGCGCCACCGAGCGCAACCGGTGTGACGACGATGGTGGCTACCAGCATCGACGCTCCGAGGAGTTCCACCGAGGTCGACGATCTGCGGAGCTGGGCCAGACGATGTGCGAGCACGATGTAGGCAACGAAAAGAAGCGCATTCGCAAACGCGAACATGAAGCCTATCCGCTCTCCGTCTAACCGAACCTCGGTCAGCAGATAGACACCGGCGCTGGCGAGGGCCACGGCAACGAGATTCCTGAGGTTGCGTGCACCCGTTGCGGCCATCGTGACCGGTCCTAGGAACTCGATCGCCGCGACGGTACCCAGCGGAAGACGAGAGATGGCTTCGTAGAAGCAGAGGTTCATGGCGGCCAACACCGTGCCCAGCGCGATGACCAGCCTCCGCCCCTCACCGTCCAGCCGCGTGATCGTGGACACGGGCCAGCGCCAAATCGCGAACACCGCCGCGGCCGAAGCGATTCTGAGCCACGTTACTCCGAGGACATTCAGCCGGCTGAAGAGGAGTACCGCGAACGCCGGACCGAGATAGTGGAAGACGGCGCTTCCCACGAAGAACAGCTCCGGACGTACCCGGTCCCGTGCCCTTGAATCCCCCATCATCCCGATCGCCTCCCGCGCGGACAAGCACCGACCTACTGCTAACCATTAAATAGATTAATTGATGGTGAGATTTAGTTGGACATGAGCATCGGGTCAATCTCTAGGCGTTACCACGTCATGGGTCTTATCTTTAGGATGTCTCAGCGTTATCTTGCGTGTCGGGAGATTGTGTGACATAACCATCGAAAGCTATTTTGAAGGTAAAACATGGATGCACTCGCGCTCGATGCAGGGGGGTACACCGGTACGTACAAGCTCGTCGGAGGGCGGGTGAGTCTCGACCTCGTCAACACGGTGAGCTGGCCGGGTACTGCTCGCGAGCACGATTGGCTCGACCGTGCCGGAAACGTGGTCGAGTGGGCGGTGGCGGCCGGGATCCTGACCCGAACCGCGGCGGAGTCGCTATCGGCTCAGGAGGATGCCGACTCGAGCGGAGCGGCGACTTCTCTCACGACGGTTCATCGCCATCGTCGAGTGGTGGCGGGAGTACTCGGTCCGGTCGCTCGGGGAAGGCCACCTGCCCCTGCGGACGTCGAAGCTCTGAACGAACTGGTCGCGATGGCGAGCGTTCACCGCGCCATCGATCCGTCATCCCTCACCTGGGGCTGGTCCCCCCCTACCCGATTGCAGGACATCACGAGGCCGGTAGTGATCGACGCGGCGTCGGTGGTGACCGATTCCGACCATAGCCGGCTGGGGCACTGTCCGGCGTGCGGATGGCTGTTCTACGATCACACCCGCAACCGGAGCCGTCGTTGGTGCGATATGGCGGACTGCGGCAGCCGGCAAAAGGCCCGGCGATACTACAACCGGCAGCGTGAGAGCCGTGGTTAGCGGATCGTTGCGGAGATCCGTTTCGGCATTCGACGGGACACTAGCCCTGCGGCTGCGAAGCCTCCCCTTCGTCCTCGCCCAGCACCGTGGCCACGGCCAGGTCCGCCGTCACGTTGGACGCGGTGATGAACATGTCCGGGACGATGTCCAGGGCGATCAGGATGCCGATGCCCTCCAGCGGCAGTCCGAACGCCTGATAGAGCGGCGCCATGACGAACAGCCCGCCGCTGGGAATGCCCGGGGAGTAAAAAGAGAGGGCGCCGATGCCCGCTACGATGGCGGCCCATTCGACAGGGCCCAGTGAGACGCCGAACAACCCGGCCACGAAGAACGTGCCCGTGATGCGCACCACCGGTGAGGCGTATTTGAGGAGGGACACCGCGGCCGGAAGCACCAAACCGCTGACGTGCGTCGGGAGTCTGAGCGCGTCGTTCGCGGCTTCCATCATCACCGGAAGCGTCGCCAGCGAAGAGCGGGTGCTGAACCCCACGGCCTGTGCCGGTGCGGCTGCTCGCGCAAACGATGTGACCGGGACCCCGCCGAAGGCGCGTACCATCGGATAGAGCGCCGTCGTCACCAACACCACCAAGGCGCACGACACGACCAGGAACCCCACGACCGCCGCCAGGAGGGCGACGCCCGTGCGCGCCGCTAATCCCAGAGCGAGCGCGAACACTCCGACCGGTGCGGCGGCCAATATCCACCCGACGATGACGAACATCGTGTCGGCCACGGCCTCGGACGCCGCGCGCACCCGTTCCCGATGGTCCGGAGCGATGCGCGTGGCCGCCAGACCGAAGATGACTGTGAAGAGAACCAACGGAAGGATGGACCCGTCGGCTGCCGCCCGCACCGGGTTGGCGGGCAGGAGCCCCGTGAACCAATCGCTGAACGGCGGCAGCGTCACCTCGGAGCTCGCAAAGCCGGCGTCTCCGGCCAAGTCCGGAATGCGGACCCGGTCCGCACCCAGGACGCGCAGGAACAACGGGGCCAGCAACCCACCCACTGCAGCCGAGAACGTCACCAGGGCCACGAACCACGCCAGCGTGCGGCTGCCGATGCGTGCTACGGTGCCCGTGCCTGCACGCGTGATTCCCACCAGGAGCAGCGACACCAATAGCGGGATCACGGTCATGCGGATGGCGTTCACCCAGAGCGTGCCCACCGGGGCGATCCAATCGACGACGGCCCCGGCAAGCCCCGACTCCGCCGGGGCCAGAACGAGCCCCAGCCCCAGGCCGGCCGCGAGGCCGATCAACACACGTGCGGTAAGTGACATCGGGGGGAGTGTAAGCCGTTAGGGGGCTGGGGCGCAGGTGAGAGGCACGATGGAGGGGGGTTGCCGTGGCCGCCGGGAGGCGACATGCAGGTCCGGGAGGGACCGGGGAACCGCACATCTTGCAAATTTCTCAATGTCTTGAGTAAATTTACTCATCACTCTGAGTAAACCATAAGATGCTTCCTTCCTTTGTTCGCGTTCCCGGCCATGAGCTCGCTCGCCGCTTGGATGAACCACGACGATTCATCCAGGTCGTCACCGGTCCTCGGCAAGTGGGGAAGACCACCGTGGTTCGTCAGGCCATCGCACGGTGGGGAGACCGGGCATGGTACGCTTCGGCCGACGAGCCCACGCTTCGCGATCGTGCGTGGATTGCCGCGCAGTGGGAGGCGGCTCGAGAGCGCGCCGCCGACCATCCCGAAGGCGCAGTCCTGGCGCTGGACGAAATCCACAAGACACCCCAGTGGTCGGAGACTGTCAAACGCCTCTGGGACGAGGATACCGCTGCGGGGATCCAGCTCCGCGTGGTGCTTTCCGGATCGGCGCGGCTGCCGCTCCAACGAGGGTTGACAGAGACACTCGCGGGACGCTTCGAAGTCATACAGCTCAATCACTGGTCTCTCGAAGAGATGACGTCCTGTTTCGGTGTTTCGCTGGAAGACTTCGTCTACTACGGAGGTTTCCCTGGCGCACAACCTCTCACGGATGAACCGGGGCGCTGGATGAAGTACGTTGCCGATGCGCTGATCGAAACCACGGTCTCACGGGATGTGCTCCTCCTGACGCGGGTGGACAAGCCTGCTCTGCTACGGCAGCTCTTTCACCTGGGATCGATCTACTCCGGACAGATTTTGTCCTACAACAAGATGCTGGGACAGCTTCAGGACGCCGGGAATACCACCACGCTTGCGCACTACCTCTCGTTGCTCGAGGCAGCGGGCATGTTGAGGGGAATTCCGAAATACTCCGGATCCGAAGTGCGACGACGGGCCTCCAGTCCCAAGCTCCAAGTGCTGAATAACGCCTATCTGACTGTGGCTCATGGGCAATCCAAGGAGTCGGTGCGGGCTGATTCGACACAGTGGGGCCGGTGGATCGAATCGGCCGTAGGCGCACACCTGGCCAACGCTGCCGCGGTCGGAACCTGTGACCTTTGGTATTGGCGGCACCGGAACGACGAGATCGACTTCGTGATCTCTCGTCAGGATCGGCTCTTGGCCGTCGAGGTGAAAAGTGGGACGCGGTCCGGTCGCAGAGCCGGACTCTCGGCGTTTCAGGCGGCGTATCCCGAAGCCAGGCCCATGATCGTCGGTGCGGACGGCGTCGGTGTCGAGGAGTTTCTCGGCAGCGAGGTTGCGCGTTGGCTCGAGTAAGGGCAGCTCCGCACTCCGAATCGGATGCCGGTTGGCAAACGCGCGTCGATCGTTCAGGATAGGGCCTTCCGGCTTCTCCTCCGACCCGAGCCCCTCGACTCCATCATGCTAACCCCGCGCACCCATGCTCGCGCCTGGACCGCCACGCTGTTCCTGACGATCGCGCTTTTCCACCCCCGGCCGGCGTCCGCCCAGCTCGACTGGTTTTTCCCGGAGGGGCAGTCCTTCGACCCCGCGATTCCCAGCCCGCAAGCCTTTCTGGGCTACGAGATCGGCGACTTCCACACCCGCCACGACTTGATCGTGGACTATCTGAAGGAGCTGGCTTCCCTTTCGGACCGGGCCACCTATCAGGAGATCGGGCGGACGTACGAGCATCGCCCCATGCCGGTGTTGACCGTCACCGCTCCGTCCAACCATGACCGGCTCGAAGCCATCCGCCAGGAGCACCTGGCCCGGTCGACGGCGGCGCCCGGATCAGATGCCGGCACGGGACCGGCGATCGCGCACCTGGGGTTCGGCGTGCACGGCAACGAGACGTCGTCGGCGGAAGCCGCGCTGCTGATCGCGTACTGGTTGGTCGCGGGCACCACGTCCGAGGTCGAGGGCTACCTGACGAACGGCGTGTTCCACATCGAGCCCTCGCTCAACCCCGATGGCCGGGACCGGCACACGCACTGGGCCAACATGCACCGGGCCCAGCCGTTCGTGAGCGATCCGCTGGACAGGGAGCACAACGAAGGATGGCCCGGGGGCCGCACCAACCACTACTGGTTCGACCTCAACCGGGACTGGCTGCCGCTCGTGAATCCGGAGAGCAAGGCCCGCATCGACTTCCACCATTCGTGGCGGCCCCACTTGGTTACCGACTATCACGAGATGGGCACGAGCAGCACGTACTTCTTCGAGCCCAGCGAGCCCATCGGGTCGTGGAACCCGCTCCTTCCGGAGGAGCTCTACACCGAGATCACGGTCGATTTCGCGGACTATTGGGCCGAGGCGTTGGACGAAATCGGCTCGCTCTACTTCACGAAAGAGATCTACGACAACTCGTATCCGGGCTACGGATCCACCTACCCCAACTTCCTCGGCGGGCTGGGGCTCGTGTTCGAACAGGCGAGCGCCCGCGGCCACGTCCAGGACTCGCGGCATCACGGACAGCTCACGTTCGGGTTCGCAATCCGGAACCACCTGCGTACAGCGATGGCGACGGTCCGGGCCTTAGTCGATCAAAAGGACCGCATGGCCGACTACCAACGACGGTACTTTGCTACCGCGTTGAACGACTCCGACGCGTATGGCGTCGCGGGCTGGGTATTCGGCGACGCCCACGATCACGCCAAGAACCGAGCGTTCATCGACCTGCTGCTCCGACATCGTATCGAGGTCCACGAGCTGGCCCAGTCGCGGACGGTCGACGGGGTGACGTTCGAGCCCGGCGCCGCGTGGGTGGTTCCGTCGCGACAGACGTTCCATCACCTCGCCCGGTCGGTGTTCGAGCGGACCGAGCCCGAGTCCTTTGCCGACAGCGTGTTCTACGACGCGTCGGCGTGGACCGTGAGCCTGGCCTACGGCATGCCGGATGGGGAGCTGAGGGGCGCGCTCCCATCGGGCGACCCGTTGACCCAGCCGCCGGCTGCGGGGTCCAGCTTGGTTGATCGGAGCTCCGTCGCGTATCTTCTGGACTGGCGGGACTCGGGCGCCATGCGGGCGCTCCAGACGCTACAGGCCGCAGGCGTCCGCGCCGAGTTCACCATGGCCCCGTTCACGGGCCGCACCACCCGGGGCGAGGTGGAGTTCGCTCGCGGATCCGTTTCGATGCCCGTGAGCATCCAGGAGATCTCGGCGGATTCGCTGCTCGCCGCGGTGGGTGGGGCGGCCCGTGAGGCGGGCGTGCTCATCCATGCGGCCACGACGGGGTACAGCGCGGCCGGCGTGGATCTCGGCAGCCGCAACTTCCGGCCCGTGCGGACCCCCAGAGTCCTGATGCCGATCGGAGACGGATTATCCGGATACGAGGTGGGCCAGGTCTGGCACTTCCTCGACCAGCAGGTCCGCATGCCGATCACCAAAGTGGACGTCACCGATATCGGGAGAGTGACCTGGTCCGACTACGATGTCCTTATCCTGGTCTCCGGCAATCTGTCGTTCTTGGCGGGTGAACGGCTGGAGACGCTGGAGGCGTGGATCCGGGGAGGAGGAACCCTGATCGCCTCCCGACAGGCTGCGGCGTGGGCGGCCAGGAACGGCCTCACGCCCAATATCCTCGCCCCCGGCGTGGGCAGGCCGGTATCCGAGGAGGAGCCCGCGGAGGGAAGGGGGCGCCGTGACTACGCGGACGCAGCGGGCGACGGCGCGCAGGCCATCGGAGGATCCATATGGCAGGCGGACCTGGATCTCACCCATCCTTTGGGGTTCGGCTATACGCGCCGGTTCCTGCCCGTCTGGCGCGACCATGCGCTGTTCTTCGAGCCGAGCGCAAACGAGTACTCGACCGTGGCGGCCCTGGTCGAGGGTGACGCACACTTGAGTGGGTACATCTCCGGGCCCAACCGGGAGCGGCTGGCGGGATCGCCTTCGGTCATGGCGGACCGGCTGGGGCGGGGAACCGTGGTGCTCTTGGTCGACAACCCCAACTTCCGCGGATACTGGCGGGGCACCCAGCGGTTGTTGATGAACGCGATCTGGTTCGGAGGGGAGGTGGCGGTGCCTTAGCGGACGCTACCTCGGCTTCCGCCACCGCGTAGCGGTCTCCGTACCCCGTCCGTCGGGCCGGTGCGTCCAGTAGCCCAGCCACGTAAGTGGAGAGATCGCAGCACACAGCGATCGCCTGACGCTCCGCGGTAGCTTCGAGAACGCGATGTCGTGGCACAGCGCGGTGGCCGGCGAGATGAACGCGGCTCGGGCTTCACGCGGCACGCCGATCAGACGTTCCAGATCGGTGTCCGAGTATCCACGACGGACGTGTCCCCATCGCTGAAACAGCTCGCTCTCCGTGGGGCAAACGGGCGTCAGGAAACGGAAGTACGGATACCGCCAGCTCGCGTGGGGCGTGCTCACCAACAGGGTTCCTCCGGGACGGAGGACTCTCATCGCTTCTTGAACGGCCCGGACGTCGTCGGGCACGTGCTCCAGCAGATCGAACATCGTCACCAGGTCGAACGAGCTATCGGCAAAGCGGAGATCGGTGGCGTCGCCGTGCACGAACGTCACTCCCGGTTCTTTGTTGCACGGTGCGGAGGCATGGGCCGCATCCAAGTCCAAGTTCGTGACTTGGGTCCGGGGATAGAGGAGCCGTGTGAGTCCCGACCGGCCACCGCCGACCTCGAGCGCCGTCGAGATCCCGGAGTCGGGAGCGACACGATGGATGGCCCGCATCTTCTCGCGATAAAAAAAACCCAAGGTATACGGCGCCTCGAAAGGGTTCCGTCGCAGAAAGTCTCGTCGCGGGCGCTTGTCCGTCATCGCCGGACGCGCACGCCGGCCGATGGTTCGCTCCAGGGAGGCTCGCGACGGTGCTTGAGATAGTGGAATAGACCTGCGATCCCGCCCGCCATCTGTGGGATCAGCGGCAGTGCCAGCGGGTCGCGGCCCTTGAAGAGTCGACCCGTCACCTTGCGAGCGTAGTAGACGGGAATCTCAACGAAGGTGCGGAACAGGTTCCCCCGGTGGCCATGCCGTTGGTGCTGGAACAGCAGGGCCGAGACGTGGCCCTTCATATAGGCGTACATCTGGTCCCGAAGCGCGGCTGCTTCTCTTCGGTGGGAGTGAAACACCACGGCTCGGGGCTCATAGCGGATGCGTTTTCCGGCGGCGAGTATCCGATACCAGATCTCGGAATCCTCACTGCACCCCGCGGCTCCCGCTCCCAGTCGCTCGTCGAACAAGCCCACTTCGTCGAAGACGCTTCTCCGGAACGCCATGTTGGCGCCGGCGCCGATTCTCCAAACCGGCACACCGATGTTCGACATCGATTGGAAGAACGGGTCGCCGAAGTCCACCGGCCTGTACCCCCATTCCTCGCCGTTCAACTGGAACGACAACTGCGCGAGGGTATCGAGCTCGGAGGGAAGCACGAGGCCGCTGGCCGCGCAGATGGCCGGATCGGCGAAGACCTGCCCGACCCGGTCGGTCCAGGCAGGGTGCACGCGAACGTCGTCGTCGGTGAACGCAAGGATCTCGCCGCTGGCGGCCCGTACGCCCGCATTGCGAGCGATGCTCAGACCCGGCCGGGGCTCGGGCACGTAGCGGACGTTCTCGAACGCCTGTACGACCTTACTCGCCTCGCCCGAAGCCGGGTCGTTGTCCACGACCAGCGTCTCGTGGGGCGGGACGTTCAGCTCGGCGACACCGGCAAGACATCGACGGAGGGAGTCCGGCCGGTTCCGCGTGCAGATAATGACGCTGATCGACGGGTCGGATACCTCGGGGTCGAGGGACGATGCGGCGCCGTTAGGTCCTGTGGCCCTTTGCAGCGCTTCGATCGGACTCCGGCATGCGACGACGGCGTTCAGATCGGTTGTTGCCGGCGGGTGCGCCGGTGGGCCACGTCGGGCCGGCAGCGGCCCGGCGAACGACGGCGCAAAGAGGTGCCGGCCCACGGCCGGGGCGATCGCACGGGCGATTCGTTGGTTGAGCTCCACCGGATCCGGGGGCTGCGTTTCCGGAGGGAACACCAACTGTCCGAGTGGGGTGCCGTCGCTCCAGATCACGATGAACGCCCCCGCCGACGGGTCGGAGACGGTCGCGGAAACGGCGCCGGACAGATCCACGTGCTCGACCCGCCAGGGCCGGAACTCCGAATCACTCACGGATGGAGCCGGCGGATCCGTTCTACCCTGCGAAGCGAGCGCCCGTAGCCTCCGAAGAGTCCGACGACCCCGCCCGCCAGCTCACCGAGGATCATGGAAGGCGGCAGCGCATGGATGCCGCGCACGGCCTTCTGCAGTTGCCAGAGCTCGTGGGAGAACCACCACCCGATGAGGCGAACGAGGTTGCCCCGCCGCTCGGGATCGGTCCGAAGGCACTTGACCACGTATGCCATGAACCCCAAGCCCCAGCTTCGGCGGTACTGGGTCCGCAGCGCGGCCATTTCGCGCCGGTGTTGATGGAAGACCAGAAAGCGTGGCTCGTACACCAAGGTGCGGCCGGCGCGAATGACCCGGTAGAACATGTCCAGGTCGCCGCCGCCCGGCATGGAGGCCCCAGTGTCCAGGGCCTCGTCGAAGCCGCCCTGTTCCCTCAAGAACTCCACCCGGTACGTCATGTTGGCGCCCGCTCCGAGGATCCCCGCGCCCCCCGGATAGAGCGAATTGCCCGGAAGCGACGGCCCGAAGCACACGCGTTGGAACCCGCGACGGAACCCGCCGCGCGCCTCGAACAGGATCTGGGCCTCCGTCTCCAGCTCGAGAGGGAGCACCTGTCCGGTAAACGCCGCCGCGTCCGGGCGGGCCGTCCAGGCGTCGAGAAAACCCTCCAGCCAGTGGCGGTCGACCACCACGTCGTCGTCCAGAAACGCCAGGTACGTCCCCGACGCCTCCTGCACGGCCCGGTTCCGACCGAAGTTGAGGCCTTTTCGGGGCTCCATGACGTAGCGGACCTCCGTTCCCGCGGATGCACACAGGTCCCGAGTGGCCGCGTCGGAGGGGGCGTTGTCCACCACCAAGATGTCCAGGCCGCGATCCATGGGAGGGCAGGCCCGCCGGGCCACTCGAATCGACTCCAGTAGCCGCCTCACACCGTCAGGACGGTCGTGCGTACAGATGGCGATCGTCATCGACGGTCCAACGTCCGCGGCCACCGGGACGTTCAACTCTGCCGCGATGGCCGCTGCCAAGAGATCCTCAGCCGAGCGGGACGCGATCAGCTCCTCCAACTCCCGGCTGGCCAACGTCCGCGGACCCGCGACTTCCTCCATCCAGAACCCGACGGGTATGTCCGCGCGCCGCACCAGCACCCCGATGCCGGCGTCCGCCGGACCCAGTTCGAGGTCGGGCACCGGGCGCATGACGTCCACATCGAGAAGCGCGTAGCGCGGCTTCTGGGCCACGAACCTACCGCGCTTCCGGATGCGGGAGAGGAGTCAGGTGCTGCAGACGATACATGTTGGCCAGTAGGCCATTCGCGGAGACCAGCTCCGCCACGGTCCCCTCTTCCCTCCGGCGTCCTCGATCGACGACGATCACCCGATCCGCCCGCTCGATCGTGGACAGTCGGTGGGCGATCACGATCACCGTGCGGTCCCTACGCAGCTCGGCCAGGGCCTCCTGAACGATCTGTTCGGATATGCTGTCGAGGGCGCTGGTGGCTTCGTCCAGGATGAGGACGTCGGGATCCCTGATCATCGCACGGGCCAACGAGATACGCTGCTTCTGACCTCCGGAGAGCCGAGCGCCGCGGTGCCCCAACACCGTGTCGTACCCGTTCGGTAGGCCGCGGATGAACGCGTCGGCGTGGGCCCGAACCGCCGCGGCTCGTACCTGCTCGATCGACGCGCCCTGCAGACCGTACCCGATGTTCTCCGCCACCGACGCGTTGAAGATGTGGACGTCCTGACTCACCAGGGCGATCCCCGCGCGCCAGGCTTGGATGTCCAGATCCTGAAGGGATCGCCCGTCCACGAGGATTCGACCCCGGTCGGGTGTGTGGAAGCGAAGCAGGAGGTTGACGATGGTCGACTTGCCGCCGCCGGATGGCCCGGCGAACGCTACGGTGCGGCCGGCGGGAATCTCGAAGGACAGGTCCACCAGGGCGTCCTCCGTGGAGGACGGATATCGGAAGGAGACAGCCTCGAACACGATGCTTTGTTCCAAGGGGGAGACGGGCAGTGCCATCGACCCCATGGCGTGAGGGTCCGGTGTCGCCAGCATGTCCGAAACCTCGGTCACGGACATCTCCAGCGTGGCCAGCCGCACCCGCGCCTGATCGATATCGCGGAGTCTGGGCTGAAGCCGGTACAGCACGAAGAGGAACACCAGCGCGAGGGACACGTCGGTTGCGGAGCCGCTGGCCATCACCAGAACGATCAGGATCAACGCCGCCGCCAAGATCTCGAACGTGGGTGCCACGGCCTCTTCCAACAACACGGAGCGCGCGATGGCTCCTCGCACCTCGCTCGACGCCGCATCGAAGCGCTCCTGTTCACGGACCTCTTGCCCGAACGCGCGAATGACGCGCATCCCGTCGATCCCCTGGGTCATTCGGTCGGCGAGCTCTGCGTTCGATCGTGTGAACGTCTCTCCGAGCCGCTTGGTGCGGCGGGCGATGCCGCGCATGACGAATGAGATGGCCGCCGTCGCCAAGAGCACCACGAGCGTCAGTCGCCAGGATACGAGGAGAAGCAGCGTGCCGTAGACCACAACCGTGCTGGCCGCGATGACGAGGTAGACGACGATCTTCAGCGCCTCGGTCGCTCGCCACGTGTCGGATGCGAGCACATTCAGGAAATGGCCGGCCCGGTCCCGCTCGAGTCGCGAGATGTTCATCGTCAGCAGACGGCGAAAGACTCCGCTGCGGAGATGGTGTCCCACGTCCGCGTCCAACCAACTGAAAAGACCACTGTGCAAGTAGGCCAGCCCCGAGCGAACGAGAATAATGACGAAGATTGCCGTTGCCATGGCCGGGATTCGGCGTCCCGGCTCCAGCCCCTCGAACGGGCGGGATAGCGCAGCCAGGAACCGACTCGGTGTCTCGCCTTCGCTTCCCGGCAACAGGGCATCGAGTAGCGGCGCGAACAGTCCGATCCCGAGGCCTTCGGCCAAAGACGACAGGATGCCGAGAACAATCACGGTGGGCAGAGCCCAGCGATGGACCCTAAGGGCCGGGATGAGCCCCCTCACCGTGTGAAACGGTGTCATCAGGCCTCCGCGGCAGTGGAGATCGTCGCGCGCTTTTTCGCCAGGGCCTGCATGCTCGCGTACGTGCCCAGCCCGCTCCAACACGCACCCGGAAGACGAAGGAGCGCGGAGGCCGGCAGTGGGTCACGCCCCACGGCTTTCCGCATCAGACGCACATAGGGTTTGACGAGCCGCCAGGCCAGAAACGCGAAGACACCCGCCCGTTCCGTTCCCCGCGTGGATTTGACCGCTTTTTCGAGTACGACGATCAGGGATTTGTTGTGGCCCAGAATCTGGTCGACGGTGTCATCGACCCGTTCTCGGTGGTCGTGCTGCGCTCTGACCCGTGGTTCATACACGACTTCGTGACCGGCCCGCACCATGCGCCAAATGAAATCGAGATCGCCTCCGCCAGGCAGCGCAGATCCCAGGTCGAGTGCCTCGTCGAACCCGCCTAGATCCAGGGCCGTAGTGCGACGGACCGCCAAGCTGCACCCGCTTCCCACGCTGATCGACCATGCAATGAGGGGCGCAGGTAACCCCTTCAGTTTGTCCGCAGGGGACGGCGGAAGGACAATGCGTCGGTCGCCGCGGGAGAAGCCCCCGTTGGCCTCGAACATTCGTTGCCCGGGAGTATCCAGGCGAAGCGGCTCCACCCGTCCGGTACAGAGCCCGACGCGAGTATTTTCCGCGAAGACGGCCCGGGTCTCCTCGACCCAGGTCGGGTGGGCAACCGCGTCGTCATCCAAAAAGGCGACGACGTCTTCATCGGCTTCGCGGAGGGCACGGTTTCTCGCAAAGTCCAGCCCCTCGACCTCTTCTCTGACGTAGCGGACTTCGGGGAATTGGCTCTCGATGAGCGTTCGGGTTCGATTCGTCGAAGGTGCGTTGTCCACGACCAGAATCGTCTCCGGCCGAGAGGTTTGCGTGCGGATCGACTCCAGCGCTCGCCCCAAAACGGGCGTCCGCTCCCGAGTGCAGACGGCCACCGTCAGACCCGGGGAAGGTCGGGACCCGATCTTCCCTACGTCCAACGCGGGCCTCCCGTGGCTACCGGATTCCGTCCCCGCCATAGCCACTTTACGCCGCCGACGGCCATTCCGGCCGCGTACGCAAGACGCGACACGAATATGGCTGGAAGCATCAGGAGCGGCTCCAACACACCGACCCTGGCCCAACATCCCACGATATAGGCCGTGTGCACCAATGCCAGCGGCAGGCTCATGAGCACCATCAATCGAGGAAAACGGTACATCCACGCCATACGCGCCGAGCCCGAGGTGTTCTTGCTGGCGATGGCCGTATAGGCCCAGCGATAGTTGCGCTTGAGGAGGTTGGAGAATCCCGCCCGATTGTGGTGCTCGACCCGTGCGGCTGGCTCGAACCAGATGGTGTGACCCGCTTCCCGCGCCGTTCTTTGCCACGCCCGCTCTTCGTTCGTATACGCGAACGGCGCGTAGTCACTGAACCGCTCCGTCCGCATGAATGCGCCTCGTCGCACGCTGAGGTTGGGTGGTGGATGGTGGGGCACCTCACCCGCGGGACGCCTCGAGTGGATGAGGTAAAATCCACAGTAATAGTCGCAACGGGCGGTATACGGGAGGCCGTCCGGCAGGTCGAGCGCACCGCCGACTACCGCATGGCCGGCGTCGTGCGCCGCCAACAGGGCGCTCAGCCATCCGGGGCAGGGAACACAATCCGCGTCCAGAAACACGATTGGATCTCCGCTCGTCTCCGCGGCGCCTCGGTTGCGTGCCCGCGCCGGGTTTCCGCCCGCCGTTCCTTCCACGTCGATCACCCGCGCGCCGTTGGCCTCGGCGATGGACGGCGTGCGATCGGTGGAAGCGTCGTCGACGACGAGCACTTCGACATCGACCCCGTCAGGCAGTTCCTGGGCGTGGATGGCCAACAAGGTCTTGCCGATTCCCGCAGCTTCGTTTCTGGCCGGAATGACGATTGAAACCCGTCGGTCCGACAGCGCTTCCGGGCTGGGCACCGGACCCTCTACGCACGCGCAGCCGCGAGCTGCGCCAGACGGTCCACACGGTCGACGAAAGAGTTCCACGTGGCCGAATCGGAGGCGAGATCCCTGGCGGATTCGGACAGGCGGTTGGAGAGCTCACGGTCTTGAAGGACGCGGGAAATCGCTTTCCCCATCTCTGGCGGACTGGACGGCACCAGCAGGGAAACCGTGTCGTCTAGCACTGCCCGGTGTGACGGGATATCCGTCGCCACGATGGGCCGTCCCGCCGCCAGATAGTCGAAGACCTTGAGCGGCACGTTGTCTCCGTAACGGCGGGGAGACACCAGAACGTTTGCCATCGCCAGGTAGCGGCTCATGGATCCGCGCGGCTGTCGCGGAACGACCCGTAAGCCGCCGTTGAGGCGATCCGATCCGTCGATCCGCTGGCGTCCTTGTCCGTCGGCGCCGACCAGCACCAGCACGGCGCCCGGCAACTCCTCCTGCACCGATGGCATGGCCTGCATCAGAGTGTCCAGGCCCTGGTAGGGTTCGAACGTACCGGCGTACAACACCACAGGCGCATCCGCCCGAATGCCCAACGACGCTCGCAGCTCGGATCCGTCTCCATCGGCGTAGGCCGAGTCGAGGCTGGGAAACTGCCACTCGAGCACGTTGGCGTCCGGCGCGATCTCGCGTACTCTCGGTGCCAGACCTGCACTGCAGGCAATGGCGTCGCACCTTCGAATCAACCAACGCTCACATGCATCCAGGAACGCACGAACGGGCCGTAGTCCGAACACCCTGGACCTGGCCAACTGTTGGGGGAGGCTGGACTGCATGTCATAGATGACCGGCACGCCACTCCACGCCCCCAGTATTACTGCCGGGAACGCCGCTTCTTCGACGGCGTGAATGAAGTCGTATCGGTGCCTCCGGAGCATTCGCGCCGCCGTGGCGGTCAACGGCACGTCAAGAACGAGTTTTTTGAGGGAAAACCCGATTGGCACGTGCCTGAAGCGAAACGGATTCGCACACCGGAAACATTTGACGCCGTGAATATCGGGATCTCGGCCGACGGGGAATGTGGCGACGTCTACCCGGTACCCCAACTGCACCAGCGCCTGCGCGCAATGGCCGACGGCGATGGGCGTACCGCGATCGGCATAAAACGGCTGGGGCGCAATGATCAAAACGCGACCTGCGGCCTCACCGGCCGCCTGATCTACCTGGAACTTCAAGAGACCTCGTCAACCCCCTCGCGCCACTAGCGCGACACTGCCACTGCTGGCGGGACACTCACAACGGTTGGTCAGGTGGAATCGGAGGATTTCGTGGGTCATGGTGTTTGAAAAACACCTTTCCCTGCCGCTAACTCTCTGCCACCGCGTGGAATATGGTGCACGGACGGAGGGCGTGCCACCCCCAAGCCATGGGATCGGTCTACGGGGTCTCGATGAAGGGATCGAGGGTGAGCACACCACCGAACCATCGCTCGTGCTGAAAGTCCTCCGAATACAACACTCCAAGCTCGTGGACTTCGGCATACGCCCACATGTGCGCGTCCCATAAGGATAGGCCGTAGGTGGCCATGCCGTGGATGGCGACTCGAACGACTCGGTCATCCGGGTAGATGACCCGAAACTGCCGAATCAAATCCTCGGCCTCGAACCGAGCCGTTGCCCCATCCAGAATCGGACGGCCTTGAGCCTGAGGTCGAGTCGTAGCGGCTATGAACTCGACGATGGCTTGGTGGGCAATTCGGACGCTTTCGTTGACGATCCCTTCCCGGAGCAGCCGGTCCGCCGCCGCTTGTTTCTTCGGGAACCGTTTGTCGAAACGGTACACCAGGATGTTGGTGTCAACCAGTGCGGCCACGGTCGTACAGATCGGCGCGGGTCCATCCCCGGTCGTGGAAACCGGGCTCCGGACCTGCATCTTCCGCAGGCCGGTCCCGTCGTACGGTGGCACGATCGAACAGCTCGACGCGCTGCGCGGTAGTCAGTCGGCCCGGGCCGAAGCCGCGAGCGGGGACCACACGAATCTCGTCACCCGCAGGAATCCATCGGATTCGGTCCCCGGGATTGATCCCATAGCGGTCCGCGACGGCCTTGGGAATTGTCACCTGTCGCTTGCTGGTTACCTTACTCATGTCCTTACGTTAGCAAGGAACCTGTCCTTGTGCAACGAACCGATGTCCGGGGCCTTCCACCCTCTCAGCTCACCGGGCCAGCCAAACCCGCCTCCATCACCACCAACAAGAGCGCGCGTTGGATGGAAAGGTGGCCGTCCACGTTGCGCCACCATTCGGTCAGCGCGTGTCCGTCCTGGCCCTCGCCTCCACGGCCGATCGTGACGGCCGGGACACCGCGCGCAATCGGGATGTTGGAGTCGGTCGACGAGCGAGCCAGTCGACCTTCGAACCCCAGTGCGTTTGTCGCGGCCACCGTGCGCTGCACGAGCGGAAGGTCGTCCGGGTGCTCCGCCGAGGGCCGGTTACCGATCATATCCACGTCCACCGTGAGCGGTTCTCCCCTGCGGCGGAGCGCGTTCTCCTCGGCGAGGGCCCGTTGCACCGCGGTCTGGAGCGCCGCGTCCACAACGTCCAGGCTCTCCGGGCTCTCCGACCGCATGTCCACTTCGATCCACGCCTCGAACGGGACGGAGTTCACCGAGGTCCCGCCTCCCAACACGCCCACGTTGTAGCTCGTGCGGGGGCCCGACCGCGTGAGTGTGTCGGCCGCGTCCTGGAAGTGGCTGACGGCCCGCCCGAGCGCGTGGGCCGGATTCGCGAGCCCGAATGCCCCCCACGAATGGCCGCCCGGGCCTTTGAAGGTGATCCTGTATCGATGGGAGCCCAGGCCTTTGTTTACGATCCGCTCCATGCCGCCCCCGTCGACCTCGATCCAGGCGTCAATTGGGTCGGCCCCTTCACGGAAGAGGTGCTTCATCCCGCGTAGGTCGCCCAGCCCTTCCTCACCAACCACGCCCACGAAGAGCACGTCGTCGTCCGTTTCTACTCCCGCTTCTTCCATTGCTCGGAGCACCGTGAGCACGACCATGAGTCCGCGGGTGTCGTCCCCGATGCCGGGCGCAAAGAGGGTGTCGCCCGACTGAAGGACCGTGACGTCCGTGCCCTCCGGAAACACGGTGTCGAGGTGTCCTCCGAAGCCGATCACACGTGCGCCCACGCGACCGCGACGAAGTGCGATCACGTTTCCGACCTCGTCCGTCCAGACGCTGTCGGCCCCCGCGGCCTCCAGCCACTCGGCGTAGACTCGGCCGCGCTCCTCCTCCATGAACGGCGGCGCGGGAATCTCGGTAAGCGTGATGAGATCCCGGATGGTCGAGGGCTCCAGGGCTTCGATCTCACGGAAAGCGCCCTCGACGGCGGGGTGCGCCATCAGCCTTTGCGTCTCATGGTGATAGGCTGCTTCGGCCACGGCCTGCGCGTGTGCAGCCGGGACTGCCACCACGCTCGGCCAACACAGGCCGACGACTGAACCCAAGACTACTGCTCGCACGCTGGCTGCCATCCATCCTCCCGATTCTGCGCGACGTATCCGGTTCGGTTGTACCGGGAAGGGAGGGGAGGGGTTCGCCGGCAGGTCCTCAGTATCCGACCACACGGCAACACATCCCGCCGGTGGTGGCGTTCCTGGCGCTCACGTTCGTGTTGCTTCAGGAAGGACCCATGCTATCTGCCGGTTTCCTGGGCCTCGCCGGTCTGGTGGCGCTCGCCTACGCGGCGCTGGTGGAGCGGTTCATGAGCCGGTTGCCGTTTAGCTGAGTTTTGCTCAGGGCTTTCTCGACCGGGCTCGACACCGGGCTAACCTCACCTACTACGGTGAGAAGAGCCTGAAGGCACCCCAAACTTCAGGATCCGCCAAGGCCGGAACGTTCGACCGCAGCATGGCGAGTTGCGCTTCGCGGAGCGCTTCGGCCGGAGGCCGACCTCGGGCGAGGCTGCCGTGGAAGGCCGCCATGAGCCGCATAGTCGGCGCGTCGGGCACCGGAGCTGTTGTGCCGAGGATCGCTTCCACGCCGAAATCGGAGGCGAGGAGCGCGGCGCTGGAGAGTGCGCTGGAAGCTCCGGGAACGCTCCGAAGTGTCGAGCAGGCAGACAGGACAATGAGGGTGGGTGCCCGACCGGTGGGCGGGAGCAGTTCCTGAAGCTGAACGTTCCGGGTCGCCCCCAGCGGAAGAAGCGTACGGCCAGGCCGTGACGGATCGAACAGCGCGTGACCCGCATAGTGGAGCACGTCGGCCGAGTGCAGCGCGACCGAGATCTCATCGATACGGCTGGACTCCGCGAGGGTCCGGGCGTTCGGATGGGCTGCTGCTACGGCTCGGATTTCGTCTCGCACCGCGGGTAGCGGAGAGAGCCCCGCCACGGCGTTTGGCGATCCGGTGATAACCACGCTCGGATCCAGTGGCAGCTCGGCTCCGGGAAACCGGCCGGAGGCGGAGACGACGATAGGATTGCGCTCCACCAGGTAGGCTGACGTCTGCGGGTCGACGAGAGACGCAAAATCCAACGGTCGGAGGGTGGGATCGGGAACGATGACCAGGGTCGATTCCACTGGAATGTCCGGAAGCGCTGGCGCGACCAAAGACCGATAGAGACTCCGCCGTGCCTGCTCGCCACGTGCAAAGTCCGCCTGCTGCGAAGCGCTCACGAGGTCGACCACGGAGTCCCGGCCAATGGGAATGATGGTGCGCGCCGTGGCCGATTGACCGGCCGTCGTCCAAATCACCGTCCGTTCGGGAAGGACACGGTACTCCAACACGGTTTGGTTTTCCTGAGGCGGGTAGGTTCCCGGCGGATCTGCGGTGCCCAGGTAGGTTTGGCGGTGGTACTGCAGCGCCAGCTCCGGCGTTATGTCCAGATGGGTGTCCACGAGGCGTTCATAGATGCCGTTCACGGAGTTCTGAAGGCGCCAACGCTCCACCGCGGACGCTGTGTTCTCCGCCAGATCACGTGCCAGTCTCCCGGCCTCGACCAGGTCGGCAACCGCGTCCGAACGTCGCTCCAGTCGGTCGCGATACTCCGCGCGACCGATCAACGCACGAAGGGCAAGGTGAGGAAGGTTCTGCGGTCCGTATGCCTCCAGCGCCTCCGAGAACCAATGCTCGGCGTCGGGGTCCCCGTCGGAAGCCAGTAGTTCGGCGTAGCCCAACGCGAGGTCGGCCCGTAGGCGCTCCTGCATCGTGACGTTGGTCATGGCACGCACGTATGCACTGGCCGCCGCGAGGTTCTCGCGCGCTGCGTCTATCCTGCCAAGTTCCAAATGGGTGAGGGCCAACGCGCGGTGGGTCTCCGCCTGATACTGGGCCTCTCCAATCCGTTCGACGACGCCTACGTCGTCACGGAGAATCCACAACGCCGCCCGTGCAAACCCGCGCTCGCGGGCCATCTCGGACGTGAAGGACAGCAGGTTATGGAGCCAAACCGAGCTTCGCTGGTGCCGTAACGTGAGTAGAGACGACCAAAGGAGTTCGTCGGCTCGTTCAACGTGACCGGACAGTGCATAGAGCTCTAGCTCAATGCCCTGAATCGCGGCCACGGCATCATATTCGTCCATCAGGCCGAACTGGTCGGATGCCGTCGCCAGCGATTTCGCCGCCTCAGCCGTCCGGCCGCGGCGCCCGAGCGCCACGCCTAGGGCCCACGCGCTCGCCGCTCTAACAGCCTTCGGGGGTCCGCTGGTATCTGTGACGATCGGCGCGAGCAGGGAATCCACGGTCGGCCAGTCCGGAACACTCACGGCGATGGACGCTTCTTTCAGCCGAGCCCAGTCCGCGAGGGGACTGCCCAGCTCTACCAACGCCCTGCGGGCCGCCGGTAGCGTACGGAGCGCCGCCGTAAACGCTCCCCGGCCATGGGCCCTGGAGCCGCGATCGAGTATGAGCACGGCGTCGGCCTCAGCAGTCCACGAGTCCGATGCCTCGAGGTGTTGCACCACCTCGCTCAGCCCGCGATCGCCTCGGCCCTGCTGCAGGGAGTCTGAGACCGCCGTCAACCGGCGGAACGCCGCTCGTGCTCCTGCGCTCCGCGCTCCACCGGTCTCGACCGCTCGTGCCCAGGCCGGAATGAGGGTGTCGTAGGCCAAGTCCCTCAGGCGTCGGTTCGGAGATCGACCGTCGCCTGGTCCGGTTATCGTATCCGGTTCTTGGATAGAACGACTTTCTGTGCCGACCAACGCGGAAGGCTCAAACGAGGGGGCTCCGGCCGGGTGTCCGCGCGCAATGGCAGCGGCGTCGGTCAGGCCCCACCGGTTCAGCAGGTGGAGCAAATTGTCCCCGGCGAAGTCGGCACCGCCGCCCGTTGTTTGGTCCAGGATCTCCAGAGCCTCGAAAATGTCATCCGGACTACGGGTCCGAAATCCTCGCGCTCCAAGAGCCGCGGCGAGATCAACACGCGCGGCCGGCGTCGGGGGTAGACCACGGAGCACCCGAATGCCGTCACTAATCGCAAGGAGAGACGTGTCGAGGGTGATGCGCATCAGAGCGTCGGCGTGAAGTCCAGACGGCGTGTTGAGCTGCGTGCGCAGTTTCAGGCCCAGCTCGATCCAGTCGCGGTTGGACGGGCAGTCGATACCCCGAACGCAGGGTGCGTCCGAATGCACCGACAGTCGAAAGTCCTCCGGGCCCGCCGGGAGACCCAGTTCACTCAACGTGAGTAGCGGATCCTGATCCTCAGCGGGCGATGGCGCGCAGCCTGAAGTCAGAAGAAGTAGGGCGCAAACCGAAAGCCTGGGCACACCAATCGACGCTTTCGGCCGGCCTAAGGCCAGGCCTCGGGATCGGCCAATCGCGCGATGGCGGCGCTGAGCGTTTCCGCTCGCTCCTCCATGGGCGTTTCCGACCAGCTCGCAAGTAACGCCCGCAGGCTGTCCAGCGGAGCTCCGATGGGCAGCCCGTCGAGCAGCGAGGCGTCGAGTTCACCTTCGGTCAAGCCCTCCTCCGCCTGCCCGGCCAATCGGAGGGCCTCCAAGCGGACCCCGGCCAACACAGGATCCTCGGGCAGTAGCTCCAGAAGTCCGTCCTCCAGCACGTCCAAGGCCGCGCGGATTTCTCCGGGAAAGCGATAGTCTCGCACCGATGCCACTAAGGCGGGGGCCCCGGGGATGGGTTGGCTGAGCCGTACTGTCTCTTCCACATGGTTCACCGCGGAAGCCGTCCGTTCGTGCTCAGCCGCCACCCGCGCATCCATAAGTCTGACTCCCACCCGAAAGGCTAGTGCCTGATCGTGGGATCCATCCGCGTCGCCCCGCATGACCGTCCACCGCTGAGTGTCCCAGTCGGACTCGGGCGTCCAACCGTCCGGGAGCGTCGCCAGCGCTTCGATTGTCGGCCGCACGACCGGGGCCTCTCTAGGCCACAACGCCACGGCTAGTGCGGCCGCGGCTGACAGCGGCAGCACAGTTCTGAGCCATGGGGGTAAGGATCGAATCCTGGTCGGTGCGACCTGGTCGATGGCATGCGAAGCGTCGGCGACGACCGCAAGCAACTCGGGATCGTCCGAGATCTCCGAAAGGAGCCGTTCCCGCTCTGGCTCGGTTAGGGTGCCGTCAATGAGACAGGCGATCCGCTCCTCAATTGAAAGGCCTTCCCCCCGGGGACGGTCATGTGACGGAGTAGGAAGTTTGGTCATGCCGACTCCTGATGAATCTCCAAGAGCTGCATTACTGCGTTGGGGCCGACTCCGTTTGCCTCCAGGTGCGACCGGAGCTGTCTTAACTGACGCTCCAACCGGCGGTATAACGGCTTTTGCGGTAGACTCAGCGTGCGGGAGATGTCTGCCACTGACATACCCTCCCAAAATCGGAGCTGGAGAATGGTCTGGTCCTCCGGGTCGAGCAGGGCCATCGCCTCTTGGAGCCGCGCTGCCGCTTCCTCCGCCCGCCGGCGACGTTCAGCATCAAGGACCCTATCATCCGCACGCCGCCGATCCGGTTGCTGGATCAGGTCCAAGGGCACGAGGTGGGTCCGCGGCGGACGATCCAGCCGAACAGCCAAGGCGTTGAGCTGTCGTTCGGACAAAGTGCAGTCGGACCGGTTGGCCAACTGTTGCACGGCCTCACTCCGGGCAAGACCGTCTCGGTGGATAAGGCGCTCTAGCCGAACTGCCTCGGCGCCCAGGCGTTGGGCGTTGGCAGAGGGCCGCCACTTACCCCAGCGGGCGATGCGATGATCCCGGAACGCATTGGAGATTACTGCGGCGAGAAAAGACTTAAACGAACTCCGGCCCTGGTACTTGCGAACTACCGCATAATCGTTCGCCATGAGCTTCACGCGGACCTCGGCGACGAAGTCGTCGACTTCGTCGCCGAACCATCCGTTTCTGACACATACCGACCGAGCCAGCGCATCTATGACATCCAAATGCGCCAGGAACATCCTCTCCACTTGCGCCACGATATTGGCCAGCTGCCTTTCGCAACGTCGGTAGTCCTCCTAGCGTTCGAGAAACGTAGATCCGCACGTTACGACTCGGCAAGAGAGGGTTCCCAGTGGGCGCCTGGCATTGGGGAGGCTTGCCCTTAAGGTCGAGTCGTGGAACGGCTTTCGCCCGGTGCGTGTGACGGCCTACCAATCCCTGGACGGTAGCATCGAAAGCAGTCGCAAGCTGGAATCCTCTCCTTGGTTTCCTACCATGCTATCCAGCGGGCCCGAGTCCACGGGTTCTCGGAGCCGACCACGGCGCCCGGAACTCCTCCGCACTCCGGCACAGACAAGGCACCGTCCAGGGTAACCAACAACTCGCCTCGAGTAACATCTCCCAAGAAACTCACCGTTGAGATTCTGTTTCCCCTGCCTTCGAGGAAGATCTGCCGCTCCGAAAACTCGTCACCGTCATCCGGGAACACGCTGTCCTGCTGAGCGAGGATCACATTGGTGACCTCAGCAGAGGTACCCGAGTTATCGAGGTTGAAGAGCACTGGATACTCGACGACCACACCACAGCTCGCGCGGCCTACCGCTCCCGATCTGAAGTTGAGGCCAACGCCGTCGCCTGCCCTCAGCGAATCCTTACGAAGGGTGTCTCCAATCAACGTGAACGCTTCAAGTGACCCAGCCGTGGCGTCGAACTCAACGCCTTCAAGAGTGCGGTATGCTACGATCCTCCGCAGATTGCCATCCCATCCCTTCTCCAACTCGAAACCCGTGTCGCGAACGCGATGAGCAATCAGGTGGCTCGCATCCACATTCCCACCGATGAACCTGAAGCCGTCCGCGTCCGATCGCGCGACCTGAACGTGAGTGACCAACGCGCGGTTGTTGGTCTGATGGACCTCGATGGCGCCCCTTCCAGGATCGTCCGCCGCGTCCTCAACGCGAACGTAACTCAGCTGAAGCTTACTGTCTGGGTCACCAAAGAAGCGAACTCCCCGCCACTGGACCGTGTCGCCAAACGGATCAGTGCCGGTGAGTAACACTGCGGCAGTATCGGCTCCAAGGAGCTCCAAAGCACCGCCCGGATCCACCGTAATGCCCGCGGACCAGTGAGTCGCAAGAATTGTCGTGCCGGGACCGGCGCGCAAGATCCCTCCAGGACGTACGCTCACAGGCGAGCCAATGGAATATGCGTCGCCCGGGCGTAACTCGGTAAATCCTCGGATGTCCGACTGCAGTCGAGTAATATCAAAGGCAATAGGTTCACTCTTAGCTGTGTCCGCGATCACTAGAGGATTCTTCACCACCACCGCGAACTGATATATATGACCCGGAGCCGCTGCCACCAGCACGCTGTTCGTGTCCGTCTCCATCAGAAAATCAAATTCCGGATCATTCGCAGGTTCGTCTATAGCTTGAAAAATTTCGAAAACGTCTGTATGACGCGGCGCGATCCATGTCATATGAAACATCCTCCCGATTCGCTCAACTGTAAAATTCTGAACTTCCGCGGGAGGGCGAACTGGATCCGCGTCACCACAAGCCAGCAACAGAACCAACATGGCTAGCATCCATGATCCTAGTCCACACCAACCTCCATTTGTACTGTTCATCTTCTTATCTCGCTGACGCCCGAGGTCGCCGTGTGCATCGTTCATTTCAACCACCCAGCGCCAGTTGAAAAGAGATCGTCAATGCCAGATCCCGCTGGGGGGTACGCGAACCTCTTACCGGCGATCTAGCAAAAGCCTCAAACGTTGACCAGCTATGGGTGATATTGATCCATGTTCGACCGCGGCTGACGTCCATGCCAAATCCCGCACTCGCACGGAAGGCGTCGACATAGTCCGCTTCAAAAACATCATCTGGTCCGTTGTGTCGATACCATTTGCCACCGGGACCCGCGCCCACCCGAAGGGCGAGCGGTGACGCATTATAGGTGTATTGTACGTCAACACCATAAAGAAATATCATTTGGCGGTAGCTGCGGAGGTCCATATCGAAACGATCTACCTCTAATTTGGTCGGCGTAGCCAGTCCGGCAACGCTGATCGACCAGTTGCCATACACTGGCACCGAAATGCTACCACCGTATGTAAACCCCGCTTGGAGCTGTTGTCGGTAAGATCCAATGTCCGGTTCTCGCCACTCCACCAGCGGTGTCAGAAAAGACGTGTAGCCGATGGCTGCCTCGATCTCGATGGCCTGAGCATGGCCGGCGTACCTCGTCGCAGTGAACGATATGACAAGTAATACGAACATTGATCCACATTTAAAAATCCTCATCGACCAATATCTCCCGGCGAGAATGTCAGACCGATCATGAGTTCGCTGATCGACTTCACGAAGTCCGCGTTATAGTAGTCCGGACCCTGATGGTACCGCACAAGGAATCCCCATCGTAGTCGGTGCACCGTTATCGGCAGCACGACGTCCCACGATAGCGCGACGCGGTTGTCAAAAGGTGGTCGTCGGGGGATCCACATGTAACGAAGTGACAAATCGACTCCCCCTATTACACCATCACGTCGTGTACTGACGCCAAGCGATAGATATGGACGAAACGGTCCATATATATCTCGTTCGAGACCGGTTAGCGGTCCGCAACACGGAAACGACGTGAGATGATTTTCCAGTCCGACGCCAACACTGACACTCCGACGTTGGTTGGTCGTGGACGTTAGATGACGGAAAAAGATGAGGTAGTCCAGATAATTAGTCGAGAAGCTACCCTCAAGTTCGTCTGTATCGATGGTAGTGGTATCGTACGTAGTTGGTGGGATACAGATATCTTCGTCGCGGCCCGATGGGTAGTTGGGATCCGGCGGCCGCTCCCATCCGACGAAAAGACATCCATCCTGTCCATTGGAATGATGGACCAGCGCCACGGACCCACCAAATATAGACAGATGACCGCCCGCTCCGTCAAAGCGTCCCCTTACAATCCCGAATTGCAGCTCGCCTCCTGGCATGTACGAAGGGGCCCGGACGGGACTGGATAGCCCGCCAAAGTTTCGAAGTCGGATCATAGGTGAAAGCCGACCCAGCAGAACGGGCGCCCAGTCTGGCAGCGTGTCGGGCACCGCTATAGAATGCTCTTCGATGCCCTTAATAACCTCCGACAGGTTTGAGGCCTGAAATGTGCGCACAAATTGAGCGGCATACAGAAGATTACTATGTGAGCTGTCTTTTGGTAGTCCGAAAACAACGGTCGGCCGCAAGGCAGGCGCGAGAGACTCGAGGGTGATACGTATGATGCTGTCCTGCGGCGGGGATTGAACCGGCCGAGCCGCGAGCGAGGTTGGAAGACTCAAAAGCATGACTAGTGCAGCGAGGATGACGCGTTTGACGTGATCGTTCGGGACGATCGGTGGTGTCGCCGCGCGCATGGCCAGCGGCGTCATCGGGCGTCGTGAGAAATTGCTCATATGCGGTCCAGGATCCACTGAACGGCGGCCGTCGGATCGATAACACCAACGGTTGAGCCGTGGTTATTACGACGGGCGGTGAGCCGTATCGCGCTTTCGACTTCCTCGACGCTTGCGTGAGGTTTTGCGTGAAACAGGAGCGCCGCAAGCCCGGACACGTGAGGTACGGCCATAGACGTCCCGGACAGCACGGCGGTTCCGCCGTCGGGGCTGCAGGAGAGGATGTTTACTCCGGGCGCGAGTACATCTGGTCCTGACGGTCCAGGCCGATCGGGTGAAGAGCCGGAGAACCGTGCCTCTTGCCCGTGTTGGTCGCAGGCGCCGACCGAAAGCGTGTTGGCGTAGTTCGCCGGCGATCGCGAGTGGTGTCGGCCTTCATTTCCGATTGCGAAGATCGGCAGCGCGCCGAGGGCTTTGACGCGGTCGGCCACATGATAGTAGTCGCGGTGAAAGCCACTGAACCCGAAGGACCCGCTGATAATGCGGCTGCCGTGAGTGATGGCCCACTCGACTCCCCCGAGGATTCGTGGCAACGTCGGTGGCTGTTCGATTACAATCGCTGAGCATAGGAGGGCGTCGGGGGCGCATCCGAGCTGACGACCGTTAAAGGATCGACCGCAGATCGTGCCAGCTGTGTGTGTTCCGTGGTATCCGGAGTCGTAGGGCGTTACGTCGGAACGCGGTGCACCGTTGAAATCCATGTCGGCGAACGCCCGCACTCGCCCGCTAAGGGCGGGATGATCCTCAGCGACCCCGGTATCTAGGTGGCCTATTAGGACATCCTTTCCTGTGATGCCATTCTCCCAGACACTCTCGAATCCCAGTGCGGATAGGCCCCAACTGGCCACCTCTAGCGAGGTGACTGGCGATGACGGTAAAGGTCTTATGAGCTCCGGTTCGGAGGGACACGAGAGCGAGCGTACAGGAAGGTCTGCCGCCAGCGCGTTCACGCTATCAGATCGGACAAGCGACAGAGCTATTCCGAGTAGCGGGAAGATCAGTGGTGTCGGTTCTTCTCCGCTCCAGGTGTCGGAACGCAGTGGGGCATCCTGGAGCTCTGAGGACGACGGCCAAGCGTCACGGAGCCGACTACCTATCTTACCTGACACAGCGCCGGCGTCATCTGCGTCCGGATCGAAGCACGTCGCAACGGGCACGAACGCATGCTCGCGACACCGCTGCGCTAGGTGTGGACTAATCACGCTAGACATTGGCCCTGTGCCTCCAACGTTGTGGGGTCTGTGCGGAGGCCATCAACTTGGCTTGTCCAGTACCTCCGTCTCATACCGGACGGACACGGATCGTCCTTTTCGCCCCTGCAGCCTGACGGTTCGTTGCTTCTGTGGATGACCGGCATTGGCTACAGGCGAGGAGATGCCGGCAGGGGGTCGGGACGGCTTCCTAGCTGGTCGGACGGGTTAGCCCTAGCGAGCGGTTGGATGTAGATCCGATCAGCGGTTTTCCGCAGCCGCGTCTTGTACTGTGAGCGAAAACCGCGGCGATGGTCCGTCAGGACATGGGACGACACGCACGGTTACTTGGGAGCTAACGATGCAAAAACTGACGGTTCGGTTCCTTGGGGTTCAGCTATTTAGGTTCAACGGTCCGAACGTAACGGCAGTGCTTCCCAGGGCCGACGATGGAAAGCACGGCGGTGGTGCTCCTCCCCATTACGCCATGCTGAGGATCGCTCGATCTCATGTAGCTGAGGCAACTGGATGTCGGGAGAGCTTGTGTTCCGTGAAAGGTCAAGACGAGGCGGTGGTATGGCGACGTTTGGGATTGAACGGACAAAAGTCGGTGCTTCACCTGGCGGGAGTAGCTGGTCCCTCGATTGATCCTGCTTCGTTGTTGTCCGTCGTAGATGTCCGGGCGATGGCTAGTCATCTCCGGTTCGGTGCAACGGACGACGACGTTGCGGCGGAGCTTGCGATAACCCAGGGCGAATTATACACCGAGAGTACGAACACCAAAGGTAGTTGGCGCCTTGAGAAGTTTGGGCAGGATGCAGATCAACAAGGGGAGCTGCCGTTCGCCATCGAATGGCAAATTACAAGAGCAGGCGATACCGTTCTTGAGATATGGGAAGGCAATGAGAAGAAGTCGTGGGTCAGGTTCGGAGGTGATGACGTAGAGGTGCTGCTTGTCAACAGCGATCTGGACGATCCTTGCGAGATGGGCACCGCTCGTGAGTGCAATAAAAAGGAGGGGTGTGTCGACGAGGACTTTAAGTGGATATACCGCCTCCTCCGCACGCCCGAAGGAGAGCGTCCGAGTCTCAGCGCCTATCCACTTCCCCGGTACGTGCCGAGCAGGAGCGAGGTCGAATCGGTTGAGCGTCGTTCCCCGCCAGACGTTGCGGCTGACGTCGGAGCGGGGATTGTAAGTCCCACCTGTTTGCCAGGGAGGTTCTAGTAGGAACCTACAGAACTAGTTCCGAAGTCAGCCACAATGCCTTTTCGTGGCCTGGTCCGATCGTTGCTTGCCCGCTCTTGACGCCGTAATGCGTACCATCCTGGGCTGAGCGGGCAGCGCCGATCGTCCCTTCCTAAACGGTCTTCCAGCCAAGTGCAGCTGGACCCACGAAGGTGAGGCGGGACCGAGTCTCGATGGCTGAGTAGCTCGCTGAGGCTGCGGGGATTGACTTGCCCGAACCGAATGGACCAGTTCCCCCACATTGCCCCAGCTCCGCCTCGCCCCTACTCTCGGCGCAATGCTCAGGACCACCCCCTTCCATCCCCGTACCGAACCCCTGTGCGAAGCCAAGAACTGGCGGCGCTGGGCGGGTTATCTAGCGGCTAGCTCGTACGAGCTCCACCACGATCGGGAGTATTGGGCCATTCGCAACGCGGCCGGCCTGATCGACGTTTCTCCGCTCCACAAATACCGGATTGCCGGGCCCGACGCGGAGCGGCTGATGGACCGGGTAGTCACCCGTGACGTCACCAAGTGCGCCGTCCATCAGGTGCTCTACACGCCATGGTGTGATGATGCCGGAAAGGTGATGGACGACGGCACGCTAGCGCGCCTGGCACCGGACGCCTTTCGGCTCACATCCGCGCTGCCCAACCTGCGTTGGCTGGAAGACAACGCGCGGGGCATGGACGTGCGGATCGAGGACATCTCCGACGATCTGGCCGCACTCGCCCTCCAAGGGCCCAATGCCCGCGCTATCGTGAGTGCGGCAGCGGGCGGGGTCGCGGACGACCTGGGCTTCTTTCGGATGACCGAAGGGTCCATCGGAGGTCGGCCCGTGCAGATCACCCGCACCGGGTACACGGGTGACCTCGGCTACGAGATTTGGGCCCGGCCGGACGACGCGGTGGTACTGTGGGATGCGCTCATGGAGGCGGGAAGGCCCCATCGGATTGTGCCGGCCGGGATGCTGGCGCTGGACATGGTGCGGGTCGAGGCCGGGCTGATCCTGATCGACGTGGACTACGTGCCGGCGCACCAGGCGGTCATCGAAGATCGGAAGTCTTCCCCGTTCGAGCTGGGGCTGGGCTGGGCCGTGAAGCTGCACAAACCTTCGTTCGTGGGACGCGAAGCGCTGATCGCAGAAAAGGCGCGAGGCCCCGAGTGGGAGCTCAAGGGCCTCGAGGTCGACTGGGAATCCCTGGAGGAGCTGTACGGTGCCGTGGGACTGCCGCCTCAGCTTCCTTCTCAAGGGTGGCGGACCAGCGTGCCGGTCTATGACGGCGCACGCCAGGTAGGGTACGCCACCAGTGGATGTTGGTCGCCGCTCCTGAAGAAGTACATCGCGCTCGCGCACCTGCATGCAACCCACTCTGCCACCGACACCCGGCTTCGCATGGAGGTGACGGTGGAGCACCACCGTCGTAAGGCCAAGGCGCGCGTGGTCGATCCACCATTCTTCAACCCGCCCAGGAAGCGGGCCTGATGGGCGCGGGACGCTTCGACGCGATCATCATCGGGGGAGGTCACAACGGACTGGTGGCCGCGGCCTATCTGGCACGGGCGGGGAAGAAGACGCTGGTCCTGGAGCAACGTCACGTCCTGGGCGGAGCCGCCGTGACGGAAGAAATCTATCCGGGCTTCAAGTACTCGGTGTGCTCCTACGTGGTGAGCCTTCTGCGGCCGGAGATCATTCGCGACCTGGAGCTGCCGCGACACGGCCTCAGGATTCTTCCGCTGGAGAGCACGTTCACTCCGCTACCCGACCACGACTACCTGGTGCGCTGGGCCGACCACGATCACACGCGCCGGGAGCTCTACCGCCACTCCCCGCGCGACGCGGACGCCTACGACGACTTCTCCAAGCTGATGTATCAGCTCGCCGTGGCGGTCAAGCCGATTCTGGCGATGGTCCCTCCGGATCCGACCTCGCTCAGCCCCCGGGACCTCATGGGATTCCTCAAGCTCGGAAAGCACTTCCGGAGCCTGGGCCACGAGCAGTTCCACGCACTCCACAAGCTCATGACCATGAGCTCGGCCGACTACCTGGACGAGTGGTTCGAGACGGAAGCGCTCAAGGCCACCATGTCGGCGAGCGGCATCATCGGCACGTTCCTCGGACCTCGCTCACCGGGCACGGCGTATGTGCTCCTCCATCACTATATGGGCGAGATCGACGGCGCCATGCGGGCGTGGGGATTCGCGAAGGGTGGCACGGGGGCAGTGAGCGAGGCGATTGCGTCGTCCGCTCGCGAGCACGGCGCGGAGATTCGCACGGAAGCGCCGGTCTCGCAGGTGCTCGTACGAGATGGTCGCGCGGTCGGGGTCGTGCTCGAAAACGGGGACGAGTTCAGCGCCGGAGCCGTGGTCTCCGCGGTGGATCCCAAGCGCACGTTTTTGGACCTGGTAGGAGAGAAACACCTTCCCGAGGATTTCGTGCGGGCCATCCGGCGGTTTCGGATCCGCGGTTCGTCCGGAAAGGTGAACCTTTCGTTGAGCACCCTGCCGGACTTCACGGCCCAGCCGGGGGTGGGTCCTCTACACCACGGCGCCATCTCGATCAGCCCGAGCATCGAGTACCTGGAACGGGCATACGACGAGGCCAAGTACGGCGACTTCTCGTCCCGTCCCTACATGGACATCATCATCCCGTCCATGATCGACCCTGACATGGCTCCACCCGGGAAACACGTCATGTCGATCTTCGTGCAGTATGCGCCCTCGGACCTGCGCGGTGGATGGGACGAGGCCAAGCGAGAGGCGTTCGGCGACGCGGTCGTCGACACGCTCGCCCACTACGCCCCCAACCTTCCCGGAGCCATTCTCCACCGCCAGGTCCTGACGCCGTGGGACATCGAGCGGGACATGGGGCTCACGAACGGAAACATCTTCCACGGCGAGCTCTCTCTGCAGCAGTTGTTCTGCATGCGTCCCGCACCGCGTTGGGCCGACTTCACCACCCCGCTCGAGAACTACTATCAGGCCGGGTCGGGCACGCATCCGGGTGGGGGGGTGACCGGCGCCTCGGGCAGATTGGCCGCACTTACGGTTCTCGGACGCCGAGCGGGATGAGCGCATCGTTCGACACGGTCGTCATCGGTGCGGGCCACAACGGTCTGGTCGCGGCTGCCTACCTTGCCAAGGCCGGGCAGCGGGTGCTCGTGCTGGAGCGCCGCGACGTGGTGGGTGGAGCTGCGGCCACCGAGGCGCTGTTCCCGGGACTTCGTGTGGACTCGGGCGCTCACCGAATCGGTGGCCTCAGCCGGCAGGTCGTGGCAGACCTGGGCTTGAACGACCATGGGTTCGAAACCGTTCCGGCGGATCCCTGCGTGTTCGCTCCCGTGGAACACGGTCCGCCCCTGGTCCTTTGGCGCGATCCCTCGCGCACCGCCGAGGCAATTCGCGCCGTCTCGAAGGCGGATGCCGAAGCCTGGCCCCGGTTCGTCGAGCTCATCCGCAACGCGGCGGAGCTCATTGAGGCCACCTGGACGGTCACTCCGCCCGACGTGACCGGGACGGAGCTCTCCGATCTTTGGGCTGCCGTCAAGCTCGGCCTGAAGCTCAGGGGGATGGGAAGGAAGGACATGGTGGAGGTCATGCGCATCCTTCCCATGTCCATGTACGAGTTGTTGGACGAGTGGTTCGAGAGTGATCTGGTGCGGGGCACGCTGGCCGCGTCGGCCGTCACTGGACTGTGTCAGGGCCCCATGGCGGCCGGGACGGCGTACACGTTCCTACACCATCACGTGGGCGCCGAGGCTGGCGTGATCCGGCCGACGGTGCGGGTCCGCGGAGGCGTCGGACGTCTGAGCGCGGCACTGGTTACGGCGTGTGACAGGCACGGCGCCGTCATCCGAGCGAACAGTCGGGTGGCGCGCATCCTCACGGAGAGCGGCGTCGCCCGCGGCGTAGTTCTGGGGGATGGGGAGGAGGTGCGGGCCGATCGGGTGGTTTCGAGCGCCGATCCCCGCACGACGTTCTTCGATCTGCTCGATCCCGTAGACATCGGGCCCGAATTTGCGCGCAAAGTCGGCAACATTCGCTTCAGGGGCGTGTGCGCCAAGGTTCACCTGGTGTTGGGCGGCCTCCCCAGCTTCACCTGCCAGCCGGGCGCCGGGCCGCATCTGGGGGGGATCATCTCGATCGGTCCCAGTCTGGAGTACCTGGAGCGGGCCTATGACGACGCCAAGTACGGACGTCCGTCGGCCAATCCGTACCTGGAAGTTTCGATCCCTTCCGCGACCGATCCCGAGGTCGCGCCCGAAGGGAAGCACCTCGTCTCGATCGTGATGCAATATGCCCCGTACCACCTCCGCGAGGGATCGTGGGACGATGGGTCCCGGGACGCCCTGGGCGACGCGGTGGTGGATACGTTGGCCCGGTACGCACCCGGCCTCGAGTCCTTGGTGGAGGATCGCCACGTCCTGACCCCGATGGACCTGGAGACCCGGTTCGGACTGCCCGAGGGCAACGTCTACCACGGGGAGATGACACTGGATCAGCTGCTTTTCATGCGGCCGGTTCCCGGCGCGTCACGGTACAGGGCGCCGATCCGTGGGCTCTACCTGTGCGGGTCGGGCACCCACCCGGGGGGAGGGGTGACGGGGGTGCCGGGGGCGAATGCGGCGCGGGAGGTGTTGCGGGGCGGGTGAGGGGGTAGGCGGTCCGTGTGTCGTGTCGCAGTATTCGCATTTGT
The DNA here is from genome assembly GCA_965223195.1 of Longimicrobiales bacterium. Classification (GTDB taxonomy): domain Bacteria; phylum Gemmatimonadota; class Gemmatimonadetes; order Longimicrobiales; family Gaopeijiaceae; genus CBDCVX01. The sequence continues at coordinate 114,297 of CBDCVX010000018.1, forward strand.
GCGACACGTTCCGTTGACATGTCGCTTTCGACGCCTTATCCTATGGACGTGTCGCAATAATCCTCTTTCGGGTACATGTCATGCCTTGGCACCCGGAACTTCCGTATAACGACCTTCCCCCGATCCCGGCAGATCGGTTGGAGACGAAGCCGGCCCTGAAGGCTTGTATCGGCGCCCGGGCAGCGCTCGCATCTCTGCAAAAAGCCTGTGAGCTGCTGCCGAATCCGGGTGTGTTGATGAATACACTGCCCGTCCTCGAGGCTCAGGCGAGTTCCGAGATCGAGCGGATCCTCACAACGGCGGATGCGTTGTTCCGGCACGCAGACAAGGGGAGTGCCGCGGATTCGGCGACGAACCAAGGTCTGCGCTACCGGGCGGCGATCAAGGATGGCTTCCGTAGCCTGAAGGCCCGACCGCTGAGTACCTCCACTGCCGAGGTGGTGTGTAGCCGGATCATGGGAAGGGAGGTGCAGGTACGTCGCGTGCCGGGTACGGCGCTTTTCGCGGCCGATACCGGTGCCGTCGTTTACACTCCGCCGGAGCACGAGGATCGTCTACGCGGCATGCTGGCAGACTGGGAGCGCTTCCTGCATGACGCCGTCGAGGTCGATCCGCTCATCCGCATGGCTGCCGCGCACTATCAGTTCGAGGCGATCCACCCGTTCACGGATGGAAACGGCCGGACGGGACGGATTCTCAACACGCTGTTTCTTGTCGAGCAGGGGTTGCTGCCGCTCCCGATTCTCTACCTTAGCCGCCACATCACGGCCCGTCGGGCCGAGTACTACCAACGACTCCGCGGCGTTACGGAGCATGACGCTTGGGAGCAATGGCTTCTCTATTTGCTCGCCGGCGTGGAGGAGACGGCCACTTGGACGATTGCGAGAATCGACGCGGTGCGCTCCCTGTCGCACGAACAGGGGACACTGATTCGGCGGGAATTACCGAAGCTGTACAGCCGTGACCTGCTGGATGTGATCTTCACACAGCCCTACGTGCGTATCCACAATCTGGTCGCTGCAGGCATCGTCGCACGTCAGGCCGCGTCCAGGTACCTGAAGGCGCTTGTCGATATCGGGATCCTCGAGGAGCACGCGGCCGGGCGCGAGAAGCTCTTCCTGAACAGGCCGTTCCTAGCCGTGCTTACGGAAGACGTGTAGGCGTCCTCAGTCTCCTTCCAATACCACGGCGCACGGCACCGGCTCTTCGAGGTCAGTGGACGCTGATTGAGGACCGGCAGGAGATGACCACCCAGATCCACATCCCGTTACGGCCAAAGGCGATCCTCAGCCAGCGCAGCGGATAGCTCGGTGATGGGCCAGACCTCGATCCCTTCGGGCGTGGTCAGTCGCCGCTGACCGCCGTTGACGAGGATCCTCCGCACGAGGCCCGGTAGTTCGCCGATTGCCTTCAGCCCTCGCAAGTGAGCCGTCGAGAATCGCGCGGCCGCCTTGGCTTCAATGGCGACGAACTCGCTTCCCCTCCGAAGCAGGAAATCCACCTCGACAGAAGACTGATGTGGCGACCAAAACGACAGGTCTTCGTATTGGCGGCCGTATTCACCGTGCGCACGTAGCACCGTCAAGACGTACCCCTCGAACAGCGCCCCTGCCTCTTCGTTGCCCACCTGACCCAGTTGTCGCCTCGCTGCTCGCACGATGCCCGGATCGACCCAGTAGAGTTTGGGGCGCCTCCGCTCTCGCACGCGAAGTCTTGGTTCGTAGGCCGGGAGTTGGTGGACCAACAGCGTGTCCTCCAAGATCTCCAAGTACCCGTTTACCGTAGACCGGGCAGTACCCGCGTCTCGCGCGATCCCCGACACGTTGATCGACTGACCGTGGAACAACGCTGCCACGGGCAGAAAACGCGTGAACCCTGGAAGATTCCGAACGAGTGCTTCGGCTCTGATCTCCTCCTTGAGGTAGAGCTGAACGTAAGACTCCAGGGTTGCCATCGGGTCTGGAGAGGTCCAAACGATCGGAACGGATCCCTCGCGTAATACTCGGTCTAAATCGAAGTCTGCGCCGAGTTCGAGAGGTGTCAGAGGGAAAAGAGTCTTCCAGAGCGCTCGACCGGCAAGCAGGTTGGTTCCTCCCCGGCGGAGCTTTCGAGCGCTGGAACCGAGCAGCGCGAAGCGGAAGTTCCGGTCTTCGATGAAACGGTGGACATCATTGAGGAGGTTGGGCAAGCGCTGGATCTCATCGACAACGATCCAGGATTCCGGCTGACGGTCCTCGAGCATGGCCGCGAACAGGGAAGGTTGGGCGAGCAGGTCCTGGTAGAGTCCCTCGGCCAGTAGGTCGATCCGGAGCGCATCGGGAAGCACCTGGCGCACCCAAGTCGATTTCCCTACGCCACGAATTCCCAATAGAAAGAAGCTCGTGGCGGGTTTCTCGATGAGCCGAGGATACCGGTAGTTGTCATGCATGCCGTCATTTTACTAAGAAAAGTGGCGACATGGTAGGCAGAACGTGCTGCCCCGAAGACCATCGAGCGCTCCACATCGATTGACATGTGATCCGCATGTGGACATGCTTTGCACATGTCCAAGATGATCCAGATTCGAAACGTGCCGGATGCGCTGCACAGAGTGCTCAAGTCCCGCGCGGCCATCGAGGGGCTCACGCTCTCGGACTACCTTCTTCGCATGATCCGAGAGAGCGTCGCTCGTCCGACGACTGACGAGTTGTGGCAGCGGCTGCGTACGAGATCGGCAGTGCCTGTCGAGGAGGCGCCTGCTGTGTCGGTCCGGAGGGAACGGGACGGGCGATGAGGTGATCGACTTCGTTCCGCATCTTCTCGTCATCGACGCATCCGTGGCCATCGAGTTACTCCTTCGACGGTCCGCTTACGCCGAGACTATTGCCGAACGCGTATTCGCGGCCGGGGCGTCGCTGCATGCTCCACACCTCCTCGATCTGGAGGTCATCCGGGTTCTTCGGCGGTACGAGCGGGCGGGTCAATTGAGTCGAACGCGGGGCGAAGAGGTTATCGCAGACCTCTGGGATCTGGGCATTCACCGTCACGGGCACAATCTGTTTGCGGGGCGAATCTGGGAGCTTCGGCACAACGTCACCGCTTACGATGCCGCTTATCTTTCTCTCGCGGAGACCCTCGACGCGGAGTTCCTGACGATGGACGTCAGTCTTGGGAACGTCCCGGGTTGTGAGGCTGTGGTGACGATCATGGGATAGGGTCGGGCCGTCTGGACCCATGGGCGCCGTGGGGCTTTCCGCCGGTGAGGCCGGATTGACCCTCCAACCGGGCTGGTCAGTCTACCGCGGCGGCAGAGACCTGACCTCGGCCGGATGAGCCGCGGCTTGAATCGCCGTTGGTCCCGCAGGACTTAGAGAATGTACAGGGTTGCTTCTGGATCTGTGATGGTTCGACTTGCAAACACGGCTACCTGTCCATCTATGCAGCGCGACTGTGAGGTCGTTAAGGAGCTGTCCCGCCAGTAAGCCTGCAATATCCGTTGGATGATCACGGAAGGCCGAGGTGTGATTTGCAAGGCGCTGGGAGGAGCCTACGCGCCCACATCTCGACTAGTTCTCGCGCGGGTGCAGAGTCCTAATGACTGAGTATGCATGACGGACGAAAAGCGACTGGGATTCCTGCAGGCCATCGAACATTCCGGCTCGATGGCCTTTGATCGCCAGGACGGACGACTCGTCGCAGAGTGCTTCCATCACGAGGACCTCAAGCTGAGCCTTCGAAAATTGCGCTCGTATCAGTTCTACAAGGGTAGCACCTACCGTTGGGCCCGGGATCTCGGCAAATGCGAGCAATTCTTCTACCACGCGCACGTACGGCTCCGGGTCTATCTGGAAGCGTCTGAGCGCAGCACGATACTGCTCTTTCGCCTGATCTGTGGTGGATAAGCCGGCGTCGCTGGTACTCCTCACGTCGATCCCGTCAGCCACCAGATAGAATGCTCTTCCGCCAGCGACAATACCGATAGGATGGTACATCGCTTGGATGTTTGTTGCGATCTCCTGGAGCAGGTTAAGTCTAGCGAAGAACGCACTGTCATAGGTCGCCCTCTGCATCGAGATGACCTGGGCTTCGAGGGCTTCCTTCTGCCCCGCGAACTCCTTGCGGGTGGTCGTCATTTCCCTTCGCTGCAAGCGTAGCTCTTCTCGTTGAAGGAGAATCGTCCAAATAACGCCCGCAAAGGCAAGTCCGGAGAAGAGGGAATTGACCGCGCCGAACATGTCTCCGAAAGCTCCCCGCTCCGCTCGAGGTACAAACTCTGCTAGCAGTCCCCAGGACAGTGCCCAGAGCAGGAAGACGCCCGCGGCCATCCACAGGAAGGTAGCTACACGGCCCACTCGCGCCTCAGCTTTCTCATCCGTCATGGCCTCACCTCCAGGTAGTCGAGACGACGTTCCCATGAGGATCAGGCCAACCGCCTCTTTACGCCACCATCACCGACCAATTCTGGCTCGTTGGACTGTGGAGCCGAGGCATTCTCAATGCTTAAAGTCTTGGATTTGAAGATGGAAGGGGGAAGGAGAAATGGTGTAGCCTGTAGATGAGGAGGCGACGGAATGCCGAAGTGCCATTCACTCCGTCCCACCCTGGCGCTCACAGTCGTTGCCGCCGTCGCCTCCTGCGAGTCGCCCGGTTCTACAGCCTTAAGGACTCGGCGCCGTAGCTCGTGGCGACCACGCATAGGTGTGGCTGCCTAGGCCTCGGTATCCACGACCTCAAACTCCACTGCCTGATCCCGGTCGCCTGTCAACGTGTGCGGGTGTCGACTGGAAGGAGGAGCTCTTTCCTGCGACATCGGAGATCGTAGAACCGCGGATGGTCGGCCCGGTAGACGTGCGGTAGCGGTGACTTACTGCGTGGTGCGGCCGGATTGGCCGAGACCGTCACCGTACATCCACCCGCAAATGATTGGCCAACCACGGCCGGATGGAGCTGCGGTCGGCGCTTTGCGCCGATCCTCGCTCGTCTCGCGGACGAACCGCGTGTGGCGCGAATCGCGTCTGCCTTTTGTCCCGCATCGGCTCGAACCGGCGGCGGGTCGCTGCGCTCCCCGCTCGCCGGTCCGCATCCGGCCTTCCGGACGGTTGAGGCCCGGTGCCCCAGACAGGGGCACCGGGCCTCATATCGGGACGGCCGGATTCGAACCGGCGACCCCCTGAACCCCATTCAGGTGCGCTACCGGACTGCGCCACGTCCCGTCCGCGCCGGGATTCCTCCACGGCGCGGGGCCTGAAGATACCGGAGCTTGGACGGACCCGGAAGGCCGTGAGCCCGATTGCGCTCCATCTCCTCCCGGAGGGGCGGGAAGAACCCCCACACGGGCACCAGCGGAGCCCCGACATCCGGGCAGCGACCGGCTCGTCACAATTAACTACGAGTCGATCGTACGATCCGGGAATCCGTTCCGCCTCTACCCGGGTCCACCGCACTAGGAAGGGAGGACGTCCCTTGGCCCTGGCCGATTCCGCCACCCTACCCAAGGCACGGTTCGCCGGCCTTCGCCGGTTGATCGGCAACACCCCGTTGCTCTCGATCGGCTACACCTTTCGGGGCGAGCAGCGCACGCTCTTTGCCAAGAGCGAAAACCTCAACATGACGGGGAGCGTGAAGGACCGGATGGCGCTCCACATCCTCCGGCGGGCGTATGAGCGGGGCGCGATCCAGCCGGGTGGGCTGATCGTCGAGGCGACGAGTGGAAACACGGGGATTTCCTTTGCGGCCATAGGCCGTGCCCTGGGTCACCCGGTGGCGATCTTCATGCCCGACTGGATGAGCGCCGAGCGGGTCAACCTCATCCGGGCGTTTGGCGCTCGGATCTATCCGGTGAGTCACGAGGAAGGCGGGTTCCTGGGGGCAATCGAGCGTGCCGAGGCCCTGGCCGTACGAACGCCCGGTGCCTTCCTTCCGGGCCAGTTCGCCAACGAGGACAACTCCGAGGCCCATGAGGTGGGGACGGGTCCGGAGATCTGGTGGCAGCTCCAGGCGCACCGGGTCGTTCCCGATGCGTTCGTGGCGGGCGTGGGCACGGGAGGGACAGTTATGGGCGTGGGACGGTACCTTCGCGTCCGGCGACCCGAAGTCGCGGTGCATCCGCTCGAGCCCTCGAACTCGCCGACTCTCTCCACCGGACATCAAGTGGGCCACCATCGCATTCAAGGGATCTCCGACGAGTTCGTCCCGCCGATTCTGGAACTCGACGAGCTGAACGGCGTGATCGCCGTGGACGACGGCGACGCCATCCGGATGGCACAAAAGCTGGCCCGCGAGCTGGGTCTCGGCGTGGGGATCTCATCGGGAGCCAACCTGCTTGGGGCCATCCTCGTGCAGCAGGAGCTGGGGCCGGAGGCCGCGGTCGTGACCCTGTTTCCGGACAGCAACAAGAAGTACCTGAGCACCGATCTGCTGCGGGAAGAGCCGCATTCTGCGGATCACGTGACCCCACACGTGGAGTTCACCGGCTTCACGAGCTTCAACCGGGTGTGCCAGACCTGTTACAGCCCCGCGGAGCTCGCGCAATTGGCCGGCGCCGGCGGGCCGGTCCCTGCCTTCTTCAGAGAGGCCGGGCGCGCGGTGTCCGCATCGAACGAATCGGAGACGGGAGAGGGGTCCGGAGGTTCGTCGTAGCCTTGGGACCACGTAGTCCGGAGTGTCGTAGATGAACGGGGGCAGGGGAGCCTCTTCGTCCACCACCATGGACCGTCTGACACCGGCGCCGGACGCACCGCAATGGAAGCGCGAGATCTTCGACGTCATCTTCGGGCACGAGACGTCTACGGGCCGGACGTTCGACCTCATACTGATCGTCGCCATCCTCGCGTCCGTGGCGGTGGTGATGCTGGACAGCGTGGCCTCGTACTCCGTCGCCTACGGCCCGGTCTTCAGGTGGCTGGAGTGGGGGTTTACGGTCCTCTTCACGGCTGAATATGTGCTCCGCATGCTGGTCGTGCGTCAGCGGCGCGCGTACGCGCTGTCGTTCTTCGGGATCATCGACCTGCTCTCCGTCTTGCCCTCCTATCTCAGCCTGCTCCTTCCCGGCGGGCAGTACCTCATCGTCATCCGTGTGTTGCGGGTCCTGCGCGTCTTCCGGGTGCTGAAGCTCGTCCGCTACATCGGGGAGGCCGGGACGCTCGGAGCGGCGCTGCGCGCTTCCCGCTACAAGATCACCGTGTTCCTCATCACGGTGATGGCTCTGGTTGTGGTCGTCGGTGCCGTCATGTACCTGATCGAGGGTCCGGAGAACGGCTTCACGTCCATTCCTCTGGCCGTCTATTGGGCCGTGGTGACGATCACGACGGTGGGGTACGGCGACGTGTCTCCGGGCACGACGCTGGGCCGCGCGCTGGCTGCCGGACTGATGATCATCGGGTACGCGATCATCGCGGTGCCCACCGGCATCGTGTCGGTGGAGCTCGCTGAGGCCGTCCGCGGCGCGAGGAGCCGAGCCACTTGTGAACGGTGCGGCGAGACGGAGCACGATCCCGATGCGCGCTTCTGCAAGCGCTGCGGGGGAACGATCGACGTGCTGGCGGTCGGGGTGGCGCCGCGCTGAAGCGGGCCGGCTAGGCTAGCCGAAGGAAATCATCCGTTGCCACGGAGCATCCGTTCGGCCACCGCCGCCTCGACTCTATCCGCGTTCCACCGTGGATTCTCGTGCTGGAAATGGGCGCGAAGGCGAGCCCGCACCAAGTCGGCCGCGGCCAGTGCGGCTTGGATGCGCTGCATCGTACTCATCCCTCTGTACACCGCTACAAGGGCAGGGTCGGGAAGCTCGACGCGTAGGGCCATGGAAAAAGATAAGACCGGGCTCGGGACCGACGAAAGGCGAATGGCCGCGGCCGACGCCGGTAAAGGCTCAGCGCTGCTCAGCTCACGTCGTCCAGGGGATTCGTCCAGCGGAGATTCCTGAATCGGCCGAAATCGGCGTCGGTAGAGCACAGTTCGGCTCCGTGCTCGATCGCTATCGCCGCGAGATGGGTGTCGATCGTCAAATTGCCGGCTGTGCCGACCGTCTCGAGAAGGTGCTTCACCACCCTCCAGTGATCGTCGCCCGGGTGGAGCACGCGAGACGGTGGCTGCGCGAGCCATTCGTCGACGACGGCGACTGCCTGGCCCGGTGTCAGCGGTGTGGGGAAGATCCGGGAGTGCGTGGAGCTCCGGAGAAATCCCAGAATGACCGCCCAGGCAAACCCTATGGGCTCTTCGTCGCTGAGCACGCGTTCCAGCCATGTCCGCGCGCCGCTGTGCCAGGCGCTGTCTCGGTTCACGGCGTACAGGAGCAGGTTGACGTCGACGAGCTTCAACGCCGGCTACTTCCGGAGAGCCAGTCTGCGCGCGATCTCCTCGTCTTCCAGTGCGTCGGCGAGAGCCAAAGCCTTGTCGAGCGGACGGAGCGGTTCGCCCATGGGAGTCGGTGGCATCACGGTCCCCTACGACATGCCGCCGGAAATGCCTAGGTCATCGTACGTATTCGTAGCGTCCGGACGCCGGAGTAGGATTTCGTGGGGCAGATCACTTCTGCCAGACGTTCCTCCACCGGAGTGGCTGCATGACGACGCAGGGGATTCCTTTGGCGAGCGTACCGTGCTAGAGATCCGCGAGCGCGACTTCGCCAGCTTCTTCCGAGTGCCGTTCGACGTCTACGAAGATCCGGCCTACGTGTCGAACATGCGCTCGGATCTGGCGCGCATCCTCAGCGACGCCAATCCGCTGTTCGGAGACACGGGCCGTTTCACGTACTTCACCGCCCATCGAGGCACCCAACCGGTGGGACGCATCGTCTGCCACGTCCACCGTGCATCCAACGAGCGTCATAGGCTGGCGCGGGGCTCCTTCGGGTTTTTCGACTGTGTGGACGATGAGGAGGTCGCGGGCCGGTTGCTCGGCAGCGCTGAGGAATGGCTGGCAGGGCAAGGCTGTGAGGAGATGGCCGGGAACTTCAACCTGACGCCGATGCAACAGCTCGGGGTCGTCACGGACGGATTTGGTGGGGTCCCTTACACGGACATGCAGTACAACCCACGGCACATCCCCCGATTGCTCGAGGGCTCGGGGTTCGAGGCTTTCTTTCCCATGACGACTCACGAGCTCGACCTGCGTGCCTTCGACCCCCGTACACTGGTGCCGGAGAGTCCCGGCAATGGCGACGTAGCGATGTTGCGGTGGGTGCCCCTGCGTCGCCGCGGCTTCCTTCGCCTGATGGAGGCGACCCGGACGCTACTCAACGAGAGCTTCGATAGAAATCCGATGTTCGTGCCGCTCACCTCGGATGAATTCCTGTTCCAAGCGCGCGAGCTGATGTGGATCATCGACGAGCGGATCTCCAACCTCGTGTATCTGGGGGACCGGCCGGTCGGCGCGGTGGTCTGCATTCCCGACCTGAATCCGCTGCTGAGGAGCGTGGGCTCGCGGTTTCGCCTCACGTTTCCGGTTCACTATCTCAAGCATTTACTGCGGCGTCGTCGGGCCGTGATCCTCTTTTGGGCGGTGCACCCTTCGATGTGGGGCCAAGGTCTCAACCCGATCATGGTCCAACGGGTTACGACAGCGCTCAAGCGCGCAGGGTACACGGACCTGGGTCTGACCTGGATCGCGGACGTCAACCAACCGAGCTTGCGTCAAATCGAGAAGCTGGGCGCGCGCCGACTTCACCGGCTGCATCTGTTCCGCAAGTCGATACGGTCCGCTCGTGCGTAAAATCCGACCGGAAGAGCAGCGGGCACTAGTGCTTGAGGCGGGCCGAGCCCCCAGCGCACACAATGTGCAACCCGCTCGCTGGCGGTTCTTGGCGGGAGGGCGTGTACGTCTTTTGGAAGACATCCGGACCCGGCTACCCGTGGCTGACCCGACGGGTAAGGATGCGGCAGTAAGCCTTGGAGCGGCCTTCGAAGGCATGTGTCTGGCGTTGGCTCGTCGCGGCCTTGGGCTGAGCGAGCCGACCGTGTATGAGCGCGACAATGTGGCTTCCACAGTTGCCGGTGCTGAGCGCTATGTAGCGGTGGCGGATACTTCGTTGGTGATCTCAGGCGCCCGCGATCCACTTGCTGCCTGGGTCGGACAGCGCTGCACGTATCGGGGGCGGTGTATCCCCGCCGAGCCCCGGATGATAGACGGTCTCAGGCGCCTCGTGGCCGAGTCCGTTCACCTCACGGGCATATACGAGCCCGAGGAGATCGCGGCCGTGGCCCGAGCCAACGACGGGAGCTCGTTCAGGTTCCTGAGCATTCCGGCGTACCGGAGCGAGCTGTACGGCTGGATGCGGTTTACGCCTCGACACCCGCAGTGGAGCCGGGATGGACTCACTGCCGAGTGCCTGGGCATGTCGGCCATAGAAGCATTCGTCGCACAGATGCTGTTCCGCCCTGCCGGGTTTTCCCTACTCGCGGCCACTGGACTCGCGGAACGACTGACGTCCGAGGGGGCGGCAACGCGCTCTGCCTCTGCCGTGATCGTGCTTCATCAATGGGCGCGACAGAGCTGGTTCACCGGTGGACGCCGGCTATACCGGTTCTGGTTGGAGCTCAGCCGCCTCGGCTTGAGTGCATGTCCCATGTCGGCCCTCGCGGATGATCCCGAAGCTGCGGAGTGGCTTGCACACCTCTGCGGTGTCCCAGTCGGTGCGCAAATCGTGAACGTGTTTCGGGTGGGGGTGGCCCCGGACGGTCCAACACCGCGAAGTCCGCGGCTTCCCGCTAACCAGCTTCTGGTGTGACGGCTCGGGAGGTGAGCAAGCATGCTACGACTTCGACGATCGAGCGCCGGATACCTGGATCTGGACTTCCGGATTGGAAGCAACCTACGGGCGCGAGTCGTGGAACGGCCGGGTCGCTGGATGACCCCCGCGGACCGCAGCCGGATCGTGGGCGACCTTCAAGCGGTGGTCGCGTCCGCCGTGGATCGTGGCGTACTGGACTACGGCGTCGTGGCTGCGGACAAGGAACGCCTCGACGACGCTGTTCTGACGGTCCTCTACGAAGCGGGGCGTCCGGTGGCCTTCAACGCCATGTCGATCATGACGATCGAGCTGTACGGACGGGTCGAAGACGTCCTCCACCTCGGGCTCGTCGTTGTGCGTCCCGACCGCCGAAACAAGGGATTTTCCTGGGTGCTTTCGGGCCTGAGCGTTCTGCTGATCGCGTTCCACCGGCAGCTACGACCGATGTGGATCAGCAGCGTGACACAGGTGCCTGCCATCGTCGGCATGGTGGCCAATGGGTTGAGCGACGTGTACCCGACGGCCAACGGGGCTCGGAGGTCGTACAGCCACCTGGTGATCGCGCGGCAGATCATGAGTCGGTATCGGCACGTGTTCGGCGTCGGGGAGGAGGCGGGGTTCGACTTCGATCGCTTCATCATCACCAATGCGTACACCGGTGGTTCAGACAACCTCAAGAAGACCTACGCGGCGTGTCCCAAATATCGCGACGAAGCCTACAATCGCATGTGCCGGGAGGAGCTCGACTACGAGCGGGGGGACGATTACCTGCAGCTCGGCAAGTTTACCGTTGCGAACGCCAAGAACTATCTGCTACGCACGGTGCCCCGACGGTCGTTGGCAGCGGTCCTTTGTCATGGAGCGTTTCTCGTAGCGGGCTCGCTTCTTCTTCCGGTCGTCCGGTGGTTCACTCCGCGGACTGCGATGGGAGACCTCAGGCCATGGAAGAGCCCACAGTGAACGCCAAAGACGGGTTCGACTACGCCGAGTTCGTCGGACGCAACATCGGCTTCGTAACCGAGGCGGAGCAGCAGCGCCTACGGGATGCGCGGGTATTCGTCTGCGGAGTCGGGGGGATGGGTGGTGCTTGCGTGCTTTCGTTGGTCCGGGCCGGAGTGTCCACAGTCGCGATCGCCGACATCGACGACTTCGAGGTCTCAAACCTCAACCGTCAGGTCTTCGCGTTCGCGGACACTGTCGGCCTGGCCAAGGTGGACGTCGTCCGCGATAGCCTCCTGTCCATCAACCCTAGGCTTCGCGTAAGCACCTACGGGGCCGAGTGGATCCGTTGTCTGGACGACCTGTTGCCGCGCTATCCGATCGTGATCAACGGCATGGACGACCTGCGGTACGGCACGCAGCTCTATCGGAAGGCACGAGAGCACGGCGCAACGATCGTAGACGCCTATGCGTCGCCGCTCCCTTCGGTCACGGTCGTGCGACCCGACGATCCTCGACCGGAGGAGCGTCTGGGCTACCCGACCCTGGGGCGTGACTGGGACGACATTACGGATGGTGACGAACGTGAGTGCCTGCGCCGAGAGATCGAATACGTCTTGGTCCACTCTTCGTCCCGCAACCACATCGACCTGGAAGTGGCGGCCCAGGTGGTGTCCGGCAGCCGGGCTCGGATGTCGTTCGCACCCATGGTGATCACAGCCGGGAACCTCATGGCGTTCGAGGCCGTCAACCTCATTCTGGGTCGCGACTCCGGCACCGACCATCGCGGGTATTTCTTCAATCCCTGGACCGCCAGCGTAGAGCGGCCCCGCCCGCGCATGGTCACGTGGATCATGGCCAAGGTGGTCCAGCGTTATCTGGAGGGAATGACGCGTGGGACCTGAGGTCTGGACCGACCCGGTACTGAGCTGGATCGGAGCGGCCGGTGTGGTCGTGTATCTCGTCCACGTCCATCGGCAGCGGAGCCGGAGCGCTGTCGAGGGAAAGATGCTTTTCCTGCTCTACTGCCTGTTCGCACTTTTCTTCGTGCGAGGCTTCTACTGGCTGACCAACGACGTCCGCCTACAGGTGCCGGCCTTCGTGCCGGCGACGTTGCTGCCCCTCGCAATTGCGCTCTTCGTCGAGGCGCTCCTTCGTAGGCACTTGAGCCCCGCACTCAAGGCGTTCGTGGCGCTGGGTACGGTGTTGCTGTTTCTCCTCAATGTGCTGAACCCCATCGGCCGTGCGGATCTGTTCACGGGCTACAAGGTGTTCTCGCTGAGCACGATCCTGTGGTTGGGGCTGGTTCTGATCACGCGCGACCGGCGCCGGCTTTCCCTGATGGAGAACCGGTTCATAGACGGGTTCACGGCCGCGCTCGGGTTCACGTTCGTATTGGCCACGACCGATATGCAGATGCGACCGGAATGGTTGCACTTCAGGATCGGAAGTCTCGGAGGGCTGATCTTCGTGTACGTCTGCCTCCGGCTGATCAACCTTCGAGAATCCCGGGTCGCGGTGCCGGCCGAGATTCTGGGGCTGGTGGGGAAGGCCTCCGTCGGTACCGTGGCGTACGCGGTGACCGTGGGCGACGTCCGGATCGACACCTGCCTGAGCGTATTCTTCGTTTCCTGCGCGTTCGTGCTCTTGCTGGCCATTCTGGAGCGTCTCAGGGAGATCCGTGTCCACAACGGCCACTCGTCCTTCGTCCGTTGGCTGATCGCCGCGCGGACCGACTCGATCGAGGGGTTCGTGGCCTCCCTAAATGGGCTGCCGATGGCGAGGGAACACGTGGTCGTGCGAGGGGCCGACCTGGCAGGGTACGATCCTGACCTCATAGTTGGCGCTTTCGAGGATAGCCATCCGGTTCTCACCCTGTCCTCGCTTCGAAGCGAACTCGCCGGACACGGCCGTAGCCCCGATCTGATCGAGCAGGTGGTCGCCCTGCTGGAGACCTATGAGATGACCCACGCCACCCTTCTTTCGTCCTCGCCGCCGGTCCTTCTGCTGCTCAACCTGCCTGAGTTCGCAGGAGGTCACAATCCGCTTCTGCAGCTGGGGCTTCTGCAGAAGTTCGGAAGGCTACTGAAACCGGCATGAACAAGCGGGTCCGAATCTGCGGAGCGCTCCTCGTGTCTTTGTCGCTGGGCGGCTGCGCGTGGCCCGGTCGTCTGGCGCGAGGCTACGCTGAAGGTCGGCCCTCGGAGCTCAGCCATTTGCTGGCCTCCAACGCCGCCTTGACCGGTGACCCCGTGGTGCTGGGGATGGCCCGGTTCGTCTTCGACGACATGGGCGGCTTGAGCACGGATGGACTCGACACGTACACGCTGCCGTGGAAGGTGGTGGCGGCGGCGCTGGTGCTCCGGGCGCACGACACCGAGCAACGGCCGCTTCACCCGCGTACCCTGGACGAAGTTCTCTCCGGTCTGGGGTTCATAACCCCGTCGAGGGTCGTCAACTGGAGAGGTTCCGAGCCGTCGTTCAACAACCCGATCGGGCTCCTCACGACCACCCTTTCACGCGGGTTCCCACGTGTCGAACTCGAAGCGGCCAGCGTAGGGTGTGCCGGTTGCCACGCCGGAGTGCTCTACGACCCCCGAGGCAACCCCACGCGTGAGGTGTGGCTGGGTGCCCCGAACACGTCGATCAACCTCGAACGCTATATCGCTCTGGTGTTCGAGGCACTTTCCCATTTCCAAAACCAGGAAGACCGGTTCTGGGACACGCTCGACGTCCTGTATCCCGCGTTGTCGGACCGAGAGAGAAGCACCATCCGCAAACACGTTCTCCCTCGCATCCGCGACCGATTCGAGGGCGAATGGGCCGGGCGCACCTCCGCGGTTCCGTTCGCCAACGGCAGCGCGGGCCTCACCAACGGCGTGGGGAGCCTTAAGCACATCCTCGGCCTTCTCGGAGACGATGTGCGGGCGACCGAAGTGGCGTTCACCTCGATACCGGACCTGGGAGGTACGGGCCTCAGAAGCTCGCTTCTTTACGACGGGACCTATGGGCTTCCCGGGCGGCCACGTTTCGAGGAGATCACCCACGTGACCGAGTCGCACCTAGACGGCTTGGCGGACATCACCACGTTCTTCACGGTTCCTACGCTGGGAATTGCGCCCGATCGAGCCAGAGACGCCTACCCGCGTGTCCGACAAGTGATGGACTTCCTGTACACACTCGATTCGCCCCGCTTTCCCGGACCCATTGATTCCTCGCTTGCAGCCAAGGGGGAGCGTATCTACCGCGCGGAGTGCCAGAACTGCCACGGGGAGTTCAGTCCCGGGCTAGAGGCTCCGAGGCTGATCCGCTTCCCGAATCGGCTAGTGCCCCAGGAGGAAATGGGAACGGACCCGAGGCGTTGGGAGCTCTCTACGCCCGAGTTCGCGGCCGCGGTGGAGGGATCGGCCTACGGACGCTACCTGTCGGTTGATCGCACCGGGGGCTACGTGGCCACCCCGCTCACGGCGCTCTGGATTTCGGCTCCCTATCTTCACAACGGGTCGGTCCCCACGCTCTGGCACCTGATGCACCCCGAAGAGCGACCCGAGCGCTTCATGGTCGGCGGGCACCAGCTCGACTTCGAGCGGGTCGGAATCGCAGGTAGCGTCGACGAGAGAGGGGTGTACAGGTACCTCGACGGATATGATCCGTGGGCCGTTCCCGCCCTGTACGATACCCGATTTCCGGGGAAGGGGCGGCAAGGACACGAAGCGGAGTTTGCCCGCCTCAGTGAGGATCGGAAACGGGCGCTGCTGGAGTACCTCAAGTTGCTCTAGAGCTTCGTCTGCACTCCGGCTCGGCATGAGCGTGGCGGCAGCGCCCTACCGCCAGGTAACCTCCATGGCGAAGAAGTGGTCGAACACCTCCCGGTCCGGATGGTTGGCGTCGTTCCGCTCCGGGCTCCGGATGTAGAAGTCGAGCTGCATAGCGGCGGGGTTGATGGCGCCCGGGTTGGCTCCCGCCGGCGCCCGAGCGACCTTCAAGGTTTGCCGGTCCCGCATGCCCTGGGTGACCATGAAGTGCACCAGGTAGTCCTCGTAGAGCGGCTCTCCGTCGAGCCAGGCGTTGCCGATGCCCCACCCGGCCACGAAGAGGAGGCTTTTGGGCCAGTTGGCGTCGCCGCAGCCGGCGTTGCCATGTTCGAACAGGTACGCTGCGATGCCGCCGTCCTGGCAGGGGGAGAACTCGCGGAAGTCGGTCAGCTCCACAACGTAGTGACCCTCAGGAAGCTGGAGTTCGGCCCGGAAGGATCCGGTGTTACGGATCTCGTCCACATCCAGGTCGATCCGGCCGGTGACGAGCCGAAGGTTGGAGGCATCGTCTCCCATGTGATCCCACGGTGAGGCGTCGGTCAACGTGCCCACCTGATAGATGCGGGATCCGCTGACGCGAAAGCGTCCGTCGTAGAGCGGATGTTGGGCGGGCGCGTAGAGTCCCATGATGGTGCCAGGCTGGGCGCGAGGGCCGATGCGTTCGTAGGAGGCATGGGTGACCCGCTCGCTGCCATCCGCGTTGAGGCGGCGGTATTCGTTGTCGATGGTGTTCCCGTCGTCCGAGAGCACATTGATGATGATCTGGGTCACCTGGCCGTCTCTGCGGTTGGTGATCCGGTTGGTCCTTTCGTCGATCACCTCCACCGCGGTCTCGCTGGCCTCCTGACCCTCGACCGGACGGAACACGCCGTCGAACAGGGTGACGTATCCCCATCTGGTGCTGCGGCCTTCGCGGTTGGTGGACTCGACGGTGACCTGCATCCCGCCGTCCCCGTAGGGCTCATAGGTCATGATGTTGAGCGCGGGAGGCGGTGCGTCCGACTTGAGCTTCCACACACCGAATCGGGGGTTCTCGGCCTGGGCAGCCAGCGGGCCGGCGGCGCATAGCCAGCCGGCGGCGATCAGCAGCGTGGTAGCGGACACACAGGGCAGAAGCCGGGCAGGGCGTTTGTACATGGCGAGGTGCTCTTTGGGTGACGCGAACGTCCGACTGATGTCGGCTTCACCAATGACGCGGCTGCGTGGCCTTGGCAAGCCGGCCGTGGGCACCCCGGAAAAATCTACGAGCTCCCGAACGGACTCCTGAACAGGTATTTCACGAGAAAGGAGTCCCCTGCGTCGTCGATGACGACGGCCATCGCGGTGTCTCCCTCGATCCTGTGAACGATCGCATTGCTGTCCGAGAGCCAGGCCTGCCGAGACCGGTTGGCACGGTCGATCACCAGATATTGCTGACGCAGCTCCTGCCGGCGTCCGTCTCCGATTTGAAAGCGTACGAACAGGACCGCGGGGGCGGGGATGACGTCGATGAGCCAGGGATAGCTCGGAGCCCAATCGAGCAGGTCCTCCAGGCCCATATCTTGTCGATCGGCCCTGTCCCAATCCGGGCCCTGCACTCCCTGCAGCCGCAGCGTGTCCACTCGGCTGCCTTCCCAAGGCCTGATCATGACCTCGGGTCGACTGCGAACGGCCCAATACGCCGCATGCGGATCGGCGGCGGAGGCAGTGGTCAGAAACGGGCCTTCGAGTCGCCACCTGGGTTCTGGCAGGTCGGCAAACGATTCCAGCCGGCCACCACGAAGATCCATGATGTGGAGAACATGGTCGGTGGGACTTCCGCCGTCCTGCTCCGACACCATCCCGGCGAACAAGAGGCGGCGTCCGCCATCGATGCCATCCAGACCGCCCGGAAACCCGCCGAAGATGGAGATCTGCTCGTCGAACGCGCCGGAACGGTCGAAGAAGCTGACGCGAAGATTTTCGCCATCGAGGACCGCAAGGCGTCCGGCGCTGTCGACCGCGAGGGCGAACGGTGTGCGAAACTCTCCCGGGCCGTCGCCAACTCGTCCGAGCACGAGGTCGAGGCGGCCCGTTGGATCGAAGACCTTGACGTTGTGTGAGAACCCGTCCGCAATTGCCCACCACCCATCCCAACGGATGAGGTCCGACCCGTCACCCAACGGGTCGTCCTCATCTGTCTGGAGCGGAATACGCACGACTTCCGTCAGCACGTCACCAAAAGGGTACGCGACTCGTTCGGGGATGGAATCGGCGCCACAGGCGGCCAACACCATAGCTACCGGGACGTACCAGAGGCGGTTCGGCATCCGTCTGCAGTTCTGAAGGAGAGCGACGAGGCGAGGAGGAGGGTGGCGCCAAGCCCGCACCACCCTCCCGACCGGTGCGGTGCTCAGTTCACCGCAACAATGCGACAACAGAGGCGACGAGTTGGGTTGCACACCATTGTCCAACACCTAAACGTATTTTTTGTTGTATACTGCGGTATTTTGTAGGCCTCGCAGCAAGCCGCGGCTTGGGCCGGCGGAGCGGGCTGAAAAGCGAAAATACCCAGTCCTACGAACAATGCAACGGGCAGCGCACGACGTAACATTCTGCATCTCCTTTTCGACAAAGATAAATGGTTCAACTAATGGAACCCGATTTCGCAACAATACTTTGTGGCGCCGGAGCATCGGCCGATACAGTCCCATGCCAGGATGTCGCCGTCACCGTCGTAGAGCGGAAACGCGTCGTAGCGCGCGCCGGCCGCGGATCCCGGCACCGGGCCAACGGCCAGTGCAAGGGCACACAAGCCGGCGACCAGCAGTCCCAAGGTCAGCTTCTTCATACTCGTCCTCCTCAGAGTTGGGGTGCTAGGGTGAAACGCCCTCTTTCCGAGGGCGGCGGTGCAGGGTAGCGCTCGTCGCCTGAAGGAGACGGCTCATCGGAAACGCCTTCGCCGCGCCGGGCGGCCTCGCGTCGGAAAGGAGCACCCGGGCCTGGTCGTCGACCAGCAAGACCAATGGTGTCTCGAAGCCGAGTGAGATCCGGGGATCCTCCCCGTCGACATGGAATCCGAACAGGCGGTGGCGGGCCAAAAATCCACGGACCATGGCCGTGTCCGGCCCCACGCCCAGTGTGATCGAGCGCAGGTCGGGGAGCTCTCTCTCGAGGATCTTCAGCTCGGTAGCATAGTCCCCGCAGCTATAGCAGTCGTCTCCGTCGAGGAGAAGCAGGAGAGCCGGACGGTGGCCCAACACCCGATACAACTGCGTTGGAGCACGGTCCGGCCCGACCAGCCGGAGATCCGGAACGGGCAATCCCGTCGTTAGCACGGGGGACGCCTCGCTCGCGGTTGCGGAGGGAGGGCCCATCCGCAGAAGCAGCAGCGCGAGAGCCACGGTGAGAACCGCCATGGACGCGTACCAGACGACGGTTCCCCTGCCGAGCGCTCCACTGCCGAGCGTTCCACCGCCGACGCCCCTGATCATGGTCCGGCACGCACGAAGCTTCGGATGCGAGCCGACCCGTCGTCGAGGGTGCGGCCGGAATAGAGCGTGTCGCCGGACACGGCTCGGAACTGTACCCTTTGCGGGTCCCGGACAATCACCTGAGCTCCGGTCACCACGTTCACAACGACGTACCGCACGACTCTACGCTCCAGCTCCTCGTCCCGGTGAGATAGGCCGACGAGCACTTCTCTTTTCGAGAGCGGCACGAGTACTCGGGTCCACGTCTGCCGGTTGGCCCAGGCAGTCAGATCCGACAGATCGGCGATCTCTTCCGTGGGCCACGCCGGAGGCTCATAGACATCCGTGGCCACACGAATGTGCCGTAGCGCTTCACCCTTCAGGTTCGATACGACCAGCCGGTTGGTCGTCTGGTCGATCGACGCCAGGCTGGACCCGGTCCACACGGCTCTCACACTCTGAAAATTTCCCTCATACAGTCGAGGACTTCGGCGCACGCGGTGGACGTGGGTGCCGGTCGGATCATTCAAGTGTAGAACCAGCGCCCCGTATCCCGTGGTGCCGTCACCGACCGAAGCCGACAGCACGTATCGATTTGTGGACGCCGGCAACAGGTGGAGGTCCTGAGGGTTCACACCGGGTAGCGTGCGCGTTTCCAGGTAGGCCCCGCTGGGGTCGAACAACGAGAGGCGCATGCGCCGGTCCAGGATCGCCAGACCTCCGTCCGACGTCGCGGCCACGGCCCTCGGAGATCGGAACTCTCCCGGACCGTCACCGGGGCGGCCCAACGTCATTCTCCTGGACCCGTCCCGGTTGAATACCTTCACGTTCGATTGAACGGCGTCGACGACCACGAAGTGGTCTTTCCACACATGCAGGTCCGTGAAATCTCCCACCGGGTCGCCACGAGAATCCGCGAGGTCGAACGACAAGAGAGAGTGAAAGACCTCCGAGAACGCTTGCGTGGTCACCGGGCCTTGGATCTCGGCTGTCACGGGCTCGGAAGCCGTTCCACAGGCGGTCACGACGAACGCGAGTCCGAGAGCCGATCCCGGGAGGCACCACCTTCGTCCGGCAGCAAGTGCCGGGGGAGGGGAGACCAAGTGCAAACAACGCTCTGCCAACATGATGCGATTCATAATATGAATGTGAGAAATAACTGTCAAATCATCATATCATGAGGTGTTGATGGTTGCAGTCGAGGCTTCGAGGGAGGTGCAACGACTGGCATGGCTTCGGGAGGTACGGTTGGTTTTTCCGCGGTTGAGCCGTCACCCACACCCGCGAGAGGAGCTGGCCGGCCGCCTCACACGAAGAGCGTGAAGACTCCCGTGACGATCAGCGCGGATGCCCAGATGACGTCCAGGTTGATCCATGCCCGCCGTAGCAGTCCGACGCCCAGCCGCTCGTACACGACGGAGGCGAGCACCGCGGTGACGAGTAGGTAGCTGGCCGCGTGTAGGGTCGTGCCGAGCAATCCGACCCAGATGCCCATTCCCTCGGAAACGATGGCGGTCCCATGGGCGTCTAGATGGGGAACGCCGGCTGCCAATCCCTCCGGTCGGCCCAGGAACAGCGGCATGACCATCAATCCAGCGCCGTGGATTGTGGCCATCAGGAACGACCAGACGGTCAGTTGCCACCCCCCCACCCGCATTCCCCGGTAACGCGGGTGTCTGTGGCGCACGAGACGACGGATTCCCAGGCCGATCAGCAGCGCTGCCACCGGCCAGCGCAGCAGACGAGCAGGTACGAAGGCTCCGAACGCAATGGCGGCGCCCACCGCGGCCGCCACGGCCAGGAAATGGCCGGCGGCCAAGGGACCGAGCGCTCCCCAAACCGCGCGGGCGCTCTTTTCCTGAAGGCCCCGTGCAACCGCGAAGAGCCACCCCATGGCAGGGTTGACGCCGTGGAAGGCGCCCAGGCCGAACAGCACCGCCCAGGCGCCTGGCGTGAGCTCGGTCATCGCGTTACCCGTTCAAGGCCTGCCTGGGAGAAGTTGGGAGAAGCTAGGAGAAGCAATACGAGTCCGAGGACGCGTCTCCTCCCTCCAGGTGCACTTGATGCGGACGGTAGTCGGTGAACTCCACCACCAGGTCGGAGAACTGCATCCCTCCCGCCGGATCCGCGTCGATCTTGACCATCCACCCGTCGACGCCGTCGGGATAGAACTGGTCGTCCCAAGACGCATACAGCGAGTTGGTCAGGTAGACGCGGCGTCCGTCGCGGCTCACCTCGACCATTTGCGGCCCCCCGTTCCTTGGGACGCTCGGAGAGCCGGGGTGAGGGGTCCGGCTCACGATCCCGCCAATCCTGAGCGAGCCCGTCTCCCGTGGCGAGAACGGATCCGAGACGTCGAATTGCTTCAACTCGCCGGTGCCCCAGCAGGAGACGTAGAGGAAGCGGTCGTCCACCGTCAGGTTGATGTCGGTGATCAGGGGCGGCACGGCGCCAAATCCCTTGAGCAGGTCGGGCAACTGCTCAGCCGGTGCCGGCTCGGCCGGGATCGTAATGACCTTCTCGGCCGTCCAGGAACGAGGGTCGTCGTCCGGCCGGTGCCACAACCAAACGGATGCGGACAGGTCGTCCAGACAAGTCACGACGCCCACGAACCCGAACGCACGATTGGGATCGTGCGCCGGTCGCAGCTCGAGCACCATCTGATGACGGGCGCCGAGGTCGATGGTTTTGAGGTGGTCGTGGGTCGCGAGGTTCCACACGTGGAGCTGGTGGCCGTACTTGGCTCCGAGGAGAAGCTCCGGATCGACGCCGCCCTCCACCATGTTGGGCGTGCCCCACTCACTGGTGATCATGGTGTCGAGACCCAGGTGCCACCAAAAGTCGTAAGCCAGATGCTGCGGGCCGCGGTCACGCTCCCAGGCGCTTCGGATCTCGAATGTCTCCGGATCCATGACCAGGATGCCTCCGGGTCCCTCGCCGTCGGGGGAGCCCAAGGCATTGATGTAGATGCCGTCCGGTCCACAGTGACAGGTATGGGGTCGGCTGTAGCCGGACTTGGCGGCCACCTCCGCCGCGGAGATCGTCTTCACCAGGGTTGGATTACGGGGATCGGGCTGCGTGTCGACGATGGAGATCCGAGAGGACCGCAGTCCGGGTGCGACCAAGTACCGCCGTTCGGCGTGCGGATGGGATGCGGTCGGGCAAAGGCAAGAGCTGCACGCATTCCAACCGAAGTGGTGGAGCTCGTCGCCGGGCTCGGCCATTTCGACCTTGCCGACGAGCTGACCGTAGGTCCCCGACGCCGGATCCACGTCGATCACCCCGATGGCGTCAGGATGGCCCACGTGCGTGGGGTTGAGCATGGTCACGTATGCCAACGTCTCCGCGGGCGACCGGGTCGCCATCTCGGGCGTTGGATAAAAAGTGGGATCGGGAGTGAATCTCGGCATCGCGCGCCTCCTTGGAGTTTGTCCAGGGGGGGACGCACGTCTCCCGAACATGCGCCTGCCATCCCTGAACGGAACCAGCCAGAGATAGGCCTAAGCTAGTTGGGTGGGCCCCGTCTCGCAGCCGGGAGGACGGCGCCGCCGAAGCCACGATCGGCAACGCCAAGTAGCACCGGCACATGGCGTCTCGGGTCGCTCCGATTTCCGCCGGGAATGGTCAGCTTCCTCCCCAGTTGATCAGCGGGAGGTAGCGGTCCCCGGCTCGGTTGAGGAGACCGATCTGGAGGCCGTGCAGCTCGTCGGCGGAGTTGTAGAGCCCGATGGAGATTCCCCTTTGAATCCGGACGCGCGTGTAGGCTCCGAACCCGACGCCGCGCAGCTCGTGCACGTCGAGCCAGGCCAGGGCGCCCACGAGTCCGCGGGCATGGGGAGCTTGGACCTTGTACAGCGCGGCTCCCAAGCCCTCGAGGCTGTACCCGGACTCCAGGAAGGTTCCGGCGAGGCCCACGCCGCGCAGGCGGTCGCCGACCATCACGATCGCGCCGCTCGCGACCACCCCCGCGAGGTCACGGTCGATCACGGTGCCCAAGCCGCTGAGGACCAGGCCTTGTACGTCTCCCCCGGTCACCGTGACCAGACCCGAGATCAACCCGCCCCGGGTGTGCTCTCCCGACAGGGTGACCAGCCCGCTCAGCGCCACGCCCCGGACTCCTCCCTGCGCAACGGTCGCGAGGCCGCCGGCGAGGATCCCCCGTCCCGTCCCCTCCGTGAGCACGGCCAGGCCGCCCAGGTGAAGCCCGGTCAGCTCCCGATCGGCCCGGGTCGCAGCCAACCCGAGCCCCACTCCCCGGAGCACGTCCGCACGCGGTGCTGCCAGACCCAGCGCCAATCCGTATACGGTCCCGCCAACCCGGCCTCGGGGGAGCCACAGCGTGGCGTTGAGGCCGACGATCCGATCCAGCCGGCGGTCCCGGAAGTTGAGTCGGAGCCCGGTTACTCGAGGGACGTTTCCGACCGCGATCCCGTACTCTCCGATGGTGAGGTCGAGGTTCGCCGGAAGCTGGTGGGCATCTCGCGGTGATGTCTGCGCACCCGCGGACTGCGCGTTGTACAGGAGGAGGATCAGCAGAGCGGCCGCGACGCGCCGTATCCGACGAGCCCGGTGCGCCCGTTCAGTCCGAGCCGGCGCTGCAAAGCTTGCTCGGTGCGGCCCGATCGGGGCATCTTCCGCGGCTGATCGGCTCATTTCACGGGGAGTTCCATGGAATTCATCGAACGTCTGGTCGACTGGGGGAACGAATACATCGTGACCCTGGGCATCCCGGTGGGGCAAGAACAGATACCGTTCGCGGTCATACTGCTCTTGGGCGTGGGATTCTACCTGACCGTCAAGCTGGGCTTCATCCAGATCCGGCGGCTGGGACACGGGATCGCAACGACGACCGGGAAGTACGACGATCCGGAAGATGAAGGTGACGTCAGCCACTTCCAGGCACTTTCCACTGCGCTGTCGGCCACGGTCGGGATCGGAAACATTGCTGGTGTGGCCATCGCCATCCACTGGGGCGGGCCGGGTGCATTGTTCTGGATGTGGGTCACCGCGTTCCTCGGCATGGCCACCAAGTACGCCGAAGTGACGCTGGCCCAAAAGTACCGCGTCGCGGAGGGCGAAGGGGAATGGGCCGGCACGGTGTCGGGCGGCCCGATGTACTACATCGAGCGCGGCCTGGGACCCGGATGGAAGTGGATGGCCGTGGCGTTTGCGGGCATCCTGGCGGTCACTGCCTTCTTCACCGGAAACGCCATCCAAGCCAACACGGTGGCCGACAACATGGCGTCCGAGTTCGGCATCCGGGCCTGGATCACGGGGCTGACCACCTCCGCCATCGTGGCGGCGGTCATCCTGGGAGGCATCACCCGGATCGGGCGCGTGACCGGTATCCTCGCGCCCATGATGGCCACGGTATACGTGGCCGGCGCGCTGATCATCCTGCTGCTCAACATCGGTGACGTGTTCCCGACGTTGGGGCTCATCTTCCGTGAAGCGTTCAACCCCACCGCGGGCGTGGCGGGCACCGGGATGGGTGCGCTGCTGGTTACGCTGATGTGGGGTGTGCGCAGAGGGCTCTTCTCCAACGAGGCGGGACAGGGCTCGGCGCCCATTGCCCACGCGGCTGCCAAGACCGACGAGCCGGTGTCGGAAGGTGTCGTGGCGCTCCTCGAGCCGTTCATCGACACGATCGTGATCTGCACCATGACCGGGCTCGTGGTCATCATGACCGGTGTCTGGAACGACACGTTCCCGACGGAGCTCGAGCTGAACAGCGGAGATCTCGGATACCGCGCGCTCACCACTGACGGTTCCCGGTTCGACGAGGTGGCGGCTCCGGCCACGATCCGCTTCACGGACGGACGGCACGACGTCGATGCGGCCGGCGCCCCGCTGCTCTCGTGGCACGAAGCGCCGGTAATGGAGGTGTTCGAAGACTCCGAGCGGAACCGGCCGTTCTCCGGCGTGATCAACACCGAGACGGGTGTGGCCACGTCCGACGGCGGGGAGACGTTCACGTCGTTGCACGGACTGGCTGTCGAGAACGGCGCGCCCCTCACGCTGGAAGCGTTCCGACGAGGTCTGTCCCCGTTGGGAGATTGGGGTCACTACATCGTTATCGTATCGGTGCTGTTGTTCGCCATTTCGACCGCCATCTCCTGGAGTTACTACGGTGATCGCTGCGCGAACTACCTGTTCGGCGCCGGCGCGATCCTGCCCTACAAGATCACGTTCGTGATCATGCACTTCATTGGTGCCGTGCTGCCGCTGACGGTGATCTGGGACCTGGGCGACATCTTTCTCGCAATCGTGATCTTCCCGAATCTCATCGCACTGGCGCTCCTGTCCGGAAAGGTGAAGGAGCTCACGGACGACTACTTCGAACGCAAGCCTTGGCTGTCCAAAGGGAAATGAACGAACTGCGACCTCTGTATAGCGCCCGTACCCGTCCGCGGATGGGCGCCGGTTGGTGGGCCGTGTGGGCTCCGGCTCTGTTGGTCGGGTGTGCCGAGCGAGGTGCTCAGGACTCCCCGACCACCGAGCCCTCCATCCGGCTGGAGACACCGGCCGACGGTGCTCGCGTGGGACCGGACAGCGTGCGCGTGACGCTGACCGCGGCCGGAGTGGAGATCGTGCCTGCGGGCACGGGCGGTGACGGCACCGGGCACCACCACTTGCTCCTCAACGTGGATCCGCCGGCCCAGGGACAGCCGGTGCCGACTCGTGCGGGATACACCCATTTGGGCAAGGCCCAGACCGAGCATTGGTTGACGGAGCTGGAGCCGGGCGAGTATCGCCTGATCGCGCTGCTGGGCGACGCGTCGCACTTTCCGCACGATCCGCCGATCGCGGATACGGTGACGTTTACCGTGGTGCCTCAGTAGCGTCCGTCAACGGGGATTGGCGTCCGTCACCCGGGTTTGGCGTCAGGACTCGGGTAGCGCGCGTCGGATCTCGATTCCTCGGAGGGCGGCGGGGAAGGGCGCACGATTCGGCCCGGCACGACGGCGTCGTCTCCGAAGCGGTCTCGAATGCGGTCCAGCATGTGGGCCACGTCCCGGTCCCGTTGGCTTTCGGGGCCCGCCTCGCCCGAGAAGAGGCCCAGTTGGCGGCTGGAAGGTCCTTCCTCGAAGTTCGTGAGCGCCACGCCCAACAGTCGGGCCGGCCTTCGACGCCGACCCCGCAAGGCCGCAAGGAGCTCACGCGCGATGGAGAAGATCGCGGTATCCGTCTCGAGCGCGACCGAGCTGGTCCTGGACCCGTTCCGGGTGGTGAAGTCGTTGTCTCTGAGCTTTACCGAGACCGTGCGGGCGCGTAGGTGATGGCGTCGTAGGGATCGGCCCACGGAGAGGCTGAGCTTCATGAGCTTGCCCTCCAGCGCCTCGTCGTCGTCGATGTCCCGGAAGAACGTCCGTTCGGAGCTGATGGAGCGCCGGGGCTCGCGCGCCAGCACCCGGCTCCGGTCCTGACCGCGGATACGGTCGTACAGCCAGCCGCCCCGACCCTCCCCGAACCAGCGCTCCAGCCACTCTCGTTCCACGCCCAGGGTCTGGTTCACCGTCACCAGCCCGCGCTTTTCGAGTGCGCGTGCGAATGACGGCCCAACGCCGGGGATGTCGGCCAGATCGAAGCCGCGCAGGAACGAAGCCTCCTGCCCCGCGGGGACCACGTGCACGCCGGCGGGCTTGGCGCGGCGGGTGGCCAGCTTCGCGACCAGCCGGCGCGTGGCACCGCCGATCGAGACCGACACGGACGTTTCGGCCAGCACGCTCATCCGGATCCGCTCTGCGGTCTCCGTGAGCGTTTCCCGGCCGAACAGCCGCTCGGTTCCTGTGAGGTCCAGGTAGAACTCGTCGACCGAAGCGGCTTGCACGACGGGAGAAAGGCGGTCGAGCACCCGCTTCACCTCGCCGCTGCGACGAACGCAGGCGCTGCGTGGTACGGGCACGACCTTGGCTTGAGGGCACCGCCGGAGCGCCTCCGCGGTCGGCATGCCTGAGCGCACACCATACGCCCGTACCGCGTAGGAGGCGGACGTGACGACCCCTCGCCCTTCGGGAGTGCCGCCGACCAGCAGCAGGTCCTCCAGGCCAATCCCGTCCGGATCCTCGAGCCGCGCCACCTGCACGAAGAACGCATCGCAGTCCACGTGCAGGATGCGGCGGGTGCCGGAGGGTTGGAGCGACTGGCGTGACATGTGGAAAGGTACGGCGCGTCCGGCGGAACCCCAACGGTATTACCATGCACATCGAACACACAGCGGAGGTTCCGAATGCCTTTTCCTTTTCAGCTTCCTGATCTCGGTTATGCCCATGACGCCCTGGAGCCCCACATCGACGCCAGGACCATGGAGATTCACCACGGCAAGCACCACGCGGGATACACCAACAAGCTGAACGCCGCGCTCGAGGCGCATCCGAGCTTGCACGCTTCCTCGGCGGAGGCGTTGCTCGCAGACCTGTCGCAGGTACCGGAGGCGATTCGCACGGCGGTGCGCAACAACGGCGGTGGATTCGTGAACCACGCGCTATTCTGGCGTGTCATGACGCCGGGTGGAGCTGACGCGCCCGGGGGTGAGCTGGCCTCGGCCATCGACGCCGCGTTCGGGTCGTTCGCGGACTTTCAGGCCGAGTTCAAGAAGGCCGCGGGTGGCCGGTTCGGGTCCGGGTGGGCGTGGTTGGTGGTCGACGGAGGCGGGTCGTTGGCTGTGACGTCCACGCCCAATCAGGACTCACCGATCTCTGATGGCCGGAAGCCCATCTTGGGGCTCGACGTGTGGGAGCACGCGTACTATCTGCACTATCAGAATCGGCGTCCGGACTACGTGGATGCCTGGTGGAACGTGGTGAACTGGGACGTGGTCGCAGCCAACTACGCCGGTTCGTAATGTCTCCAGCCAAACAGCGCACGATGTTGTAGCGGACTCCGGGAGGCTGGCCGGCGCGCCCGATGCCGGTCGGCCTCCCGCGGGGTGGTGCAGCCCAATGGGTTCAAGGGGTGCGAGGAATCCATACCACGGCCACCTGGTCCACATGGATGTCGGTCTTTTCCAGCCCCACTTCGACCGGCTCGACATCCAGGGCGGCTTCTTCCCACCTTGCGTCGATCGCCAGGATCTCGTCCGCCAGCTCGGTTTCGAGCTCCTCCATCGCGTCTTCCAGCTCCTCTACCCGGTTCTTGGCCGAGCTGAGTCGCCGCGCCGTGCGCGCGGTCTGCCCCCGACGAGACGAGATCTGACTGATCTTGGTCGCCAGACCTCGGGTACGGCTCTTCCCGCCGAGGAACACACCGATCAACGAGCCCACCCCCGAAACGATCTCCTGCTGCCTGCGGGAGCGGGTGTCCTCCTCCAGCTCGTCGACCCGGTCTTCCGCTTTGTTGGTTTGCACCTGAAGGCGGTCCATCTTGGTCTCGAAGCGGTCCCGGAGCTTGGCGGCCTCCAGGTCTTCGGCGTCTTCCGCTGCCGCTCGGCAGCGTTCCAGAAACGCCTCTTTGGTCTCTCCGGCCCGTGAGTACAGCTTCAGGTGTGGGTTTTTCCAGATCTCCAGGGTCCTCCGGCGGTGGAGGTGGTTCTTGAGGGCGGTTGAAACGCCGTTGATCCAGGACTTCTTGTCCACCGGGGCCCCGGAAAGCACGAAACGGGCGTCGTCCGGACCGGTCGGGCGCAGATCGCGCTCGTCGTAGTCGACATCCCGTCCGTCCGCCGGATCCACCTCCGAGCCCAGCGGAAACAGCACGGTTTCCCATTCCTCTTCATGCCGTAGCTCGGCCCGAGCCTCGTCGAAGGTCATCCGCACCCGCGCCACCAGCGCGCACTCGAACCGTTTCGCGGACTCGTCCGCGCCGACCTCATCGGCCCAGGGAGCGGCCGGATCCAGGAAGAAGACCGGCACGCCGTCCGCGACCTCCGGCATGACGGGACTCTCGTCAGCCGAGATCGCGGGAGGCGCCGGTCGGGCGTCCCGGGCGGCCGTGGGGTCATCCGGCTGCGGGACTCCCTCGCGCTCGGACAGCGCTTCGATCTGCTCGCGCGCCAACGGGCCCCGGAGGTACGACATGGCCCAGCGGGTGGTGAACAGGAACGGCTCGGCCGACTTGGTGGAGTGGAGCAGGAACTCCCGCTTCCCGAGGCCGCTGATCAGGGTGTCCAACTGGTCGACGTCGACTCCCCCGGACGCCGAGCGGAGGCCGTCCATGAGGCGGGCCTTGTCCCGTTCCGTCTGTAGCCGGCCAATCATCCACGTGCCGGAGTTCGACAGGGCCTTGTAGTCCACGTCGACCGGGTTCTGGGTCGAGAGCACCATGCCGACGCCGAACGCGCGGGCCTGCTTCAAGATCGTGAGAATGGGTTTCTTGGTGGGCGGCTCGGCGGTAGGAGGCACGTACCCGAAGACCTCATCCATATAGATGAGCGCGCGGAGGTCGTTGGTGCCGCTTTGGCTCCGCATCCAGGTAACCATCCTGGACAGAAGGAGCGTCACCACGAACTGGCGCTCTTCTTCCGACAGGTGGGCAATCGAGACGATCGCCGCCGCCGTCTTTCCGTCCACCGGGGCGAGCAGCTCGCCCGGATCCAGCTCGGGCCCCTGGGTCCAGACCTCGAACGACGGAGACGCGATGAGCCCGTTGAGTCGCATGGCCAGTTGCAGCCGCTCCTTTCCGGGAAAGAAGGTCTCCAGCTCGAACACCCCGAGCTTCCGGAGTGGCGGCGACTGGATCTGGGCGACCAATCCCGGGAGGTCGAGCTGGCGGCCCTGGTCCCAGGCGCGCTCCAGGAGATTCGCCAACAACACGTGTTCGCGGCTGGCGATGGGGTCCGCGTCCACGCCTACGAGGCCGAGCAGGCCGGTCACGTACCCTTCGATTTCGTCCCGCACGACTTCGATTGGTGAATCGGACGAGGCTCCGATCCCTCCCACCAGGTTCAGCGGCACACCCGCGGCCGAGCCGGGCGTATAGATCGTAAATCGGGTGCGGTCCCGGAGTGCTCGGATCCGGTCCGGACCGATGCCCCAGCCGGCCAGTCCCTTCTTCCAAGTCTCCGCCGTGTCGGCGGCGATCTCCGACCGCTCGGCCGCTCCGCTTCCCTCTACCCACGGCGCGAAGTCATCGGCCGCAAGGTCGGGAAACGTCAGGAGAAGATTTCCCATGTCGCCCTTGGGATCGATGATGAGACACGGGATGCCTTGCAGCAGCGCCTCCTCGAGCAGGATCACGCCCAAGCCGGTCTTCCCGCTTCCGGTCATCCCGACGATCAGTCCGTGCGTCGTGAGCCTGTCCGCCTTGTACTGAACGGGGTTGTCACGCTCTCGTGTCGCGGAGTCGATGCGATCGCCAAGGTAGAAATGGCCGGCGAGGTCACTCATGTCTGATCACTTTCACTGGAGTCCCACGGATCCGGAGCCCGTGGACGAACCGGACGGGAATCATTCCTGCAAAGGCTCGGGCTCCGATGACGGCGAGGCAACTTAACGGCCGGTCGGATTCGTCCAAAAGATCAATGGCAGCTGGTCGGTCGCGAGATCTCCCCGGTCTTCGTCACACTTGCCAGCGGGAATTCATTTGTTTACACATGGCGCTCCCGGTTTTTCGGCGCCTCCGGCGCCAGCGCGCGTCGGTCTCTGGCGGGAGAACGAATTGAGACGTTGGCAGAGGAAGGGTCGAGTGGCCGCCTTCGCGGCATTGGTGACCGCCGCGACGCTCGCGACGCCGGCGCACGATCTTCACGCGCAGAGCCTACGGGGCTCGAGCAGGTCCATCGATCGACAGAACCGGATCGCCCGGGATCACGACTTCACCTATCTGCGATCAACGTCGCAGGTGCGTCGGTTCGTGAACGCCGGATACCTCGTACCGATTTCGTCGTCCCGTGACGTCCGGCTCAATGCGGTTTCCTTTCCGTACGCGCGGCCCGAGGTCGGATTGTTCATCCAGCGCTTGGGGGCGCAATACCGGGCCGCGTGCGGCGAACGCCTGGTCGTGACCAGCCTGACCAGGCCCCGTTCGAGACAGCCGCGGAACGCCTCCAGCAGGTCGGTCCACCCCACCGGAATGGCGGTGGACCTCCGCCGCAGCAATAGCTCGCGGTGTCGTCGTTGGTTGGAGAGCACGCTGCTCCATCTGGAGCGGCAGGGCGTAGCGGAAGCCACTCGGGAGCGGCGTCCGCCCCACTACCACGTGGCGATCTTCCCCCAGCCCTATACGCGGTACGTGGAGCGGATCACCGGTCGCCCGGCCACTCTCGCCGCCCAGGACGACACTCCCGCGCCACGGACGGCAACCGCCGAAACCGAGCGCTACCGCGTCCGTCGCGGAGATTCGCTGTGGTCGATTGCCCGCAGGTTCGGCACGTCCATCGGAAACCTCCGGACCATCAACGAGCTTCGCGGGTCGCGCATCTACGCGGGACAGGTTCTCCTCGTGCCGGGTACGTCGCGGGCCGCACGTTGACCGAGTCGTCCGAACGTAGGGTGTTGACCTTCGACACCCGTGCGTTGGACGGACGCACTCGGTATCACCTGCTCACCTCGCTCGTGGTGCCCAGGCCCATCGGCTGGATCTCGACGGTGTCGGCCAAGGGAGTCCCCAACCTCGCTCCGTTCAGCTATTTCGGGGCGTTGGCCTCGAGTCCGATGTTGGTAGGGCTCTCGATCGGGTTGAGGCGAGACGGTTCGCCCAAGGATTCGCTGGCGAACATCCGCGAGAGCGGGGCGTTCTGTGCGAACGTGGTCACCGTTGGGCAGATGGATGCCATGAACTCGACCTCGGCTTCCTTGCCTCCCGATGCGTCCGAGTTCGAGGCCAGTAGACTCGGACTGGGTTGGTCCGAGGCCGTCGACGCGCCGTTCGTCTCCGACTCCCCGGCCGTGCTCGAGTGCGTGCTGTGGGAGGAAGTCTCCCTCGGAGAGGCGCCCAACGTCCTGGTGATCGGAGAGGTCGTCGGTCTCCGTCTGGCAGAAGACGTGATTGCCGATCCGGAGACGCTCACGGTACGCCCCGAGACCTTAGGCGCGGTGGGTCGGCTGGGTGGGTCCAGCTACGCCATGCCCGGCGAGGTGAAAGACCTGGATCGTCCCTGAGACCGCGGGTGTTTCGCACCTGTGGATCACCCGCGAAAAACCGGGCCTCCGCCTGCCAGTGGAAGCTGCTGGACGATGGGATTTTGGCCGATTCCGACATGGCTCGCGAATTGCAAGACCCGCTTGTTGCAAGGTGCAAGTGACGTCCAGACCGAACCGTTCTTCATCCGGCGGTCTGCTTCGGAGCCGGGATTCCTTTGGCCCTACTTACCATCAAGCTTCACGATGCGGATGGCACGCTCAGCCTGAAGGGCGTGCTGCGCGCCGTCTATCTGGGAAGGCTCACCGTCGCCGGCGGGATCTTCCTGGGTGCGGCCGCGGCCTGGGGCTCCGCCCATCCGGATCAGACGCTCGCAGCCACGTCCGTGCTGTTTGCGGCGGTGTTCTGGACGGGCATCTCCGGTTGGCGCACGCACGTGCTCAACATCGAGCCCGGAGCGGCGTTCCTCCTTGCACAGTCGGTGTTCGACGCGGCCCTGGTGTCTGCCATCATGTACGTGACCGGTGGCACGGCCAGCGCCTTCACCCCCTTGTTCATCCTGGTCATCTCGGCGGCCGCGCTGCTGCTTCCCGCTTGGGGTGTCGGGGTGGTGTGGGGGGTCGTCTCCGCGCTCTTCCTGGGCCAGGCGGCCGGGTGGGATCCGACCACACCGTTCCGCGAGGTGGTCGTGACGTGGGTGCTATTCAGCATCGTGACGATGGTCACCGGCTGGTTGGGCGCGCGCCTCCGGGCCACCGGCATGACGCTCGGCGCGGTCGAGTCGGAGCTTCATCAGCTCCGCGTCGACACGGGAGATATCCTGGCCAACCTCCGCACGGGGCTCATCGTGGTCGGAGGTGAGGGACGGCTGCACTACATGAACCGCGCAGCCGAGAACATGCTCGAGCTGCACGGGTCCAGCCTCATGTCCCAGCCCATCCTGCCCGTGCTCGACACCGTTTCACCCGGTGTGGCGCGTGCCATCCGTCGCTCCATGGAGCGTGGCGAGCCCGTCTCCCGGATCAAAGCCCGAGCATCGGTCCAGGACCAGGACATCCTGCTGGGTCTCAGCACGGCCGTGCACGACGGGCATGATGGGGAAGAAGAGGGAGCCCGGTCCGTGACGGCAATCTTCCAGGACATCACCGACGCGGTGCGCATGGAGGACCTCAACCGCCGCAACG
The DNA here is from genome assembly GCA_965223195.1 of Longimicrobiales bacterium. GTDB lineage: Bacteria > Gemmatimonadota > Gemmatimonadetes > Longimicrobiales > Gaopeijiaceae > CBDCVX01. The sequence continues at coordinate 147,388 of CBDCVX010000018.1, forward strand.
AACGGCTGGAGGCGGTCGCGGAGTTGAGCGCATCGTTGGCCCACGAGATCAAGAATCCCCTGGCCTCCATTCGCAGCTCGGTGGAGCAGCTCACGCGGCCCACGCTGGCTGTGGATGATCGTCAGCTCCTGCAGGGGCTCATCGTCAACGAGTCCGATCGACTGAGCCGGTTGCTCTCGGAGTTCATCGAGTTCGCCCGCATTCGGGCGGAGCACCGAGAGCTGGTGGACGCGGTGGAACTCGTGCGCGGTGCCACTCGACTCGCCGGCGCCCATCCCGACGCTCCCGGGTCGGCGACGATTCGACTTGTGGGCGTGGACGGCTCGGCCTGGGTGCGTTGCGATCAGGATCTGCTCCATCGCGCGGTGTTCAACCTGACGCTGAACGCATTGCAGTACACGCCTGCCGGGGGCGAAGTCGTGGTTGCGATCGAGCGGGGCAGGGAGCGGTCGTGGTTGAGCCCGGATCAGCCGGAGACCGTCCGTTTCAGCGTTAGCGATCAAGGGCCGGGCGTGCCGCCCGACGAGATCACGAGGATCTTCGATCCGTTTTATACCACCCGTGCCGGAGGTAGCGGCCTGGGCCTGTCGGTGGTCCACCGGGCCGCCGCGGCGCACGACGGCATGGTTTTCGTAGAGCCTTCGCCCACCGGCGGGGCACGTTTTGTTTTAGAGATTCCCGGTGCCGTAGAGGCGACCGAAGTAGCTGTCGTATGACTGACGATCCAATTCGACTTTTGGTGGTCGACGATGAGACCTCCATTCTGGATTCCCTGCGCATTCTCTTCCGCGGAGAAGGGTTCGAGGTGCGTACCGCCCATGGCGGCGTCGAGGGAATCAAGGCCATCGAGGAAGACCGCCCCGACGTGGTGCTGTCGGACATCCGTATGCCCGGCGCGAGTGGGCTCGATCTCCTGAAAAAAGCCAGAGAGGTGGATCCGGAGATGGCCGTCATTCTCATGACGGCGCAGGCCTCGTTGCAGTCCGCGGTAACCGCGGTCAACGACGGTGCCTACTACTACCTGCAGAAGCCGTTCGCCAACGACGAGTTGATCGCCATCTGCCGCCGGGCCGCGGAGGCGCGCCGACTCAAGGCCGAAAACCGGCAGCTCAAGCGCGAGATCCAGCGCAGGGACCGCTCCGTGGCAGATACCCCGATCGGCAAGGCCAAGAGCTTCCGCACCGTCTTGGAATTAGCCGAAACCGTTTCACCCTCGGACTCCACGGTCCTGATCGGCGGAGAAAGCGGCACCGGAAAGGAAGTCATCGCCCGGCACATCCATGCGCTGTCAGGCCGATCCGAGCATCCGTTCTTCTCCATCAACTGTGGCGCCCTGACCGAGAGCCTGCTCGAAAGCGAGCTGTTCGGCCACGTGAAAGGTGCGTTCACCGGCGCCGTGAAGGACAAGGACGGGCTGCTCGTCGCTGCCTCCGGAGGGACGTTGTTCCTGGACGAGATCGGCGAGCTGGCCGCTTCCACGCAGGTGAAGCTGCTCCGGGCGCTACAGGAGCGCGAGGTCATTCCGGTCGGGTCCACCGAGTCCGTGTCCATCGACGTGCGCATCCTAGCGGCGACCAACCGCGATCTGGAAGAAGAAATTCGCCGAGGCACGTTCCGGAGCGATCTCTACTATCGGCTCAACGTGATCCAACTGCACCTCCCCCCGCTCCGGGAGCGCAGGGAAGACATCCCGCTCCTGATCGACCATTTCCTCAGCCGGCAGGCGGACGCCGCCGGCGAGCCACGTAAGCAGGTGGCGGCACAGGCGATGGTCGTGCTGGCGGAGTACGACTGGCCGGGGAACGTCCGAGAGCTGGAGAACGCACTCGAGCGCGCGCGTGTGCTCTCGCCGGAAGAGAGCATCGGGTTGGACTCCCTCCCCGATCGGGTGCGAGAGGCCCCAACGCCTCGTCTGGTGGAGGAGCGGGCTCCGGACAACCCCACCATGGAAGTGATCGAAAGAGCCTATATTCATTGGGTATTGGATGCGGAGGGCGGCAACAAGAGCCGCGCCGCGGAAGTGCTGGGCATTGATCCTTCGACGCTGTACAGGAAGCTCAACCGCTACGGGCTGGAGAAGGTATGAATACCGGAATCAAGCTTTCCGTCGTCATCCCCGCCTACAACGAGATCAACACCGCGGAGCGGCTCCTCCGACGTGTCCGCCAGGTCCCTCTGACCACGGAGGTGATCGTGGTCGACGACGGGTCCAGCGACGGCACACGCGACCTGCTGACTCGCCTGAAGGGTGAGGGGCTCATCGACGTTCTCGTCTTCCACGAGCACAACCGAGGGAAGGGGGCCGCGCTGAGGACCGGATTCGAGCACGCGACCGGCGACGTCGTCGTCGTTCAGGACGCGGACTTGGAATACGATCCCGCGGAGTTGCCGACGCTTCTGGGGCCCATCTTGGACGGGCGGGCGGACGCCGTCTTCGGGTCGCGGTTCCTCGGTGGGCCGCACCGCGTGCTGCTCTTTTGGCACATGGTCGGAAACCGCCTGCTCACGTTACTGAGCAACATGTGCACGGACCTGAACCTCACGGACATGGAGACGTGCTACAAGATGATCCGCGGGGACCTGCTGAAGACGCTGCCGCTCACCGCCAACCGCTTCGGGTTCGAGCCCGAGGTCACCGCCAGGCTGGCACAGGCTCGCGCTCGTATCTACGAGTTGCCGATCAGCTATGACGGACGGTCGTACTCCGAAGGCAAGAAGATCAACTGGAAGGACGGCGTAGCCGCGCTCTGGTTCATCTTCAAAAGCAACTTCCTGGCCCCACGGGCCCGGCCCTGGGAACGGCCCCCGGAGCCGCTCGGGAGGGCGAATCGAGCCGACTCCGCTGTGGACGACGACACAGTTGCCACGCCGGACGATCGCCCCGACGAAGATTCTGCCGCCGAGATGGTCGAGCTGGCACCGGCGGGGGTGCGCGCCCCCCTGGAGGCCTGAGCGGCGGGCTCCCGCCTCCGGCCATGTCCAACCTCGTCACGAACGGCCCGTCCCACGGGGCGACCGTAGACCGTGCCGCGCATCCCGCCCCGTGGACGTCGCAGCGGCTGGTCCTGGCGGTCGTGTTCCTGGTCTCCGTGTTGGTCTACGCCAACTCGCTGACCAATGGGTTCGCGTATGACGACCTCCACATCGTGCAGCAGAATGAGGCGGTCCACAGCCTGTCCAGGGTTGGCGAGCTCGTCACGTCCCCGTATTGGCCGGGTGACCAGGGGCACCTCATGGGCCTTTGGCGTCCGGCCGCCACCACCATCTATGCCGTGCTGTGGGCGGCAGGAGACGGGAGCGCCTTTCCCTTCCATCTGACCAACGTCCTGCTCCACGCCGTAGTCAGCCTTCTGGTCGTGCTGCTGCTGCTCCGCTTCGTGCCCTTGTCCGCGGCCGCGGTCGGAGGACTGTTGTTCGCCGTCCACCCGGTGCACGTGGAGGCGGTGGCCAACATCGTCGGATTCGCGGAGATCTTCACTGCGTTCACCACCTTGTCGGCCTGTCTACTGTATGCGCGGGCCGAAGGAAGGCCGGGTCCGGGCACGGTGCTCGCGATCGCCGTCCTGTTCGGTTTGGGGATGCTCACCAAGGAGAGCGCTGCCGTCCTGCCGGCCTTGTTGGTGCTCATGGACGCATACCGCCGTGATCTGAGGATTCGCGATCTCCCCGCCTATTTGAGACCGCGCTGGCGGTTGTTCACGTCCATCGTCGGCGTGGGGGCCGCGGTGTTGGCCACCCGGGCGGTCGTGCTCGAAGGCTTCCCGGCTCCGTTGCCGCCCATGGGTGCCGAGATCCTCACCGAGATCCCCCGGATCTGGACCGTACCGGTCATTTGGCTCCACTACGTACGCCTGCTGTTCTTTCCGCTGGACCTCAGCGCGGACTACTCCCCCGGCGTAATCGAGGTGCAAAACGGCTGGAGCGCGCACGCGGTGATCGGCGTGGCCGTCGGCCTGGTGTTTCTCGCCATGTGCTTCCACACGTGGCGCCAGGGTGGCGAGACGGATCGAACGGGCTCCGTACGGGCCGTCGGTGCGGGCATCCTGTGGTTCATCATTGCCATTTTACCGGCATCCAACGTCGTGTTTCTCGCGGGCACGCTCCTGGGCGAACGCCTGCTCTATCTGCCGTCCGTGGGCTTCTGCCTGGCTGCGGGATGGGTGTTCCACGCGCTCGTGCAACACCGAAAGCGGGTCGCGCAATGGGGGTTCGCAGCGGTCGTGTTGCTGTTCTCGGCGCGTACCTGGACCCGAAATCCGACGTGGGCGAGCATGACGAGCGTGTTCGAGGCCCTGGCCAACGACCATCCGGAGGCCGGCAGGGCGCAGTGGATCATGGGTGACCAGCTCTGGGGGCACGAAGCGGTAACGCCGGCGTTTCGCATGTACCGCCTGGCCCTCGGGACGCTCGACAACCACTACCCGCTCATGATCGAGACCACGCGCAAGCTGCTGGGAGTGGAGCGTCCGGAAGCCGCCGAGGCGCTCGCCCGCATGGCCTGGGAACAGGAGCCCAATCGCGGGAACGCGCCCGGGTTGTTGGCGTTGGCGCTGATGGATCAGGAGCGATTCGAGGAGGCCATCCCGCCCGCGCAACGAGCGTTGGAGTTGAGCGGCGGCTATGAGCCGCTCCTGCTCCACATCCTGTCGAGGGCGCACAAAGCCGCCGGCCAATTACCCGAAGCCATCCGAATGCGTCAGGTCCTCATCGACGGTGGAGAGAGCGGATCGCCGTTCCATGATTGGTACTGGCTCTCCGAGCTGTATCTCGAAGCGGGCCAATACGAAGAAGCGACGCTGGCGCTGACCGAAGCGACGTCGCTCGCCGCGAACGCGAACATGCGGGCCGAAGCAGAGGTCCTCCGGGAGAGAATTCGGGAAGTAAAAAGTACCCGGTGATGTGCAAGAGATTTGCAAAACACCGGAGATACGGCGCCTTCCTCCCCCTGTTTTATCCCACTTCGCTTATAGCCTAAGTGTTTTAAAAACAACATCTTAGGTTTGTCGGCGACTCCGTTGGACTCGGGTTTGCCTCATGCCTTTCCGGCCGCAAGGGGATTCGCCCCTGACCAAAAAAAGGCCGGGGGCAACGAGCCCCGAGCGAAACACCTCAATTTTCTTTAAGCAACACACGTTAGGAGTCGCTTAACATGCGTAACACCAAGGGTTTCACGCTGATCGAGCTTCTGATCGTCGTCGTGATCATCGGCATTCTGGCCGCGATCGCGATTCCGAAGTTCTCCGCCACGCGGGAAAAGGCGTACTACTCCGCCATGAAGGCTGACCTTCGCAATCTCGCGAGCCAGCAAGAAATCTATTACTCGGACACCTATTCCTACACCACCAGCGAGACCGCGCTCGAGTTCGTCCAGAGCTCCGGGGTCGAAGTGGTCGTCGGCGTGGGTAACTCGACTGGCTGGAACGCCACCGCCACGCACTCCGGCCTCGCCGCGACGGACGGCTGTGCGATCTACTACGGTTCGGCCGCTGCTCCGGGCAGCCCGACCACGCCCAGCGCCGCTGGTGAGGTGGCCTGCTCCAACTAAGGTGGACCGCGCTGGATAAGCGCGACGCCTAACGGTCGATGGCCCGGGTCCCAATACGGGGCCCGGGCCTCGTGGGCATCCAGAGCCCACGCTCTCCCGCCAACGCACCGAGGAGCTTCCATGCGAAGCAGACAGGGATTCACCTTGATCGAGATCCTGATCGTAACGGTCGTTCTCGGGATCCTGGCTGCGATCGCCATTCCCAAGTACACGAGCGCCCGCCGGCAAGCGTTCACCTCCGCGGTGCGCTCGGACCTGGAAAACCTCGCGTTGGCCCAAGAGGCGTACTTCGACGATGCTCACCAGTACGCCAACACCATCACTCCCCTCGAGTATTCGCTGTCCGCGGGTGTGGCCATCACGATCAACGAGACCGTACCCGGCGGGTGGGGTGCAACCGGCGAGCACGCCAGCTTACCCGGTCTCCACTGCGGGATCTTCTACGGATCGGCCGACCCGACGAGCGGTGATCCCGCCACCACGCCCGGCGTGGTCGATTGCGCGGTTCCCTGAATCCGCCCGTACCGGTAGCTTCCACGGGGTGCTCTCCCGAAGGCACCGGTTCACTCCCTCTCAGACAACCCGAAGGCTCGATCACAGACCGCGACGTGATGCCCCCCGGATCGCCCCAGCGTGAGGACCGTCCTGCGGAAAAGCGCGGATCGTCCAACCGTCGTGCCGATCGCACGTCCAATGCGGCCGGCGTGATCCCCTCGGCGGGCGCTTCCGTCTCCCGCTCGCGTGTCCCCCTCAAGCGCTCGCTGCTCTTCTCGATCGGGCTCATGTTCGAGGGTGCGCTGGTGCTCACCTCGGTCGGGTTGCTGATGATCCGGCCATGGGTCGGATCGCGGGTGCTGGACGCGGTCATCCTCATCGTCGCGCTTCTGTTGGTGGGACTGCTCATCCTGATCCTGGTCGGTGGCACCCTTCTCAACCGGACAGTGCTGGACCCCATTCGGGCGCTGGTGAGCGACGTGACCCGGATCGCCGGTGGCGAGTACCACCACCGGGTGCGAGACGCGAACTCCACGGAGCTCCAGGACATCAGCGACGCGGTGAACGCCCTGTCGGCCCGACTGATTCACGACCAGGAGCTACTCGCCGAAAACGTGCGCTCTCTGGAGGCGACCAACCGGGAGCTTGTGGCGGCCAGCAACCAAGTGGTCCGGTCCGCGCGCCTCGCCTCGGTGGGCACGCTGGCCTCCGGCATCGCGCACGAGGTCGGCAACCCGCTCAGCGCCATCATGGGTTTTGCCGACCTGGCCCGTACGCGGGAGCGGCGGGAGGGTCGGGACACCGACCTCCTCGAGGCCATCATGGAGGAGTCGCGGCGAATCGACCGGATCGTCCGTTCCCTTCTGCACTACGCCCGCCCGCGAGACGAAGAGAACCGTCCCTTCGACCCGGGAGAGGTCGTCGCGCGGGTGAAGGACCTGCTCGAGGCCCAAGGCCGCTTCGACGGGGTCGAGACCCAGTGGTACCAGGAGGACGACACGCCGCCGGTCCGCATGAACCCGCACCAGCTCGAACAGGTGTTGGTCAATCTGCTCCTGAACGCGCTGGATGCGCTGGAGGGGGTCGACAGTCCCAGCATCGTGGTGAGCGTCCGTTCGGAGACCGGACAGGCCGCGCGCATCCCGTCGCGTCGCCAGGGCGACCCGCCGGGTATCAACTACAGCCACCGACGGCGGGTGAGCTGGCGAGGGGGTGAGATGCTGGTCGACGAGGTGCTCTCGGCGGACGAGATCGTGATGATCACGGTTGCCGACAACGGCCCGGGCATCTCGGAGGAGAACCTGGATCAGCTCTTCGATCCGTTCTTCACAACCAAAGAGCCGGGCAAGGGTACGGGGCTCGGCCTTGCCGTTTGCGCGCGGCTCATCGAAGGTATGGGTGGCCGGATCGAAGGCGGGAACTACGAGGGCGGCGGGGCGTGCTTCACGATTCAACTCCCCACCACCCGGACTGAACCCGACGATTCTCTCGATCCGGACAGGCGCGCTGAACCCTCTCCCGAAGACGACTTCCAGGTGGTCTGACCGCCTTGACAACTATTCCGTTAGGAGACGTGTAGGTGAACATCCTCGTCATCGACGACGATCCGGGTCAGCGCAAGTCGCTGGCGATGATTCTCAAGGACGCCGGGTACCAGGTCACAACCGCCAACTCGGGTGAGGACGGCCTTCGCATCGCCGCGACCGGGGCGCCGGACATGATCCTCACCGACGTTCGGATGCCCGGCATGACCGGCATGGAGTTTCTGAGCGAATACACTGACAAGGGCGGTGACGCCCTGGTCATGGTCATGACCGCTTACGGCAGTCAGGACCTCGCGATTCAGGCCATGAAGAACGGGGCGTACGACTACCTGCCCAAACCGTTTGGCGCCGAGGAGGTCATCCTCACGGTCAAGAAGGCGGAGGAGCGGGAGCGGCTTCGGAAAGAGATCGGCAGGCTACGCGCGGAGGTTCGGACGGAGCGGCGATTCGGGGAGATCATCGCGCGGGCGCCGGCAATGGTACGGGCGCTCGAAGTGGCCACCAAGGTTGCGCCGTATCCTTCCAGCGTCCTGATCACCGGTCCCAGCGGTACGGGGAAGGAGCTCGTCGCACGGCTGATTCACGCGGAGAGCGACCGGTCCGAGGTGCCCTTCGTGCCGGTCAACTGCGGCGCTATTCCCGAGACGCTGCTCGAATCGGAGTTCTTCGGATACGTCAAAGGCGCGTTCTCCGGCGCCGACCGCGACAAGGCCGGTCTGTTCGAGGCGGCCGACGGCGGCACGTTGTTCCTGGACGAGGTGGGAGAGCTGCCGGCGTCGCTGCAGGTGAAGCTCCTGCGCGCGCTTCAGGAAGGGGAGATCCGCCGCGTGGGTGGAACGGGCAACCGCAACGTGAACGTTCGTGTGATCTCGGCCACGAATCGCAACCTGTCGGAGGCCGTCGAGGAAGGGGATTTTCGCGAGGATCTCTACTACCGGCTGGCGGTCGTGCCGATCTACCTTCCCCCGCTGCGTGAGCGGCCGGAGGAGATTCCCGACCTGGCCCATCACTTCATCGCCCAGCACTCCGAGCGCCTCGGCATCCCGGTGGAAGCCATCGAGCCCGAGGCGATGGAGGCGCTGCTCAAATACTCGTGGCCCGGCAACATTCGTGAGCTCGAGAACCTCCTGGAGCAGGCCATCGTGCTGGCGGAGGGCACCACGCTTCGTTTGAGCGACCTTCCCGAACGGATACGTCACCCCGACCCCAACGCTCCGGCCGTGGCGGCACAAATCGGGGACGACCTCTCGGTCAAGCGCCACACCGCGTCGCTGGAGCGAAGGCTCATTCAGCTTGCGCTGGAGAAGACCGGGGGCAACCGGACCCACGCCGCCGAGCTGCTGGAACTGAGTCCACGAGCGCTCCGCTACAAGATCCGCGACTACGAGCTGGAGTAGGGCCACCGCCCGCGCTCCGTAGGCCGTCGGCGAGCGGTCCGAACAAGACATTCCGGGGCCCGAGGCGAGGGATAGCCTTCGTGCATGCGAAATGGCTACACCCTCATCGAGCTGGTCGTGGTGCTGGTGCTCCTGGCCGCCACGTTGGCGTTGGGCGCCCCCCGGCTGCTGGCGTTTCGAGACGCGCTCCGCACCCGGGCTGCGCGGGAAGCCGTGGTGGGTCGGCTCGAGCAGGCTCGGGGCGCCGGCGTAGCGCGGGGTAGCGCCGAGCTCGAGCTGAGAGCGGACTCGGACCTCGTACGCGTCCGGTGGGGCTCCGGGGGCGTCGCGGAGCTGGACGTCATGCTGCACCACGGGGTGGAGCTCTCCCTGGGCGGAGGGCGAGCGGCAGCACGAATCGAATTCGGCCGGTTGGGCCTGGGTCGGGTAGCCAGTCGCACCGTGCACCTCCACCGTGGGGCCGACACCTCCTCGTTCGCGATTTCCACGTTCGGTCGGGTGCGGCGGTGGTAGCCTTCCTTCCCGGGGATCGAACGGGCTTCTCCCTCGTCGACGTGGTCGTGGCGCTGGTCGTTCTGGAGGTGGGGCTCCTGGGCGTAGTCGGGCTCGAGGTCGCGGCGCTGCGAACGGTGGCGAGAACGGAGCGTATGGACGCGGCCGTGGAGGCCGTCGAGCGCGTGGCGGACTCTCTCGTCTGGGTGGGGTCCGCTGAGGCGGGCAGCGTGCAGACGGCGTGGGGAAGGGTGGAGTGGGCCGCGGGTGGAGGGCCCGGCTGGATCCGGCTGCGTGCCCTGCCCGCGGACAGCCTCCGCGGCGCGCTGGTCGAGGCGTTCGTGCGAATTCCGGGACCATGAAGCCCACGAGGGACGTCTGGGGCGTGGGCATCGTCGAGCTCGTCGTCACCCTGGCATTGGCGGCGGTGCTCTTCTCGCTGGTCGGCGCCACCGGTGTCCGGACGCTCCGACGCTTCCATCGCGTGGCGGAGCGGACCGAGGTGGTCCGCACGCTCATGCTCTCGCGACACGTGCTCGGCGTGGAGCTTCGTGCCGGCACCGCGGAGGACAGGGCGGTGTCGGGTCCGGACGCCATCGGCGTGCGTGCATTTCGCGGTGCCGCCGCCTTCTGTCCGGAGAGGGACGAGACGTCTGTCGCTCGGGTCCGGTTTCGCGGAGATCGCAGGCCCGATCCGGACAAGGACTCGGTCCTGGTCCTGGATCGGTCGGGACGGTGGTCGGCCGTGGGGTTGACCGCGGCCGGCGCAACCACGACCGCTTGCGCGGGGGCGCCCTCCTTCGACGTGGAGCGTTGGACGTTGTCCGAGCCCGTAGCCGGCGCCGTTCTCGGGAGGCTCTACGAGAGCGGGACCTACAGCTTGGACACCGAGGCTCTCCGGTATCGACGCGGCCTCGGAGGTCGCCAGCCCATCACTCCGCTCCGTCTGGATCCGAGCCGGTCGAGCGTCCACGTCACCGCGGACGGCCTGACCATCGTCGTTTCCACCGGAATCGGGCCCGTCCAGCCGGTGCCGGTTTCCCGTTTCCTGAGGATTCGGGAGCGGTCGTGAGTCCTCTGTGGCGAGCCGACACGGGTGACGATCGAGGATTCGTGTCCGTAGGCGTGGTGCTCACGATTGCGCTGCTGCTGGTAATCGCGACCGGAACGCTCGCGGTGGCTCGGTCCGCGTCCACCGAAGCACGCCGGTTTCGCGACGTTACCGTCGCCCGCTTCCTGGCTGAGGGTGGCATCCGGGCCGCGAGTCCCGCGGGGGATCACCCGTCCGACCTCTGGAGCGAGACCCCGGTCCATCGGGTGGAGCTGACGCCGGCGCACCGCTACAGCGTCGTGAGGCGTCGCTTGGACGGCGAGTTCACGCTGGTCGAGTCCACGGGCGAGTCGGGAGTGGACTCCGCGCGCGTCCGTGTTGCGGCGCTCGCTTGGCGCCTCAGTCCGGCGGCACGGGTCGCGGTGTTGGGCAGCGCGCTCGTCGGACATGGTGGGCAGCTCGTATCGGGCGGGTCGTTGGAGACCGACCGGTTAGCCGCGCCGCCGCGCGGCTGGCCCGCGTCCGCATGTGCGTCGTGGTCGGCTACGGTGGATTCGCTCTTTCCGGTCGGGACGACCATCCCGGCTTCGGCCCCGTGGGCACCGCCCCCGTGGGATTCCCTCCCGGGGCTCGGGCCGCTCGGCGGGACCGAGCTGCTGGGTCACGGGCAGCCCGTGCTCGGTCCGACCGTGCAGCCGCTGCCGGCCGTCGCGGGAGGTAGGTGCGACCTGTCCGCTCCCGACAATTGGGGTTCGCCCAACGACCCGACCGGACCCTGTGGCGAACACCGGCCCGTGCTCTCCCTTGTCGGCCCCTCGACGGTCTCCGGCGGTGAGGGTCAAGGCGTGCTGATCTCTGCAGGCGACCTCGTGCTGGAGGCCGGTCACCGCTTCGTCGGAATCGTGCTCGTGGGAGGTGCGCTCACCGTGCGAGGCGGCGCGCAGATCGAGGGGTTCGCGCGAGCTGGTGGGGACGTTCACGTGGACGACGCGAGCACCATATCCGCGTCGGCCTGCGGGGCACTCCGGGGCCTGATCCAGCTCGGTTCCGACGCGGCGCCGCGATGGCTTCCTTACCGGCGCTGGATCGAGCCCGCCTGACCCGATTTCACGTGCGGGACCGCGTATCCGGCATCGACCGGGGCAAAAACTGCCTCGCCGTGGAAAAAATGGCGCGCGGCACGGCTTTGGAAGCGGCGAAGCGCAGAGTTCAAGGCCGGACGGGGTGGCACGGATCTAGCCCCGATCCCTGGGAAGGTGGACCGCAACATCGGGTCAATTAGGCCGGATTCCCTCCGAAAGTCGGCGGAACGGCCCGCCTCGCAACGGAACCGCCGGCTACCGCCGGTCACCACGGTCAGGACGCGAAACGAAAAAAATGGGCTTTCTCAACAAGAAAAAGAGCTCGGTGGGACTCGACATCGGAAGCGGCTTCGTAAAGGTGGTCGAAGTCGACTTCACCGGCGACTCCCCCGAAGTCTCCAGGGTTGCCATGCGCCCGCTCCTGCCCGACGCCATCGTCGAAGGCGAGGTCATGGATCCCGGCCTGGTCTCCGAGACCATCCGCGGCGTCCTGGACGACATGGGCTACAAGAATCGTGAGGTCGTAACGGCGATCGGCGGCCACGACGTGATCATCAAGAAGATCGAGATGGATCGGATGAAAGAATCCGACGCTCGTGAGGTGATCCGGTGGGAGGCGGAGCAACACGTCCCGTTCGACATCAAGAGCGTCGAGCTGGACTTCCAGATCCTGGATCCGATGGGAGACGGGCTGCAGATGGACGTGCTGCTCGTCGCCGCGAAGCGCGAGCTGGTCGACAACAAGGTCAACCTCCTCATGGAGGCCGGTGCCAGCCCGAGCGTCATCGACGTCGACGCCTTCGCCCTGCACAACGCCTTCGAGTTCAACTACCCGGAGTCCAGCCAGGGCCTGGTGGCGTTGGTCAACATCGGCCACGAGACCACCAACGTGAACATCCTGGAAGACGGCGTGCCGGTCATCACCCGTGACATCCCGTTCGGGTCCCGTCGCGTGCGGGAGGACCTGCAGCGCGAGCGCGGACTCACCGCCGATCGGGCGGAAGACGTGTTGCAAGGCCGTGAGACGATCGACGATCTCGGTCGATTCGTGCAGGCCAGCGCGGACGAGGTGGCCGTGGGGATGGAGCGGGCGGCTGCGTTTCTGATGAGCCGTCAGGCCGGAGCCGGGCTGGGACACATCTACCTCTCCGGCGGCGGCAGCCGAATCCCCGGCATGGCCGAAACGCTCGCCCACCGCATGGGCGTGAAGACCGAAGTGGTCAATCCCTTCGAGCGGATTCCGGTACGGCCGGACGCCGGATTCAACCTCGCGCTGGAAGAGGCGGCACCAATGCTGCTGTTGCCTCTTGGTCTGGCGCTGCGAACCACCTGATATCGGAAGAGAACGGTGATCGAGGTCAATCTTCTTCCCGGCGGGAAGAAAAATCAGCGGAGTGGCTTTCAACTCAAGCTGCCGAGCTTCGGAAAAGCGAAGGAGGGTCGCTCATCGTCCGGCAAGCGGGATCGCTGGACGATGGCCGCCATCGTCCTAGGGGTGCTGAGCGCCGGAGCGATCGGGTGGCTGTACCGCGGGACGGCCACTCGCACGGAAGAGCTTACGCTCGCGATCGAAGATGCGGTCCGCGATTCCACGCGATTCGCAGACCTGATCGCGCAGACCGAGGGGCTTCGCGCTCGACGCGACACGATCGCTCACAAGGTCCAGATCATCCAGGAGATCGACGGGGAACGCTATGTGTGGCCCCACGTGCTGGATGAGGTTGCTCGGGCGCTGCCCGAATACACGTGGCTGACCGCACTTCTACAAGTCGAGAAGGGTGAGACCGTGGTGTTCCGCCTCGAAGGCCGGGCCGGAAACAACTTCGCGCTCACCCGCTTCATGGAGAACCTCGAAGCTTCTCCCTTCATTCGAGACGTGCGCCTGGTCACTACGGAACAGATCCAAGAGGCCGCCGACGGCGGGACGCAGCGACAGGTTCACCAGTTCCAGTTGGACGCCAGTTACGAAGTGCCGCCTTCCGAGTTGATCGAGACAGTGCCGCTGTTCTCGACGCCGGTAGACGAGCTCGTTCCCTGACCTGAGGCAGTTGGCACTATGAAGCTCATACCTCAACAGAAGAACCAACAGGTCGCGTTCTTCGCCATCATCCTGGCGGTCGGCGCCCTGTACGGGTTCCACACCTATTGGTACAAGGGCCAACAGGAAGAGCTCGCAGCAATGGAGGCTCGCCTCGAGCAGCTCGAGGATCAGAACCGCCGGGCGCAGATCGTTGCGACTCGCGGTGGTCGCGAGCTGGAGGAAAAGCTGGCGCTGTACGAAAGACACCTTCTGCGGCTGGAGCAGCTCATCCCGCAGAGTGAAGAGGTGCCGGCGTTGCTCAACTCCATGGCGGTGGAGGCCCGACAGAACCGAGTCGAGCTCGCCCTCATGCGACCCGAAGACCCGCAGGTGGGTCCCTACTACACCAAACAGAGCTACGCCATCGGCGTGCTGGGTGAGTACCACGACGTCGGTCGGTTCCTGACCGCCATCGCCTCGCTCCCCCGCATCGTCACGCCTGTCGATCTCGACGTGGCGGTCTCAGCCAGGGCCAGCAACCGCGAAGAGGAAGCGGAGGAGCTCAGCCCGGTGCTCGCGCAGTTCAACATACAGACGTACGTGATTCCGCCTACGGTTGCGGAAGTCGATCCCGGCATCACTGCCGGAGGTGGAGGATAATGACACGCCTTTCGTTCCTGGGCGCTGCGCTGATGCTCTCGGCACTGGCATACCCCATCGGGGTGGCCGCGCAAGAAGAGCAGGGCGAGCAGGAAGTGCTGCCCGACGGTTCGGAGACGGAGCTCGTGTTCGATCGCGAGGTTTTCGCCTATCCGAGCTTTGCGAGACGTAACCCGTTCAAAGCCCTCGTTTCGGGCGACGATTCCGGGCCGCGTTTCGAAGACATTCGTCTGCTGGGAGTCATTGTTTCTTCCGATCCCCGTGCGAGCGTGGCGCTGTTCGGCGTCAGCGAGCCGGGTGGCGGGAGGACGGGCGCCATAGTGCGGACATATAGAGCACGCCTGGGAGATCGCCTGGGCAATACACGCCTCCTCGATATCGAGCGCCGAAGGGTGATTGTCGAGGTGGAAGAATTCGGACTAACGGAGAGACGGTCTCTCGAGGTGAAGAGACCCGGCGAAGGAGGGTCGCAATGACCTCGGTGCTGACGGCACTTGTCATCTTGGTGTTCGGGTCGGCTGACCGCGTCACCAGTGTAGATGTCCGCCCCGGTGGGGAGCGGACGGAAGTGGTGATCGGAGTGGAGGGGGAGGCCCAATATCGCGACTTTACCCTCGAATCTCCGGCTCGCCTCGTGATCGACGTCCTGAACGCGCAGCACGCGCTTCCTCAGGCCAACTACTACGACATCGACCGCGGCGGCGTCCGTGCGGTGCGCACCAGTCAATTCTCTGAGGACGTAGTGCGCATCGTGTTGGAGCTGCAGCAGATCGTCGACTACCGGATTGATACGGAGAGCGGTCGGATCAGCGTTTCGCTGGCCGGTGATGCCCAGGAGTTCACTCCCTGGTCGTCCGCAAGCTATGCCGAGGCGGAATCCGCCGCGCCGGCCGATGCTCCGTCGACCGAAGTTGCGGAAGCGCCGGCCCCGGAGATGACGCTGTCGACTCCGGATGCCGAGACGCCGAAGGAGATCCAGCCGATCACCGTCGAGTCCGGCATGGCCGCTCGTCCGATCGAGCGGACGGAGGACGCCCCGCAGGCATCCGAGTCCGACGACGTGACGGGTGAGACCGCGACGGCCGACGAGGCCGAGAGCGGAGAGGACACGGTCGCCGAGCCCATGAGGCCGGCTCGCCAGATGCCCGAGCGCCAGCCCACCGCATCGGTGGTACGGCCGAGGGCCACGGTTTCGACTGCCTCGCCCACGCCCCAGCAGGTCGCGCGCAGGATCACAGTGGCCTTTGCCGACACTCCGATCCAGGACGTGCTGTTCACGTTCGCGGAATTCTCCGGCATGTCGATCGTGGCGGGTTCAGAAGTGGCGGCCGACGTCACCGCGGATATTCGCAATCAGCCTTGGGATGAGGCGCTGCGCACTATCCTCGGCGCACATGGCCTGGGCGCACGTGAGATGGAGTCCGGGATCATCCGCGTCGACAACATGGAGAACCTGGCCAACAGGGAGCAGGTCGAGGTACTGGACAGCCGGACGTACAAGATCAACTACGCCACGGCCGGAGAGATTCAGCAGTCCATCCAGGCCATCCTCACCGAGCGGGGCCGGGTCTCCACGGGAGAATCCACCAACGCGCTCATCGTGACCGACGTGCCGCGGGTGCTGGAAAAGGTCCAGGAGCTCGTGAACGAGCTGGACGTCCGCACTCCCATGGTGAGCATTTCGGCGAAGATCATCTTCGTGAACCGGACCGACCTGGCCGAGTTCGGCGTCACCTACGACCTGAAAGACTCGCGCGGGAATCAGTTGAACTTCCTGACGCCCGGCGCCATCGACGAGAACGGAGACGGCGTCATCTCGCCGGACGAGACCGTGCAGCGCGGCACCGACGTGGTGAGCCTGGGCGGAAGCTCGGTGGCGGCGCTCGGGAACGCGAACAACCGCGTGGCCAACCCGACTCTGTCGGTACTGACCTCGTTGCTGGTCGGACGCTACACGCTGCTCAACTTCATCGAGGCCCTCGAGGCCGTGAACATGAGTGACGTGCAAGCGGCGCCCTCTTTGACCGTCATGGACAATCAGCCCGCCCGCGTTCTCGTGGGTGAGCGGACGCCGTTGCGCGTCATCGACCTCAGCGCCCAGGCGGGCGGTGGCGGCGGTGGTGGTGGCGGTGGTGGTGGCCAGAACACGGGTGTGATCCCGCGCGCCACCGTCGAGCTGCAGGAGACCGGCATCAAGCTGGAAGTGACGCCGCACGTGACCGCCGGAAACAACATCCTGCTGGACCTGCGCGCCGAGCGGTCGGCCGCCGAGCTGGCCGAGTCCGATGCCGGGTTCATCTTCCGGACGCAGGAAGCCGAGTCGCGCGTGTTGGTCGAAGACGGAGAGACGGTGGTGATCGCGGGCTTGACCGTGACCGAGCGCACCGAGGCCCGATCCGGGATTCCGGTCCTGATGAGCCTCCCGGTCGTGGGCCGCCTCTTCCGCGTCACACGCGAACAGCAGATTCAGCGTGACCTCATCATTCTCGTGACCCCCCAGATCGTTCAGAGCGACGATCGATAGGACGATCCAGGGAAGACATAGATCATGAAGAGAATCACCTCGAAGCGTAGAATCGGGATGCGGGCGGCCGGCGCCACTGGACTGGCGCTGCTGCTGGCCTGTGACGGCGGCAACGTATTCCAGCCGCAGCCCGGCGGGATCGGCACGAACGACGGCGGATCTCCTTCGATTCGGATCGAAGAGCCGCGCGAACCGGCGGCCAATCCCGTGGGTGACTCGGTGTTCATTCGCGCGGACATCTCCGACCCGAGCGGCGTCGACAGCGTCGTGTTCCAAGGTGTCGCCCTGCGGGGAGACCCCGGCCTCGGCACCGACGAGGTCGTCGAGCGGTTCGTAGCCAAATCGGTTGCGCTCGGCGGAATCACCGACACCACCGTCACGCGCTACCTGATCCCGACGGCGGACAGCACGCGGGAAGAGACGTTCCTGATCGCTACGGCGTTTGACCCGTCGGGGAACCTTTCCGCAGACACGGTCAGCCTGTTCATGGGCGGTCCGCGAGTACGCCTCTTCAACGTGCAGGACGGCCAGGTCGTGGCATCCGGTCTTTCCCTCTCCGTTCGCATCGAAGCGAACGATCCCGAGGGAATCCTGTCCGTGCAGGTGGCCACCAGCGGCGCCTCCGAGCAGACCATCATCAGGAACTTCAATCCGCCGGTGGACTCCGTCGTCTTCGACACCGCGTTGGTGATTCCGGCAGGGGTCACGGGTGACATGGACGTCACCGCCAGCGCGCGCAGCACGCTGGACATCGTCGGTCAGGACGGCCCGGTGACAGTGTTGGTCTCTACCGTCTCCAACGGCGACAACATCAGTCCCACGGGAACCCTGATGGCCGACGCGCCCGCACGGATGGAGCTGCAGGATTCGGTCGATGTGACCGTTTCGGGCTCGGACGATCCTCAGGGAAGCGGCATCGAGCGGGTCGGCTACACGGTCATCGCGATCAGCCCGACGCGAGGCGATTCGGTCGTGGCGACGGGCGAGCAGGTCTTCAGCCCGCCGCGCACCGGAAACATCGCGGCGAACTTCGCGTTTGCGCCGCTCAACGTCGACACGTTGAGCCTGCCGGACACGCTCGTGTTCGAGATCACGGGCTACCTCATCGACCAGGCCGGCAACTGCTCGGCGGTCACGTCGTCGACGCAGACGCAGACGCTGAGCTGTGACAACCTGGCCGGCGGAGAGACCGTCGCGGCCTCGGCCTTGGGTCAGCGAATCACCCGTTCCATCGTGGCCGGCCGCACCATTCGGCTGCCCGGAGGCGGGAAGATCCTGGACGCCGTGGTCGACTCGGCGCGCAGAAACCTGCTGCTCTCCAACAGTCAGAGGGACCAGATCGAGGTCTTCCGTCTGCAGGAGGAGCGGTTCCTGCCGCCTGCGGCGGTAGGATCGGAGCCATGGGGGCTCACGCTCAACCGGGCGGGAGACACCCTGATGGTGGCCAACTCGGGCGGAACCAACATCTCCAACATTTGGTTGGGGACGACCGGAACCGAGACGCTGGTGGAAGATCCCGGCCGTCGCTTCCTGACTCCGGACGTCGTGCTCTACGACGTGCAGCGGTCGGTGGACGAGACCGGATCGGACCGCCTCAAGGCGTTCCCCATTCCGGACGCGAATCCGCCCGGATTCTCGGACCGTCCGCAGTTCATCGCGATGGACTCGGTGGGCCGCGTGCTCTACTCGACGCGGGTCAGCGCACTGGGTGACCGGGGCACGATCCGACGGGCCTTCGTTCCGCCGGGTGCGCCCAACGCGGATGTGGTGCTGTTCTTCGAGCAGTCGGAGCTCCTCGATGCGGACAACTTCGTCGCCATCGGGAACATCGACGACATCGGCGTCCAGCTCTCGAATCCCGATTCGACCGGTAGCCAGCATGACCAGGCGGTGTTGTTCGATCACGTGCCGGGATTCGTGGACTCGATCATCACCGGTGGACCGGGAACGATCGAAGAGGCCGTGTTCGAGCTGGCCTCGAAGGGGTCGGATATCGTGGCCGGGACCGGCCGCTGGGACGTGGACGGAATCACGTTCGCGGACACCACGTACGTGTCGGCGTCCGGAGACGGCGGCTGGGTGGTGTTCGGTGAAGGGTCTGTGGACCCGGTCGGTCGTGTGATCATGTACGAGGCCGCCAACGAGAACATCAGCGGCGTGGTCGCGGTGTCCGACTTGATGACCAACCCCAGTGAGACCGTTCGCGGGGTGGGCCTCAACCACGACGGCACGCTAGGCGTGGCGCGCGGACTCAAGGCGTACTTCTTCAGCACAGACCTGCGCTCCCAGGGTGAGGCCGATCTGCCGGCCGGTGGAGCCGGAGCGGCGCTGCACCCGCTGCACGCCAACTATCAGTCCCTGTCGAATCCCGACGGCAGCTACGATCCGGACACCCACCTGGCCTTCCTGGGCACGGGCGAGTCCACGATCGAGATCATCGACGCGTTCCACTTCTTCCGGCTGGGTCGGATCTTCATCCGAGATGAGCTGGCGGGTCCGTTGCGCGCGTCGCTGCCGTTCCCCGAGGACAACGTCGGGCTGACATGCGGTACGAAGCAGGTGTTCAACGGGACCGGCCAGTACATCGGCGATGCGATCGACATCTTCGCGGATGCCGATGGCGCGGTGCCCCACCCGGCCGTGGGTGGTCCGACCGAGGACCGCTGCGTGGTGGTCAAGCTCTACGGCGTGACCGCGGCGGACGGTGTGGTGGTGGTGAACGTCCGCAAGGCGGACGTGCTCCGGGAGCATCCGGCTCGCTGACCGCGGGTCGACGCACGAAGGCCGAAGGCGGCCCGGCGCCTAGCGCCGGGCCGCTTTGCCGTTTGGCCTCACAGCCTGGTGCCGCCCTGCGTGTTAACATGGGGCATGAACACGCTGACCTTCCGCACCGCGGGCGAATCACACGGACCCGGGCTGGTGGCGATCCTCGAAGGCCTGCCGGCCGGGCTGCCCCTGAACGTCGAACGTGACGTCAATCCGGAGCTCGAGCGGCGCCAGGCCGGGTACGGCCGCGGCCGTCGCATGCAAATCGAGTCGGATGCGGTCCAGGTGTGGAGCGGACTCCGACTCGGAGAGACGCTGGGCTCGCCGCTGGCGCTGACTATTACCAACCGGGACTGGAAGAATTGGCAGGTGGCCATGAGCGCCGAGTCCCCGGATCCCGACGGGAATCCCAAGGCACTCCGGCCCGTCTATCTCCCGCGACCCGGCCACGCCGATTTGGCCGGCGTGCTCAAGTACGCCCGCTCGGATGCGCGAGATATCCTGGAGCGCGCGAGCGCGCGGGAAACCGCGGCCCGGGTGGCCTGCGGCGCCGTAGCCAAGCGGCTGCTCGCGGAGCTCGGGGTCAGCGTGCAGAGCCACGTCGTATCGATCGGTGACGTTGAAGCTCTTCCTCCGGATCCGCTCCCGGCGGACCTGAACGTGCTCGCCGATGCCTCCCCGGTGCGCACCCTGGACGGGGACGCGGAGGCGCGCATGATCGCGGCAATCGACGGGGCCAAAGAGGCGGGAGACACGCTGGGCGGCGTTTTCGAAGTCGTCGCGACCGGACTTCCGGTGGGGCTCGGTAGCCACGTGGCCTGGGACCGGCGCTTGGATGCCCGTCTGGCGAGCGCGGTGATGTCCATACAGGCCATCAAGGGAGTAGAGATCGGACTGGGTTTCGCCGGAGCCGGCAGGCCGGGTTCGCGCGTGCACGATCCCATCGTTCCGGGCTCTGAGCGGGAGCGCTCGGGTGGGTTCGCTCGTACCTCGAACGGGGCCGGCGGCCTCGAGGGGGGCATGACCACGGGCGAGCCGCTGGTTGTCCGCGGCGCCATGAAGCCCATTTCGACGCTGCGCAAGCGGTTGCCGAGCGTGGACCTGCGCGACGGCAGCGTCAAAGACGCGGCCGTGGAGCGCAGCGATGTGTGCGCCGTTCCGGCAGCCGCGGTGGTGGGCGAAGCCATGGTAGCCCTCGTTCTGGGAGACGCCGTACTGGAAAAGTTCGGCGGTGATTCCATGGCGGAGATCCACCGGAACTTCACGGGATACCTCGCGTACCTGTCCGATCGGTGAGCCGGGTAAGGATGCCGAAGGGGATCCGGCGAATCGTGCTCGTGGGTCTGATGGGCAGTGGCAAAACCACGGTTGGGGCGCTGCTCGCGAAGCGTCTGGGTTGGCGCTTCGTGGACCTGGACGGTGTTCTGGAGCGCACGTTCGGGCGGACCGTCCCGGAGGTCTTCGCCGAGGATGGAGAAGGCGCGTTTCGGTCCGCAGAGCGCGAAGCCGCTCGCCGGGTTTTGGAGGGCGAGAACCTGGTCCTCGCGACCGGAGGTGGTTGGGCGGCCGGTTTCGGCGCCATGGAATCGTTGGACTCGGAGACCGCGTCGGTATGGCTTCGGGTCAGCCCGGAAGAGGCCGTGCGGCGCGTGAAGGCCAGCGGAGTCGAGCGGCCACTCCTGCACGGCAGCGGTGAAGGATCTTCCGACGGAGGCGGTCCACTGGCCGCGGCCGGCGCACTGGCCCGGGAGCGGCTCCACCGTTACGCCCTGGCCGACCTGCACGTAGATACGGAGAGATCGGGTCCGCCGGAAGCGGTGAATGCGATTCTCCGGGCTTTGGCACTCAGACAAATCAACCGAGGGAAAACTTGAAGCTGGTCATCGTGGAGTCGCCGGCAAAGGCGAAGACGATCGAGCGATTCCTGGGCCCCGAGTACCGGGTTGCGGCGAGCTATGGGCACGTCCGCGACCTGCCGGCGTCCGCTCGGGAGGTGCCGAGTCGGATCCGAAAGGAGTCCTGGGCCAGAATGGCGGTCGACACCGACACGGACTTCCGTCCGGTCTACGTCATCCCCAAAGAGAGCCGGGCGCGCATCAACGAGCTCAAGAAGATGGTGCAGTCGGCCGATGAGCTGCTGCTCGCCACGGATGAAGACCGCGAGGGCGAATCGATCTCGTGGCATCTGAAGGAGGTTCTCGAGCCGGACATTCCCGTACGCCGCATCACGTTTCACGAGATTACGCGAGCCGCCATCAGCCGGGCGCTCGAATCACCTCGCGACGTGGACGATCGCCTGGTCCAGGCGCAGGAAGCCCGCAGGGTCTTGGACCGGCTCTTCGGCTACTCCTTGTCTCCGGTGCTCTGGAAGAAGGTTCGCACCAAGCTTTCCGCGGGACGCGTCCAGAGCGTGGCGCTGAGGCTCGTCGTCGAGCGGGAAGAGGAGCGGCAGGCATTCCGCGCCTCGGAGTACTGGGACGTGGAGGCTTCCTTTGCCGGCGCGCAGCCGTTCGCGGCCCGCCTCGTTACGGTGGGCGACCGGCGCGTGGCGTCTTCCCGCGACTTCGACGCTACGACCGGGGCGCTGGACCCCGACGCCAAGGTTCTGGTGCTGAACCGGGAACGGGCCACGGAAATCGCCGAGAGCGCGCGGGACGCCGTGTGGAAGGTGGCGCTGGTCGAGCAGAAGGAGGGACGCCAGCGGCCCCAGCCTCCGTTCATCACGTCGACGCTACAGCAGGCGGCCAGCTCGCGCCTGAAAATGTCACCCAAGAGAACCATGCGCGTCGCGCAGAAGCTCTATGAGGGAGTGGACCTCGGGGGAGGCGACCGCGAAGGCTTGATCACGTACATGCGGACGGACTCGGTCACCCTCAGCCGAGAAGCGCTCGAACAGGCCGGGGCGCTGATCCGTTCCCAGTTCGGGGACGAGTACCACGACGGGCCGCGCACGTATAAGACGAAGGCCAAGGGGGCCCAGGAAGCCCATGAAGCCATTCGTCCGTCCGATCTCTCCCGCACGCCCGAACAGGTCGCCGCGTATCTGGATCGTGACGAACTGCGTCTGTACGAGTTGATCTGGCGGAGGGCCGTCGCGTCCCAGATGACCGACGCGCGGTTGGATCGAACGACGGCGGAATTCGAGGTCGAAGTGGACGGGACTCCGACGCGCTATCGGGCCGCGGGATCGGTGCTCCGCTTCCCGGGATTTTTGGCAGTCGCCGGATCGACACGGGAGGACGCGCTCCTTCCGCATCTCGAGGTCGGAGATATCGTTCCCACGACTCCTCCGGAGCAGGATCCCGACGAAGCCGTGTGGGTGGATTCGGTCGAGCCGGACGGGCACGAGACCCGCCCTCCGCCACGATACACGGAAGCGTCATTGGTCAAGCAACTCGAGGAGCTCGGGATCGGGCGTCCGTCCACCTACACGCCCACGATCTCGACGATTCAGGATCGTGAGTATGTCAAAAAAGAAAAGAACCAGCTCATTCCGACATTCGTCGGCATGGCGGTGACCCATCTGCTGAGAGGCCATTTTTCCCGGTACGTGGACATCGACTTCACCGCCCGCATGGAGGAGGAGCTGGACGAGATCGCAGCGGGACGGGTGGACTTCACCGACTTTCTGCAGCGCTTCTATCGCGGCGAAAACGCCGAGCGTCGAGGGCTGGAGCAAGCCATCGAGGAGGAGCTGCCGCGGATCGACTATCCCGCCATCCCGATCGGAGCGGATCCGGAAACCGAGCAACCGATCTTCGTGCGCATCGGCCGGAACCACGTATTCGTGCAGCGGGGCGAGGGCGACGAGGGGAAACGGGCGACCGTGCCCATCGACGTGCTGATCGACGAGCTCACGGTGGAGCGGGCCGCCGACCTTCTGGAAGCGCAGTCCAAAGCGGCAGCGCCGATCGGAACCGACGAGGCGACCGGCCTTCCCATATTCCTGCGCTCGGGTCCGTACGGCCCGTACGTACAGCTCGGCGAGCAGGAAAACGACGACAAGCCGAAGCGTGTCGGGCTGCCCAAGGGGATGGATCTGTCCGAGGTGACGCTGGATTTCGCCCGGCAGCTCATCTCACTTCCGCGGGTGCTGGGCGAGCATCCGGAAACGGGCAAGCCGGTAACGGCCGGCCTCGGGCGCTTCGGCCCCTACGTGGAATCGGGCGGCACCTACCGAAGCATCACCAGCTTCCAGCAGATCTTCGAGGTGGGCCTGGACGAGGCGGTTGTCCTGATCCAACAGAAGCGGAAGTCCGGCAAGACCGTCCTACGGGAGATCGGCACCCATCCCGAAACCGGAGCGGTGGTCCAGGTGCTGGACGGCCGGTACGGGCCCTATGTGACGGATGGAAAGCTCAACGCCAGCCTCAGCGGCGGACAGTCTCCGGACGAAATCGACATGACCCGGGCCGTGGCCATGCTCGTGGAGGCTGCCGAGCGCAAGAAGACACGGCGGGGCCGCCGCAAGAAGTAGCCATGCGTGAAGTAACTGTCGTCGGTGGGGGCTTGGCCGGATCGGAAGCGGCTCTCCAGTTGGCGGCGCGCGGCCACCACGTTCGGCTGTTCGAGATGCGGCCGGAGCGACCTACTCCGGCCCATCAAACCGGTCTCCTGGGCGAGCTGGTCTGCACGAACTCGCTCAAGAGCGTCGACCCCACGAACGCACACGGGCAGCTCAAGCGCGAAATGGCGGCGCTGGGCTCGATCGTGCTCTCGGCGGCCGAGGCGGTCCGGGTTCCGGCGGGCTCGGCCTTGGCCGTGGACCGCACCCTCTTCGCGGAGCGCATCACGGCGGCCGTGGACAGCCACCCGCGGATTGCCGTCACACGGGAGGAGCTCACGGCCCTGCCGGACGGCCCGACGGTCGTCGCTACCGGCCCGCTCACGTCGGATGCCCTGAGCGCTTCGATCATCGAGGCCCTGGGCGGAGGCGGTTTGGCCTTCTACGATGCCATCGCGCCGATCGTGCACCGGGACTCGCTCGACGAGGCGGTGATCTTTGCCGCCGGCCGCTTCGAGGAGTCGGGCGACTACCTCAACTGTCCGTTCGACGAAGCGGAGTACGAGGCGTTCATCGATGCGCTGTTGAGCGGAGGGGTCCACGACGGACACGACTGGGACCGGGTGCCGTACTTCGAGGGCTGCTTGCCCATCGAAGTGTTGGCGGAACGGGGCAGGGAGACGCTTCGCTTCGGTCCGATGAAGCCGATCGGCCTGGAGGATCCCCGTACGGGGCGTCGACCCCATGCGGTGGTCCAGCTTCGGCGCGAGGATCGCGCCGGCCAAATGTGGAACCTGGTGGGTTTCCAGACCCGCATGAAGATCGGCGAGCAGGGCCGCGTGTTCAGGACCATTCCGGGGCTGGCCGACGCAGAGTTCCTGCGTTGGGGATCCATCCACCGCAACAGCTACTTGAATTCACCGGGAAAGCTGAGTGACCACGGGGCCTTACCCGAGCGGCCGGACCTGATCTTCGCGGGTCAGCTCACCGGTGTGGAGGGATACACGGAATCGGCCTCCAGCGGCATCATGGCCGGCATCAACCTGGACCGCATCATACAGGGCTCTCCGCCCGTTTGCCCGCCCCCCACGACGATGATCGGGGGACTTATGCGCTATCTCAACGAAAGCGATCCCACCAACTTCCAGCCCATGAACTCCAACTGGGGACTGGTGGATCCGCTACCCGAACGAGTGCGCGGGAAACGAGAGCGGCGGGCACGGCTGGCGGAGCGGGCCCAGCGTGATTTCGAGGCGTGGGCCGAGGCCCACGTGCAGACCGCTGTCTGACCAACCGGGCGGCACGGACGGGGATCACGTCCGACGCGCGGAGGCGGCCGTCCGGGCCTATCTGACGCACCTCGCCGGAGAGCGCCAGCTCTCTCCGAACACGGTGAAGGCCTATCGAAGGGACTTGGCGCACCTGGTGGGGTTCCTGGACGACCACTTCGGTGGGGATTGGCAGTGGGAGGACGTGGACCGGACGGCCCTCCGGGGCTTTCTCGGTTGGTTGAACCGGAGGGGACTGGCTCGTCGTACGCTCGCCCGAAAGTTTTCCGCCGCGCGTTCCTTTCTTCGGTTTTTACACCGAGAGGGCCGGATTCCCCGGAACCCGGCGGCCGGCCTGTCCTCACCCAAGCCCGAGCGGCGACTCCCGGTGCACGTGTCCGAGCGTGACACCCGGCGCCTATTCGATCTGCTCGAGGTGCGCGCGGCGGACGGTGGGTTCGTGGCCACGCGCGACCTGCTCGTCTTCGAGCTTTTGTACGGGAGTGGGCTCCGGCTTGCCGAGCTCCAGCAGCTCGATCTCGAGGACATCGACCGGGCGGCCCGCCAGGTCCGAGTGTTGGGGAAGGGGCGCAAAGAGCGAATCGTGCCCATGACGTCTGCCTCTCACCGTGCGCTGTCCCGTTACCTGACGGCACGGCGGGAAAGGGTGGAGCCCGCGGGTCGGCGTTCCGACGCGCTGCTGCTCAGCAAGCGGGGACGGAGGATCTCCCGGAGGGGCATTCAGCGAACCGTGCGCCGGTGCGTCGACCGGCTGGCCGGCCTCGACGGCGTGAGCCCGCACTCCTTCCGGCATTCGTTCGCCACCCATCTGCTCAACTCCGGCGCCGACCTGATGGCGGTGAAGGAGCTTTTGGGGCACGCGTCACTTTCCACCACGCGCATCTACCTGCACACGTCCAAAGAACACCTACGGGCGGCGTATACCAAAGCCCATCCTCGTGCCTAGTGTCCTGCTGGGCGCACCGTCGCTAGGCGCACCGAAGCGGGCCAACGGTGTAGAAACACCGCTCCACTCTCTGGCCTAGCACCTCCAAGGGTACAAAGGAACGCATCGGTGGCAGAACGGACCAAGCTGCGCGCAACCACGGTCCTGGCGGTCCGAGCGCACGGACGTACGGCGATGGGCGGCGACGGACAAGTGACCCTGGGCGAAACCGTCATGAAGGCTACCGCTCGTAAGGTGCGGATGCTGCGTGAAGGGGCGGTGCTCGCCGGCTTCGCCGGATCGGTGGCGGACGCCTTTACGTTGTTTGAGAAGCTCGAAGAGAAGATCGAGCGGTATCCGGCCAACTTACCCAAGGCCTGTGTCGAGCTGGCCAAGGATTGGCGTACCGACCGCTACCTCCGTCGCCTCGATGCCCTGTTGGCCGTGGCGGACGGGGAACATTTGTTTGTCGTGAGCGGAGACGGCAACGTGATCGCCCCGGACGACGATGTCGTGGCGATCGGCTCCGGCGGATCGTATGCGCTCGCCGCCGCGCGGGCTCTCAGGGCGCACTCCGACCTGAGCGCCGCCGAGATCGTGCAGACCGCGTTGGGGATCGCCGGCGACATCTGCATCTACACGAACCGCGAAATCAACGTGCTGGAGCTGTCTCCGTCATGACCACCCCTCCCATCGACGCGCCGCCCGAGCCCGACGTCCGCGAGACCCCGGCGGACGACGACGTTTGGTTGGACGAGCTCACGCCACAACAGATCGTGGCGGAGCTGGACCGCTATATCGTCGGCCAAGCGGAAGCCAAAAAGGCCGTTGCCATTGCGTTGCGGAATCGCTGGCGCCGTCAGCGGGTCCACGACGACCTCCGCGACGAGATCGTGCCTTCGAACCTCATCTTGATCGGGCCGACCGGCGTCGGAAAGACCGAGATCGCCCGGCGGCTGGCCCGCCTGGCCGGAGCGCCCTTCATCAAGGTGGAGGCGTCCAAGTTCACGGAGGTCGGGTACGTGGGCCGGGACGTCGAGTCTATGATCAGGGACCTCGTCGATGTCGCGGTAAGCCTGGTCCGAACGGACCGTGAGGCCGAGGTCGAGGCCGAAGCGGAGAAGAGGGCCGAGGAACGCATCCTGGACCTGTTGTTCCCGCAAGGTGCGGAAGGCGCCAACAAGGTGTCGCTTCCCGAGGATCCTTCTGAAACGAGGCCCGTCTTCGTCGCGGGCCCGGACGGGGTGGAGCGTCCGGTCGGCCAGTCCCAGGCGGAGCCGGACCTTCCCGAGGATCGTCATGCCCGCACCCGGGAGAAGCTCCGAGCCCTTCTCCGCGACGAGAAGTTGGAGGATCGTGAGATCGAGGTGGAGATCCAGCAGACACCCTCCCTCGACGGGATGATGGTGCCCATGGGGGGCATGGAGGGAATGGATTTCAACTTCACCGAGATGCTCCAGGACATGCTTCCCAAAAAGAAGAAGAACCGCACCATCTCGGTATCCGAGGCGCGGCGCATCTTCGTTCAGGAGGAGCTCGACCGGCTCGTCGACATGGACGAGGTCGTCAACGAGGCCCTCGGGCGGGTGGAGGAGATGGGCATCGTCTTTCTCGACGAGATCGACAAGGTCGCCGGTCAGCGGTCCGGACAAGGGCCCGACGTGTCACGGGAAGGAGTGCAGAGGGACCTCTTGCCGATTGTCGAGGGGTCCAACGTGCAGACCAAGTACGGGATGGTCCGGACAGACCATGTCCTGTTTATCGCGGCCGGGGCCTTCCACGTGGCCAAGCCCTCGGATCTGATCCCCGAGCTCCAGGGCCGGTTCCCCATCCGCGTGGAGCTGCACAACCTGGGTGAGGAGGAGTTCGTTCGGATTCTCCAAGAGCCTCGCAACGCGTTGATCGCGCAGTATCAGGCCCTGGTCGATACCGAAGGCGCCGCGCTCGTATTCGAGCCCAACGGAGTGCGCGAGATCGCCCGGATCGCGATGGAGCTGAACGAGCGCATGGAGAACATCGGAGCACGGCGGCTCCAAACCGTGCTCACGACCTTGCTCGAGGGTGTGCTGTTCGGTTTGCCGGAGTCGAAGGAGCGCCGCGTCGTGGTGGACGTCGGATTCGTGCGTGAGCGGCTCGAAGACATCGTCGAAGACGAAGACCTACGTCGGTTTATCCTATAGTAGACCGTGTGTCTGCGTACAGTGAAAGGAGTCATGATGGAATCGGGTCTGCGTCGCACCCCGTTGTACGACCAGCACCTCGCGCTCGGAGCCAAGATGGTGCCGTTCGCCGGATTCGAGATGCCGGTGCAGTACTCGGCCGGCATTCGTGCCGAACACCAGGCGGTGCGGGAGCGGGTCGGCCTCTTCGACGTGACCCACATGGGCGAGTTTCGGCTGCGCGGGCCGGCCGCGTTGGACCTGGTGCAGCGGGTGTCGGTGAACGATGCGTCCAAGCTCGACGTGGGACAGGCCCAGTACTCGGCGATGTGTCGTGAAGACGGAGGCGTCATCGACGACCTGCTGGTCTACCGCTACGAGGACCACTGGATGCTGGTCGTAAACGCCTCGCGACGGGACGTCGATCTGGCGTGGGTCGGAGAGCAGGCGGCCGGGTTGGACGTCACGATCGAAGACCACTCCGACGACGTGGCGCTCATCGCCGTTCAAGGTCCGCGGGCGGCGGACCTGGTGGCCCGACTCACGGATTGGGACCTCGACCGAATCGGGTACTATCGGTTCGCGGTCGGCGAGGTCGCGGACGTTCCGGCCACGATCAGCCGCACCGGATACACCGGCGAGGACGGGTTCGAGCTGTACGTGTCGGCCGAACGCTCTCCGGCGCTGTGGGCGAGCTTGCTCGACGCTGGCCGGCCGCTGGGGATTCAAGCCTGTGGGCTGGGTGCCCGGGATTCCCTCCGGTTGGAGGTCGGATACGCTCTCTATGGAAACGACCTGGACGAAGAGCACACTCCGCTGGAAAGTGGACTCGGCTGGATCGTCAAGCTGGACAAGGGTCCGTTCAATGGAAGCGAAGCACTGGCTCGACAAAAAGAAGAGGGAGTCACCCGACGCCTGGTGGGATTTCGTCTGAACGAGCGGGGATTTCCCCGGCCGGGATACCCCATCGTGGTGGACGGCGCCGATGCAGGAGTCGTCACCAGCGGGACGGCGAGTCCCACGCTGGGCGCCGGAATCGGGCTGGGATACGTGGCGAAAGAGTCCTCGTCGGCCGGCACGGAGATCGGCGTTCGCATCCGGGACCGGGTGTTGCGGGCCACGATCGAACGGCCCCCGTTCTACAAGGACGGATCCATCCGCCGATGACCGTGCGTGTGGGTGTGTTGACGGTCAGTGACGGATGCTTCCACGGGCAGCGGGAGGACGTGAGCGGCGGGGTCGTGGAGGACTGGTGTGCGTCCCGGAAGTACGAGGTGTCGGAGCGGGCCGTGGTGGCGGACGAGACGGTAGATATCGTGAGGACGCTGACGAACTGGTCCGACGGAAAGCGCGCCGATCTCATCGTGACTACCGGCGGCACCGGATTGAGCCCGCGCGATCATACGCCGGAGGCGACCCGCGCGGTAATCGACCGGGAGGCCCCCGGCATTCAGGAGACGATTCGCAGGATAGGTGCGGCCCAGACGCCCTACGCAGCCCTGTCCCGCGGGCTGGCCGGGACCAGGGGGAGCACGTTGATCGTCAATCTGCCGGGTAGCCCGTCGGGTGTCCGTGACGGGCTGAGCGTCTTGGCCGATGTCGTCGAGCACGCGCTCGATCTCCTCGCCGGCCACACCACCCATTCGGAGGCTTCGTCCTGAGCATGGCCGACGTCGTTCTCGTTTCCACACACGACCTGGAATCCGCGGGAGCGTTGCGGGCGGCACTCGTCGAGGGTGGCTTCGGCGTGGATCTGGTGACGCCCGGAGAGAACATTCGGGGGCTGTCCGACGCCGTCCTGCTGGTTCTGACCGGCGGCTTCCGCAGCGGGACGGCGGGCGCGCTCGCGGATCAGGCGGCCGGGGCCCTGTCGCTGCCCGTGTTCGCGGTCACGGGCGCCGCAGAAGAGGACCGGGCGGCCACGCTCGCCCTGCGACCGGACGAGACGTTCACCGTACCGGTCGATCCGGCGGAGGTCACGCTGCTCGCCCGGCGGCTGGTGGAGCGACGCCGCCTACAGCAGCTCACCGGCATCGTTGGCGACTCCGAGGCCATCCAAGAGGCGCTGGAGAGGGTCGTGCAGATCGCCCCGGTGAACTCTACGGTGCTGATCACGGGGGAATCGGGGACGGGCAAGGAGTTGGTGGCGCGGGGCATTCACCTGCTGTCCTCTCGGAAGCACAAGCCCTTCATTGCCGTGAACGTGGCGGCCCTGCCGCAGACGCTACTGGAAAGCGAGCTGTTCGGGCACGAGAAGGGGGCGTTTACCGGCGCGATCGACTCCCGAAAAGGGTTCTTCGAGTTGGCCAACGGCGGGACGATCTTCCTGGACGAGATCGGGGAGATGCCGCTCGCGACCCAAACCAAGCTCCTACGCGTGCTGGAGCAGCGAGAGTTCGTGCGCGTGGGCGGTGAGGTCCCCACGAAGGTAGACGTGCGGATCATTGCGGCCACGAATCGGAACCTCCGTCGAGACATCACCACCGGCGATTTCCGTCGAGATCTCTACTACCGACTGAACGTCCTGAGCATCACATTGCCGCCGCTCAGGGAGCGGCGCTCGGACATTCCGTTGCTCATCCGCGAATTCGTGCGTGAGCTGACCGCCCGGCACGACCGGGCTTTCGTGGGCATCTCGACGGAAGCCATGCACATCCTGGAGGGGTACTCCTGGCCCGGGAACGTGCGTGAGCTTCAGAACCTGGTGGAGAGCATGGTGGTGCTCGCGCCGGGGAGGGAGATTCGCCCGGAAGACATTCCCGAGGAGGTACGCGGATCGGGGCGGCGCGCCGCCATCGTGCCTGTCCGAGACATCCCGCGGGAGTTGGCCACGCTGCCGGAAGCGGAGCGGGGAGTCCGTCCGGAGCTCGAGTTCATCTTCCGAACGCTCGTCGACCTGAGGGTCGACATGGACGAGCTGCGGCGGGAGTTCGACCGGTATCGGGAAGGCCAGCGCGATTGGGCTCGAATCGATGCCTTGCCCACGGACGTGCCGCCTCGCCCGGTGCCGCCCGGATCCGGGGCGTTTCCGTCAGGCGCCAGAGAGATCGTCATTCAGGGACCGGCAGACGGGGCCGGCCACGAGGCGGCCAACGGCGACGCCATCGTGTTCGAGCCCGGCATGACCATGGAGGATCTCGAACGCCGTGCGATCGAGATCGCCTTGGAGCGAAGCGGTGGCAACCGGCGCAAGGCCGCCGAGACACTGGGGATCGGAGAGCGGACCCTGTACCGGAAGATCCAGAAGTTCGAGCTGGACGTCTGAAGCGCCCTCGCAGACCGGGTCCGAGGCGTCCCGCAAACGGGGTCTGAGGCGCCCTCGCAAACGGGAATCGCGCTCAGCGAATGCCGGGCGCCGGCGCCCGACCCGGATCGACTGCGCCCGCCCGGGCCCTGACCCTCGCCCGTTCGGCGTCGAGACGATTGAGGATGCCGTCCCAACCGCCAGCGGTCTCGCGGTCGTATTCCACCTGGAGGTCGCTGGTCAGGTCGAGGTCGGGGTCGAAAGCATAGAGCGCCATCTCCAGCTCCTCCTGTTCGAGCCGCTGAGACTCCCATCCGGGTGTCACCCCCACCACGGCCGCCGGCCGATATCGGAGCCCGAGGCTCACGAGCTGAAGATCCTCCGCCTGGTAGATCACGTTGGGCTCGTAGCTGAAGAACGACACCAGGAACAACTGAGGATTTTCACGGACGCTCAGCCGCTCCAGGTCCGGCCGTCGAGCCTCCGCCAGCGCGGAGAGCCGCTGGTAGGTGTCGGGGGCCGTGAGCCGGATCACGGCTTCATCCAAAGGTGTGACCTTGATCAGGAGGTCGCCGCTACGCAGGCTGAGGGTGATCTCGTCCTGGCGTAGCGATCCGAAGCCGGGTGGCACGAGGTCGTCGCGTTCCAGGAAATCCGTGCCGTTCGCGGACGGGGGTGTGACGCAGCCCCCGACTGCGACGACGGCCAACGTGAGCGGGACCCACCGGCGCTTCCAACTAGCTCGGGTCATCCCCGGCTCCCAGATCGAGCAGGTCTGTAATTGCGTCCAGCAGCTCTTCGCGACCCTCGCTACTCTTGGCGGAGCAGGGAACCACCTGGTCGAGGTCGATTTCCAGGTCCCTCGCCGCCGATTCGACGGTCGCCTTCCGTTTGGAGGCCTTGATCCGGTCCATCTTAGTGAGAACGATCAAGGTGGGCATGCCCAGACCTGCAAGGTAGGCCACCATCTGCCGGTCCGTGTCGGTCGGCGGGTGGCGGGCGTCGACCAGATGCACCACCCCGCGGGGCGCGTGCGGGCCGCTGAGGTGAGACTCGATCAGGCGGCGCCAGGACGACCGCACCGAGGGTGGTACACGGGCGTAGCCGAATCCCGGCAGGTCGACGAGATAGAAAGCGTCGTTGACCCGAAAGAAGTTGATCGTCTGCGTCTTTCCCGGTGTGCCGGACACGTGAGCCAGCTTCTTGCGGGTCCGGCGCAGCAAGAGGTTGATCAGCGACGACTTGCCCACGTTGGAGCGGCCGGAGAACGCGACCTGCGGCAGTGAGTCCGGCGGCACTCCGCCGGGTTTGGCGACAACGCCCGCGAACTCCACCGACCGGATGTTCACTGCGAGAGGCTGAGACCGGATTCGCCGTTGGGACGGGCCAGGGGAGACGGCGTAGCCCGGGCCGCGAGTGCCGCTTTGAGCACCTCGTCCATCGTGCGCACGGTCACGAACTCCAGCGTCGAGAGCACCTCGGCGGGAAGCTGATCCAGATCGGGCTCGTTCAGCGCTGGCACCAACACGGTGTGGAGGCCCTCTCGGAGCGCGGCGACGGCCTTTTCCTTGAGGCCGCCCACAGGGAGCACCCGACCGCGAAGGGTAATCTCCCCCGTCATGGCGACGTCGGCGCGGGTCGGCACACCCGTGAGCGCGGATATGAGCGCAACGGCGATCGTGATCCCGGCAGACGGGCCGTCCTTGGGCGTGGCCCCTTCCGGAAGGTGGATGTGGATGTCCAGCGTGCGATAGAAGTCTTCCTCCAAACCCAAAACCTTGCTGCGCGAGCGGGCATAGGTCATGGCCGCAGCGGCAGACTCCTTCATAACGTCGCCCAAGGTGCCCGTCATGTGGATCTGCCCGGATCCATGCACGGCGGCCACCTCGACGTCCAGTACTTCGCCGCCGGCCGCCGTCCATGCCAGGCCGTTTGCGATGCCCGCACGGTCACGCGTGTCTTCGCGGGTGGCTCGTGAGTACACGGGTGGTCCGAGTAGCGCGCGGAGCGACGTGGGGTCGAGGGCCAGTGGCTCGGTGGGGCGCTCGCCCTCTGCGGATACGCGCCGTGCCACTTTGCGGGCCACCCGGGACATCCGCTGCTCCAGCTCGCGAACCCCGGCCTCGCGCGTGTAGCGTCCGAGCACGAAGTCCAAGAGCGAGTCTGACCAGTCCACGATCTCCGATTCGAGCCCGTGGCGTTTCGCCTGGCGGGGCCAGAGGAATCGACGTGCGATGATCTTCTTCTCCGTGTCCAGATATCCGGAAAGCCGGATGACCTCCATGCGATCCCGTAGGGGCTCGGGAATATCCGTCAACGTGTTGGCGGTAGCCACGAACAACACGTCGGAGAGGTCGAAGTCGAGCTCGAGGTAGTGGTCTGTGAACGCCGCGTTTTGCTCGGGGTCGAGCACCTCGAGTAGCGCAGCGCCGGGATCACCGTGGAAGTCCCGGGCCAGCTTGTCCACCTCGTCCAGGAGGAAGACGGGATTCCTGGAACCCGCACGGCGCATCCCTTGAAGGATCCTTCCGGGAAGCGCGCCCACGTACGTGCGTCGGTGTCCGCGAATCTCGGCTTCGTCCCGCACGCCGCCGAGGCTCACCCGCACGAACTTCCGTCCGAGCGCATCGGCGATGCTGCGGCCGAGAGACGTCTTGCCCACGCCCGGTGGGCCGACGAGGCACAAGATCGGTCCCTGCAGACGACCCACGAGGCCCATGACCGCGATGTGATCCAGGATCCGCTCCCGTACCTCCGAAAGCCCGTAGTGAGCGGCGTCGAGCACCGCCGCCGCGGCGTCCACGTCGAGCGTGTCGTCCGTCGTGGTGGCCCAAGGCAGCGCGATCAGCCAGTCCAGATAGGTGCGAATGATCGACGCCTCGGGTGCGGTCGGGCTGAGTCGGGTGAGCCGCTGTAGCTCTCGCTCGGCCCGCTCGCGGGCGTCGGCCGGCAAATCCGCGTCGCGGATGGCACGGTCCAGCTCGGCCAGCTCCTCATCCAGCTCTTCGGGCTCGAGCAGCAATCCTTCACCGCCTCCCCGCGACGGAAAGCGGTGGGCGCTCCGCTCCTCGTCCAGAACGTCCCGATCGAGACTGCGCTCGATTCGCAGCACCTCCAACTCGCGCAGCAACAGCTCCCGTACCGCGCCGAGTTGGGCCTCGACTCCCAAGGTCTCGAGGAGCCGCTGCCGCTCGCTGGTCGGAACGAGGAGATGCCCGGCCATAAGGTTGGCGAGGCGCGAAAGGTCGTTCACACCGGAGAGCGTCAGTTGGAGCTCGTCCGGAAGGCGGGGGTCGGCGTGAAGGTAGTCCGAGTAGAGCGCCTCCACCTCGCCTCTCAGCGTCGCGTGGGCTGCGGCGTCTTCGGGCTCCACAGAGTGCTCGAGGATGGAGATGCCAGCCCGGTAGGAGGTTCCCGCTCCGACGAACGCCTCGAGGTGCGCTCGGCCCAAGCCTTCCAGCACCACTCTGCACGTGCCGTCCGGAAGGCCCGCGGACTGGAGGACCCGTGCTATGGTGCCGACGCTGCAGAGGTCCGCTGCGACCGGGTCGTCGATCGTTGCGTCGAGTTGGGTGACGAGCAGGATGTATCCGTCGGTTGCCTCGGCCTCCCGAAGGGCGGCCAGGGAGCGGGGACGCCCGATGAGCAGTGGCAGAACCACGTAGGGAAAGAACACCAGGTCGCGCAGCGCTACGACCGGCAGCTCGGTGGGCACATCGAACGTGTCATCGACACGGTGGAGAACGGGCATGCGCACATCCTACCCTGGACGGTGGGCTCGCAAAAGTGCGGCGCGGGCCTTTCGCCGGACGCCGACCCGCAGATGTGTTCCGTTACTCCAAGTGCGCGAGGATGCGCTGAGCGATCTCGTCTGGGGGTGCGGTTGAGTCGAACTCGACGGCACCGTGACAGGACAAGGATTGCCACGCGTGCAGCTCGGCCTCGATCTCGGGTACGGTCAGATCGCGCTTGCGCGCGTGGACCACGTCGGGCGGAGCGGTCAGGACCGCCAGTAGGTCGGGCTTGGGCAGCGCGCAGACGAACAGACGGGCCAACCAGTCGGGACCGTAGAACTTGAGCGCCAGCGGTTGGGCCACGTAGCCGTATCCCCAACGGTCCGCCACGACCAGCGCGCCCCTGCGGAGGGCCGGTCGGACGGTCCTCACGTACCCGACCCAGAAGCGGGTCAGGCTCCGGATCAACCGAATCCATCCAGCGACCATGCGGGTGGGCGACGGTTTGCCGAACACCTTGGGCGGTGCCACGCCTTCGGGCGGCGGCACCGGCGGCAACGCTCCGGTCAGGGGAGGGCGGAAGTGCACGTACCCGGTGGAAGAGCCGGGGTAGGATGAGAGGAGAGACCGGGCGATGGTGGTCTTGCCCACGCCATCCGGTCCCACCAGCGCGATCAGCGCGCCGTCTCGCCCGGAGCTCACGTCGATTCCCGTCCCAACCAACGTGGGCAGAGCACTCGGCTCCCCCGTAGGAGCGCGAGCAACGGTGGTAGCCGGTCGACCACCACGACGGCGGCGCGCTTGGCCAGAAACCAGAGGAACACCGACGGCGCCCACTCCCTCAGCGGTCCCCAATAGTCCCATCGCTCTTTCAGCATGTCCGCGAACCGAGGTGCGTTTACGGTTTGGATCTGCTCCGCTCGGGAACGGGTGCTGGGCACGTAGAAGCCGTACGCGGAGAGTGCGCACGCCAGCTCCAACGTGAGTAACTCGCTCCCGAGCGCCGGGACTCGATCTCCGGGTTGACCCACGAAACCGGGAGGGAAGAGCATGGATCCCACCTGACCGGCGAAGTAGCGCACCGTGTCCCATGCGAAGGAGAAGGGCGCCCTCCGCGCGCGGCGTGACAGGAAGGTCTTGCGGGCCCTCGCACTCCGGTCCGCCCCGAAGCGCGTTAGCTCCCGCACTCGCTCGGGAGTGGTGAGCTCCACGGCGAACTCGGGACCCAATACTCGGCTCACCCGGGCGGCCAGCCAGCTTCGGTTACGCGGGTCGGACACGAATTCCGCGAGCTGTTCGACGTACTTCTGCTTGTTCAGGGTTCCGCCGAACACGGTGCGATGGACGACCGTGGCGAGCACCTCCATCCGATGGGACAGCCGTCGGACGTCGTTGACGACCTCCGACTCCTCCCAGAGCTCTTCGACCGTGAACAACGGGTTCGACAGGTGCGTGATTCCCTTGAAGAGGTCGAAGTGGAGCGTCTCGCGCGTTTCCGGATGGAACAGCGTCACCGCCGCCATGTGATGCCGACGGCTGTCGACCACTACCTGCCAGCCGGCGCGCTCGCCGTGCTGGATCACGAACCGGGCTGCGTCACGAAGCGATACGCCCGGAGCCACCGACACGTCCAGATCCCGACCATCGAGACGGTCGGGAAGGGTATCGGCGTTCCGAAGTGCGACGAACGGAGAGTTGCCGCGGACGGACGTCACAGCGGCTAGCACGGCGGTAAGGGGCGGGTCTGACAAGGTCGGGGGGTTCATCCGGTCGAAAAACGAAAGCAACTAGCGTCGGCCGACTGAGGCCGAGATGAATCTACACGGTCCAAGCGCTTCCGCGAACGTAGGTTGGGTTAGGCTTCCTTCTTCTCACGCTCGGGTCGGAGCAAGAGGAGCGGCGGCTGTCCGTGCTCCACGCACTCGGGAGTCACGACCACTTCGCGGATGTCGGTCCGGGAGGGAATGTCGAACATGATGTCGCGCATGATCCCCTCGATGACCGACCGTAGCCCGCGGGCTCCGGTGCCGCGCTCCAGGGCCCGACGGGCGATCGCGCGCACGGCTTCGGGGTCGAAGGTGATGCCGATGCCTTCGAGCTCCAGCATCTTCGTGTACTGCTTGATCAGCGCGTTTTTGGGCTCCAGCAGGATACGGACGAGCGCGTCCTCGTCCAGCGGATTCAGGTGGACTACGGCTGGCAGGCGGCCCACCAACTCCGGAATGAGCCCGTATCGTTGGAGATCTTCCGGCTCCACCAACTCGAACAGGTCGTCTGCGTCCAGCGGGGTCGGGTCCTTTCCATCGTCGCCCTCGAACCCGATGCGGCCTTTCCCGACCCGGCCTTCGATGATCTTCTCCAGGCCGTCGAACGCCCCGCCACAGATGAACAGGATGTTCTTGGTGTCGATCTGGATGTACTCCTGCTGCGGATGCTTGCGTCCGCCCTGGGGAGGCACGCTCGCGACGGTGCCCTCGAGAATCTTGAGCAGCGCCTGTTGCACACCCTCGCCCGACACGTCTCGCGTGATCGACGGGTTTTCGGACTTCCGGGCAATCTTGTCGATCTCGTCCACGTAGACGATGCCACGTTCGCACTCGGCCAAGTTGTAGTCGGCCGCCTGGAGCAGGCGCACCAGGATGTTCTCCACGTCTTCGCCCACGTATCCCGCTTCGGTGAGCGTCGTGGCGTCGGCGATCGTAAAGGGAACGTGGAGGATGCGGGCCAGGGTCTGTGCGAGGAGGGTCTTGCCCACGCCGGTCGGGCCGATCAACAGGATGTTGGTCTTGTCGATCTCCACCTCGTCGAGGATTCCGTGATGGTTGATCCGCTTGTAGTGGTTGTAGACCGATACCGCGAGCGCGCGCTTGGCCTGTTCCTGGCCGATCACGTACTCGTCGAGAATGGTCTTGATCTCTTCGGGCGTCGCCGTGGGAAGCTGGCTTTCTTCCGCGTCCCGCTCACTCTCCTCGGCCAGAATCTCGTTGCACAGCGAGATGCACTCGTTGCAGATGTAGACGTTGGGTCCGGATATGAACTTCTTGACGCTGTCCTTGGACTTCCCGCAGAAGCTGCACCGCAGATTGGAATCGCTGGGCAAGGGAGCCTCCGTCTATTCCGCCGTTAGGGGGGTGGGCCCGCCGTTGTCGTCCCGAACGCCGAGTACCCGGTCGATCAAGCCGTAGCTGAGGGCTTCCTCGGGGCTCATGTAGCGGTCGCGGTCCACGTCCAGTTGGATCTGTTCGATTTTTTGCCGGGTGTGCTTCGCGAGAATGGCGTTGAGTCGTTTGCGGGCGTCGAGGATCTCCCGAGCGGCGATCTCGATGTCCGCGGCCGTGCCCTGGGCGCCCGACGACGGCTGATGAATCAGGATGCGGGAGTTGGGCAGCGCGCTGCGC
The DNA here is from genome assembly GCA_965223195.1 of Longimicrobiales bacterium. Classification (GTDB taxonomy): domain Bacteria; phylum Gemmatimonadota; class Gemmatimonadetes; order Longimicrobiales; family Gaopeijiaceae; genus CBDCVX01. Next base: position 186,217 of record CBDCVX010000018.1, read on the forward strand.
TTTCCGGGGGCTCCGCCGGCTAGCAGGACCGCGCCCATCGAGGCGGCCATGCCGACACAGAACGTGGCGACGGGCGCCCGCAGGTGCTGCATGGTGTCGTAGATGGCCAGCCCGGAGTACACGCTTCCGCCGGGAGAGTTGATGTACATGTAGATGTCCCGGTCCCGGTCGTCGGCATCCAGGAACAGGAGCTGGGCGATAATGACGTTCGCCACGCTGTCGTCGATGGCACTCCCCAGGAAGACGATCCGGTCCATCAACAGCCTGCTGAAGATGTCGTAGCTCCGCTCGCCCCGACTGGTGCGTTCGATCACATACGGTGGGAAGACGGCCATGGTATCCTTTCGTTTCTGGCGCTTTTCAGTTGTTCGCGTCTGCTCGGGGAAGACTCTTCCCTAGCTCGCGTCGACGATCTCGGACTCCGCCTCGATCATCTCGAAGACCTTGTTCTCCGTAAGCTCGCGTTCCAGCGATTCGATACGCCCTGCTTTTTGCAGCCGTGCATAGACTTCCGCAGGGGTTGTGCCACTCCTGCTCGCGATCTCCTCGATTTTGTCGTCGATCTCTTCTTCGGTGGCGTGGAGCTCACGCTCGTCCGCCAAGCGATCGAGGATCAGGAGCCGTTTCACCTGGCGCTCGGCTTCGGGTCGCAACGCCGCCCGCGCCTCTTCGGCCTTCTCGTCGGGCACGTCCTCCATGGGGCCCAACAGCGACGCCAGATACCGGTCGATCATGCTGGCCGGGACGTCGAAGCGGTTGGCGTCCACGATGAGGTCCAGGAGCTGGTCTCGAACCTGCCGATCTGCTCGGATCTTCATCTCTTCGCCCATGTCCTCACGGACCTTCGACCGGAGATCGTCCACCGACGAAAAATCGCCCACGCTGCGTGCGAACTCGTCCGAAACCTCCGGGAGCTCCAAGACCTTGCGGGTCTTGAGCGTGATGTGCAGTCGCTCGGTGTCTCCCCGGCGCTCCTCGTTGGGGAAGTCGTCCGGGAACGACACGTCGAACGTGCCTTCTCCCTCGGGCTCCAAGGTGCCGATGGCGGCTTCGACGTCGGGAATGGCGTCTCCCTGGCCCAACATGAACTCATAGGGTTGGGCGTCGCCGGGCACGCCGTCCTCGTCCAGCCTGCGAATCTCGACGCTCACGAGCTCGCCCGGCTCGGGAGTCCCCGATGCCGTCGGCGCCCAGGTGCCGTTTTGTTGTCGAAGGCGGTCGATGGTCCGGTCGACGGCTTCGTCGGTGACGTCGACGCCGGGACGTTCCACCTTGAAGCCGCCGATCCGATCGAGCCCGATCTCGGGTTGCACGTCGAACGAGATCGTGAACATCAAATCCTGTCCGGGCTCGTGTTGGAGGTCCTCGATGGCGCCTTCGCTGATCGGGCGGAGTTCCGTGCTCTCGATGGCGGCCCTGTAGGCCTCGGAAACCACCTTGTCCAGCACCTCACGCTCCACCGCCCTCCCGAAACGCTTTTGCAGCATGCTCTTGGGCACGCGACCCTTGCGGAAGCCGGGCAGCTTCATCCGCCGGCTCAGCGTCTTCAGATGGGTGGCCCGCTCCTGCTCTACGGCGTCCTTGGGGACTTTTACGGTGAGGCGGCGTCGCCAGGCCTCCATTTCCTGGAGGTCGATGGTGAGGTCGCTGGCAGCCAGGGTCATACGATATCCGGCGCGGTCGAGGGGATGAATGCGAAAGGGGGGACTCGAACCCCCACGGCCATGAGCCACGAGATCCTAAGTCTCGCGCGTCTACCAATTCCGCCACTTTCGCGCGGGGCCTGCGGGTCCCGGGAACGCGTAAGATAAAACAAGCAGGGCACTGCCTACAACGCAGGGCGGCGCAACCCGGACCCCGCCGGGCTGCGCCGCTCTACCGCGCTCGGTTGCGCGCGAGGTGCTCGGCCGGCCCGTCGTGCGGGCTCGGCGAAGCGCCCGATCAGGGCACGCGCACGTTGGAAATCAGGGAGCTGCCGTCGGGTCGACCCAGAATGAAGTTCACGATCTGGCCGGACTCGAGGTTCTCCAGCTCTGCCCGCACGTCGCGCATGTCGTCGATCTCACGGTTGTTGATCTCTAGCACGCGATATCCCGGCTGCTGGATGCCGCGGCGCCAGGCCGGGCTGTACGGCGTGACGTTGGCGATCATTACGCCATCCGACTCGTCGTATCCGTACTGGCGGGCCAGCTCCGGGGTCATCTCGCGAATCTCCAGCCCGAGCTGATCGGACGTGTCGGCTGCGTCGACGACCCGCTCGGTGGGCTGGTCCCTCCGCAGGATGGGAGCCTCCCCGAGGCGCACCGCCACCGCACGCCGTTGCCCGTTCCGGTAGATTTCAAGATCTACCTCGTCTCCGGGCCGCCGCTGGGCAATTTCCTGTTGTAGCTCGGCGGAGCGGGTGATCGTTTCCCCGTCGACGGCCGTGATCACGTCTTCGACGCGGAGGCCCGCGTCCGCGGCGGGGCTTCCTGCCGTGACCTCGCTCACCAGGGCGCCGCCGACTCGCGGCAGCCCGTAGGCCTCCGCATCGACGTCGTCGACCCCGCGCATCTGCACGCCCAACCAGGACCGCCGTATCTCCCCATACGCCACCAGGTCCTCACCCACCCGCTTGGCCAGGTCGATCGGAATGGCGAATCCGTACCCCTGGTAGTATCCGGTCTGGCTGGCGATGGCCGAGTTGATGCCCACGACCTCGCCCCGGAGGTTGACCATGGGGCCGCCGGAGTTGCCCGGATTGATGACGGCGTCGGTCTGGATGAAGTTCTCGATGGCCCAGGCCGGATTGTCGTACGCCTCGTTACGGGAGAGCTCTCGCCGGATGAGCGTCAACGGGCGTCCCACCGCGCTGATGATGCCCGCCGTGACTGTATAGTCCAGCGAGCTGCCGCCGCCGAAGCCCGGATTTCCGACCGCCAACACCCACTCGCCGACGCGCACGCCGTCGGAGACGCCGAACGTCAGGTGGGGAAGGTCACGACCCGCGATCTTGATCACCGCCACGTCCGTGGTCGGGTCGGACCCCACGATCTCGGCTTCGTGGGTATGCCCGTCCTTCGTGTACACGCGCAGTTGCTCGGCGTCGGCCACGACGTGGTTGTTCGTCATGATGTAGCCGTCCGCCGAGATCAGGAATCCGCTCCCACCGGAGAGCTGGGGCGTCGGATCGGGATCCTGGTTCCGGGAATCCGGTCTCCGGAAGTCGAAAAACCCGTCCAACGGACTCACGGCGCGACCGGTACGCTCGGTCTGGATACGCACCACCGCGGGCGTCACTTCTTCCGCGATGGTCACGAACGCGTCGCTCAAATCCAGCGCCGGCCGGACGGCCGCTTCCGGGATCTGGGTGACTTCGGGGCCGGTGGTCAGTGCCTGAGAGCCGGCGGTCCATCCCATGCCGGATGCCAACCCCACCCCGAAAAGAAACGTCAGGGTGCTGTAGAGAAGCACCCGGCCTTTAGCTTTCAACGGATCGAACACCGTACCCTCCCTCCACGTTTCTCTCATGCCTTGCCCGGGGCCCCCGGACGCAATCGACACACGGCCCGCTTCACTCCGGCGCCGCCGGCCGCCGTCCCTTTAGCTACACGGTGGGGTGACGGCGGGTCCGGGAAAACGGCCACTCATTTGGGATGCATCGAGGCGGCCGCCCGGTTGTCTGAACGGGGGAGCGAGCGTTCCCGCCCGCTCCCCCGGAGATGGCGCGTCCGTTACGCCCCTTCGTCCACGATCTCGTAGTCGGCCTCGACGACTTCTTCGTCCTCTTCCTCGGTAGCCTCCTCTTCGGAGGCGGCGGCCGCTTCCTCGCCCTCCGCCGCCTGAGCTTCGGCCTGCGCCTCCGCCGCCTGGGCCTGGTACATCTCGGAGCCCGCCGCGCTGAACGCCTGGGTCAACTCGTCCCGGGCGGAGTTGATGGCCGAGGTGTCGTCGTTCTTCAACGCCTCCTTGGCGCGCTCCAGCGCGGTCTCGACGCGGCCCTTGGTCTCTTCCGCGACCTTGTCGCCCCACTCGCCCAGGTCCTTCTCAACCTGATAGACGAGCGAGTCGAGCTGGTTGCGTGCCTCCACCTTGGCGCGCCGCTCCTGGTCCTCGGAGGCGTGCTTTTCGGCGTCCTGGACCATCTTGTCGATCTCGGCGTCGCTCAAGCCGCTCGACGCTTCGATACGGATCTTCTGCTCCTTGCCGGTCGCCCGATCTTTGGCCGACACGTGCAGGATCCCGTTGGCGTCGATATCGAACGTGACCTCCACCTGCGGCATGCCCCTACGCGCCGGGGGAATCCCGGTGAGCTGGAACTTGCCGATGGTCTTGTTGTCGATCGCCATCTCGCGCTCCCCTTGGAGCACGTGGATCTCCACCGTGGTCTGGTTGTCCTCCGCCGTCGAGAACACCTCGGCCTTCTTGGTGGGGATCGTGGTGTTGCGCTCGATGAGCTTGGTCATCACCCCGCCCAGGGTCTCGATTCCCAACGACAGCGGGGTCACGTCCAGCAGGAGCACGTCGGTGACGTCGCCCGACAGCACTCCGCCCTGGACCGAGGCTCCGACGCCCACGACCTCGTCGGGGTTGACGCCCTTGTGCGGCTCCTTCCCGAAGAAGTCCTTCACGACCTCCTGGATCTTGGGCATCCGCGTGGAGCCGCCCACCAGGATCACCTCGTCGATATCGTCCTTGGAGAGGCCGGCGTCCTTCAGCGCGGCCTCCATGGGCGGAATCGTGCGCTGGATCAGGTCGTCCACCAACTGCTCCAGCTTGGCCCGAGAGAGGTTGTAGTTGAGGTGCTTGGGCCCGTCCTGGGTGGCCGTGATGAACGGCAGGTTGATGTCGGTGGTCATCGTGGAGCTCAGTTCCTTCTTGGCCTTTTCCGCCGCCTCTTTGAGGCGTTGGAGGGCCATGGGGTCCTGGGCCAGGTCGATGGCCTGGTCTTTCTTGAACTCCGCCACGAGCCAATCGATGACCTTTTGGTCGAAATCGTCACCGCCCAGGTGCGTGTCGCCATTGGTCGACTTCACTTCGAACACACCGTCGCCCAGCTCCAGAATGGAGATGTCGTACGTGCCTCCGCCCAGGTCGAAGACGGCGATCTTCTCGTCTTTCTTCTTGTCCAGCCCATACGCCAGCGCGGCGGCCGTGGGCTCGTTGATGATCCGCTTGACCTCGAGGCCCGCGATCTTGCCGGCATCCTTCGTGGCTTGGCGCTGGGCGTCGTTGAAGTACGCGGGGACGGTGATGACCGCCTCGGTCACCGGCTGGCCCAGATAGTCCTCGGCGGTCTGCTTCATCTTCTGCAGGATCATCGCCGAGATTTCCGGCGGCGTGAACTGGTTGTCCACGTTGGGCACGTAGACCTGGACACGGTCCTGCGAGTCTCCCCGGACGTCATACGGGACCAGTTTGATCTCGGCATCCACCTCGGACATCTTGCGGCCCATGAACCGCTTGATGGAAAAGATGGTGTTCTTGGGGTTCGTGATGGCCTGCCTTCTGGCCACCTGACCCACCAGCCGCTCGCCGTCCTTGGTGAACGCCACCACCGAGGGGGTCGTGCGTCCGCCCTCGGAGTTGGGGATCACGACCGGCTCGCCGCCCTCCATGACCGCCACCACGGAGTTGGTCGTTCCCAAGTCGATTCCGATGATCTTTCCCATGCCTGCTCCCAGATCGTTAGAAGAGGCCGCCCCCCTGCCGGGCCGGACGGCCGGTTGCCGACCCGGCGAAGTGCAACGCACGTGCCCGTAAATCCGCCCGTTTTCAGGCCATTATGGCGGTAACCGTACATGGGTTACGTCGTTTTGGCAGGGTCCCGTCTGACGGTTTGGACCGCTCCGGCCGGGTGCGGGCGTGACAAGAGCTCGGCGTGCCGCCCGCCGGGACGCCCGTTGGCGGGCGAGCCCGACCCACCCGACTGGCCCACCGGGAGATGGGGGGATACCGTTCTGCGACCCCGAGCCTCGCAGTTCAGGACGCCATGTTCCCGCTAAACGACGACAATCCCACCGAGCTTTTTCCGTTCATCACGCTCGCCTTCATCGCGGCGTGCGCGGTGGTATGGCTCGTTGTCCAGGGCGCCGGGATGTCGGAAGCCGCGCTCGTGCAGTCGGTGTGTGAGCTGGGGGCCATTCCCGGGGAGATGACCGGCGCCGTCCGACCCGGCACGACCATCTCTCTGGGTGAAGGGCTGGCTTGCCGTGCGGGAGGACTCACGTGGAGCGCGGCGCTGACGTCCATGTTCCTTCACGGAGGCTGGCTCCACCTGATCGGCAACCTCTGGTTTTTGTGGATCTTCGGAAACAACGTCGAGGACTCCATGGGCCACAGCCGCTTCATCGTCTTCTACCTGCTCACCGGCCTGGTGGCCACGGCGGCGCACGTGCTGTCCCAGCCCGATTCGCCGGTACCCACGGTGGGAGCTTCGGGGGCCATCTCCGGAATCATGGGCGCCTATCTGGTCCTGTATCCGCGGGCCAAGGTCAACACGCTGGTGTTTCTGATCATCATCCTGAGGGTCATCAAGATCCCCGCGGCCGTGTTCCTGGGTCTGTGGTTCGCGATGCAACTGCTGTCCTCCCTGACGCCCCAGGCTCCGGGAGGAGGCGGGGTGGCCTTCTGGGCCCACATCGGCGGGTTCGTTGCCGGCGCGGTGCTCATCAAGCTGTTTACGAATCGTCAGCTGGTCGAGGCCAAGCGTGCGGGGGTGGTACTGCCGCGGGGAGATATCCGTCACGGCGGATGGGTATGACCTACGGCGTCTCCGGCGTCAGGGCCCGGGTCCCCCGCTACGCTCGTTGGCTGTGGCTGGGCTGCGCAGTGCTGCTTCTTGCGGGCTGGCTCGGCGGAGCGCCGCCGTCACGGCCGTCATCCGGCGCTTCGTTGGATGCCGCGGCGGTCCAGGCGACCGGAGCTCCGCAGGTCGACCAGGCCCAGGGAATCCGGTCCGGGTTCCAGACCGACCTCGACACGGCTCCCCTGGATCGTGCGCGTTCGGTCCTGGGGCTGCTGGTCCTGGTGCTGATCGCATGGGGATTGTCCACCAACCGCAGCCGCATTCCCTGGCGGGTGGTGCTCTGGGGAATCGCGCTGCAGCTCCTCTTTGCCCTGTTCATCCTCAAAACTCCGATCGGCACGACGGTGTTCGATCAACTGAACAACGTGGTCGTGGCGCTCCTCGGCTACATGGAGCAGGGCGCCCGATTCATCTTCGGCAACCTGGTGTCGAACAACATTCCCATCGGGGAGGGCCCCGTCGGTCAAGGGCCGTTCCAGGCGACCGGCGGCGTCGCGCAGGCCGGTGCGTTCTTCGCCTTCTATGCGTTGCCCACGATCATCTTCTTCTCATCGCTGATGACGCTGCTGTATCACATGGGCGTCATGCAATGGGTGGTGATCGTGGTCGCGTGGGTCATGCAGCGCACGATGAAGACTTCGGGCGCCGAGACGCTCTCGGCGGCGGGCAACATCTTCGTCGGTCAGACCGAGGCTCCGCTGCTGGTCAAGCCGTTCATCGACGAGATGACCGAGTCCGAGCTGATGGCGATCATGACCGGAGGGTTTGCGACGGTGGCCGGAGGAGTGTTGGCCGCCTATGTGGGCTTGCTGGTCGGCGTTTTTCCCGACATCGCCGGCCACCTGATGGCCGCGTCGGTCATGTCCGCTCCCGCGGCCCTCGTGGTGGCCAAGCTGATGATGCCGGAACTGGGCGTGCCCAAGACCGCGGGCACGCTGGACATCTCGGTGGAAAAGCCCGACGTGAACCTCATCGAGGCGGCTGCGCGCGGCGCATCAGAGGGCCTTCACCTGGCACTCAACGTCGGGGCCATGCTGCTCGCGTTCATCGCGCTCGTCTACATGTTCAACGGGCTGCTGGGCTGGCTGACCGGCCTGGTCGGACTGGAGGGCATCACGCTCGAATCCATCCTCGGCGCCATCCTGGCTCCGTTGGCCTGGGTCATGGGCGTGCCGTGGAGCGACGCGCCCACCGTCGGGTCGCTCATGGGGCTCAAGACCGTCATCAACGAGTTCGTGGCGTACCTGCAGATGGCGTCGGTGTTGGGTGAGTCCGGTGCCATCCAGCCGCGTTCGGCGGTGATCGCCACCTACGCGTTGTCCGGGTTCGCGAACTTCTCGTCCATTGCCATTCAGATCGGCGGCATAGGAGGAATCGCACCTTCGCGGAGAAAGGACCTGGCCCGCATCGGCCTGCGCGCCATGATCGGTGGGTCGCTCGCGGCGTTCATGACGGCCACCGTGGCCGGCATGCTTCTGTGACGGGCGCGATCGACCCGAACCGAGCCGCAGAAGCGCTCCGTGACGCCTTTCGGTCGCGGGGGGCGGACCCGAAGCCCCGCGCCTACCTGGTTTTGGGATCGGGCCTCTCGGAGCTGGCCGAGGAGCTGGAGAACGCCGTGGAGGTGCCGTTCAGCGACCTGCCCGGATTTCCGACTCCCGGAGTGTCCGGACATCGAGGTCGGTTTCTGCTGGGCAGCCTGGGCACCGCCGAGGTGCTGGTGCAGACGGGCCGCCTGCACCTCTACGAGGGTCACCCTCCCGCAACGGTGGTTTTACCCGTCCGCACCGTGGCCGCCCTGGGCGTGCCGGTAGCGGTGTTCACCAACGCGGCGGGCGGAATCAACCGGCACTTGGCTCCCGGCGACCTCATGCTGATCGACGACCACATCAACCTGATGTTTCGCAGTCCCCTCGCCGGCCCCGTGGTCGGCACCGAAGACCGCTTCCCGGATATGAGCGCTCCCTACGACCCGGGGCTCCAGGCGATCGCGGAGCGGGCCGCGACGGCCGAGCGGATCCCGCTCGTTCGCGGCACGTACGCGGCAGTGCTGGGCCCCAGCTTCGAGACGCCCGCCGAAATCAGGATGCTCGCGAGCTGGCGGGCGGACGCCGTCGGAATGTCCACCGTGCCCGAGGTGATCGCGGCGCGGGCCGTGGGCGTACGAGTGCTGGCCCTGTCCATGATCACCAACCGGGCGGCCGGCCTCGGCGCGGAGTCGCTTTCCCACGACGAGGTGCTCACGGTCGGGAAGCAGGCCGGCGCCTCGCTCGCCCGCATACTGCGGCGGGTGGCGGCGGAGTTGGAGTCCGCTGGTACCGTCCGCTAGCGGAGGTCCGTAGCCCAGCCGGGAGGGGGAGTGAAGTGGTCGACCGGACCGTTCCCGGACCCCAGCCCGGGTGCGCGCCTGATGGCGCCGGTGACGAACGTGAGCGCTGCCGCCACCGCCTCGCCGACCGGACGTCCGTGCGCGAGGCCTGCGGCCGCCGCGGCCGAAAGCGTACACCCCGTGCCGTGTGTGTGCCGAGACTCGACGCGGGGCCGGGACCAGCGGCGCTCGTCGGCTCCGTCCCAGAGCACGTCGGTGATCGTGTCGTTGGGGCCGGTTGGCAGGTGTCCGCCCTTGACCAGCGCGGCTCCCGCACCCATGCGGACGAGCTGGCGAGCCGCCGCCGCCAGGTCGTCCGGCGTCCTCAACTCCAAGCCGGTGAGCACGCGCGCTTCGGGAATGTTGGGGGTGACCAACGCCGCCACGCTCAGGAGATCGACCATGTCCCGCGCCGCTTCCTCCTCGATGAGCGGATCGCCGGAGGTGGCAATCATCACGGGATCCACGATCACCGGCCCCAGCTTCCAGTGCTGGATGCGTTCTCGGACCGTGGCGATGACCTCGGATGTGGCCAACATGCCGGTCTTGACGCTGTGCGGGCGCAGGTCGGAGGCCACCGCGTCGATCTGGGCGGCGATCACCGATGCTTCGATTGGCTGCACGGCTGTGACGGCCTGCGTGTTTTGTGCGGTGACGGCCGTGATCACGCTGGTTCCGTACACGCCAAACTGGTGGAACGTCTTGAGATCCGCCTGGATGCCCGCTCCTCCGCCGGAGTCGCTCCCGGCGATGGTCAACGAGATCGGCCGAGCTGTCCTCGGGAGGTGTGGTGCGGGCATGGGCCACAAAGTACCATGCGGCGCCCGACGTGTCGCGGTATAGTCCGCGGATGATGGCCCATGCCCGCACACGACCGGCCTGCACGGCCCTTCGGAGAGGTTCGGCGGCTTGCTGACCCGACGCGAGCGCGGGCTGGTCCAACGCCTTCGTCGGGGCCGCCACCGTACGTCCGAGGGACTGTTCCTGGTGGAGGGGATCCGGGCGGTGGGCGAAGCCGCGCAGGCCCTGGCAGCCTCGGGCCGGACAGAGGACTGGTGGTTCGGCGTACATTCGCCCAGGCTGGCGGACACCGCCGCCGGAAGAGCACTGCTGGACACGATCCGAGGGAAGGTGCGACTGGAGGCAGTGGGAGACGACGAGCTCGCCCGGTTGAGCGCCACGACCACGCATCAAGGCCTGCTGGGCGTGTTTCGACTCCCGGACGCGGAGTTGGCGGACCTGTCACCCACGGGCGAGTCTCCGGTGCTGATCCTGGACGGCGTGAAAGACCCCGGGAACGTGGGCACCTTGGTCCGCTCTGCGGTGGCGTTCGGCTGCGCGGGAGTCGTGTGTCTGGAAGGGAGCGCGGATCCCTTCGGTCCCAAGGCGGTCCGCGCAGCCGCGGGCATGGTCTATCGCATTCCGCTGGTCAGAGCCACCGCCGCCGATGTGATCGAGTGGATGGCCCACGCCGGCGTATCGCTGTGGCTGGCCGACGCGAGTGGAGCCGCAGCGGCCGCCCCGCCGAGCGGCCCCTGGAGCCTGGCGCTGGGTGGAGAGCCCACGGGCGCTCGGGCGCCGATCCGTGAGGCTGCGGCCCGACTCGTGCGGGTCGACATGCCCGGACCCGCGGAATCGTTGAACGTCGCGGTCGCGGGATCCATCCTATTGCACCGGATGGTTGCATCCGCGGGAAGGGAAACGTGAAGAGACATCGTTGTCGGGACACCTGTGCGTCGGCCTGTCCGGCGAGCGGAGCGGGACGCGGCTGATGCCTGTCGAAATCGGACCTTGGACCGTGGCATTGGTGGCCGGCGTCTTCGGCCTGCTGATGGGATCGTTTCTGAACGTCTGCACGCTTCGGTGGCCGGAGGACCAATCCGTCATCCGGCCCCGCTCCCGTTGTCCCGGCTGCGGTGAGCTCATCCGGTGGCACGACAACATCCCGGTGGTGAGCTGGCTCGTCCTTCGCGGCCGGTGCCGGAGCTGCGGCGCCACCATCTCGGTGCAGTATCCGTTGGTAGAGCTGGGCACGGCCCTGATCTGGGCGGGAACGTTCTTCCACCTCGGCCCAACGGGCGAGGCGCTTCGCGGATCGGTGTTTCTCACGATCCTTTTCGGGATCGCCCTCACCGACGCCCGGTTCTACATCATTCCGGACGAGTTCTCCCTCGGAGGGCTGGCCCTGGGACTGCTCCTCAGCCCTCTCCCCGCCGGAGTGACCTGGGTGCAGGCCTTCGCCGGGGCCGCGGTGGGATTCGCCACACTCTGGATCGTCGCTGTGCTCGGAAAGGCCGCGTTCAAGAAGGACGCAATGGGAGGAGGCGACATCAAGATGATGGCCATGGTCGGCGCATTCTTGGGTGTCTCGGGCGTGTTCATCACGCTGTTTCTGGGAGCGCTGTTGGGCTCGGTGATCTTCGGGCCCATCTCCTGGAAGACCGGGAAGCTGGTCCCGTTCGGCATCTTCCTCTCGGTGGGCGGGGCGGTGGCCTACGTCTGGGGCGCGCCCCTCATCGAGTGGTACACGCAGAGCATGTTGGGGCTGCCCGGCTGACGTGAAGGCTCACTAGTGTCCTGTTTCAGAAGTCCGGCGAATGGCGTAGGCACTTTTGAAACAGGACACTAGTTGACGCCGACCGCTCCCGTGGGGAGCGTGCCATCCATCTCGCGGTCGTCCACCTCCGGCTCCGTGATCACGAACGACTCGCTGGGGTTGGGCAACGAGATGTGCAGTTCGGCCGTGATCTCGTATTTCCCGGGCTTGGCGATCTTCCCGTGACTCCCGTCGACGGCCTCGAGTCGAAAGGCGAACTGGCGGGTTTCCTCCGGTCCGAACTCGAACGACGTCAAGGCTGAGTTACACGCGAACTGAGTGCCCTCGAGCGCCACCGGATTACCCGAACGAGTGACCATGAGGCTGGTCACGCACCCGTTCGGGCTGGTGAGCGTGAGTGATCGATCCGCCCGATTGGCCACCTCCAGGATCACGCGGAACCCGTCGCCTCCGATCACTTCGTCGGGAGCCACGCGGAGCGATGTCGAGAAAGGCGCGCTCACTACGGTTCGCACCTGGCAGCCGGCCAGGAAAAGCAGAGACAGGCAAAGAACAGGGACGATTTTGGACATGAGCGCTCTCCCCAGGGAAGCTCGGCACAAGCGAGGGCGGTGCACGTTGCGGGCTCGGTATCCAGGAACGAGTCGACGCCGGACGTTGTGACGGGACGCAACCGATCCCGTAAACATCCGTTTACCAGTGTAGGGGGTTGGGCCGATCCGCACCAGGGGAGCACGGATTGCCGCTAGCGAGGAGGCGCTGCCCCGATTCCTGCGGCGAGATAGCGTCGGGAGAGCGCGTGGTAATGGTCCGCGCTCCGGCCGACCCATTCGGCCGACGATCCGTCCAGCGTCTTGCGTACCGAGGCCGGCACGCCGGCCACTACGCTGCGGGCCGGGACGACCGTGTCTTCCTTGATGACCGCGTTGGCAGCAATCACGCACTCGGGTCCGATCACCACGTTGCGCAGGACGACCGCGTTCATCCCCACCAATGATCCGGTCCCGATGGTGCAGCTTTCGAACTTGGCGCCGTGACCTACGGTCACCCGGTCCTCAACGATCGTAGGCGCCCAATCGCCCACGTGTACGACACAGTTGTCCTGAATGCTGACCCGCTCACCGATCACGATGCCGTGCGTCGGGTTGTCGCCCCGCAACACGGCCCCGAACCAGATGCTCGATCCCGCGCCCACCTCGACGTTTCCGATCAGCACCGCGGTCGGGGCGACGAACGCGTCGGGTGCCACGACCGGAGCCACGCCCTCGAACGGGAGGAGCAGCGCCACTAGTGGGCAGTACCCGAAGTATCGTTCACACCGAGAGGAGTTCGGCGCGCGCGAGGCGAGGCGGGAGGACGGGGCGGACAGGACACTACGCGGCCTCACCGTCTTCGTTGGGCGTGCCCTTCCGAATACGGGTGCGGATGACCTGCGTGTCGGAGGCTTCCAGTACCTCGATGATCACGTCTCCCAATTGGATGACCTCGCCCTGGTCGGGGACCCGTCCGGTCTCTTCCAGCAGCCATCCGTTGAGCGAACGATGGTCGAAGTGGGGTAGGGTGACGTTGATGGCGTAGTTGATCTCGCGGAGCTCCGCATTGCCCGAAGCGAAGATCTCCGACCTTGAGATCTTGAAGACCGGCTGGGTCGGCTGATCGGTCTCGTCGTGGATCTCGCCCACGAGCTCTTCGAGCACGTCTTCCAGCGTGACCAGGCCGTCCGTCCCACCGAACTCGTCGGCGACCACACCCATGTGGATCCTGCGGGCCTGGAAATACCGAAGCAGCGTGTGAAGCGGCATCGAGCCCGGCACGAAGAGCGGCTCGCGGGCGAGGCTCGAGAGCTGCGCGTCGACCAATCCGGATACGAACGCCTGGTAGACCTCTCTCACGTACACGATGCCCGTGATGTGGTCGACGCTGCCGCGGTAGACCGGCACCCTCGAAAAGGGAACGCCGCGCACCTCGGAAATGATCTGCTGGAGCGTCAACGTATCGGGCCAGGCAAAGACCTCGACCCGGGGCGTCATCACGTCCCACGCCGTCAGGTCGTCGAGTCGGAACGCCCGTTCCACCAGCAGGTTTTCGTCTTCCTCGACGACGCCCTCCTCTCGCCCGACCTGGGCCACCTCGCGCAGCTCGCGCGCTTCACGCGAGTCGCCGCTTTGCTGGTCGGTCCGCTCGAGGATGGTCTCCAGGCCGGTCACCGGAGCCAGAAACGGCCGGATGACGCTCACGAGGCGGGAAAGCAGAGGGGCGCCGGTGAGCGCCAGCCGCACGGGCCGTCGCGCACCGAGCATTCGAGGCAGAACCTCCGCCAGGACTACGGCGCCGATGGTGCTCACCGGGACCGCCACCGCGGCGCCGATCAGGTCCCAACGCCGAACGGCCAGGACCACCACGATTCCCGCCGCCGCGACGTTGAGCAGCATGTGCAGGAACAGCAGCGCACTCTGGGCACGCGGGCCGGAGGATCGGAGCATGGCGAGCCGATCCGCCCCGGCGAATCCTTCCTTGCGCATGGTACGCAGGTTGGATTCGGATACCGAAAACGCGGCGGCTTCCAGTGCGGACAGGGCCGCAGACACGCCCAGCAGCAACACCGCGACGGCACTCAGTGCGACCGTCATGGCGTGTTCCGGCCGGATCGACCGATTGGGCTACGACTCGGAGGTCGGTCCTCCGAGCCGCCGGACGACTCTAGGTCCATGCGTGACTCTCGTCGATCACCTCTCGGATCACGTCGCGGGCGGCGCGACCGTCCGCCTCGGCCTCGAAGTTCAGGATGACCCGGTGGGCCAACACCGCCGGTGCCACCGTCCGAACGTCGTCGAACGTGGGCAGCGCGCTGCCCCGTTCCGCCGCGCGTGCCTTCGCGCCGAGCACCAGAAACTGGGAGGCCCTCGGTCCCGCTCCCCAGGAGGCGTACTTGCGAATGACGGCCGGCGCCTGTTCATCGCCGGGTCGCGTGGAGCGGGCCAGGCGAACCGCAAAGGCGACGAGCGACGGAGGAGCGGGGATGCGCCGGACGAGGTGCTGCAGGTCGATGAGCTCCTCGGCGGCGACCACGGGCTCGAGCGTGGGCAACTCCTCGCCCGTCGTCTTCATCGCGATCTCCTCCTCTTCGTCCTTGGACGGATACTCCACCCGCAACTCGAGCATGAAGCGGTCCAACTGGGCCTCGGGAAGGGGATAGGTCCCTTCCTGCTCGATCGGGTTCTGGGTGGCCAGCACGAAGAACGGGGCATCCAGCGAATAGGTTTCGCCGGCCGCGGTGACGGCACGCTCCTGCATGGCCTGCAGGAGAGCCGCCTGCGTCTTGGGCGGGGTGCGGTTGATCTCGTCCGCCAACACGACGTTGGCGAATATGGGGCCCCTCACGAAGCGGAACACCCGGCGTCCGGTCGTGCGGTCCTCTTCGATCACCTCGGTTCCCGTGATGTCGGTCGGCATCAGGTCCGGGGTGAACTGGATGCGACTGAACTCCAGGTCCAAGGCGTCGGACACCGAGGCCACCAGCAGCGTCTTGGCCAAGCCCGGCACCCCGACCAGGAGTGCGTGTCCGTTGGCGAGGAGTGCAGTCAGGATCCCGTCCACCACGTCGCGCTGGCCCACGATTCTTCGTTCCACTTGGCGTCGGAGCGCTTCCGAGACTTCTGCAACTCGTCTAAGAAGCAGGACATCTCGGTCCTCTGCGCGAGCGGCAGCCTTGGTTTTCATGAAATCGTCAGGACCTCGAGATGTGCGAGGAGTGGGCCGGAAGGGCTGGGAACGTCCGAACCGTTCTCCGGCAATGGCGTTTGCGCCGAGTGGCGAAGAAAAAAAGGTGCCAGAGCGCCCGACAAGCGTCAAGAATGCCCCCGCCGGGGCCTTCACGAAAGCCCGCCGAAAAGCGCGCTCAAACCCGCTTGCGAAAAATTTCACAAAGTCCTAGATTCGGCAGGCTCTGGACCAAGCGAGGAGGGTGGCCGCGAATGGGCGCGCCCGACAGTGACCACAACGAAACCGATACCGGAGTGTGGGTCGGGCAGGGACGATATCTCGGATACGGACTCACCCTGGCCGCGGCGACGTTTCTCTTCTTCCTCCTGGGACTGTGGGCCGACGGGAAGCTGGGCACGTCTCCCTTCCTCACCATTGCCGGAGCCCTCGGAGGGGCAGCGGCCGGGTTCTACAACCTCTACGCACACTTGATCTCGGACTCGACGGATTCCTGACGACTCGTGAGGAACTCGCTGACCTTCGCAAAGGCCGCCCTGGGCCTGATCGCCGTCGCCCTGGCCGCGACGTGGCTGCTGCTCGACCCCGCGAGTTGGAGGTGGGTCGCCATTGCCGCCGGCATCGCGATGCTGGTGCAGGGGCTCCTGCACCTGCTGCTCCCCAAGTGGCGGAAGGATCCGAAACGGTTCGTGGCCGGGATTCTGCTGGGCACGACCGTCCGTACGCTCACGCTCGTCGTCGCGATCGTGTGGGTTTGGCAAACCGACCACAGGCATCCGGTTGCGCTGCTCCTGGGACTCGCGGGATTTCTGTTCGGCCTTCTCCTGATCGAGGCCGGCCTGGAGAACCGGAGGGCGCCACGGGCCGGGCGGGCAGCGGATGTGCATCCCCGACAGGCTGAGCCCTCGTCGTCGACGACGAGCACACTGAAGCAGGTGAGATGACGCGAAACAGCGTGTTCCAAGAGCATGGGGAGGCAGCCGTGACGGCTGCGGAGCAGGCGGCGCAGCACGGAGAGGAAGCAGCCTCCCACGGGGCCGAGGCGTTCGACTTGGGAGGGACGCTGGGGCACCACATCCTGAACTCGGAGTCCTACGAGCTGCCGTTCTTGGGAGAGGTGCACCTACCCCAGTTCGAGCCGCTGCACCTGGGCGCCCTGACGATCGATTTCTCGTTCTCCAAACACCTGATCCTGTTGCTGCTCGCGGCCGTCCTCACCGCCATCATGGTCATGACGGTGGCCCGCACCATCAGACGCAGCTACGTACACGCCGCGCCGAGCGGATTTGCGAATGCCGTCGAGGCCATGGTCGTGTTCTTCAGGGACGAGGTCTGCAAGGTCAACATCGGACACGACTACCGGAAGTTCACGCCGTTCGTCCTGACCCTGTTTTTCTTCATCCTGAACATGAACCTCCTGGGGCTGGTGCCCTGGGGAGGGAGCGCGACCGGAAACCTCTCCGTCACCGCCGCATTGGCACTGATCACGTTCCTGGTGGTCGAGGTGGGAGGCTTTCTCAAGCTGGGACCGGCCGGCTACGCCAAGACGATCTTCTTCATCCCGCACGGGACGGAGGGGTTCTGGAAGGTGATCATGTTGTTCATCATGACGCCGGTGGAGTTCCTCTCCAAGCTGACCAAGCCCTTTGCGCTGGCCATCCGTCTGTTCGCGAACATGACGGCCGGTCACATGCTGATCTTCACCCTGCTGGGACTCATCTTCGTCTTCGCCAACATGGCGATCGTTCGCTACTTCGTGGCCGGCGCCTCGTTCGCGATGGTGTCCATGATCATGATGCTGGAGCTACTGATCGCATTCATCCAAGCCTACATTTTCGCCATGCTGGCCGCAGTATTCATAGGCTTGATGCAGCACGAGCACTAGTGGACTGTCCACTAGCCATGACGGCTAACGGGATGTTCAACGGTTTTACCAAACCTCAAACGAGAGAGAGCGCCAAAAAATGCTCATGGCAATGATCGCTGCGGTCCAGGATGTGGCCGCGAACGTCGGTGTGCTGGAGTCCCGCAACTACCTGGCACTGTTGGGCGCCGGTATCGGAGCCGGCTTGGCAGTGGTTGGGGCGGGAATCGGCATCGGTCGGATCGGCGATGGCGCCACCCAGGGCATTGCCAGACAGCCCGAGGCGGCCAACGACATCCGCGGGCTCGCGATCCTGCTGGCGGCCTTCGTCGAAGGGGCTGCCCTGTTCGCGATCGTCGTGGCGGCAACGTTCAAGTTCGTCGCCTGAAGGTCCCGGCCGATGTCCGCGTTCGCGGTGACACGCCGCGGCCGCAGAGACTGAGAGCACAGGAGGTGTCATGATCAATGTCACTGTCGGGGCCTCCGTCGAACCCGTGGTTGCCAGCATGATGGCGGGGCTCGGCGCATTTGCCGCCCAAGAAGATCACGGTGGAGGCGGGTGGGAGACGCTGTTCAGCGTTGACCCCGGCCTCATGATCTGGACCGTGGGTACGTTCCTGGTGCTGCTGTTCGTGCTGACCCGCTATGCCTGGAAACCGCTGCTCGGTGCGCTGGACGCACGGGAGCAGGGTATCCGCGCGTCGATCGACGAGGCCAATCGCCTACGAGACGAGAGCCGGGAGCTGGTCGAGACCAACCGGGCTCAGTTGGCCGAGGCCCGGCGGGAGGCGCAGGCCATCGTGGCGGACAGCCGCGATGCCGCCGAGCGGGTGCGCCGTGAGATCGAGGAGCGTGCGCGAGCGGAGGGCAAGGACCTGATCGAGCGGGCCCGACGCGAGATCGATCAGCAGAAACAGGTGGCGATCCAGGAGTTGAGGCGGGAGTCGGTGGATCTCGCCATGGGCGCGGCGTCCAAGCTGATCGGCCGCAATCTGGACTCGGAGGCGGACCGGGCTTTGGTCGCCAGCTACCTCCAAGACCTGGGCGGCACGGGAGAGTCGGGCGCGTGAGGGACGACACCATAGCCCGCAACTACGCGGAGGTGCTGCTCGAGCTGGCCGATCGTAACGAGGGCGCCGACCGTTATGCAGAGTGGATGGGCCTGGTGACGTCCGCCCTGCGGAGCGACCCACGCCTGAAGCAGTTTCTGGAAACGCCGCGCATCGATGCCCAAGCCAAGAAAGATGCGTTGGCTGCGGCGCTGGGAGAGCATGCGCCCAAGCCGTTCCTGAACTTTCTACGGATCACCATCGATAAGCGCCGGCAACGGCTCCTGGAGCATATCGAGCAGGAGTTCAACGCGTTGGTGGACGAGCGTATGGGGCGAGCGCCGGTCCGCGTCACGGTAGCCCATCCGCTCGATGACGCGGGTGAGGCCGAGGTGGCGCTCCAGCTCAGCCGCATGCTCGGCAAGACGGCCGTTCCGGACATTCGCGTGGACCCCGACATCTTGGGCGGCATCGTCGTCAAGACCGGAGACACCGTGTTCGACGGTTCGGTGCGCCACCGGCTGGAGCGGCTCAGAAGAAGGTTGTTGGAAGCAGACATCGATGTCGGGGAGTCTTCGGAGCCCTCGACCGATTCATAAAGAACAGGTCAAGAACGAGGAAGCTTGATGGCCACGGACTCACAGCTTCGCGCCAGTGAGATCAAAGATGTCCTCTTGGCGGAGATCGAGCGGTACGAGGACGAGCTCCATGCCGAGGAAGTAGGAGAGGTCTTGGAGGTCAAGGACGGCGTGGCCCGCATCTACGGGCTCACGCGGGCCATGTCCAGTGAGATGCTCGAGATCACGTCCGCCGATTCGGGTCAGGTCGTAACCGCCCTGGCTCTGAACCTGGAAGAAGACAACATCGGCGCCGTCATCATGGGCGACTGGACCGGCCTCCACGAGGGGGACCAGGTTCGGCGCACGGGCCGCGTGCTGGACGTGCCCGTCGGGCCCGGCTACGTGGGGCGGGTGGTGGATCCGCTCGGCGAGCCGCTCGACGGACAGGGTCCGATCGAAGGCATATCGGGTCGGCGGCAGATCGACGTCGTCGCACCGGGAATCGTGAAGCGCCAGCCGGTGCACCAGCCCCTGCAGACCGGGCTCAAAGCCATCGACTCGATGATTCCGATCGGCCGGGGGCAGCGCGAGTTGATCATCGGAGACCGCGGCACCGGCAAGACGGCCATCGCCGTGGACACGATCATCAACCAGAAGGGCCAGGACGTGATCTGCGTTTACTGCGCCATCGGCCAGCGGGCGGGGAAGGTGGCGGGCGTGGTGGAGACGCTTCGCCAGCACGGGGCCATGGAGTACACGATCGTGGTCACCGCCAACGCGTCTGATCCGGCACCCCTCCAGTACATCGCGCCCTATGCTGCGACCGCCCTGGCCGAGCACTTCATGTGGGAGGGCAAGCACACCCTCTGCGTCTACGACGATCTTTCCAAGCAGGCCCAGGCGTATCGGCAACTGTCGCTCGTCCTGCGCAGGCCGCCGGGACGGGAGGCGTACCCGGGCGACGTGTTCTACCTGCACTCCCGCTTGCTGGAGCGGGCCTCCAAGCTCTCCGACGATCAGGGCGGCGGGTCGCTCACCGCGCTTCCGATCATCGAGACCCAGGGCGGGGACGTGTCCGCATACATCCCCACCAACGTGATCTCGATCACCGACGGCCAGATCTACCTCCAGCCCGACCTGTTCTACGCGGGCGTGCGTCCTGCCGTAAACGTGGGACTATCGGTGTCCCGTGTGGGCGGCAACGCCCAGATCAAGGCCATGAAAAAGGTGGCTGGCCGCCTTCGGTTGGACCTGGCCCAATTCCGGGCGCTGGAGGCCTTCGCCCAGTTCGGCTCGGACCTGGACGCCGCAACCCAGCGCCAGTTGGCGCGCGGAGAGCGGACGGTCGAGATCCTGAAGCAACCGCAGTATCAGCCCATGCCGGTCGAGAACCAGGTAGCGGCGATCTACGCGGTGACGAACGGTCACCTCGACGACGTCCCCGTCGACCGAATCCGGGAATGGGAGCGAGGCTTCCACGAGTATCTCGCCGCGCACGCGTCGTCCGTGCTCGCCGGCATTCGCGACGACAAGGTCCTGTCCGAAGACGGCGAGTCGGCCTTGCTCGACGCCATCAGGGGATTCAACGAGACCTTCATGGCCGAAATGGCCGCCGCAGTCGTGTAGGCGGAACGATGGCCAACGCGCGGGAGATCAAGCGTCGGATTCGGTCCGTCGAGAACACCCGGAAGATCACCGGGACCATGGAAATGGTCGCGACGTCCAAGCTCAAGCGGGCGACCGATCGAGTACACGCCACACGGCCCTACGCCGAGGCCATGGCGGAGATCGTGCGCGGGCTCTATTCGCCGGCGCTCGCGGAGGAGTTTCCCGTGCTGCGGCAGCCCGAGCATCCTCGGCGGGTTGCGGTGTTGCTCATGACGGCCAATCGCGGGCTGGCGGGTGCGTTCAACGCCAACCTCATCCGCGAAACCCAGCGCGTGATGGAACAGCTGCGGAGCGCCGGCAAGGAAGTGGAGCTCCACGTGGCCGGAAAGAAGGGCATCGCCTACTTCAAGTTCCGCGGCGAGCCCATGGCAACGATGGACACCGACGTGGGAGACAACCCGACCGTGAGTGACGCATCCCGGCTCGTGGAGTCCCTCAGCGAGGCCTTCGCCGCCGGGGACGTCGACGGCGTCTATGTGATCAGCTCCGAGTTCCGCTCGGCCATGTCCACCCCGCCGGTGGTCCGTCAGCTCCTTCCCATCGAGGGGGGAGAGAACGCGTCGTCGGGCGACGCGTTCATCCTGTCTCCGGACGGTCCCACCATACTGGCGCGACTTCTTCCCGCCTACGTGCGCAACGTGGTCTACCGCTCGTTGGTGGAAAACGCCGCGGCCGAACAGGGTGCCCGCAGGACGGCCATGAAGAACGCGACGGACAACGCCGGCGATATGCTGGAAACGCTCACCCGTACCTACAACCGCGCGCGCCAAGCCCAGATCACCCAGGAGATCGCAGAGATCGTGGGTGGCGCGGCCGCTCTCGAATAGACAACGGAGAACCAACGGAAATGGCGAAATTCGGCAAGGTCGTTCAGGTGATCGGACCCGTGCTGGACGTGGAGTTCGATCCGGAGCATCTGCCCGAGATCTACAACGCGCTCAGCATCGACACGACGTCGGAGAGCGGAGAGCGGATCGAGCTGGTGGCCGAAGTACAGCAGCACATCGGCCGCGGTCAGGTGCGCGCCGTGTCGATGTCCTCGACCGACGGAGTCACGCGCGGCATGGACGTCGCCGACACTGGGCAGGCCATTGCCGTCCCGGTTGGCGAGCCCGCGCTCGGCCGGATCCTAAACGTGCTGGGGCATCCGGTGGACGAGGGAGGCCCCCTTTCGGAGAACGGTGAAATCGAGCGCTGGCCCATCCACCGCAAGGCACCCGCGTTTCATGCGCTGGAGCCCAAGACCGAGATCTTCGAGACCGGCATCAAGGTCATCGACCTGCTCGCCCCGTACGTGAAGGGCGGAAAGACCGGGCTGTTCGGTGGCGCCGGCGTCGGGAAGACGGTCGTCATCATGGAGCTCATCAACAACATCGCGCAGGAGCACGGCGGCCGGTCGGTGTTCTGCGGGGTGGGAGAGCGTACGCGTGAGGGGAACGACCTCTGGCTCGAGATGAAGGAGTCGGGCGTCCTCGAGTCGACATCGTTGGTCTACGGACAGATGAACGAGCCGCCGGGAGCCCGACTGCGCGTGGGCCTCTCGGGCCTCACGATCGCAGAGTACTTCCGCGATGTCGAGAAGCAGGACGTGCTCCTCTTCATCGACAACATCTTCCGCTTCACCCAGGCGGGATCGGAGGTGTCCGCGCTGCTGGGCCGCATGCCCTCGGCGGCCGGGTACCAGCCCACGCTGGGGACCGAGATGGGCGAGCTGCAGGAGCGGATCACATCGACCCGAGAGGGGTCGATCACGTCCGTACAGGCCATCTACGTGCCGGCCGACGACCTGACCGACCCGGCGCCGGCCACGGCGTTCACGCACCTGGACGCCACGACCGTACTCTCTCGAGCGATTTCCGAGCTGGGCATCTATCCGGCCGTGGACCCGTTGGACTCCGGGTCCCGGATCATGGACCCCAACTTCATCGGCGAACGGCACTACCGGGTCGCGCGCGAGGTTCAGCGCATCCTGCAGCGCTTCAAGGAGCTCCAGGACATCATTGCCATTCTCGGGATGGACGAGCTGTCCGAAGAGGACAAGATCCTCGTGAACCGTGCCCGCCGTATCCAGCGCTTCCTGTCGCAGCCATTCTACGTGGCTACCCAGTTCACCGGGATCGAAGGCAAATACGTGAAGCTCGAGGACACCATCGAGTCGTTCGAGAGAGTCGCGGCCGGCGAGTTCGATCACCTTCCGGAGCAGGCCTTTTACATGAAGGGCGGAATCGAGGAAGTGATCGCCGACGCCGAAAAGCTCACGGCCAACGACTAAGGGAGCGGCCGACGTGTTGACCGTACGGGTGGTGTCACCGGAGCGCACGGTGTTCGAGGGCGAAGCCCGTTCCGTCGTGGCGCCCGCTTGGGATGGTGAGGTCGGGATCCTGCCCCGTCACGCGCCGATGATCTCGTTGTTGGGCGCGGGTAAGTTGAGCGTTGACCTGCCGGACGGCGGAAGCCACGAGTTCTGGGTTGCCGGGGGGGCGCTCAAGGTCGACCGGGACCTGGTCATGATCCTCACCGAGCACACGTACGACGAAGCGCCCGACCCCGACACCCGCGCTCGCCTCCTGGAAGAGGTCAACGCCGCGCTGAGCAAGTCCGAACGCCCGACCGGGGCCTAGCCGTCCTGCTTGAGAGGTCCTGTGAGGCTGGATCTCCACATACATTCCTCGGCTTCGGACGGCCTGCTCGAACCCGCCCAGGTCGTGCGGGCGGCGGTCGAGGGTCGGCTGGACCTGATCGCGCTCGCGGACCACGATACCATGGCCGGCGTCCCTATGGCGCAGCACACGGCGCAGGGCTTGGACCTGGAGATCGTCCCCGCGTTGGAGATGAGCAGCACGCACCAAGGCCGCGAGATCCACGTGCTGGGGTACTTCGTGGATCCCGAGAGCCCGATCATGAAGAAGCGGGAGACCATGGCCCGTAACCGACGCGAGGCCCGGCTCCGCGAGATGGTGGAGCGCCTTCGCGATCGGGGCGTGGAGTTGGCGTTCGACAAGGTCCTGGCGGTGTCCGGCGGCAGGAGCGGAGCCCTGGGCCGCCCACACCTGGCCCGGGCGCTCGTCGCGGAAGGGCACGCCGACACGATCGAAGACGCCTTCGAGCGTTTCATAGGAGACCACAACCCTGCGTTCGTGCCCACCGACCTGGCCCGGCCCACGGAGTGTGTCGAAGCCATCCGCGAGGTCGGGGGCGTGGCGGTGTGGGCCCATCCTCCCATGGACGTGCTGGAGGAGCTGACCCGCCCGATGGTCGACGCTGGCCTCCAGGGCCTGGAGGCCTATCGGCCCAACCACGGATCCGGCTATGTGATGGACCTCGAGGCCGTAGCGCGCAGCTACGATCTGGTCACCACGGGCGGATCGGACTGGCACGGCCCGGACGACGGGCCGCTCGGCGACTTTTTCGTAAGCGGAAGCGAGGTCGACGCGTTTCTGGACCTGGGCGGCCTGTAGGGCTACCCGGCGCTCCCGGACGGCCGGCGCAGCTTTCCACGGCTCTGGAGGCCCCAGTCGAAACGGGCACCCGTAGTGGGTCCCGCGGCGTACAAAAAACCCCTTTCGACCCGTTGACCCCCCTAGGGTCATCGGTTAGCTTCCAACGCTCACCTGGTCAGAAGTCCCAACCGGAATTTCCGGCCAGGTGGCCGCTGTTTGAAAACAAGGGTTTCGAGGGAAGTAGGAAGCATCTTGGGCGCCTCAAATATTCGAGAGGTGTTCGAGGCTTTCTGGTGATCCAGCGGAGCTTTGGCCTTGCGATCCATTACATGGAACGCAGGGCCGGGGTGGTGCTGGTCAAGCGATTAAGTGCGCAGGGTGGATGCCTTGGCACAGGCCGGCGAAGAAGGACGTGGCAAGCTGCGAAAAGCCTCGGGAAGCTGCAAGCAAGCGTCGATCCGAGGGTGTCCGAATGGGGAAACCCGGCGGGTGCGAACCCGTCATCCCGAAAGGGAAGCCAACCCGGGGAACTGAAACATCTAAGTACCCGGAGGAAAAGAAATCAAAAGAGATTCCCGGAGTAGCGGCGAGCGAAATGGGAAGAGCCCAAACCGGTCAGGGTTAAACTTGACCGGGGTTGTGGGGCTTCAACATG
Source organism: Longimicrobiales bacterium (assembly GCA_965223195.1). GTDB lineage: Bacteria > Gemmatimonadota > Gemmatimonadetes > Longimicrobiales > Gaopeijiaceae > CBDCVX01. Next base: position 210,885 of record CBDCVX010000018.1, read on the forward strand.
GGCGGAGTGAAAGCATAGCGGAACGCGCCTGGAACGGCGGACCAGAGAGGGTGAGAGTCCCGTATGCGAAATGCGAGTAGCCGAGCTGTTGAAGTTCCCGAGTAGGCCGGGGCACGTGAAATCCCGGTTGAATCTGGGGGGACCATCCTCCAAGGCTAAATACGAGCCTGTGACCGATAGTGAAGAGTACCGTGAGGGAAAGGTGAAAAGCACGCCTGACGGCGAGTGAAATAGATCCTGAAACCGTGCGCATACAAGCGGTAGGAGCCCAAGGACCGTTCTTCGGAACGGACCGGGGTGACTGCGTGCCTTTTGCATTATGATCCGGCGAGTTGCTCCTCACGTGCAAGGTTAAGGCCCTCAGGGCCGGAGCCGAAGCGAAAGCGAGTCTGAAACGGGCGATCGAGTACGTGGGGGCAGACCCGAAACCGACGCGATCTATCCATGGCCAGGGTGAAGCCGGGGTAACACCTGGTGGAGGCCCGAACCGTTGTGGGTTGAAAACTGCTCGGATGAGCTGTGGATAGGGGTGAAAGGCCAATCAAGCTCGGAGATAGCTGGTTCTCCCCGAAATATATTTAGGTATAGCCTCGGGAATTGTCTTTGGGAGGTAGAGCACTGCATGGGCTAGGGGCCTTACCCGGTTACCAAACCCAAGTAAACTCCGAATGCCCGTAAGATGGACCCCGGGAGTCAGTGGGCGGGCGATAATGTCCGTCCGCGAGAGGGAAACAGCCCAGACCGTCAGCTAAGGTCCCCAAGTGTGTGCTAAGTGACAAAGGATGTGAATTTGCGGAGACAACTAGGAGGTTGGCTTAGAAGCAGCCATTCCTTTAAAGAGTGCGTAATAGCTCACTAGTCAAGTGGATTTGCGCCGATAATGGTCGGGACTCAAGCACACCACCGAAGCTACGGATGTAAACCGTCCTCCGGGACGGAAACATGGTAGGGGAGCGTTCCCTGGGCCGTGAAGCTCACTCGAGAGAGCATGAGTGGAGCGCAGGGAAGTGAGTATGCCGGAATGAGTACGCGAGAAACAGGGTGAGAATCCCTGTCACCGAAAGCCTAAGGGTTCCGGAGCCAGGTTCGTCCACTCCGGGTTAGTCGGTCCCTAAGCCGAGGCCGAAGGGCGTAGGCGATGGGAAACAGGTTAATATTCCTGTACCTGGACAGTAAGCGTTTGACCCCGAGGGGGGACGCGGAAGTGACAAGACCGTCGGGTGGTGGATTATCCGATGTAAGGTGGTAGGCGATGCCGGGGGATAAAAGATCCGGTTAGCCGAGCGCCGATGCCGAAGGGGTCTCCGGACCCCGCAAAGGGTCTGTAATCATACCGCCAAGAAAAGCCTCGCGGGGGAGCTTTCCGTCTAGACCGTACCGTAAACGGACACACGTAGGCGAGGCGAGAAGCCTAAGGTGCGCGAGTGATCCGCGGAGAAGGAACTCGGCAAAATGTCCCCGTAACTTCGGGAGAAGGGGAGCCTGTGGTAGGTGGCTCGTGCGAGCATAAGCCGAAGCAGGCCGCAGAGAATCGGCCCAAGCGACTGTTTAGTAAAAACACAGGTGTCTGCGAAGTCGTGTTAGACGACGTATAGGCACTGACGCCTGCCCGGTGCCGGAAGGTTAAAGGGAGGGGTTAGGGGTAACCCGAAGCTCTGAACTGAAGCCCCGGTAAACGGCGGCCGTAACTATAAACATTGACCGTTGTAGTTACGTAAAAAAACTTGGCCATATGCTGGAAAACCCGGTGTATCCCACTGGTACTCGCCTCAACCAGGAGGCAGTGACAATCCAGGGGTGCGGGCAATCAGCAGGAAAGACTCGAGGTCCATGTCTATGCTGGATATTAAGAAGGTACCGATCGAGAAGGGTTACTACCTCGCCGGCTTTGCCGATGGCGAGGGAAGCTTCAACGTGTCGTTTCGCAAGCGGAAGGACTATGCGATGCCTTGGAAGGTTTCGCTGTGCTTCAACGTTTCGCAGAAGGACAAGGTGATCCTGGCTCTTTTCAAGCGCCATCTGGGGTGCGGCACGCTCCGTGCCCGGTCGGATGGGGTCTGGTACTACGAGGTGAACAACCTCACGGCGATTCGCGAAAACGTGATTCCGTTCTTTAATCGGTTTCGTTTTCTGTCGGCGAAGAAGAAGCGTGATTTCGCGAAGTTCAGACAAATCGCCCGGTTGATGCATCAAGACAAAGCACATCTCAACGAGGAAGGCATACGTGCCATTCTCGCAATCCGGAGAGACATGAACGACGGAGGCAAGCGGCGATACGACGATGCTGCTGTGCTTCGTGAATTTGGGAAATCTCGAGAATCCTCAGAGACTAGTACGCCAAGCGCTCGAGCAGTCGAGTGATGATAGAGTCCGATCTGTCTGGCGACAGACAGCTGAGGCACGTTGGTCTTCAGTTTTCCAACGAACCGCAGGCCCACGCTAGTACTAAAAAGCGTAGGGTAACAATTGAACGGTCCTAAGGTAGCGAAATTCCTTGTCGGGTAAGTTCCGACCTGCACGAATGGCGTAACGACTTGGGCACTGTCTCCTCCGCGAGCTCGGCGAAATTGGAGTATCGGTGAGGATACCGATTACCCGCGACAGGACAAAAAGACCCCGTGCACCTTTACTACAGCCTGCTATTGGGTCTTGGCACTGCATGTGTAGGATAGGTGGGAGGCTATGAACCATCGTCGCCAGGCGGTGGGGAGCCATTGGTGAAATACCACCCTTACAATGTTGGGTCTCTAACCCAGGGGAGTGAATCCTCCTCGGGGACCGTGGCAGGTGGGTAGTTTGACTGGGGCGGTCGCCTCCCAAAGAGTAACGGAGGCGCGCAATGGTTCCCTCAGCGCGGTCGGCAATCGCGCGTAGAGTGTAAACGCAGAAGGGAGCTTGACTGCGAGACCGACGGGTCGAGCAGGTACGAAAGTAGGCGTTAGTGATCCGGCGGTTCCGAATGGAAGGGCCGTCGCTCAACGGATAAAAGGTACGCCGGGGATAACAGGCTTATCGCCCCCGAGAGTTCATATCGACGGGGCGGTTTGGCACCTCGATGTCGGCTTATCGCATCCTGGGGCCGGAGAAGGTCCCAAGGGTCGGGCTGTTCGCCCGTTAAAGCGGTACATGAGCTGGGTTTAGAACGTCGTGAGACAGTTCGGTCTGTATCCGTCGTGGGCGTTGGAGTGTTGCGAGGAGCCGTTCCTAGTACGAGAGGACCGGAACGGACTGACCTCTTGTGTACCGGTTGTTCCGCCAGGGGCAGCGCCGGGTAGCGACGTCGGGAAGGGATAACCGCTGAAAGCATCTAAGCGGGAAGCCCCCCTCAAGATGAGCACTCCCAGAGCATTAGCTCTCTGAAGGGCCGTGCGAGACTAGCACGTTGATAGGCGGTAGGTGGAAGCGTGGTAACACGTGAAGCCGAGCCGTACTAATCGCCCGTGAGGCTTGACCGGCGCCCCGTCCCGCTGGGGCGCCAAGTAGGATGTTAGCATCAACTAGATTACCAGGTTGCGCTTCGATCACCTCCGAGAAGCGCCCGAAATGCTTTCTTTCCCTCGAAATCTTTGGACTTAGCTGGTGGTATTGGCGTGGGGGATACACCCGTTCCCATCCCGAACACGGTCGTTAAGCCCCACAGCGCGGATGGTACTGCCGGAGGGATCCGGTGGGAGAGTACGTCGCCGCCAGCTTCTTTACCGGGACGCCCCGTGAGCCGAATAGGCTTGCGGGGCGTTCCTTTGTGACGTTGGCTGAGGCGGCGCCGTACTCTCCCACTGCGTATTTTTCTGGCGAAAAATTCGCGGGAGAGTAGGTCAGCGCATCCTCGCGGATGCGCTGCTCTCGCGGACGGACCGTTACGGGTTGTGTACAGCCGTGTGTGCCGCATCGGGTCGCCGCCAGCTTCTTTGCCCGGGACGCCCCGTGAGCCGAATAGGCTTGCGGGGCGTTCCTTTGTGACGCTGGCTAAGGCGGCGCCGTACTCTCCCACTGCGCATTTTTCTGGCGAAAAATTCGCGGGAGAGTAGGTCGGCGCATCCTCGCGGATGCGCCGCTCTCGCGGACGGACCGTCTTGGTTGGTGTACAGCCGTGTGTGCCGCATCGAGTCGCCGCCAGCTTCTTTAACGGGACGCCCTGCGAGCCGATTAGGCTTGCGGGGCGTTCTTTTGTGACGTTGGCTGAGGCGGCGCCGTACTCTCCCACTGCGTATTTTTCTGGCGAAAAATTCGCGGGTGAGTAGGTCAGCGCATCCTCGCGGATGCGCTGCTCTCGCGGACGGGATATGCTTATCGTTCTCTGAGTTGGAATCGAATCGGGAGAGCAGTTCGATGGGCAAGACGATCGGGTGCCTCGGGGTCCTCATCCTTTTGGCGCTGCTTGGATTGGGGTTTTCGACGTACAATACCCTGGTGGACAGGGACGAAACGGTGAATACGGCCTGGGCTCAGGTCGAGAACGTGTACCAACGCCGTGCCGACCTCATTCCCAATCTGGTGGAAACCGTGCGGGGGGCGGCCAATTTCGAGCAGGAGACCCTCGACCGCGTCGTGACCGCACGGTCCCGTGTAGGGCAGATCAGCGTGGACGGGGCGCCCAGCGCAGATGAGCTGGCCCAGTTCCAGGAGGCGCAATCCGAGCTGTCGTCAGCCCTCTCTCGCCTCCTGGTCGTGGTGGAGGACTATCCGGAGCTGGGGGCCACCGAGGCGTTTCGGGACCTCCAGTCCCAGCTCGAAGGCACGGAAAACCGAATCAGCGTTGAGCGCCGACGGTACAACGAGGTCGCCCGGGACTACAACACGACCCGGAGACGGTTTCCCGCCTCGCTGTTCGCAGGCATGCTCGGGTTCGACGAGCGTGCCTACTTCGAGGCCCAACCAGGCGCCGACCGTGCGCCGGCGGTGGATTTCTCCAACAACTGACCGCGAGCACATCGCACCAGCCGGAGACGGCCGCCCGTGGGCATTGGATGCTTCGAAGACGCGGACCTGGACCGCATCAGAGATGCGGTGACGAACGCGGAACGTCAGACGTCCGGAGAGATCGTCACCTACATCGTGCGCCAGTGCGAGGAGTATCGGGAAGCTCCGTGGAAGGGGGCCCTGGTCGCTGCACTGGTCACCGCCGCCGTGATTGCGGCGGTCGACGCGTTCGTGCGGAGCTGGGGAGGACCGCACCCGCTGCTGTGGCTCACCGCGCTACTGCTGGGGGCGTTCCTCGGCTATCTGCTGACGGACCGGATCGATTGGCTGCGGCGGTGGGCAGTGCCGAAGGACCTGATCGCGTCCAGGGTCCAGGAGCGAGCGGAGGCGGCGTTTCTGGAGGAAGAGGTGTTCCACACGCGTGAGCGGACCGGCATTCTGCTTTTTTTGGCGCTGTTCGAACACCGAGCGGTGGTGATCGGAGACGAAGGCGTGAACTCCGTCGTGCCCACCTCGGAGTGGGAGCAGATCGTAGATACGGTGGTAAGGGGCATGAAGGGCGGCCATCCGGTGGAGGGAGTGGTGGAGGCCGTGCAGCGCTGCGGGGCCCTGCTGAGCGGAGGTGGGTTGGATCCCGGACCCGACGATCCGAACGAGCTGGACGACGCACCGCGGGTCGAGCCATGAGGAGAGAGGGCTTGGGCGGGGTGTTCGCGCAGGTGATGGCCGGAGTGGTGATGGCCGGGCTGTTGGCCGGGTCGACGACCGCGCAGGAAGTGCCGTTCCTGGCGGGGCCGGTGACCGACCTCGCGGAGATGCTATCCGACTCCGACGCTCGCGGAATCGAACAGCAGATCCGCAGCTTCGAAGCGGAGACCGGCAGCCAGATCGCGGTGCTCACGATACCGTCGCTGGAAGGCTACGCCATCGAGGACTACTCCATAAAGGTGGCGGAGACCTGGAGGCTGGGTCGCGAGGGTATCGACGACGGCGTCCTCCTCCTCATCGCCCGTGACGAGCGGCGCATGCGGCTGGAGGTGGGATACGGGCTCGAGCCGGCGCTTACGGACGCCAGGGCCCGTCGAATCCTGGACCACGTGATCACGCCCCGCTTTCGGTCCGGCGATTTCGGTGGTGGCGTCGAGGACGGCGTGAACGCGGTCATGGCCACGATCCGGGGTGAGGTGCCGGCTCCGGTTGCAGGGCCGGGGCCGCCGGTGTCGCAGCCGGCCTCCGAGATGGTGGCCGTGCTGGCTCAGTTGCTGTTCTTCCTGTTCCTGATCTACCTCATGACCCGCATGCGCCGTCGGGGGCGTCGTGCGTGGAGCTCCCGGTCGGGATGGGATCCCCATTGGTCACACCGCCCCCACCGGACCGGACCCGTGGTGTTCATTCCCCCACGGGTTCCGGACCGGCCGCGTTCCAGCGGCCGCCGCTCCGGCAGGGGGCGGGGCGGATTCGGGGGTGGCGGGTTCTCCGGAGGAGGAGGCGGATTCGGAGGAGGCGGCGCGTCCGGCGGTTGGTAGGCGCCGCCTCCCGCTAGCGGGGCTGTTGGCCCATTCCCGGTACGTCGAGGCCGCCCGGAATCCCGAACGAATAGCCCAGCATCATCGAAAAGACGCGGTTTTTCACGCCGATGGTGCCGTCCGCGTTCTCGTTGATTCGGCTGAGGCCCTGGGTCATGCGGGCATCGAGGTTGATCGCGCCCGTACCCCCTCCCACCACGAAGTCGAGACCGCCGCCCAGGACGAAGCCTTGCTCGTAGTCTCTAAGGGTTTCTTCGAGATTCTGACCCATGAGATCGTCGCAGGACTCTTCAATCGTCTGTGAAACCGAGTGGATGGTCACACCACAGTCCACACGCCAGGCGAACGTCGGGCCTCCGCTCAGGTACGGCACGACGCGGCCTCCCAGGTCCGGCAGGTTGAGGCGAAGAAGCACGGGCACCTCCACGTAGTCGATTCCGAACTCCACTGCGCCCAGCGTCATCAACTGATCGTCGAATGCCTGCACGTTGTCGGCGCCCTTCTGACGGTAGTAGGCCTCGGCCATCAGCACTACCGGGCCGAAGCTCACGATGCCGAACGAGCCGCCGAATCCCAGCTCTTGCCGATTATCCGCCTGAATCCCGTCTCCGAAGAAGTTGGTCAGATCGTAGCCGCCCCGGAGCGCCAGTTGGGATTGGGCGGGGATGGCCGCCACTCCTGCGAGAAGGGCGGCCAATGCAAACGAACGTGCGATGCGCATGGGAGTTCTCCGGTTCTTCAGCCGGCCGGCCAGTGCAGTCTGGGAACGCCAACGGGCTCGGGCGGATTGGCTTTTTCGTGAGATTGAGCGGCTAGCCGGCGATCCGGTCGAGGCCGCATTGTAGGATCAACGGAACCCCATTTCAGCAAGGGACGCGCCCGAATGACCGCCGACCTCGTGTCTGTCGCCTCCACTCCTCCCGTTCACGAATGGATCCGGGAGTACTACGGCACCGTGCTCTCCACTCAAGAGGACCTCCGTACGAACGCCTGCTGCGTGAGCGGAGAGCCCGAACCCTGGCTCAAGGCGCTCCTGGCCAATGTCCACGACGACGTGCTGGCCCGCTTCTACGGGTGCGGATCCCCGCTCCCGGAGGGGATCGAGGGCAGGGTCGTGCTGGACCTGGGCTGTGGCTCGGGACGGGACGTGTTCGTGTTGAGTCAGCTCGTAGGGGCGTCGGGACAGGTCCATGGGGTCGACATGACGGAGGAGCAACTCGCGGTGGCGGTGGGCAGCGAGTCCTGGCACCGGGAGCGGTTCGGGCACGCCGACTCGAACGTGCGCTTCCACCACGGATACATCGAAGCGTTGGAGTCGCTTCCGCTCTCTGCCGGCTCCGTCGATGCGGTGGTCTCCAACTGCGTGGTCAACCTGAGCCCGAGGAAAGACCTGGTGCTATCGGGTGCGTACCGTCTGCTCGAGTCCGGAGGTGAGTTCCTCCTGAGCGACGTCTTCGCGGATCGGCGGCTACCCGAATCGGCGACACGTGACCCGGAACTGCTCGGAGAGTGCTTGGGGGGCGCATCCTACCTACCGGACTTTCTGCTTCTCGCCCGACAGGCGGGGTTCCGCGATGTTCGGGTCGTACGTGAGGCGCCCATTGCAATCGAATCCAGCTCCATTCGATCCCGACTGGGGTCCGCGCGTTTCCGGTCGGTCACCCTCCGGATGTTCAAGCTCGACGGGTTGGAAGATCGGTGCGAGGACTACGGACAGGTGGCCACTTACTCAGGCACTCTGCCGAATTTCCCGGAGGTTTTCTGGCTGGACGACCACCACGCGTTCGAGGCCGGCCGGCCGGAGCGGGTTTGCGGAAATACCGCAAGCATGTTGACCGACACCCGGTTGGGGGAGCACTTCACCGTGCAGGGAGACCGGGCCGTGCACTTCGGCGCCTTTCCCTGCGCTCCAACGCTGGCGGCCCGTGACCGGTCGACGGATGCGAGCCGCAACGTCGGCGTGACTGCCTGCTGCTGAGGGGCCAGCCGCACTAGGCGTCCAGGAGCGCTCGCACCGAGGCGGCCGGGTCGGCAGCGCCGAACACGGCACCAATCACGGCGACGCCGGCGGCCCCGGTTTCCTTGACGGAGGTCGCGTTGCCGGGCTCGATGCCGCCGATTCCCACCACGGGGATCGTGACCGCGTCTACGACCTCGCGGAGACGGTCCAACCCTATCGACCGGCCGGCGTCCGGTTTGCTCGCGGTCGGGAAAACCGTGCCGCAGCCGATGTAGTCGGCCCCGTCACGTTGGGCGGTTCGTGCGATCAGAGGATCATCGGTCGAGTATCCTATGACAAACCCCGTCGGGACCCTTGATCGTACCGCGGAAACCGGAATGTCGTCCGGGCCCAGGTGGACGCCGTCCGCTTCAGCCGCCAGCGCGATGTCGAACCGGTCGTTGACGAGCAGCATTGCGCCGTGGCGGCGGGTCAGCTCCCGGAGCACCCGGGCTTCCTCCATCAGATCGCGTGCACGAGCTTGCTTGTCACGCAGTTGCAGCGCGGGCGCTCCGGCCCGCAGCACGGACTCGGCCACCGATCTGACCGATCGCGGCGCGGCCGCCCTCCGGTCCGTGATGACGATGAGCCGCAGGCGCTCACGTAGCGCAGAGAGTCGGCTAGTCTCCACTCGGCCGACTGCGTCGCACGCGGGCGATGGCCCGATTGTGCTCGGCCAGGGTTCGGCTGAAGACGTGGCGGCCGTCGGGCCCGGCGACGAAGAACATGTAGGGCTCCTCCGCGGGATACAGCGCGGCCTCCAGCGCCGCCTCGCCCGGAGCTCCGATGGGACCTGGGGGCAGGCCGGGGTTGCGGTAGGTGTTGTACGGATTGTCCGCGACCGAGTCGATGGCGGCGAACAGCAGTCGATCCCGATGTCCTCCCAGGGCGTACAGCACGGTCGGATCGGCCTCGAGCCGCCATCCGTTGCGCACCCGGTTGTGATAGACCGAGGCGATGGACGGCATCTCGTCCGTGAAGCGCGCCTCCGCCTGCACGATGGACGCGAGCGTGACCAACTCCCGCTCCTCCAGATCGAGCTCGGCGAGCCGCCGGCGTCTCCGCGAGGTCCAGAACTCCCGGTAGGCGCTCGTCAGAGCGTCGATCACGTCCGGCACCGGAACCCCTTCGGCAAACCGGTAGGTCTCGGGGAATAGGTATCCCTCGAGGCCCGGCCCGGGGACGCTCCATTCCACGTGCGCGTCGTCCGCTGTCAGGACCGACCGCAGCGAATCGGCCGTGACTCCGGTGATCGAGGCCAGTCGGTCTGCCATCTGCGGAAGCGTGAATCCCTCCGGAATGGTGACCGCGACCGTGGCCACCCGGCCCGCGACGAGCGCGTCGAGCAGGTCGGGCCACCCGTCTCCGTCGTGAAACGTGTACCGTCCGGAGCGCAGGCGGGTGTCGTCGCCACGCATACGCGCGTAGAGACGAAAGAACCGAGGCGCGCCGATGAGCCCGCGGGCCTCCAGAGTATCGGAAATCGTCGCGAGGGTAGCTCCGGCGGGAACGGTGACCGTCACTTCGGGCCCCGATCCTTGCGCCGCGCACGCCGACAACACGGCCCCGACCCACAGGCAGGCGGTCGGCCGAGCCCGACGGCGGAGGCCCGCCGAGAGGATCGAGGCCTCTCGCGAAACTCGGGCGATGCTCATTCCCGGTGTCCGTTGCTGGGCGTTTGGTTCGGCATGTCCAGCCATCGTTGCAGAATCAGGACCGCCGCCGCCCGGTCAACGCGGTCTTTTCGCTCTCGCTCCGTGCGCCTGAGGCCGCTGGCGCGCACGGCTCGCTCGGCCATGACCGACGTCAAGCGCTCGTCCTGGAAGTGGATAGGCAGCGCGGTGCGTTTTTGCAGCGCCTCGCCGAACGCCCGCACTTCGGCGCACCACGCGTTCTCCTCCCCGTCGAGCCCCAACGGCAGGCCGATCACGACCTCCCGCACGTCGCGCTCGGATATGATCTCCGCGATCCGCTTGAGGGGCGGGCGCCGCCCGGGACGCCGTTGGAGGGTGTCCAACGGGGTTGCCAACATACCGGTGGGGTCGCTCAGTGCGAGGCCCACACGCCGTACGCCGTAGTCGATGCCGAGAACTCTCACGGTGTTATCTTAACAGGTTGCTGGAACAAGGAGAGGGAGAGTTTCAGTGGAATACGAGGACAACCAACAACTGTTCAACTTCGTCTCCGGGGTCGTGCTCGGTGCGATCATCGGCGCGGGCATCGCGTTGCTCACCGCGCCGAACAGCGGACAACGGACCCGCCGCCGCATTGCCCGCGTGGCGGGCGAACTCCGTGACGGGGCAGCCGATCGCTGGGATGACCTCGCGGATGAGATGAAGCGCAAAGTCGACGAAACGGTCAAGACCGCACGTAAACGGATCTCGACGTAGGCTGCACGGTCAGCAGGGAGATCACGACGGACCGTCGGGGTCTTCTACTTCACCCAGGAGTTGGAGCGCGGCCTGCCGGTGGAGCCGGTCGGTGGGCTCCCGGTCCGGCAGCGCCAGGATCCGCGTCAACTCGGCGTGGGCCTCGCCGTGGCGGTCCAAATCCACGTATATCCCTGCGAGATCGACCCCGTGGACCAGCGCCTCCGGCTCCAGGGTCGCTGCGCGCTCGAGCCCCGCGACCGCCTGCTCCCACGTGGCCAGATCGAAGAACCCACCTCCGAGCAGATTGCGGGCGATGAACCGCGAGAATCCGCTGAGCCGTCGGATCTCGGCGTGCCACATCCCCATCACGTGGTGAGCGGCTGCCGACTCCGGGTCAGCCGCCAGCGCGCGTTCGGCGATGTGGTAGATCTCTTCCGCGAAGCGCACGCGAGCCCTGGGGCCCTGGTTCAAGGCGCGGCGCCCCAGGGCCACCGCCAGCCATTCCAGTCCGCGAGCCCCGTCGGGCTGGAGCTCGACCGCCGCCCGCGCGTGCCCTTCCGCCTCGACGTAGTAGAAATCCGCTCGCTCCGCATCCTCGGCCAGCATGCCCAGCGAGACGGCGGACCGGGCGGCCTTCCACCGTGCCTCGTACCCGATCGAGTCCACGGCCAGCGCAGCCTCCAGCGACCGATAGCTCGTGGAGGCGTCCAGGGCCGCGAACGCGCTGTCCGCCAGACGGATGAAGTGCCCGGCGGAATCCCGGGCCGACGCGGAGGGGCGCAACGCCCCGGCCACCTGGGCCCCGGCCGGAGCGGACGACATCAGGCCCCAAGCCGCGAGGAGGCCGAGCGCAGCCATGAACGGCCGGAACGGCGTCATCGGAGGCTCGGGTTCCGGGGCCACGCGGTATGACAGCGGGACGCCTGAATCCGCAGCGCCTGAACCCGCAGCGCCTGAACCCGCAGCGCCTGATCGAGCGGAAGCGCGAGGGTCACCCGCTCACGGCCGCAGAAATGGACGCCTTCCTCCAGGGCTTTCTGATTGGTGCCGTGAAGGACTACCAGATGTCGGCGTTCTTGATGGCGGTCGTGTTCCGGGGCTTGGACGACTCCGAGCTGCGCGCGCTCGTGCGCGCGATGATCGACTCCGGGGCACGGCTCGAATGGCCCGGACTGGATCGGCCCGTCGTCGACAAGCACTCCACCGGCGGGGTGGGGGACAAGGTCTCGATCGCACTGGCTCCGCTGGCCGCCGCGTTGGGACTCGCGGTGCCGATGATCTCGGGGAGAGGGTTGGGCCATACCGGAGGCACCTTGGACAAGCTGGAGGCGATACCGGGCTTTGAGACCAGCCTCGACCTCGACAGGTTCCGTCGCCTGGTCCGCGAGCACGGATTCGCGTTCGCCGGCCAGACCGAGGAGATCGCCCCGCTGGACCGGAGGCTCTACGCGCTCAGGTCGGTCACCGCCACGGTGCCCGCCATCCCGCTGATCGCCGCGAGCATCATGAGCAAGAAGCTTGCGGAGGGCCTGGATGCGTTGGTTCTGGACGTGAAGCGGGGAAGAGGCGCGTTTCTGCCGGACCCCGGCCAGGTCGACGTCTTGGCGTCCACCATGGAGGCGATCGGCGAGGCGCACGGCGTCCGCACGCGGGCCATGTTCTCGGACATGAATGCGCCGTTGGGTGTGGCGATCGGGAACGGCCTCGAGACTCGGGAAGCCATACACTGCCTTCGCGGCGGCGGACCCGACGACCTGCGGGCCCTCGTGGTCCGCCTTGCCGCAGGGATGCTCACGCTAGGCACGGACACCGACGAGGCGGCGGCGTTGACGGCGGCCACGCGCGCTCTGGCCGATGGGAGCGCGCTGGAAGCGTTTCGTGCGTTGGTTCGGAGTCAGGGGGGCGACGTTCACGTGGTGGACGATCCCGACCGCCTGGCCACCGCAAAGGTGGTGCGCCCGGTCGAAGCGGCACGCGACGGCCGCGTGGACGCCGTCGACCCCGTGGCGCTCGGGTGGGGCGTCGTGGAGCTGGGCGGAGGGCGAACGGCGCTCGACGGCTCCATCGACCCCGGGGTGGGGTTCGAAGTTCGAGTGAAGCCCGGAGCCCGGATCGAGCGGGGGGAGCGGCTCGGGTCGGTCCACGCGGCGTCCGAGGCCGACGCCCAAGTCGGCGCGCGAGTGCTCGCGGACGCGATCGCGATCCACAACTAGTGGACGGGGAGGCTCGCAGAGCTCGGCTTGACGCGTGCCGGAGGGGCCGATAAGATGCGCGCCTTGTTCAACCGGGGACCAGCCATAGCGGGTCCTGTTGGCCGTGTACGAGGAGACCGATGATTCGAGTTCGTAACAGGGTTCTACTCCGCCTTCCAGGCCTCGCCCTTACCGAGGGGGCGGGGGAGAGCAGCCCGTGCGAGCGTCGTCGGGGGTTCGGCTGACGAATCTTAAAATCCCGGGCGCAACGAGGCTCTCTCCCGAGGTGGGAGGGAGCAATTTTTTTTGAGGTATCAGGAGCGGTGCATGCAGCGCGTATCGGTATTCGACACAACGTTACGGGACGGCGAGCAGTCCCCCGGAGCCACGATGACGGTCAACGAGAAGGTGCGGCTGGCCGGGCAGTTGGAGGCCCTGGGCGTGGACGTCGTTGAAGCGGGCTTTCCGGCGGCGTCCCCCCGCGAATCGGAAGCCGTGAGGTCCGTGGCCGAGCTTCTCGCCGACCCCACGGTGGCGGCGCTGGCGCGCGCCAAAGACACGGACATCGAGCGGGCCGCCCGGGCCCTGGAGCCTGCCGTTCGTCCCCGCATTCACACGTTTCTCGCGACGTCTCCCTTGCACCGCGAGCGCAAGCTGGGGATTTCCAAGGCCGAGTGCCTCGCCAGGGTGGCGTCGGCGGTGGCCAAGGCGCGCACGTATACGGACGACGTCGAGTTCAGCGCGGAGGACGCCACCCGCACGGAGCGGGACTTTCTGTGCAAGGTGATCGAGGTGGCCGTCCAGGCCGGCGCGACCGTAGTCAACCTTCCGGACACGGTGGGCACCGCTCATCCCGGCGACGTCGCGGGGATGTTCGACGCTGTTCGTGCGACCGTGCCCGGAATCGAGTCCGTGGTGCTGAGCACCCACTGTCACGACGACCTGGGGCTGGCGGTGGCCAACTCGCTGGCTGCGATCGAGCACGGTGCACGCCAGGTGGAGTGCACCTTGAATGGAATCGGTGAGCGGGCGGGCAACGCCGCCCTGGAGGAGGTCGTGATGGCACTCCAGGTCCTGCCGCGCTTCGAGGACTACGACGTGGGGATCAACACGGAACGGCTCTGTCCCACCTCCGAGCTGCTCTGTGCCATCACCGGGATCCGTACGCCGCCCAACAAGGCCATCGTGGGCGCCAATGCCTTTGCCCACGAGGCCGGCATCCACCAGGACGGAGTGCTGAAGGACCCGCGCACGTACGAGATCATGCAGCCCGAAACGGTCGGCGCACGGGCCCATCGCATGGTGCTGGGGAAGCACTCCGGCCGGCACGCGCTGAAGGCGCGCTACGAAGAGCTGGGGTTTGCACTGGAAGGGGAGGAGCTGGACCGGGCCTACAAGCTGTTCGTGCTGCTGGCGGAGACCAAGAAGGTCGTTCACGACGAGGACCTGCTGGCCATCTACTACCAGGGCACCATGGCCGACGCCGCACGCGCCTTTCGCCTGGAGCACCTCGAGGTGCGGTGCGGGAGGCACCCCGCCCGGGCCACGGCGCGCGTCTCCCACAACGGTGGCCCCGCCATCGAGGCGGAAGGCACCGGCGACGGGCCCATCGACGCGACCTTCGCGGCCCTGGGAGCGATCTCGCCCTGGGGTCACCGTCTGGAGGAGTTCTCGATTCAGGCGGCCAGCCCCGGCAAGGACGCGGTCGGGAACGTCCACCTGCTGCTCCGGGTGGCCGGCCACCCGTTCCACGGCCGCGCGTCGTCCACCGACATCGTCGAGGCGGCGGCCCGCGCGTTCCTGAACGCGTTGGACAAAGCGGAGCACGCGACACTCCTGGAGGAAAAGGCCTTCGCGGAAGCGCAATACTGGGCGGTGTGATGCGCCTCGACCTGGCGGTGCTTCCGGGGGACGGGATCGGGAAGGAGGTGGTCGGGGCGGCGCTCGAGGTGCTGGATGCGCTGGGAGCGCGGCTCGGTTTCCAGGTGGCACGCACGGAGTGTCCGGTGGGTTGGGCGGCGGTTACGGCCAACGGATCCCCCCTGCCCGAACCGACCCTCCGGGCATGCCGGAGCGCCGATGCGGTGCTGCTGGGTGCAGTGGGCCATCCGGACGCCGAAGGTGCGCTGCCCGCCTCGAGGCCGGAGGCCGGGCTCCTCGCGCTGCGGGCGGGGCTGGGTTGCTGGGCCAACCTGAGGCCGGTGGCCGTGTCCGAGACCATGGCCGAGTATTCGGCGCTCCGTCCCGAGCGGGCCACAGGCACGGACCTGTTGGTCGTCCGCGAGCTGGCGGGAGGGCTCTACTACGGGGATCCCAGGGGGGAACGTGACGGACGGGCGTGGAATACGCTGGTGTATGAGGAGCATGAAGTCCGTCGGATTGCGGGCCTCGCGCTGCGGCTTGCGCGGGGGCGCGGCGGTCGGGTGACGTCGGTCGACAAGGCGAACGTTCTCGAGGTCTCGCGGCTTTGGCGACGCGTCGTGGACGCGGTGGCGCAACGGGAGGGCGACGTTGATGTACGGCACATGTTGGTGGACCGGGCTGCCCTGGAGATCGTGAGAGATCCGGGGCAGTTCGACGTGCTCCTCACGTCCAACCTCTTCGGGGACATTCTCAGCGATGCGGCCGGCGGCGTTGCGGGGTCCCTCGGTGTGCTCGGCTCCGCGAGCCTGGGTGGCGTCACCGATCTCTACGAGCCGGTTCACGGATCGGCTCCCGAGCTGGCGGGCCTGGGTGTCGCGAATCCCATGGGAGCGCTCACATCCGTCGAGCTCATGCTCCGCCATACGTTCGGGTTGGACCGGGCGGCCCGCGCGTTGGCGCAGGCCGTCGAAGCCACCGTGAAGCAGGGCATTCGCACTGCGGATCTGGTCCCCTCCGCCGGCCAGGACCCGCTCCGGGAGCCCGTCGGCACAGCCGCCTTTACCGAGGCCGTGTTGGCGCACATCGAGACGGGAGAAAGCCCGTGAGGGGCCGTACGATGCTCGAAAAGCTCTGGGACGCACACACCGTGCGGGCCGGTGTGGACGAGCCCGATCTCCTCTACGTAGACCTTCACCTAATACACGAAGTGACCTCCCCTCAAGCCTTTGATGGATTGCGTTTGGCGGGTCGAGCAGTACGGAGGCCCGACCGCACTGTCGCCACCGTCGACCACAACGTACCGACCACGGACCGATCACTTCCGATCGTGGACGACCTGGCCCGCCGGCAGGTGGAAGCGCTGAGACGAAACGCCCGGGAGTTCGGGATTCGCCTCTACGACATCGACTCCGGAAGCCAGGGCATCGTCCACGTAATCGGACCCGAGTTGGGCTATACCCAGCCGGGGATGACGATCGTCTGCGGCGACAGCCACACGGCGACCCACGGCGCGTTCGGCGCCCTCGCGTTCGGGATCGGCACGTCCCAGGTCGAGCACGTGTTGGCCACACAATGCCTGCGCATGCGCCGTCCCGGCGCCATGCAAGTGCGAGTGGAAGGCCGCCTGCTACCCGGCGTGAGCGCCAAGGATCTCATCCTGGGCATCATCCACCGGATCGGGGTCGGTGGTGGACGGGGTTACGTGATCGAATACACCGGCGAGGTCGTAAGCCGACTCTCCATGGAAGAGCGCATGACCGTGTGCAACATGTCCATCGAGGCCGGAGCCCGGGCCGGAATGATTGCGCCCGACCGGACCACCTTCGACTACGTCGCCGGCCGCCCGCACGCGCCGGAGGGGGCCGAGCTGGAGCGCCGCATAGGCGAGTGGTCCGCGTTGTCGTCAGATGCCGACGCCGTCTTCGACGAGACGGTCGTAGTGGACGCATCTCGCCTCGAGCCTCAAGTGACCTGGGGCACCACCCCGGAGATGGTGGCGCCGATCACCGGCCGCGTGCCCGCTCCGGACGCAGCCGATCGTCCGGAACGCCGTGCGGCCCGGGAGCGGGCCCTGGAATACATGGGGCTGGAGCCCGGAACGCCGATCACCGACATCGCCGTGGACAGGGTCTTCCTGGGCTCGTGTACCAACGCCCGCTTGGAGGACTTGAGGGCGGCGGCCGCGGTCCTTGCCGGCAGGACGGTTCATCCGCGGGTGCATGCTCTCGTGGTTCCGGGCTCCACGGCGGTCAAGCGGCAGGCGGAGGTCGAGGGGCTCGACCGCGTCTTCAAGGAGGCGGGCTTCGAGTGGAGGGAAGCGGGCTGTTCCATGTGCCTGGGAATGAACGCCGACGTGCTCGGAGCGGGCGAGCGTTGCGCTTCCACGTCGAACCGCAACTTCGAGGGCCGTCAGGGGAAAGGCGGCCGGACCCACCTGGTGAGCCCGGCCATGGCGGCGGCCGCAGCGGTGGCCGGGCGTTTCGTCGACGTGAGGAGCTGGGCATGAGCGCCGTCGCCCCGGTCAGACGAGTTGTCGGAACGGTCGCCCCGCTCCCCCGTGCGAACGTCGACACCGACCAGATCATCCCCAAGCAGTTCCTCAAGCGTCTGGAGCGGACCGGGTACGGCGCCTTCCTCTTCCACGACTGGCGCCGCCGTCCGGACGGCTCGCCCGATCCCGACTTCGTGCTGAACCAGCCGGAATACACCGGGGCGCGCATTCTGGTGACCGGGGCCAACTTCGGCTGCGGATCGTCCAGGGAGCACGCGGCCTGGGCGTTGGCCGAATACGGATTCGGGGCCGTCATTGCGCCCAGCCTGGCGGATATCTTCCGTTCCAACTGCTATCAGACGGGCATCGTGCCGGTGACGTTGCCTGCCGGTGACGTGGACGCATTCATGGAGCGGGCCATCGACCGGCCCGGATACACCGCGCGGGTGGATGTCGCCGCCCGCGAAGTGGTCGGGAGCGACGGGTTTCGGGCATTGTTCGTGTTGGACCCCTTCCGAGCTCGGTGCCTCATCGAGGGCATGGACGAGATCGCGGCCACGCTGGAGCACGAGGGGGCGATCGCGGCCTACGAGGAAGGGCGGTAGGGGGATGGGTGGCGCCGCCGGCTCACCCGCCCTCACCTCCCTGCTCGATCCGCTCCTCGAACACCTCCGCCACCTCCCGTACCATGCGCGTGGCCGGACCCGACATGTTCACCACACCGGCTACGACCAGCCCGTGCTCGGGGAGCATCAGCAGGAGTGTGGTGCCTCCCACCGATCCGCCCGAATGGGCAAGGACCCGATCCCCGTCGTCCTGGACGCCCGAGCGCCACCCGATCCCGTATCCGGTGGACTCGCCGTTCCGGAGCGTCTGCGAAGTGAACAAGAGATCGAGCGTCTCGGTCTGCAGGAAGCCCGGTTCGAGGTGGGCCTGTCCAAACCGGACCAGATCTTCCGGAGTGGAGAGAAAGCCTCCACCAGCCCACTTGTAGCTGTTGTCCACGTAGGGCGCGTTGATGAGCGCGCCGTCGTTGTTGTGGTAGAACTCCGTTCGGTGCACGACGATCGAATCGTTGTGGTCCGGTACGGTGTGCCGAAGCCCCAGAGGCTCGAACACGTCGTCGCGCATGAACGCGAGGAACTCCCTGCCGGACGCACCCTCGATGACCGCGCTGATGAGATTCCATCCGTAGCTGGAGTACGAATAGTCGGTGCCCGGCTCGAAGAGCAGCGTGTCCGCGCGGAAAATGTCCAGGCCGGACATCACGGTCTCGTACCGGCGGCTCGACAGCATCTCTCCCCCGCGGTAGTGGCGAACACCGGCAAGGTGTCCTCCGAGCTGTCGGGTCGAGACGGGCCACCGCTTTTCGGGAAAGTCCGGCACGTAGGTTTGGACCGGAACGTCGAGGTCCAGCCGGCCCCGCTCCACCAACAGGCCGATCGCGGCTGCGGTCATGGACTTGGACACGCTGCCCACGCGGAACTTGGTCAGCGGCGTCACGGGCACGCCGAGCTCCAGGCTCGCCCAGCCGAACCCTTCGGACCACACGATGTCTCCGTCGATCCCGACCGCGACGGATGCGCCGGGCACGCCATGTTCGTCCATCAGACTTCGGATGAGCTCTCGGGCTGCGTCGATGGTCTCCGCGTAGTCGTCGCCCGCGTGGACGCTCGCGAGCGGAAGGGCCTGGGCGGAGAGCAGGGTCGGGGCTGCGGCGACGATGGCCGCGAGCGCTAAGCTACGGAACCGGAAGCGGTCCCCGGGGCGAGACTGCATGGATTTTCTCCCGGCGCTGAGGTGTTCGAGGCTGCGCTGCGTTCTGCGCGGTTACCAGTTTACCGTTCACAGGTCTAAGACTACGCAGGTTCGAAAAGGGTTACCGTGCGATGAGTCGAGAGCGGCCCGCCCTGCCCGAATGCTACCGGAGCCTACCGACGGGACCGGAGGGCGCCATTTCCTCTGATCGGCGTTCGAATTCCGGTAGCGTCTGGATCAGGATTTCGAGGATCGCTGTACGATCCTCCGGGGACAAGTGGGCGAACTCCTCCCGGTCGTCCCGGCCGCTGAGCACGCGCCCGAATCCCGCGTAGACCCGGTCCTTGAGGATATCCGGCAGGGCCTGAAAGGCATCCGAGTACACGAGGAAGGAGAGCGGGTAACGGAACAGCCGGGTCACCAGCTCCACGTCCCGAAGGGATCTGCCCTGTGCGTCGTGTGGGCCCAGAGCGGCGAACTCCTCCGCGAAGGCCGTGGTCCCCTGTAGGGGGGAGGAGAGCTCGGCTTCCCTGGACAGGAACATCTCTCGCACCAGCCGATCGGCCGCTCCGTCGATGCGGGCTCGGGCCGTAGGCGTAAGGGAGTCCGGATCCAGCGTCTGGCCTGCGCTCAACAGGCCGGCGGCCTGGTCGCGGAGCGCCTCCCGCGTGGCGGTGTGCGCCCAGGCGATGGTGTTGTGGAGCTGAGCCTGATGGGTCAGCACCATGAGCGCGACGATGTCCGAGTCTCCGGTCAGATACGGCGTCGGGTCGAACCTGTCCTCCAACTCGGTGACGTTTCCGCCGGATGCCATGTCGAACGCTCGGACGTAGTCTCGCGAGTTCGGTATTTCATGCTCCAACGCCTCCGACCGCACGTTCCCCGAGTGGAGGGCTTCACCGTGGGTGCCGGTCACGTACCACCCGCCCCAACGGTCTTCCAGCGGAGTCCGGTCGGTGGTCGATCCGCGGTGCACGTCGGAGATGACGTATCCCAGTCGATCGGCCAGCACGGAGCGCACGATGAACCCCGGCACGCCCCCCGTGACCGATCGGGACTCGTGGCACATCAGGCAGGTGGTCGTCTCTTCCTGGAAGCGCGGCTTTTCGGTCTCGGATTGATCGAGCGTGAAGAACTTGCCGCCCTCGGTCGGGTGTACCGAGGCGATCTCCAGGAAGCTGCTCTCCTGGACGTACCCGACGTAGACGTCGTCGTTGAAATAGAGCGCCCGAGGAGCCCACGGCGCGATCCGGTCGGTCTGTAGGCTCGTACGGGAGAAGACGAGGGTCTGGGAGCTCACCGGGATACCGAGAGCGTCCAACAACCCGGGCAGGTATCCGAACAGCGAGTCGTGGGCCAGGGTCACGGCTCCCGAATCGATGGCCGCCTGCAGCCGCGCGACCGGTTCGGCGGTGCGGTGGGCACGGGACGGGCGAGCCGTTGCCTCCACCGGGGATTGTGCTGCCGCGGCGGGCGCCCCGAGCCCGGCGGAGAGCAGAACCACAGCCGCCGCGGCCATACCCATTCGCAGGTGCCCGAAGGCACCTGCTCGCTTTCGGATGCCCATACGTGGCATATGGTATACCACGTTGAGGAAACTCCACAAGTATGCCTCTACGAGGCGGCGACCGCGCACCGGCGGGAGGTCTTGGACGAGGCGCAGCGCGCATTCATCACGACGTTGGATGAAACCCTTCGGGAAGGAAGGACGTCTGAATCGTTGCGACCCGGAACGACCCTATACAGCTTTCGTGGATGTTGGAGAACTGGCTCTTCGCTCTTTTGGGAGTGCCCGTCGGTGTGGCGGTGGTTGTGGGCTACCGGCTGTGGCGCCGGCGTAGAATCGCGGCGCGGCGGCGGGTAGAGGCTCCCAACTCGACGTTCAACTCCGCCCTGGTGCAACAGGGCGAGCGCCGACAACGCTGGTCGGCGATCGGCTTGAACCGTCTTCATCCCGTCAATCGCGCGGAAGTCCAGCGGTTGCTGCATGTGGTTACCGAGGCGGGCGTCGCCGCGCTTTCCGAGAGCGAGCGGACGTTCCTCGATCACCTCGCAGACATCACCCGTCGGTAGCGGGTCGCCGCAAGCGTCGGGACGCCGCTCGAGCGGGCATCGCACCGAGGCCCGCGATGCGCCCGATCAACGCACGATCATAGCCCCGGCGAGTTGGGAGATAGCCGCGAGCGTAGTCTGCGCCGCGTTCAGCCCCAAGCGAAAGTCGTTGTCGTCGTAGGTGGTCCAAACGTCCGTTGGCTGGTGCCAGTTGGGATCCCAGCCCGCGCCGATCTGCGCCCCCCGCTCGTTCTCCCTTAGGCTGATGGAGGGGACCAGGTTCATGAACGGCGTGGAGTCGGTGTTGGTCATGTGCGGGCCGACCGCGGCCGGGTAGTCGGTGGCGTACTGTTCGTTCGCGGCCTTGAAGAAGAACGCGAGCTCCATCGACTCCCGCGCCATGTCCGAGTTGGACTGAAACTCGATGTTCACGTCCGCCTCGGGACGCTGGTCGCGGCTCACCGTTCCGTCCGCGCGAGGCGCACCGTGATCCCACAACATCATGTCGTGTTGGATCATCCCCAGCCACGTGGGCTCCGGGTAGCTGCCCGATCCCACCGGGTCCTCGATGCCCTGCAGTGCCTGGCGCTGAGCCACGTATGCGCGCGCGCCGTTGAGTCCGGTTTCTTCGTTGTTCCAGAGGGCGAACCGGATCGAGCGCTCCGTCTGCACGTCCGGCGCGTTGAAGATGCGGGCCAGCTCCATGACCAGCGCCGTGCCCGATCCGTCATCGTTGACGGCTTCGTTCACGCCGTGGCCGTCCATGTGCGCGCCGATGATGTACATCTCGTCCGGCCGGGTAGTGCCGACCTTGGTGCAGTAGACCTCCTCCCGCTCTCCGTTCACCGGCTCCTCTGCGTTGAGCGCGCGGATCCGCTCATCGGGCTGCGCCTCCAGGTCGCGGTTCACGCCGGTGCGGCCGCGGTGGCCGAACATGATGCTGCCTCCGGGACCCGGGCCTCGACGTCCGACCAGCCCGCCGGTCGGAGTCGCGGTGCTCTCTTCAGCGGTGCGGGTACGAGGAGGCCGCTGCCGGGGTGGGCGGGGCTCGGGATCGTACACGTACGTGATCCGTTCGGTGTTCGTGCACCCGAAGGCCCTGAGCTGGGCTTCGATCCAATCGACCGCATCGCGGTTCCGTTGGGTGCCCTGGCGGCGGTCTCCGAACTGGGTAAGGCCTTTCAGCGTGGCCTTGTATTTCTCCAGCGTAAGGCGTCCCACCAGGGTGCGGACCACTTCGTCATTCTCGGTGGCCTGCTGCGCGGCCAAGCCGGATGGCAGCGCGGTGAGCGCAGACGTCAACAGCAGGCACGAAGCGATTCGAGCGATTCTGATACGCATGGACGGCCCCCGGATGCGGGTCGGACGAGTGGAGCGCTTGGGGTGGACTCCACACTGTCCGGAGCGGGACCCCGTCCGTCAAGGTGGGAGCGTTGGTGTCCCGAGCGGCCGTGGGCGGGCGGTGCGGAGCCGGCGCCCGGTTACTGCCCGGGCCTTCGCCCGGTTACTGCCCGGGTCGTCGCCCGGTTAGCGCCCGGGCTCTCCGGACGAGACCACGGGGCGTTGGGCCTGGCCGATCAGCGTGAGGCCCGAGCGGTCGCAGATGTCGGTGGGCTCGGTGCCGGACAGGTACATCTCGGTATAGATGTCCTCTTCCGGGCACCACTGGGACGCGAGCTTTCCGGTCACGCGGTCCACCTCGCGGGTGGAGATCCCGTCGACCGACGGCCACGGCTGGGGAACCTCCATGGAGGCCGCGATGGCGGGCAGCGTGTCGGTCTCCTCCTGGCCGTAGTACACCATCTTCATGAACTCGCCCCACACCGGTGCGGCGTCGCCGCCTCCGGTGGCGTTGGGCCGGGTGGGTTGGGGCTGGTCCATGCCGAACCAGACCAGAGCGGTCAGGTTGGGCGTGTAGCCCACGAACCACGTGTCGGTCGAGTTGTTCGTGGTGCCGGTCTTTCCGGCCGCGGACACGTCGTAAGGAAGGGAAGCTCGCACGGACGCGCCCGTGCCCGACGCCACCACGCCCTCCATCATCGACACCATGATTCGAGCTACCGCCGGATCCACAACGCTCTGGACTTCAGGCTGCGGGTCCCACAGCACCTCACCATCGGCCGCTTCGACCCGCTCGATCACGAACGGGCGCACCTTCTCTCCCAGGTTCGAGAACGTGGTATAGGCCTCTGCCATTTCCATGGGAATCACGGTGGCGGCGCCGATGGCGGTCGCGGGAACGCGCTCGATATCGGTCCTGAGGCCCATGCGCTTGGCCGTCTGAACCACGGTCTCCAGTCCGACCTCCATGGCCAGCTTGATCGCGACCATGTTGATCGAGCGGCGCAACGCCTCCCGAATGGTCATGGGCCCGTTGAACTCCCCGGTGAAGTTCCTGGGTTTCCACTCGGTGCCGTCCAACTGGGGAAGCACCACCGGCGCGTCCACCACGACGTGGGAGGCGGGCACCATACTGGCGATTGCGGACGTGTAGACGAACGGCTTGAACGATGACCCCGCTTGCCGCTGCGCCTGCGTGACGCGGTTGAACTTGGACTGGTTGAAGTCCCTTCCACCCACCAGGCCGCGTACCGCGCCGGTGGCCGATTCCACTGCCACAAGCGCCCCTTGCACGTACGGCGATCCGTTTCCGGGGAACGACGCGGAATCTGCCCACTCGGCGTATCGGTCGTGTGCGTATCCGGGCTGCTGCTCCACCGCGTCGAGACCGCGCTGCATGGCCTGGTTGGCGGCTTTCTGCATCTCGATGTCCAGCGTCGTGTACACGCGAAAGCCTGCGCGGTAGAGCTGCCCACCGAAGCGGTCGTCGAGGATCTGGCGCACGTGCTCCACGAAGTACGGCGCGATCCCGTCGTGGGCTTGTGCTCGCTCCGTGGGTACCGGCGTGGCCGACAGCTCCTCGAACTGGGTGGGCGTGATCATGTCCTGATCACGCATCCTGCGAAGCACCAGATTGCGCCGATCGAGCGCCGCGTCCGGATGCCGGAGCGGCGAGTAGTTGCTGGGGCTTTTGGGAATGGCGGCCAACAGCGCCGCCTCCTCGATGGCCAACTCCGACGCCGGCTTGCCGAAGTAGTTGCGAGAAGCCGTCTGGATGCCGAGCCAGTTCTGGCCGTAGTTGATCTGGTTGATGTAGGCGGCCAGGATCTGCTCTTTGGAGTAGGCTCGCTCGAGCTGGAAGGCGACGCGCATCTCCTTGAGCTTCCGGAGAAGACTGCGCTCGAAGCCCAGCTCGTCGAACATGTTGCGGGCCAACTGTTGGGTGATGGTGCTGCCGCCGCCGAGCTGGCTCGACCGACGGGTGAGCAGCCCGTACACCGCCCGCATGACGCCGCGGGGGTCCACGCCGCGGTGAGCGTAGAACCGCTTGTCCTCGACCGCGATGAAGGCCTGCGCCACGTGCTCGGGAAGGTCGTCGACGGCCACGGGGGTCCGTCGCTCCACGCCGAGCTCGGCGATCAGCTCGCCGTTGCGCGCGTACACTTTGGCCGCCTGCGTGGGCTCCCAGGCGTAAATCTGGGCGATCGAGGGACACTCGACACACAGATTTTGCCACATCCCCAAGCCGAGGCCCAGGGCCAGGAACGAGAGGACGAGGGCGGGTATCCAGACGTAAGGAAGCCGAATGACGGATCCCACCGCCCGGAAGATCTTGTCCTTCATGCCGAGCACGTATCTCCCAGGAAACAAAAGCCTTTGACTTCGGTCTTCATACCGGAGCCGTGGCCGTACGGCACCATGAAGCTAACGGGAACGGGGGGAACGAGTCCATCGCCGGTCGCTCTCCGCGGAGGACGACGGCGGATCCCGGCCCAGGCCCGCGGCGCTTTCGCCAACGGCGGGGTAGCAGGTTCCGGACCTGGAAAAGGTGACTGGGCCGGGACGGCTCCGTTGGACGGTTCCCGGCTCGGACCCGCTCCTTGGAATGGGGGTTGCAGCCGGTTGGCGAGCATCGGTTCACGTTTCGGCCGCAGGGCCGGGAGTTTTGCGAGAGGTAGCGACCGTGAAGGGAACGCCACGCACGGTAGAGAAGCCGTGGGGATACGAGACGATTTGGGCGGAGACCGACCTGTACGTCGGCAAGATCCTCCATATCCACGCCGGGGAGGCATTGTCCCTCCAGTACCACGAGGTCAAGGACGAGACGTTGTATCTCCTGGACGGAATTCTCCGGTTCTATGCCGGACCGGTGGGGGGGGAGCTCGAGGAGATCACGCTGGAAGCCGGTGACAACTTTCGGGTAACTCCGTTCACCGTGCATCGCATGGTGGCCGTGACCGATGTCCGCATGCTCGAGGCTTCAACGAACCACTTGAGCGACGTCGTGCGGCTGGAGGATCGATACGGACGCACGGGAACGGCCACGCCCTGAGTCCCGGGCCGTGTGGCATGAAGGGGGGAACATGACCAAATCGATGGGCTTGCTGGTGCTGGCCCTGGTTGCCTGCTCGAACCAGGGGGCCGATGCCACGCCGCCGGCGGTGGCGCAATCCGCGGACACACTGGTGGTCTCCTCGGATCCCGCGCTGGTGGCGTTGGCCGGTGAGGTGTTGGCCGACCTCACCGCGCGCACCGGTCTGGCGCTCCAGGAGCCCGTACGGGTGGAGTGGCGGAGCCGCGAGGAGCTGGAGACGTACTTACGACTCAAGGTCGAGGAGGAGCTGGGCGCGACCGAGGCCGCCAACATCACCGCCTCCTACGCGCTGCTCGGCCTGGTGCCCGATTCGCTCGACCTCCAACGCCTCCTGCTCTCCCTCTACGGCGAGCAGGTGGCCGGATTCTACGAGCCCGATTCGACGGCGCTGTTCATTATGGAGGATCAGCAGGAAGGGTTGCTGCGCACGATCATGGTGCACGAGCTGGTCCACGCGGTCCAGGACCAGGTTGCCGACCTCTCGCAGATCACGGATCGCAGCCGCGGATCGGACCGGCTCACGGCCGCCCAGGCCGCCATCGAAGGGCACGCCACGCTGATCATGTTGGAACACATGATGGAGCAGATGCAGGGGTCACCGGTGGACCTGTCCGAGCTCCCGGACTTTACCGACCGTCTGGATCCCATGCTCCAGATGGTTCGACAACAGTATCCCGAGCTGGCGGCCGCGCCTCGGGTCATCCAGGAATCCCTCCTGTATCCGTATATCGAAGGGGCGGGGTTCATCGTGAACCTGTGGAAGATGGTCGAAGGACGGCCGGCTCCTTTCGGGCCGCTGCTCCCGCAGTCCACCGAACAGATAGCCGAGCCCTCACGGCTTGTCGGCGACCCCGCGGATCCTCCCACACGCATCGTGCTCGACCCCGGATCCCACGAGCCCCGATACGAAGAGGAGCTCGGATACTTGGGAACGCGGATTCTGGTCGAGGAGCAGATTCCCGCGGCCACGCCGGACGGCTGGGACGGCGATCGCTTCATGCTGTTCGACAACGGATCCGCGACGAGCCTCGTGTGGGCGTCGGTGTGGGACACTCCGGATGCACGCGACCGGTTTTCGGACGCGGTAGCGGGGAGCGACTGGTCGCGGACCCGAAGCGCACAGGTCGAGCGGATCGAGGTGGACGACCGCGCCGTAGCGGTGGTGCGCATCGGGGAGCCGCCGGCTGTCAGCGTCGGGATCCAGCGGGAGGAATGAGCCGGCCGGATCGGCTCTCTCCGACCCCATCCGAAGATGCCCGTGTGGTCACGGTCCGCACGGCGTCCGGATCCTATCCCGTCCATGTCGAGGCGGGGCTGCGCGAACGCCTGGACGCATGGCTGACCCGCGTCGCTCCGGCGTCCCGGTATGTGCTGATTGCCGACGACACGGTGTTCGCCCTGTTCGGTGAGGCCGTCGTCCGACGTGTGGCGAAGGTCGGGGGAGAGCCGTTGGCACTGACCTTCCCGGCGGGTGAGGCGTCCAAGACCACGGACACCTGGCGGGCGCTGTCAGAGCGTATGGCGGTCGCGGGCTGCGATCGGGATTGCGTGGTGGTCGGATTGGGTGGCGGCGTGACGACCGATCTCGCGGGTTTCGTCGCTTCCACGTTCATGCGAGGGGTGCCGGTGGTGCAGGTGCCCACCACGCTCCTCGCCATGTCCGATGCCTCCGTCGGCGGAAAGACCGGCGTGAACCTTCCGGCGGGCAAGAACCTGCTCGGTGCCTTTCACGCTCCCGCGGCCGTGCTGATCGACCCCGAGTGTACTCGCACACTGGCTCCCCATCTGCGCGCGGAAGGTCTGGTCGAGGCGGTGAAGCACGGAGCCATAGCCGATCG